>JBNKUI010000041.1:0-113838 GCA_050298535.1 Saprospiraceae bacterium
CGCCGGCAACTTCATGGATACCCTCACTTCCATCAATGGGTGCGATTCCATCCTCATTATTGACATTGCCCTCAACACGGAGGTCACCGAAAATATCAGCCAGACCCTCTGTCCCGGTGACACCGTGGTCATTAATGGCAAAGACTATTTAACTGCCGGCAACTTTATGGATACCCTCACTTCGCTGAATGGCTGTGACTCCATACTCATCATTGATATCGCCCTCAACTCTGAGGTTACTGAAAATATCAGCCAGACCATCTGTCCCGGTGACACCGTGGTCATCAACGGTAAAGACTATTTCAACGCCGGTACTTTCCGGGATACCCTCCCTTCCGTCAATGGGTGTGACTCTATCCTCATCATCGATATCGCCCTAAACTCCGAGGTCACCGAAAATATCAGCCAAACCCTCTGCCCCGGTGATACCGTAGTCATTAACGGCAAAGACTACTTTACCGCCGGCACCTTCCGGGATACACTCCTTTCCGTCAATGGGTGTGACTCCATCCTTATCATCGATATCACCTTAAACTCTGAGGTCACTGAAAATATTAGCCAGATCCTCTGCCCTGGTGACACCGTAGTCATTAACGGCAAGGATTACTTCAACGCCGGCACTTTCCGGGATACGCTCCTTTCCGTCAATGGGTGTGACTCCATCCTCATCATTGAAGTGAATCTTTTAGAGCAAAAAGAAACAGAATTATTCTTTGATATTTGTCCGGGATCGTCGATTACTGTTCTAGGAAAAGAATACGACCAAGCAGGCACATATTCAGATACACTTCAATCTATAATAGGATGCGATAGCATTATCAGGATTAATGTCGCAACCTTATCAAGCTCCTCTATCACACAGGCAATCGTCCTTTGTCCTGGTGACACCATCCTATTTGACGGTGATGAAATTTTTCAGGGAGGTCTTTATCAAGCAACTTACACTAATTCAATAGGCTGCGATAGCATGGTAACCCTGCAGGTTGAGATGAACATACAAAATGTTGATACGATTGAATTACAGCTCTGTGAAAACAATAGTAGTCAGCAAATCAATGGAGTACAGATCTTGAATGACACAATTCTAATTGATACGCTATCGGATATGTCAGGTTGTGATAGTATCATCTTCACCCAGATTACTTTTGCATCTGAAATTACAGTGCATGAAACCATAAGTTTCTGTGAAGGCGATAGTATCCTCATCAAAGGTGATTATTACTACCAAAATGCAACGATAAGGGACACAACTGTTGGTCAGGGCGGATGCGATAGTATCACTATTTTCAATTTGATCAGATACGATAAAATCACGAATCAATTGTTGGACACCATATGCGACAATTATACCTATTCATTTAATGGGGAAATCGTAACAGAAACGGGCATCTATCACGATACACTAACCTCATCTTTGGGATGTGACAGTGTCATCATTCTAGATCTATTTGTCATTCCACTTAAGACATCGGAGTTGCTCATTACTATATGTCAGGGAGACACCTTCGAGTATCATAGTGAATTTTACACTCGATCTGGCCAATATCAAATCTCATTAGAGGATGACTTGGGATGTGATAGTATAGTCTATCTCATCATCGAAGAAATCTCGACAGCTATTACAGTGATAGATCAGTCTATTTGCCCTGACGAAAGTTATGATTTCAATTCCAAGATGTTGACGGAGGAAGGAGTGTACTTTGACACGATCACATCAAGTCAAGGATGTGACAGCATCATTCAGCTTAATCTAAGTATCAATGAAGGTTTTGAAACCTTCCTTACCTACGAAATCTGTGCTGGAGACAGTGTCGAAATTAATGGTGTGTGGTATAGTGAACCCACTGTTCTTAGTGAAGGACTTATCGCACAGAATGGCTGCGACAGCTTGGTTACTCATATCATTGAAATCATACCAGACATTTCCTTAAATGGCCAGGGAGGAATCATTTGTGAAGGTGAAAGTATACAATTGGAAGTAGAAGGAAATCAGGGAAGACCACTATCATGGACTCCTACCAATAGCTTGTCATGCAGTGACTGTCCAAATCCCATAGCTAGTCCCAATATCACTACCACCTATGCAGTGACTACGATTGGATGTGGTGATGTACCCATTAGTACAGAAATTACCGTAGAAGTGATACCGAGACCTAGTCTTGAAGTGCAACATCAAGACCGAATTCAGAAAGGTGATGTTGTTGAACTCGAGGGATTTACGGAGCCAGAAAATACAATTGACTGGTATAATGTCACAGACGAAATCGAGATCTGCAATGATTGTAATGTTGTCACGGATCAACCTACAAGGACCACGACCTACAGTGCCACCGCATCCAATAGCATGGGTTGTCCTATACTTGAGCAAGTGACGGTAACTGTAGAGGACGAATGTGAACTTGAAAAAATCGAGATCGTAAATGCCTTTACCCCTAATGGAGATGGAGTGAATGATTACTTCGATATCTCAAACGCAGGAATATCAAGAATAGGATTGGTGCAGGTTTTTAATAGATGGGGAGAAATCGTATTTGAGCATGAAGGTAATGAGGTACTCTGGGATGGTTCTTTCCGGGGTATCGATGTAAATCCGGGAGTGTACATTTATGTGATTGAAGCAATTTGTGTGAGTGGTGACCAGCGCTTCATCCATGGAAATGTCACGGTAGTAAGATAAGTTTCTAATAATTCAGACATTTTCCTGATCTCCCAGACTTTGACGTTTCCATACTTGTAGCTGCGCTGAGAATTCTTTATCTTTCTTTTCGAATACACACTCATGAGACCCGTTTTCCCCCTTAGTACCTCGTGGGTACCTATTATGCAGTACCTACTTGCAATTGCAACATGTTTTTGCGTACCTAATATACTATGTTCTCAAGACATTCATCTTTCACATATACATGCCTCTCCGGTTCATCTGAATCCAGCGATGAGTGGCATTTTCAGAGGTGATGTACGTTTAATAGCTAACTATAAATCACAATGGAATGCCTTTACAAAGGGCTATCGGTCATTTATGACATCAGCTGACTTAAAGGCTAATCGAGCTTTGGGACTTCGGGATGATATGTCTTTTGGAATACAGATGGTAGGTGATAAAGCTGGTGATCTGGACTTTTCGCTGATGTCGGGCAATTTTACATTCTCTTATCTAAAGGCTTTAAATAAAGATGGATCTCATATCTTATCCATTGGACTCTCAGGAGGCTTCAATCAAAATAGAATAGATATCTCCAATGCCAGACTAAAAGAACAAATTGACCCATATCTCATAAATCCCGATTTTAGTAATAGCCGAAGTTATTTCGACTTGTCTGCCGGTGTGGCATGGTTCATACCTCTCACTGTGGATGACTTTGTCTATCTCGGAGCCGCAAGATTTCATATAAACCGATCACAAGTATCTTTCCTACGAAGGGAATCAGAAGTACCTGACAGCTATTTAATCTTCCCTCGGACTACTCTACATGGTGGCGCAAGTATTCGAATGGGACGCCTACTAACAATCAAACCAAGTTTTATCTATCTCCATCAAGGACCTCATGAGGAAATCAATCTTGGTTCCTTCTTTAGCTTAAACCATGCCGAAAGAAGTTACCTGAAGCCAGAATACTCGCTCCATCTTGGAGCATGGATCAGGTGGTCTTATCGGGATGGAGCATTAAATAGAGATGCCTTAGTGGCATCGATCAGATATGATAATAAAGACACTATTTATACTTTCTCCTATGACATCAACGTATCAGATCTTGTGAAAGCAAGTAGATCACAAGGTGGGCCTGAATTGTCAATTATACACTATATAGATATTATAAGACCTGAAAGAAAGCAGTTCAGACTTAAGTGTCCAGAATTTTAGCTAGATTTTACTCAGGTCTATTGGGTGGCATCGTTCCAAACACCCAATCCCAAAGTGGGGAAGACACACCGAAAGCTTTATCCGGATATTTAAAGTGATGCAATGCATGATGTCGATATTGACTCTTCAACCAGGAAGGAACCGGTGTCACATGGGTCTTGTAGTGTACAAAAGTGTACAACAAATATCCCGTCAAAAATCCTGGTAATGCCACAAAGACCCACTGGCCAAATAACAAAAAGCCAATGGTGAAAAGTACTGAAATAATAATGAGACCGGGAATTGGTGGCATGATCAATCGCTCTGCATCCCTTGGGTAATCATGGTGAATGCCATGAAAAACATAGGATATCCTCTGGGCAACTTTGGATTTCGGAAAATACACATCGAGATGGAAAAAATATCGATGGGCAAAATATTCAAAGAGTGTCCAAAAAAGTAAAGAGCTCAAAAACATTGCACCCGTCTGTATAGGGTGGATGAGTAGTTCATTTCGGTATGCCCAGATCAACATTGATAGGATCACAATGAGATAGATCAAAGCAGAAACACGTGGAGCGGCTTTTGACAATGCTTCCAGGTAAACATGATCAAATATCTTTCCCTTCTTTACATCATTTGATTCCATGGGTCACGAGATTAGCTTTCAGGATAAAAACATCTTGGTGCAAGAATCCGTTTCACATTTTGGCATTTTTATCCGCGATTTACACATTATTAATATGGTTGTAAAGTTCACTGGCTTTCCAGTTAAGATCAATACTGAATTATCAGTAGTATCCATGTCTCGTAACTCTCGGCACCCAACCAAGTTATCTCATACCGATAACATTCCCTCCAAAACTACGAACCAACCTATGACTCTGGATTGGAATTTTCAAGTGCCCGGAAATGAGAAGAGAGACTCTGAGAAGTGACTTCATTAATTGCAAGATCCATTTTGACTTCTCACTATTATTTGTTAAATTTTAAAGGACATCGGCTATTATTTAAAATAATTCGAAAAGCAGTTACTCCACCAATCTCCTAATTTAGATATTATGAGATGCAAGTATTTTCATTGGATTATATTTTTGGCAGCAAGTATTGTCTATTTTGGTTGTGAGAAGAACTCTGAAGATGAAATTTCAGAGTTGCCAGAGTTCAGTGCTCTTACCCTTGAAGATATATCTCAGACCTCAGCCGTCACTAGTGGCTCCATCAGCTCAACCGGTGGTCTTGAGATCACCGATAAAGGGATTTGCTGGAGTGAACAGAGGAATCCAACAATTAATAATGAAGTGATTTCTGCCGGATCCGGGTCAGGTTCATTTAAAATTACGATACAAGGATTACAATCTTCCAAATCGTACTATGTACGGGCTTACGCTACAAGCAACAATGGCACAGGATATAGTAATGAAGTTGCATTTTCAACCCTGGGTACTCCTGCCGTTACTGTACAGGATATTGAGGGAAACGCCTACACAGTCATTGAGATTGGAGATCAGGCCTGGATGGGAAGAAACCTTCAAGTAACTAAATTCAGAAATGGAACTGACATACCTCTCATTACTGAGGATAGTAGGTGGGAAGATCTGACAACACCTGCATATTCATTTTACAATAACGCTAATGGAAACAGTTATGGACCCCTGTACAATGGATATGTTATTATGACGGATGAAATATGTCCGGAGGGCTGGCATATACCTACTGAATCTGATTGGACCCTTCTGTTTGAAACGGCCGGAGGAAAGGAAGTTGCCGGTGGAAAATTGAAAGAAGCACGAACTCTTCACTGGTCAATGCCGAATGTCGGAGCTACAGACGAGTTTAGATTTACGGCTTTACCAGGAGGCCTTCGTTATATTGATGGCTCCTTCCGAAATGGAGGAGACATAGGATACTGGTATACAGCCCCCAAAGATAGTTCTTCCGAGGACTTGCCAGCCGTAGCAATGACGTATGATGGCGAAGAGGCGTCCTTTACTGGAGGACCACTAAACAATGGTGCTTCTATACGTTGTGTTCGAGACTAGAATCTTTCTATAAAATTTAAGCCCGACACATGCCAGCTGAAATATTTTCCTGAGAGTGGTTACTAAGAGTAATGCCAGATGCAAACCTTAAGCCCCGTTGTTGTCAGGCTCAAAAATAGATTGTTTAGAGCAAGTATAATCTCGGAACCCTCACTTAGGATTTATTAAAAAAATAGACTCTTGCATCGAAGGATCCGTATTTACCAGTATAAATTCAGGAGGATGGTGGGATGTTGCAAGTCCCAGTGATTTCGATCTGGTTGTATTAACGGAATTAGGATCTATCACATTTACGAACAATGGTCGATCAATTCATCCGGAAACGAAATTTCTGTCTTTTGGGTTGGCATGGGCAAGGAAAATCTAGTTGTATCAACCCGAGACAGGATCTTATATCCGGACTTCACAATTAGTCCAAATCCGGTTAAAAATGAATCCATGTCAGTAAGGGGTATACGCCCCAGTGAGATCCACTATGTGGAAGTATTGGATAGAGTTGGAAGACGTTTTTTTATACGAGTAATCTTGAAGTAGATTTGATACAGTATCCTCCAGGAATTTACTTCGTGAGCATTCTCGATCATCACGGACATAGGATTACCAGGAAAGTGCTTAAGCTGTAGTAAAAAGGGGATCGCGATACAAAAACCTGGTATGTGAGCAATGGAACTCGACCTAGAATAGAGTCCTCCAACAGGTTGGGTCTTTTATACCACATCTTCAAGGTCCTGAAACTTCAACTATTAAATAAGGCAAATTTTAGGGTTTTGGCAACGTATTTGATTTGCCAGTTAATTGCATTAATTTTGAGGGCTACAAATAAAAGATCCTTGTCCTTGTGACAAACACTAGCAAGGACTGCTAAGACGCTTTTGGGAACCAGGGGCGTCTTATTTTACTGCTTATATCAACAATCGGAGATCCACTGTAGCCAGGTATTCTTCTAAACCGGCGACCCCTCTGAAGCTCTGAATGTCCTCGATAGAGTCAATTTGTTTATTGTGATACACCTCCACATAGAAGTCACCCAAACCATATAGATTGACCATGCCATTGTGATATGGCTTGGCAAGAAGAAAGATGCCCAGATCGAAGATGAGCTGCAATTTGTCCTCCTTTTTCATCCGAATGAACTCATATAGGTCCATGGATTAATGTGTATCAGAAATTGGGCCAAAATGTTAGCGTTCTAGCTTATTTTTTACATTCAGTTAGATTGACAACACCAAGACTATAAGGCGCCCTGTGCACAGTATAACCAAGATAGCCGTTGAGATTTGATGTAGATCAAGGCAGCGATTTATCGAAGTACTGGACTCCATTCAATTAGCAGTCATGCTACCATTCTTCTAACCTAAAATAACGTACATTCTGGGGCATCGCCGAATACTTCGGAGTAATATCGTCGATTTTTGACAATACGCTTTTCTTATTTTAATGAAAATTCCTTTGTCTCTGTGACAAACACTAGCAAGGACTGCTAAGGCGCTTTTAGGAACCATGGGTGTCTTATTTCTTGACTTATTAGTCATTATTGTTTATTACTTTTATCGCATTAAAATTCTCAATTAAAATATTGACCTCCGACATCTAGAGGATGCCAGAACTTCGTAAGGGCTCACAACACTCCATTTGTGCCTTATTTCCTTTTGTCAAATTTTAATTGAGATAATGAAAACTAGAAAAATTGCCATCCTGGGCGGAACCGGGAAATCCGGAAAATATCTATTAAAACGACTTATCGAGAATGGGTGTATCGTTAAAGTTCTAACACGTCACCCGGATAAGATTAAAGATCATGATCCATCCACTGAGATTGTAAGTGGTGATGCAAGAAACTATAAGTCTATATTCTCCTTACTCTTTGGTTGTGATGTGGTGATTAGTACACTGGGACAACCTGCAGGAGAAGCTCCTATATTCAGTCAGGCTTCTAAGAATGTCTTAGTCGCGATGAAGCAGCTTAACATCACGCGATATATTGTGACAACTGGGTTGAGTGTGAACACTCCATTGGACAGGAAAGACTCAGCAACTCAATTTGCTACAGAATGGATGTACAAAAACTTTCCTGAGACTACTCTAGATAAACAACTGGAATATGAACATCTCTCTCAGAGTGTAGCCGACTGGACAATGGTTCGATTGCCATTGATTATTCAGACGGATGATAAATTTCCAACTGGAGTAAGCTTGGATAACTGTTCAGGAGGTGCCGTTAGCAGCACTGATCTGGCTGATTTTCTAATCTCACTAATTTCTGAGGATACATATAATCGAAAGTGTCCCTTTCTGTTCAATCTCAAGAATCAATGAAAGTAGTATTGGAAGGAGCGATGTTTTCTAACGATTTCTTTACATTCAAAACTGATTGACAACATTAAGAGACTTTGATGCACCTATACGCAGTAATGCTTTTTCAAGATGATTCGACAACCAATAAAAAAAGGCCATGCATAATCCATTGATTATCACATGACCTTCGATTTACTCAGTCGGGGTGAGAGGATTCGAACCTCCGACCTCACGCCCCCCAGACGTGCACTCTAACCGGGCTGAGCTACACCCCGAGTAAATGGTTTGGGTGGGGGTGTGTTTTTTGGTGTGGGTATGGGTGTGTCTTTTGGTGTGGGTGTGGGTGTGTCTTTTGGTGTGGGTGTGTGGTTTGTATCATCAATAACTTCGATACAGCGCTAATAACATTTTTGACTCCGCAGTATACTCTTCATAAAATACATCATACGACGTTTGATCAATTTGCTCCAGATCGTACAAGATTTGTAATATACTCACCGTCTCATACAGACTGGATCTTGCCATGGTAATAAACCTTCGTTTATCAGGACCAGTTCTACGGCCCACACCTTCAGCAAGATTAAGAGTGACCGACAAAGCAGCTCTTCTCAATTGATCTGCCAGAAACTTGTCATCACACTTTCCCTGATGAATATATTTCAGTAGAGAAACATTAGTGATTCTTAGCTTCTGATAGACTTCCAATTTTTCAAAGTCAAACATGATGATAGTTTTTAATCTAGAGGTGTTGTCACACTCAAACCCACACCCAAAACTCACACTCAAACTCACACCAAATCAAGTGGGACCTGGGGGATTCGAACCCACGACCTCTGCCCTGTCAAGGCAGCGCTCTAAACCAACTGAGCTAAGGCCCCTCCTCCCCTTTCTTTAAAAGGGACGGCAAAGTTAAAAAATCTTGCAACATTGCGTCAAGTCGGAGGAACAAATACGTGGCTAATCCAACTCTCTCATTGCTGCCATCCACGTCTTAAAAGAAATGACTGACTTATGCAAGTTATCTATCTGCGAGGGCTCTTCCCAATAGGCCTCGTAAAAAGGTCCAAAGGAAGACCAAAATGGTCTGCATCATACCCTGATAGCGTTGACTAGGTATTGGATTGGCATGCTCCCGGAATGAAACAAGATCTTGTAATTGTTGTGTGGCCACCTCAGGTCGGTTGCAGGGACATGTCACTACATCAAACCCTTTTAATGCAAAATATGGTGCAGTGGGTTCGGCTCTTTCATAGTGCCAGTCGCAGATGATTACATCTGTAGGTCTCGTATCAATAGCCTGGTGCGTGTTATTCATACTGGCTTCCCACATACCCAGGCCCGTATTGCTTCCATCCAAAAGCCGATCACCCCAAATCCAGAGAGACTTCCCATTTTGAGCCAGATGATTTCTGATTTTCGCTACCTCGCCAGCAAACAATTTGGCTTTGTCTCTGCCGACACAGCGGGTACAGTTGTCATGGCCTATGTAAAAGACTTCATCCCCATTAACAGGAATAAAATCATGTGTCTTCATTTGCAAGTTAGAAATCAACGCTGAAGCTCAAATTGAAGGTGCGATTAAGCAACGCTGTTTCAGTACCCACAATAGTATTCAAGGGACCTGCATTGCGACTTTGCGTCGGTATGGAATATACATACTGTAAGTATTTCACATTTTGATTATCAAACAGATTAAAGCAGGATACGCCCATTTTTGACTGGCGGCCCAGAATATTGAACTTATAATGCACACCCACATCAAATCGATTGTAACTGGGAAGACGACTAATCCATCGATCGGGATCCAAACCATTTCGCTGATTATTTTCTCCTATTTGCGTCAAATCCAAATAAGGACGTCCACTGGCAAAGACATAATTAGCAGAAAAATCAAACTTACCTAGGGAATAGGAATTTACCAGGCTAAGTTGATGTCTTCGATCGTCCTCCGATGGAAAGTCGATTCCTCGGCGGATACTATTAAAGCTCCTGGTACTTTTACTGAGCGTATACGATAGCCAGCCTTGATATTTACGTTTTGCAAATTGTAGCAGTACATCCATGCCCTGAACTTTTCCATCACCTACAAAAACCCGATAAAGGCGGTCTCTTGGCGGACCGATTGAATTTTTAAACCCGAGTTCAGGGCGGGCAAACTCCAGTACACCCGAGATATTTCTATTGTATAGTTCTACATCCAGCGTCCACTCATTTTTCTTGAATAGCCAGCCCAACATGATATTGCTTGATGCACTGACCGGATACTCTTCATCGGCGATGATAAAGTAATCAGTAGCATTTCCCAACCTGTTTTCAAAAGAGATTTCACGCACATACTGATGCATGTAGCTATAGGACATTTTCCAAGTCCAGGCCTCAGAGCTATGATATGACAATCTAAATTGCGGATCAAAATATATTGCTTCCGTTCCTGTGTAGTAATTTATGCGAGAACCGATTTGAACATCCCACTTATCAAATTGGTATTTGCGGGATCCAAACACACTGAATTCACCCGCGCTCTGGTCTCTGCGGACTAAATCAGTCTGATCTTCCTGCAGCGAAAACAGGACCGATTGACGCTTAGCAGAAAAACCCAACCGCGTCGTGGATGATTCACCGGTTCTAACCGCACTGAAAATGCCACCCAGGTCAGCAACACTATTGTCCTGAAAATTATTAAATGAAGAAGAGAGGAGTTGATTATTCACCTGGCGATCAAGCAGAGACTCTACGCCACCCTGATTTTCATGCTGCGAATAATAGGCATTACCTTCTACCTTCCATTTCCCACTCAACTGCATCGCCAGGTTAACACTAGCACCCAGATTATTCCAGGATTCGTGACTTCTAAAAACTTCCCTATTTGAAGATTCTTGAAATGGTCCTCGAGATAAATAATCGATGTTGTATCCATTCTCAAACTGATCCTCACTATAAAAAAAGTTAAAGTCCAATGATGTCTGTTTTGAGGGTCTGAATATTAGCCGGCCATTTAGGTCACCATAGTTAAAATCAGGCTGCACACTAAAGATTTCTCTTCGGGTTATATTACTTAGCTCTTCCTGATAGTTTTGTACTCTATTGTCAAGATAATCGAAGACACCTACACTATTATTCTTCAAGTATGAGGTTCGGCCCGCAATCAATAGCGAGAGCTGATCTGAGAGCGGAGCATTGACAAACACCGAAGAAGCCAGCAAATTTATCTCTGCAGATCCCGACAAACTGGAAGAGCTAACTTGAGGAGAATGCATCTCCAGCAATCCTCCCGTCTTCCCTCCATATTGTACGGGCAGACCATTCTTATAGAGTGTGGCCTCATTGACATATGATCCATTAATATTGCTAAATATCCCATAGAAATGATCTGCCTTATAGATCGGTATACCATCTAGTAGCATCAAAGTAGAAGCATTTTCACTTCCTCTGATGGTCAGTCCGGCACTTAGATCATCATGAGCCGTTACCCCAGGCAGCAGTTGAAATGAACGCACAATATCGCTCGAAGAAATAGAGATGGCTGGTGAACTAATACTATACCGATCTGCATGCAAAGTATACGCACCATTAGCAGCGTCCAGCGCTGGGAGGCGTCCCACCACCAATACGGGTTCAAAAATTAAAGGAACAGCTGATAAAATAACCGGTTGACCTTGGTGTATCTCTTCGACCGGTACTTTTTTCTGCATATATCCCAACCCCTGAAAACAAATGAACTTCACATCATTACTGATCTCTATTTCGAAATATCCAGATTCGTTGGAAATGGTTTCTACTCTATAGTTATCATCATAGATTAAAATATCAGCGATCGGACTTTGATCAACATTTCCTACTCTACCACTGATCTTAATCATATTCGACCCCGTTGTATCCTTATGCTGCTTGCGCAGCAGGATCTGGTTGTCATCCATTAGATGCAACTCCACAAGATCACCAAAGAGATCAGCGAAGAGATCTTTAATCGATTCTGATTTTACGGTACCTGTACGTTGGGGCCGAAGTGACAATTGATCCGGAGCATAAGCAAAATGCCAATTTCTTTCCTCCAATTTTTCTACTATATCACCCAGATCATCTTGCTCACCTACATCAAAGACAAAAGGCGGGGACTGCCCCGCCAGGATAAATGGAATGGTAAATAGTATGACGCTGTACAGGTATCTACGCATGTCAATACGCTGTATTACTCATTTTGGATTATAATTTCTTGATCACGAATCTCATACCTGAGTCCAAGGGGCCAACAGATGTTATACAGTGCGCTGTCAAGATTGTGGTCATTAAAAAAGCCTGTATACAATTCGTTGCCAAGACCCTCTGCGAAATTTACTTCCACATCATACTGACGCTCCAACTCAGAAAATACACGACTCAGGGGTTTACTTTTGAATTCAAATTTACCATCTGTCCAATCACCTTCAGTGCTTACATTAAACTCTCCTTCGATCAGTCCCCCGCTTGTATTCTTGACCACATGCTTGCCCGCAGTCAGGATAGAAGTATCCTGCCTTGTCATCACCTGTACTCTACCCATATTACAATGAACTTCAAGGGCATCACCTCTGGCATAAACATTAAAGCTGGTACCCAGCACTTCAATCGATCCGTTAGCTGTTTCCACCAAAAATGTAGAGCCTTTCTCCACCTCAAAGAAGGCTTCTCCCTGTAATTGCAATTGGCGATTTTCATTAAATCGATCAGATCGTAATCTTATCGATGAACCATCATTAAGATGCGCTATGGAACCATCCGGTAATACATAGGCAACTTGTTGTGCATATTGAGTCACAATCACATCATCACTCGGCAGCAAGAATCGGACCGCTACCAGGATCAGCAAAACGGCTGCAGCCGCCCACCAAATTTTCATTTTGCGTTCCCGAACCTCAATTTTGGGCAAAGGATCCATGGTTTTGATACTTTGATCAATACGATCCCAAAGAGCTTGTTTTCTATTTCCAGATTCAATCGGTTCAATCTGAACGGAGTTAATCAGATTGGCAGCTTCCTCGAACTTTTCCTTCATAGCGGGATGCTGCACCAGCCACTCTTGCCACTGAGCATCTTCTGAGGCATTTTTACCGCGACACCAGTCGATAAACGGTTGGTCCATCGCCAGTTCCTCCACACTATATGTCAGATATTTTTGTTGCATGACTCAGCTCTTGAAACCTACTTAATAAGAAAATAATTCATCGAGATATTCTGATCGTGTGCTATAGCTATAACCATTGGTACAAATATCACTACTGCTGTGCATGATACTTACACAGAAGCCGTCGCGGTCTCGTGTATCAATATGACTCCTGCCTAGCATACAATGCCCCAGTTCATGAAAGACTAAAAACTCCTTCTTACTGTTGCCTGAAGTCTCCCAAAATGTGCGATCAATAATCACCTTATCCGGCGCATCTGCATCATGACGACATTGCCCAGACACCGAACCATCGTCGATATCTTCAATATAACCTGACACCATATCTCGCATCAACTTCAGGTCCACCCCTCTTTTAGCAGCCTCCTCCACGAAACTCTCAAAGTACGGACTTAGATCACTGTCGATATAATTCTCGTGAGAGGCTGGCTCCTTTTCACAAGAAGTAATCCATGATATGGCAAACACTAAAATCATAAATGCCTTTGTACTCATAACTAATTAAGACAATCATCCACCCGTTGTACTCACAACATCAATAAAAAAAATTGAAGTATTAGAAGGACCATCGATTTTCGCAAGGCTTTCAAACCATTAAAGATCAGGTTCCTCACACTTTGATAGTTGATTCCCATTACTTTCGAAATCTCACCATACTCCATTTCCTTATAATACTTCAAATAAATGGCCTCTCGTTGTCTATCACTCAGTATCGCTAGCGCCTGTCCCAATACGGCCCTTTTTTCCATGGCAGACTCATCCTCTATTATCTGATCTTCAACCGCGGACTCGATATGAAAATGATAGGACTCATCCTCACCAATTGACTTCATTTTTGAATTTTGCCGGGTCCCTTTGATAATACGACGTCTTAGGGACAGCATCAGATAAGCCCTAATCGAATCGGTAGATCCTAATCGTTCTCGATTTTTCCACACATAAACAAACAGGTCATGCAGGTGATCCTCAACCAAGTTCAGGTCCTGACAGTACCTGCAGCCATAGTCCATTAGAGCATCTACATGCTTCTCGTATATGGTCCGAAGTGCAGATCTATCTCCTGATCTGAAAGCATCCCAAAGTTTTCTGTCTGTCATGGCATCTCATCTAAGTACTCAACATGTCTTTTGACTGCCTTCTAACTGAATCGTTTAATCGGGCCTAAAAATTCTCACCCGCAATTGAAGAATTCATCCCTGCCTGGTGAATGTAAAATTATGCACTTTAAACTCACGCAGGTGATTCATTCTACATGAGTTTCCAATCCATTAAGAAACATTTAACAGCTGATACTGAGTACAAAGAGACACCCACTGGCTTATTCTGGTGTAATCAATTTCCAAACTAATTAAAGATTAAAAGCCATGACTAACAAAGTAATAAAAGGAACCACACTACTTTTCATCATGATAATGTCTCTATTTATGATCTCTTGTGAGAAGGAGGAATCAATCACCTCTGATACGGTTGAAAATTACATTGATGAAGTAGTTTTCGATATGCAGGAGGAAGGTAATTGCGGTCGCTTTGGATGCTACGAATTTGTATTCCCAATCACTATCGATTTTCCGGACAGCAGTAGTCTGGATGTAAATGACTACGAGGAACTCCGAGATGCCATACAAGCATGGCATGAAGCAAACCCAGAGGGCGGCAGACCAGGGCTTGGGTTCCCACTAGAAGTTATTGATGAAGAAGGCACTATTATTTCAGTGGCTGATCGATACGAACTTCACCAGCTCCGTGTAGAATGCAGACGAGAATTTTTTGCCAATAATCGACCCTTTGGTCATCGATTCAGAGGTCAATTCTGCTTCCGACTCAACTATCCTCTTACGTTCGTACTGCCCAATGGGGAAACTGCAGAGGTCAATGGACCCATCGAATTAAAACATAAGATCCGACACTGGAAAGCTAATAATGAATCCACCGACGAGCGTCCAGAGCTACAATTCCCGGTCACGGTAACCATGGAAGATGGTACTGAAGTCGAGGTAGCTTCAAAGGAAGAGTTACAAGCGCTGAAGGACGATTGTAGCGGCTAATAACAATATAGCAGTAGTTGTTTTTTAGGGTCCGAAGACCCACTTCATGAAATCAGAACAATCAAGGTTTCTTATTAATGTAGGGTTGTGACATGCGTCGCAGCCCTCTTTTCATAGAAAGATGCGACATGGTAAAGCATACATAGTTGGCAGAAAATGTGGTTAAAACACTTTAAAATAAAACATAATATGAAATAATATTTTTATCTTTATGAGTCTCAAGATTAATGAGAAGTTGTTCTTGTACGTTGTATTGATGTGTGCATGGACAGCACAAAAAACAGATCATAAAAGAAAACTACCGAGTTATGACCCGTCTTACCCTCCTGTGTCTTGTCGCGATATTAGCATGTAATATTCAGGCGAGCCCGATGTTTTTTGATCGTGAGTCCGATTCTTTGCAATTGGTTGATCTATACAACTCCACCGATGGAGATTCCTGGTTTGACTCCTGGGATTTGTCCATGCCCATGGACACCTGGCAGGGAATATCTCTGGATGCGGATGGAAACGTGCTAGCTGTGAACTTGTTTAATAATAATCTGAAAGGTGCATTGCCAAGTTTACAACTGCCAAATTGTAGGTCCTTCAACCTTCAGAATAATCAACTCAGGGACACACTACCAAATCTCAATGGTATGCAGAGTTTGCAGTTTCTTGATCTATCCAACAATGATATTGACGGAGAGTTATATGACTTAAATCTTCCCAATCTGACTGCTTTAGATCTGAGTCGAAATAAGTTATCTGGAAATCTTCCAAACTTCACCTATGTTAAGCAACTGGGAAGCATGAGATTAAATAATAATCGATTCACCGGACCTTTGCAAGACTTCAATCTTCCTATACTAACAACATTGATTCTCTCGCATAATCGTTTAGATGGTCCGATACCTGACATAGCAAACATGCCATTACTGATTACTTTATTCTTGAATGATAATGAGTTCGTACAGGATGTAAAGTCATTTGGTAATCTTACAGAGCTATTCTTTCTCGATCTGTCGAATAATAACTTAACTGGTTTTCTCCCGAGATTTTCTCGATTGAGGTTTCTTGAATCTCTAAATTTAAGTGGTAATAGATTGACGAGTACTGTGTCCAGCCTGGGACCACTAACTACTCTGGAGGTGCTGAATCTATCAAATAATCTATTTGAAGGATCAGTTCCAGATATAAGTAATTATCCGCAACTAACAACATTAGATATCAGTGGTAATCGTTTTTCAGGAGCCATATCCACTTTTGATGGTTCAGTAATGCTACAACGACTCATATTGAGTAAAAACAATTTTTCAGACACATTACCGGATCTTAGTCACCTGCTCAATTTGGTGGAGTTACATGTCGACAGTAATAATCTTTCCCATTCAAATTTCGATGTTGCCGACGCACAGAGTCTGGAAGTACTACGTATTCAGGGTAATAGATTCACTTTTGAGGATCTGGATAAAATCAATGCCCAGGGACTAACGAGTTATTTCTATGCGCCTCAGCAGCGCATTCCTATGCCGGACACGATTTTTTCCACTATTGGAGATAATGTGTTGATCGATTTAGTAGTGGACAACAGTATTCCTGACAACACGTACCAATGGTTTTTTAATGAGGTATTTGATCTAGCTACAGCGGTCAATGAGTATACGATTAATTCAATTAATGCTCTTGATGTTGGCATTTATTACGCCATAGCCAAAAACAACCGCTGGCCTGCCCTTTCTTTATTCAGTGAAGAAGTCCTGGTACTGATGGACTGTCCCATCAATGAAGTGCCGGTCGTGGATAGCATTTGTGCCGGAGACACCCTCTTTGTAAATGGTATAGGATACACCGAAACGGGAGAATATGTCGATACTTTGATAGTGACAGATCCCACGGCCTGTGATTCTGTATTCTTAATCTCGCTCACGGTACATCCTGTGTACGACACTATGGTATTTGATACGATCTGCGAATCAGAGGTATATGATTTCAATGGATCGATACTGGATTCGACCGGACTCTATATAGATACTCTCATGTCTCAGTTCGGATGCGATTCGATCGTGCGACTACAACTTAAAGTCAACGAAGTCTACTCGGCTATTTCAGTAAAAAGAATTTGTGCAGGTGACACAGTATTCGTTGGCCCCATAGTACATACTACACCTGGGATATTCTTTGATACCCTGCAGACACAGTTTGGATGTGACTCAGTAATCATTTCTGAAATTACAGTAGTAGATACATTTTTGTCTGTCACTGAGGTTTCTCTATGTTTTGGTGAAACATACGAGTGGCGTGGTCAGGTGTATTCTGAGGCGGGAGAATATGTTGAATCATTGCTCAATGCAGACGATTGCGATAGCACATATGTGCTGGTATTGGATATCCCGGACACACAAGACTTTTTTATCACTCGTACCATTTGCAGCGCTGACTCTGTCACGATAGGTGATACATTCTATAATGTACCAGGGACTTATATAGATACTCTCGTGGGTTCTGAAGGTTGCGACTCGATCGTCCATCTCACTTTGCAGGTGGTTGAAGATTATAACCAGGAATTTGATATAACGCTATGTACCGGTGACACTCTATTCTTTATGGATCGGGCTATCACTGCTACGGGTATATACATCGATTCCTTGGAAGCACAGGGAGGGTGTGACTCCATCGTAAAAATACGTTTGACAGTTGCTGATTTCATTATGGATACGATCCGGGCCATTTTATGTCCAGGAGATTCCATAGTAGTTGGAGGTAATGTCTACTCCGAAGTAGGTAATTATATAGACACACTAGTAGCACCGGGCTGTGATACTATTGTCAGAACTCAGATTGCAGTTGCAGCCGGGATAAAGCTTGACAGTGTCCAATTGAGATTAAAAGCTAATAATATAGGTAGTATAACGCCCTTTATTTCCGGAGGGAATGGAGTCTTGAGTTATTTATGGAGTACGGGGAGCACTGAGATGCAACTCGATAGTATTGGCGCTGGCGATTACGCCCTGGCGGTACAGGATGAACTTGGGTGCACTGTTTCCTATGACTTTGTTTTGGATCAGACAACGGACACGCGAGATGAAAGAAAACTGAGGGCTGAAGTAAAGGTCTATCCTAACCCAACCCGTGTGCAAAACTTCATCAATGTGGAGCTATCGGGACTAACACCAGGCCGTTATGAAATCGAATTGTACGACTTGTTTGGCAGGAGAGTAAAGAGCAAAATACATGATCATCAAATAGACGATGTTCTGATCGATCAGTTACAAAGCCCAGAGACTTCGGGTATTTACCATATAAGAGTTTCCAATGAAACGGGACAATTCTTGAGTCACCGTATCATGGTTCACTGATTCATGTTGGAAATAAGTTTTTCTTTAGCCTCTGGGACATTCCCAGGGGCTTTTATTTGCCAAAAAATCAACCATATACTTTAAATCAAATTGCAATTATTACACATATCTTTTGAATTCAAAGTCAACCACTTATCTACTCTTAAACGCATTGTTAGGCATATATTCTTTGGCGTATATCAATTCTTGTAGAATTTATGTCTATTTTTTTGCGATAAAACAAAAATTAATATATATTTAAGAATACGATATGAGACATCAATGGATGCTTCATGAAGTCTTGAAATATTCAGGTGAGAATCCTGAAGAATGTATATGCTACTGGCACTTACTATCACCGGAATGTCAGTAGATAAAAGCCTTCCTATGTTGGCATGATCATCATTAGATACTTTGAAAGCTCAAGGTGATCAAATTGTCTAATTGATGATCGCTACCACATTGAGAGGAATGCATCAGTAATATGATCATTTCACTTGCAGGTCATTTTTATCATAGACTGACCCTAAGGTAAAATGTCAAACATGTTGGCTGAATTGAGGTCATTCGAATAGACTCAGTCCTGGATTCTAGGATACAGGATGGAAGTATATTCAATTTCCTTGATTATCACGGTGCATTATGTACTGTGAGAAGGTGCTTCGGTGTATTCCGAGGTACGTCATTTTGGCTGCTCGTCATCTGGTTAGCAAAGTTTTCTTTGCAAGAACCGCCTGAGAGATGATATGCAACCAAAAAAAAAGGGGAGTGTCATCGACATTCCCCTTTTGTTTTGAATGAGTTTCAGTATCTTACTTCAATCCCCTTTTGAGATAGATTTCGATCACACCATTTCCTCCTCGAGACCCATAGGCAGTTGCTTCTGATCCTTTCAGTACTCTGATTCGATCGACGTCATTCACATTGACTGCATTGGCAATATCAGCGTACTCAGTGCTTAGGGCCAATCCATCAACAACAAACAGCGGTTGATGGTCCATTAGGAAAGTATTCTTGCCACGGATCTTGATGTCATATGAGTTTCCAGATTTGGTGACATCGATACCCGGAACAGCGTACAGCATATCTATCAATTCTCTGTACTCTTTTTCCACCGTAGCCGATGAGGATTTACTTGCCTCTTGAGATGTGGAGCAACTACTTAGCAGCACTACAAATGCACCTAGAAATAGAGTTTGGAGCAACCACTTAGCGAGGTATTGTTTTTTCATAGATCATTATCATTACTTAATTCTCTCTGAATATAAATAATATTTCATGCTACCGCCACAAAATGATTTGAAGCCTAATCCTCAAGGGACAAACAGCACATAGGGACAACTCTGCCTAAGTTGAAAAATTTTTAATACGGATTCTTTTCTAAATTATCAGGAAGGGTACTATCTTTGGCATCCTTTTAGCGCAGCCATTGCAGTACTGGTGAGGTGGGTGAGTGGCTGAAACCACCGGTTTGCTAAACCGGCGTACTCTGAAAGGGGTACCGCGGGTTCGAATCCCGCCCTCACCGCAAACAATTAAAGAAGGAGCCGTCCCTGGGACGGCTTTTTTCGTTCTGGGACTGCTACGATTGAAATGAGTAGGCAGCACCAAAACGGAAAAACGAGCGTCGCGAGATCCTTCTGACTTTGTTTAAGCCTCCCCCATACCGGGATCGCGTTAGCAACCCCGCCCTCACCGCAAACAATTAAAGAAGGAGCCGTCCCTGGGACGGCTTTTTTCGTTCTGGGACTGCTACGATTGAAATGAGTAAAGCAACAACTACATGAAAAAAGGGGCGCAGTTGTTTAAGCCCATTCCATATATGATTTGATATTTTGAACCACGTTAATTCAGCTCTTTCTCTCTTTTGGTGATCGTAACTGAGCAATTCTTTAATCCATGAAATTGGATTAATAAACTGGAATGGTGTCTAAATTCAACACCATGAAGTTGTCAGAATCTCAACTCTCAGGCACATTACTTGCTCTTTTGGGTGCACTGCTTTTCTCTACTAAAGCAATCTTTGTAAAGTTGGCCTATCAATACGAAGTGGATTCATCCACTTTGCTTCTCTTTAGAATGTTGATGGCTCTTCCTTTCTACCTATACATGATTTATCGGGATTATGCCGGATCCTCGAAAAATTGGAAAAAGATTAAGCCCCGTTATTGGTGGGCGCTGATCGCCTCCAGTTTCCTGGGATACTATCTTTCGAGTTTACTTGACTTTATGGGACTGCAGTATATTGATGCCAGTATTGAACGACTCATTCTATTTATATATCCTACCATCATCGCATTACTTAGTTTTTTGGTCTTTAAGGAACGCCTGCGAAAGCTGCAGGTGTTTGCCCTGATTGTATCCTATTTGGGTCTGGTATTCGTATTTGGTGAGCATCTGACACATATTTCTATATCTCAGACTTTTTGGAAAGGCGCAATCCTCATATTTCTTTGTGCCTTTACATTTGCCATCTTCCTTGTCATAAATCAATGGGTCATTCCTCAATTTGGAGCACGTGCTTTCACAAGTCTCTCAATGACACTAGCTTGCTTCTTCGTCATCATCCATTTTCTACTGGAGCACCACAATCACATTACATGGCCCGCGGCATGGCAAGTGTACCTCTACAGTCTTGCGATGGCTACTCTTGCGACCATATTTCCTTCCTACTTTGTGAATACAGCCATCCAACGAATCGGTGCAACTCGTGTAGGCATACTCTCCAGTGTAGGCCCCATAAGTACCATCACTTTGGCCTACTGGCTCTTGGATGAAAGACTCAGCGGTAGCCAATTTCTGGGGGCACTTTTCATTATTGTAGGAGTCAGTTTTGTATCATTCGATCTAAAAAACAGAGCTGCGAGAAAGTCCTGACTTTACAAGGAGTTGCGAATTACTTAATGGCAAAACCGTCCCCTAATCTCTGAGTTTCGCTACATTCATAGCTCTAAATGAATCAAAATGAAACAGGTTTTTTCGATCATTCTACTGATCTCACCTTTGCTTTCCTACAGCCAGGATACGGACCGAAAAATTGAATTTCCAGACATCCCTGGTTACCAGACACTAAAGTGCGACTTTCATATCCACACCGTCTTCTCTGATGGATCGGTCTGGCCGAATATTCGCGTACAGGAGGCATTACGGGACGGCCTTGATGCCATTTCTCTGACTGAACACCTGGAATACCAACCTCACGGTGAGGACATTCCCCATCCTGATCGAAACCGCTCCTATGAGATCGCAATTCAGGAAGCTAAGGCATATGACCTGATGATCGTACACGGGGCTGAAATCACCCGAGATTTACCTCCGGGACACGCAAATGCCATCTTCATAGAGGATGCAAACAAACTCAATATTTCAGATCCAGTGGAGGCATACATGGAGGCTAAACGACAAGGTGCTTTTGTCTTCTGGAACCATCCCAACTGGATTGCACAACAGAAAAATGGACTCGCTACACTTACTGATATGCATCGAAAGCTCATCGAAGAAGACATGCTGCATGGTATTGAAGTGGTCAATGATATTACTTTCTCCGAAGAAGCCCTGGCCATTGCGCTGGAGCAAGACCTGACAATTATGGGTACATCAGATATTCATGGTCTGGTAGATTGGCAATTTGAACTGGCCAACGGCGGTCATCGGCCTATAAGTCTTGTTTTTGCGAAAGAGCGAACCATACCCTCTATAAAAGAAGCTCTGGAAGCTCATCGGGTGGTAGCCTGGTTTAATCAGCAGCTGATAGGTCATGAAGAAGTATTGAAACCTTTGCTTACAGCATCGCTCAAATTTGGTGAGGCCACTTATGAAGGACCATCGTCAGTTGCTAATGTGACTCTCACTAATACTTCTGATGCCGACCTACAGCTAAGAAACACAGGAGCACATGGTCTTCATAAGCATACTGACATCTTTATTATATCAGCACATAGCACCAAACAGCTTCAGATAAAAACTGAAGAGCAACGACAAAATTTCCAAATGGAATTTGAAGTACTTAATGCCACTACGGGCCCTAAGCAACATCCCAAGCTGAAATTTGATGTGGAAGTTGATCTGTAGAAATAAAAAAAGGGTTAAATTCTCTTCTGAATTTAACCCCTCCAAATTGTAATCCCAAAGGAAAACGGGAAGTCATTACAGATATAATGGCAACAATAATGCTACCAAAAACCCTCTTTAACAGCCTTTTGGAGTGTTAAAAAGCATATGACAATTCGTTCCTATATTACAATGAATTGATCATCAATCATTTACAACACATTACCCATATGTTAAGGAAATTGTTAATTCTTTACAAACGGCTTGACCACTTCTTCTCCATTAAGATTGATCTTGGCCAGGTAATGACCTGAAGAAAGGTCAGAAACAGGAATCTGAGTATTGGAAATCTGCTGATCAAACTTCACGGAGCGAATTAGTTTTCCAGACGCATCCAGGAGTTTCACACCCCTGATGTTAAACTCGGAGGAAACTGAAAGCTCAAGAATATCCTGTGCAGGATTGGGAAACATCTTCAGGCTACTTTCCAGCTCGATATCGTGGGCAGATGTAACTACAGCGTCATCGAACCGTGTACCTGAGTTCAAAATGGCCTTTGAGGTGGTTTCCTGTACAAATGCCAAAATGTAGGCTTCATCTCCAAAAACACCTACGGGAATCTCGGCCTCGTATGTTAGTGTCATCGACTCTCCTGTGGCAGGAAGCGTTATAGCATCTCCTTCGGGAGCAGTGACAAATCCCCGAAGGACGTCATAGTGTTGAGACTCTCCGTTTCTTCCCGTATAATTTACCGTCTGTTCAAGTACAGCTACTGTAATAGTATAGTTCCCAGCTGGTATATCGCCATAATTTGTGATAGTGACATCCACGGCTCGACTTCTACTTCCACCTTCTTCAACCAAAATATGAATAGGGGAAGTCAGTGCAAGACCTGCATTAAATTCCTGCTCAAGACTGGATTGACCTGTTGAAACTCGGATTCCATCAAGAAATATAGTAGGAGTAGACCCAAAACCACCATAATAGTTCGTACGGGCCTCATTCATTTCTGTATTGAATTGGTACAACGCACAGTCTGAATAAGGAAATCTAGGATGGATCGCAACATGGTGCGTATTGTCTGGATAATTGTTCAACGCCGAATAAATCCCGGGGTTGACGCTACTGCAAATGGGACAATTCGTATTTGTAAAATGCTCCACAAGCAGATACTTCTTTACCTGAGCCGAGAGAGTCATCGGTAAAAGTAAGAGAAGAATTAGATAGAATTTTTTCATGCTAAAAATCAGTTTAGGTTGTAAAGTTGTGATAAAGTTAAATGAATAACGAAGAAAGCACCTCATTTAACGCCCAGGTCATGATTGTCTTGTCAATTGATGGAGATAGTCAAATAGGGACTGATTGGGTGATATTAAACACCCCTTCTGCATCATATCGAAGATTTCCAGTTTTCGATCCTCTTGGTAATATTTAGCACCGACCATGACCTGAAGGTCATTCCTATGATCTGACAGTAATGATTTTCGATTAATTACCTCGCCCATTTTAGTAAAATCAACTTTACCTGATTTGGCCGTTATGCCTCGCATTTCGATCAGATCTTTTCCACATCTGTAGAGCTGAATTGCGTTGGGAGATCTACTTTCCACCAGTAGCACCTTGTCAAGGATTTTGTCAAAGACAATATTGCTAAATTGGTTTACAATACTTTCTACAACCTGTGGACTTTCTTCTTTCAGGGTCACCCATTTATCTGCATCTATTCCGTTGGAGGACAAAAACTGCACAAATTCGGGTTCCAGATTTTTAAGTTCGTCGAGGTCCAGTTTTCGATATTTGACAGATATTTCCATTTAGTACAAGAAAGGAGGACATCAAGCGATACCCGCCAATCATTTTATTATTTTTGGCTTAAATAAAGTGATGCAAAGATAATGCTTACAGCTCTTATCTGGCCGGATTTTGGATCAGCAGAAGTATGGATTAGTCTTCTGACTCTCACATTTCTTGAAATTGTCCTGGGAATAGATAATATCATATTTATTTCTATAAGTGCTAGTAAGCTACCTGATAAGGATCAGAAAACAGCCACCAATGTGGGATTGGCATTGGCGATGATCCTGAGAATTGCGCTCCTCTTTGGTATCACCTGGTTGATCGCCATGGAAGAGCCCTGGTTTCATATGGAAAGTGCCTTCTTTTCGGGAAGTTTTAGTGGGCAAAGTCTCATATTGATAGCTGGCGGAATATTTCTGCTTTACAAGAGCACCACAGAAATACATCATAAGCTGGAGGGAGACCCACATCACGATCAAGGTCAGAGAGGGGGACGATCTAATCTCACAAGGGTTATTATCCAGATCATGTTAATCAACATCGTCTTTTCCTTTGACAGTATACTCACCGCTGTGGGTATGACGAGTGGTCTTACAGGTGCCCTGTTCATTATGATTGTCGCGGTTGTACTTTCTGTGCTTATCATGATGCTATTTGCAGTACCTGTCGGTCGATTTGTAAATCGACATCCTACCATTCAGATGTTAGGCCTGTCCTTTCTGATTTTGATTGGATTTATGCTCATTGCCGAAGGAGCCCATCTCGGACATGCAAGAATCTTTGGTGCTGAGATTGGAAGTGTCCCCAAAGGATATCTCTACTTTGCCATCGCATTTTCGCTTACCGTTGAATTTCTCAATATTCGACTGCGCAAGAATCAAAAACCAGTGCAATTACATGGAATTCAGAAGGAAGCAGTGAGGGAGGGTGTGATTGAATGATGATTCGTCTATTTAACACAGTCCTCCTCGTTGCAATCTTTCACCTCAGTTGTACAGATTCTCAGCCCGAGAAACAATACCAGGAAATCAGAGGAGAAACAATGGGAACGTACTACCGCATCGTATATCAGCCCGTTGCTGACCTAGTGGCAAAATCTGATGTAGATGAGAAACTGGAAGAGCTAAATGCAGCCCTTTCCACCTATATACCCACTTCCCTCATCTCAATCTTCAACAAAAATGCAGAACCTCTAGACCTGAGTAATATCGACACAACCCTGGTGCGCTACTTTGTCGACAACTTCAAATTGTCATCAAAAATATCATCGCAGACAGATGGCTACTTTGATCCCACTGTCATGCCTTTGGTAAATTATTGGGGATTTGGATACGAAGAAAGGCATACCGTGAATCCCAGGGATAGTCAACGGATTGATTCGATATTGCAATATATAGGTTTAGACAAAGTGCACTTTGACCCCTCTATTTCCAAGGTTTCTAAGGATTTACCAGGTGTGCAATTGGACTTTAGCGCAGTGGCAAAAGGATATGCCATTGACGAAATAGGTATGTGGTTGACATCAGAATTTGGTATAAGCAACTACCTGGTGGATATCGGAGGAGAATCCAGAGCCCTGGGAGTGAACCCCTCTGGAATCTCCTGGAGAACCGGAATCAGTATCCCCATTCCCGGAATCAGTAATGCAAACTATGATCATATCATTACACTGGACAATGTCTCCATAGCAACTTCTGGTAACTATCGCAACTTTTATGAATTGGACGGGATGATCATAAGTCACACTATGAACCCGAAGACGGGATATTTCGAGAGGAATACACTGCTCAGTGTCACGATTGTTGCATCCAGCTGTGCCGTGGCAGATGCTTACGCTACCGCGTGTATGTCCATGGGTCTCGATAGTGCCAAGAAGATCATTGAAAATTCGTCCGGAATAGAAGCGCTTTTTATATATATGCTGGAGGACAACCGCTCCGACTGGTACGCAACCGAAGGCATGCAAAAGATACATACTCAACGCAGCAACTAATTGACAAAAATGGATTTTAATCTACAGAAGGATCTTTGTTTTTTTGATATTGAAGCTACGGGCTTACACGTCCTTAGAGATCGTATCATTCAGATAGCTATCAAAAAATTCCTGGCTGATGGTAGTCCTGCCAGGACCTACATGACACTAATCAATCCCGGAATTCCCATTTCAGAGGAGGCCATGGAAATCACCGGTATCACACCGGATAAACTGAGAAACAAGCCTACCTTTCAGCAGGTAGCTCAAGACATATTTGATTTCATTGGTGATGCTGATCTGGCAGGCTATAACAGCAACCGATTTGATATACCCATGCTTCTAGAGGAATTTCATCGGGTGGGCTTAGACTTTCAAATGACGGGAAGGCGTACAATTGATGTGCAACGCATTTTTTACCGCATGGAACCCCGATCCTTAAAAGCTGCGCATCGCTTCTATTGCAATACTGAGATGGGTAATGCTCATGATGCGATGGCGGACGTAGAAGCTACGATTGCCGTACTGAGAGGTCAATTAGATCGTTATAAAGACCAGGATCTGATAGATGATGAAGGTATCCTCGAAACACCCGTGCGAAACGATATGAATGCCCTTCATGAATTTACCACCGATCCAAAAATGTTGGATGTGACCCAAAAGTTAAAATATAACAGAGAGGGTCAGATCGTTTTCAATTTTGGTAGATATCAAGGTCAAGTAGTGGATCATGTATTGCAAAAGGACAAAGACTACTATCACTGGATTATGAAAAAGGAGTTTTCGGTGCAGGTGAAGACCATCGTAAAAAAGATAATGGCAGACGGTGAGAAAGAATAGCTGGATTCTTATTATACATTTAGTTTTCGGTTTACTCCTTGTGGGATGTTATGAGAATCAGGAAGGATGTCTCGACTTATATGCCAGCAATTTCGATGTTGATGCCGATGATGATTGCTGCTGCGAATATCCCGAGCTCCAGCTATCTATCGCTCATCAACTTGACAGTACCTCTTTGCAGCTGGGACAAGTGTACAAGACAAAATCAGGACAAACCTACATTCTGACAGAATTATCCTTTTTATTGTCTGACTTCGCACTATTACAGGCTGATGGCACCTGGACAGGTATTCAGGATACTATTAAGTTGGAGGATCAGCTGAGACCTGATGATGCTGTTCAGATAAGTAGAAGCTCATTCAGATTTCCTGTAGGCACTTTTTTGCCCCCTGGCAATTTCAATCAGATACAGTTTCTTTGCGGTCTTACTGCAATCGAAGCCAATACTTCACCTTCACAATTTGAAGCGGGGCATGTGCTATCAAGCAGTTCTAATCTTTGGGATGAAGTCGATGGGTACCAGATGTTTCGCATAGGTATGATTCCGGACACCTCCACAATGGATACTATTCAATTACAGTTTCCCGCATTCCCCTCCATCCCATTTGCATTGGAAATCGATGAGGAAAAGAAAATTGGTTCAGACATAAACATATCAATATCAGTTGATTATAACTCATGGTTTGACTCCCTCAATCCAGCGACAGACTTAATACCAGAAATGGAAGCCAAAATAGCAGAAGGCATAAAATCTTCCCTCTCTTATCTCCCCTAAGATTCACATTACACACGTCAATCGCACCAGATCAACCATAAAACATAACACATATATACATATATAATTTATTAATATGTAACAATGGCCGTTTTTTGTACTTGCAAAACGCATGATATGGCTGCAAATTTACATACGTAACTAGAAAGAGTTTTGGTAACTCAGGGTTCAAAGAAATATCGTTTTTGGATATGTTCATGGGATTATAATTTGTTGGACGAGTCGTGCATGGTCACTCAGCACGACTCGTTTCTATTCTAGCCCACTTCCTAATCTTTCACATTGATACTCCTCACCCAGCAGTAATCTGGCAATGTTCCTCATAACCGTACACCATATCAATTTGGCACCACCTAAATACCTTAATGGTAGAGCAGTGGGCCTATATCAGACAGATGGTATGACTGCGGGCTCCCTGAGCGCCTATCACTAGAGACTGTTCGATATCTGCAGTCTTGGAGGGTCCCGCAATAAAAACTCCAAATCCAATGTTCCTTAGATCAATTTCACGATACACCTCATGCATATTGGACCTAATGGAAGATTTCTCCAGCAAAACGACTAGATGCTCACATATGAACGGTAATATTCGGGGATTTATCGAATCCGTAGAAACCCAAACTGCTCCATTTTCGGCCACACCGAGTTCTGCTCGAATAATCGCAATATCAATTCCTTGATAATCAATCGGTGCCGCATTATCACCGACTTGAAATGTAGAGGGAACCCGATCGATCAGAGAAAATATCGCCCCACCATCGGGAAAATTGGTACCTATCACGTCTAGAAGTTGGCTTTCATCGTCTATATAAACAACTTTTGACCCATTGGTAGCCGCCACTTCTCCAAAACCAAAAACTATATTGGACCGTGGAACCTCAAAATCTGGAATAGATGGTATCTCCGAACTCTCGGGCTTCTGCCTACGTATACTCTCCAGGATAGACTTCCTAGCCTCAGTTGAATCCATCATTTACGGTTTTTTCGATACCAATCTCTAAACGATTCATCAGGTAGTTCGGGTAACTCTCTCTTTTTTGCCCAGGCATTAAGTCTGTTGTGTGTGATAAAGCGAGGCAACCATCTAAGGGCCCAACGCATCAGGGCAGACGCTTTTTTATACTTTTTGACCGATGACAATACGTTTCCAGCTACAGACAGTCCTTTTTCTTTTGTCTTGTCGAGGAAATCTTCTTCATATACTTTCTGCCGCCACTTGTAAAGCTGTTCATCTATATTGATCTTGGTTGGGCACACGGCCGAACAGGCACCACAAAGAGTGGATGCAAAGGGAAGCTCCTTATATTTTTCCAGGTTGAAACCGGGAGTTAATATGGATCCAATGGGTCCCGGTACGGTGTATCCATAACTATATCCGCCGCTACGGCGATATACCGGGCAGGTATTCATACAGGCACCACAGCGTATGCACTTCAAAGCATTCCTGAAAGTATCCCTCCCCAAATGCTTGCTTCTCCCATTATCCACAATCACAATGTGCATTTCACCCCCTTCTTTGGGACTCTGATGATGGGAAGAATAGATTGTAATGGGTTGTCCTGTCGCACTACGTGCTAATAGTCTGAGAAACACACCCAGATCTTGCTGACGGGGAATGATTTTTTCGATCCCCATGCAATGAATCTGAAGGGGTACCATATGGGCTCCCATATCTGCATTGCCTTCATTAGTACATACTACTACGCCACCGGTTTCTGCTACTGCAAAGTTTACTCCGGTCAATGCAGCATCACACTGTAAAAACTTCTCCCTAAGATGTTGTCTGGCTACTTCTGTGAGATATTGAGGATCTGTTGCCCCTGCCTCAGAATGTAGTTGATCATGAAACAACTCGCCCACTTCTTCCTTCTTGATGTGAATCGCCGGCGCTACAATGTGACTCGGGCCTTCATCACGCATCTGAATGATGCGCTCTCCCAGATCGGTGTCGACGACCTCTATACCCCGGGATTCCAGGTGTGGATTTAGGTGACATTCTTCAGTCAGCATAGACTTACTCTTCACTAGCAATTTCACCTTGTGCCGTTCGAGGATTGACGTCACAATCTTGTTATGACTCTCTGCATCTACGGCCCAGTGCACCTGTACACCATTCGCCTTAGCGTTCTCTTCAAACTGCTCTAGATATTGGTCAAGATTACCAAGTACATTATTCTTAATCTCAGAGGCCAGCGATCGCAGGGTTTCCCACTCGCGTACCAGAGCCGCTCCTACATCCCGTTTTTTCCTTAGGTATGATACGGATGCATTGTGCCAATCCGTCCTACTCTCATTGGCTATGAATTTGTCAGCGGCTGCCGCGTGATTAATTGATTTGTGACTACCCATCCGTATTTAGTATTTCCACCAGGTGCCTTACCTGAATCGGCCACTTGTTTCTACGTATCAATCCCTCCATATGCATGAGACAGCTCATATCACCGGAAGTTATGAATTCTGCCCCACTGTTTAAGTGGTCCTGTACTCTGTCTTTACCCATTTTGGCGGATACAGCTTCCTCAGCAACAGCAAAAGTACCACCAAATCCACAGCACTCGTCTGGTCTCTCCAATTGAACCAGCTCCAGATCTCCCACCATATGCAGAAGGTGCTCCCACTTGGAGTATGGGTCAATCATTTGTTCCGTCGACCTGGCTAATTGCAGACCTCTCAGTCCATGGCAACTTTGATGGATACCTACCTTGTGGGGAAATCTTGCACTCAGAGAATCAACCTTGAGTACATCTGTGAGAAAAGCAGTGATGTCATAGGTTGACTCTCGCACTTTTCTGACCACTTCTGATTGATTAATTACATCATAGTGATGAGATACATGATATGCACAACTGGCTGATGGTACCACGATATAGTCATAGGATGCAAATGTTTCCACAAAATGCCGATAAATAGGTTTTGCGGCCTGCTCCATTCCGCTATTTGCTAGCGGCTGTCCGCAACATGTCTGCTCCTCTGGATAATCCACTGCGCATCCACACTTCTCAAGCAACTCAAGAGCTGCCCTGCCTACCTGAGGATAAAACTGGTCTACATAGCAGGGAACGAAAAGTGCAACTCGTATCGACTGATGACTCAAACTCTCTGTGATCTCTTACTAAGAAATAAAAATAAAACACCGCATAGTACCCACGCGGGCAATGTCAAGAATGACAAAAATACACCCTGTGAGACGGAAATAAAATAGAACAGGCCAAAACTAATGCCCCAAGCTAAAAATACAGCATGGTTAAAATGAATGCCTGCATATTCTGCGTAATTCTTCTTTATACCCATCTTATCCGCAAAATAATGCTCGAAGACAATCACCGCCCCAACGGGTGCTAGTATAAAGCCATATAAAGCAACAAATCCAAGGAGTTTCATGGCAAAAGCGGGAAATAATCCAGCAATGGTAGCCACTGAACCGGCTAGTATTGTGACCCAGAATCTAGATGCTTGGGGGATGATAGCCTGAAACGCCAATCCTGCCCGATAGATCGTCGGATTGGCTGTCGTCCAGCCAGCAATGATCACCGCGATGATGCCAAAAAAACCAATCGCATTATAGGCCAGAGGTCCCGGAGCTACAGGAGGTGCCTCGCCATTTTCCAACATCATGATCGCCTCTGGAGTCCTCAGGTATGCTGCATATAGCAGGCAGGCAGCAATCCAGGCAATGTAATGTCCCACATACATGCCTGCCGCAGTGGTCCATCCCACACTTGCATTTTTTGCATAACGCAATACCGAAAGATCAGACATTCCCAGATGCATGGCCGCGTTACAAAACCAGGACCAGATACAGACATGCCAGAAAGTATACTTGATCTGTCCAGGCATAGGATCACTTCCTTCACCCCAGACATTCCAAAAGCCTTCAAAATCCGAAACACCCAATTGATTTAAGGCTACAATTCCACTTGCTAAAAACCCAAGAATAATAAAGGGTGCCATCCAATTTGCAGCTTTTGACACCGCGTCATATCCCTTGGCTGCAATCACCGATATCACTGCACCGACCACCAGTACGATAATCACCCAGGTAAAGGATGTGGGCATTGTATCTGTAAGTTTAGGCATGTCCATATTAAAAGGTACTCCTACGGCAGTAGCACTCACCGTAATCATGGCACCTGCCAAAAAACAAAACAGCACACCATTGGCCACATTATATACCGTCACCAGCTGACGACCACATATCTTTTCTAACTGATAGTATAAGGTCAGTCGGTTTTTCACTGCAATTTCGGCAGTCAAAAATCGCCAGGTCAAAACGGCCATGAAGTTTCCAAGCAACAAGCCAACCAGGAGATCAAATGCGCTGACACCGGCAGCAAGAAACAAAGGGCCTATCACAAACTCGGTCCCAGCCGCATGTTCGCCAGCATACATGCCCAAAAAACTCCTCCAGGATTTGAGGGCAGATGCAGGGACAGGGGTTCTTTCGTACTCCTCTTGGGTAGACACAAGGGGTTCTAGTGGTTCATTTGATTGCATGTCCTTTCAGCTAATTAATTGCAGTTTTTAAGATTGGAATATGGTAGGATTGTGTTTTTTAAGGTAGTAATTCTTTTTTAGAAACTTCTTCCCGATACTGGCATCTGAAATCACCAGAGCGGCTCCCAAAGCCGATCCCAGAGGAGAGGCCGTCGTCCTTAGCTTCTGGTCTGGAAAATGCGCTCCCAGGATCTCCACATAGACCTCATTATCAGCAAATCCACCGTCCACATATATTTTATGGACCGGGTTGCTACCCATGGCTAATTTGATGGATCGGACCTGGTATTCCATCAGCTCAATCATCAGTTGATGATAGGCTTCTTCAAAAGAATTCAATCCGTTGAGATCCAACCCTGTATCAATTTCTCCCAGTGAAACCAGAGAGAATCTCTTCTCTGCTCTGCCCACTAGATTTCGATAAATATTCGGATCAAATTTTACTCCCTTATCGTAGCCTCGCTCCTTGCCAAAATGCTGAAGCAGGACTTTAACTTGATTTTTATATTCATTTCCAAGAAACAATCTTGCCGCCTTCACAGGACTACCATCGACTTGCATATAGCAGAGACAATCAGAATTCAACTCGGACGATGTCAGTAGCTCATCATTGTAAGGATTGAGTGAAATGCTCCAGGTCCCGGTAGATATGAGAACAAATGGCTTTTTCTCCGATAGGATGTAGGGAAGTAATGCGGCTGAGCTATCGTGGATACCTACGCCGATTCGGACGCGATTACCCAGGTACCTTTGATTGATACTGGTGTCTGCGGGTACGATGGGTGCCAACTTACGGTCGATTCCTTCCTCATAGACCCAATGATGATACTGGCCTCTTTCATAGTCCCAGAAGCCGGTATGACTTCCCAGACTTGTAAAATCACTGACTGGAATACCGGTGAACAAATAGCTCACGAACTGAGGAAAGTGAAGGGAGTAGTGTATGTGATTAAAGATGTCCGGTTGGGTCTTCTTGATCCAGTACAGCTGCAAGCCAGAGTTCAGCATTCCCGAAGCAGGTGACGCGGTCAACGTAGATATGGTATCAGGATCACCATAAGTGGAGTAATATTCATCGAGAATATTTTCGGGATAGGGTTTGGTATAATTATACAGCGGTGTCAGTATTTGACCATTCCTACCCACATGCACCAAACTGGCTCCATATGTTGAAAAGTTTATAGCCTCCACTTCGTACTTCTGAGAACGCATTACTTTCCCCAGGATCGAACGAAGCCATTTAATCAACTCTGGAAGATTATCGCAGGGATAGCCATCTTCGTCCTCCAATAGTTCAAACTGTTGATAATCGCGGTATACCTCTTGAAAATCTCTGTCAAAAAGGAAAAACTTCTTGTTACTCTTGCCAATATCAAAAACCGCGGTGACTTTCATGACCCTAGAGTCCTGTTGCCATGGAATCCACGCCTCTTTCCTCTATCAGGGAGGCCCGAATATCTAATTGACGATATGTATCCAGTGGCCGGATAGCGGCTCCTGCACTCAGCATCGCAGCTTCTACCAGGGGCCTTACATCGGTGCGGAAAGCATCTTGGAGCAATTGCTGAGCTCCTGCTGTGTCATGTGCCAATTGTAGTGCTTTCAACGTATCCTGATCCACTAATAATGCCTTCGCATAGGCAATCATTATCGCTTCCAAAGACTGTATAAGATCCTCTAGAGGATCCTTAATATTATGGCTGGCATCTATCATCCAGGCTAGATCAGGATTGCCAGACTCATTGTTGGCCATCCCAAAAACCAGCTCATTAAAAATCAGAAAAAGCTGATACGGTTTAATACACCCCACCGTGAGATCATCATCGCCGTATTTGCTATCATTAAAATGAAAGCCTCCCAACTTACCTTTTGACATCAAAGTACTTACAATCTGTTCGATGTTGGTGTTAGGGAGATGATGCCCCAAATCAACGAGGGTGAAAGCCCGATCACCACATTCATTTGCCAGGAGGAATGAGGTACCCCAATCCTGAATAACTGTACTATAGAAATTGGGCTCGTACGGTTTGTATTCAATGAATATCTTCCAATCCGAAGGCATCGCCGCATAAATCGCATGGAGACTCTCTTGTGTATTTTGCAGAGCTCTCCTAAAATTTAACTGTCCCGGAAAATTGCTACCATCCGAAAGCCAGACCGTGATAGATGTAGAGCCCAGAGACACACCATGCCTGATCACTTCTATATTGTGATCCACAGCCTGCTGACGCACCACCTTATCTTCATGACATAGCGACCCAAATCGATAACTGTGCTCCTGATCCCTTTGGTCCTGAAACGTATTGGAATTTACCGCATCAAAAACCAATCCCTTGGAGGCAGCCAGCTCCCTGATAGCTTTAGGGTCTTCTGGGACATCCCAGGGAATATGTAAAGAAATAGCCCCGGCAGATCCGGTCAGTGCATGTAAAATACCGACGTCACTGATTTTTTGCTCCAGTGTAGCAGGTGCTCCACCAAATGAAAATCTTCCGAATCTGGTACCTCCGGCTCCTAGTGCCCATGAAGGAATAGCAACCTGGAAGGCGCTCAGGGTATCAATGATTCCTTCTACATCTACATCCTTTTTATTCAGCTTAATCGCCAGATACTCCAGGTCATCTTTATGAGTTTGTAAATGACGTGCATTTACATCGTTGATTTGTGCCTTCATTTGATCTCCATTTAGCAGTGGTGTACCAGATTAAAAATAGAACACTTTTCTATCTCGCAAAAGCGGTAGCCATTCCCCCATCTACATTTATCATGTTTCCTGTACTCTTATCCAGAATCCCAACCAGCGCAAAGACAGCATTTGCAATGTCGTCAGGTAATATGATAGAATGGGTAAGATTTCGCTTGGCATAATGTTGTGGTAATTCTTCAACCTTTATACCATAGGTCTTGGCCCTGCCTTCTGCCCAGGCTCCCTCCCAAATTTTACTTCCTACTATCACACCATCCGGATTTACGGTATTCACCCGGATCTTGTCGGGTCCAAGCTCAGCGGCGAGCAATCGCGTCATATGCTGTTGTGCTGCTTTAGCCGTTCCATATGCCACATTGTTGGGCCCTGAAACTAACCCATTTTTACTGGCAATATGGACTATATCTCCACCCAAATCCTGTTTCCTCATCACATCCACACCCACCTTGTCCATCAGGTACTGACCCTTTACCAAGACATTCTGCAAGATGTCCCAATCCTTTTCGGTTGTTTGATCTATCGGTTTTGAAATAGCAAGTCCCGCACTATGTACTACAATATCTACTCCTCCAAAGTCCAGACAAGCCTGATCAAAGGCATTCTGTACACTGGAGGCTTTAGTGACGTCACATTTTACAGCTGTCGCCACATCTCGACCAAAAGATTCCAATGCTTCATCCAGACGATCCTGCACGACATCGCTAATCACCACATTAGCACCCTCTGCTGCTAATTTCTCGGCAATTGCTTTTCCGATGCCTCCGCCGCCACCGGTAATAATGGCTACACGACGTGAAAGCGGCTTCTCCGGTGGTTGGCGCTGCAACTTGGCTTCCTCAAGGAGCCAATACTCAATATTGAAAGCTTCCTGCCGGGGTAAGGCGGTATATTTAGATATGGCTTCAGAGCCTCGTATGACATTAATAGCGTTCACATAAAATTCCCCGGCGACTCTTGCCGTCTGCTTATTTTTTGCAAAAGTGAACATGCCTATCCCCGGATACAGAATTACGACCGGGTTAGGATCTCGCATTGCCGGGCTGTTAGGATGCTTGCATGACTCATAATATTCTTTATACGTCTCCCGATACTTATCAAAAGCAGGGTTCAATTTTTCTTTGATTTCACTCGGATCTGACAAATCCTGGTCAGGCTTCAGTGACAAGACCAATGGCTGAATCTTGGTTCGCAGGAAGTGATCTGGGCATGATGTTCCGAGGGGAGCCAGTTTCTTGAGATCTTTACTATCAATAAAGTCAAGTACCGTCTTGGAATCGTTGAAATGTCCAATCATTCTTTTCTCACTGGAGCAAAGTCCTCTCAAAATAGGAGCAATAGCTGCAGCTTGCTTCTTCCTAGCGGCTGCCGAAAGCGGCCTGATTTTTTGCCCCCCGAAGACAGGTCGTTTTTTACCCAGATGTGATTTGATATACTCACTTGCCTGCTCGATGACTTCGAGACTATTGATGTAGCACTCGTAAGATGTATCACCCCATGTAAACAAGCCATGGCTTCCCAACACGATACCTCGTATTCCGGGATTCTCCTGCTGACACTTCTCTAACTGAATACCCAGATCAAAACCCGGACGCTGCCATGGAAGCCAACCCATGCTATCACCCCAGATTTCCTTGGTAATTTTCTTACTATTCTTTGCTGCAGCGATAGCTATCAAAGCATCCGGATGTAGATGATCTATATGCTTGAATGGTAATAATCCATGCAATGCGGTATCTATTGACGGTGCACGACTGTCCAAATCATATAAACACCTATAATATAAGGGTACAATCTCATCTTCAAAGTCCAATCCCCGATATACGTTCTTTAGGGCATGTAGTTTATCAACATATAATCCTGCAATGCCATCTCTTTTTAAGGTACCGATGTCTCCACCCGATCCCTTTATCCACATTACCTCCACGGTTTCTCCTGACAGAGGATCGACCTCCATGGTCTTGCAACTCGTATTTCCACCTCCAAAGTTTGTGATGCGCAGATCAGCACCCAAAATATTAGATCGATAAAGGAACAGCTCAACCTCGTTGCCTGCCAATTTCTTAGCAACCTTGTCATCCCATAGATAGTCTACATGTTTGAATTTTTTTGGCATCGTCCGCTTTTTGATTTGATTTGGTCTCAAAATATAAAATTCATATAGCTTACCAGGTTGGTGTGTATCGAAGATCCATAACTTGAAAAAATGTTAATATTCAGATCTTATGAACTCAAACCTGATTTTTGAGCATGTCTTGAATTTTCTGAAAATATAAAATCAAGATATACATGGCGTCCAGGACGTGCTCCCAGCCGACGAAGCGGAAGCATGGTATGCTGGACGATCTAACTGGAGTGAATTAGTGGATAGTCGCCTTGCACTAATGTTCGATGGGTTGAGTCGACCTAACAATGTCTGGAGATCGGCATCTCTACCTATCGATATTGCTCTGGTACCCAAGCTTCAACATCGTAAAGAGGTTACTTACGGGTATCCCATATTTTCATACTTTAGGTAGTAGAATAACCTCATCATGGAGATCAAATCCATCTTTATTATTATCCTGGACATCAGTGGATACACCCGTTTCATCAGTCAACATAAGATGGACTTGCTGCATGCTGAAGGCATTATCGCAGAACTAATGGAGGCCATCATTGACACAGTAAGGGTCCCCATCAACACCCATGAAATCCTGGGTGATGCGGTTACGTTTTACGCTGAAAATACCAGCCCCGAAATAGCGCAAGAAGTATATGACCAGGTAAATCAGTATTTCGAAGCCTTTTGGAATTGTGAGCGGAACCTGGTAAGTGAATGTACCATTTGCCACTGTCCTGCCTGTAGCAATGTGGGGCAACTCAAGCTGAAAGCGATCATGCATGTAGGAGAAGCTGCCTTTACTCAAGTGAAAGGCATTCAAAAAATCTCTGGGAGTGAGGTCATTACGGCACATCGTTTGCTCAAAAATTCTATCCCGTCAGATCAGTATCTCTTAATGACAGAGTCTTTTTATGAAATGGTCAATATCGGAGATATTCAAGAATCTCAGGAACTATATGAAGAATTAGGAAAGGTCACGATTTATGTAAAAAACTTGGATCCAGATAAGCCTGTGAAGGCCACTTCACAGGGCATATTTGCAAAAGTCCGAAGACATCTAAAAACCAATCTTCACGCATATGGTCGAATTCTTAATCTTAAGAAAGCGAAATCGTACCAAAATCTAGGAAACGGTTGAAAAGCGCAGTCTTCGTTGATCATTTAGTTTATTAGGGACCATTCCGCTGGTCACCTTGTTCCTTCAATCTCGCACCGTCGGTGCACAACCATTTAACTGATGCAACACCAAACTTAGCATTTCCATAAGTGGCAAGCGATGATGATAAGCTCAAAGCCTATCAGATAAGCTGAACAGGCCTCTCATTTTCTATAGATTTCAAAAAACAGGATAGGTTAAAGTTTTCTTTAAAAAGAACGAATCACCGTAGGTGCCCGTTCTACCTCTGAAATCCATCACCATTTAAGTGATACGATTAATCTTACTACTGCTACTTGCTTCCCTTCAATCTGACCAAGCCGAAACCATTGCAGAGGTCATGGTGGAAATATGTGATAATGGAATTGATGATGATGGAGACGGGGCAATCGATCTTAATGACGATGAATGCGCCTGTCAGTTTCAATCACCCATCTCGTTGATCCCCAATGCTTCCTTTGAAACCATGGATTGCTGCCCGCAGGAAATTGGAGAGCTGCGATGTGCAGAAGCATGGATTCAAGCATCAGCACCTACCATCGATTACATCAATCAATGTGGCAATTATTTCGGACCGCAAGGTCTTATGCCTCCTATGCCCTATCCTGATGGTCAGGGCTGTCTGGGTTTTCGCAATGGCATCCTACACCAGCCTCAGTTTAAAGAATATGCAGGTGCATGTCTTAAAGACACCCTTTTTGCCAACCAAAGGTATTCATTCAACTTTTGGGTTGGTTTTGTATCTGCAGAATGGTCACCCCCCATCAACCTTACAATATTTGGCACTACCACTTGTGGAGATCTTCCCTTTGGCGAACCCGCCCCTGGGTATGGTTGTCCCATGGGATCAGGCAACTGGATTGTTCTGGGAGAACAGGTTGTTTCGGGAGAAAATGAGTGGATCAACGTGGATATGACCATTCGACCGGATCGGGATATTACAGCGATCGTGGTAGGTCCTGACTGTAGTGAAATACCTTCAGAATCCGAAAACTATTACTACTTCGATAATCTCACCTTGTACTTGACGGCAGATTTTGAAGTGATGATCGATAGAGTAGACGGAGGCCGTCAATGCGATGGCGACTTCACGGTAGGAGCATTTCAGGACTTTGAGCCTAATCCCAGCTATCAATGGTATCTGGATGGAGTGGCGATTCAAGGCGCAACGGATGAGACCTACGAAGTACCTTTTGAAGCCGAGGGCGAATTGTTGCTGGTACTGGATACCCGCTTTGGCTGCCTTTTCAGTAATGTTATAGACCTCACGGACAAGACGGTCAGGACTACCACCTTCGTGACTCAATGTGAGGGAGATCCCTATCAACTGGGAAATCAAATGATTTATGAATCCGGCATTTTCACCGATACTATTGCTACAGCCGGAGGATGTGATAGCATAGCTACCGTTCAACTCAATTTCGTTTCAACCAGCCGTGATACGGTGCGGGCAGATATTTGCGCGGGAAATAGCTATTCATTTTACGATCAGTCTTTCACCGATTCCGGTACCTATCTGGTGGAGTCTCTCAATAGAGATACTGATTGCTATGACCAACATGTGCTGCTTCTGGATGTACATCCACTACCAGAGGTCGTCGATTTTCCCAAAAATGTCGAGCAAAGATTTGGAGAGCCCTTCACTTTGCAGCCCGATATAGACCGCTCAGAATTGGCTTCAATCTACTGGCAAAATCCACAGGGAGACACGGTTGGAACAAGACCCCAACTACGATTTTCAGGATACGAGAAGGGTACTTATCGATTGAACCTTATCAGTGAGTATGGCTGTAGTCAGGTATTCGAGACCCGGATCGACCTCGGCTATCAGTATGAAATATTTATCCCCAATGTAATCTCCCCTAATGGCGATGGCGTCAATGATCGGCTAAATGCCTTTGGCCCCAGTACTGTGGATCGTATCCTGTCACTTCATGTCTATGATCGCTGGGGCAATCTCATGTATGAAACGAATGATGTGAATTACAATCAGGAAGGGTCAGGATGGGATGCCAACAGCCCTGATATCCAAAAGGGATCCGTCTACCTCTACCACTTTGAGATACTATTTAATGATGGGGTAAGTCAATCCTTTGAAGGTACTGTATTGATTCTGTAGCGGATCAGATGCAATTGTAACCGTGCCGTACTTTGGCTCTGCAATATTCAGTAATTTGTCTCTGCAAACTGCTGGAACATTATGAAATATAGAGACATCACATCTGCATTTATTCTACTATTGGCATTCTCCACTTACACCCTGAAAGCACAGAAGGCTCCCACTGACTTACGCTGTGAGTATCTCGAGAACCCTATCGGTCTGGGTGTCGAACAGCCACGGTTGAGCTGGATGATACCTTCAGAACCTGAAAAGAAAAATATAAGGCAAACCGCCTACCAAATACAAGTAGCGACAAGCATCGATGACCTGCAAAAGGCCAAACGATTGATATGGGATTCAGAACGCGTGGATAGCGACCAATCTACCCATGTCACCTATCCCGGAGAACTGATGGCAAGGACCCGTTATTACTGGCGTGTGCGTACCTGGGATCAGGATCATCAAGAAAGTCCCTGGAGTGAACCCGCTTTTTGGGAAATGGGATTACTCACAGCAGAGAACTGGGCAGCGGACTGGATCATACCCGGTCATGCTGAGGACCCCAAGATTGCAAATCCTGCTCCCCTGATGCGTAAGGAATTTTCCCTCGACCGTAACATTGCCAAAGCGCGATTGTATGTTACTTCTCATGGATTGTACCATGCGGAAATCAATGGCAAAAATGTAACAGAGGATCTTTTTACCCCGGGTTGGACTTCCTTTTCGAAAAGACTTCAATACCAAACGTATGATGTGACAGGGTTGCTGCAAAGAGGTGATAATGCAATTGGAATCTCTTTGGGAGACGGCTGGTATCGTGGCAAGTTTGGATTTTCATCGGGATGGAATCTCTATGGTGATGAACTGGCACTGCTGGCACAATTAGAGGTAGAATATACCAACGGAAAGAAAGAAATTATCGGATCGGACGCCACCTGGAAATCTTCCACCGGTCCTATCCGAATGACCGGCATCTATGACGGTGAGGTCTATGATGCCCGAATGGAAAGACCGGGATGGTCTAACGTGGGCTATGAGACCGGCGACTGGAGTTCCGTAAAAACGACTGACATTTCAAAAGATAAACTCATAGAACCCCGAGGTGTCCCTGTTCGCCGTAGAGAAATGCTGGAACCGAAGAAAATCTTTAGGACTCCTGCGGGAGAAATGGTCGTCGATATGGGTCAAAACATGGTGGGCTGGGTTGAAATAACACTCGACGGTAATGCCGGAGATACTATCACCATTTATCACGCGGAGGTATTGGATAAGGACGGAAACTTCTATACCGAAAATCTTCGGGAGGCCGAGCAACGCATGCAATACATATTGAAAGGTGAAGGTCCTCAGACTTTCGCACCACAATTTACTTTTCAAGGGTTTCAATTTATAAAACTGGAGGGCTTGGATGCCTTGCCTGATCTATCATCCATAAAGGGCGTCGTAGTCTATTCAGATATGGATCAGACGGGATCTTTTGAATGCGGTGTACCTCTTTTGAATCAACTACAAAGTAATATTCAATGGGGCCAGCGAGGGAACTTCGTCGATGTACCGACTGACTGTCCACAACGGGATGAACGAATGGGCTGGACGGGTGATGCCCAGGCCTTTGCACCTACCGCCTGCTACAATTTTAACACGGCCGCTTTTTACACCAAATGGCTGGGTGATGTGGCAGTGGACCAGCAAGATAATGGAGCCATTCCTTTCGTGGTGCCCAATGTGCTGGGAGACAACGCAGTGGGATCGACCGGATGGGGGGATGTAGCAACTATTCTGCCCTGGACCTTGTATCTGAAATATGGAGACGTCCGCATTTTAGAAGAGCAATTTGAAACCATGTCAGGATGGGTAGACTTCCTGGATAATCTGGCCGGAGAAAATCATCTGGTGCAAGATGGATTTCACTTTGGTGACTGGCTGTTTTTCATCCATCCCACCGAATGGAATACGAAACCTGGCTATTCTGATGTTGATTTCCTTGCCACAGCTTTTTTCGCGTATTCCACACATCTAGTGGTAGAAGCATCCAAAGTCTTGGGGAAAAGTAGTGAGACGGAAAAATATCAAAGCTTGTTGACTAAAATAAAATCAGCTTTTCAGGAAGAATTCGTGACCAAAAAGGGAAGATTATCACCGCATTCACAAACGGCATATACGCTGGCTCTGGCCTTCGATCTACTCAATGAGGAACAAAAGATGAATGCCGTCAAATATCTGGTGAAGAATATCGAATCAAGAGATTTTCATCTATCCACAGGTTTTCTGGGTACGCCGCATTTATGTCATGTACTCTCCGATCATGGATATACTGATGTTGCTTACAAACTACTCCTTCAAAAGACGTATCCCAGCTGGCTGTATCCCGTCACCAGAGGGGCAACCACCATTTGGGAGCGATGGGATGGCATTAAGCCTGACAGTTCATTTCAAACACCGGCAATGAATTCCTTCAATCATTATGCCTACGGAGCGATCGGAGATTGGATGTATAGTGTGACAGCCGGCATCCAGGATGATCCGGAAAATCCAGGCTACAAGCGCATATACTTCCGGCCACATCCCAGCAAGGAGCTTCAATACGCAAACGCCTCACATAAGTCACTCTATGGTACCATTGAATCCAACTGGAAAATAGATGGCGACCAGGTGACATTTGATTTTGTGGTGCCTCCCAATACATCGGCGGTCATCCAAATCCCCAAAAATGGAATCAATCCAGAGCAGGGAGTGGACCAATATGAAGTAGGATCAGGGAGCTATCACTATGAAGTAGCCGTACAGTAGAAGTGCTTAGGGAGTAGACTTGGGAGGTAGAATTTCTAGCTGTGCTAAGGCATTTCGAGTGACCTCAATCCTTGCCAGCACGAACCCATCCACCTGCTCTTGATTTACGGGTTCAATATTGGTAGCAAAGAAATAAACATTGCTTTCCTTTTCTACATACCCTACATACCATCCATTATTATGTCCATGGTCAACTGACCATCCACTTTTTGCCCGTAAGGTATACTCAGCTGTGGATTCGACAATCATCATGGTGTCCAGAATCTCATACGTGCGAGTACTCAAGGGAATTTCCTCTGCCTGGTATCGCCTCAGAAAGGCTATCTGTTGCATGGGAGAAATCCTGGAGTCACCCATCAGCCAGAAATTATCAATGGTTTCACTAGAAAACTGCATACCCGGATACTGCATTTTGTCTAATATGGTACGCATTCGATCCACCCCAACCTTCCGTGCAATGTCCTGATAGCAGGGTACGCAGGAGTAGTGAAATGCATTCCGAAAAATCAGGTCCTGATTCCAGTTTTTTACGGATCGCTCTACACCATCCCATTTGAAAATCGTGCTATCATCTTTCACAACTCCCAGCTCCAGTGCCACGATGCTATTTGGAATTTTGAAAGTGGAGGCGGGTAACTGTCCCGTTTCAGCCCAGGCAAAGTCATTGGAATAAAATCGACCTGCTGAGAGATCATAAATCAAAATGGACCCGATGACCTTTTTCTCATCCAGTATCTCCTGAAATTCAGTTTTTACAATTTTATGGTCCTGAGCTCCTACTCCGACGAAAAAGGTACCCAGGATGAATACCAGAAATATTCTACTCATACTGATTCGAATGCTAAATTACGAGCGAAAGATACTCATTTCCTCTCCTGCCTTCCACAACTTCACAACTTCCCAAACTCGTTCCTGCAGTGCTTTAACTAAGGCGGGTGGATAAGGGTCCCACATGGGAAGACCTACGGGTGACAATCCAGTCATGATGCTAAAGTGTGCCGAGAGGTTGATCAGGGTCCCCAGGTGATTTTGATGAATGTTTTCCTGCATAAACATCCAGTCCAGGCGAAGATCTTCATCAATACTTGGTGGGTCGACCAGAAGACTGTAGAAAATTAGACCGCATGGAATGACCTGTACATCACTTTCATCCTCAAAGTTGCGACAGATCCTGACAATATTCATGGTTTGTTCGCGATAGGAATCCATGCCACCATCATTAATGGTAGGATTTCTACCCCAGGTCATATGTACCAACATTTGCTTATCTGACTTCTGAATCTCCTGGTAAAAACTGTCCAGGTAGATTCTTGAACCGCTGGTGACAATAATTATCCCTTCGTCCTCCGTGTGGATCTGGTCGACAATATCAGGCTGAAACATGCGACTGAGGCGCTGACCCCAGAAAATTCTGGAACGCGTCTGGATCCTAAAAGGTGCATTGACCTCTTGCAAAACTCTTGGAAAGTGATTTTCTAATCCTCCTTCAGTTCCAATAAAACTATTTCCGATATAAAATAATTTATTCTCACTTTTCAAAATAGGATCCCAACCTGGCTCGGTGGTAAAATCAAATGCATCATTCTGAACAAGATCAGTTCCATTTTCTTCATTTTGATTTGCCGTCATAAAACTGCCGTCATTCCAACGGTCTATCGACTCACGTACTACTGCCAATATTTCTTTTAATAAATCCTTGGAAAAAGGATCCCACATGGGAATTAAATCCGGAACACCACCACTGAGTACAGCTAACAGCGTAGCTATATTCATATAAACGCCCAGATCATTTTGCACTGAACTTTCCGGTACAAATAAAAAATCATCCCGGAGATTACTAGCTTCTATTTCTTTTAAAACATCGTGGAATACAAGGCCCGTAGGTGCTATGGACACACCTTTCTCCTGTGAGAACTGAAACAAGGCTTTGTGCAAAAAGATTGTTTCATCTGAAAACTGCGTCCATGTATTTCCGCGAAGAAAAGGATTGTCTGCCCACTCAGAAAAGAAAATAATTTCTTTGCTTGCTTTTTGTGTTCGCTCCAAAATATCCCCCATAGCTTCTTCCGGACCACTTTGCACAATGAGTAAATCGTCATCCCCATTCTCAATACGATCCAATAAATCTGTTGTCAGCATTTCTGACAGATCCGCCCGATTATACATGGCTATCCAATCGGTATGAATACTTATGGAGTCAGGGAGCCGCTCAATATTCCTTCGAAAATGATGATGTAATCCACCCTCTGATCCCACCTTACTATTTCCTACAAACAGAATACGTAAGTCCTCCTTTAGATCAATTTGTGCAATCGAAATATCCAGACTAACACAAAGCAAAAACAGAGACAGAAAAATTCTGACCATTTTATTTAAATGTGTCTTCAATGGCAGCAATAGAAATTCCTAGAATTTTTTCACAAATACTATTCAGAGCAACACGATCACCTTGCAAGTGAACGGTACAGTGCCGATGTGTCAATTTTTCACTTTTTTTCAAAGCCTTGGTATGACTATTTGATTCGAGCTCTACAAAAGGTCCCAACTGACTACCACTATCTGTAGGTCCATCATTGTAGGCATTAAACACGTCACCGGCAAATGGATCCTCATGGATCTCCCAGGTAGAACAGAGGTATTCTCCCTCCGGGCTCAGATCATATTGTATCAAGGTCAAGGTACCAGACTGACTATCCCATGCTCCTGCCACATTCTTTGCACTGGTAGGTGTCAGACCGATTTTACTTCGATGTTTACCATCACCTTTGAAAAGTATGACACCCTCTTTGATCTGTAACCGGTCCTCTGGCACCTTTCCGAAGTAATCATCTGTAAGTCCTAATTCATTCGCTTTATTAAAAGGAGCTATTAGTGTTGTGTAATCAGAGGGGTTGTACATGCCCAAAATCCAAATCCCGAGCGTGCCCGTCTCCTTGCTCCAATCTTCTCCCACATTCGTGATGGAATTTTCAGATTCGTACGCGACCAATGAAATGGACTTGGGGATTTTTATGTCCAGATGCTCAGCAATGGTACTTGCAGAAAGCACTTTAATTTTTCGCTCAATTTCAATATCGAATTTTACGCCCTGGTAATTGGTAAGAGAAGCACTCTTTCTAAATATCGCTTCATGGTCATTTTTGGACACAAGATCATATGCTTCTGTATCAATGACGGGCGGTGTCTGCCAATGTTCCAGATTAAAAGGATCTCCTTTGGAAAAATAAATGCTAAACTGACCACCCTCTGGAGACAACCAGAACCTTTCTTCACCGCCATAAGCATTCATGTGTGTCACCGTCTTACGGCTCCGGATAAGATCATAATTTATCCAACCAAAACTCTGGCCATCATTTCCAGCCAATGTACTGGTCATCACCCTACCCTGATAGGCCGGTACAATGACAATTTTTGCATCCTTGTCATCAGGAGCTACTAGTTCACAAATGGCCACAAATCTGTAGAGAAAATCCACATCTTCTCCATAGTTGTCAGGCACCTTATTTTCCAAGGCAGCTATTGATCCAGCTACATTCGACGTAGATAATATATCCGATTGAGCTCGCTTCATGAATTTATTTTACTTTAATAAAATCTTGAGTGCATCCCCTTCTGCCAATGATAATTGTTCCGCAAAACGTATTGATATTTTCTCTCCATCGGTTGAGAACTCACCTTGCGATACACTTCGTACATCTTGAGTGGAACTTACGATAAATTCATCCAACTCCAATACTCCGTATTGCACATCCAGGGAAATCTGATCTTCATTCTTAACAAAGGTACCCCAGGCAGATCCACACGACCAAAAAGTTTTAAATGAATTTGCATCCATTTTAGGATTAAAAGTCATGCAATTTTCCACCGCGTCATAATCAACCCCCGATAATGCCAGTAAGACGGACCAACTTGCCATAGCACGTGCATAGTGGACTCCACTTTCGTTATGCATAAATGGGTTTCTTTTGAGACCATCATAGCGCTCCTGGATAGCTGCTACAATTTCCAGGCCTTCATCCACCAGGTCCGCATAGATGAGGGATGCCGCAAATGCGTATTCGACACCCGTCCACACTTCCTGTGCATATACAAATGGCAGAAGAGGTTGACCTCCATTGGGCCAGGAGCATAGCACCACACCCTGGTCATCATGAAGTGCATAGATCCTTTGAAGGTTCTCATAGGCCCCCATGTCTCTAATAAAGTTGTGTTGATATATTTTCTGCAGTGCAGACTTACTTTTTTCCTCATCTACAATAAATCCTAATCCTGCATTTTGAGCTATGTACTGACCCAGTAATTGATCGGTCAGACATCCCGACCCTAACTGATATTTAGGGATAATATTTCCGTTTTCATCAGGAGGGGAAAATTCAATTCGGGCATCCGTAGGATAGGAATCTGGCGGAGGTATGATTTGAATAAAATACTCACCGTTCCAAAGTTGTGTTTCAAAAGCACTTACTCCCTTCTCATACACGGACTGATATTCCTTTGCTTTAGTCTCCTCCCCCAAGTACTCAGCCATTATAGCGCAAGCCTTTAAGGCAGCGAGGTAGCAGGAACTTGTCATGGAACTGGGTCCATAAAAACTGATATCATATGTATTGTGCTGACGACCTTCCAGGATTCCATTTTTATCAGGATCCCAATCTGTGTTCCATGCATATTCAAGTGCAAGTTTCACTTTTGGCCATATTTTTCTAAGCCAGGCATCGTCTCCTGAATTTCTCCATTCACGATACACCCGTGTAATCGATCCCATCTGACCATCTGCCGCTGCTCCTCCATCAAACCGGGCTTCACCCAACGGAAAAACCGATCTGTGATCCTGTAAACCTTCATCATCTACATCGTAGGTAAATTCGATCTCACGCATATTTCTTTCCAAGGAAGGAAAGAGGCTAGCTAGTGTTTGCTCATAATTCCAAACATGGGTACAGGTACCGGGGCAGCACCAACCCACCGTGGTCACCCCTTCAAACCCGTGCACCTCCCTATCGGCCGTTACCTGAATTAAATTAGTTTTGATGGATGCCATTTGAGTGGTTAATGCTTCAATAACACTTGGAGGGTACTTGCTATCATGCAGTGATCTAGCAAACTTTTCAGTCTTTTCGACCAGTTTGCTTTTATCTCTAAGGTATTTCTTGAGTGCATCTATTTCACTTTCAAATAATACCTTGTAATAATTGCTAAATATCTTATCCTGAGCTGCAGTACCGAATGTTTCCGCGGCAGTAAAAATTCTATCCGGGAAATACCAGGACAAATAAAAAGGTACCTGAATAACTTCACCCGGATCTAGATTAAATGAAACCGCCAGGACTGCATTTCGATCTGAGATTTCATTATAGCTCGGGACTTTAAAACTCGTAGTCCAGCCTTCTAACTCCTCCGATATTTCACCATCTGCAGAAAAATCCCTCCAAAGAATATGCATATCATCCCTCCATTTTCCCGAATATAGATGCGTCTGCGCCGTCACATCACTCTGGTCTGTAGCCATTATATATTGGCCTCTGCTATCAACACTACTGGACGAATCAGCAACAAAGCGGATTCCTGTTAATGAACCTTCTTCAAAGTATTGATTTGAAATAGACTCGGCTTCGATCATATTCTCCATATTAAGAAGAAGAGTAACCGTATTTTCTTTAGTCGATATATTTTTCAGAGACCATTGAAAATCCACGATTGGATAAGCACTGTTTTCCACATCCAATGGTATAAAAGGATTTGTAGCAGTCAACTTCATATCGAGGTCTACATCTGCATCTATGAATTGCCAGCTAATTTCAGGATAATTATTCGTAAATATTACTGAATCAATTCTTGGTAATCCTGATGATTTTAAATGAGTTTCCTCTCCATAAGGAGGTATATATTCTCCCTCTAAAATCTTGGAAATCGATGACTCTCCTTCCACTTTTGAATAAATAGCAAAAAATGTATTGATTGGACTTCTTCTGCGATTGGGACGATTAAAAAATTCAATGTGTGAAAAATCACCTCTTCCACCCATTAAAATATTTCCCGTACTAATACCACCTATAGGAACTTCAATGGTCTTTAATTGTGTACCTGAGTATTGAAAAGCAATGTCCTGACCTGAAATATGACAGATCACAAAAAGCATGGGAATTAGTACCAGTCTATATATCATATCATGAAGGTTCTCTAGAAATTTAAGTAGAATACTTGCAGCATAGTGGGGCACAGCTCTAGCTGCAAACTACTTTAACAAATATTCGCGTTCTCCCACATCATTGACCACTACTTCAAAAAAACGCTTTTTACGCAATTGTTCTAGCAGATCTACCGCCTCTGTCTCCTCGATGCCTTGCCAATCCTTCAATTGAGCTGGAGAAATCTTACCTTCGTGATGCATAGCATATTCGATCACATCGAGATCTAGCAGTTCTAATCTATCTTCTACCTCTTCAGGTTTGGATTGAATCTGTTCGATAGGTGGAGGTCGATCCCTGTAATCAGGTCCAAGAATATAGCTGGTTTTTCCCCTGGGGTCCCTCACCGGCTGGATCACTTTATTCTTTTTAAAGCGACGAATTTCCTTCTTTGCTTCTTCTGCACTTAAGTCGGTTCTGTATACCACATCTCTCAGAGTGATACGATAATCACTCTCCTCCAACAATCGCATGAGATCCTCAACGCTCATTGATGAATGAATCGGGATGATCTCTTGCGGGTCGGGCAGTGCTTCTTTGAGGCCATAATAAGGAGTAATTCCCGACGAAAATCTTTTTACCAATCCAAACATAGACAGTTTTGTAAGTCTGGCTCTGGCCTGCGCTTTACTCATGTCGCCCAGCATACTCAGTTGAGAGGCCGATAACAATTTATCAGGCTGTTGAGCTATGAGATCAAGAATACCTCCATCGGATATCCAATACGTTTCTTTTGTGGTGGTGAGGGCATTCCTATATACCAGTGCTATAATAGCAAAGGGCAGACCGCCACCGAAGAGGATCGAACCGAAGACAATTGCAAATGTTGCCATGCCCGACATAGATAGATCATTGTAATGCAATGCGTCAGCCTCGTCCTGCCGATATCTTATCTACAACGAGAAGTGAGTCACTGCGTATTGTACCTAATATACCACCCAATTTGTAAATGTCGTATCCAACAAAGTATAAACCCTGCCAGGCACCTTCACCAATCGGTCCCCTTGGCATACCAAATTTGTCCAGGTCTGTGGGATTGGTCAGTATATTATTAAGACCCGGATCATAACCTGTGCATAGCACTACCGAATCAAATGGATACTCCTTATCTTCCTCAAAGCGAACGGATTGCTCATTAAATCTTTCAATCGCGGAAACAACCCGGATCTTACCCTTCTTGATCATGTCCACGGTTCCCAGGTCAATAACTGGGGTTCGATTTGTCGTCTTTAGTTGTTTTGCCGGGGGAAGTGAAGTGGTTTTCAATCCATACTTCTCCAGGTTACCAAAAATCAGTTTTCGGATGTTGGAGCCTATGAGGTCTCCCAGACCAAAGGGTAATTTTTCGAGCATTTTTCCCGTCAATTGGGTGGGTCGGCCTGCAATATCCCGTGGTACAATGTTGACTGCAGATCTGACTGACAATGTCACTTCCTTGTCATGCTCAGCAAGATCCAGGGCAATTTCGGCTCCGGTGTTTCCCATACCAACGATCAGCACTCGATCCCCAACGATGGAAGAAGGATTTTTATACTCTCGACTATGTATAATCGTACCTGAAAACTTATCCATACCCTGCCACTTTGGTATGACCGGTACCCTGTTGGCACCCATTGCAAGCACTACATGATCAGCCGTCTTTTCTTCTCCGTCCTCCAGGGTAACTTTCCATCGACTACCATCCTTCGCTAATTTCTTGAGTGACTTTCCAAAATGTGGTCTGATGTCAAAATGTTCAGCGTATGATTCGAAGTATTGAATCAGGTCCAACCGTGGTACATATTGGGGTAAATGATCGGGAATAGGTAGATGTGGTAGATGCGAAAGACTGCGAACGGTATGCAAACAAAGTCGATCGTAATGCATATGCCACATATGGGCCACATCATCATAACGCTCATAGATTTCGTAGGGTATCCCCTTGAAAGCCAGCCTGCCGGCAGTTGCAAGTCCAGCGGGTCCAGCACCTATGATGACAATCCTGTCTGACATTACTCCAGGGTTCTATTCATAATCGATGCTGCTGCCACCCGGGCATTGATGACGCAACCACCTAAGAAAGTTCCCTCGAGGGATCGGTGACCATGCATACCTCCCCCTCCAAATCCGGCAGCTTCACCTATGGCATATAGTCCATCAATGTAGGTCTGTTCTCCTCGTTCATTGGGTATGGAAAGTACCCTCGACTGAAGATCGGTCTGGATACCTCCCATACTTTTTCGGGATAGAATAAATTCGCGAATAGCAATTAGGGGTAGAGCATCCTTATCATATATCTTCTGAAACTTACAGGTGCGTACCCGGTCTCCGCGGTACTGTCGGACGTGTGCGATTCTTCGCAATTGCTCATCATTATGATATTTGATGCCGCGATCAATCTGTCCATCATAACCCGCAATGGCTTCTTCTATGTATTTGGTCTTTACGTGTTGCTCTCCGGTGAGTGCATTCATCTTCTCTGTCAATTCCTCCACAGATCTTCCTGTCACTACATCCTCACACTTCTCTGCAATCATGTCCACCTGCTCCTTCTTACTACCGAAGAGGGTTCCGTATACGAATTTTGCAAATTTCTTATCTCTGATGGCTGCATTATGCTCTGATCCCGAGATAGCAAATTCCTTGTACGCTATCTTTGTATTTAGCAGTTGCCAGCTATATTTTACGGGCTCCTGACAGATTCGTTCGACCAGGTATCGTGTATCATAGGGAGTAACCAGTGGCATAGGACCAAATCGCTTACCCTGATAATTTAGCCAGAGTGCCGACTTCATGGGGATCAGGCTCAGCCCATGGTCTTTCTTTCTGGGTGCATAGTGACGAATTCCTGCCACATAATTCCATTGCTTATCTAGATTGACCACATTCCCATTTATGGCTTCGGTTGCCTCATGTAGATCTCCGATCGCATATTCATGGGCACCATTTAAAATCGTTTCAGGTGGTTCGCACCAATTGCGATTCCAGTACTTCTTCACTTTTTCAATACTGCCATTGATGCCACCGGTGGCTACGATAGTGACACCTCCCCGCGCCTCGAAATCTATTCCAGATGATTCCAACTGCCCGGACACTCCCAGTACCGTGGAATTCTCCACAATAATCTCCCGCACCCTGTGCTCGAAGAGTAATTTTAGATGTGTGCTCGCTTTGGGATGATTTTTCAATCTTCTCACAAAATTGTAGGTCAGCTCCCAGCCGGTACCCCACACCATGTGAAACCGAGGCACAGAATTACCGGGTCGATATAAACCACGCTCTGTCCAATTGAGCACAGGAAAAAATTGAATTCCCTCCTTTCGCAACCAGTGATAACCCTGTGGAGTCGAAAGGTGGAGATACTGATCAGCCCATTTCTTCCCCCATACTTCTTTCTCTTCAAACTCAGCAAAACTGTACCAGTCTTTTGTGGCCAGATCCATTGAATCCTTAATACCGGCTCGACGCATATGTGGACTATCGACGAAAAACATCCCCCCGAAGGCCCATTTGGCCAATCCACCAAAGTTAGCTTCCGTATCGCGGTCTACTATCAGGACTTTTTTCCCTTTATTCAATAGCTCGTAGCCGGCAATGATACCTGCCAATCCACCACCGACGATGACTACGTCGGCTTCGTATCTCTCTGCCATTTGATCTCTTACTTTTGTAGTTGCCATTAAAAGTAGGAAATTAAGATGGCCCTCTTTGCTTTAAATGAGTAATGTTTTGTGGAGTAATTTGCTCTCTACTCTGATGCTCTTTTATAGGGTTTGCCAAAGCTACTGAGGTACCCGCCATCTACATAGATGATCTGACCATTGATAAAATCAGAAGCAGGCGATGCCAGAAAGATGGCAGTGCCTGCCATATCCTCTGGGTACCCCCATCGCTCGGCAGGAGTACGAGCCAGGATATAATCATTAATGGGATTACCCTCGGCACGGTATGAACTATTAATGGGTGTTGCGATGTATCCGGGACCAATGCCATTTACCTGAATATTGTGTTGTGCCCATTCAGCAGTCAGTGCTCTGGTGAGCATTTTGATCCCACCCTTTGCAGCTGCATATGCAGCCAGGGTAGGCATGGCGACCTCACTAGCCAGTGAAGCTATATTAATGATCTTCCCGCCCCCCCTCTCGATCATAGAGGCACCCACTTCCCTACAGAGAATAAAAGGTGCTGTGAGATTGGTTTCAATGACTGCATTCCAATCTTCAAGAGCGTGCGCAGTAGTCGGCAACCGCCTCACAATCCCTGCATTATTGACCAGGATATCAATGGGTCCGAAGTCTTTACTTACCCGATCCACCATGGCAACGACCTCTGATTCTCTTCGCAGGTCAGCAACGACTCCCATCAATTGATCCTGATACTTACTATGCTTTTGGAGAAATGCCTCTAGCTTTTGAGGATTTCGAGCATTGACAGCCACCTTGACACCTGCTTGTAAATATGCCGCAACTATAGCCTCCCCAATACCTTGTGTTCCACCTGTAACGAGTGCTACTTTGTTCTTTATTTCAAACAAGTTTCTCATGCTCGATCGATATTCTTTGCAATCAAAGTAAACCAAAAAAAGAACCCTTCCTGCATGAGAAAGGGTTCTGATCCTAATTTTTAGAAAAAATGTAAGAACTGCTTTTAATAGCCTGGGTTATTCTCTGTAATCGCGGAATTTCGTTCTATCTCGACTTGTGGGATAGGTAGTAATAAATGGGTAGGATATTCAAACTGGAAATTGGCTGAGAGATCGGTACTAAAACCATTGATATCACCCGTCCAATTACTGAGATTCACGTCGCCTACTGCATCCCATCGCTTTAAGTCCCACCAGCGTTTGTTCTCTTCCCCACATAGCTCGATGAGGCGCTCCTCCATAATCCATTGCATGATGGTTGCATCATCTGTTTCACTGACATCATGATCCATTGGCAACTCGCTGATAGAGGCAATCGAATCAGCAGACATCGCCCAATCCCGAGCACGAGTTCGTACTTCATTGATCAGTGCGATGGCTTCAGATTTACTGCCACCAGAGCGCAACATCGCTTCGGCAGCCACTAATTTAATGTCAGCAAATCTCAGTATCCTTGGATTATTTTGAGAAGCTGGTAAGAACCCTTCAGAAAGTTGATCCAGCGACTCATGTCCATACTTGGTAAATGATCGCTCTTCATTGGTAAAGAAGGCAATTCTAGGATCCGTGCCATGGGCGTTAAATACTTTTTCGGTAACACGCCATGTTTCTCCTCCCAGATTATCTCGCGCTGCATTATTAATTGTGGTAAAAAATCCCCAATACGTTGACATTGTCTCAACCCCTCTCCAGGGTCCATCATTGTATAGCCAGACATTATCGAGACCGGGTGCTTTGGACGCCTGAAATTCAAAAATGGACTCTTCATTGTTTTCTGTCAATGCATTGAAATTATCTGTGTATGAAGGTGTCAAGGAGCGTGTAGAAATGCTATTGTAAGCTGCCACAGCCGCAGAATAATCTTCGCCGGATCCATTATAGTTTCCTCTGAATAACAGCGCCTTAGCAAGTAATCCATAGGCAGAATCCTTAATGGCTCTGCCTCTGTTTCCATCATCCCAGCTGGCAGGTAGCAGATCTACCGCCTGTTGCAAATCGGAAATTGCCTGGTCAAGTAGTTGTGTACCCGTTGATCGTGGGGTATTCAGATTTTCACTGCTTAGTCGCTCTGTCACCAAAGGAGCTGTGCCAAACATATTGTACAGCTTGAAATTCATCAGGGCCCTTAGAAACAAGGCTTCACCATGATTATAATTCAGGAATGAAGGATCTTCAAAATCAGAGGCATCAGCTTCTGAGGCCTTTTCAATAATCAAATTGACGCGCTGAAGCAACTGATATGCACTATCAAAGAAATCTGCCACATGGCTGCTCGTTGGAGTTATGCCAGAAAAGAGTTCAAATCTTGACCAGTTGCCCGCACTTTCCGTAATGTCATCACCTGGCAGGTGATATAGTATATGAAGAATAGAACCTGTACCCCCATGATACCAGTAGAAGTCGGTCATCTTCGCATATGCATTCATCAATGCCAGGAAGTATTCGCCCTCAGAAGTGAAGTAGGTATCTTCAGTAAGACCCAGGGGTGGAGTATCCAATCTGCTTTCATCCAAACAGGAAACTATACCTAGTGTGCAGATTAATAAAACACCCGTAATTCTAATTAGTATATGTCGCATAATTTTTTTCTCAGTTAAGAATTTTGGAATTAGAAATCTACATTCATTCCCAGGAAGTAACTTCTGGGTAATGGATAAAAATCATTTACCGGATCAATACCTGACCAATTCGTGATGTAAATGTTGTTTTGACCACCCACATATATCCGCAATCTGGAAATAGCATTTGTCTTGGCAAGCAAAGAAGATGGAAGGCTGTATCCCAGCTGCCAGTTGTTTAATCTGAAGAAACCTGCTTTTTCAATCCAGTAAGAGGAAAGTCGGTTATTGCCTGCAGGATCTCCTACCACAGCTCTTGGATAAGAGGTAGACGGGTTGCTGGCTGTCCATCGATTCAATACCGCGGTACTTCTGTTTGTTCCGGCACCTGACATATTCTCAAGTGTCATCCTTGCCTGGGCAACTTTTGTCACGTCTGCCTCGCCATAGAAATTGACAGACAAGTCTATTCCTTTGTACTGCGCATTCAAATTTAATCCATAGGTATATCCAGGAATTGTCTTACCAATTTCTGTCTGATCAAAGCTATTGATGACACCATCTGGAGTCGTGCTATAGAACGGCTCAGATTCTGTTGGATTTCCATAAACATCCAGAAAGTACATATCACCTGGTGCGACGAAAGATACATCACCAATGGTTTCATCAGGAGTACTCCCAAAATATGCATCAATTTCTCCTTGCGATTGGAAAATGCCACCATACTGGTAACCCCAAATATGTCCAATGGATCGACCTTCTTCCAATCTTCCAAATCCTCCACCGACATCATTATTAAATGCAAAAGTGGTCAATGGCTGGTTATTGTACAACTCAAGAACCTTATTGTTGATGAAAGAAATATTTCCTGAAATCGTATAAGTAAAGTCATTGCTCCTTCCATTGTATCCAACGTTAATATCAACACCCCGGTTTTGTACAGATCCGATGTTGAACGCCGGATCATTTACACCCACCGTGGGAGGAAGGTTTACAAACTGCAAAATATCATTAGTGGTTCTGTCATAAATTTCTACGGTTGCATTGATACGATTATTGAATAATAAGGCATCAAATCCAAAATAGGTAGTAGTCACGGTCTCCCAGGTGATGTCACGGTTTGGAAGGTCGTTCAAGGCAACGGCCACCTGATAATTACCGGTTGCATCGCCATTTCCTGACCCAATTCCATAGGATCCTTGTTCATTTACTCCCGACAGATACGCATAGCTTCCCACCACCGCTTCATCATTTCCTGCCTGGCCCCAGCCTCCACGAAGTTTTAAGTCGTCGATCCAGTCCAGAGATGCCATAAATGGCTCACTGCTAATTCTCCAGGCACCAGAGGCTGAGTAAAAATTACCCCATCGCTTATCTTCAGGAAAACCAGAGCTGGCGTCCCTTCGAAATGATAGATCCAGATAATATCTACTATCATAATTGTAGCTTGTACGGGCTACATATCCAAACCAAAATTTCTGATCTCGACCGGAGAAACCGGCCACCGAGGGTCTATCGTTGGGTATAAATATTCGCTCATAATCATTTGTGGATAAGTTATCAGTACTTAGATCTTCATTGAAGCGCTTGTAGAACTGATCCTGCACCCCCAATATCACATCGATATTGTGTGAGCCAAATGACTTTGTATAGTTGGCAGTGATATCTGCCTGATAGTTGATAAATTTATTGGTTCGCAATCCGAGGTTTCCAAACGAATTTCCGGTACCTGCGGTTTCAGGGTCTTCAGAGTTGATACTCCAATAGTTAGATTCGATATTAGAAAAGCTCTTTCTCTGCTGATAAATATAGTCCAGGCTAAGTCCCCCGCGTAGTTTGAATCCTTCAAAGGGTTTGAATTCCACAAAGCCCTGGCCAACACTTCTTAGCAGTTCAAATTCACCCACGTTTAGATCGTTTTGTGCTAGATAATGGCTGCGAGTTCCCGGTCCATACAGTCTTGTCTGGCTCCAACCACCCCCACCAAAGTAATTATCGAAAGGCATGGCATATCCCAAGTCATTGCTAGGATTATATATTGGCTGCCAAGGGGGAACAACTGCCGACTCTACCAGATTGGCTCTACCTTCGTTGTCTGCGATTTGGTAAGCGGCACGATAAGTAACTCCAACCGAAAATAGTCGCCCGATATCTGCACTTACATTAGATGTCAGATTATATCGCTCCAGATCATCACCGATCAAGCCACTTTCCTGATCCACATATCCCAGTGAAATAAAGTAATTTGCTGATTCCGATGCACCAGAAAGCTTCAAACTATAGTTTTGAGAAAGTGCGTTCTTATTACGCAGCACATCTTGCCAGTCGTAGGTTTCAGTACTACTTATGTAGTAGGGACTTTGAGGATCATACTGAGGTGCAAAGTTGTTGAGTCTTGAACCATCATCGGCCTCACCCCGACCATATAAATCCTCTTCAATTGATACATCCGGATTGAGACTGTTTGTGTACATTTCCCTCCCGAGAGTTGCAAATTGCTCTGTATTCAGCAGATCATAAGTGGGAATATTTTGGATTCCGGTCTGTACATTGAGCTCCACTTTTGGTTTACCTCTTGATCCTCGTTTTGTTGTGATGAGAATTACCCCGTTTGCACCCCGGCTTCCATAGATAGCAGCGGCACTGGCATCTTTAAGCACCGAAATAGACTCAATATCGTTGGGGTTAATCAGCGTCCACAGGTTAATATTGCCAATCAAATCCCGGTTGACTGCCGTCGGTGGAGAAATGATTTGACCATCAATAACATAGAGTGGTTGAGAGGCTCCGTTGAATGTTCCGATACCCCTTACAAAGATGTTGGGTCCTGCGGAGGGGTCTCCGCTGGTATTTACCACACGAACTCCGGTGGTGTTTCCTTGCAACGCAAACTCCGGACTTGCAAAAGGAATCTTCTCAATATCCCTGGAGTTTACTGTAGAAATCGATCCGGTAAGGTCCTTCTTGCGACGTTCACCATATCCAATTACTACCACCTCATCCAATGTACCCACGCTCGTGCTCATGATGACATCCACTGTGGATCTACTGGCCACTTCTACTTCCTGACTTGAATATCCTGTATAGGAAAATACAAGTATACTGGTGGGTTCTGGTACCTGAATCGTGTAGGAGCCATCGATGTCCGTCACGGTACCAATACTGGTGCCCTTCACCAGCACAGTTGCACCGATCAATGTTTCACCATCATCTGCAGAAACAACGGTACCGGATACTGTCATTTCAGTCTGCGCACCTACTACTCCAAAGGTAAGTAGTGCGGCAAACAGCATCCATATCTGTTTGAATTTCATTTGTAAATTTTCTTGCATAAAGCCTGTGATTACTAGTGAGTGAATTCTTAGAAAGTTCAGTATTCATGGGGGCAACACTATCATGGCCTATGCTGCCAAACTGTGCTGCCCTTACCTGATTTGGCTCAAAGTGAGTTTCTCAGAATCAATCTGAAAGGATTAGATAAATGCATTCTTTCCCCTGTTTTAATCATGGATGCCGCGTCTCTTCCCATCTGCTCAAAATCTGTTGAGATAACTGTGATGCCATCCAGTAAGACTTCTTTTAGTGGGTTTTCATTATAAGAGATGATGCCAATATCTTCACCTACTTTCAACCCGAGCGTTCGTGATCTCTTGATAAGGCTTACCAGCTCTTCCTCCATCATGGAAATAAATACATCACCTGGTTTGACATCGTCTTTATCCACATCTACCACAAGCTTGCCTTGCATCTGATTGGCAATACAAAAGTTTTGAAATCCACTTATGATTTCCCTTGGCTGATAAGCTCGCAAAGGGAAGATTAGCTTCAGCGTATCGTATTTGCGTAGATGAGATTTGGCTTCTGTAAGTGCGGAATAGAGGTTGTGCTCAAAATCCTGATAAACTGAGCCATAATGATCTCCTAACTGGTTCATCTTCCGATCCAGCATGATCAACTTGTCTTTGGGGATATGCCGGATAATGTCAGCAGCCCTTCGATCTTCCTTATAGAAGTGAGGAATAATAACATAATGAGTGTATCCACTTAGGTTGTTCATGATTAATTGCTCAAACTGGTCAATATCACTGTTATAGATAAAGAAATCGATCTTGGTACCCGCCCCTAATTCCTCACGCAGAGCATCGTACAGGGTCTTCTTGTGTGCGCTTAGTTTGTTCGTTAGGAAGAATATTTTTCTGTCAACACATTGTGGAGCTACCTTTACATAGTAGCCTTTGCCACGGACTCCCTCCACGAGGTTGCGACGCTTCAGTTCTATATATGCTTTCCTGGCAGTATCTCGCGAGATGTCATACTCGGCACTCAGATAGTTTATAGAAGGAAGCTGCTCATCTACGGCAATTAATTTGTTCTCGATTTTGGTACTAAGATGCTTGGCAAGCTGTATGTACTTGGGCGTTCGTGAATGATCATTAATCTCAATAGATGTTCTCATATACAGTTTGTTTAGTTCGCAGTAATTTATGTCCGGGACTAATCTATTCTGAATACATCCGCTGAGTGTCCGCTATCGATCCAAATGTGTCAGCTATTATTGCACAGAGAGCCTACATGCCCTATTATATCCTAAAAGGCATATGTTTTTCCAATAATTGTTAATTATACACTAATAAGTATGCAAATATAATTTTGTGTGAGTGAAGCAGAGGAAGAGCCCAGGAGTCAGTTCATGGTAGCAGGGCTTCCGGTATTACCAATCTCTGAAGGGGACACGCCAAACTTCTTTTTGAAGGACTCATAGAAGTACGATCGAGAGTTGAAGCCAATCATGTATATTATTTCTGACACGTTGTAGTGCCCTTCCATAAGTAATGCATGAGCTTTGCGTAGACGGTAATCCCGGACAAACTCTGTAAATGACATACCTATAAGAGACTTCATTTTGCGATACAATTGGGTTCTACTCAAACCTAGCGCTTTGCAGAATTCATCGACCTTGATCTTATCGGTGGTCAGGTTTGCTTCAATAAATCCTGATAGTTTCTCGACAAACTCCCGATCTAAATCTTCCACATTGTCCGGCACGTGGTCGGGTGAGAAGTCACGTAAGAACTTTCTCCTAAACTGTTCACGGGATGCCAGTTGATTGAAGATCAACAGTCTCAATTCCTCTCTTCGGTAGGGTTTGGGTAGATAGACAGCTGCTCCTTTTCGCAAACCCTTTAGACGCTGTTCATCTGCCGATAATGCGGAAAGTAAAATGATGGGTATATGACTAGTTAGTGTATTATCCTTGAGACTTTCACAGAGTTCCAGACCTGTCATTTCCGGCATCACTACATCACTTATGATCAGATCTGGTATGTACTTTATAGCGAGTCGCAGTCCCTCTTTACCATTGGCAGCCTCTACAATCCGAAACTCTTTGGCTAGCTGTCGATGAATTAGGGAACGAGTTTCCTCATTATCTTCTACGACCAAAATCATCGCAGCATCACGGCCACTAGCGATCTTTTCATTTTTAATATTACCTATTTCCGGCACCAGATTTCGATCGACACTGGTACGTGCCACCAACTCTTCCTGAATAAAGGCTGATTTCACAACCGGCAGAATCACAGAAAATGTAGTTCCCTGTCCAGGACTGCTTTCCACGTGAATACTGCCTTTGTGCAATCGGATTAACCTCTTCACCAATGACAATCCCACCCCTGTGCCACCTAAAGCACGAATATTGGGATCCTCCACTTGATAGAATCTGTCAAAGATCTTCTCTAGCTGTTGAGGTGGAATCCCGATGCCAGTATCTCGTACTCGGATTTCGACTTCCTCTCCTAACTGAGTTACCGTGACATCCACACTTCCATTCTCCGGAGTAAATTTGATCGAGTTGGAAAGCAAATTATAGAGCACCTTATAAAGGACATCATCATCAAACCAACAGATCACTTTTTCTAGCTGGAAATTGGCATTGAGATACAGAGATTTTTTAACGGCCAACACCTCAAATGAGAGGATGATACTTTCAATTTCGGACTGAAGGTTTCTCTTGGATACGTGCAGGCGATACTGCCCACTATCGAGCTTCGCACTATCCATAAGCTGATCCACCAGCCGAATCATCTGCCGGGTATTGATCTTCATGCGGTCAGCAATCTTCTTAATCACCAGTGCGGGATGCTCAGCATCTGCCAACTCATCAAGATATCCAATAAGGAGATTTAAGGGCGTTCTGAACTCATGGGACAATCCTGTAAACAACCGCGACTGGGCATGATAGACCTTACGGAGCTTTTCTGCCTTTTCTTTAATCAACTCAGCATTTCGCTTGAGCTCTTTATTGACCTCCACCAGGTGCTCGGCCTGTTGCTGGATCTCTCGAGTCTTTTTCGCAACCTCCCTTTCCAGGTACAAATTATGCAGTTTCATGCTATTGATGCGCCATCGATAGAGCATATAACCTAGTCCTAGCAATATTAGGGCGAGAACTGTCTTGAACCATCCTGTTTCCCAGAATGGAGGCGTGATATAAATGCCAAGAGCCACGGGTTCTTCATTCCACACGCCATCCCTGTTGGCAGCCTTAGCCAGGAATTTGAGTGGTTTTCCCCGAGGCAATCCTGTGTAATTGGTAGTGCGGCTGGTACCGCTGTAATGCCATCCTTCATCTACCCCTTCCATCTTGTAGGCATATTGATTTTTGGGTGATTGACTGTAGCCCAGTGCGATAAGCTCGAAGCTAACCGTTTTATGACGATAGTTTAATTCGATTTCGCTCGTCTCACTGATACAGGTCTCCAGGATGGAGCTGTAATGTGGTCGGATCACTTCGCTCCCAATATGCAGGTCCTTAATAAGGATCTTCGGTGGCACGGGGTTGCGAATCAGCAAGCTGTCGGGATGAAAGATGTTTAATCCATTAATTCCTCCAAAATACATATAACCTTCAGCATCTATATGGGCAGCATCTGGAATAAATATTTCATCCTGCAGGCCATCAAGTCTATCAAAGTTTTTAAACTTTCTGGTTTCGAGATCGTACCTACTTAATCCATAATTAGTGGCAATCCACATAGATTTGCCATCACTTAATATGGAGCATATGTTGTCATTGGGCAAACCTTTTTCGCGAGAAAAGTATTCCAGTGATTTAGAATATCGATCAATTCGAGCCAGTCCGTAACCTTTACCTACCCAAATAGAATTTTGATCGACCCATAGTACTGAAGATAAGTCTCGCATTTCCATTATATCATCAAACTGATAAAACGGTTTGAGTATCTGATCCTCATCATCATAGGTCCAAACCCGCTTACGAGTACCTGCCCAAATTCGCCCTGTGCTATCTTTAAATATCGATTCAAAATTTCCTTCCCGCGGCTGCGACAATTTGATCGTATCCACATCCAAGGTACTGGGATCCATTCTATATAAATCACGTGAGGCCAGCCAATAGAATCCATCATTGCCTTTCAGCATATCATCCAAGCCCCTTAAGCCGAATCTATTCTCCCAGTGGGCATATTCACCTGACTTTACATTGAAGTGATAAATGCCATCATCAGTTTGCATCCAGGCAGTTTCACCATCCAGCATGACCGTCTGACCCAGCACCATTTCTTTGAGTGGGTTATCATACAGTGGGTCGCTCAGATAATTGTGCCATTGGTCTTCTGCAGCATCATAGTAATTGACACCACCATACTGCGTAGCCACGAGAAGATTCCCCTCGGGATCTCCATCTAGACCGTACACTTCACGAGAACTAATGCTATTAGGCTCGCCTGGCTGATGTTTCACATGTTTAAAGCGTTTTCCATAGGCATCAAATTTGGTCAGACCTCGAAATAGACCCCAAATTATACCCGAACTATCTTTAAGGAAGATTTGGATGTCTCCATCCACATCTTCACCCTCATAATTGATGGTCAGCTTATTAAATAACTGCTCCGATGGTGACCATTCGTGCACTCCATCAAAGGATACATTCGCCCATAATTTGCCATCAATGAGATTAATGTCCCAGCAATTACCATTGATTTTTTTCTCACACCTATCAGAGGATGGATCATAGAGACAAGTGTTCTCAGAACCATAGACCAGCATTTGGCCATCATCCAAAAAATACATACCTGACACACTTCCTTCATACCGACCGGCTGAGATGTGCGGTTGCAGATGATGTTTTACCACACCTTCCTGATCGATACTGGTCATGCCTTCATGCTCATAACCGATCCAGATTCGACCCTGATCATCCCATGATAGATTCTGAATGCGTTCTTCTAATAGGATATCTGACCACATCTTTTCCATGGCTTGTTTCGCCGGATCCCACCGATAAACACCGGTGGTAGAGCCAATAATTATTCTCCCCTGATCATCCTCCAGTATGCCATTTACGAAACCGGTCCGGGCAATGGTGCTAAAACCATCCAAATTAGGTTCGTATTTACACAGTCCTGCAATGGTACCTACCCAAAGGTTATTATTAGAATCCTCAAATAACTGACTAATGTAGTTGTGGATAAGGGAAAGGGAATCGGTTGGGTTAGCATGATATATTTCAAACTCATGGCCGTCATATCGGTTGAGTCCATCAATGGTGCCGACCCAAAGGTATCCACGATGATCTATCAACATAGATCTACCCGCATTCTCTGAGATTCTGTTTTCTGAATGTGCTTTCTGCAGAAGAAGATCTGCCTGCGCCCAGGATGTATAAGTACTACAGAAGAGATAGACAAGGGTAAAGAGATATCTGCACCACCCCTGTAGATGGGAAAACGCAAGTGGCTTCAACATCAGATCATTTCTCATATCCTCAAGTCAGGTTTCTGCGGCATAATTCCAGGACCGACCCTAAAATACAAGCATTATTTTGGTCTTTCAACCTATGGTCTCCTTATCCATGAAAAAAGACTGGGCCAATATTGCAGGAATCACCTCACCTCACTAACGGTCTCATGGAGAGGTCTGCTGTTCCTGCCTTCCATTTACCCAGAGATTTAACTGAGAAAGTCTACCCTGGGGTCTTACGGATACCTTTACATCTTTGGGTGCATTATATGTCAGGTATAATTGTTCTCCTTTTACTTCCCAGGCTACCTGTATGGGTCCAGCTGGATGAGGTACAATTCCTTCCGCCCAATCAATAGAGGCTGACTGCGGAGCAATGGTGACCTCATCCAATTGTACCGGATGGGGCCAACCCAGGTTGACACCTAAGATCTCAGACGTAAGTAGGAAGGTGGGGGCTGCACTCCAGGCATGACTCAGTGTACCCACACCCACATCATCAAAATTTTCCCATGCTGTATCGTCATGTTTATGGATCATAATACCCCAATGCCTGCGTATGAATTCCTCTACCTGCTCTATTTCACCTTCCTGTGCCAAGGCTTTCAATACGTAGAAGCTTCCATAGGGTGTCACCCTTTTTCTTCTGCTTTCTGTCCCAATCTCCTGTAGTTGGTCTATGACGTACGGAAAGATTTGATCGATCTTTTCATCATCGGTCAAATCAGCCAGGTAAGGCCAGATCGATGAGATAGCATATGCATGCTGGATCAGCGAGTCGTTTTTTATTCCATCAAGAAAATGGCCTGACCGATCATCCCAAAATGCTGCCATGAGGCTTTCTCCGATCTTCGAAGCTTCCGCTTTGAAGAAGATGCCATCATTTTCCTCGCCTACCTGCATGGCAAGCTCGGACATCAGATGACAAACTCTCACCAATATGGCGTGAAATGCCGTGTTCTTTACATTACTTTTTTCGATCTGCGTCCATTCGATAAAAACGCGATTACTCAATATCAATCCATCCTCACCCCTTCGCTGGAGATAATGTTTAACCATATGTGCGAAATAAGGGTATACGTTTTTCAAATACTCCTGATCTCTCGTCCATGATACATACCATCGAAGAGATTCTACCGTGAGTAGTGGATAATCTTCAAGCAGATCAATTTCGTCAGGATGACGCATACCATCCACATGAAATAAATCAGTATACATATCTATGAACAAATCCAGGGATCGTCGTATAAGATTTAGGTCATTAGCACCTGCTAGTGTCACACCCATCTGCGGAAGCATGTCACCTGCATACAATGCCCGCTCCCTGTAGGGGGTGTCTATGTAGCTGTCCTCAGCACATACCTGAACGGTTCGCCAACCCATTTCCCAAATCGCATTCATCAAAGGATCCGAACATTGGAATCGGCCGATCTTATCAAATGGATATACATGTTCACGTATATAGATGCGCTTGATTTTTACCCGTTCGGTATTATTTCGCACATTCAGTTGCACATACCGTATTCCATAGGGACGCAAGGTCTCCAGACGACCTTTTTGGGTGCCACTGATGTGTCGTACTGACATAGTAAGTCCATATCGTTTTGAGACATTAGGCCGTCCATGCAGGAGATCCTCTGAAAAAGCTGCATCAAAGACGGTTGAAGTGGGCCCTTCATATTCTACCACCAAACGACCCAGACGCTTATATCGAAAGTCGATGACAATGGCTCCACCACCACTTTCTATCTCAATATCTTTTGCATCATAGATATATGGAGACATGGACTTTTCCATCAATGGTTGGAATACCACATCAAGCGTGGGATTGCTTTCAAAATTCTCTAGTGATCGGTCGCGCCAGGTAGTAGTCCCCAGCAATTGATCCAATGGTAACATCAACAAGGAGTCTACATTAGTACCTGTACTCATTGGTTCCGTGTGCCGAAAATAGACCTTTGAATCATCCTTATCCGGGTTGAGCGTCAATCCACTTGATCGAGGTACCGCCATCATAAAAACCCAATTGGCAAAATGGCTATAACCTCCCACTTTCAACTCATTCCAGCCTGCCCGCAAGGACAGCGTGAGATTTGCTCGTGGTGGTAGTGAATTCTTATCATCGTACGATTCCACTGGCTTTCCATTCAGATAATAAGTACCCCTTCCTACTCCCACAGTGACACTTTGGTCTTTATCTGAATGAATAAAAGTATATCCAATGTATCTGAGAGATCTTCTGAAATCAGCCATTGATCGATCATCATTGGACTGCTGAAAGGAATATAGATCCTGCGAGGTGTCGAGTTTATATTGATTTAAAATTTGATAGGGCAATACTTCTCGATTTGTAAGCATGGGGATATCACGTACCGTCATTTCACCCCAATGCTGTCGCGATACAGTCACGGGTGTTTTCCAAGTAGCATCATCATAGTCACTATATTGCCATCCCGAGAGGTCAGCATCCATCCTCTGATCATATATTTCCACCGGTCCAGTTGCAAAGTTACCGCGCGGAGCTGCTGCATCATATCCAGTTGCCTCATGTACCTTCCAGGTACCTGGTGTCTCCAGACTTTTACCCGCGATTTCTCCCCAAGCCCAAAAGACAGGTGGCTGATGGCGTAGTTGGAAAGTGGCTGTACCATTTGATAGCACTATTACTGACACGGTATTTGACCCTTCTTTCAAAAAAGGGACAATATCCACAGTATCGTACATGGGATGGTCGGGGTAGGCTCGAGCAGGTCCAAAGTTTAGAAAAGTGCCATTTACGATCAAGTGGTATCGGCTATCAGCAAATAGGCTGATAAGCCCTTGCTCTGGTACGTCCGAGAGATCGAATGTATTGCGAAAAAAGGCCACCTGAAAACGGGTATTATCATCTTCATGAAGCCAAACAGGACTTCCCGTGATAGTCAAGTCCTGACCTTTCAATATGGTGAAACTCTCTAGTACAAACCATGCACCGAATAGAAAAATCTTTATCAGTTTGATCATACGTATGTCCCAAATTTTATCTGGCAAACAGAGCGACCTAATTTAGTAATTTACATTTAGTAGATTTCCTCACTCATCCATTGACAGCATCAAGGGGTGTCTAATAATAACTTTATACTTCAACAATGTATCGATTGAAATTTGTTTTACTATTCCGTAGAATACTTATCTATTCTTTAGTCCTCGCAGCAGGGATTCATTTCGCCGCCGCGCAGTCTGCTACCGGTGATCAAATTAATCTGATCGTGCGAGTAGATGATATGGGATGCTCCCATGCCACAAACACAGGTATACTCGAGACCTTTGAAAAGGGCATAGCCACCTCCGTGGAAGTCATGGTACCCACTCCATGGTATCCAGAAGCGATCGCCATGCTTAAAAAGCGGCCGGATATTGATGTCGGGATTCATCTTACCCTCACCAGCGAATGGACTAATATAAAATGGCGTCCCGTCACAGACGTTCCCAGTATAGTAGATGACCATGGCTATTTTTTTCCCATGGTGTGGCCAAACAGCAACATGCCCAAAAACAGTTCAATCCTGGAGGGTCAGTGGTCACTTGAAGACATTGAAAAAGAACTTAGAGCTCAAATTGAAATTATACAGAAAGACCTGCCTGATGTATCGCATATGTCAGCCCATATGGGTTGCCTTAGCATGAATGAAGAAACAAAAACGCTCTTTGAAAAATTAGGTGCCGAATATGCGCTCGACATATATCCCGAGGACTATCAGGTAAAAAGATTACCCTTACGATGGGACAACACAATGACTCCTGAGCAAAGAATAGAGCTTTTTGTGGAAGCAATTGATTCATTGACTCCCGGCAACTGGATGTTTGTGGAACATCCAGCCCATAGTATGCCGGAACAACAGGCAATCGGACATCCAACATACAATCATGTCGCTTTTGATCGCGATGCGGTACTACATGTCCTGACAAGTGATGCCGTTAAAAATGCTATTTCGAAAAAAAATGTGCATTTAATAAGTTATGCTGACCTTGAGAAATAAAACATCTACCGCCTTCATGAGATCAGTGCATGAGGGACATAAATACTGAAGGGAACCAAGGCAGTAGATGATAAATCCTAAACAAGCATATAGTCTTATGAAAAACTATAACTGAACTTATTAAATTCTAGACTTGTATTAGTACGAAACTGAAATGAATTTAGCGCTAAAATATGTGGCCGGTGTGCTGGAGTATGCTTCTGATTTATGCAGTCGATTGATCACTATTTTAGTCATTTCAGTTATCCTCCTGCTTTATTCATGTCAGAAGAATGACAGTAGTAAATTATTTGAAATTATCAACCCCGAATATTCAAACCTTCAATTTTCAAACGACATTTCCATCGACAGTAATTTTAATGCTTTGGCTTATGAATATATTTACAACGGTAGTGGTGTAGGTGTTGGGGACTTCAATAATGATGGTCTACCCGATCTGTTCTTTGGTGGAAATCAAGTGTCTTCCAGGCTTTACCTAAATAAAGGGGATTTTACATTTGAAGATATAACGGAACGTGCAGGTGTGAATACAGATCGATGGTGTACCGGCATATCGGTCGTAGATATAAACAATGATGGGTGGAAGGATATATATATTTCAGTAGCAGGATACAACAAGACCCCCGAACAGATGAAGAACATGCTCTTCATACATCAGGGTCTCAACGAAAATGGAACACCTCTATTTGTAGAATCTGCTGAACAATATGGTCTCGCAGATACCGGATATAGTACACAAGCTGCATTTTTTGACTACGATAAGGATGGAGACCTGGACATGTATTTGCTCACCAACGCACTGGAAAAAGAATTAAGAAGTAAGCTCAGACCAAAACGAGTGCATGGAGAAGCTGCCAGCACAGATAGACTATTTCAAAATCAGGGGGATAATCATTTTATAGATGTCTCAGCAAGTGCCGGTATTCAGATAGAGGGATATGGACTGGGTGTTAATATCAGCGATTTAAATGGTGATGCATGGCCCGATGTATACGCTGCCAATGATTTTTTTAGCAATGATCTAATGTGGATTAATCAAAAGGACGGCACCTTTGTAAATGAAGCGGGTAAATACCTATCACATCAGACCCATAATGGTATGGGTGTAGATATCGCTGATTTTAATAATGACCAGCTCCCTGATATTGCTGTCCTCGACATGCTGCCCGAAAATCACTATCGGCAAAAAATGATGATCCCTTACGTCAATCGAGATCGATTTAAAATGAACAACAATTTTGACTATGAGGATCAATATATGCGAAATACCCTACAGCTAAACCGTGGCTCTAAATATAGTGAAATTGGCAATCTCAGTGGTATTGCCGCCACCGATTGGAGTTGGAGTGTCCTATTTGCTGATTTTGACCTCGACATGAAAAAAGATATTTTTATTTCCAATGGCTATCGTAAAGATGTTACAAATCTCGACTATATAAATTACAGCTCGTACAACCAATTATTTGGAACAGTAGATGCAAAAACTCAGCAGGCGGTGAAGGACCTTGAAAACACCCCAGATGTGCCTCTGTCAAATTATATTTTTAGAAATAGGGGTGATTTGACTTTTGAGGACATGACGGAAAAGTGGGGTTTGAACTTTAAAACCTTTTCAAACGGCGCCGCTTTTGCTGATCTGGACAATGATGGGGACCTTGACCTCATTGCCAACAATATTGACCAACCTGCCAGTATTTATAAAAACAATGCAGAATCTCTACACAATAATTATATTAAAATAAAACTAGCGCATTCAGATCCTGTAAAAAATTTGAATAGCAAAGTGCTTTTATTTTCTTCGGGCGAAATACAACTCCAGGAACTTTCTCCCTATAGAGGTTATAAGTCAACAGTGGAAGATATCATTATTTTTGGGGTTGATACTTTTTCTATCATAGATAGTATTTCAGTTATTTGGAGTGATGAAACCACTACTACTTTACGAAAAGTAGCAAGTAATCAATTCTTGGAAATAACTCAGTCGTCCAGCACTCCCCTTCTCACCTCAAAAGACCAACGACCCTCTATATTTGATATGGTTCCAGATAATGCAGGACTTAATTTTCACCACCTCAGCAATAATCATGACGATCTTAAAATACAGCGGACCCTTCCGCATGAGCATAGTAAAATTGGACCAGCCATAGCTGTTGGCGATATAAATAACGATGGGCTGGAGGATGTCTTTACCGGTGGAAATTTAGATCAGGAGAGTTTTTTCTGGGTGCAGAACACAGATGAGACTTTTTCCTCCATTCAATCCAATGACCTGGCATGTCAGGCTGCCGATGCCCTCTTTTTGGACGTAGACGGAGATGGGGATCTGGATCTCTACGTGGTGGCAGGTGGCACAGCAGGTGGAAGAGATGGCAACGCCTACCAGGACAGACTCCTGATAAACCATAATGGAACCTTCATAGACGAAACCAGCCAGCGACTACCCAGCATCGAGTCATCTGGTAGTGTAGTCAAAAGTTCTGATATCGATCAGGATGGTGACCCTGACCTTTTTGTGGGAGGCAGAATTGTGCCGACTATGTATCCCACCGCACCCGAATCCTATATTCTAATCAATGAAAAGGGAGTATTCAAGAAAGAGACAGCGGACTCGTGGAAACAACCAGGTATGGTCACTGATGCGCGATTCACTGACCTGGATGGAGACCATCATCAGGATTTGATCATTGTGGGTGAATGGACTCCTATTCAATTCTACAGCATGACGTCTGAAGGCCTTATACGCAAAGAGGTAAATCTGCAATATCTAGACGGTACAACTTATGCATCTGACGGATGGTGGTTTCATGTCGAAGTAGCCGACCTGGATGATGATGGAGACATGGACCTTTTGGTAGGTAACCTGGGTGAGAACACCACCCTGGAAGCAACCGATCAGTATCCCCTCGAAATCTATGCCGCAGATTTTGACAATAATGGTGTCATCGATCCCTTAATTTCTTGCTACATCAATGGACAAAAGCACCTGCTCCATGAGAGAGATCTCTTGATAAATCAGATTCCAGCAATGAAAAGACGATTTCCCAGCTACTCCCGCTACGCTGAGTCCTCCTTTTCACAAATTTTGACCCCAGAGGAACAGGAAAAGGCACAACATCTACAGGCTTTCACGCTGAAATCTGCGATCTTGGAAAACAAGGGAAATTGGTCCTTCACAGTACATCCCCTACCCAATATAAGTCAGCTAAGTCCCATCATGAGTTCGCAATTCAGAGACTTTAATGGTGATGGAACGCTGGACATTCTCACCGTAGGGAACTTCTCAGCGGCTGAGACAACCCAGATCGGCAAACACGATGCCAGCCAGGGCGAGCTTATAGGTCAATTTGAGAGACTTCAACTACAGCCTATCCGGGACTATCAACTTGGATTTACTTTTGACGGGGATCTTTCCAGATTAATACCCTTAAGAGTGGGTGCTAAGGATCACATTCTATACGCAACATATGGTGGGAAAGTTAAAATCCTTTCAATCATTGATTACAACAAAAACATATAGGATATCGTTTGTCTTACATCAGCAAAGTCCCTATTTTTGTAAAACTGGAATCTGCTATCCTCGAATTGCGTGGCTTTCGTAGATAGAGACTTACTTTACGATCCTTCCCCCAAATCAATCGTAGCATCTAATTCTGCATCCAACAAAGCGCAGGTTGTGTGGTTATAAATTTAGATAGGGTATTCGATTCATTATTCTAGTTGGATCGGTTTATCATTTAGATCTCAAAATACCTTAAGAGTAATTGGAACTACACCCTTACTGGTACAAGAACTAAAGAAGAAAATGCACAAATCATTACGAACACTTACTACAATCGGTTTTTTTATCATTTCGATGAGTATTTATGCTCAGACTAACCTTCCCAATCTATATATAGATTGCCGGTGTGACCGCCGATACATTACACAAGAAATCACCTACATGAATCATGTGCGCGATCAATCACTAGCAGACATTCAATTGTTGATTAATGATATCGGTACGGGTAGTGGTGGACGTCGCTACGATATGACGTTTACAGGTCAAAATGCATTTGAAAACATCACAAATGAAGTCACCTATAATGTGAATGCCAACCAAACTTCGGCAGAAGCAAGAGATGGACTGGTCAAGTCAATAAACCAGGGATTACTTCCCTTCATTTTGGAATCCAACCTCGCTGAAAACATCAATTTTTTTCTGGATGGCCTGGATAATAAACCTCAGGACACCGTTGAATATGATCCCTGGAAACAATGGATATTTGAAATAAGGGGTGAAGGTGACTTTGCTAAAGAATCCAGCAGAAATAGTGTGGATTTAGAGTTTGGTGTGGAAGGAGATCGCGTCACTGAAAACTGGAGAATTCGTCAGGTGTTTGAAATAAATCACACCAAGGAAGAATTCATTAAGGATGATGAAACCTTCTCGAGCATTACTAAATTTTACTATGGCCGCAGTAGTGTGGTAAAGAGCTTAAGCACCCATTGGTCAGCCGGACTATTCGCCGGATTACACCACGACTCCTATTCCAATATTGACTTTGCCTATTTCCTGAGACCTGCTGTTGAGTACAACATCTTTCCATACCATGAAGTGCTGAAGAGAGAAATTACTTTCTCCTATCGGGTAGGGTACCTTTACAATGATTACATCGACCCCACTATCTATGATAAGCGAACAGAAAACCTCTTTAATCACTCACTAAACATGGAAGTACGTTTCCGACAGATTTGGGGTGATCTCTATTCAAGTATACGTGCTTCTGCTTTTCTGCACGACTTCAGCAAGAATCGATTACAGATGTACAATCGCGTGGCTGTGAGAATCTTCAAGGGACTGGCTGTACGTTTCTCAGCGAACATACAGCTGATTCGAGATCAACTTAATCTACCGGTGGGAGATGCCTCGCTGGAGGATGTACTCTTGAGACAGCGTCAGATTGCCACGGACTTCACGGCCGGCACTAGCGTGGGTGTAAGCTACACATTTGGAAGTGCCTATAATAATATTGTGAATACAAGATTATAGGGTGAGGTTGGAAACCCTCACTAGAGTTTGGTTTTTCGGAAAAAGTAGGGATTCATGTACTTACGGGTTCCAGATCAGGGCCATGTAGGAAAATATGAGGGATGCTCCAAGCCCCACAACAAAAACCTGGAGTGATATACGCAAATACTTATGCTTTCTGTCCAGGCGTTGTCCAATATGATAGGTATCCTGAATAAGGGATCGAAACATAAATGAAGGATCATCCACCTTCATCATCATTTCCTCCTCAAAGACATCCAGGTCTAGATTTTTAAAGTTTCCAAAAAACAAAGGATTGTTGGCCTTGGTGCGTATTTCATCTACCTGGAGTCCTCCCAGGTGCTTTTCAGGTAAAATAGCAATCACGGAAAAGATGATCGAAACAAAACATGCTGCTCCCAAAAAGACGAACAGCATACTGTTTTCGATTCTACCACTATAGGATACAATGTTACTTCCAATGATAATGGAGAGAATAACTACGTTTCCTGAAAGCAATATCCGAGCCTTTCGGTCAACCATTTGATTGAGGATGTAATGATTGCGATTCATGGCCTTCCAAACATCGAGAAATACTTTTTCGTTGGCCTTGGCTTTCCCCTTGTCCTTCTTTTTATTCTTCTTGGTTTTGTGCAGACTGGTTCCGATAGGAAGGTCCTCATCACTTCCGGCTATCCGGGATACCCTTTCTATAATCTGTTCCTTCTCCATACTAAGATGTTCAAACATCTTAAGCAGCTAATTGTGTCACATCTAATATACACAACTGATCCCAAGTTTCAGAAAAGACGTGCCATATCAAGTCTTTAAGATGTGCTCAGGTTGGAAACCAGAAGAGTGATCTTACTCTAACGCCCGGCAATCGCAGTACGAATCTCCATGTGAGCTCCTCGTTGTTAATGGTTCCGATTTTCGAAGGCCTGAAGTACCGGGATATATGTCTTTGATCTCGGCACCATTACTGGCCCAATCACCCTGTAGATCATACCTAAAAATCACTCTTGTGCCAATCGGTGCATGATAATATACGACCCACATGTCTCCTTCACGAAGACCCACGCACCCATTAGAATACGCCTTCCCTAATGTGGCAAGATTCGTGGTGGGGTGTATCAGTTGTCCATGACGCTGTCCATCTAATTCGGGTTCTATCCATGGGACATTGGGCAGGGTGGTCATGACGCCATCATCTCTTCGGGTCATTCTATATCGGTGGTTATCTACCGGATTGATAAACTCAGGGTTTCTGTTTACCCGTACAATCGCACCCTCACCAGTGCGAGTTCGCAGATCAACCTCCCTGCCTGCCATTGCCAGGTACTTCTTTTCAACTCTTCCTACCCTTACCGGAAGGCTATGCAACACCTCTCCCTCTTCGACGATCCTAAGTGTGAATTCGGGAATATTGAGATCAAGCATGACTGTAGAAAATCGATTCTTGGTGGTAACCAGGTCAGATGGTGTAGGAATATGTAAGGTGTCTCCCTTTCTCAAAATGATTAGTGACAGCGGATCTGTCACGTTCCTTCCTCCTTCCTTCAAATGATAATAATCGGTTGCAACCAGGGTATCTAGGATCCAAGGATTATGATGAATCAGCGCATATTCATCCAGTGGAATGTTTAAGCTATCTTGCAAGTGCTCGACCAAATCACTGATGTAGATTAGGTAGTTTTTTAATGCCACATCTTCTCTTACTCGATATATGGCAGGTCTCTCAGGGTCCACATCCATACTGTCAGACTGGACCAACTTGTCATCCACTGGAACCCTATTTGTAGCAGATGACTGGACATCTCTACATCCCCATAAAAGGGCAAACATAAAGAGGATAAATAAATAACAACTACGAGAAAAAAGCAATTTCAACATAAACTCCAATCTCATACAAAGTGTGACCAGGGTAAATGACTACGGACATAAATGCGCATGATAACAGTTCGTTGTAAAAAATGGTTTCTGGGTTTTGACTCTAATATTTATGCGTAAAGCCCCAAAACAACGTATATTAAGAGAAGAGGTAACTAAATACTGTCCATTGTGCATACTTCCTTCACTCAAATACTACTCTTTATCATTCTATGTAATTTAATCACTGCGGTATCCGCTCAGGATCCCTTAGGGGAGGGACTTTTTTCCGATCATAAAACCCTATCCATCACCCTGGAGGGAGATGTAAAACATCTCCTGGCTGACCGAAGAGGAGAACCCACTTATTTCTCCATGCATTTACTTGAACCCACGGCAAACGGTGACACATTGTCATTGGATCTGCAAGTGCGAACACGAGGCCATTTTCGGAGACTCCCAGGCACCTGTTTATACCCTCCTCTCCTACTTAACTTCCCCCGGTCGGAGGTTCCGGATCAGTCTGTATTTAAAGGGCAGAATAAATTAAAACTCGTGATGCCCTGTCGGGGTGAGATCTATGTCTATCGAGAATATCTCACCTATCAACTTGCAAACCTCATCAGTCCTAACACATTTAAGGCTCGACTAGTACATGTGATCTTGCAGGATACAGTGAAACAAAAAGCGAGTGATGAAATATTGGGTTTCCTGTTAGAGGATGAAGATGAAATGGCGGCCAGAATCGATGGTGAAATTATCAAAGATGGTATTTTTAGACCCGAAGATTTTACTCAGGAAGAATTTCTTGTCATGGCCTCACTACAATTCTTAATCGGTAATACTGATTGGTCTACTCAATACCGGCAAAACATTAAAATTGTCGAAACTAAAGACAAACTATTGGCTATACCGTATGACTTTGACCATGCGGGATTGGTATTTTCGCCTTACGCCAGACCAGCCGATGCACTAGAACTCAATTCAGTGAGAGATCGACGCTATAGAGGCTATTGTGTGGAGGACTTGACATTATTCGAACCCATTGTGACCCTATTTAATGAAAAGAAAGATGAAATCTACCCTCTCTACTCCGATAATGCTCAAATAAAAAATGGATATAAGAAATCTACGCTTCGATTTTTAGATGAGTTTTATAAAATCATAAATGACCAGGATCTATTTTCGAAAGCTTTTCAATACCCCTGTTCAAGCAATAATACCAGCAATGTGATTATAAGTGGTCTTCAGGATAATTAAAACCCCTCAATAGGTTCTTCTTGGCAATAATATGAGCAGGCAAGACTCAATACAAACAGACTCTGAGCTGACCACTCTTGTAGGCCTGCAAGAAATAGCTCATGACTCAATCTTCAGAAATACCCCTGCATGACTAACCTGGAGAATACGATCCGAAGCCTGGAGGGATCGCTAAATTTTAATCCGTTGTCATCTGATATTAACAGGCGCCTTGCGCACTGCCTAATTCTTCAGGGAAAATTAAATCAGGCCGGCAAGTACCTATATCTGGAAGACAAAACCCTTCAAGTTGAGTTCCAATCCGTGTATCTCTTCGAAAAATCATTGGGCTTTGATCCTATACATGTTGCTCGTCACATTCTACCCAAAACTTACTTTGCCATAAGTAGGGCTAAACACAATAAGAAGTTAATTTTAGGAGGGTTAATCAACCGAATTAAAGATAAGTACCACTTAACCCCCGGTTTTTTGCAGGGTATTGAAAGACATTTACGAAAATCAGGAATAGATGTTCGACCATAAAAACCATATAAGACAAATTCAATTGTTCTCACTCATTGTCGTTCTCCTCACTGTTTTCATACCGCCAAATATTGCACAAGATGTAAAACCTCACATCATCGTTTCGACAGATATCGGCGGAAGTGATCCCGATGACTATCAATCCATGATACATCTTCTCATGTATGCTGACAAGTTCGATATCGTGGGACTGATCAGCTCGCCACCGCATGCAGGCCGAAAAAAGCATATCCATGAGGTCATTGATGCGTACGCAAAAGATTATCCAAAGCTAAAAGCAAATAATGGAGATTTCCCATCACCTGCCTCCCTGCGTAAAGTGGTGAAACAAGGCGCAATAGATGCTCAAAGGTATTTGTTGCCTGATAGTGTGAGCGAGGGTACAAGATGGATGATTAGTGAAGCGCATCAGAGCAACGCACCCCTCTGGATATTAGTCTGGGGCTCGATCACAGATGTAGCGCAAGCGCTACATGCGGATCCATCAATTACTGAGCATATTCGTGTCTATTCTATAGGATCGTGGAATACCCTACAGGACACGATGGCCCGAAAATACATCTACGAACATCACCCCGATCTCTGGTGGATTGAAAGTGATGAGACATTTCGTGGCATGTATATGGGCGGTTATCAAGAGGAGGATTTTGGAAATCTGTCCTTTGTAGAAACCCACTTAAAAGATCATGGGGCCCTGGGAAATCTATTTTGGGAAAAGAAAAAGGACATCAAAATGGGAGATACACCCTCCGTATTGTATCTGCTGTACGGTGATCCCGACGATCCTACCAGCGACTCATGGGGAGGTGCCTATATCAAGGATCCGGAAAGAGCCCATTATTACTTTGATAATCAACACCCCGAGTTTATTGAAAACGGACGACATGGAGCCCGAACTGTCAATAAATTTAGGAAGGAATATTTGTCTGATTGGGCCGGCAGAATGAAGTGGTTGAAAGAAAATCACTAGGAGGTTACTACCTTTTTCTTGATGGTTTGGTTAAACGGTGTTCATACCAGGCCGAACAAGAGTATTTTTCAACAAATGTAAGGTGCGCACATAGTAAAGGATTCACTGCCGGCAGTTGGACAAACCAGTCGAACGTGTCACATCGTTCGTTGGTTTTTTCTACTTCTGCCCTTCCAAGAACGTAATTAATGATGCAAACTGCTCATACGACAGCGCATTAGCCAGCCCGGCAGGCATCATGGAAGTATCTAATTCATCCCTTGATTTAATATCGCTCACCATAATAGTTGACTCCTTGCCCGTAATGTCACGCATTACAATTTGATCGGAGGTTTCTCCGGTTACAAATCCAGCATAGGAGGACCCGTCCTTCGTAGTGACAAAGACCGAAGCAAAACCCTGAGAAATGGAAGCATTGGGCTTAAGTATGGACTCTGCGATTTGATTCCGGTTCATGATTGAACCGATTTGTCCCATGAAAGGACCTTTCATAGGTTCTTCAGCAGTCAGGCTGTGACAGGCTACACATCCCTGCTCAACAAATAGTGCCTTGCCTTCTTCAACATCTCCCTCCAGTTCTCCCATAGCAAGCATAACATCTTCAATGGAACTTCTTCCGATCTGACCTTCCCGATTTTTGATTTCTTCGAGGTCTATATCTGCTTCTACGGCCGCATCAGGTACCTCGGTTTCCTCTCCAAATTTTGCAATGCCCATTCGATGACGGATGTTCAAATCCCTAAAAAATGTTTGTCTTGCTTCACTTGCTTGCTCCCATTCTCGCGTTAGTATGGTCTCGATTTTGCCCGATCCTTCCCAGACAATAGGTTTGTAATATGGGCCTCTTGTGTCCGGGCGAGTACTCCACCACCAGGAACCATCATAAGGCGCTTCTTTTCTATAAAGACGGGAAAGGGTCGTGAGAATGTCGTCTTTTAATACCTTATTAGAAGTTTCATCAAAAGCTTTAATCAGACCGTCGACCGCATCTACATCATGCATATATCGCAATGCCCACAGTGCCAGGTCTGAATGTGAAGTACCTATGGCATTAACGCATTCATCCAAAGCACCCATCTGCACCAAAGAACGCACAGCAATGTGTGGAAGAACAATTTCTGCATTGGGTGTTGCATGTGGTCCTTCCACACTATCTTCTGGAGGTATTGCTGAAGACGGTACCTCCGTATGAAGTAATGCCGGTGCTGCTGCAGGATCTCCTATTCTACCAAGTCCGATCATTGCGGCCAATCGGACTCGCGGTGAGGAGTCTGCCAATGCCGCAACGAATTTCTCGATAGGTACTTGTCTGGCTATTTTTGATCGATCCGTGACTGCCCGTAAGGCAAACTCCTGTACAGATGCATCACCTGCTAATTCCAAAAGTTGATCTATACCTTTTTCTTCCCTGGCCTGGGCATAAGTAAATATCCCAGCAACACGAGCATAAAGAGGCAGCGACACATCTGTAGCAATTTGCCAAGCCCTTTCTGCTGCGACTATTTTGTCCAGATGCAACATAGCTTGCTGGGCGTTCAATCTGACTTTTGCACTTTCGGATTTTAACAGCTCTGATAGTTCAGCCATAGATGATGATTCTAAGTCAGGCGCCGGCTTATGGGTCCATCCCTCTGGGATAGCTCTTACCACATATCCACGGGTTGAGTCTCCTGTATATCCAGCCCCGTCCCATGCCGAGAGATACATACGTCCTGTAGCATCAACATCCAGATCGGTGATCTGTGGAAGCGCCAAAAAGTCCTCAACTTGCTGTGTAAATGTAGGTCCGTCCTCGTGGACCCGATGAATATATAAATGTGACCGACCCCAATCAGCCATCATTGGTACATTATTAAACTCCTCAGGCCAGTTAGGATCCTGCATGAATAAAGCTCCTGTACCAGATCCACCCCCTACATCAACAAGAGCCGGAATAATCTCATCCGTGAAATGTTTAAATAAGACCGGATAGCCATATTCTCCCGACTGAATCTGATGAATAAATCGAATATTCCAACCTCCCCCATCATTTGTATTTCCTCGGGTAAAAATATTCATGTAGGGATCGATAGCCACGTCGTATATATTCCGTAATCCATGCGTGTAGACTTCCATCTCTGTACCATCGGGTCTTACTCTTACAATGCCTCCCCCCAATTGTGTCATTTCATTTCCGGATCGGTCAATGGCTCCGTGAAATCCAAAATCACCCACCGCAATGTAAATCCATCCATCAATGCCCATTTGTATTCCATTGGTTGAGTGGTCAGTCCCCCGGTCTTGTAAAAATTTTGGTGAACTTATATGCTGTATTAAAGGTCTAGGTGGGCCATCAGATACCCCATCTTTATCAACGTCTTGAAAAACGACAAGATCCATTCCGGAAGCTCTTCCGGTAGATGATGAAAAAGTAGTATGTAGAACAAAAAGTTGATCCCCCAGTGGCAACAAACCCCTTGGATTGTCGACCATCGCATAAGTGGTGTGATAGTCCACCACTCCGTCGTTATTATCATCTACCAGCTTAACGATACGACCCGCACCCGGATCTTTTCCTAAAGACCCCATCTGATCAACACCCACAAAAACACTCCCGTTATAGTGTACAGCCAGACAGGCAGGGCTGGGAGTTATATCTGGTCCGGTAAAACCGGTGATATGGATGTTCGAAGGCCATTTCAATTCGCTGGCCAGGCTATTACTCCAATTTTGAAATTCAGGAGAATTCGTTCCTGGAGTCGGAGAAGGTTCACTCTTGCATGCGCCAAGAAGGCATATTAAAAGGAGCGGAATAATAATTTTCATCATGTTTTAGTAGCTTGAATGGTCAAAGCAAGGCACTATCCTTGCCCCTTTCTAAATTGAAACATCAAGTACATCAAGTGACTTATTACGTGATCCTGATGTTTGATCTCAGACTGAAGACTAAAATGCGGATTTCGAAGAAGAGAACCTAATTACATGCTTTATTTCAATGAGATAATAATAGCAAATTCGAGCGTTGCTTGGGGGTACTGTTTTGTAGATAACCAATCACCAAGTCTAGAATAAATACCAATTTTAAGTACCTTCTTCATCCAAATAAAATCAAGATTTTACTTTATGAAATATGCTTTCTTTTTCCTTCTTCTACCCGTCTTTACTTTTAGTCAACAAGTTCAAAACCCGAACTTCATCATCATTTATTGCGATGATCTGGGATATGGCGATTTGGGCGTCTTTGGGAATCCTACCATCAGAACTCCGCATTTAGACCAGATGGCTGCAGAGGGCCAAAAATGGACGCAATTTTATGTGGCAGACCCTGTCTGCACTCCTAGCCGAGCCGCCCTGATGACCGGGCGATATCCCATTCGCACCGGGATGACCTCTAAGAAGAGAGCCGTTCTCTTTCCCGATTCTAAGTATGGCCTCGAGCAGAAAGAAATTACCATCGCCGAAGTACTAAAGCAAAAGGACTATACCACCGCGGCCATTGGTAAGTGGCATTTGGGACATCTACCTGAGTTTCTCCCTACCCGTCAGGGATTTGACAGTTACTATGGCATACCCTACAGCAATGATATGGACGGACGAAATGATGCCAGCAGCACCTATCATGAGAAAAAATCAGACCCTGCCTGGATGGCAGACATCAATAATTACAATGTGCCTCTGATGGAGGACGAGAAGGTGGTGGAGCGACCTGCTGATCAGCGGACCATCACTAAACGATATACGCTGCGTGCGGTCGACTACATTAAGGAGCATACGGATGCACCTTTTTTCATCTACCTGGCTCATTCATTACCGCATATACCACTTTTTGCTTCTGAAGATTTTCTTGGCAAGAGCAAACGCGGTATCTACGGTGATGTACTGGAAGAAATTGATGCCGGGATCGGTCAGATCCTGCAAACACTGAAAGATGAGGGATTAGACCAAAATACGATCGTGATGTTTAGCTCGGACAATGGTCCCTGGCTTTCATTTGATACACATGGTGGATCGGCGGGTCCACTGCGAGCGGGTAAGGGCACCACGTTTGAAGGGGGCCAACGTGTTCCCACCATATTTTGGGGACCCGGATATATACAACCCGGCATCGTAGATGATATGGGATCCACTCTCGACATCTTACCTACATTTGCTGCCTTGACCGGTACGGCCGCTCCCAGTGATCGTAAAATGGATGGGTTTGATCTATCCGGAGTATTACTGAAAGGTGAAAAAAGTCCTCGAGATCACTTTTTCTACTGGGCTTTTGGAGAACTCCATGCCGCTCGATCCGGACCCTGGAAAGTACATGTTCAGCAAAGAGCACCCATACATTATGGGAAAAAAGTGATTTTACAGGCTCCGGAACTATATCATCTGGAGTATGATATTTCAGAGAAGCATGACGTAGCGGGGGAAAATCCGGAAATAGTGGCAAGACTAGAACTGATAATTGAAAAGCACCTCAAAGATACTGAGGGTTCAACTCCAGATCGTCTTGAGGCACGCATCGAATAAATCGACTGTCGATTTGATGTCGTAAGAGATATTTTCGGGTCATATTTGCTGTAGCGGTCACAGTCACTTATTACAATTGGTGTAGCATGTTTACAAATAGTTAATTTTCAAATAACATTGAGTTTAGAGCACCTTTCTACATTTGGATGAAGCTTGATGAAATGTGGGAGGTGGGTCTTGATCAGTCATGATCTTGCAAATGAACAACTACTTCCTACATTTCTCATCTTCCAACTCAATGGAAATTAATATTAAGTTAACATTAAAGTAATCTGAAGTTCACATCTAAAAGGTTGATTTGTAATGTTCATTTGCAAACAGCTTAAACCTATTAGAAAGTGACTGACCTATGCACCAGAAATGCAGTATTTCTGCTTTTTTTCTGTTTAACGAGTATTACCATAATCCATGCACAATCCGCAAAATTTGGTAAAGGGATTAGTTTCACAGCTCAAGACTCAACCCTCTTTCTTCAGTCAAATTTCCGTTTTCAAAGCTTATATACAGCATCCAGGGCTCTATCTTCCGATGGTGATTGGGACCAAAGTCTGAGTATAAGGAGGGCAAGACTGAAATTTCAGGGATGGGCAATGGATCCTAACCTTCAATTTAAAGTTGAGCTAGCATTATCAAATCAGGATCTAAAGTCAAAAAACGATTACGAGCAGACAGAACGAGCTCCCAAGATGATACTTGATGCCGTTTTGAAGTGGAAGTTTCATAAGAATTTTTCAATTTGGGCGGGGCAAGCAAAACTACCTGGAAATCGTCAAAGAGTCGTGTCTTCACAAAAACTTCAACTAGTTGACCGTAGTTTAGTGAATAGTATTTTCAACCTTGATAGAGAAATGGGCTTACAATTGCATGGAAAGCTAAATCACCATCAGTCTATATTGAAGCCCATTTTGGCGATTTCAATGGGTGAGGGCAGAAATGTGACAAAAAACATTGGAGGACTTAACTATACTGCACGTTTGGAATTTCTCCCTTTTGGAGAATTCTCAAGTAAAGGAGATTACTTTGAAGCCGATTTACAATTTGAATCCACTCCCAAGCTAGCATTTGGCGCTACGTACAATATGAATTATGGCGCTTCCCGTCAAAAACAATCAGGAGCATTCTTGCTGGACAATGAGGGAAGATATCTTTCAGGTGATTTACAGACACTTTTATTCGATGTGGTGTTTAAATATGCTGGACTTTCAATTACTGGTGAGTTTGCAGAAAAACACTGTATACTTGATAAGAATGTAAACCATGAAGATGTGAGAGATATTATGCTGGATGCAAACGGAGAATCATTTTATACGGGTAAAGGATTTAACATACAACTTGGATATTTAATGTCTAGTAACTGGGAAGTTGCCGGTAGATATACAACGGTTACACCAGATTGGGATACTAGCTTTGCTCGCACCAGGGAATACACGTTAGGATTATCTAAGTACATTTCCGGTCATAACTTGAAAATACAATCCGATATCTCTCTAAGGGAGAGAGAAAATTCAGCAACAAATTCCTTGCGCTATCGGCTCCAATTTGAATTTGGTTTCTGATTTTATATTGGCTGATTAGACAACTTTTCACTACAAACTATTTTTCTCTTATGGATTTGTCGTTCTTGGTCATGTGGATTGGCTTTATCCTCGCATCATATTCAGTGGTAGGAAATGATGTAATTCAAACTCTTGGCACCTTCTTGACATCCAATGAGAACTCCCAGAAATGGTATACGCTTTGGGGCTTTGCAAGTGTCATCCTGGTTATCGCATTAATATATGGATATATGCAAGGAGACATTGATTACGGTCGATTGGATAAATTTGAAATACCTACAAACTATCACTGGTATTATCTTCTCCCACCTATAGTTCTCTTGACAATTACCAGAAGTGGTGTGCCCGTTAGTACCACTTTCATGATCCTAACCCTATTTTCTCTTGCAAGCATTCCGAATGATCTACCCTCTATGCTGTCGTCCACATTTGACTCGGACAGTAAGCTTGGTGGCATGATTCAGAAATCCATCATGGGATATATCATCGCTTTTTCATCGGCGGCTGTGATTTATGTAACTATTAGCCGATTAACAGAAAAACGATTTCAAAACAGTCCGCTTTCGGATCGGCATCGATCCTTTTGGATCATAGCACAATGGTTTACTACCGGATTTTTATGGTTTCAATGGTTAACCCAAGATCTGGCTAATATTTACATTTATCTTCAAGGCGGCCAATCGTTGTCTATCCTTGGATTTAGTTTTTCAGTTCTAGTATTAGTGTCCCTCCTGGGATATATATTCTATGTGAGAGGTGGTGCTGTTCAAAAAGTAGTGCGAGAAAAGAGCAATACTTCAGACATTAGAGCAGCAACCTTCATTGACCTTATCTATGGAATCATACTGTATATTTTCAAATACAATTATCTAGGGCTATTTGAGGCGAAATTGCCCATGAGCACAACCTGGGTGTTTATCGGGTTGCTCGCCGGTAGAGAAATTGGTATACAACTCAATTTATTTGGAAAGCTTAATAAAAAGGTAAGTCGCATGATTTTTGCTGACCTGGGCAAAGTATTTTTCGGATTGATCGTCAGCGTTGTACTCGTATTTATCATCAAATTAATCGGGGGCTGAGAGCAATCTTAATACTTCTCCATTCCATGATAATAAATTAACCCACGGAGGTTAGATCATTAAGAAGTCCGTAATATTATCTCTTCAGTATTCGTTTAGCTTTGGAACCCAATCGGATCAAGGGAAAGCACGCTCTGGACTCTAAACCTATAAATGGTATGCATGCCACAAAGAAAAATGGGTTTCTGATCGCATCATCAGAAACCCAAATCAATTAATAATCCCAAATAAGATTTCTATTTCATCATAGCATCGAGGGTGGCAAAATTACTTTGTCAATGACGTGCACCACTCCATTTGAGGCTTTCACGTCTGCCATCTTTACCGATGCATCATTTATCATCACACCGTCTTCCAGGTCGACTGTAATGTTTTCTCCCTGTACGGAAGCAGCTTCCTGACCGTCTTCTAGATCAGTGGACATTACTTTAGCGGCTACGACATGGTAAGTCAATACGTCAATGAGTTGTTGCTTGTTCTCGGGCTTTAACAAGGTTTCTAAGGTACCTTCGGGCAATGCAGCAAAAGCTTCATTGGTAGGAGCAAATACAGTAAATGGACCTTCTGAGCTTAAAGTTTCGACCAAACCAGCAGCCTTCACAGCTGTCACTAGGGTCGACAATGATTCCGTCTCTACCGCGAGTTCGACGATGTTCTTATCCTGCGCCTGCACATGAGTCATGAACAAACCCATCAGGAGGCTTACGATAACAAATACACTTTTTTTCATAATGGTTGTTTTTATCAAGTTTATAGTGTGTAAACTGCTGGAATGAGTTTTTGTTCAACTTTTAACTAAAAAACATAGACAAATGGAATCTATATCCCTTTCGATGTGCTGGGAAATGCTACCAGATAGAGGGTGGAGAAGTTGGAGATAATCGTTTACTACAATTTATGCGGAGTGATAGATCAATTTAAGGGATACAGCCACTTTGCATGTATAGATTACTGATACTTGCTCTGCGACCCTCCGCCTCCAGGCGGGATGCGTTACAACGTGGATGCTATGTCCACAAGAAATCGCATTGCACCATCCAAAGTATTCGATCGGTTGCTTGACAAAAAAAGCCCTCGGCATTCGCCGAAGGCTTGTGAAAGTTAGTCGGGGCGGCAGGATTGCTTACAGCGATCCTGAAAAGGGGGGAGAGATCCAAACTTTCACAAGCCACCAACCCCAAGGGTTGGTAGGTCTTTTTGCCTTCTCAGCCGATTCGAGTACCTCGATCTGCTGCTCGACAAAAAAAGCCCTCGGCGTTCGCCGAAGGCTTGTGAAAGTTTGTCGGGGCGGCAGGATTCGAACCTGCGACCCCCTGCTCCCAAAGCAGGTGCGCTAACCGGACTGCGCTACGCCCCGATCTGCTCATTTAATAAGCGGTCGCAAATATAGGAATTCTGCTCGTTTCACCGAATAAAAATTGTAGCATCTTATCTACCCTTCATGCATAAGATTAGAAGGGGTTAGAAAGCAAACTTGGAAATCAACTCGATCGGATTCCCTTAGAGCCTGAAATGTACTGAAAAAACTTTCGATTAGGGTCACTTTAATTTTCGTTTACTTTCGATGATTTACGTTATATTTCTAAAAATATCGATTGAGGTCAACTGTACTGCCGTATCGATTGAGTAATTATTCACATAAAAGGCTAGAAATGTTTCATAGGTTTATTGTATTCTTTATCGTGATATTCCTTTGCTCAGGTACCCTCGATGCCCAAGCAGAAGCTAAGCATCGGCTACTTGTGCTGACGGATATTGAAGCCGATCCAGATGATGCACAGACATTAGTGAGATTACTATTATATGCAAATACCATCGATATAGAAGGACTGGTGGCTACTACTTCTGTTCATCAAAAAAGTAGAGTTGCCCCTGAATCCATTCACGCCATTCTTACGGCCTATGGGAAAGTGCAACCCAATTTATTGAAGCATGAATCGGGCTTTCCGAGTGAGCAGGCATTAAAGACTTTGGTCAAGCAGGGACTTGCAGAATATGGGATGCAAGGAGTTGGGGATGGAAAAGATTCTGAAGGATCCGAATGGATCATCCGGCAACTTGAGAAGGATGATGACAGACCACTTTGGATTTCGGTTTGGGGTGGTCCAAATACCCTGGCGCAGGCACTCTGGAAAATTCGAAACTCCAAAGCAGATGAAGAAGCAACAAGACTTATCAGCAACCTGCGCGTATATACAATATCCGATCAGGATGACAGTGCCATCTGGATTCGCAATCAATTTCCAGCTCTGTTTTATATCGTGAGTCCCGGCGGTTATTTTCATTCGACCTGGTCAGCCATAAATGCTGTTGTTGATAACATTGATAATAAGACCATCAGCAACAGCTGGCTTGCAGAGAATATTCAACAGGACCATGGCCCTCTTGGAGCAATGTATCCTGATGTAGCCTATGGAATGGAAGGAGATACTCCCTCCTGGTTAAATCTGATTCTCAACGGCTTGAACAATCCCGAACACCCTGAATGGGGAGGATGGGGTGGCCGATACGAGCTATATTTGCCTGAAGATCCTTCAAATACATACTCCGGTTTCACAGGTGGTGTACCCATCGAGCCCGAAACAAGACCGATCTGGACCAATGCAGATGATACATTCGCTCCCAGAAACCCAAGTGAATATGGGAGAGCAATCAGAAGAGATACAACCACATTCACCAATAACAAGGTAACTCTCTGGCGATGGAGAGATGATTTTCAAAATGACTTTGCGGCAAGGATGGACTGGTGTACCAAATCATATGAGGATGCGAACCATCCTCCCCTGCCTGCTTTAGGTCATCCTGAAGAATTCTCTGTGAAGTCAGGGGAATACTTCAGTTTGGATGCTAGTGGCACAATGGATCCTGATGGAGACAACTTAAGTTACTGGTGGTTTCATTATCAGGAAGCGGGTACCTATCCAGAAGAAATTAGTTTCCGCCGTTTATCCGAGAATCTCTATAACGTACATACTATACTAGCTCCCGATGTCGACAAGCCTCGTACAGCTCATTTTATTCTGAAAGTTACAGATAAGGGAAGTCCTGCTTTGTCAAGATATAAAAGAGTAATAGTCACCATCAATCCCAAGTAATGTATATGTGAATAAAGTTAATTCTGAGCTTTCAAATCCGTACATCTCTATCTGTCAAAGAAGCTAAAAGTAATCCGATTGTTTAATTAGCAATTGTATACATTACCTGTCTAAAAAAAACGATGCAGGTATCTAAAGCAATGTTCGTCATATTTCTGGGGATATCCATTCTTGCAGGCTCAGCACATGCGCAAACTGCCTTCGAATGGGACCATTATGGAATTGGCTTCGAGGTCGCTTCCGACTTCGTCGTACAGGAAAATTCCGAAACACAATTCTCGGCTGTCAGCAGTGATGGCTTATTGTATATCAGCTTGGTGCCCTGGTCGGATGATCGAATCACCATGGATAATCTGGCAGAAGCGACAGTAGAATATGCACTTGGTCTTGCAGTTTTTGATCAGGCAGCTGTAGAGGGCGATGCGATCGATTTAGGAGATTTTAAGGGTTATTTTATGGTTGCAGCACCAGAAAGTTATGGGTCATTTGACTTTATGCTTGCCTCTCTACTTTTGGATGTAGAAAGTCCCACAAATCTGGCGGTGGTCATCGGCTATATGGATGGACATCTGGATGAAGCTATTGAGATGCTAGCCAGCATTTATCCTTATGATCCCTGATCTATATTGACACTATCGTCCCGTACGCATTCCCAAGATTGGATCATAATAATTGGGCTTCTGGAAGAACAGATTTTGATCGATCACAAATTTCCGCTACATGGTGCCAGGAATCGAATGCATTAAGGTCTTCTAACCGTAATGGCATTGATAATTCACCCTTTCTGTCTTTATCAATCTATTGTCCTTATTTGGTGTGAACTTATGCTTCCCAAGAACAAGATTTAAGACCTGAATGAATCCAGGAGGAGATCATCACACAGCTGAAGAACCAACTGAGTACAGAAAAAAATGACTACGAGGCACTGCAGTCCAGACTTTCAAAAGTAGAAAGGCTACTGGCCCAACTGTTGGATCAAGCAGAAGCTAGTGGCTCTAATCTGACAGGAGGTAACACCTTTGCTGAGAATGAGTAGTGATCACTCCTCCACACAGGGCATCTCATCGGTTTGCATATTGCAATTGTCATCAATTTCATTGCCACAAATCTCATCAGAATCAGGATTGATATCCGGATCGTTATCATCACAGTCCAGATTATTGTCGGCGGTGCCGGGCGGTGGAGAGCAGCCTGTGACGGGTGACTCATCATTGACATCTCCGAATCCGTCAAAGTCCGTGTCGAGATAGTAGAGATTTTCACTGACCAGATCCTCATCATTGTCATCTACATCCGCATCACAATCATCATCAAACCCATTGCAGATCTCCGGTGCACCAGGATTGATTGACTCCTCGTCATCATTGCAGTCCCAATTATTATCCACGTACCCTCCCGGAGCTGCACAACTCAAGACACCTGCATCGTTTATATCGCCGTACCCATCCATGTCTGCATCCACATAAAACATATTGGTCCCGGGCGCACCGTCATCAATCATACCATTGCAGTCATTATCGATCCCGTCACAAATTTCATCCGCATCTGGATGTATTGCTACATCATTGTCATCACAATCCAGATCATTATTTACATAGTGGGCTGGCGCTTCGGGGGCATACACAGCACTATAGGGATCACCGTAGCCATCTTCATCCCGATCGACATACCAAAATTGAAAAGATGTAGATAATACGGACTGCCACCTGAGACCATTGTAGAATACATAGGCATCGATCACCGTATCATATATCATCAGACCCTCTACCGGCACAAGTATAGTACTTGTATCCGTGCGTGGAAACAGCACTCCTGAAGAATCAGCCTGTGCATCAATCACAGCGACGGGTTTCATCCCGTTTTGACCATTGTAGATTTCGACAGATTGAGCGGCGGATACACTTACAAGGCCTACCAGGGTCCCAAAAAGTATATGAATTTTCATAGTATTCCCTTATTTACATAATGTTAAATATAACAAAATACTATTATATGAATCGATTCAAGCTAGCTCCACGGAAACAACTTGTCCTGATCGTATATTCTTCAGGATAGGCAAATCCAAGTCCTCTAATTTGCCAAATACGTTGACATCACTAGCTGCTCTGGGTTCATCTCCAAAACTGGCCGGAGTCGGACCAAAGAAAATACAGAAGGCAGGCATGGTAGGCCAATATGCAAGATCACCCACCTCTACCTTTGATCGGGCATCTGATTCTAGCCTTGCAGTGGCAGGGACCTGAAAGTAAATTTCATCGCCCCAGGTATTGACAGAAGATTCAAAAGGCAAAGCATCAATAATGGCTTCTGCTGTGGGCGTGGCAAAGAGGGTGGCAGTAAAAATGTGCTCCCCCACCCGTATCTTGATTTGGGTCATCAGTAGTTGATTTTTAGAAAAATACTAAATGTCATTAAAAATGTCCCTACCTGGATCCCAGAACCCTACAACAACCCTGATTGCGGACCAATTTGACTATCTTAAAAGACGCATTGAGATCAGGAAATGGATGAACAAACCGATATAAACACACTCAAAAGGGAACTCGAAATCGCTCGATCTCAAATCGAACAATACGCCCGAGCTGCTAAAATTGAGGCTGCACTGGAAGAAGTCAGAGCCTCGTCACTTGCTATGCGCCATACTTCTGAGCTGCAAGAGGTGATCAATACCGTAGGGCGACAATTTAGGTCATTAGAAATAAATAATACCGGGGGTGTATTTGTGATCATAAATGAAGAATTAGATCATGATCTTCATGTATGGGGCTTTGGTGATACGGCAACTTATAGTCGAAAAGTGCATATTAGAGCCATCGATCGTCCCATTCATACGCACCTTCTTAATGCAATAAAAAACAGTAGAGGCTTTTTGGCTGAGGCATATTCAAAGGAAGAAAAGGTCGAGTATTTCAAGCATTTATTTAAGCACCCCCCATACAATGAGACCTCCAGAGAACACCAGAATCAGTGGCTAAACAGGTCAGGTGGATACACCCGATCTGGCTTTATATCGGATCATACCACCCTTTTCATGATCAACCACCACGGGGTGCCCTTCTCTGAAGAAGAAAATCAAATATTGATCCGCTTTGCTCATGTATTTGAACAGAGTTACATCCGATTCTTAGACTTAAAAAAAGCCGAAGATCAAACTCGAGAGGCACAGACAGAAGCTGCTCTTGAAAGAGTAAGAACCAAGGCATTGGGTATGCATCAGTCGGAAGAATTAGTAAATGTCATTTGGATCATTTTCAAAGAATTAGTCTCATTAGGCATGGAGCTGGACGGATGCTTCATTCAGATTGATCAAGAAAACTCAAAAGCTTTTAATGTTTGGTTGGCCACGCCTGATCGAATGTTTGAGGAAGCGATTGAAGTTCGATTCATTGAAAATCCAATTTTTACAAATTACTGGCTGGCACGGTCCACGAAACAAGATGTCATCGTTGATTCTTTTCCAAAGAAAACTAAGGATGAATTTTATGAACATGTCTTCACCAACACAATCTCCACTATCACAAGTGCAGAGCGAAAATTAAAGATATTTAGATCGCCAGGCCTTAATAGAGTATTCGCAATTACAAACCATGGTGGGTTAATGACATTCAATTTTGGGGCAGGATCGTTTTCTGATTATCAGAGTCGTTTAGTAGTAAGATTTGCCACAGTTTTTGAGCAGGCCTACACCCGCTTCCTCGACCTCAAAAAGGCCGAAGCACAAGCCCGAGAAGCACAACTAGAAGCGGCACTAGAGCGGATCAGAAGCCGATCACTTGCAATGCACAAAAGCACAGAGTTAACGGAAGTATCCACGCTACTTTTTAAAGAATTACTTAGCTTTTGTAATGATATACAAAGTTCAGGCATAGTGTTGTGTGACCGTGAACAACCTGAACAATGGATGTGCTCCTATGATTTAAAAATGCTACCCCCAATACATATCCCAAAAGATCTGGACCCACCAATACAAAACTTATACAAGGCGTGGGAAGCACAGCAGGAATTCTTTGTGGAAAGCTTAAATAAGGAAGAAGCCCAGAAGCATAGCGAAAAGATGATGGACCTTCCCGAAATCAAGGCAATTTTTAAAAATGTACCTCCCTACGAGATAAAAAAAACAAACGCACAAACCAACTATGCAGCAACCTTCAAACAAGGTTATCTCCTGGTCATAACAGATTTTCCGGTGGATAGCCTCACTATTTTACCTCGCTTTGCCAAAGTATTTGAACAGACATACACCCGTTTCCTCGACCTCAAGAAAGCTGAGGCGCAAACCAGAGAATCTGAGATTCAACTAGCTTTAGAACGAGTGAGAGCTCGTACGATGGCAATGCACCAAAGTGAAGAATTAAATGAAGTGGTAGGTGTCCTATACGAACAAATTGGTTCACTACATCTAGCCGATGTGGGGTGCAATATCAATATTTTTAAAGAAGAACTTCACGCAATAGAATCCTGGATGGCAGCCTTTGACGGCATTTCATTTCCAGATTGCTATTATATAGAAGGGACGGGACATCCTTTTCTCACAAGACAATGGGATCAATGGCGAAAGCAAGCAGCACCTTTTCATATCTCATCTGCTGGTGAAGAGTTAAAAAGATATGGTAAATACATAATAGAAGAAACGGATTTAAAACGAATCCCAGATGAAATTAAGGAAATGATGCTGTCCGTTCCTGAAGCCCATTTCACATTTATCAATTTTAAGTATGGACAACTAGAAATTGTCAATTCCGTCAAAGCCCCTTCACAAGAAAGCATACAGATTTTAACTCGATTTATTAAGGTGTTTGAACAAGCATACACTCGATTTCTGGATTTAAAAAAAGCCGAAGCACAGGCAAGAGAAGCACAGATCGAAGCAGCGCTAGAACGTATTCGAGCAAGGACTATGGCGATGCATTCTTCTGATGAATTCCGGGAGACGATCGGAACCCTGTTCGATCAGTTGAATTTGCTAGGTTTTGACATTCAGCAATGTTCTTTGACAATTGTTGATGAAGAAAAAGAAGAAGTTGAATCGTGGCAATCAGCAAGTGTGCAATCTGTTTTACCCATGAGTTTCAAAGTTCGGTTCACACAAGACCCGTACTTCAAGGATAAACTTAAAGCCTCTCTAATTAAAAAAGAGGGTTATAGTGTCATCGAATTTGAGGGTAATGAAAAAAAGCAATTTGATAAATATCTTTTCGAGAATACCCCACTCAAAGAGGCTCCAAGTGAAGTGATTGACTTCATGAAAAGCCACCATAAAATTGTGCTTTGCAGAGCGTTCATGAGATTTGGGTTCATAGAGGTCGTTAGTAATACTGCAAGATTAGATCTTGACAAAGAATTAATTCTCCAACGTTTTTCCAGGGTATTCGAACAAACTTACAGGCGATTTCTGGATCTGCAAAAAGCAGAGGAACAAGCCAAAGAAGCACAGATAGAAGCGTCATTAGAAAGGGTACGTTCAAGAGCTTTGGCCATGCACTCAACCAGCGAAATCTCAGAAGTGCTTGGAAAAATATTTGTCGAATTGACTTTGCTGGGCATGGAGTTGAATCGTGCCATAATTTGGTTGATCAATGAGGAGGACAATTCGTCTCAGTGGATTTCATTGAATCCAGAGTTACCCGGACATGCAAGAAGTTACCAAATGCCCTATCTCGATCATCGATTTTATAATGCCTATGTCGAGGCATATAAAAGCAGAGAGTTTAAATGGGAATATCACCTTTACGGGGAAGAGAAAGCTGGATATGACCAGCTCATCCTAAGTAAGACGGAGTTGTCACAACTTCCGGAAAATATCAAAATGGGCATGCGATCCAATAAGGATGTCCATATTGCTGGTGCATTCAATGACTATGGTGGACTTATTACTTCCAGTTTAACGCCTCCCTCTGATGAACAGTATCGCATTTTACTTCGTTTCAGCAAAGTTTTCGAACAATCCTATACCCGATTTCTGGACTTACAAAAAGCAGAAGCACAAGCCAGAGAAGCACAAATAGAAGCTGCACTGGAGCGAGTTCGCGCGGCTTCCATGGCGATGCACCAAAGTGAGGATTTGTCAAAGGTCGCCCTGGCATTCTTTAAACAGATTGAAGAACTAGAAATTCCCATTAATTCCGCCGCTATTAATCTTATTAATGAATCGAAAGAAACTTACCGACTTTACTTTGCTAATCGACATGAAATAGGCATTACTTCTGAATTAGCAATAAAGGATTTATGGTTTGCTAGAGAATCCTATCGCCGACTTCAAGAAGGAGAAAAGGAGTTCACTAAAACCGTTGAAGGGGATAAACTAAAGGTATGGATCGAATTTATCAAAAAAGAAATCAGTGTAGAACGGGGTATTCAACTTGAAGAGATGGGTTTAACAAAAAGCCATATCCATACTATCCAATTTCATGAACTTTCAAACACCATCTTTAGCGCCATCTCACCACTATCGGATACCACCACAAAAGTCTTGAAAAGAATGACGCAGGCTTTTGGCATGTCCTATGTTCGATTTCTCGACCTTCAGAAAGCAGAGGAACGAGCGAGGGAAGCACAGATAGAGGCTGCCCTGGAAAGGGTGCGAACCGCATCGATGATTATGCAGCATAGTGACCAATTGCCTGATGTCGCTGTTTGTCTGCTGGATCAGTTTGAAGAATTGGCTATTCCATCTATGGGGGTTTCCATCACATTAATTAATCAAGAAGATTGGTCCTTCCAATCATATTTTGCCGACAATACACTTAGTGGATCAAGAAAACTACTGACCACGCCAATTATGCCACATGATACATTCTGGATGTCTCGTGAAAGTATACAACGATACTTACAGGGCGAGAAAGAATTATCTTATGAAGCAGAAGGAACGAGGATTGAGGAGTGGATTGCATGGGTTGAAAAATACTTGAGCAAAGAAAGGGCCATGCGAATCAGAAAACTGAACCTAAAGAAGGTTTACTTTCATTCAGTTTGTTATCATGACTACAACAATCTGGTATTTTCGTCACTCCAACCCATGCAGCCGGAATTTTGGTCCATCGTTAGGAGGTTAGCTCATACATTTGGACAGTCTTATCGTAGATTTCTTGACCTCCAAAAAGCCGAAGCACAAGCCCGAGAAGCCCAAATTGAAGCTGCACTGGAAAGAGTGCGCTCAAAGAGTCTGGCCATGCGTAAGGCCACTGACTTGACACAGGTAATAAGCACGATATATAAGGAATTGGGAAATCTTCAGGTGGAATTAATTCGGTGTCTCATTTTCACTACAGATCTTGAGAAATCTATAGACAAATGGTGGATGGCCAATTCAGAAGACAGGGAAAACCCGATTGAGTTATCAATAAAACATATTGATTTACCTGCCAACAATTCCGTTATTGAAGCTTGGAAACTAAAGAAATCCAGATATGTAGTCATTCTGGAGGGTGAGGAAAAGAAGGAATGGGATCGAAGGATGCTTACAGAAACTGAATTATCCACTCTTCCAGAAAATGTGAAAGAGGGAATGCGTAGTCCTTCTAAAACATACGTCAATATTTCTTTCAATAACTATGGTGGATTAAGTTTTGTAAGTATTGAGCCCCTTCCTGATCAACAGTTCCATATTATCACACGATTTGCGAAGGTCTTTAACCAGGCATACGCCCGCTTCCTTGACCTCCAAAAAGCCGAAGCACAAGCCCGAGAAGCCCAAATTGAAGCTGCCTTGGAAAGGGTACGTGCAAGGACTATGGCGATGCACGAGAGTGAAGAACTTGGTGAGGTTGTGCAGAAACTCTTTCAACAAATGCATCCATTCGGTCTGGCACAATGGGGATTTGCCATTAGAATTGCTTTAGAAAATGGGTCCGGATTTAGTAATTGGGTATACACGCCCGGACAGCAAATGATAAAACACAATTTCATCGTCCCGAATACAGGGCATTGGGTACTCGAAAGATCGTGGCAGATTTATAAAGATCAAATCGAGTTTGAATCCATATCTGTTGATGGGCAGGACAAAGAAGAAATGGATGCCACTATACTCATTGAAAATAATCTTGATCGCATCCCAAGACGGATTAGAAATTCAATTACTGATTTTAAGTTTGTAAGATATTCCTGCTCGGCCATGAAGTATGGCCTCCTCGTTGCGATTGATATAAAAGAGCCATCCGGAGATGAGGATTACAGCATCCTTAATCGATTTGCTAAGGTTTTCGAACAAACCTACACCCGCTTCCTCGATCTCAAAAAAGCCGAAGATCAGACACGCACAGCCCAGATTGAAGCCGCATTGGAGAGAGTGAGAGCCAGGGCTCTGGCTATGCACTCTTCTGACCAGTTGCCTGAAGTTTCCCGGGTATTAAGGGAGCAAATGGCAGCTATTGGCCAACAGCAACTGGAAACGATTGCTATACATTTTATTACTGACGACAGTCCTAAATTCACCGCATGGTTTGCCTTTCATCCACCGGGGGCAAAGGAAGGCACGATTGAACTTGGATCGGTAGAATTCAGCAAGACCGACACCCATTATGCACGGGAGTTCATACGGTTGTACAAGTCTGATCCATCCGATTACCTGATTGATGCGCAGGGAGAACATCTGAAGGAATGGCAAGTAATGCTCCTGGAGTATGTTCCTGCATTCAAAAAATTATGGGCCAATCATTCCATACCGGATCATCAATATTGGTATTTCTCTGATTTCTCCGGAGGAAATTTGATGTTGATCACCCTGGAAGAAGCTTCTCATGAAGCGCTTGAATTGTTGAGAAGATCTGCTACAGTATTTGATCTTGCCTATCGCAGGTACCTTGATTTAAAAAAATCAGAAGAACTTGCCAAGGAAACCATCAAGCAGGCTTCGCTTGATCGCCTCCGTGCCGAAATCGCATCTATGAGGAGCACACAGGACCTAATGCAAATTACCCCCCTGATCTGGGATGAGCTCCAAAAGCTGGAAATCCCCTTTATTCGTTGCGGGGTGTTTATCATCGACGAGGAGAAAGGCATAAGTCACACTTACCTAAGTACGCCAAAAGGAGAATCAATTGCAGTCCTACACTTGCCCTTGAAAGGCATTTCCCTTACTGAAAAAGCCCTGATTGCATGGAAAGCAAAAAATCTTTATACAGAGGTCTGGGACAAAGATTACTTCCGGGCCTGGTCGCTAGAACTGATTGAGAAAGGGTACATACATTCAAGGGAAGATTACGAAGCTGGATCAGCCCCTGAATTCCTCCACCTACATTTTCTTCCGTTCAAACAGGGAATGTTGTATATCGGGAATACCGAATCACTTTCCCAGGAGCATCTGGACCTCGGGCAATCCATGGCCAATTCCTTTTCGATAGCCTATGACCGTTATGAAGATTTTAGAAAGCTGGAAGAAGCCAAGCAGAAGATAGAACAAGCTTTTACTAAACTGGAGTCAGCCCAATCTCAACTTATCCATGCCGAAAAAATGGCATCCCTCGGGGAACTCACAGCTGGCATTGCCCATGAGATACAGAACCCGCTTAATTTTGTCAATAATTTTTCTGAAATCGGTGTCGAACTGGTAGAAGAAATTAAAGCGGAGCTAAAGGGAAATGATTTGCTGGCTGTAGAAGAAATCATCCCGGAGCTCACTCAAAATTTAGAAAAAATCCATCATCATGGCGAAAGAGCCAGCGCGATTGTGAAGGGGATGCTAGACCACTCAAGAGCTAATTCCAATGAAAAATCACTCACAGACATTAATCAATTGTGTGACGAGTATTTGCGCCTGTCCTATCATGGATTACGTGCAAAGAATAAGTTATTTCAAGCGAATTTTCGCCTGGATGCAGATCCCAACCTTCCAAAAATTCACGTGGTGTCGCAGGACATTGGTCGTGTACTACTAAACCTCATCAACAATGGATTTCAGGCCACGTTAGAAAAATCAAATAAAGAAAATAAGGACTACAAACCCCTACTGAAAATTACTACAAAAAAGCATCTGAATAATATTGTTATTCACGTACTGGACAACGGTCCTGGAATTCCTGCGGAGATCCAGGAAAAAATATTTCAACCTTTTTTTACCACCAAACCCACGGGGCAAGGTACAGGGTTGGGATTAAGCCTGGCATACGATATCATGAAAGCCCATGGAGGAGAAATTCGGGTCAACTCTGAGTCTGGTCAGGGTACTGAATTCACACTTCTTTTGCCTCTACATAAATAACCTAAACCCCATGGCTACGACATGAGAGATGAAAAACAATTAATCCACCAGCAAGAGAAAGAAATTCAGGAATTAAGGCAGAATCTAGAGATTGAAGCGGCTCTAGAAAGAGTTAGGAGCAAAGCAATGGCCATGCAAAATAGCTCCGATCTGCCCCAAGTAGCCCTGACATTGGTAAATGAACTCACCTCCCTGGGCATAAAACACCTGGGCATATCTATTATCATCGTCAAGGACAGGGTGAGCGTGAAATATGACCAGTTTTCTGCTCTAGAAAAATTGGACGGCAATGGGATGTATTTAAACCGGGTGGAAAACCTAGACGGTAATTCTCTGATTATTGGTAGAGAAATTTTTAGTCGAATCGAAAAACAGGAAACAGATTTTTCGATTCTCCTGCAAGGGAAGGCATTCACTGAATTCATGGTCCATACCCGTGATAACATTGATCAGGAAAGAGGAAGCGCCATGCTGAAGAGTGAAATAGATACGATGCACTTTCAAGTGGCTGTTTTCCATGACTATTCAAATATCATCATAAGCACTTTTGATCCGCTTCCGGAAAGTGATCGAGCCATACTACGACGTATGGCAAATACTTTTGGACAGTGTTACATGCGTTATTTAGACTTACAAAAAGCGGAAGCTCAAGCGCGGGAAGCTCAAATCGAGGCAGCCTTGGAAAGAGTGAGGGCGCGGACCATGGCCATGCATACTAGTGATCAATTATTAGATGCTTCGACCGTATTATTTCATCAACTAAAGCAGTTGGGGATCACATTGCACATAAGTGGCTTTAGTATTATGGACGAAGACAAGCCGACGGGAAAACAATATTTTTCGATCGGTGGTGACATTTCGCCAGAACCACTTCCCATAATCTTTTACCAGGATAAACATCTTTTCAAGGCCTATAATGCATGGAAGAACGGGGAGTCCGAATTAATATTGGACCTACAGGGATCAGAATTAAAAGAACACCTTAAAAATAATTTAGAGCAATTTCAGAAACTGGCCAGCATCGACTTTCTGACCAAAGCAGCGAAGCGATATGAAGAACCTAAAGGCCTCAATCATAACAGGATGATAGTGCATCATGCCTTTTTCAAGCATGGCTGTTTATTTATCACTAGCGATCAACCGATCAGAGAATTAGAAATCTTAAAACGTTTTGCCAAAGTTTTTGAGCAAACCTACACCCGGTTTCTCGATTTAAGAAAAGTAGAAGAACAAGCCCGAGAAGCCCAGATAGAAGCAGCATTGGAGAGAGTGAGAGCGGCTTCAATGGCTATGCATAATAGTGAAGAACTTAAGGATGTTGTCACAGTCACCCTGGAACAACTGCAAGGCTTAAACCTACCTATTGATGGCTGTCAAATCATCATATTTTCTGACAGCTCAAAAGACTTACATTTTTGGTCTGCCACACCCGATATGATCTATCCAGTACAACTTGATATTCCATATTTTAATAATCCAATTTTCACCAACTTTTGGACTGCAAAAGAAAATGGTGCATCCTTTACCTGTTTCGAAGTAAGTCTTGAAGACACCTTAAAATTCTACGATCATGTTTACAAAAATACAGCACTGGGTGAAACCGTGACTACAGAACGCTGGAAAAAGATCCAATCAATAAGATATGGATTCAAAACTTGCTGGGGTATTGAAAAACATACTGGCCTTTTCATATTTAACTTTAGTAATCAAGAATTCACACCTGATGAGAATTCTGTAATTAAGCGATTTACCAGAGTATTCGAACAATCCTATACTAGATTTCTAGACCTAAAAAAAGCAGAGGCCCAGACGCGGGAAGCACAGATCGAAGCTGCGCTGGAAAAAGTACGATCTACTGCTATGGCAATGCATTCCCCAGATGATCTTTTCGATGTAGTTTCCGAGCTCAGACAACAAATGCGCAATCTGGGCGAGAACAATCTGGAATCAAGCATTATCCATATCTATCATGACAACAAAGAATATTACGAAGCCTGGTGGTCATTCAGGCCTCCAGGAGGTACAGATAATGATATAATCACTGGAGAAGTGCAAATTCCATTTGATAATTTATGGTCACAAGCCGTCCTAAAGCACTACCATAGCGATCAGTCCTCCTATATGATTTTGTCAGAGGGAAAGATGCTTCATGAATGGTATGGGGTACTGCAAGTGATTGCACCTGAAACACTTGACTATGATGATAATGGCGAAATCATGGTGCCGGATCGGCTCTATTATTATTTCTCAAAATTCCAAGGTGGAGCTTTGTTGATGATCACAGAAGACGAAGCTAAACTAGAAGCCATCGATCTTCTATACAGGGCGTCTAATGTCTTTGGACTGGCCTATCAGCGCTTCCGAGATCTAAAAAAAGCGGAGGCTCAGGCAATACTCAATAAAAAGGAAGCCTCTTTGGATCGAATCAGAGGTCAAATCGCCAGTATGAGATCGATTGACGACTTACGTCACATCACTCCACTCATCTGGAATGAACTTACGCTCCTCGAAATTCCCTTTATCCGTTGTGGTATCTTCATTATGAATCAGGAAAGAGAAATCATTCAAATGTATTTCTCAACACCCTCAGGGCAGTCACTTGATGTCATGGAAATTCCCTTCAATGCTACTGATCTTGTCATGCAAAGTGTAACTCACTGGCAAGACAAAAAGATATTTGTGCTCCAATGGTCAAGGGAACAATTTGTGGAGTGGACAAGGGACTTGATTGATCGAGGCCTGGTCAAAGATGAGCAAAGCTACTACAAAGACCAACCACCCCCGGATAATATGTATCTACATTTCATACCTTTTAAACAGGGAACGATTTATGTAGGATCACTAGATCAGCTTGATGATCGCCAGACAGGTACCATCCAGTCCATTGCTGATACATTTTCAGTGGCTTACGCACGATACGAAGATTTCAAAATTCTCGAAAACACGCTCGAAGAATTAAGGACCACACAAACTCAACTTATTCATTCCGAAAAAATGGCATCCCTGGGAGAACTCACAGCAGGTATAGCCCACGAAATACAAAATCCATTAAATTTTGTCAATAACTTTTCGGAAGTCGGATCTGAGCTTATTGAGGAAATTGAAGAAGAGATAGAAAACAATGATCTTGAAACTGCCAAAGAACTACTAAATGAGTTAATTGAAAATCTTAAAAAGATACATCACCATGGGGAACGAGCCAGTGGTATCGTACGAGGTATGCTCGATCATTCACGTACAAACTCGAATGAGAAAACGTTAAGCGATATTAATCAAATGTGTGATGAATATTTACGATTGGCCTATCATGGATTAAGAGCCAAAAATAAATCATTTCAGGCCGACTTCAAGTTAGAGGTCGATCCTGCACTACCTAAGGTATCCATTGCCTCGCAAGATATTGGTCGCGTATTATTAAATCTCATAAATAATGGTTTTCAGGCGATTTTGGAAAAATCCCTAAAAGAAGATGTGTCTTACAAACCCAAACTTGTAGTTAGCACAAAAAAAACTCAAGACTCGATCGAAATATCCATTACCGATAATGGTCCTGGAATTCCCGATGAAATTAAAGACAAAATATTTCAACCTTTTTTTACGACTAAGCCGACCGGAGAAGGTACTGGTCTGGGATTAAGTCTGGCATATGATATTATTAAGGCTCATGGAGGTGAAATCGTGGTTACCTCCAAATTAGGTGAGGGTACAAAATTTACTTTTGATTTGCCAGTAGTAGAGAAATCATAAACCCATGGATAGCGAAGCGATAGATCATAAAAGCTTAATTCAACAGCAAGAGAAAGAAATTCAGGAATTAAGGCAGAATCTAGAGATTGAATTGATGCTTGATGAGATTCGGACCGCATCCCTTTCTATGGAAAAAAGCAATGAATTTAATGATATCGCCCTGCAAATATTTAGTCAATTATCAAAGTTTGGTCTTAAGGTACTGGGAACAGGTTTTAATATTGTGCAGGAAGATGAGACCACGCATAAAAAGTACTTAGCATTTTCAGATCCTGTAACAGGCGCGTATAGCCTAAAGGAGAATTCTGATATATCATTAGATAGGACCCAAGTCTTAGTGGAAGCCATTAAAAAATTTAAGCAGGGAGAAAGCTTTCACACGAGCAAATTGGAGGGACCCCACCTCGAAGAATGGATAGATCATGTAGAAGAAGATATTGATAAAGATCGCGCGAACACCTTGAAAAAGGCCGGCTACAAATGTATTTATGTAAATATGGCCGTGTTCAGTGGACTCTCAAATCTAACAGTCACCTCAACAGAGCCACTCACTGCAAAACAAGAATACCTCTTCGTCAAACTTGCCAAAGCCTTTGGTCTTCCGTATCGTCGCTTTCTAGATCTTCAAAAAGCAGAGAAACAGGCAAGAGAGGCTCAGATTGAAGCTGCATTGGAGAGGGTGCGAGCCCGCTCTATGGCTATGCATAAGAGTGAACAAGTTGGGGAGGTCGTCAGAGAACTCTTTACACAAATGCAGCCTTTTGGCCTGGCACAATGGGGGTTTGCGATCAGAATTGCCCTGGAAGATGGAACTGGATTTAGTAACTGGGTGTACACTCCCGGACAACAAACGGTAAGACAGGATTTTATTATACCGAGTTCAGGTCACTGGGTTCTGGATCAAACCTGGCAAGTTTACAAAGATCAGATCCAGTTTGAGTCGATAACCGTTGAAGGAGACGAAAAAGCCAAAGTGGATGCTATTGTATTCGCCAAAAATGAGATCGAGAGGATTCCACTACAGATTCAGAAGTCAGTCACCGATGCACGGTTTGTAAGATATTCGTGCTCGGCTATGAAGTATGGTATGTTGGTTGCCATTGATCATAGCAAGGGATCCGGGGATGAGGATTTTAGCATTTTATCTCGCTTTGCCAAGGTGTTTGAACAAACGTATACGCGATTTTTAGATTTGCAAAAAGCCGAAGCGCAGACTAAGGAGGCCCAAATTGAAGCTGCCTTGGAAAGGGTAAGGGCGAGTACCATGGCTATGCATCACAGCGAGGGGCTAGTAGATGTTGTCTCTGTCACCTATGAGCAATTAATTGGTCTCGGGTCTCCGATAGATATGTGTGTCATCATCTTGAAGAAACCCGAAACCGAAGATTTGTACATGTGGATTGCCTCTCCAGAGCAGACCTATAGGCAGGAGCTACATGTGCCGTATTTCGATCATCCGCTATTTGAACAACTTAGGGATGGCTTCTCAAGTGATGCAAAGTATTTTCCTGTAGACATTGATGCAACGGAATCAAGGTCATGGTACCAGCATGTGTTTCAACATACTATTGTTGGTGAAGTAGTAAATAACGAAAGAAGGAAGCGCCTGGTATCGGTGCGGGGACAAACCGGATTCTGTACTAATCTTAAGCATCATGGATTGATGATTCTTAGTTTCGCAGGATATCACTACACGGAGGAAGAAATTGGCACCGTTTTACGCGTATCGAACGTTTTCGAGCAGGCATACATTCGATTTCTCGATCTCCAAAAAGCAGAGAAACAGGCAAAGGAGGCTCAGATAGAAGCAGCTTTAGAGAGAGTGCGTTCAAGGACTATGGCCATGCACTCCAGTGTTGAATTGCGCGAAGTAGTTAACGAATTCTTTAATCAGATGGATCCTTTCAACCTTGCAGAATGGGGATTCCAAATAAGAATTGCGAAAGAAGATAAAACTGGATTTTATGCATGGCTTTCTACTCCCTCTCAGAGAATCTTACCCAAACAATATGATATTCCTAACCTTAATCATTGGACACTAAAAAAATACTGGGATATTTTCGAAAAGCAAGTACCCTATGATTCCATTGAAGTTCAGGACGAGGATAAGCGCAGCATGGATCTTCTTCTATTCAAGGAGAGTGAACTCATTGACCTTCCCGATACGGTTAAGGAAAATATACTTACTGAACGATATGTACTTTTTTCAGTGGCTTCTATGAAATATGGATTGCTGGAAGCTATCGATACTAAGCCGAAAGGTGACGAGGAGATTGAAATCCTAAAAAGATTTGCCAAAGTCTTCGAACAAACTTACACCCGATTTCTCGATCTCCAAAAAGCAGAGAAGCGAGTCAGAGAAGCTCAAGTCGAGGCAGCATTGGAGCGGGTACGTGCACATACCATGGCAATGCAAACAAGCCATGATATAGGCATCAGTGTCACCTCACTCTTCGAGTCTTTGGTGGAGTTAGGTATCAGTGAGACTGTACGTTGTGGTATTGGTATCCTAAATCACAGTAATACCAATATGGATCTTTGGACCGCGTCATCAACTAAGGATTCGAAAGTAATTCTCAACACAGGTCAAATAGACATGTCAGAGCACCCCTTGCTTAGAGGTGTATATAACTGCTGGAAAGCACAGGATCCGCACTTCTCTTACCTGCTCTCAGAGGAAGACCTGGTACATTACCATCAAGTCATTAATAATTCCGCGAATTATCCCACCAAAATTGATGTGAATAATCTTCCGAAAGAAATCAGTCACAACAGTTTTTTCTTTGAGCATGGGGCACTTTATGCCTTCTCTGACACCCCACTTCCCAACGATGTCATGCAAATACTGGAACGCCTCTCAATCGTTTTTGAGCATACTTATACACGTTTTCTCGACCTTCAAAATGCTGAACTCCGAGAAAAAGAAGCAATCAAGCAAGCCTGCCTGGATCGTATTCGCGCTGAAACCGCCTCAATGCGTACTGCCAGTGATCTGGATCAAATAACCCCCCTCATTTGGAGAGAACTCATCACGCTCAATGTACCCTTCATTCGCTGCGGAGTATTTATTATGGATGAGACCGAGGAGGTGATATACAACTACCTTTCTACACCGGCAGGAGAAGCGATTGCCAGCTTCAAACTTCCCTACCGAACGCCGGGAACCATCTCGCAGATGCTAAGTCATTGGCGTAATGAGGAAATATTTCTTGATTACTGGGACAAATCGTCCATGCTGGAATTTTCAAATGTGCTGGTAGAGAATGGAGTATTTTCAAATCCGGGTGACTATCTGCAAACGCTACCAACAGAGAGCTTCTACTTACATTTTCTTCCTTTTTTACAAGGCATGCTCTATGTAGGAAATGTCGATCGACTTGATGCGGATCAAATAGACCTACTCCAGGGTGTTTCCCATGCATTTTCAACGGCATATGCCCGATTTGAAGATTTTAAGAAATTAGAAGTCGCTAAGTCACAAGTCGACCAGGCCCTGCAAAATTTACAGGAAGCACAGCAACAGTTAATTCATGCAGAAAAAATGGCCAGCCTGGGCGAACTCACTGCAGGTATTGCCCACGAGATCCAAAACCCTTTGAATTTTGTCAATAACTTTTCGGAAATCGGTGTGGAATTGGTAGAAGAAATTGAGGAAGAACTGAAAGAAAATGATATCCAAGCTATCGAAGAAATTCTACCAGAGCTTATTCAGAATTTGCAAAAGATACATCATCATGGTGAAAGAGCCAGTGGTATTGTACGTGGTATGCTCGACCATTCGAGAGCCCATTCAGATGAAAAAACGCTAACGGACATCAATCAGCTATGTGATGAATATCTGCGCCTTGCTTATCATGGTTTACGTGCAAAAGACAATTCCTTTCAGGCCAATTTTCATCTCGAAGCTGATCCCGACCTTCCAAAGATCCTAGTTGTTTCTCAGGATATCGGTCGTGTATTTTTGAATTTAATAAATAATGGATTTCAGGCTATCATGGAACGATCGAAAAAGGAAGGTGGAGCATTTAAACCTACATTGATGGTAAAAACTAAAAATTTAAAGAATGCTATTCAAATCGACGTAATGGACAATGGATTGGGTATACCCGAAGAAGTTCGTGACAAAATATTTCAACCCTTTTTCACGACCAAGCCCACCGGTGATGGCACAGGCCTCGGACTCAGCCTAGCTTATGATATTGTGAAAGCCCATGGCGGCAATATCAATGTAGAATCTACACCTGCAACAGAAACAAGGTTCATAATTACATTACCCGTATGACTTCAATAATTCAATGCAAAAAATGACACAGGAAACATAGAATAATACTACCCTTTTATGGAAAGCGAGACCACATGAGAATTCTTATATTATTATTAGCACTCATTTATTATCCAACAAGGATCTATACCCAATCTTCCGTTGCTGATAGTTTACTAACACTGGTCAAAAGTAGCGCCGACAACAAAAAGGCCGATGTTTATGACCGTCTGGCCTGGCATTATGTCTGGTCCTGGCCTGATAGCACTATTAAATATGCTCAAATGGGGATTCCCTACTCAAAAAAGTTTGAACAACACAAATTAACCTTAAGTCTATTGCATGTTCAGTCTGCAGCTTTAGCTGAAAAAGGTAATTTCCCTATTGGACTAGAGAAAGCATATGAGGCATTATCCCTGGCAACAGCCATAGATGATCAGGATGCAATTACAAATTGCTACAGCATGATAGGTTCCACTTATTTTTATGCCGGGGATTACAAGTCTGCCCTCCAGTTCTATCGTAAGATCAAAGAAAATCCAGGTTACTACAACAGCCAGAAACCCCTACATGATGGATTCCTGGGAGAAACCTACTTCCATGTAAACGAATATGATTCCGCTGATTTATATCTGAATGCATCCCATAACTATTATGCCAATAGCGAGTCCCACTGGGCGATACCCTATCTATATCTAGGAAAGCTAAGTGAAGCCAAGGGACAATTGCAGGAGGCATTAAAATTTTATAAGGAGATCAAAATCAATGAAGTACCCGTTGCAGATCAAATTAAGGGCTCTCTGGCGATTGCGAATATCTACAATAAACTTGAAAATTTGGATTCAGCAATTTATTATGCTGACCTGGCATACAAGATGTCACAAAACACTTCATTCTTGATATTTGCAACCGAGTCAACAGAACTCTTAAAAAATGCATATGCCAAGATAAACATTGATAGTGCTTTCAAATATCAGGAATTACTACTGAGTCACCAGGACAATCTATTTAATAGAGAAAAACTAACACAACTTCAAAATGTCACCTACGAACAGGAGAGAAGTCAGCTCGCAATAGCGCAGGAAAGGGATGCATTAATAAATCGGATAATTATTTTCTCTTTGATTGCTGGAATAATATTAATTCTCGTAGTTGTACTTATTCTGGTAAGAAGTAATCGTTTTAAACAAAGAGCTTATAACCTGTTGCAGCAACAGAAAGCAGATCTTGATATTCAGAAATCGAAAGTGGATAAAGCATTAGGAAAATTAAAATCAACACAAGCCCAACTCATACACTCTGAAAAAATGGCTTCTCTGGGAGAACTCACTGCCGGCATCGCCCATGAAATTCAGAACCCTCTCAACTTTGTGAATAATTTTTCTGAGATCGGGGTTGAACTGGTAAAAGAAATTGAAGAGGATCTGAAAGAAAATAATCTTCAAGCTATCGATGAAGTTCTGCCAGAGCTCATTCAGAATTTGCAAAAGGTCCATCACCATGGTGAAAGAGCAAGTAGTATTGTTCGAGGTATGTTAGACCATTCAAGGGCTAACTCCAACGAGAAAACACTTACAGACCTCAATAAATTGTGTGAAGAATATCTTCGCCTTGCTTATCATGGTTTACGGGCAAAAGACAATTCCTTTCAGGCCAATTTTCATCTGGAAGCTGATCCCAATATTCCCAAGATAAATGTTGTTTCCCAGGATATCGGTCGGGTACTGCTAAACTTAATTATCAATGGCTTTCAGGCCACTTTGGAAAAGTCGAAGAAAGCCAACGTGCATTACCAACCTGAACTTCTGGTGAAGACCCTACATTCTGGGAATTCTATCCAAATTCTGGTCAAAGACAATGGATCCGGCATACCAACGGAAATTCAGGAAAAAATATTCCAACCATTTTTTACCACTAAACCTACTGGACAAGGCACAGGCCTGGGATTAAGTTTGGCCTATGACATTGTGAAAGCACATGGTGGGAAGATCCAAGTCAATAGTACAAAAGTAGAAGGGACAATCTTTACCATAACCCTTCCCATTGACAGAATCACTCCATCCCAACCATTGACGAAAGATGAAGAATAATGGATGCATCGAAGGGACTATTCAATATATTAATAACAAGATCATTTAGCAACTGTAGCTAAAGAAAAAATGAACATGAAATCAAAATCAATACAAGCTCGAGATGCCAGAGATCTTGCAAAACAATTAGAAAATGTATTATCAGAAGATTTTAATCCAGGTCTAGCTTTCGTTTTCCTTTCTAGAGAGGATCAGCTGGAGGCGACTATGGATTTGATGAGATCCGCACAGATTGAAATTTTTGGGGCATCTACTTCAGGAGAATTCACAGAAGAGGGCATACAGGAAAATGGGATTTCCGTACTCTTGCTTGAGATCGATGCTACTTATTACAAAGTGGACATATTGGATTTGGAAATCTCTTCCACTATTGAGGCCGCAAGACAATTAGGCGGATTGGGAATTAGATCTTTTGCCAATCCAGGATATATCGTCTCTGGTGCAGATATCAGCACACCCGGCGAATCTATCCTGCAGGGTATTACAGAAGTTGCCGGACCTAACGCCACGATCGTAGGTGGAATAGCGGGTGAGCCTGTATTTTTCAAAGGGATTGTATTCACAAACAGTATATCATACCGAAAAGGAATCATAGGCCTGATTCTGGATATGGACAAAATAGAAATGAATGGTGTGGCGGTATCCGGATGGAAACCAGTAGGTACGGAAAAGACAGTTACTATTGCTGAAAATTCATGGGTGAAGGAAATAGATCATCTACCCGCCCTGGATATCCTACAAAAGTATATGGGAGAGGACATTGTAACAAATGAAAAGGTCGGATCAGACCATATAGCAAAGTTAAATGTCAACTATCCCTTGCAGGTACAGCGAAAAAGTGGCTATGCAGTAATGCGCCCCACCCTCCTCGCCAATCTCCAGGAAAAGTCGATCTATTGCGGAGGGATAATGGAGGAAGGGGATATATTTCGGTTTTCCATACCTCCTGACTTTGATGTGATAGACAAGGTGGTAGACAGTTCTAAAACAATCAAAAAATCCAGCATGCCCAAAGCGGATGCAATGTTGATATTTTCATGTGTCGGTCGTTCTATAAGTCTCGGCCCTTTGTTAGAGACAGAGTTAGAGGGCCTTGTTGAAACTTGGAAAACCGCTATGGCCGGATTTTTATGTCTAGGTGAATTTGGAAAGGCCGCGGGAGGAGATATTTCCGAATTTCACGGCACCACCTGCAGTTGGGTAGTACTAAAAGAAAAATAACAGAGATATGGAAGCAAAATCTATCAAGGGTAAGTCAGTGCAAGAAATTGAAGATGCAATTAGAGATTGTAGTTCTGACGGTTTTAAACCGACGCTAGCCATTACTTTTTCATCGATAGTCCATGACAGATCGGAGATTAGCGACCTGTTGACTAAAGAGGGTATTCAAATCTTTGGAGTAACCACCAGTGGGGAATTTATTGACGAAGAGACTGAGAAGGGATCTATCGCCATATTATTGCTGAATATGAACAAGGACCATTTCCATATCTATCTAGAGGAATATCCGGAAAAAAACTATCGTGAAGTTGCCCGATCAATTTCCAGTAAAGCAAAAGACAAATTCTCTAATCCAGCTTTTTTGCTAGGGATCAGCGATGTCGCAGTAGATGGGGAGGAAATATTACTTGGTATAGAAGAGATTGTCGGCAAGCAGGTTATTGCTTTTGGTGGAAGTGCCGGTGATGACTACGCATTCTCAGAAACCTTTGTATATACTAATGCGATGGAAAGTAATCAGGGAATCGTTGTCCTGGCACTGGATCAAGATCATGTAAAAGTAAGGGGTGTTGCTACCTGTGGCTGGAATGCAGTAGGCACCGAAAAAACAGTCACTAAGAGTGAAGGAAATCACGTATATACTATTGATAATATGCCGGCCGTAACCATTACTGCCAAGTATAGTGGTTTGGACCTTTCTCCTGATAATCAGGATACTTTGGTGGAATTGGCTGCTAATTTCCCCCTGCAATTACAACGTGAGAATGGAGACCCTATCATGAGACCAGGATTAGTTATAGATTGGGATGACTTATCATTTTACACCAGCGGTAAGGTGCCGCAAGGTTCAAAAGTCCGGTTTTCAATACCTCCGGATTGGGATGTAATGGAAGCAGTAGTAAAGGGTGTAGAAAAACTGAAGGCAACAGAAATGCCTGAAGCGGATGCACTAGTGGTTTTTACCTGTGCTGGCAGAATTCTTTCATTCGGACCTATGATGGCTGATGAGATCGAAGGAATAAGAAAGGTATGGAAGGTACCTATGGTAGGTATGTTTTCGAATGCTGAACTGGGAAGATATGACGGTGGGCGTCTGGAAATGCATAACTTGACTACATGTTGTATTGCATTAAAAGAAAAATAAAGTGAACGCACACTTACAAATTATCCATGATATTATTAACCAAAGTAGTGGACTGTCCAATGAACAAAAGGTAGCATTGTTCAAATCGCTAAAGGCAGCCAATAAAGAACTGAAGATTGTAACTTTTAAGCTTAATCGGACCGAAAAAGTAAAGCGCACCACAGCCATCCTTCTGGAAGAAACGATAGAAGAATTAGAACAAAAAAGGCAACTAGTAGAAGAAGCCAATAAAGCTTTGGAACAATCACTCAAAGATCTCAAGGCTACCCAAGCCCAGCTCATACATTCCGAAAAAATGGCTTCTCTCGGAGAACTCACTGCCGGGATCGCACATGAAATTCAGAACCCCCTCAACTTTGTCAATAATTTTTCTGAGATCGGGGTTGAACTGGTAAAGGAAATTGAAGAGGATTTGAAAGAAAATAATCTTCAAGCTGTCGATGAAGTTCTGCCAGAGCTCATTCAAAATTTGCAAAAGGTCCACCACCATGGTGAAAGAGCCAGTAGTATTGTTCGAGGTATGTTGGACCATTCACGGACCGATTCTGATGAAAAAACCCTTACCGACATCAATCAACTTTGTGACGAATATCTTCGCCTTGCTTATCATGGTTTACGGGCAAAAGACAATTCCTTTCAGGCCAATTTTCATCTGGAAGCTGATCCCAATATTCCCAAGATGAATGTTGTCTCACAGGATATTGGTCGAGTACTGCTGAACTTAATTATCAATGGCTTTCAGGCCACTCTGGAAAAGTCGAAGAAGACAAGCATGGATTACCAACCTGAACTTCTGGTGAAGACCCTACATGTAGGAAATTCTGTACAAATTCAAGTCAAAGACAATGGATGTGGCATACCGAGAGAAATTCAGGAAAAAATATTCCAACCTTTTTTTACTACCAAACCAACGGGGGAAGGAACGGGCCTGGGATTGAGTCTTGCTTACGATATTGTGAAAGCACATGGTGGGAAGATCGAAGTCAATAGTACAAAAGCAGAAGGGACAATCTTCACGATAGCCCTTCCCATGGCAGAATCACTTCATCCCTAACAAGAAAACATATAGGATAGCAAAATTATCATTAGCTAAACGCAATTTATGAACTTCAAAAACCTATATAAGCTCAAAATTTGATGACTCCAATCCATTGAAAATCATGATCAGACGATATTCAGCACTTTTCATTTTACTCATCGTAGGCATCATACACATAAATGGTCAACCCGATCAAGGAGCTATCACGCCAAAATTAGATGAACCTATCGAATCGCTCAGGGAGAAAATTAACACTCCAGATGAATTAAGTATCAATCATCAAATTCCTATTCTAATAGACATCATTGAATATTATCTAAATGTCAATATTGACAGTTGCATCCATTATCAATTACGTCTGGGAAATATTTTTCAGGAAGAACAAATGCTTGATGCACGTGCCTCTAATATGTCTAATCTTGGATATACTCACTACAGAAAGCTGGAGTTTTCGAAGGCTTTGGAGTTTCTTTATCAATCACAAGATCTAATTGAAAAACTAGATACAAGCAAGGTCTCTGAGTTAGCTATGCAATATTATGGACTAGAGAAGCCAGAAGTAATTTCGCGGCTAAAAGGCCAAACAAATACCTTGTTCGCTTTTGTATTCGGTGCTGTGGGCAACCAAAAAATTGCCGATAAATATTTTGAGGATGGCTGGAAACATTTTTTACAGTCTGGAAGAGAAAGTGACATTATACGTCTAACGGTCAATCGAGCTGAAAAAGCGTATTCTAATGATTCATTAGAAAGAGCTAAAAAGTGGATCTGGAAGGCTTTTAAACGAAGTGAAAAGAACAATATTCAACCGGACATTTTGTGCGATGGTTACAATATACTTGGTGAAGTCTATCTTAAGCAAGGAATACTTGATTCAGCAAAAGAGTCTATTGAAAAAGGTTTAGAAATGAGCCGCTATAATAACAACTATCTCCAGCTAATTGTAGGTTATAATATTATGGCCCGATGGCATCTGACAAATGGTAATATTGAAGAAGCCATTAATTTGATAGAACAAAGCATCTCATTACAAAATAATCCTGATTTCGAACAAGATGTGTTCTTTGATCAATTGTCAAATGCCTATTTTATTTTGGCTGAATGCTATGAAAAAAAGGGAGAAATAGAGAAATCTTTAGAACTTACCAGAGAAGCCCAAAGCATTGTAAATGACAAGAATCAAAGACATCAGTCGGCCATCACGGATTTTCACAATAGGGTCTTAGACGAAAACTTAAGGATTCGAGACGATGCAGAAAAGTTGGAAATACAACGAAACAAACGAAGGACTGTAGCCTTTTCAATAGGACTAATCTTGCTGGCCGTCATTGTAATGTTATTGTGGAAAAGCTCACATCAAAAGCAAAAGGCTAATTACTTGCTGCAACAGGAAAAGCACAAACTCTCGGAGGCCCTAAGTGATTTAAAGTCGACACAAACCCAGCTCATCCAGTCCGAGAAAATGGCTTCTCTTGGTGAACTCACAGCTGGTATTGCACATGAAATTCAGAACCCTCTGAATTTTGTGAATAATTTTTCTGAAGTCAGTACGGAGTTATTAGAAGAGATCCAAGAAGATCTAGAAAAAGGGAATTATGGAGAGCTGAAGGAGTTGCTCTCTGATTTAGAGAATAATCTCAGCAAAATCCATCATCAT
>JBNKUI010000042.1:0-8036 GCA_050298535.1 Saprospiraceae bacterium
TGCCTACTGCTTCACTGCCTACTGCTTCACTGCCTACTGCTTCACTGCCTACTGCTTCACTGCCTACTGCTTCACTGCCTACTGCTTCACTGCCCACTGAAAAACTGCCCACTGAAAAACTGCCCACTGAAAAACTGCCCACTGAAAAACTGCCCACTGAAAAACTGCCCACTGCAAAACACGCTTATCGATGAAAAACTACCGTTCATATAGTATTTTGACTAGTTAAGGTACTTTGTATTGCATAGTACCTTCGATCGACTTATATTTACAGTATGAAAGTTGAAAATATGAAAGCACAGATGCGAAAAGGAGTCCTTGAGCTCTGCATCCTTTCAATTATTTCTGAAGGAGAGGCATATCCTTCCGATATTATTCAGAAATTAAAGGAGCAGGAGCTGATTGTAGTAGAAGGCACCATGTACCCTCTGCTGACTCGACTCAAGAATGCTGGACTGCTGGGATATAATTGGCAGGAGTCTACCAGTGGTCCACCACGCAAGTACTATCACCTGACAGAAGAAGGTACATCCTTTCTAAAGGACTTACTTGCGACATGGAACAAATTAGTTAACGTAGTGAATGAATCTACAAAAAATCTGGTAGGCAATGAATAAGACGAATAATGTAAACATAGGAGGTTTCCCTTTCACCATAGATGACGACGCATATGCGCATCTACAAAAGTATCTCGACAAAATCGAGAACCACTTCCGGCATTCGGAAGGATATGAGGAAATCATAGATGATATTGAAAACCGTATGGCAGAATTACTAAATGAGCGTATTCGTAGTAAGCGAATAGTTTCTATGGAGGACGTGGAGCATGCGATAGGAATTCTTGGTACAACAGCCGACTTTGGAGCGGATGATTTTTCTGAAGGTGGGAGTGCGTTTGACTCCAGCTACAAGACTGGAAAAAAGCTTTTCCGAGATCCGGACGATAAGATCATCGGTGGGGTCTGTAGTGGATTGGCCGCATATTTCGGCATCCAGGATCCCATCTGGGTTCGCATAGGATTTGCGATTCTTGCACTTGGAGCAGGTATCGGTATTCCACTGTATCTTTTGATATGGGCACTTGTACCGGAGGCATTGACTCCAAAAGACTTTCTCTCTATGCGGGGTCAGCCCATCAATGTGAATAACATAGCTAAGATTGTGGAAGATCAGGTTGAAAATATCTCTGATCAGTTATCAGAATTGGGAAGTGACTGGAAATCTAAGCGACGAAAAAAAAAGTCAGAAAAGAAAAAGTCATGGAAAGATCGCCACTAAGAGCTGGATTTCTATTATAGATTAGAATATAGGCTGTCAGTTATCTGGCAGTCTTTTTTTTGCATATTAAATCAACTACTTTGAAAACTTTAGACACCTACTTTCTTAGCCGGGATGTTCTACGATTATGTAGCACATATTTTATTATCGGTATTATTTCCATATTGATGATACCATGGGCAGGTGCTCAAAATAATATCTCACTGGAGCAAGAAATCCGGACCCAGGACAGTTTGCTGTTTGATGTGGCTTTCAATACCTGTGATCTAGCTCCCTTGGAGGAGATCATTAGCGACGATTTTGAGTTTTATCATGATCAGGGAGGTGTCACGGGATCTAAATCTGACTTTATTGAGTCCATTAAAAATAATATTTGTGGTATCAGTTATCAGCCTATTCGCAGGCTTGTGGAGGGATCCTTTAAAGTATATCCGCTCCATGCAAATGGATCGCTATATGGTGCTATTCAGGAGTCTGAGCACCGCTTTTTCGCTCGCGAGGAAAATAAACCGGAATATTTTACCAGCATCGCCAAAATGACACATCTGTGGCTCCTGGAGAACAATCAGTGGAAGTTGAAGCGGGTACTTAGCTACGATCATAGTGGTGAGGATCGTCCGTAGGGATGGCTGACATGATCACGCAGTCAAAAAACGCCTGGAAATTCATAGTTTCGCCCTATGGATATTTTCAACATCATTACCATTCTCATCGTCCTTTCGGCACTCTTTGGCTACTGGAACGTACGGTATCTGAAACTGCCACATACCATTGGGGTCATGATTATTGCCATTCTCTTTACGCTGGGTATTTATGTCAGTAGCTTTGTCAATGATTCTGTATTCCATTATTTGCAGTCACTCATTACTTCGATTGATTTTCAGACAGTGCTTCTGGATATCATGCTGGGGTTTTTGTTGTTTGCCGGTGCGTTACATACTAATTTTGATCAGTTAAAAGTGCAGCGTTATCCGATCTTAATGTTCGCAACGGTCGGCGTATTGTTAAGTACTTTTCTGGTGGGAGGATTTACCTATGGAGTGTTGCAACTGATAGGTTATCCTGTATCTTTTATATACTGTCTTTTATTTGGAGCACTTATTTCTCCTACTGATCCTATCGCCGTACTGGGCATTTTGAAAAGAGCCCATGCACCTAAAAAACTGGAAACGAAAATAGTTGGTGAGTCACTTTTTAATGATGGGGTAGGGGTCGTCATTTTTCTTACTATTTATGAAATTGCCTCATCCCCCGGACATTTGGAAGGGACAGATATACTGATGCTATTCGTCACCGAAGTGCTGGGTGGCTTACTATTGGGTTTTGCGGTGGGATTCATTGCATTCAGACTGATGAAGGCAATTGATGACTATGATATTGAGGTGATGATTACACTGGCTGCTGTGATGGGGGGATTTGGCCTGGCACATCTGTGGCATGTGTCAGGACCGCTGGCGATGGTCGTAGCTGGTCTGCTCGTGGGCAATGATACCGTCAGAAATTCAGCCATGTCTGAAGTGACAGAGCAATATGTGGATAAATTCTGGGAGTTGATAGATCTTCTTCTCAATGCGATTTTATTCGTCTTGATCGGTCTGGAAATTCTGGTGCTGGAGTATAATTCAGCTTACCTGATTGCAGGTTTATTACTGATTCCACTGGTTTTATTTGCACGGTATTTATCCTTGATTCCATCGATTAAGCTTTTTGAACGCAAGCTTAATTTTGTTCCTAAAACTAACCTGGTGATGACCTGGGGTGGATTGCGCGGGGGTATTTCGATTGCCCTGGCACTTTCACTGACAGATATCATGAATCGGGATTTGTTTCTGATGGTGACCTATATTATTGTGGTCTTTGCCATTATTGTGCAGGGCCTGACAGTTGGAAAGTTGGTGCAGCGGTTGAATCTCTCCACAAAATAATTTCACAACCGCTGACGTACTATTCACATGGTTATTGGAGGGTCTGATGGTGTAAGGATTGTCTTTTTCCTGGTGGTGTACATACAGTGCATCGGCCAGTCTCTGCATTTTAAAAATTTTCAATTGTCCGATGGATTACCTTCATCATATATCCTTGATCTGGAGACGGGTCCGGATGGAGCCCTGTGGATTTTGTCTCAGGGAGGTCACCTTACGAAATATGACGGAAGGTCTTTTCGAAGCTATACTCATTATTTGAATAAAAGACGGTCCGTACGCTCTCTACTCGTAGACCCATCGGGGGTAGTTCATGTCGCTGGAGACTCGGTGCTGATGAGCCTGACCTACCCACATAAGAGTGCACTGACCTATGACTTTGGTGAAGTATCGGATGTATTGGGACTTAACAAGGAGTCTGTACTTGTCTCCAGTAATCAGGGCATTTTCTGCGTGGAGGGAGGAGACAATGTGCAAAATGAATTTTCCGATTCGATGGCCATTACCAAATTGCTGAAGACATCCGATGGGACGGTGTTGGCTATTTCAGACCATCAGATTTTTGAGCGTAGATCGAAAGGCCGATGGAATTTGTTGATTGCTCATATCGACGCTACGTTTGTTGATTTGGCAGAAGATTCAAATGGAACCATTTGGATACTTGCCCGGGATGGGTCACTGTATATCTTACGAGGGAAGGAAGTCGTTCAACAACCAGATTTTTCGGATGAGGAAATTCAGGCCACGATTCTGAGGATAGGAGACCTGGGAAGTCTTTTAGTCGGCACCGAGCGTCATGGTATATACGTGTTAAATACGATTGACGGTATTACCAAGAAAATGACTCCGGACCGATTAGAAAATAATCGGATAGTGGATATACTATTTGATGACTGGGGACAGGGGTGGATCGCTACCTACGGAGGTGGATTGATCGAATTTAATGCTGCGAATTATACACTGTATGGAGTAGATGATTTGCAGGGCAGTGCTATCGAGAAAATCGTGGAAAATGGAGAAAATAATGCTGTAGTCATCTATCAGGATGGCCGTGCTGACCTATTTGATGGATATTATTTCGAGGAAACTTTTGTGCCGGGCGATGACCTTGCGCGCATTTGGGATGTGGTAAGGTGGGGTGGTCAATACCTGGTGGTGACAAATAACGGCTGGTATATCGAGGGCGAATTAATTTTTAAAAATGTATTTCATGACAGAATTTGGCAGGTAGTACCTTACACGCATGACCAATTTCTGGTGCTTTCTGATCAGGCATTGTATCAGCTGAGAGTGTATGATACGGATACCCTGAGAATCGATTTTAAAAAGATTTGTTCCACCTCACATCGCAAGATGATCGTAGAAGATCAGAAAGTATATATGTGGTCAAACCAGGAAGTTTCGGTGTACTCGCTTCTTGATTCCAACCTTACTACGTTGACACAGAATATGGAAATTCAGCAAGTCGTCAGTGGGAGAGGGTCAATATATGTGATTAGTAGAAATCGAGGTGTCTATCAGATCCTTGCAGATGGGGAAAGTGCGGAGTTAAAGAAAATGAATGTGCGTGAAAATGTCTTTGTCAGCCCACTCGTTGCTGCGACATCGGATAAGGAGCATTTGTGGATCATGGATGTAGAGGGTCGATTATTTCGCATCGTAGATTCAGTGGGTAGACATCATGATGTAATCACCTATGATTTCGCTGAAGATCTGGATGCTGTGACGTTTTTACCAGGAGTAGCTGTTTCCCTGCGCAAAGGGCAAATAGTTTTTGGAACACGACAAGGCTTATTCAGTTATACTAGCTCAGGCACGGAAGTGTCTCTGGCGCCACGCCTATCTTCTGTGGGGATCTTTACCCCCAGGGATACTGCTTATTTATCTATGCATGAATCACCGACGATCACCATTGATCCAGGAACACCTATTCAATTAAAATTTGAGGCTGTAGATCTGCAAAGTGATGCTTCCATTGTCTATGAATGGTCTATGGAAAAGGATGCCTCAATTTGGAATTCGGTGCAACAGGGAAGCCTGGAGCTGGCGGGATTATCATCAGGACGACATCAGGTGAGTGTACGGGCCGGAAATCACCAGGGTAATTATTCACCCGTATACTCATTCGCGTTGCAGGTACCACCTCCCTGGTGGAGAAAGACGTGGGTATTGGGATTGGCTTTAATGGTATTTTTATTAGGCATCTACTTTTTCTATCGGTGGCGGATGAATCGGGCCATCCAACTATCGCAGCAGAAAGCAAATGCATTGGAGATACAAAATGAATTGCTGCGACTAGAGCAATCTGCTCTGCAGCTCCAGATGAATCCGCATTTCTTGTTTAACGCATTGCAGTCGATTCAGCATTCGATTATGACCGGCGAAAAAGAAGTTGCCCGGCGCGACTTGCAACGATTTTCAAAATTAATGCGCAGCATGCTGGAGCAGTCCCGTCAAAAAGCCATTTTATTAGAGGAGGAAACGGAAGGGTTGAAGCTGTACCTGGAGACAGAACGTATGTTGCGACCCGATCGTTTTGATTTTGTGATAGATATAGACCCGGAGCTAGACCCTTCGTTTATAAAAATACCTCCAATGCTGATACAACCTTTTGTAGAAAATGCCATTAAACATGGTGTGCCCAGTGACAAAAAAGGAATGATCAATGTCTCGTTTGAAGCCAAAGGTCGTCACATTAGCTGTGAAATCAGAGACAATGGACACGGATTTGGTAAGACCACCAGCCAGCATAAATCAGCAGGTCTGGATGTGACCCGATCCCGGTTGAAAAGTTATTTTGATGCTGAGCGTAATGACCTACTCACTTTCGAAGAGAGAAAAGGTGCTGATGGAGAAGTGGAAGGGGTGACCGTGCATATTTTAGTACCCGTACTGAATGAATAAATGATAAAGGCAATAATAGTAGACGATATGCGGCAGGCCCAGGATCTGCTGCTTGCAGATGTAAAAACCTACTGTCCGCAAGTAGATATTATTGGTACAGCGACAGGTGTGGTTTCGGCTGCCAAGTTGTTGAAACAAGTGGATCCCGATCTGGTATTTCTGGATATTGAATTGGAAGACGGTACCGGATTTGATTTATTACAGATTTTACCCGAAATCAATTTCAAGGTCATTTTTACCACAGCGTCCGATCAATACGCCATCCAGGCATTTCGATTTGCGGCCATTGATTATTTATTAAAGCCTCTGGATCCTGATGCCTTGATGGATGCCGTAAATCGAGTGCAGACAAAGGATAGCCGCGAAAAGGTAGAAGTCCTACTCGACCACTATGGTGGAAAAAATACGGACAATCTTGTCTTGCATAGTAGTGATGAAATAAAAGTAGTCCCCATTGCGGATGTAATCCGTTGTGAGTCTGAAAATAATTACACGACTTTTTATTTTTCTGATAAAACCAATTTTTTAGTCTCCAAGACATTAAAGTCTTACGAACGCATGTTAGAGGGTAAATTCCTACGCGTACATCAATCGCACCTCATTAACCTGGACCACGTCAAGTCGTACATAAAATCAGAGGGCGGATATTTATTAATGGTGGATGACTCGATGGTGCCGGTAGCGGTGCGAAAGAAGAATATGGTCATGGAAGCCCTGGAGAAATTGGGCAGGTCGTAGGAAATAAAAAAAGCCGCACACATGGTACGGCTTCAGAAAACAATGATCTTGTCAAATGTAACGTCACGTTACACTAGATCCGAAAGATTAGCAACTGCTTGATCCCGATGCTTTCACCAGGATATTACCATTTTGTTTCTTTTCGATGATGACAGGGTTATCTATATTGGCTTTAACTTTTTTTACTTTTCCGTCCATACCTTCGATATAGATTAGTGATTTTTCAAACTGAGTTCTTTCCTGCCGATATTCGATCATGCCACGCATCACATTTAGCACATCACTTATTTTATGTTCGGGTAGCTCGATCCAGAGATTCCAGGTGGTGTCAGCATGTACACGTTTTACCTTGATGCCTTGATCCAGTAGGTAGATTTGGTGATTTTCTGTAGAATCCAGCATGCGTTGGAACGTGAAGTTCCGATCAAAATATTCACCCAGAGCGTAGGCAAAAGAGTATCCATCGTTTTTTAATTCTGCCTCACTGCCGGGAAAATTCATGTTCGATAAAAATCCGTCGAATAGATATCCGGCGATACCTTGAAAATCCACCAGAATCCAATGCCCGTCTATCCAGTCGATACGATCCTTTTTATCTTCTGAAAATTCGAAGCTATTGATGACCGTCACCACATCACCGTAGTGTACTATATCCAGGACTTCGGCATCAGTCCCGGGAGCCGCCCGCAGTTTTAATCCACTGGGTGCAAACACATTGAGTTCCTGCCCGGATTCCCACGGTATATTTTCGGCCTTCAGTGATATAATCAATTGTATCAGCGATAACAACAACACTATTTTCTTCATTTTCTCAGATTTAATGGTGAATTAATACCTCCAAGATAGGGGCACGAAGGACCTAAAATCTTTGAGAATGAAGTACTGCAGCAAAGCAATGAGAATTCGTATCTATTGCGCTAGAATTTGATTTCTAGATTAAAAGCAGGGAGGTCTCCGTTTGATCCGGTATCCGGTCCCAGGTACAAAGAGGGGGTTTGCCTTTGAGCCCGGATAACAGACCCCCGGCCCCTGTTTTTCCTTCGCTGCACTTCGGAAGAAACCGGGGAGCGAATAGGAAATATATTGGTAGATGTAATCAGCATAGGTCTAATAAAGTGCGGTGGGGTTGCATTTGAGCCCGATAACAGACCCCCGGCCCCTGTTTTTCCTTCGCTGCGCTTCGGAAGAAACCGG
>JBNKUI010000043.1:0-10586 GCA_050298535.1 Saprospiraceae bacterium
ATGATGATGGATTTTGCTGAGATTATTCTCTAAATCAGAGAGCAACTCCTTCAGCTCTCCATAATTCCCTTTTTCTAGATCTTCTTGGATCTCTTCTAATAACTCCGTACTGACTTCAGAAAAATTATTCACAAAATTCAGGGGGTTTTGAATTTCATGGGCGATGCCGGCAGTCAGCTCTCCCAAGGAGGCCATTTTTTCAGCATGAATGAGCTGAGATTGGGTGGCCTTTAGGTTTCCAATGGAATTCTGTAGTTGTTCGGTTCGGAGTGCAACTTTTTCCTCTAAGAGTTGATTTTGTCTTCGCAAAGCTGCAGAACGATATTGAATGATGCCCCAGGTCAGACCCAGGAGAAGGCAAAGATACATAGCATAGGCCCACCTGCGTTGCCACCAGGGCAGTGAAATGTTGACTGCTACTGTTCGTTCGATCCGATCTTGACCGAGTTGTATCATTTTAACGCGGAATACATATTCACCAACTGGGACCTTGTAATAGTTGGCTGTTCTTTGTTTTCCAATATGCCACTCAAAATCGTAATTATCCAATTTGTAGGCATATTCGATTTTTTCTGGAGCTGCAAATTCCAGTGCTGTAAAGCTTAGTGAGAAAGTAGATTGTTGATGCGTGAGATTTATTTCTTTTAATTCATGGATTGGGTGAGAAAACTTGCCGTAAAGTTCCGATTGGCCAGCAATGGTAAGCGAAGACAAGATCAAGTTAGGTTTGCTGGTTTTGGTATCAATTAACTGATCTGGGTGAAAATGATAATATCCTTCAATACCCCCAAAACATAGTTCTCCATTAAGGCGCTTTACATTCGATGCGAAATATACACTCTCCCCTCCACGGAAACCGAATGCTTCACCAAAGGCTTGTATTTTGGTTCGGGAAGAGTCAAGTCGAACAAGCCCTGTTCGAGTGCCAAACCAGAGGTTTTTTTGATCATCTTCTATAATACTTTTGACCTGCTTAATGGGCGTCGTCGATATTTGTTCATGAAAAGGAAGAAATTGATCTTCGTTACGATGATACCGGTATACTGGACCATCAGCGGTCACTAGCCATAGGGAACGATTAGAATCTTCGTAGATTTGGAAAACTCTGAATCCCTCCAGATATTTTTTAAAGTGACCCGTTCTTCGATCGAGCTTATTGATTCCGTTTTCCCCAGTCCCCACCCAAATTGTGCCCTGGAAGTCCTCGAGCACGCTAATGCAGGAGTTTGCACTGATGGAAGCACTCTCCAAAGGGTCGATTTGATAATGAGTGAAAGTATTATTTTTTCGATGCATTTGATCTAAGCCATACTCTGTGGGTACCCATATATTTCCCACTTGATCCTCGAAAATGAATCCCAGCGCGCCAGGGCTGAGACTGGTGGGGTCATTGGGATTGTGCACAAAATGACGAATGTTCTGGTCATTCAAATTGTAGCAGAGCAACCCTTTTTCCCAAGTACTCAACCATACTTCTTGGTCCTTACTTTCAAGAATTGTTACGATCGTGGTGTTTTCGAGGGCAAGCTCTAATTGCTTGGTGTCAAATGCGGTGGCCAATCCATCTTTTGTTTCTATACTGAGGCCACCTCCCAAGGATCCCAACCAAAGCGAGCCTTGAGGATCTTCATACATGGCTTGTACTGAATGGGTCGTTCGCTCAAACGGAAGTTCCGGAGGAACCTCTTGAAACTTAACAAATTGCCCCAGTGAGCTCCCAAAGAAAATACTTCCATCTTGAACGACGCAGGCCGTCCACAATAAATCGTTCGGAAGTCCCAGCTCATCACTGCTGCTGAATCGCTGTACTAGGTTGGTTTCATGGTCATAGCGCACCAAGCCTCCCTGATAGGCACCTACCCAAATATTTCCTGTCGAATCTTCTATGATGAAACTAATGCCATATGTAGCATCAGATTTTCCGGTCTTTGGATAAGGACGACTTAGTCGTTCACGATGATCGTGCTGATATGGATAGCGTGTAAATTGGCCAGTCTGTCGGTTAAGGGTATGCAGTCCATCACCATTAGTGCCAATCCAGAGATTTCCTCGGCTATCTTCAAAAATGGCACGCACCTGATTATCAATAAGGCTGTTTGGGTCCATAGGATCAGCCTTGAATTGCATGAACTTACCAGTCTCCCGATTGAGTTTGTTCAAACCACCTTCCTCAGGTTGAAGATTGCTGGAGGGATCTCCAGTGCCCACCCAAATGGTTCCTGCCCGATCTTCAAGAATGGCCCGTACTTGTTGATGGCTTAAACTGCTTGAGTTGCCTGGACTGGCTGGGTAGTGCGTAAATGATCCATCGGCAGGATCGCGACTGTATAACCCATTATGCGTTCCAATCCACAAGGTACCATCTTGCCCTTCCACCAGTACCGAAATAAAATTGTCGGTTTCGTTGAATGCTTCGTCACCAGCTAGATAGTAGTGCTTAAACTCCCCTGAATGTGGATTAAGGACATTCAAGCCATATCCCTTGGTCCCGACCCAAATTACGCCATCTGATGAGGGGCAAATTACCTCCACTTGATTGCTTGCCAGCGAATTGGGCTCACTGGGGTTATGTCGATACGTTGTCCATTCATATCCGTTGTAGCGAGCTACTCCAGGATTGGCTACCCAGAGATAACCGGTGAGATCTTGCTTGATGTCTGTGAGCCAAACTCCGTTGGCACCGTTTGGTCGAGGTATATTGACAAATTGATCCGTCTGTGCGGTCAAGTCAAAAGGGCTCAATATTAGACAGGTGAGGACACCAACCCAAAATATGTAGAGCTGGGCCTTCATGATTTCGTCGGTTGGTTTAATTCAATGGTAAATGTTGATCCCTTACCTAATTCTGACTTGACGGATAACTCACCACCATGTGCTTTCACAATATCGTAAGCAAGACTCAATCCCAGGCCCGTTCCTTGGCCTGTAGGCTTGGTTGTGAAGAAAGGTTGGAAAATTTTGTCTTTTATTTCATCCGGGATGCCCGGCCCATTGTCAGTGATTCGGATTTCGATACCGTTCTCCAGCTTTTTAGTGGAAATTATCACCTCCGGATTTTCTGCTCCAGCTACCACCTGAAACGCATTGTTGATTAGATTAAGAAGAACACGACCCATATCCTGAGAAACTGCTTTTACTTTGGGTAGATCCGGATCCAGATCCGTTCTGAACCCAACATTAAAGGATTTTTCCCTGGCTCGTATACCATGATATGCCAATCGAATATATTCATCGCAAAGCGCATTGATGTCTGTAAGTTCCTTCTCACCAGCACTGTTGCGAGAGTGTTGCAGCATGCTTTTTACAATGTTTTCGGCTCGCTTTCCATGATGAGTCACTTTGCTTTCATTCTCCTGGAGGTTCCTGAAAATCACTTCGATTTCCTCGGTGTCATTTTCAGTGATTGCCACTTTCAGATCTTCCAGTAATTCGTTATTAATCTCAGAAAAATTATTCACAAAATTCAGAGGGTTCTGAATCTCATGAGCGATCCCTGCCGTCAATTCTCCCAGAGAAGCCATTTTTTCTGCATGGACGAGCTGATCCTGGGCTGCTTCCAGATCGGCAAAGGCTTCTTCCAGTTTTTTAAAGTCCTCATAGCGGTCATAAGCTACCGAAAAGGAATTGGCCATGGAGTGAGCCAAATCCAGATTGTCTTGTGACAGGGGCTCTGTATTACCGATATATAACATCCCCTGCCTGAAGGGAATAAAATGTAGATCTAGGGACTCTGGGGTTGATCCCGCTTCGTACTGCTCTTTGGATTCAATGTGACCCTGGTTTATCAGGTACTGGGTCCACTCCTGAAAATATTCTTTGTCCCAGTGTTCGGTATAAATTTCTTGCTTCTTCCATGCTTCCGTCATCTTTTCAGTAAGTGGATTTCCTTGTAAAGGCAATCGTAATACGGCAATAGAATCTCCTTGCGGAGTACTTAGGTACGTGTGGCTGACACCGTTCTCTTCATCAATGATAAACACCCCGCAGCGGATGAAGGGAATCTCAAGAGTTTTGAGTTCGTCCCAGATGATGGGGGTGATTTGATTCAGATCCTCGGCACTTCGCATGGAGGAGATTTCAGCCCGGATCCGGTCGAGGGAAGATTGCCGGGCGGTTTCGAGGGCCAGTTTTTCGGCTTTTCGCAAATCCTTGAATCGAATATATGCCTGTTTAAAAACTCGGGTAAACCGAACAAACAGATTAGCATGCTCCTCTGGCAGCTTCGTTCCGGATATAAGGGTAAGATATCCATATTCAAAATTTGCACAGTGGAAATAAGTTGGATTTGGGAATTTGTTCGTGATCTCTACCACTTCTTCTACTTCAACCGCCGGTGTAACAACCGCAATATGATTCGCTAGTTCTTGATCAGCGGCCTTTTGGTAAAAGAATTCTACCTGACTTTTCCAGTTCTTATACCTTTCATCCAAGATGTGATCCCCTTTTAAAGGGATTTTGAATTTTTCTTGTTGGCTGCCGTCTAGTCGTGTCATCCAACAATATTGGAGCTGAGTTTCCTCATCAACTTCCTGGTATCCGCAAGTTATAAAATCACTGATCCCTAATTTTTTCATCTCTTCGTATAACAGAGCGGCAACTTCTCCCAACTCGTTGCTTTTTTGAATACCCATGGAACGGGAACGAACGCGTTCTAACGCCGCTTCGATTTGCGCCTCACGGGTCTGTTCTTCGGCTTTTTGGAGGTCACGAAATCTTTTGTAAGCGATGTCAAAAACGGCTGCCGTTCTTCTTAGGACAGTTTTGGTATCCTGACTGGCCAGTGAGTGGGTTACCAACAATAGAGAACCCTCAGAAAAATCAGCAAAATTCCAGTATTCTGAGTGATCTGAAAGTCTCCGATTATTGACAAATCCAACTCGTCTTTCAGCTATCATGGGGGCGTGTTTGACCATGACCTCCTGCCACTCTTCAGCCATCTCTTTATCAACCTCAATGGTGTACTCATTTACATCAGATTGATACATTTCAATCATATACTTAATTTGATCCATGGCATCAACCGGAAAATGCACATGGGCCAGTACAATTTCTCCCGATTCACCTGGTGGTCGAACCGCTGCAATAGACTGAAACACTGATTTGTTTTCCGAATATAGATGTATAACGCTGGCCTCCAGATCCAATTCACCCAAAGAGTCAATCTGCCTCCGTAATTCGATGATTACATCCTTCAACTCTTCCGAAGAATGCATAGCCAGGGCACTGCCTCTGATACGTTCCATGGCGGCTTCTATTTGAGCCTCCCGAGTCTGACTTTCGGCCTTTTGCAGGTCGAGGAAGCGAGTATAGGCCTGTTCGAAAACCCGCGTAATACGTTTCAAAACTGGGATACTTTCTTCCTGGAAGGGCTCAACATCAATGAACTCCATCAGTCCACAATCCATATTGGTATACTCAAAATAGACCCTGGGCTCTTTGATTATGGCGGCCTTGACTTCCTCTGGTAGGTCCCTTAAACCTGTATTTTCCTGCAGGTAAGTATCAAATTCAAATTTTTCCCGGTCTTTAAAATGAAGACTTAAGCGTTCTTCGTCGCTTTCCCAAAAGTCCCACCACTTGCAAATGACTTCATGATCCTTATGCGTGAAATCAAAGGGTTTGGCAAACTCAGCCTGAGCAAGCTCGGAAAGCCAGCCCTGAATATTTCCTCTTGCCTCGTCAAAAATCATCAAAAAACAGCCACGATTTGCGATCCTCAATTTGCTGACCTGATTGTACATAACCTGGATAACTTCTCGCAGCTCTTCACTGGATTGCATAGCCATTGATCGGGCACGAATTCTCTCCAGTGCCAGTTGTATTTCAGCTTCCCGGGCTTGTTCCTCAGCTTTTTTCAGATCCATGAAGCGGACATAGGCCTGCTTAAATACTTTTGTAAACTGGACTATTAGATCTTCCTGTGCTTCCGAAAATTTCGATCCGGTGATGATACATAGATAACCAAATCGAAAAAATCCGCAATAGAAGTTGATTGGATCAGGGAATTCATTCATCGTAATCTCTACTGCCTCTTCCACACCCATGGTAGGAGTGACATATGCCAGGTGATCTGCAAGTTGCCTTCCGGAAACCTCCTGGTGAAAGAGATTTACCTGCTCTTTCCATTTCTTATAACGTGCATCCTGAATAGGATCACCCACAAGTGGGATATAGAATTTTTCAACTGGACTGCCATCGAGTCGGGTCATCCAGCAATGCTGTCGATCATTTCTTTCATCAATTTCTACATATCCACAGTTGACAAAATCAGAAACACCCAGGCTTTTCATGCACTCATACAACATGGATGCAACCTCACCTAATTCTTCACTTTTTTGGATCCCCATTGACCGGGACCGTACTCTCTCAAGAGCCGCTTCTATCTGTGCCTCCCGGGCTTGTGCTTCTGCCTTTTTCAGGTCAAGGAAACGGGTGTAGGTCTGTTCAAAAACTTTGGCAAAACGGCATAATATTTCAGAGTCTTTATCTGAGAGTGCGACCGGACCGGCAACTTCCAGGATGCCATGACGGCAAACAGCATCACAGAGCAAGATCTTATTCAAAGTTTGCATCCCATTTTTTATATGATCGGGCAACTTCTTTAACCCAGTCTTTTCTAGTAGGAATTCATCCCAGCTTTTCTTATCCTCCCCGGATAATTCAAACACTTGATAGGGTACTTTCTTCTCTCGTATTTTGATCAGATTGTTTGCTCTGGGATGATCTGCAATCTCTTCCAGGGGAGGAATATCATAACATTGAGGCAAACCGGTATCACTAAATTCTGTTCCCCACCACTCCAGACCACCATTAGGTTTGAAGATAAACAAGACAAACATTTGAATTTCAATTCCCAGGAATTGGACCTGCCGAAATAATTCCGTTACGACCTCAGTCAATTCGCTACTGTTCTCAATGGCCATGGTTTTTTCCCTGACCTTTTCCACAGCAGTCAGTATTGCAACTTCACGCTGGAGTTCAATCTCGGATTGACTTTTTGAGTGTCTAACTTTCACAGTTTTTTGATTGGAAGATTAATCAGCATTTGGATTTCTTATAAGATCATTGCGGACAAGAATTTTTCTCTCCTAAGTAACAACGATATCATGACCTGAGCAACAACCATATCATGACTTAAACTCAATCCCAGTCTCATTTCCTGCCTAGCCGATTTGGTGGAAAAAAAAGCCTGAAAATCTTGTCTTCGAAATTTTTAGGGATACAAGGTCCATTCTCTAGGACCTTGATTTGATTACTATCATTGATTTGATCCCGGGTAAATGGCATAGGGCTTTGGGCATGTCTTGAAGAGGACAAATATGACAATAAAGCAAGGGTGCATATGATTGCTACAATCTTGACCATGGAGGAAATTATTCATGGATGGAATTTGGTACTATAAAATACGAATTATTTCAATCCTCTTGCTTTTAGGCGGGTAAGATTATAGTAAAAGCTGATCCTTTGCCATCCGGACTAGATACTTCAATCGAACCTCCATGCGCTTTTACAATGTCATAGGCTAAACTCAGACCCAGCCCCGTTCCCTGTCCTGTAGGTTTTGTCGTAAAAAAGGGTTGGAATATTTTGTCTTTTATCTCATCTGAAATTCCCAAGCCATTGTCCAGCACTTCAATTTCAATGATCCCATCGGCATTTCTTGTTCTGACAATCAGCTCGGGATTGTAGGTGCTCGTATCAATCTTTGATCGCTCATGAATGGCTTGAAACCCGTTATTTATCAAATTCAATAATACCCGACCTATATCCTGTGAAACAACCGTGATCTCCGGAATGTCTGGATCAGCATCCAGGTGAAAATTCGCCTGGAAGGATTTATTTTTGGCACGTAAGCCATGATAAGCCAACCTAAGATATTCGTCGCAGAGTGCATTGATATCGGTCGCAATTTTCTCTCCTCGATTTATTCTGGAGTGGTCCAACATACCCTTGACAATGCTGCTTGCTCGATTTCCGTGGTGGGATATTTTATTGATATTCTTCTTTAAGTCAAATAAGATCGATTTAGATTCAATTAAATCGCCTTTTTCCAATTCTTCTCCAACCTCGTCTACAAGTTCTGCACTAACCTCTGAAAAATTATTAACGAAATTAAGTGGGTTTTGAATTTCATGGGCGATTCCAGCGGTGAGCTCACCTAGAGAAGCCATTTTCTCAGCATGGATGAGCTGGGCTTGCGTGGCTTTGAGGTTGCTAAGTGAAGTTCTTAATTCTAAAGTGCGTGATTTGACCTCTTTTTCGAGCGAGGTATTCTGTTTGGCCAGCAGGTTTTTTCTTGCTTCCTCAGCTTCCAATTTTTCATCGACGACTATCTTAAAACGGTAAACAATGGCCAATCCAATAGCGAGTACTGGGCCCAATCCAATAAATACTTCGCCCCATTGAGCATGATCATCAAATCCCAATGCCGTGGTGGATAGCACCCAAATGATACCCAGAAAGGGCGTGACCGCAGCGAGGCTATAGAACCTGGCCAACTTGTCTCCGGAAAAAATGAAATAGCCGAAAATAAAAATGATGGCTGCCATGCTGACGATCACTAATACAAACAAACTTTGCCGAAGTATCGGAATGGAGGTAAGGGCAGATCCCGCTAAAGTAATGATGGAGCTATTAGTAATAAAGATGATGGTTACTAGAACTAAAGTTTTGTCGACACGAGGAAATTTTTTCTTGGTATTGATAAATACTCGACCAAAAAGTATGGTGACCAGAAACTTAGCTATGTCGTTAATACCAAGCAAATAATTGATCAATATTGGGTGATCAGAAAGAAATAGTGAAATGATTTCATTATGAAATTTGCTAGTCAAGGCAGCAAACAGATTGATGATGATGAACAATAGAAACCATCGGTAGACTTTATCTGGATACCAATAGTAAAGAAATATACCAATGACCAACATGGCTATTAGAGAACCCAGGATAATAAACTCAAAAACGGAAAATGTAGTCAGTTGCAATATGTCTACTTGAGATGATGCAACCACATTTATTATTCGAACCTTCATATCTCGATCAGAGACAGCCCTAATCCAGATATCTATATCTTGGTCTGGGGCTATCTCAAAATTGACGATTGATGGTTGGAAAACTTCATTTACATCTCTTTGAAATGATGCTATCTCTAGTCCCGAGATGCCTTCACCAATGCGAACACCCTTGGAATAGTAGTATGCCTGCACCTTGGCAAAGGTCTTGAGGAAGGCACCATTACCACCTTCAAAGCTCACACTTAACCTTTGATTTGCATATGCGTTTCGATTGGAAAGCGACAACTTATACCAGTATGTATTTATGCCCAAACTATAATAGTGGCCAGAAGTTGGTCGGATGATTTCAGCATCATAAATATTGCCTCTTTGCATGTCATCGACAGAAAGTTCATGTTCACCTTCTTCTATGATCCATTCGAGATCTGGGGTTTGGTGGATAAGTATTCCCTCAGTAATATGAGTTGTGTCAACTGTTGGCAATACAAATGTTTGAGCGAAAGATCCAAAGAACTGGAGCAGTAGTGCCGAGAGCAGAATCATTCTCATTCTGATTGCTGGTCCGTCACTTGGTTCAAAATAAAATTGATTTGATACGCCTTGTACTGAGGCCCAGAGACTAGGTGTATGGTGTATCCTTCCAAACCCTCGGTGCAATAATCGGGCAAAATGTGATGACTTATTGATGCAGTCACTGCAAATCGATGCTAAGCTGACAAAATCATTCCTATTATTATTCAAAGGTTTAGTGTTGTGCTCCTCTAAAATAGATTTATTACGGAATGAATGAGTCATCACTTCTGCAATTTGGGAGAAGGTAAAGATGATTTCTCAACAGGAGGTCAACGTAACACATAATCAAGGAATTGAGCCATTCTTTGATTTCATGGAATATTGGTTCAAATTGTAGGCAGTATGATCGTAAACTCGGAACCTCCTCTGTTGTTGTGAACAGTCAGCTTCCCACCATACGACTTTACAATGTCGTATGCCAGGCTCAGACCCAGCCCCGTTCCTTGCCCTGTAGGCTTTGTCGTAAAAAAAGGTTGAAATATTTTGTCTTTTATTTCTTCAGGTATGCCCGGTCCATTGTCGGAGACACTTATCTCAATGCCATTTTCAAGTTTTCTAGTGAATACAATTACTTCTGCCTGATAATCACCGTCCTCCTTTGCCAAGGTTTCGGAGGACACTGCCTGAAAAGCATTATTGATTAAATTCAGAAGTACCCGACCCATATCTTGCGGCACTGCCATGATTTCCGGTAGGTTGGGATCAGCTTCCAATCGGAAATTAGCCTGAAAGGATTTGTTTTTTGCGCGTAACCCATGATAGGCTAGTCGCAGGTATTCATCACATAGCTGATTAATATCGGTAGGTGCTTTCTCGTCGGATGTAGCCCTGGAATGGTCCAGCATACCTTTGACGATACCACTGGCTCTTTCACCATGATGATGGATTTTGCTGAGATTATTCTCTAAATCAGAGAGCAACTCCTTCAGCTCTCCATAATTCCCTTTTTCTAGATCTTCTTGGATCTCTTCTAATAACTCCGTACTGACTTCAGAAAAA
>JBNKUI010000044.1:0-29197 GCA_050298535.1 Saprospiraceae bacterium
CAAATGGCTATGAATTAACGGGAGGGCCAAATCGACACTGGCACCATATTGACTAAATTCATTACTACGGCTTCCTAAAGAAGGTAGAGTCACTTGATACATATCAGTGATGGCCCGACGTAAGGAATCGTTTGACAATAATTCTATTCCAATGGATTTCAAAGACTCAAACGCACTGGTTTTTACTGTGAATTCCTCTGGATCGACTGTAAGTCTGAGATGATGTAGAAGAGAGTCATGATAATTCCAGTTGCCAAGCATCATGTTCAGGATAACCTTTGTACTGTTTTGATTTCGTATATGATCTTCGAGTTCGTCGTTTAGACTCAGAAGTGATTCTTCGAGCTCATGTTTGATCTCTCGATACACTTTTACCTCTAATGTTCTAACCTTACGAGCATCATTCCAATTATTGATCTGTAAGGCAATCAATATCCCAAGGACGACAAGCACGATCTCCCCAACTGCATAGAGCAGGTATTTCGATATGCGATTCCTATCAAGCAGCTCCTTCCTTATTCGGCGAAAGAATGTAAGCATTCTACAAGGTAGTGAATACACGTTAATGAATGACCTGGTGAATGCATTAATGAGGGACAATTAATTCGCGATTCCAGATTTCATACTCGATCCAACTTTAGCATGAAGTACAGCTGGAGTTGATGGGATGCTACCTGCCTAAATCACTTCCCTAACTCTTTTCTATGTCTTCATCAATCTTAAATCTCATATTCCATCATGCTTGGATGAAACTGAAGTGAATTCCCACTTTCGATTTCCCCAGATAATGGGGATCGAATTTGCGAAGCCTTTTATATGAATGGAATGTATTATTTTATTGATGGGTTTGATGGGCTTCAGCTACTGGTCATTTAGCAGCTTTCATGAAATATTATGTCATGACTTCATTTAATCAGGAGCCACACTTTTATAGGATGAGGCCAGATTTGTTGGGCCACCTATATATTTTTGATAATTGGGATAAGAGCAAAGTAGATATCCTGGGACATCATAATTCTCGCCGATATTACCGGTCTCATCAATGACCCACGTTTTTGCCGGACCTTTACCATTTTCAATCCAATTGATTAACAGCTCAATTTTCTGCAGGTGATTAGCTGCAGGGATAGATTTTACATCTACGGGTTCTCCCTTTCCATTCTCCATATAACTTCTACCACTAAGACCATGATTTCCATTGGGGACGACATATAAGCGGGCAAATTTATCAAGGTTCTTCTGACCCATCTCATCCACTAGCGCCTGGTAGTAGTCCATTTGTGCGCCTGAGGAGGCGATATTGTCCATAGCTCCGATAGTAAGAATGATCTTTCCTCCTCGATCTTTAAACCTGGTAAGGTCTGGATCGGTACTATCCAGCCATTGTGAGATTTGCTGTCTTCTTTTCTGGTAGCGGTCTTCGCTATATTCAAGAGGATTTGCGGATAGGTCCTGCATGAGAAATCCCTTGACACCTAGAATACCCAGGTGTGAAAATGAAGGCGCGTCATTCGGTGCTCCTTCCTGTCCCTGATATCTCATATCGGTGATCATCCCGAATCCACTGGGTTCGATAGTGGGTGTCCACATCCCGAACGACTGAACCCCATGAGCCAGTGGATCGTTGAAAGAGTACGAGCTGTAGGAGAATTCGAGTGTCTCAATCTGCCCATTGGTCAACTTTGCAGCAGCGGTAGTGTCCGCGGGGTTTGGATCCATATTATTAGTGGCCCTAAGAGCTGACCATGGATCTTCTGTGCCTATACCATCATTTACATTGAAGATTTCCCGTGCTGTTACATAGTTACTGATAATTCCGTCAGCTAAACCATCCAGATCATCAGTCTGCCTGAGAAATTCTCGAGTAATGGCTTTCACTTTTTTTGTGGTCACCCAATTTTCTTCGGGTATTTCCTGCTTCCGGATCAACACGGGGGCGAGCATTAATGTAGAGAAATTAACAATAGGTACGTTCGAGATGATACCCTCATAATCCTCTGGGTATCGCTGGGCTACGGTCAGTGCTTCGCGACCTCCCTGCGATCCACCGACATAATAATTATACACAGGTTCTGTTCCATACAATCTTGTCATAATGACCATGACAGCATCGTGGGTTTTCTTCATCTGCATATATCCTAAATTGCGAATGGCTTCATCATGTAACGCCCATTCGTCTCCGTTAGATGGCCCTGTTGCAAGATGTTTAACAGGAGGTGCACCCGGTCGATTCCAAAACGCTTGATGTCCACTATCACTCCCGTAAATAGCGAAACCTTTTTTTAACATAGCAGATTTCAGGGGAGCAAATCTGGGGTTGTCAGGATCTACGGTTATGGTGCCATTGATGCCGCCACCCCCTTGTTGCATGGATCGTTTTTTCCATGCTGCCGGTAGTAGTACTCTGAAATTAATGGGCCACCCATTAGGGTCAACCGGAAAAATCGATCCCTCTACTATTGCATGACCAGGGGTTGATTCAGTAGTCTCTACCCATCTGGGAGTGTAGAGTGTCACTGATCCGACCGGTTCATGGATCTCACCCACCGGTATTTCGGAGCCTATCTTACTGAGGTCGGTTTCCTGGATGTTGATTTCCGTATCACTCTGAGTCTGACGATAGGTGGCACAAGCTACCAGTGTCGAAATGGCAAGTAGAGCTAGGATTCTATGCATAGTATTTTTTTGTAATAAGTCAGAATTCAGATCATTTTCAATTAATCAAAACATTTGGATTTGGTTAGATCCTTTATGACAAAATTGCTAACATTCATTGATTCGATTTTGTCACGGTTATTCAATTTGAAACCAAAGTTTAAGAATTTCCATCGACATCTCAGATCCATCGGTGATGGCACGTCATTCGCTAATCCATTCTCACCAGACGGATGCCACTCAACAAAGCTTTTCCACTAAGGGGTCTAAAATCTACTTTGATGCCTTTATTACTATTCGAGTTGACTTTGAGATCAAATTTGACGGCCCTCAGACTACCATACTCTTTTTCTAAGTTCAAATGGTGAATTGCACTTTGTCCATTGACAACTATATCAAATTCTCTTTCTTCTATTTCATTGTCCGATGCACTCCCCTCCGTGAGATTGTACATATTGGTTTGACGACCCCTCGAAACGGGTTCCTGAAAACAGAGAGTAAGCATATACGAGCCATCGGGCACATCAAATTGATATCGACTAAGCCCCTCCACAAAGGTTTGATATAATGGATCATTATCGGTCCCCAGAATATTATCATCAATACCTGTTTTTAGCTGTCTCTGCTGCACGGTATAGGGAGCTCCATCTACATAACCCCAGGATCTTTCCGAGTATGGACGGTCAGGGATCCACAGAATTTCAGCGTCAGGATCGTAGAAAGATACCTCCGCACCCACATTAATCGCAAGATCGATGTTTCTCGCTTCATCCATATGAAAAGGGATTATAGAGAAGTCTATGACTACTTGATCCTTGGTCTCTTTGTCACTAATCGCGATCAATTCATTCCTACCATCTCGAAAGGGAACTTCAAAAGTTACTTCAAAATCACTAACCTTCTCTTGACCAATCTTTACTCCATTTAAGAATAATTCAATGGTCTCTTGATTTGAGAATATTTTCACTAATTCATGACAAATGCCCAAGCCACTTTCCTGTTCCATACCTTTTCGCTTCGTATGATTGTGAGAAGCGATATGAACCACTGGATCGTCTAAGAAGTAGGCTCGATATAGTCCGGTGACATCCTTCTCAGTACGATCAAAATTCACCAATCCTTTCTGGTTTACAAAAGGGATGGCATCACCTCTTCTTTCTGATCCAAAGTCAGCGTAGTTCCATGCCGCAAATCCTGCAAGAAATGGCATACTCATCATCTGCTTTAGATAAGAAGCATGCATGATATACTGATAATCTTCAGAGTAATCCCAGGGTTTGGGATTTTTTGCATGTATCCGTTCATCCGTCCCAGGTCCATACTCAGAAACAATCATGGGTTTATCGGGATACCTTGTATGCTGTTCTGTTAGAAAGGTTGTCAGATCTTCCATGTTCTCATAATACCATCCAAAGTAAAGATTCCACCCAACCACATCTGGGATATCTGAAATCCCTGACGCATTGTATAAATCACTGCGATGAAAAGCCATTACCGTAAAATGGTCGGGAGCCTCAGCTTTAGTCAATGCCTCAAGTTCCTTTGCCAGCTCTACTGTAGCAGCCATGACTTTTTCTCGATCCGCATCTGAGAGACTTCGATTATATTGAAATCCCAGGAATATCTCATTCATATAGCCATAAAATACCATCGAAGGATGGTTGATAGTCTGACGAATATGCTCTCGCTGCATTTTGAGGCAATTCTGAGCGAATGATTCAGAGTCAGTGATACCACTCACCACAGGTATTTCTGACCAAACTAACAAACCCAGTTCGTCACAGGCACGATATACCTCCTGTGCCTGCGGATAGTGAGCTGTTCGAATAAAATTGAATCCTAATTCCTTAATTCTTTTGTAATCATTAAAGTGATAACTATCTGGAAGTGCGTTCCCCAGGCCTGCAAAGTCCTGGTGGCGATTGGCACCTTGAAGTTTTATTCGATTTCCATTAAGCCAAAATCCTCCTTCATCATCAAATTCAAACCATCTACACCCCATGGGTATTTCCACCTTATCAGAGACGGAAGAGCTTTCACTATCTTCTCGCACCTCTGTGATTGCATGATAGAGATAGGGGTCGTCAGGGCTCCAGAGTTCTGGAGATTGAATTTTGATACCCTCCATCGAAAATTCAGTTTCACTGTTAGGGGACAGGGTTACATTTTTAGATTTTAGCACAACGACATTACCTTCTCTATCAAGAACCTTTGTTTCAATTATTACGCTTTTGTCAATTGCACTACTATTTACCAATTGACCCTCTACTTGGATTGTGGCCTGATCTTCACTGACATTTGGTGTAGAAATAAAGACACCGTCAGATGCAAAATTCGTGACCTTAAAATGAATAGGTTCGGTAATTATCAAAGAAACATTGCGATAAATGCCACCATAAAATGTGAAATCAGCATTTAAGGGAGGTATGTCTTGATCATGTTCATTATTCACTCTCACGGAGAGCAAATTAGTCGTACCATATTCCAGCCGATCAGAAAGATCAAAACAGAATGCAGAATAGCCCCCCATATGGTTCCCTATTGAATCGCTATTAAGATAGACCGTAGTATTTTGATTGACACCTTCAAATTTTATAAATACTCTCTTGCCTTTCCAATCTGAGGGTACTGATATTTCCTTCGAATACCAGCCTATGCCTCGGTAGTACCCGCTTTCATCATCAAAAGCATCTTCGGCATTCCAGGTATGCGGAATATTTACGACTTCCCAATTGACATTATTCACGTTGTCAGGAACACTTTCAAGATCACCTTTATGAAAGCCCCAAACAGAATTAAGGGTCATGTCAAGTCTTTGGCCGAAAGCAATGTGGCTATAGCTTAATAGAATTACAAAGCCTAATAAAGTCCCTCTCAGAGAGACAAACAGAGATTTGACTGTGTATTCGTGGATTTCCATAGTTTTCATATTTCAATTAGTTCTTGATTCGTGAATCGATATTATAATAAGGCAGCCTGATATTTTAACCTTTAACGGATAGTTTTAATTGGTCAAACTATTCTGCTCCATAACTCAGTCCGTGTCCAAATGGAAACAAAGTATCTTCCTCGGTATACCCTGGTGCATCAGGTGCTTGTCTTTTGATAGCCTCCGTACTCTTGGCGAGTGCAAAGGGCAACTTGCCGGTGGGATTGAAATTACCTGCAATAATGTCCATTAAGGCTGCATCACTGACCCCAAAGGTAGCCAGGATGCCACCTGCTTCCAGAAATCGACTGTCCTGGTCCAAAACAAAAGGTTGACGAAAATCCATTGATAGAATGGTGTTTTCAGCACCTACAGCATTCATGATCTGATGTATATCCTCCAGTGATGGTGTCACATTCCAGGACTTTGCTTTGGCCATCTCTGAAAAGGAAATCATGTCAAGCTCCTCGGGAGCGGGTCCTCCAAACATCCGACCATTGCCCCGATCGGTCGACACATTGACTCGAATGATGGCATAATCTATGTCTTCTTCGATATTTGGCAGGTTCTCACCTTCAGCTGCATTGTAGTCGCCCGCTGTAGCTTCGAAACCCTGGAAGGATCTGGAACTAAAGATTTCTGTATCCATCCCCATCGTGAAGATTTTTAGAGATTCTTCTTCGACAGGCGATTTCAGAGGTAGGGTCGTTTGATTTTGCAAAAGCACGATGGACTTGCGTTGAGCTAAGTCTGCTTTATGTTGAAAAGATGGATTACCTACCAGGTAGGCGGCACGATTTGGATCTACGAAGGGGTTTTCAAACAGCCCTAATTCAAACTGCTCTTTCAGTAGTCGCTTGACCGATTCATCGACCCGCTCTTCCGACAATTTTCCCGAAGTAACCAGGTCAAGAAGTTGCTTGTTATCATTAAATCCGGATAGTACATCTGTGCCGGCATTAATAGCAATGATGAGTTGCTCCTCCACAGTTTTATCCGTCAGGCCCCAGGCTCGATCACCAATGATGCCCGTATCTGAGTTAATGTACCCCTTAAACTTCAGCCGATTTCTTAGAAGGTCCGTTAATATCCCTTGCGAGAAGGCCATGCCTACATCGTTAGGCATATAGGCCTGACCCACCGGAATGCCATAGTACGCCATGATAGAAGAGGCTCCCGCATCAATAGCCGCTTTGAAGGGAGCTACATGATAGTCAAAATTATTACTGGGATAGACCTGATTTTTTCCATACTCATAGTGTGGATCGCCTCCTCCTTCCTGTGGTCCCCCACCAGGAAAGTGCTTGATAGTCAGGGCAATACTATTACTATTTAGACTTGATCCCTGAAGATTATCCACTAAGGTCGTGATGATGTCAGATGCTAGATCACTGTCTTCTGTAAAAGTTTCATGGATCCGATACCAACGTGGTTCAGTTGAAAGGTCAGCCATGTAGCCATACATGCCTCGAAGGCCGATAGCTTTCCATTCCTGCGCCATAATTTTACCAAAAATAGCGATGAGATCCATATCTCGAGTCGCCGCCAATCCATTTTCCTTGGGCCATGCAGAAAATGCTCCAGATGACACATTGATCCCCGCACGGGCATCAAAATCCATATGATTACGTGCATTGGACTTAAACAATAAAGGTATGCCTAATCGTGAATTTTCAGCCATTTCCTGGACCGCATTCATGAATTGAGCTGCCTCGTACGGAGTAATTTGCGTGCCGCGAAAAGGATTTCCTGACTCGGCTCTTACAGGTGTGTTTGTTACCGTATTTCTAAAGATGAAACGCGTCATTTTCTCATCTTCAATGAAATCAACCGCTCGATCGGTTACCGCTCCAAAATTGCCAGCATTCAGCGTGTTGATCAGCATCATACCTGCCTTTTCCTCTAAGGTCATTTGCTGGACTAAATCTTCCATACGAACCTCCACAGGCTGACGCCAGTCCTCATAGGGGTCAACTACCTTGTTCTTATTCAGATCTCGAAAAACCAGATCGTCAAGCGATATATTGGAAATGGAACGACTCTCAAGAATAGGTTGGTATTGATAAGTTCCCTGAGCTTTCGCGAAGGATAATACAATCAAAATCGAGGACAGAACATAGCAGATTCGATCCATGTGGCTCCGTATTTATTAACTATTACTTAGACTTGTCGTCTAAGATAAATAGTTGATGGAACATGTCAAATGCAAGGTAAAGATATATGGTACACCGAGCTCATCCCATTGTATCGAAACAAAGACTCAATGGTCATACTGACGTAGGATTACGTGCCTATTTGAGTCGCGAAGTTTACAATTTCAATGGACACCTCTGAGAGTAACCTGACCGTTATCCAACCCATTTGTCCACTAGGTAGAACTTTAAAGGGTAGGTAGTAATTCTTGTCATATTGTAAGTAGTGACAGTCGTCGACAGTTTGAATATTGAAAATGACAAATGTCTTTCCAAAATCTTCACGCAGCATTTTGTCTCGTGAAATTGGATTGAGTCTAACAGTCGCCGAATCCCACCGAGTATCCTGCGCTAGAATTTCATACCCCTTTTCTACTTCTGGTATCTTAGCTCTGATAAATGAATTCTTCATATAGCCATCGGCAGGATAGCAAGAAAATAATTTATTGACGTGGTAAAATGTAGTGTCACCATTGTATGTTGTATCATCTCCATTGAAAAAATATGTAGTGTCAGGGAATGATTTTACCAATAGTTTTGCATTTTTATTTATCGTGGAAACATTGATAAGAATATAATCTCCAAAACTCAATGAACCTTTGTCCACGAGCCCAATTTTGATATCACTTGTATTGTCTCTGTCAATGTCAACAAAAAATTGGCCTTGGTATTTTAAAGTGGTGCCCACACTGCTTAGATATACTCCATTGGTGTCTCCGATAGTAAGGGTATCAGAAAAGCGGGGATTATACATTATGTCATCTTCTTTTTGACAACCTGATGATAAAAAGAGATAGACTGGAAATGAAAAGTAAATAAATAGCAAGAAGAAATTTGCTCGTCGTTTCTTATCGTGAGGGGTAAAGATTTGGGGGGTAATCATGATGCATCATATTCGGTGAAATAACATTTTGTTGCGTGTTGTCTTGTTTTTCAATTCATCATGCTATTAGGTTTTATACTTTCCTAGATGACCTGACGATATTGTATGGAAATTACAATATAAATAGATATGATACTGGGGATATAAAGTTAAAGGACTGCGCCTTCCCATTTATTAATCGAAAACTTAGCTATGGGGTTTTACTGCCATCTTTTTTCTCATGGTCGGAAATTCATGTTGAAATGCTGTAGTTTTTTTCGGGTAGCGTCGGACTTCCGTAAGATGATTTAGGTGTCATGCCAACCCTTTTACCAGAGTTATCGTCTGATCTATTGTAGGTATGACTGTACTTGCTTTAGATACATGAATCACAATCTTATGACCTACTCCAGAATGCTGACCATGCTTTTAACACACCAGGCTATCAAATGCTACTTTCTCTTGTACATCATGTGCTTTTTTGCGCTCCCATTTTCCTCCAGAGCATGCACTTGCTTCCCTGTGCCGGTATGTGAAGCTCTTAGATCTATTGAAAATGAGAATGAAATTGCTGAAGGCTTCATAGCAGCGCGCGGATTGATAGTGCAGACCACCATAGTCAATGAACATCGAAGAGATATTCTAATCCAGGTGCTGGAGTCATTCTATAACCCCAAAGGTCTACAATGGGTGAGAATCAGAGATGGTAACAGTATTAACTGTGAATTTGAGTTGGATGCCTATGACATTGGTGATGAGCTTATTTTTATTACAGATAGAATTCGTAGTGGCTACGAGTACTCCACCTTGGGGCACTGCTATCCAGGTGGTCCCCTGGAGGTTGCCGGTGACCTTGTCACAGGATACATAACTGAGAATAAATCCGAGACCCTGACTTTAGATCAATTCAGGAACTTAGATTGCATTCCTGCAACAGACTTTATCACGCTGTATCCTAATCCAGTCGCCAACACGCTTACATTACGTACCACCGCTCTGACCCAACCTTCAGACGTTGAAGTACTTGTGATCAATCCTTTGGGTCAAAGACTCTATACATCGCTACTGACTGAGGAAGATAAGGATATGAAAGAGTACAATATAGACATTAGACACTGGCCGGTTGGGACCTACTATCTGGCAGTCAAAGGTGAAAGATTTCCACCAAAGCTTACACCTTTTGTGGTTATGCATTAGATATTGACTTTTTTTCTCCACTTTCTGAGGCTAAGTGACCATGATCTTTGTCAATAATGATTCGTGATGCTGTTGAGAGAAGCTCTAGAAGTCTGACCTCTGATGCAAACATGCAGTGACTTTATCCTATGAATGATGTTAAGAATTGTATTTTACTGTAGTCCCTTTAGTGGAAGTTCTTATAATAGCATTCATGCAAAGTCGCTCTTCCAATATTGGTTTTATCCAAAAAGCTGCCAACGTAGTCATCGCACATCTGGATGAATCCAATTTTTCGGTTAGTGATTTGGCAGTCAGTCTACATCTTAGCCGAGAGCAAACCCATAGAAAACTTAAAAAGCAAACGGGGCTTTCCAGCGGAAAATTTATCCGATATATCAGACTCTTGTTTGCATATTCTTACTTGAATTCAGACAGTCAATCAGTTCAGGAGGTTGGATATAGAGTGGGTTTTGACAATCCTGGATATTTCAATAAATGTTTTAAGGAGGAGTGGAAGTGTACTCCTGGTGAAATGATGCGAAAACCAGAAGTGGTGCCAAATGCCGATTTACCCATCTTAAAATTCTATCGAATTCCGGGTATCCAAAAAGCATTAGAAAATGTACCTCTCGTGATCGATCTCAATTTTGATACGTTGCCAGGTAGCGTGTCCAGTGAATATAAAAGGGTGCTATATATACTCCTGATTTTGCTGTTAGGAATCGTCCTTGCTGGGATTTTTCTTCGGTCTGACGATCAGTTGGAACCTATAGAAAATCATCGTCTGGCCATACTGCCCTTTGTAAATAATACGGCAGACACCTCGATGCAACTGATTGGTGAGATAGCCAGCAGTTGGATTTCCAGTCAAATTGATGATCTGGAAAAGGTGAATACCGTGCCTTTCTTCACCGTAAAACAGTATAGCGACTACCTCGGTATTCTTCCCAATGATGTAGAGAATAGACCGACTTTTGGAGAGGTGGTTAATGCTAAGTATCTCCTTCAGGGTCAATACTTTCTTCAAGACGAGCAGCTGTACTTTGATACAAAACTCCTCGATGCAAAGACACTAGAGTCGATCTATCACCTTCCCATGATTCATGGAGCGCAGAAAGATGTAATGCAATTGATAGAGAAAGTACGATTGAAAGTTGCTGGTCTTATTACAAGTATCGAGGAAGTGAAATTGGGTAAATTGACACCACCTGATTTTATTGCTTATGAGCATTATCTCAAAGGATTACATGAACTAAGCTATGGAATTACACCTGCCGCTTTGGATCATTTTGAGAAAGCAGTGGATGTGGAACCAGACTTTGTGATGCCTCACCTTTATCGCCTCTGGTTCTATTATGGTTCTAAAAGAGATTCGCTTATCCGAAAGATTGAGAGCTTGCCGCGAATGACAGGGTACGAGAGCAATATGTTTAGGCACCTTTGTTTGCGATTTGCCCATAAATATAGAGAGGACTTAGAATTATGTCTGAAAATGCTGCTCGAATATCCGCAAGATTATTATTTCAACATGATGGCAGCTCATGAGGCTAAGTCTCAATTTATGCCGGAGTTTGCAATGCGACTCTTATCTCAAATGGAGGAGGAGGTAAATAACGAAGTGGGCCATGTCTGGCATTTATATAAAGTGCGGAATTATACGGAATCCTTGATGATACTTCATAAGTACGCAGAAGCCAAGGAATACCTGGAGCAAATTCCCTCACGACTCTTCAATCCTGCGGTTCCCGAACTCCTAATCTATTGTAACATACGACTCGGAATGGATAGAGATGGGATTGAAAAACTCATAGCAAGTTATGATTTAGAGGATACGCATCAAATTGCAGATCTCTATGCTAATGCGGCCTACGAATATATTCTCACAGGACAGGATGCTGACTCGGGATATTTTTTAAGCAAATCAATGCAGTTGATGGAGTCCAGTCAGAATAAGAGGGGTAATAGCTTTGATCTTGTTGATATCCTCTTTATGTCAGGACGCATGTTAGAAGCCAGAAATCAACTTGAACTAATAAAAGATCAGAATGAAATTGACTATTGGGTATATCTCAGCATGATTGAGGCTGCCGAGGGCCATGCTGATGAAGCTTTAGAAATCTATGAGAACCATTTGAATATGGCGCTTATTCCATGGCGGAGAAATCCATTGGAATATCAGAAAGACTATTTCCTGGCTCGAGTGTTTGCCCTTTTGGGACAAAAGGAAAAGTCTGTAGATTTTTTAGAGAGAGCCTTAGAAAATGGACAATTGTACCACCATCTTGACTTTGACAGAGACATATTTCTCAAACAGATTTTTAAAATGCCACGCTTTCAAAAACTTGTACAACCCCGGAAATATGGAGTGGATGTCACTATGTTGAAATGAAATGTCACTCCATTTCAATGGGAAGCAACAAACCGGAAAGCTAAACAAGTTTGATTTGATTTGTTTTGATGTATTCTTTAATCAATTACAAATCAATATGAAGTCTTTTATCTATCTATTATCCATTTTGTCGTTATCCATTGTTGTGAGCAGCCCAGTTTATGGTCAGAAAGAAAGCACCTCAACTATTGACCGTGGGAGTGAAGGCTACAAGATTGCGTTGGATGATTTTCCTTCTGATATGGTTATAAACCATATTGAAGGATGGGGCGATATGACTGTGGCGGTAAATGAGATGCCGGCAGGTTCAGATCTGGGTCCCCTTTTGGTGGGGCTAAAAAATAATAGTTGCCAGGTGCCGCATTGGGGTTATATAATCAAAGGTACATTGAGGATGACATATGATGATGGCCGACAAGAAACCTTGAATGCCGGCGATCTATTCTATATGCCTCCGGGACATGTTGGTGTAGTGGAAGAAGATCTCAAGCTGATGGATTTTAGTCCTCAAAAGGGTATGCGAAAGGTAATTACCCATATAGAGGAGAAGATCGCGGAGTCACAAAATTGATCCTTTAAAAGTCACAATCTAATTGGAGATGGGTCCTCACTACCTCGATAGAGTGAGTGATCTGCGAAACGGTGCATCCATCATCTCTGTCTTGAAATACTGATATGTAAACCTGAGGCAAACTGGACCAGACTGTTAATTTCAATCCAAAGGTATCTGCACGGCATATTGCAGTAAGTCAATGGAGTACTCATTGGGTTGTCGTATTCTGAGCCATCCCATGGGTCCATTTTTTATCTTGAAAGGTGCATAATATTCAGCTCCTATATCAATTGCGTAGCAATCATTGATAAAGTTAATGTCTAATTGATAGGTGACACTTCCATATTCATCTTCTCCATGAAGTCCAGATCTTGATCCATTCAGTCTTATGGTATCAGTGGCCCAATGATCATCTGATCTATATAGCACACTTCCAATTTGCATCGGTTTCATCAAGCTGTTTTGAAACACAAAGGTTGGTTCAGTATTTTCAATTCCACGATGGCAGGTCTGTAGATCCACGATTCGGTACCATGTTGAGTCATTTCTATATGTGGTATCACGATAGCTGTGGGCGAAGATTGTATCTTCAAAAGACTCTACTAATATTTGTGCGTTTTCATGGAGGCACAGGATCCTAACCGCATCATCTGAACCATAGGTCCGAGATCCAAGGTCATCAGTACTCAGCCTGAAGTCCATGACATTGTCTTGATCAATATCTAGGTCGAATGGAGGATAGTAAATGTTGAGCACACCTCCAATAATTTGATTGGCAAATATATCTCCCACAATCATACTGTCACTGTAGAATAGGGGGGTATTGCTTTTTTCTCTATCATCGAAGTCTAGTCCAGATTTTGTGCAACTTCCAAGAAAGATGATTAAGAGAGCGAGATAAGTGCCCGGCCACAGCAGTAGATATCTCTCCCTACTTACCTTGGGGATGGGAGTTTCCTCCTTTTGATTTTTGAATTCTCTTGATTCTGACATGATGGACGATCTGGCGAATGATTGCTTTACAATGGAATGCTGTCAAACTTAATTTATTTTATTTACAGAGATTATCGACTCGAGTGTAGTTTGTATTATTTCTCTTGATCAGTTACATTCGTCACTGTTGAATTTTAGATCAGGGCACGATTTATTCAAGAAACCTATAGCATTCTATGGAAACAAGAAAACTGGGATACAGTGATTTAGAAATTAGTACGATCGGCCTCGGTACCTGGGCCATGGGGGGTGGAGACTGGAAGTTTGGTTGGGGACCTCAAGACGATGAGGCGTCTATCAAGTCGGTCCATGAAGCTATTGATGCGGGTATCAATTGGATAGATACCGCAGCTATTTATGGCCATGGTCGCAGTGAAATGGTAGTGGGAGAAGCGATCAAAGATCGACGTGACGAAGTCATCATCGCTACCAAATGTGGAAGAGTATGGGAAGGTGATAGCCGTGAGATCGGCAAATCACTGCGTGCAGACAGCGTAAGGCGCGAAGTAGAAAGCAGTCTCAAAAGATTAAATATCGAAGTGATAGATCTCTATCAAATCCATTGGCCTGAGCCGGATGAAGAAATAGAAGAGGGGTGGGGGACTATTGCCGACTTGATCAAAGAAGGGAAAGTACGATATGGCGGTGTATCCAATTTTAATAAAAGCCAATTGCAGCGCGCTCAGGCGATCCATCCGATTGCCTCGTTGCAGCCTCCCTATTCTATGTTACGTAGAGAAGTTGAGGAAGAAGTATTACCCTATTGTGGCGAAAATAATATCGGAGTCATTGCTTACAGTCCTATGCAAGCCGGTATTCTGACGGGGAAATTCAATCGGGAGCGGGCTGCCAATTTACCAGAGTCTGATTGGAGGAGTAGAAATCCTTATTACACAGAACCACAGGTTTCAATCAATTTGGATACCGTGGAAAAACTGACGGAAATCGCGGAATCCATAGGCATTACAATGGCCCAACTTTCCTTGGTATGGGTGCTACGAAGACCCGAAATGACAGCTGCCATTGTGGGTGCACGTAAGCCTGGCCAAATTTTAGAAACAGCCAAGGCTGGAGATATCAAACTCACCGATAGCCAAACCGATGAAATTGAAGCGACCTTAAGGCTAAGAGAGCTTCAATTGGTTGAGATACAATAAAAAACACCTTGCTCACAGTATGAGCAAGGTGAAGGATTTGAGTGAATTTATCCTCTCAACAGAGGCGATAACTGAGTGTGTCTGCAATTCAATACATAGAGTTACGATGGCCTTATGATTTGATGAATCGACCAGCAATTTGTTGCCGATCATTTATCTGTATTTGATAGAAGAATATTCCATAGCCCATTTCACTCACTTCGAAGTCAGAAGATGAAATGGGTGTGGCCAGTATCTGTTGTCCCAACGCGTTATAAATATTGATGTTTTTTCCCATCCACTGGGTTGGAATCTTCAAAAGTTGCTCCTCCATGAGGTAGACGACATCGGAGATATTTAATCCTTTATTCTCTAGTGATTCCACCGGAGAATAGGCAAAACTGCCGTCCAAATCGACCATCCTTAGCCGGTAGTAGAAAGTACCGGGTTGTAATGCTTTGTCGAGTAATCGGTAAGAGGTGCTTTCATGAGCAGAACCACTTGCCAAAACCCGACCTATGGGAGCGTATGTTATACCATCTTCTGATTTCTGGACCTCAAAAAATTCGGTATTTATCTCTGAAGCTGTGGACCATCTAATTTCCACCTGAGAGTCGTTGGTTTGCTGGACTTCAAAGTGTGTCAGTTCTACGGGAAGCGCAGATTGATTGATGGATATGTCATCCAGGATCAGAGGATTTATCCATGCACCATTTGCCACAAAGATGATTTCCACATCACTTTCGGCGGCTCGTGCCGGGTCCAATATAGGAGAGAGGTCTATCGTTTCTGTACGCAGTTGTGAACAGTCAGGAAATGTGACGGCCGCATTCGTTAGAAATGTTGCCGGTGTATTTGTCGCCAGTGCAAGGCCTGACAGTTCATGTAGTAGAATGGGGGCTCCGCAGTCTATCGAGGCCAGCACTTGCAGAGAATTGGTCATGTTTTGAATGTGGGGAAGGCAGCTGAAGGTGAACGTCAATTCTGGATTTTCGATGCTGCTTAGGTCGATGCGCATAGATCGAAAAACATCTTCAGAAGTTTGAGACAGTCGCTGGAGAAAAGCAAAAGAACCCAGGCAGTCCAGAGATTCCAAAGTGCCAATCGCCCAGTCACCTTCATTGTCGAGAAAAGTGCTGTCCGACTCAAAATCTTCGAAGACAGGTTCCTGAATGCCTTTTTCCTGAAAATTGAAATAAGTGCCATTCAGGTTATTGTACCGGTCATCATCAGCGACTCCATTGACGGCAATTATCTTGACCATCAGACTATGATCGCCACCAGAGATTTGAATGTCATCCAGGGAAATCACATTATCACCTTGTGGATTGCTCACCTCGTAGGTACTGTCACCCAGCAAGAGACTATCCAGATACACTTGCAGCGTCACATGGTTGATGTCCTGCGTCCCCTTATTCTTGAGCAGGATCATGGGGTTGATGATTTCTGAACAGAATACCTCCGGGGTAATAAACTCAAGAGAAGCATCAAGATCTGGTGTTTGCGGTAGGCCACAAGCCATGCTATTTCCAGTTAGCATCTGTCTTTGGTCAGCCAGATTAAATTGCATTCTGGCTTTCTGACCTTCGGTAAAGGCATCCCAACATCCGCCGGTATAGTCCATGTAGTTGCTCAGCATATCGGGCTGATCACCCATACCACCGAGTGCTTGGCTTCGATAAGGATTGTTATTTGACGTATCTTCTTCATCCGTATCACATGAGTTTGTGGGATTATCGCACGAACTCGCTCCATTGGGGCCTGCACCATCTTTAACGGGTGTGTCACATACTTTATCGCCCATCATCAGGCAATCAAGATTAGCACAGTCATCATCTCCTGCCTGTACTTCAAAAGTATGTGCCAGAGATAGATAGTGTCCGGTCTCATGAGCAAACAGGCCATCCCAAAAAGAACTCGCATTAAAGAGCGTGAAATCCACATTTTGTAAGGAGTTTCCAATATAGACTCCGGCAGCATTGCTCAGGTCTTCCATGAGGAAGACATTGTAATAGCGATCCTGATCCCAGGCATAATTTTCGGCATAGTAAGCAGCTACATCTTGATATTCTCCCATCGAATATTGAGCACTATAATGACGAATGATACCCGTAGTGAAATTTCCGTCTGGATCTTCCGACACCAGGCAAAATTCTATTTCTGTATCCGCTCCGTAGTTGGGATTTTGATATGTGCCACGACCTTCATGAGAATGTCTGAATCTGGCGGAAGATGAAGCCAAAACTTCACGTATTACTTCATCAGTTGGATGCGTGGGTGCTCCAGGTCCAGTACCCGAATGCACGATGTGAACCACTATTGGCACGGTCACTGTGGCATTGGAACGACCCTTTTTCCTATAGGTGTTTTGTAAGAAGTCTCGGTAACGTTGTTCTGTTCTTGCCTGCTTTTTCCGCCTCTCCGGATCGGCAGAATTAAGGGCGTTTTCAACTCGATCATAGGCGCAAAACTCATCCTGGCCAAATGCATCGTGACCGAAAAGGGATAACAGTATGGAGAAAAATAGTATTGTTCTCTTCATACCCAGATACTCATGGTGACGCTGCAAATCTGTGGCAGGGGGAGACTTACAGCAAATGTGTTCTTTGTAGTAGTTCGTATACTACTACTCTCAACATTACAATAATTGGCCCAAAATTATAGGCCAGTCAAATTTCGGTTTCGAATTACCGGAAAGAATCATGTAATGGGCAATCTTTAGTATTTGTGGGACTTCCAGCAGTTGCCACGATGATATATAAGCCTTTTTTATGTCATCTAAGACGCCGATTTATAGCATAGTAAATACAAGGAAAATAAATATGCAAAAAATTAAAAACCTGCATGGGTCATGCCTTCTAAAATAGTCTATATTTGTACTAACACATTCGAATCGAATTCCCACGATTCTTGTATTTATTCTTGAAATGAACCCTTAATAAGACTGAAGTCTGCATGAGCAGACTTACTACGGTGTGCTGGAGCAAATATGTCCAAAACCCAAGAAATACTATCCAATTTGGACTAGAAGCATATTGGGCTTTTTCGAACACACCCAAAGTTCAGTAGCTACCCATAGGTAGTTTTTACCGTAGTTACTAAGAAAGGGTCACTCAAGAGAGACCCTTTCTTTTTTATCACTTGTCCAGAACTTCTTCTCTCTCCGTCCTTCTTTTCCTATTTTAGATTCAAATCATTTTGAAGAAACGATGGATAGTGCTGAGATTATGTGGACCCCGGATGAGTCATTGAAAGAGCATAGTAATTTGCAGCATTACATTCAATGGCTGAAGGAGCAGTACGGTCTTTTATTCGATGATTATCCTACCATGTGGAAATGGTCGTGTGATCAGCTGGAAGACTTTTGGTGCAGCCTCTGGCAATATTTTGAGGTGGATAATTCATATAAACCCGGAACGATTGTTTCAGGAGGATCGATGCCGGACATTAAATGGTTTGAGGGGGCGAAATTAAATTATACGGAAATGATTTTTCGTAAGTTCTCAGACCAAAGACCTGCTCTGATTTTTACTAACGAATCTGGGTCTTATCATGAGGTGAGTTGGGCAGAACTAAAACAGAAGGTTTTCGCACTTAAAACATTTCTGGAAGAGCAAGGTATCACTCGTGGAGATCGGGTGGCAGGATACATTACAAACAGTCCAGATGCTATTATTTCTTTTTTGGCGGTGAATGCCATTGGAGCTGTCTGGACCTGTTGTTCACCTGACTTTATGCCAGCAACCGTCATTGAAAGATTTACCAGTACTAAGCCCAAAGCAATTATCGGTGGGGATGGATATATATTTAAAGGTCGAAAATACTCGAGAGTTGATGCTTTATTGGAAATCAAGTCCCAATTAAATATTAAAGTGGCGATCTCCATCAATGAAATCGGGTCTTCCGACATACTGATGAGTGGAGGATTCACAGACCTTCTTGAGATATATTCGATGGAACCCAAGGGACATCTCCTTTTCGAACAAGTTCCCTTTGAACATCCCATTTGGGTGCTCTATTCTTCAGGTACGACGGGAAAGCCAAAACCCATCACGCATGGTCATGGAGGTATGTTGCTAGAGCACCTTAAGTATTTGCATCTACACAATGATGTGAAAGAAGGAGAGCGCTTTTTCTGGTTTACGACTACGGGATGGATGATGTGGAACTTTCTACAGGCGAGCTTACTAGTGGGTGCAATTCCGGTACTGTATGATGGAAGTCCCAATTATTCTTCACTGGATGTCTTGTGGGACATGGCCTCCAAAACAAGAGTAACTCATTTTGGAGCCAGTGCTCCCTATTATCATGCCTGTATGAAAGCAGGATTGAAGCCGCATGCAAAGCTGCAACTGGATCATATTAGGACATTAGGTTCTACCGGTGCACCACTGGCCAGTGAAGTGTATGACTGGGTGTACGATAATTTTGATTCAAAAACTTGGTTGAGCAGCATTAGTGGCGGTACGGATATGTGTACCGCATTTGTAGGGGGCAACCCCATGTTGCCTGTACGTCGAGGTCATATACAATGCAGAACATTAGGATGTTCTTTGCATGCCTTGGATGAGCAAGGAAATATCATATCAGAAGGACTCGGTGAGATGGTTATTGATGAGCCAATGCCCTGCATGCCAATCTATTTCTGGAATGATGCTGGTAAAAAACGGTATCGGAATAGCTATTTTGAAAAATATCCTGGAAAATGGAGGCATGGCGATTGGATCGAAATATTCGACGATGGCTCATTGATTATCACGGGTCGGTCTGATGCCACCCTCAATCGCAATGGTATTCGAATCGGGACCGCAGAAATTTATGAAGCACTAGATCATATAGATGTTATAAAGGATGCACTTGTCATCAATATAGAACGTCCGGAGGGTGACTGGATGCCCTTGTTTATTGTACTGCAGGAAGGAGAGGAGTTGAGTGATGATTTGAACAAAAAAGTCTTCAAGTATTTAAGAGATAATTGTTCGCCCAGACATGTGCCTGACCAAATCTTTGTCGTGGATGATATTCCTTACACATTGAGCGGGAAGAAAATGGAAGTGCCTGTCAAACGTATTTTACAAAAAGGTGAAGGCAAAGCTGTCAAACCAGAATCCGCACGTAATCCCGATGCACTAAAATATTTTGAGAATTTTGTGGAAAACTTACCTAAGTAGATTCTTCACTCAACTATAATAAATCCTATAGAGCAAAAATTTGAGTATTTAAGAAATTAGTGAATATGAATTTGGCGCCGAAAGGGTGGTTGCATCTTCAAAGTGCATTGATCTTGGTTAAAAATGCCCTGGATGGGTGAGAAAAAAATTAATCACTCATCCTTAACTTTTCACGACAGTCACAGTCTTACTATAATAAATGGTATTCCTATTCAATAGAATAGTGGGCAAGAGAGGGGATATTAAAAAGGAAAGGTTGACTGAAGCAGCCAACCTTTCATTAAAATACCAAAGGAATGAGAGAGTCATAAATATTTTTTTGGATCTGTGATTCTTTTTAATTCATCATATCTGATCCCTCATCGTTGATATTCATGTTTTTCCTCTTGAAGAGAGACATATCTGTTTTACCAAATCGATATGAAAAATTCACACGAACTACCTGTGCGGGTCTTCTGTTTTCAGTATCCTGGATAAAGAATGGTGATTCTGAGTGATTACCTCGGAATCGAGTAGCAAAAACATCTTGCATACTGGCACTTATAGAACCCTTCCGTTTCATAATGTCTTTTCGTAAGGAAATATTCATAAACCAATTAGGTAGCGAATATCCCTGTGCGGTATTGGAAGATCCTCCATAGCCTCTGAATCGACTGTTTCCTGAACTAGGACTAAAGGCAGTACGACTTCTATACTCTGTGGAAATCTGCAGCCTGAAATCTGCTGGTAATCTCACCGCTAAGTTCTCCTTCCAAAACCAACTAAACTGGTTGTTAATCAAGCCTTCTTCCACATTTGAAGCATCCACTTTGGAATTATACAAATTTACGTTGGAGGTTAGTTCAATGTTCTTCCCAAAATTATTGCGAATCGTGATTTCTCCTCCGATCGCTTCACTAAAATTGGAATTTGCGTAACTATCAATAATTATTTCACGGCTGAGCTCACTGTCGAATTCAGCAAATTGATAGCTCGTGATCAGGTCATTTGCATCCTTATAATATAGTGACAGAAGAACATTACTACCATTTTTAAAGATATTCTGATAAGTCAATTCAAGGGAGTTAGTAAACTCAGGTACCAGGTCTGGATTTCCTCTTCGTAAATTAAGTGAGTCTGAAAAGTCAGTGAAAGGCATTAATTGGAAGAAGTTGGGCCTTTGAATACGTCTTGTGTATGAAAGTTGAATATTATCCTGCTCATTTAATTTGTAAGTCACGAAGGTACTGGGAAAGAGGCTTAATGGATATTCGTTTTCAAACGTAGACTCTCCTCCTTCGATAGCTCCTTTGTAGTGACTACTCTCCGCTCGCAATCCTACCATATAGCCCCACTTGGGCATATCATGACTAAAAGTAGCATACCCTGCATATACTCTGTCATCGAAATCATATTCGTCCGCAAAACTAGTGATGCGTACCCATTCATTATTTCGCAATACCGAAGAGAAGTTATCATTAGCCACCTTGCTAATGGAAGCACGCACACCAGCTTCAAATTTCATGTTATCACCAATTGGGTCCACATAATCTGTCTGAAGAGTTAGCACGTTTCGTCCACCATCTGATTCCTGACGTTCCTGACTAATAAAGCCAGTATTAAAATATTCAGTCATAAAATCACCTCCACCACCGAAGTTGATGCTATTGAAGTTTACATCCGCTGTGATTTCCTTACCTTTTTTAGGATATAAATGTTTAAAAAGCACTGAAGCTCCAACATTTTTAAAAGTCCTATCGTTTTCCACTGTACGTAAAGCTTCACTTCTTGCGGTTCGATCTGCAAAAAGGGAATCTGTAATTATGTTTGTCACTTGCGGATTATCGAAATTACCACGGGTATAGGAGCCTTGGAAAGTAATCGTATTTCTATTATCGGCAAACCAGTCAAGACCTCCCCGCAGATTTATAAACTGTCCATCTTGGTCCCTTTTACTTGTCTGAAGAGTTCTTGTCAATGGACTTCCAAAAAGATTTTGACGATCGATTTCACTGGTACTGACGCCTGCTCTTTTAAAAAGGTTTGCATTGAGAAAAGTATTCACCTTGCCTTCGCGCACATTTACATTTCCACCCAGATTGAGTCCTCCCTGCGTATCAAATCCAGTTCTCACATTTCCGTGATAACCAATTTGTTTATCTTTCTTCAAAACAATGTTTACGATTCCCGCTTGGCCTCCGGATGCGTCGTATTTTGCTGACGGGTTGGTAATTACTTCTACAGATTCTATCGAAGAACCTGAAATCTGATCCAGGGTGAGTGTGGTAGGGCGGCCGTCCACAAATAGTTGGGGAGAACCATTTCGCAAATTTAAATTACCATCTATATCTACGGATAACGAAGGTACATTCCGTAACGCATCTTCAGCAGTACCACCGGCTGCATTATCATCTTTGTCTACACGGTATATTTTTCGGTCCAAAGCAAGTTGGACACCGATTGCCTCGGCAGTCACTGTTACTTCGCTCAGTGTTTCTGATTCTAAGAGTAGTTCGATATTGCCAAGATCTTTTGTAAACTGATCCGGATTGAATCCTCCACCAAATCCACCTGGACGTCCTCCACCTGGTCTTCCGCCAGCGGGTGCTCCATCGTCATCATCGGAATCACCACTAGCTCCCGGACGTGCACCAGGTCCACCAGCGGGCCTTTTCATTCCAAAGTCCACTTTCTGCTCTACATCGGCATATCCCATGAAGGAGATCTTTAGTGTGAACTCTCCAAAAACAGGGAGCTTTTCTAGGCTAAAATCACCATTATCGTCGGTAATCTGTCCGCTTATGAGACCTTCCGTACGAGTTTTAGTAACTGTATCGAATTGCATTCCGAACAATTGAACCGTGGCGTAGCCCACTCCTTTACCATTATCATCTACTACTTTACCGTAAAGATGCCCTATATTCATAGCCTGACGGTTTCCTTCGGCGCCGGGTCGTCCCTGCCAGTTGGGGTTTTGTGCTGTAATGCCTAGCACTGTGCCAAGACATATGAGCAGTGACATTATTAAAGTGCGAGAACTATTCATAATAAATTTCATTCTGTATTTGATCCGTTAAGATTTCTGACATCAAAGAAATGCATAATCTTAATCAGATGGAGCAATAGTAGACAAGTGGGATAAATCAGGAGATGAAAATCTAAATCGTGTAGTACTTTACTTATTCTTTGTGTGTAAAACATTGAATATCAATCAATCATGCTGTTTAAGAGCATTTTTTAAGAATATTTTAACGCATTAAACGGTCACATTTGTAGATTTCATCTTCGCACTATGCACTTACGTCTACTCATCAGTCGGTACATACTATCCATCACTTATCTTTGCTCCGCTAGAAGATCTTAGATTATGCTAAACCTCAAGGGTCAAGGTGGGCTCACTACTCTCAGTAAGATACTATTCCATATAGTGTTTTGGAGTGCATTCATGGGGTTGCCTATTTTAAGCGCTGGAGACAATTCAGGATTTAGGCAATTCTTGATCAGAGTTCTTCCGGTGAGTCTTCTCCTTATCCCCATGTTCTTTATCAATACCCAGTTCCTAATCAATCGTATCCTTAAGGAGAGAGGCTATGGGCTCTATGTGTTATCTCTTACTGCGCTGGTGGGACTCTTCTACATGCTATCATACTTTGGTCGAAAAATGATATTAGATGCAAATGTATGGGATCGCCAAAAGGTATGGTTTATGCTTTCTCCCGTTTTATTTGTTGCCGCGGTTAGTACGGGATACGGTCTCATTAATTATTTAATCGAGCAGGAAAAAGACAGAAGACTGGAACATGAGGAACGTATGAAATCAGAGTTATCTTTCCTCAGATCACAGATCAGTCCTCATTTCATCTTTAATATCCTCAATAGCATTGTTTATCTCATTCGCTCAAAATCAGATATGGCCGAGCAGGTCACAATCAAGTTGTCTGAGATCATGCGATACATGTTGTACTATACCCCTTCTGATCAAGTGCTACTCAGTCAGGAGCTCGAATATGTGGATAACTACATGGAGTTGCAGAAAATACGGTTTGAAGAAGATGTAAGAATTGATCTTTCGATCCATGGAAATCCGGGTCAGCAACGGATCGAGCCTATGCTCATTATACCCTTTATTGAAAACGCCTTTAAACATGGAGTCGGCCTGATATTAGATCCCTTCATTGATGTTAGGATCGATATTGATGGTGCATCTTTTTTCCTGACGGTGCGCAATAAAAAATCAGCTACTGAAGAAAAAGATAAATCTTCAGGCATCGGATTGCCCAATGTGAGAAGAAGACTTGAATTGCTTTACCCCGGCAAACATGAATTGAAAGTTATGGAGGATGATTTATATTTCCAGATCATGCTTAACTTAGAGCTTTCATCCAGTGTCACACCGGCATTGGCAACTGTACAGGTATGAAACTCAAATGCTTGGTAGTCGATGACGAACCTCTGGGACGGAAACTTATAGAGGAGAACATCGAGCAAATTCCATTTCTGGAAATGGTAGGAAAATGCAAAAATGCATTTGAAGCCATGGATTTTCTGCAAAATCACGAAGTTGATTTAATGTTTCTCGATATTCAAATGCCAGGCATGTTGGGGACCCAGTTTCTCAACGGTCTCAAGTATAGACCTATGGTCATTTTAGTGACGGCCTATTCACAGTATGCCCTGGAGGGTTATGAATTAGATGTGATAGATTATATCATGAAACCCGTCAGTGTGGAGCGGTTTGCCAAAGCAGCCCATAAAGCTTTGGAGCGAGCACAAAACAGCTCGGGAACAGGAACACCTGCTGCTACCACAAAGGATGAATCCAGTTTCTTTGTTAATGTTGAGTACTCACTGGTGAAGGTGCCAGTCAATGAGGTGACCCATGTGGAGGGTATGAAAGATTACGTAAAGATCTACCTGAGTACAGCAGATAAGCCAATTATTACGAAGAGCACTTTGAAAGGTATCTTTGAAAAACTCCCGTCCAACGAGTTTATGCGAGTGCACAAGTCATTCATTGCTAATGTGAATCAAATTAAGTCGATACGCAATCATGTACTCACCATTGGAAAACATCAGATTCCTGTGAGTGAATCAAATATGACGGAACTCATGAGCCGTATCAACTACGACTCATAGAATTTTTTCACTATTAATTCTATTCAGAGAAAGTCCTAAAAAAGGTCATTTTTGCGATCAATAAAGCGGATTGCCAACTATGTCTTCATACCTGCATGCCCTACAGGCCTATGAACTATCTACCGTAGCGTGGATGCTCTTGGTGGTCTGTGGTATATTCTGGGGACTATCCAAATCTGGACTGAAAGGCGTAGCCACCATCGCAGTGCCTATCACGGCATATATCTTCGGGGGTAAGGCATCAACGGGGATCGTAGTGCCCATGCTGATCTTTGCAGATATCATTGCCGTTATCTACTATAATCGGCATGCTCAGTGGAATCATCTCTTTCGCTTATTACCCTGGACGTTGGCTGGAATAGTGCTGGGAGTTTGGACAGGCGAACACATGAATGAATCCGCTTTTAGGAAAGTGATTGCCGTGCTGGTCATTATCAGTATTGCTATGGTTTTTTGGTGGGAGACCCGAAAATCCAAGTCGGTTCCACAGGGATGGTATTTCTCGGCACTGATGGGTATAGCTGCCGGATTCTCGACCATGATAGGAAATACGGCAGGAGCCATTGTCACGATCTATCTTCTTTCCATGCGCTTGCCCAAGGATCAGTTCATTGGCACGGGAGCCTGGTTCTTCATGATCATTAATACACTCAAGCTTCCCATGCATATCTTCGTGTGGCACACAGTGAGCCTCAAATCCCTTGCGCTAAACCTTACATTACTGCCTATCATAACCCTGGGGTTTATCCTGGGGGCCTATCTGATCAAGCGCATGCATGATGATTTTTATCGCAAGTTGATACTGGTTCTTACCGTTATTGCGGCAATCTTTCTTTTCTTGAGGCGGTAGAAATTCTAATGGCTCACTACAAACTTTTTTGTAAGTCCGTTTTGTAACCTTAGATAGTATACTCCTGCGGGCCAGTTACGCACATTGATGGTCTGTTGATGGTTTAGTATCCTTTGCGACCATATTTGTTGACCATGGATATTTAGGATTCTAGGATTTATTAGGGATGACGTGGTGGACCAAGTCACTTTGATGTGATCAAAAGCCGGATTGGGAGCAATGATGACGTCGAGAGTGTATGCAATATCTTCCGTGGGTGTGATGATACTACAGAAGTTTGTATCAGGATTCGTTTCGATCCAGGTACTCCCAGACAGATCCCTATCTGCAAAGGCACTATAGTCAGCGGGATACCGATGTAGTCTGAAGGTCAAATTTTCGTTTAACTCAAGCTCGGTGCCCTGCTCCACTGGATTTCCTCCCCTGAGCGGAGTCACGTATTCCCAGACAATTTCATTATCAGGTGACAGCTCAAAGCTGTATCCCTGTCGTCCTGAGCATAGCAACCAATTGCCGTTTGGTAATTTTTGAACACTTGACAGGCCTGTGGAATACATGGCGGTGCTATCTGGGTGGAGAATGTCCTGATCAAAAACAGCGGGTCCCCACACTCCATTATTCATCGTGTAGCTCCAGGTGTACATGTCCCAGGGAGGTGTGAAGACGTGGGCTGCTGAATAATCCACTCCGATCTGGTTATTAAAGATGGCCATCTTACCAAACTGTGGATCGCTACCATCCAAAAAGTCTTCAATCCAGTGAGGATGATGCTGAAAAAAGAGTTGTTGCCTGGCTATTGTGTCTGGCACTCTATAGGCGGCAGGATTGCCTAAACGGTACATGAAATCACCCCCAATTCCCCCAAAGCCTCCCACATGATCTGCAGCCTGAGCCGTAGTAGTAGAATGATCGATAATGTAGATCTCGTTGAGAAAAGGTGTGCTAAGGACGATTTGATCCAGCTCAGCATTATAATCGATAGAGTTTGTATGCATCCAATTGGCGGTACCATCAGTGGCAAAGTTTATATCGAGTAGTTCCGGATGTTCAGCGACTACACCAAAGTTACTTTTGGTACTATCAAAATCTTGAATTAAGTGATCCCACACATGCCATTCCCACACAATACTGTCGAGTGTAGGATTGACCTCTAATATATAATCCGGCCAAAGCTCACCATCATCCAGGAGATGAGTATCTCGACCAGCTTCTATCGCTTCATCTCGCGTTTTTACCTCCCAGGCAATCATTAAGATGTTTCCATTGGGTAAAGGTTCGATATCATGATGCAGTCTTGCTGTACTATCATTTAATGTGAAAGACCATAATAGCTCGTTGTCCCAACTTCTGATCTCAACGGTGGCACCACCTCCACCTGCCCAAATAGGATCATTCACTACCGTGGAGGGTCGTTTACATTTGACCAGGCTACCATCCTCCAGAAGATAGACAGAGTTGCCTGGACGGAAAGATGGCTCATCTTCCCAAATATGAACGACTTCCCCACAATTATCTATTAGATAAACATTGGATTGGTTATGTGGAAAAAATAGGTTGTAACCATCAAATGCTTTATTCTCCTGATAAGAAAGTAATCCCACTGTCTGCTGTGCAAAGGCTCTGTGGGTCCAGTTGAAAATCATGAAGAGGATAGAGATGGGTAGCGTAATCTTTGATATCATTCAATCTTCGCTTTGTTCTTTAGAACGGACAAATCTAGTATTTAGCAGCCTAATAAGCATAGATTGCGATCACATATGATGCGAAATAATGCCATAGAAGTGACGACTGATGAAATTGTCCGGTCACCACTGTAATCCGATATAATTCTATATTTGGCGCGATAATTCCTGCAAGTACGAACATGAAAAATGGAAAGCATACGGCTATTCTTCTGATGCATTGTGATGACCAGAAGGGATTGGTGGCCGCGGTGACACAATACTTGTACGATCTTAAGGCTAATATCGTAGACCTCGATCAACATGTAGATCAGGAGGCATCTCATTTCTTTATGCGGGTAGAGTGGGAGCTGGATGGCTTTTCATTGCCGCGACCGGAGATTCGAGAGGACTTTAGGTCCAACATTGCAGATAAGTTTAATATTGAGTTTCAGCTACATTTTAGTGATGTACCTCAACGCATGGCCATATTCGTTTCCAAAATGTCACATTGTCTGTATGATCTGATACAGCGATATATGTCCAGAGAATGGATGGTAGAAATACCATTGATCATATCAAACCATGAGAACCTGAGGCATATTGGAGACCGATTTGACATTCCTTTTCATGTGTTCAAAGTCAGCAAAGAGAACAAAGCTCAACAGGAGAGTGAGATAAGTAAGTTGCTAAAAGATTATGATATCAACCTGATCGTTTTAGCACGTTACATGCAGATACTGTCCGAGGGTTTTGTATCACAATTTCAAAACCGGGTGATTAATATTCACCATTCATTTCTTCCTGCATTTATCGGTGCCAGACCCTACCATCAGGCCCACCAGCGCGGAGTGAAAATTATTGGAGCCACCAGTCATTATGTCACAGCTGATCTGGATGCCGGTCCCATCATCGCACAGGATGTAGTCAGTATCACACATAAGGATAGTGTAAAGGATCTGATCCGTAAGGGAAAGAACCTTGAAAAGCTGGTACTGTCCGAAGCCGTCTGGAATCACCTGCGTCATAATATCCTGCCCTACCAAAACAGGACCATAATTTTCTAGAGATGGGCCCCTGGTTCCAGGTTATCGTCTCATCAAAGATGTTTACACAGACATCTGACATCTGACATCTGACATCTGACATCCGACATCCGACACACTCAAATCCAAACCCACACTCAAATGCTTCCCCAAACTATTTTCAACGTAAAGTTGCGTTGCAACGAAAAAATACGTTATATTGCAGGAGGTAAAGAAAATCTTGCATGCAGAAGTTGACAAAAGCGGAAGAAGAAATCATGCATATGCTGTGGCAGCATGGTGCGAAGACAGTCTCGGAACTCATTGAGATGATGGAAGAACCCCATCCTCCTCATTCATCCGTTTCATCTATTGTGCGGATTCTTGAGAAGAAGGGGTTTGTGGACCATGAGCAGCAGGGAAGATCCTTTGCTTATTTTCCAACCATTCGAAAGAAAGATTATTCACGGTTTTCGGTCAGAGGATT
>JBNKUI010000045.1:0-19222 GCA_050298535.1 Saprospiraceae bacterium
AAAGACTCCTCCATCCGACTTAAAGTCGATCTTGGTGATCTCCCAGGATTTAGTCAATCCCAATGCCTGTGCAAATAATTCTTTCTCCATCACAACAAGATAAACTTATCTTGATAATCCACTATTTATGGAATAGAGCCATTTTATTTAGGAATGGATATAGATGTTTATGGCCATAGGTTGACCTAATACATCAGAGAAAAATTAATAGAGATTTTACCTAAGCAATGAAATAAAAGGGAGCCCTTAATCAGGGAGATCTTTTATCACAATGTATTTTCCAACTTTTCCAGACGATGGATTCATCGATCGTCCAGGCTCCGAGTCAATCAAAGCCCTCGTCTGAAATATTATAGAATCGAATTTTGTATTTGCCATCACGACCACTGGGAGACTTCTGAGGTCTTTGTAAGATGATTTCATCATGCATCATTCCACCCTCCCATGTCGAGAGGCTGGCTGGAGCGCTTGCAGAAGAAAAATAATGCACATACCATCTGGCACTGTATTGTCTGATGCTTCCCGAATGTCGCCCATCTACTTTTAAAGTTTCATCCTGAACCGCCATACCATTCATAATAAACTAAGGGTAAAACCCCTGTAGATATTTACTTCTATCTAAAAATAATGCAGGATCTTCCATGCGAAGCATATCCATGATAGCTGCTGATTTGTCAGCATTTTTTTGATAATAACTCGAGCAAATCTTAAATCCCATTGCATATCCTAATAGACTGGGTTCACCACTTGTGCTATTAAGTGATTCCCACAGCCAATAACTCTGATCCTGGTTTTTAAGATCATGTACAAACCGATCCACTAATTCTTCCTCATGCATATTCAGATAATCCAGCCGATGATAATCTCCAGCATGTTGCCTCCCCACTCCATAAGTCAGAAAATCAGCCACACCCTCTCGCAAGATCAAATCAAGCATGTTATCAGGTTTTTGAAAAATGGCTCCATAGGCTTGAAAACCCATAGTCCTAGCTTGTTGAAAATGTGACAGCTCATGGATAATCATGGAAAACAACTTGTCAGGGTCATCCGCTACTTTCAGCATTGTCACCAATTGCCCCTCTCGCGAACCCTGTCCTATTCCTCGATTAGCACCCACCAGCAGATAAGTAGGTGGAAAAACTGCATCCTCTACAATTCTTTGATAAAAGCGCAGCTCATTCCGATATCTTTGCTCCAATGCGGATCGCTGATTGATCACATCACCGACCAACTGATAGCGATCCGGGTATTTAGTCATTGCAGCAAGAAGCATCGAGTCTGACAGGCTATGACGCGATATATACTCTTTTAACCCTGCCGAGGCGCGATCAAAGTAGTAATGATTTAAGAGGGATATTGTATCGCAGTCAATGGTTAGTTTGGATAGACACTCACTGAAATTCTCAAGATCTGAGAATACTAATTGAGCCTCAGAAACTTCACTAGGATAATTGGGTTGCCCTGATGATAGCATTATTTGCATAAGTAAACCCAGTGTACATATTTTCCTCATAATCAAATTTATTCAACAGATCAGCGGAGCGACATTGATTGTTCTCCTCTCCAAATATAGGGGGGGACAATGAATTTCCGATAGGTGCAAGACTCTACTGTGGTGAAATGAAGCGAATTTGTGGTGAGTGGAATTTTCTATTCAAATACCTCAAACGACATGACCGATTTCTGATAGGACTTTGATACCGGTATCTTTATCTCACCGTACTTAGGAATGAGTTGAAGTATCGATCGGCTGGGCATTGAACTCAAATATCTCATGTTAACGATGTAGCTTCTGTGTGTTCGAATAAACCCGGAATATCGTCTGAGTTGTGTATTAATAGACTGCAAACTACACCGAACAGTCTTCTTTTGAAGTTTGTCACCCTCGGAGATATAATAGATATCAACGTAGTTGTCATCGGACTTAAAATACACCAAATCATTTGTAAGAAACCGTATGCTTTGCTTACCATGCAATTCGAGTTGCACCCATGGATCTAATTGATCGTCATCTTTTGGTTGGATGTGTCTGGATCTGGCATACAGGGAGGTCGGAAGGTAAAGAATGATAAAGAGCAACATTCCGGCAAGGTAGGACTCAATGTATTCCTGAACATCCATGCAGGACCACTGGCAAAGCATAGCTCTCATGAGAGATTGTGCATTGATAACCACAACCAGGAAGATAATCCACACCCAGAAATCCATCCTACTATCTTTCTCCAGCTCAGCATTTAAAATTGACTTGCAAACTATTTGGATAAAATAGATAGTCAGGGTCCAGAGTATACCAAAAATGGTGAGATGAAACACCAGTGATAGGTAACTTTGAAAGTTATTCATGTAGATACCAAAAGGCTGCGTCAAAGACAGGAAGAGCCAGATAAAGACTCCCATTCCAATATTGAAAAGGTGTCTTTTACCTAAGCTGTAGTACCACCAATGAAAATGTTTATGATTTTCGAGTAATGACATATCGAAATCCTGGTCTTATACTAAGCTATTGATTTTATCACGCTCACACATCATTAAGAGAGTATTAACTGACTTCCGTGTAATATTCTGATCAGCATGGACGTCAGTATGATAAAAAGGTATTATGCGTCTGTTTTCCGTAATGACTCTGGTATTCTTGCTTTTTTGTGCCTGTGATAAAGATGATGATCCAATCCTCAGTACAGAATCACTACACTATGATGGGCCTAATCAGGCGGCACCCATCCTGGCAAGGGGTACCAGCTATACCGCTGTTAAGTTTCCTGCTTCCGTGATTGCCGATCAGGGACACATCGGTAAGGACCTTTTGGGTATCGAAGTGTATATCGCGGAACGACCCGAACAGTTAAAGGTTCTTATCCTGGAATGGAATGCAAATAATGCGAACGAACCGGGAAGCGCCCTGTATGAGCAAACACTGCAAGGGGATGATCTGAGAAATAATAGTTGGAATGTACTGACTTTTGACGATGAGATTGGCATTCCGGACACGGGTGTTTGGATCGTGCTGGAGGTTCAGGTGGGTAATCAGGATATTGCGGTGGTAGGATGTGATCCGGGTCCCCGACACGCCAATGGGGATGTCTACGGGCTCTTTGATAGTAATGCAGAACCCGGTTGGATATCTTTTTTGGACTACACCAATAATGCTACCAATATCAATTGGAATATACGAGGTATTGTCAACCCCTAGACACTTATTTTATTCACGCCTCTCAGGCACCGATTGTGCCAGATACTGCCTCCGGTACTCTTTTGAACTAATATGGTATAATATGAAAATGGGGTAGATTTTGTCTTCCAAGATGGATTCTAGTGCCCACACATGTGACAATTTTCCACGTCATTTGTCATTTTCAACACAAAATACAAGAGTAATTCTTACTCTGCTGCTGCCCAGGCACAGTAACCTATAATCCTATATATCAGAGTAATTCACATTAATATTTATCATATATAAAAAACAAAGCATCTTCTTTTCCTTTTTGGAAGCAATTCGGTCCCAGGAGGTAAAAAGGGTATAAAGGTCCTAGGAGAAGCGCTGAGAGAACATAACTTGTAGTCAAGTTCATTCAAGAAATAAACCACAATTCTATGGACCGAAGAAAATTTCTTTTAAGTGCAGGACTGGCAGGCTCCGCTATTAGTGTGGGAGGATTAAGCTCTTGTGCAAGATCCTCAAAACTGTACGGAGATCAAAACTTCTATATTAACAAGGGAATCTATCGGATACCTAAACTTAAACTTTCCAAGGACCGAATCATCAAAGAAACGGTGGGGCTACGTCCCTTTCGTCCTTCAGGTCCCAGGATCGAAAAAGAAATACTAGACAAAAAAACAATTGTCCACAACTATGGTCATGGTGGAAGTGGATGGTCCCTCTCCTGGGGCACCGGACATCTGGCTCGCAACCTCGTAATGGAAGGTTCTGACAGGGAGATTGCTTTGTTAGGATGCGGAACCGTAGGCATCGCGACAGCTACTTTACTGCAGGAGAGTGGGTGTCAGGTCACCATATATACAAAGGATGTTCCCCCAAACGTCACCTCTAATTTGGCTACAGGTACCTGGTCACCTGCTTCAAGGGTATGTGACAGAGATGTTGCCACTGCCGAATTCAGGGGTCAGTGGGAGACAGCCTGCCGGTATTCCTTCAAACGCATGCAGATGATGCTGGGGGTACAAGATATCGTGGAATGGGGTGACGAGTATAGGATTCATTCCGCAGTGCCACGAAATACGGATGGTAATGGAGGTCATGCCATCTATCAAATCGAAGGTCTGGCTCCTGAATGGAAGACTCTAGATAAGCGTGACCACCCGTTTAATGCCGAAATGGTGACCCGGCGCAGTAACATGATCTTCAATATTCCCGGTTATCTCAATTTCCATCTCAACAACTTCCTCCTTCGAGGTGGAAAACTAAAAATCCAGGAGATAAAATCCCTTGAAGACATTGATGCCCTACCCCATAAAACAATAGTCAACTGTACCGGCCTCGGTGCAAAGACCATTTTTAATGATGACGAATTAAGACCCATTTCTGGCCAACTAGCCTGTCTGGTTCCTCAATCTGAGATTACCTACAAGTTGATTACTCAGGGAGCCTATTTCATCACAAGAAAGGACGGTATCTATCTCGGGGGAAATGGTATAGATGGTAGCTGGGACACTACACCCGATCGCTCCCTTTCCGAAAAATGGGTTGATACGCTATCGAATGTGATGCGAGAAATGGAGGGATAATTTCAGGCTTCGAGTATTTGACATGATTCGTCTATGATTTAGACCGCTTTATATACTTTGTCCAGTGATCTTTACAGTATAGAAGATCTTCGTGTCTGGAAGTAGTACGCTGGGAAGAGAATGGGCAAGACCGACGATTTTCATGACATAGCATTGATCCGGAATCATGATGACCGAGGTCTGAAAAGTCTTTTCCAAAAATACTATCATTCACTTTTTACTAAATCCATTCAGATTGTTGGCTATAAAGAAGTGGCTGAAGAAATCACCCAAGATATCTTCATTAAGCTGTGGGAAAAAAGAGAGCATTTGCATATCAAGAGCAGTGTCAGTGCCTACCTCCTGCAATCAGTAAAAAACCAATCGATCAATTATGTTTCATCCGCCAGAGCACGATTGCGCACGCAGGAGATTCCCGAAAATATGGTGTCATCCACTCCAGAGGACATCACTGAATTGGTAGAGTGTATTGAGTTGGCCATAAATCGGCTACCTGATAGATGTCGTACCGTTTTTAGATTGAGTCGATTTGGTCAAATGACCTATCAGGAGATAGCCGACAAGCTTGGGATTTCGAAAGAAACAGTAAAATCACAAATAAAGACCGCTCTCGCCCGAATACGGGCCGATCTGATCCATCGTGGTATATTCTATAGCCTGCTGGTGCTGCACACCTCTGGATTCTGAAAAAAAATTACAGCACCCTATCCCCCTCTCCTGATTTTTTCCTGTCTATTACAGTATACATCCTGACACAGAAAGGATTTTAAATCATCAATGCAGTATTATGGAACATCTCTACGATGCAATTGTGAATTATTTGAATGGCCATGCGGATGAACAAGAGGAATTAATTGTCGAAAAATGGATCAAGGAAAATCCCCAGCAATTTGAAAGATGGAAAGCCATTTGGGAAGCATCCGAAAAAATAGGGTCCAAAGATCTTCCAAACATTGATGCAGGATGGTCCAGAGTTGAATCAAAGATACAATCGGATTCCACTGCTAAAACGAGAAAAATATTCTCCAGAAGAGACTATTTAAGAGTAGCTGCGTCTATTTTACTCTTGATTACTCTGGGTCTTTTCTTCCAGAAATCCAATCAGGTCATCTCTGAAGCTACCCTGGCAGAGCAACAAGTTACCTTGCCAGATGGCTCTACTGTTTTACTGGCACAAGGGGGTAAATTGACTCGAAACCGCTTTAATTGGGGAAAAAGGCAGCGCAAGATATCAATTGAAGGAGAAGGGTTCTTCGATATTCATCGCGACACTACCCGACCCTTTATTGTAGAGACCCAGCAGTCCAGGATTGAAGTTTTGGGTACATCTTTTAGGGTGGTTGCACCGGTAGATTCATCCCATGAAATACATGTAAAAAGTGGTATCGTATCCTTTTCCCGCCGGGATCATGCCGAGAAGGCAATTATTTTAATAAAAGATCAAAGTGCTCAAATTGATGAAGATCTGGAGAGTCCTATTCGTTTGGAAGAATTAAAAACGGGTAGTGTCGTCATTGCACCAGATAAATTAAATTTTCGGGATACACCGCTGGAGAAAGTGCTGAAAGCACTAGAAGTACGATTTAATGTGAAATTCACCTGGCAATCCGCTGCTGGACAAAATTGCCTCCTCACCGCTGACTTCCAAAAGGAAACACTGGATGAGATCCTCACTATCATCGGTAGCGTACATACCATCTCTTTCGAGAAAATTAATAATGAGTCATATCAGGTGCTAGGATCTCCATGTGATAAGAAATAACTGGAAAATACTACCTCTCTCCTCCTCAAATATTAAATGAGTAAAAATGCAGATAAATCAAAGGAAAATATTTTTGGCGACCATCACAGTAGTTTTTTGCTTTGTCAGTCTGATGGCACAATCCATTGATCTCGATACCCGTGGAAAATCCTGGTCAGAAGTTTTAGCATCTATCTCTGACCAATGCCTATGTCAGTTTGCCTACAGCCAACAGCATCTTACAGACGGTATCGGTGAATACCATTTTACGGCAACTCCTCTGGATAAGGTCCTCGATCAAATAGTCGAAGCAGAGGGTCTCCAATGGAAAAAAATCGGAGAAATGATCGTCATCGGTAAAAGAAGTGAAATAGCACGGAGCGAAAAAGCGACGCTCTCGGGACACATCAGAAATAGAGAAAATGGCGAAGCATTAATTGGGGCTACTCTCTACAGTCCTGCATCTAACAGTGGCACCTCCAGCAATAGTTATGGCTTTTACTCCATCACTTTACCACGCGGCAAATATCTATTCGTGGTCAACCATCTCGGCTTCGAGCCTCTGGAGTTCCAAATTGATCTTAGTCAGGATCAGGAAAAAACCATATCTCTGAAATCTCAGGAAACAGTACTTAGCGAGGTAATTGTAAGTGCTGCACCCGATCTGGATGCGCAGATTATCTCTCCTCAAGTAAATCGGGAAATGATCTCCACCGAGACCATCAAAAGCACGCCGGCCGTCATGGGTGAGAGCGACTTAATCAAAGTAGTACAATTGTCTCCCGGTGTGGCAACGCAAGGCGAAGGATCCAGCAGCATCTTTGTACGTGGTGGTGGCGCCGATCAGAACCTAATATTATTAGATGATGTACCAGTCTATAATCCGTCGCACCTGATGGGATTCTTTTCTGTATTTAATGCGGACGCCATTAACGGACTAGACTTTTATCGGGGAGGCATCCCGGCCAATTTTGGAGGACGACTTTCCTCCGTACTGGATATACGAATGAAAGAGGGCAATAATCAACGATTTGGCGCTGAAGGTGGAATAGGCACGCTATCATCCCGACTTTTACTAGAAGGTCCTATCAAGAAAGACAAGAGTTCGTTTATGATTTCTGGACGACGAACCTATGCAGATCTTTTTCTCAAGCTATCTCAAGCTGAATTCACACGAAAAACTACGGCATACTTTTATGATGTAAATGCAAAAGTTAATACCCGTATCGGTACAAAAGATCGGCTCTATATATCGGGATACTTTGGTCGTGATATAAATAGAATTCGATCGCTTCAGTACGGGGTCGACTGGGGCAATACCACCACATCGGTACGATGGAATCATCTCTATGGTAATAAGCTTTTTTCAAACACCACACTGCTATACAGTAAGTATACGTACCGAATTGATCTTTCACGGTCCAACTCCAATGTAAACTGGAACTCAGCTATTGAAGATATTGGGCTAAAACATGAATTTAATTGGTATCCCAATCAAAAACATAAAGTGTATTTTGGACTACAATCTACATTGCATCATTTAAAGCCTGGTTTTTCAGAAAATGAAATTCCCAATGTGCAAGCAGTACCTACGTCCAAATCACTGGAGCACAGACTCTTTATTGGAGATGACTTTACTATCAATAAAAAAATATCGGCCTCCTATGGGATGCATGCTTCATTCTTCCAAGTGATTGGCACCGGTGAGCGCATCCTTTTTTCTAACGATGGCATTCAGGACTTACAGGATCTACCCAAAGGGAGGATTTATCAGACTTTTGGCGGACTGGAACCCCGCGTCAATTTTAATTATCGCGTGGGACATCGCATATCACTTAGTTTAAATTATCAACGTACCCGCCAATATTTTCATCTTTTGTCTAATGCCAGTCTTTCTTTCAATGTCTTTGACATCTGGATTCCAGCCAGCTCACAGTCAAAACCTCAGATTGCAGATCAGCTTGCCCTCGGTCTTGAAAGATTTGATCCGAAAGGAATTTGGAAATTGTCCGCTGACATTTATTACAAAAAACTAAAAAACCAGGTTGAATATCGAAATCACGCCCATCTACTTATGAACCGATATTTGGAAGCAGAAGTGCTATCGGCCCGAGGTAAAGCGTATGGATTTGAAGCACAAATTAAAAAAGCAAAGGGGAAAACAACAGGATGGGTGAATTACACCTACACACGAACCCTAAGAAAAACTTCATATTTAAATGATGGCTCTTTTTTCCCGGCTAATTTTGATCAACCTCATCAGCTACAAATTTCGGCCCAGCAACGTATATCGAACAGACTATCGCTAGCTGTAAACTGGGTATATCATACAGGACAACCCATCACTTTGCCGATAGGAACATTTCAATACGAGGGATTAAATCCCCCTTTATATGCTGATCGAAACAATGGAAGGTTGCCAGACTATCATCGACTAGATGTGAGTCTTACGCTCCGCAACAAGGATAAACCCGGAAGGAAAAAAGAGGCATACTGGGTCTTTGGTTTATACAATGCATATCATCGATTAAATGCTTCCACCGCCTTTGTCAGTCCTCAGCTCGAGGATATTGACCTCATAGGTGACCGGAATAAAACCGGTTACTACCAACTATCCATTTTCGGCATCCTGCCCAGCGTTTCATACAATTTCAAATTTTAAAATTATGGTATTCATCAAAAATAAATTAAGCCTGAAAAAATGCAGCTTTTTATTCACGGTCCTTCTGCTGCTGCTTTCCCCTGGATGTGTGAAAGAGCTGGAATGGGAACAAACAGATGACACACCGTCACTCCTGGTAGTGGAAGGACTCGTGACCTCCCGGGAGCAAAATCAATACGTAAAATTAACCCGCAGTCGGGAAGTCATCGTGGAAGGGCAGGCAGCCACTATTTCAGGAGCCATCATTACCGTATCAGATGGTGAACAAATACATAAATACTATGAAGAGGAATCTGGCATCTATGTCAGTGAGAAAGCATGGGCCGGACAGGTAGGCAAGAATTATTATTTAACCATAGAGCTGGAGGGAGAGATATACGAGGCAAAGGATTCTATGGTGGAAGCCACGATACCCCCGGATGTCTCCATTCGAGAGTCTGAACTGGCCCAGGGTTTCTATTGGGTCGAATATCCGGGAAATTTTGGTGGGGAAAGTCCGGCCAGACTAAATATTCAAATTGTGGCACCCGATGACTGGGCAGAGACCTTTCCTTACGAAATCACGGAGTACTGGGAGGATAAGCAGAACGGTTACAGCAACGGGGATAGCTCTTATTACATTCACCCTTATGTAGAGCCACCTGCCGTGCTGGCATATGGCATTCTCGAAGTGGGTATTTTTCCTTTAGGATCGGAAATTCATCTTGAGCATGGCTCACTTTCTCCCGAACATTATGATTTTGTCAGGGCATTCATGGCTGAGACCGAATGGAAGGGGTTGGGGCCCTTCGGATACAATCCTGCGAATATTCCAACCAATCTGACAAATGGTGCGATTGGATTTTTTGGTGCATCCCATCTTAAGTCGAAAGTGCAGGTGATCAGCGAGTAGGATACTACTCTTTAAGCGCCTCCACCAAATCCGGATCATAAACCGCTCCGCGGGCTACCTGCACCATGGTAATACGTACCGTTGTTGGGAAGAAAAGTTCGTGGTCTTCTCGCTTGTGGGCGTGGCCTTGGCCACCACTATCATCCTTGATCACGAGGTCCATTTGTTTAATACCCTCAGACCAGATAATGGATTGATTTTCCCAGAATTCATTCATGTCCACATCCAGTTCGTAGACACCTTCTTCTGTAAAGAGAGGTGTACCTGTACAACCGTAGCCATTGCCCTGACCCTTGTTGGGAATATAACACAAAGTCCATTTGGTGGGAGCATGCCCAGCCGGCTTATCAATCACTTCGATACGGATGTGCACCGATCCATTACGAAAATCTACCGGTTGCGTCCAGTCGTCGGGTACCCCTGACTCTAGCATGCTATTCTTCACGTAATAATGTGATTTGCTCGGGGTACTATGATCGGCATCATCCTTTGTATAGGTAAACTCGACATCAAACAGCGTGAATTGTTGGGGAAGGTTTCCATTCTGCGACGTGGCATGGAGGAAGAGACAAAGGAAAAAATAAGTCCAGTATATTCTCATATTCAGTAATTTATTTTCAAGATAAGTATTAGTTACATGTTGATCTGTTTGACCCTCGATTTTGCATTTCGATGGACCAGGATGAGAGATATTGCACAGATCATGATTTCGCCACCTTCAGGGCTTGATTTTCCTACATCTCAGACCGACTATCTCAAGTGATATTTCCCATCATAGCTACGCATCTTCATCAACAGAATCTCGTTTTAACATATTGACTTACAACAGCCTATGACCCACCTCCGTTATTATCACTAGTTACTACACTCATTAAAAATCATCGAACATGCAAAAAGGACTACTTCTCGCAATACTCGTTTCCCTGGTATTTACGGTGCAGAGCCAAGATCAAAAAATAAAACTAGGACTACATTTTTCTCCTAATCTAGCGAGTACACATGGAAGAGGCCCTATCCTCCGTGACTATAGAAAATTGCGCATTGATTTTGCATTAGGGCTGGATCTTGCCATACCCATAGGTGAAAAAATTTCTATCAAATCGGGATTGGAATATGAAGGGAAGGGAGGGAAAATCGCATTTCCGGCAACGGATGCCAACGCCATGCTGATAGGAACCAAAGAAATCATTATTTCACAAGACTATATTCAAATACCTCTGCTGGCATCCTACAAGATTTCAAAAGGTAACACCCATATCTATTTTGATCTCGGCCCCTACGGAGGCTATTTAGTGGCCGCTAAGACTATCGATAAGCCCTTAGGTCAGTATGAAGGTGGCGAATATAACCATACAAGCGATCATAAATCGTTTGAATTTGGAATGATGGGCGGATTAGGCATAGCCTTTATGGTCAGTAAAAATATCGAAGGTAGTATCGCAATCCATGATCATCTGGGACTAACTGATATATCCAAGCCACAATTTTCTAATGTACCGATGAGAACCCACACCATTGGATTACGACTGGGTGCCATGGTAAGAATATGATCACTTGATAATGAATCCTGATAACTAATTATTTAAAAAGTATTCTCTTGGAATGGTGCTGAATTCCATCGAGCGATTCTCTCAAGCTTCTATCCGGTGAAGTTCTGAACCTCGTCACACCTGGAAGGGTACACTTCTTTTCTAAACCTCGCCTCATGATCTTCTGATGACATCTGCTTTGGGTATCTAAAGCGAAGAGAATTAATATATTTACAGCTCGCTATGACTACTGCCACATTCATTGCTTAAGTAAATATTATTGTATGTCGAATTTAAGATTTGGAATTTTTCTCTTGCTGATATTTGCGGTTCCATCCCTTATCTGGGCCCAGGATGCACGCATTAAAATTGATCCTGACCGGAAGATCGGGGAGATCAGCCCGCTTTTATATGGAAATTTCGTAGAGCATCTGGGGCGATGTGTCTATGGGGGCATCTATGATCCATCATCCACGCATGCTGACGAAGACGGCTTTCGCAAGGACGTAATCCAGGCTACCAAGGACCTCAACGTCACACAATTGCGATATCCGGGAGGAAATTTTGTATCCAATTATCATTGGCTCGATGGAGTAGGTCCCGAAAGGATTCCGAGAATGGAACTAGCATGGGCACGATTGGAGACCAACGAAATTGGAACCAATGAGTTTGTCAATTATTGCAAAAAAGTGAACGCAGAGCCTTATTTCGCGGTCAACATGGGTACGGGAACCATCGAAGAAGCCCGCCGATGGGTAGAGTATACCAATGTAAAAGAGGGTCCCTACTATGCTGAACTCCGAAAAGAGCATGGGTACCCTGAACCCCACAATATAAAATACTGGAGTCTGGGAAACGAGATGGATGGCTTTTGGCAGATGGGGCATCTCAATGCCGAAGACTACACAAAAAAGGCCCGCGAAGCTTCAAAGCTCATGAAGCTCACATCCCCGGATATCAAACTGATCGCCACGGGATCTTCTAACTATCATCCAGGTGCAGATCCCTATGCATGGAATCAAAAAATCATTCACGAACTTAGAGATGTAGTCGATTACATTGCCCTGCATATCTATGTGGGTAATCCAGATGATGACTACTATAATTTCATGGCTACTCCTCGAGTGATGGAAGAACGCACACGTATCGTAAGGGGATTGATCGACCTTGAGATGCAGCGAGCCAATCGTGGAGATCGTGATCCTATCTATATCGCGTGGGATGAATACAATGTATGGTATCGCGCGAGAGGAGGAGATGACACCAGAGGCACCCGAGCGCTGGAGGAACATTATAATCTGGAAGATGCCCTGGTAGTAGCCGGGTTCCTAAACACGTTCGTCAGAAATGCTGACGTCGTCAAGATTGCAAACATGGCGCAATTAGTCAATGTCATCGGACCTATCTTTACAGAAGGAGATGATATGTTTAAACAGACGATTTTTCACCCACTTTCACTCTTTGCCAATCATGTTTCGGGCACCGCATTGGATATTATGGTAGACTGCGAAGCTTATGATACCGAAGAATTTAATATTGGACTTGGTGAATCAGCTACGCAGCAGGATGACGTACCTTATCTGGATGTGTCCTCGGCAATTGATGGCGAAACTATCACTATTGCAGTTGTCAATCGTCACCGGGACAATCCAATAACCACCGAGATTATTATGCAGGAAGGAAATTTCACCGGATCACTCCAGGCCTATGAGGTAAATGGACCCGACATTAAAGCTATGAATGACTTTGATGCCGAAACCGTAAAGACAGTTGAAAAAGATGCAGTCGCAGAGGGTCAAAATATGACCTACACATTCCCCCCACACTCCTTCACCTTATTAAAAGGTAAGATACAACGCTAGTGGACTGTAACATTTAAATCGAGTGCATCAATTGGTTTCTTTTGCACCAGTTCTTCATCATCAATAGCCTTACTTAGCTTTGGCTATGTGCGGTATTGCTTCTTCGACCTGATACAAAATAACTCCAATCTATACAACTCATATAAGTGTTACAGTCCACTAATAAAAAAGGGCTTCTGTTTGGAGGCCCTTTTTTATTGTACTTATCTCCTGAGTAAGAAGACTATAAATTATTTAAACAACAGTGGTGCAAACTCTGTCAGGTAAATTCGCCAGTTGCGCCAGATATGACCACCCTCTGTCTCCACATACTCATATTCCATACCCATATTGTCGAGCTTTCCCCGATACTCTTTATTAGCTTCATAAAGAAAATCGGTTTTACCGATGGCAATCCAATAGAGTTTTAGACCATTTTCCATCTGCGCCTTTAACGTCTCATCAAAATCATTGTACACTTCTGACGATACATTCTGAGATGGCATGATAGCAGCAGAAAATAATCCCACGTAGTCGAAAGTTTCCGGATAATACCGTGAAATATGAAGTGAGTGATACCCACCCATGGAAAGTCCGGCAATAGCTCTATGTTGTTTGTCTGCCAGCACCTGGTAATTTCCTTCCACGAATCTAATAATGTCCTTAAAATTTGCTTCGTAGGTTCCATCCATCGTTTTAGGTACCATAAACTGGGGTTTGTAAAAGCCCTCATTTCCCTCCCCAGGTGCTGCGTCCTGGATCACATTTCCGTTGGGCATCACGACAATCATAGGCTCTGCTTTACCCTGATCGATCAGATTGTCCATGATCTGTGCGGTTCGTCCCAAAGCAATCCATGCCTCCTCATCCCCACCTGCACCATGCAGCAAATAAAGTACCGGGAATTTATCATTTGATTTTTCATAACCCGGTGGCGTATAAATAGTCAGCCGTCGATCCATTCCTAATCCTTCTGATTCATACCATCTCCTGGATACGGTACCATGTGGAATATCGTTGACCTTATATAAATCGGCATGACCACCATCAATAATAAATACGTTTGTGACGGAGGCAACATCCCGGATGAGGAAAGGATTATTGGGATCTGTTGTGCGCATTCCATCTACAATAAAGGAATAACCATAGAGCTCAGGCTGCAACGGTTCTACTTTTAACGACCAGACTCCCTTTTCGTCGCGGGTCAGGTCTGCAATACCGGGTATGTCAAATTCACCTCGTGGGGTTTGTATTTTTTGTGTAGGAAGAAAATCACCAGTTATTTGCACAGAATCTGCATTGGGAGCCAATAATCGAAAGGTTACGGCTTTGTCTTCATGTATTTCCGGAGAGGAAATCTGTGGGCCTCCCCACAGTGCCTGCTGTGCATAGCTTTGTGCCGCTAAAAAGATAAGAGATACTGCGAGCACCCAATTTCTTTGTATCATATATTTTATCTTCTTTTAAAATTTATTTAATTACTAGACGATCATAAAGTCAGCAATTTAAACCCTGACCACCCCATCTTCATACACTTGGTCAAGTGCAATTTACATTGAAAACTGTCAATATTATCATCGCATCTATCTGATGATCCTTAAAACTCGTTCATTGCAGGAAAAGTTCAGCCACAAACGCTTGCTTTAACCTTCATTAATTTAAGTCGAAACACTGTTCAATGAAGCATCACTCAGCATTTTGAAACGATGAAAGGTTATTAGGGTCGAATATCCATCCTCGGTATCAATACTTATTTTCCCTTTTAATTTCTGACTTAAAATAGTTACCAAATCAGTTCCAAATGAAGCTGTCTCAGTGATCGAATCTACTGGCCCATTACCATCATCTTTGACTTCCAGACATAGCAGTCCTGCCTGATTCATCCATAAACGGACATGTATTAATCCCTGATCCCTGTCTTTAAAAGCATATTTAATTGAATTGGTAATTAATTCATTTATGATCAACCCTAAGGGAATTGCGGTTTCCACATCCACCAGATCAATCTGATTTTCGTATAAGATGCTGATGTGTTTTTGGGGAGATGAAAATGTCTCACTTAAGTGTTCACATAATTCCTTAACATATACCTGCATATCTACTGCCGTCACATTATCATCAGAATATAGTTGCTGATGAATAAAAGACATGGACTGCACCCGATTTCGACCTTCCACAATAGCATTGAGTGCATTTTCATCTTGAATATACTCTGATTGAATACTAAGCAGACTGGATAATATTTGCAGGTTATTTTTCACACGATGATGTATTTCCCTCAGAAGAAAGTCTTTCTCTTCGTTTTTCTTATTAAGAAGTTCTGTCATTTTCTTTTTAGCCACATATCGCCGGTAAAATAACAGAGCCAGCAAAAGTGCTAAAGCTAATAAGGCAATTATGTAGATCCGTTCATGCTGTTGCTGAGTGATTAGTGCATCCTTTTTGTCCGATTCATACTTGGATCGCATTTCCTCCAGGGCTTCATCCTGATTTTGAGTAAATAAACTATCCGAGTATTTCCAGTTTATTTCCATGTATTTGTAGGCGCTATCATACTGCCCCAGACCCTCATAGGATCGAGCGATGTATTCCGGGATTTCTGTTAGAAAAAAGATATCACCTGTTTGATACACGGTTTTAAGGGCACCGGATAATAAATCAATGCATTTTTGATATTGGTCGGTAGCCAGAAAGACTTGCCCCAATCCATTCTTAATCACCATCTCCTGGCGTACATTCGCAGTGTCACGGTTCACCAGCGCCTTTTCAAAATAGATTTCAGCGCTATCATAACGACTCATCTCCATATAGAAGGCTCCCAGGTCATTGTAAGCCAGTCCCATTATATGCCGGATACCTGAATTTTCTGCCATGGCCAGACCCTTTTCAAAGCATATCTGTGCCTGCAAGCTATCTCCCTCCATACGATACCCATGACCGGCAAAACTCCATGCGTCCCACGCGTTCGGGTAATTTTCCAATCTTTCAAATGTTTCACCGGCCCGTTTACCATATTCAGCACTCTGGGCCATTTTAAAGGTGAAGTGGAATATTCGCGACAGACGCAGATGGCCCAAGGCAATTCCTGCAGCATCATCGAGTTCCTCCATGATCTTCAGTCCCTCCATTATGTGCTCCATTGCGTCTTCATACATACCCCGACAAAAGGCCGCATATCCCTTTTGATAGGACAACTCTGCCAATCCCCTCTTGTCTGAGGTCTGCATCAGTAATGGTTCGGCTACTAAAATCCAGTGCTCAATCTGATCACAATCCCTCTTTTCATTATACAACTTACTGACTTCCAATGCCATAGTTGCTTGATTTTGCACTGAACCCATAGTGGATTGTCGATTCCACAGGGTTGTCAACATCTGGATGGCACTATCTAGATCATTCCACTTTAGTATAGAAATATCATCACGGATGTCAGTAAAGGTCCCTAGGCTTTGGGCACCTAATTGATTCATTGCACCACTTACAAACACCATCACCCATAAAGCCCAAGAGGTGCGGCTACATACTACATATTTTTTCACTCCGGAGTCCTGAGTTTCACCATTCGATGCCTCAAAGTTAGCAAATTTGAAAATCCGGAACTTGAGACGCTGATAAATTGGTAAATGGTCATTTACCGATAATACCCTATATTTCAAGCCTTCCCCAGTCCGACATGCGATAATATGCTTAGTTTTCTACCATGCGAATACAACGATTAATACCACTACTATTGTCGATCTTCCTGATCACTTTTCACAAAGGCAATGCGCAAGAAAGTAATACGGCCGAAAAGCCCAACATCATATTCATTTTAGTAGATGATATGGGCTGGGGTGACCTGGGGGTCTTTTGGCAAAATGGCCGAAAGATGGAAAACGAACGATCAGAACCGTGGCATTTCACACCCTCACTGGACCGTATGGCGGAAGGCGGTGCGATGCTTACCGACCATTACTGTTCAGCTCCTGTTTGTGCTCCTTCACGAGCGTCATTGCTCCTCGGACAGAGTCAGGGACATGCCAACGTACGTGACAATCAATTTGATAAGGCATTAAAAGACAGCTATACACTAGGTAATGTGCTGCAGGAGGCAGGCTACCATACAGCCGCCATTGGCAAATGGGGCTTGCAAGGTATTTCGGAGACCAATGACTGGCCCGCCCACCCCAATGAACGGGGCTTCGATTACTATATGGGCTATATACGTCATCGGGACGGACATGAACACTACCCTAAGGAAGGTAAATACCGGGACCCGAAGGAAGTGTGGGAAAACAAAGTCAACATCGCGGATCGATTGGACAAATGCTTTACCACCGACTTGTGGACGGCCGCCGCTAAAAAATATATAAAAGAGCAAGCGGCGAATCCTTTCTTCCTGTACCTCGCATATGATGTGCCCCACGCGGTATTGGAGTTACCCACCGGCCCCTACCCTAGCGGTACCGGCCTGAATGGAGGACTGGAATGGACGGGTACACCCGGCAAAATGATTAATACCGCCCAGGGAGAAATCGACTCTTATGTCTATCCAGAGTATGCGCAAGTGACATACGATCATGACCAGAATCCATCGACAGACGAAGTACCATGGCCTGAAACCTACCAACGATACGCTACCAGCTGCCGTAGAATTGATCAGGGGGTCGGAGACATCATGGATCTCCTGAAGGATTTAAAAATTGATGACAATACGCTGATCGTATTTACCTCAGATAATGGTCCCTCCCGTGAGTCGTACCTCCCCGAAAATTATGTCCCAAATACACCAGACTTCTTTGATAGTTTCGGACCCTTTGATGGTATCAAACGGGATCTTTGGGAAGGAGGTGTTCGGGTGCCCACAATTGCCTACTGGCCCGCACAAATATCGGGAGGATCGACCATCAATACTCCAACTGCCATGTATGACTGGCTTCCCACATTTGCAGATGCCGCCGGATTGCCCGCTCCTGCCAATGTAGATGGCATATCCCTGCTGCCGCATCTTAAAGGGTCAGTCACAACATCAGACCGATATATTTATATCGAATATTTTAATGGAGGCAGTACACCCGACTATGAGAAGTTTGGAGAAAACCACCGGACACGCCAACGCAATCAAATGCAAAAAATTCGTATTGGAGACTACGCTGGAGTACGCTATAATATTCAAAGTGCGGATGATGATTTCGAAATCTACAATGTGGTAGAAGATCCGAAAGAATCGAAAAATCTGGCCGGTGAGGAGTCTTTTTATGCATTGCAGCAATGGATGAAAGAAAAAGTGTTGCAAGTGCGGATACCTGACACCACCGCACGGAGACCCTACGATTCTACTTTAATATCCAGTATCATTCCTCCTACCTTCCGAAAGGGCTTGCAATGGAAAAGCTATGAAGGAAATTATCCCTGGCTGGCCAAAGTGAGTGGCACACCTTCCCAATCAGGGATGATACCCAAACCCGCAATCCCAGAGCTCGAAGCATCATCTATAGTGGTACTGGAAGGCTATCTCCAGGTACCCTCAGACGGACTATACCAATTCGAATTTGAATCGGCCGGACCCTATTTGGTGCGACTTCATGATATTCTACTGATGGATGCCAGCTATAAAGAAGAGCACACAGAAAATGGACATGCCTCAGCTCACTTAGAGGCAGGTTTCCATCCTCTGAAAATATATTATTTAAATACACAGGAAAATCCGGCTTTCAAGTTGGAAGGTAATTTGACATTTTCGACCGCGTCAATCACAAACTATTTTCATTAATCCACTTTGTTTTAAATAGATATGTCTCTGTGTGGGACGATATCCGGTTTCCGGTTTCCGGT
>JBNKUI010000046.1:0-1717 GCA_050298535.1 Saprospiraceae bacterium
TCTTCTTCCATCTTTGGGAACACTGGTGTGGTCTCCAAGGAGAACTATCCGATCATGGATCTTGACTGCCTCATTCTGCGAGATGATAAAAGCGGCCCAAGAGAAAGTAAGGGAATCCATGGACCATGCGGAAGAGCGAAAGAAATTGATGAAGGAGTTGTACACATGATCTCCAACTCCCCAGAACCGACAAAAGGAGGAGACGCCGATGATATCGACAGATCCTATAAATCCGAGTACAACCATGCAGAAAAGAAGCCATGTTGTGGAACGGGAAAAAACACCTCGGAAAGAGTCCAGGGCTTGATAAATATAAGAGAGCATTGAAAACCTCCTTGAAGCATCTGTTTAGATTGAAACTTTTCATTCAGGAGGTTTCTTTATATGCTATTTTAGCGCTAAAATGAAGTGCTTTTAAGGTTAGAACTTACGACTGACGAGTAGTATTCTAAAGGGACTATTTTTTGATTCACATGGTGCATCATTAACCAGAATATCTACGGGCAAGGAGGGACTGGTTACCTTAACTGATTTCGAATTTGGATCAACATCCAATTCGATCATAATTTCTTCATTGAGTCCTTTGACTCCTTGGACTTTTATATGTGACGATTCCTTCAGCCATTTCGAACATTCCGTCTCTATGGGCTGGCCATTAATGATTACCCCTGAAAATCCCAATTGTTGAGCTGATGAGAGATGGGCAAAAAAGATGAATAAAAGGAAAACAATGAATGGTGTTATCGAAGGTAAAACCTTTCTTATCATGTTTCATCCCCTTTTTTATTTCCAGCCTCAATATGGCCGGAGCATATAGGATAAGAGACACTGCCGCGGTTACTTCAAAACGCTTTCATCAGGTTTTAATATATTCTTTTTTGACCCATCCGCGCACTCGGGCCTCAACTTCATACCAACCGTGAGATTCATGCAGGATGTCGACAACGGTTCCTTTGGAAAGGGGTTGGGCAACGGTGACCGCACTGATTACCGGCGAAGATCTAATATTCAGTTTCGCTGCTGTTACCAGGCCGGCACAGTGCATAGTCAGCTCATCTTCCGGACCATCATCAGCCCGATGGCGACAGAGCACTCGCTCACGCAATTTATCCAGGGGAAAGGCCGGGCCGGGATCACATTTCCTGTTGGGAGAAATTTCTTCATGTCCAAGAATCGAAGTAATCCCATACGTATCAACCAGATTGACACAAAGGTCATATACAACGGCGACCTGCTCTTCTTTATAGGCATGCCAATAAGCCGGGGTGGTCTCATTCCGGTGCACAGCTTCGATGACATCGCATTCATTAAATGTCCCACCAAACAACGCTTTATATCCACCACTACAGGACCTGATCAGCCGTCCCGCATTGTCGATCTCAATGCCGATGGAAAATTTGTTAAATATAGTTTCTGATATCCATTCACCTTCCTCCTCAGCCCTGGGCTGAAATATCATCAGGCAATAGATGACTACCGCTGCTTCCGGTAATGGCCTGAGTGATCTGATTGCTTATTCCACGCTTCTCAAGAGTAAGGCCCACACTCCAGGTAGCCACAATTCCTGACCAGCCGGCCCAGAAGGCAGTGGGTAACTCCAGGGGATCGATGGGCATACCAAGTAATTTCGAAATGACCGGGACGAGGCAATAGTTAAAGAATATGAAGCCAAGTCCTGCGTATACTACTGTGTCGGCCGTGCTCTTTTGGTATAACC
>JBNKUI010000047.1:0-2815 GCA_050298535.1 Saprospiraceae bacterium
CAGCTGACACCCGGCTGATGGCACTGTTCGACGGCACCTTGCTTAAACTCTCGACTGAATCTTCTTCGCTTTGACATAAACACCTCTTTTGCCCATTATCAGGCTTCTTTGAAGTGTCCGCAAAATCGGGGTAGAACCCAATTTTGGAATCTGGCGTCATAAGCTATTGGAATGAATGATCAAATTGTCTGGAATACGCAATTGCGTATTCCAGACCGAATTGCACCCTGCGCTGGAGCCGACTGACACCCGAAACCAAAATTCGTTGCAGGTCCCGCTGGAGCTTTTGCCGATACTATGATTACAATTGTGAATCTGAAGTATGTTGTGAAACCATATTTACAATTATCTGGACCTAACCCAAGATTCCAGCAGTAACTAAATGTTTTTAAAAGAAATATGAGATCAATAGATGCTTCGCACTATTTGCTTGAAATGCAATTATTACGAGAGAAGATTCCTTCTTTCGATGAGTATCCTTTTTCTTTATCAGTCATTCGCAAGCTAAAAACGCTAATTTTTCATCCAGCAGTAACGTTCATCATTGGAGAAAATGGAACAGGAAAGTCTACATTGCTTGAAGCCATTGCCACAGGCTGGGGATTTAATCCAGAAGGCGGCTCTAAAAACTTCAACTTCTCAACGAGAATATCTCACTCTGATCTATACAAGTACATTCGCCTTGTAAAAAGTGTACGACAATCAAAAGATGGTTTTTTTCTCAGAGCTGAAAGCTATTTCAATGTCGGGACTGAAATTGAGAAGCTAGACAAAGAGTTCAGCTTCGGACCTCCCATCATAAATTCCTATGGCGGAAAATCTCTCCATGAACAATCACACGGCGAGTCGTTCTTTTCACTGATGCTTCATCGCTTTGGTGGGAACGGCCTATATATTTTAGATGAACCAGAAGCTTCGTTATCACCAACAAGACAAATGGCAATGCTGAGTCGATTGCAGCAATTAGTTAATAAAGGATCTCAATTCATAATCGCAACCCATTCTCCAATTCTTCTGTCTTATCCTAATTCTCATATATTCGAACTCGTTGATGGAGAACTAAAGCTAACACCATACGAAGAAACGGAACACTACTCAGTCACAAAGAATTTCCTTAATAGATACCAATCCATGCTCAAGGAATTGATTGATTAATCTCTATCGGGGTCAAGTTCTGGGTATCTTTTTACAATACAGTCTACTAGACCAAAAGTGGCAGACAACAATTCGCCAATATTTGTCTTTAATTTTTCTTTGATTTGTGCTCCTGTATAATCATCAAAGTTAGTATACAAGACATCAAGATCACCGACTATAGAGTCGTATTTCTTCACTGATTGCATACATTCCTTCGCCAGATCGAAAGGGTCTATTTGATTTTTCTCTTGCATAATTAACAACCACTAGTAATTATCCGCACAATATCCAGGCAAGCACGTCCGCATACATCTTCTATAACAGCTTGGCGCATCACTACCATAACCTTTGCCTATACAAATTCTTGTGCAGTCACTGTGGCAAACTTCCTTTGCCTCTTCACAATAATCATTGTCATCAGGTGGGCATGATGGAGGAACATCGTCAACGGGTGAATCAGGAAAGTCAGGATTACCCCAGCCAGGCCAAGGATCGTCCACAGGAGACATATTTGTAGGCGGGAATACTGGTAGCGGTGCCGTGGGATTATGGCACCCTAACCCACATGAGAGTAATCCAAAAATATCTATCCTAGCTAGGGGATTACCTTCAACATATGCATATGTGTTCAGACCACCTTCTAAACCAATCGGATCTGATTGTAAATACCTCCCTGTACTAGGATCATAATCCCTAAAGTAGTTGTAGATAAATCCGGACTCAGAATCGAAATACTGCCCCGCAAATCTTAAGCCATTTCCCCAGCTGCCAGATTCGGCTAATAAACCACCAAATGCCCTATATTCCCCTTCCCAATATTTCAAACCATTATTTGCAATAAGCTGCTGAGATGTTCCCAAATGATCATTTCGATAATATCCGTATCCCTGAGAAGATTTCTGATACATAGGATCGGTCGTCCACTCTGAATCCGGCACATACCCATACTGCCTGACAGGCGTTCCGGCTGAGTCAAACTCCCCCACCAACCCTTCATCAGCGTAGTAAAAGTAGAGCGTCTCACCCTGAGTCGTCTTCTTATACCGCCTCCCTAACGGATCGTATGCGTACTCTGCAATCATGACCTGATCACCATCCTCAACCCGGCTCAACCGCCCCTCGGCATTGTAGAGGTAGGTCGTCGTGACACCTCCTTCCGTCTTGCTCGTCGTATTCCCCGCCGCATCGTAGCCATAGGTCACTCCCGGACTTTCCAAGAGGCGGTCGTTGACGTCGTAGTCCCATGTTCCGGGATTCAGATTATCCGTCGTCCGATTCCCGTTCGGATCATATTCCCACCCTTCCGTCTCAGCCTGGCTTTTCGCCTCCGTCAGTCGTTGCAGGAGATCATAGGCGTAATCATAAGTCTGGTTCTGGGTGGCTTTCTGCTCGATGTTCCCTGTCTTGTCATAGGTGTATTGATAATCGAGCGTGGGGTTCTCACCCGGATCTAAGTCCAGGATCCGCTTGGGCTTGAGATCGGCGTCGTAGGTGACTTCCCGGGTGGCACCGCCCGGCCAGGTGATCTTGTCGGGGCGGCTCCACTTATAGCTGTTGTAGTAGATGCTCCCTTCATTCGGGATTTCGATACGACTGAGCCGTCCCTTGTCCCAGTGGTAGGTAATGGTGACGCTGTCGGGCCCGGTAAAGGTCTTCTTGTTACCTGCCGCATCGTAGG
>JBNKUI010000048.1:0-76126 GCA_050298535.1 Saprospiraceae bacterium
AACCACACAGAGCCCTAGGTAAGAAGACGCCAAATGCGTATGAGAGACTAAGGTTATCAACATACTAACAGCGGTAAATATGATGATTATTATTAATATGTTTATTTAACAAAACGGTCAACGCTATATCGGTATCTACAACCTGCCAACTGTCCACTGAGAGCTGCCGCCTGCCAACTGTCCACTGAGAGCTGCAGACTGCCAGACTGCAAACTGAAGGACTGATGGACTGCCCACTGAAGGACCGCTGACTGACGAACTGCAATAATTCGTATTTTGACACCATGAAGCGATCCATCCTCATATACGGATTGGCTTTGGGTCTGATCCTAATGCTGCTGAAGGCGATCGAGTATAGATATCTTGTGCGTGGATTTAGTATTGATGTCTACATGGGAATCATGGCGATTGGTTTCACAGCACTGGGTATCTGGATTGCCACACAGATGAGAAGTAAGGAAAGTGGTCAAACGTCCATGATGTCTTCTGATCAAGCTACAATCGAGTCCCTGGGATTGAGTGATCGTGAATTGGATGTGCTGAAGCTGATAGCAAAGGGTTGCTCAAATCAGGAAATAGCCGATCAATTGTATATCTCCATTCATACGGTGAAGACGCATTCATCGAATCTCTATAATAAGTTGGATGTGAAAAGACGCACCCAGGCCGTCACCCGGGCCAAGGAGCTGGGATTGGTGCATTGACCCGATTCAGGGGTCATACTTTGGTACCATTCCCAAGGATTGGTACTAAAGTATGAGTGGTTTTACACGAGGATATAATTGATTTGAGGCAAAATCTAAATCTATGAAACGAATTATTTGGACCTATGGAATCATTGCCGGATCAATCACCGTCCTGATGCTGGCTATTTCAATTCCTTTTATGGACTCACCGGAGTTTATGGAGCGTGGTGAACTACTGGGGTATGCCACGATGCTAGTGGCTTTGTCCCTTATCTTCTTTGGTGTGCGTACTTACCGGGATCGGCACTTGGGGGGAGCTATACCTTTTAAGCGTGCATTTTTTGTCGGATTATATATTAGTCTGGTTGCATCCGCAATCTACGTGATCGGTTGGATGGTGATATCAGGACTCTTTCTGCCGGACTTTGCTGAGCAATATGCACAAAGTACCCTGGAGCAGATGAAAGCTTCTGGGGCTACGGCGGAAGAGATTTCAAAACATAAATCGGATATGGCCTACTATCAGGAATTGTACAAGAATCCCCTTTTCAAAGCAGGAATTACTTTTACGGAGATTTTTCCCGTGGGTCTGGTAGTCACGATCATCAGCGCTATCATTTTAAAAAAGGATTAGTTTATCACAAATCGAAATCATGAAAAAAGTAACAGGTATAGGCGGCATATTCTTTAAGTGTCAGGATCCGGTCGCCACCCGAAATTGGTATCGAGATCATTTGGGTCTGGTGACCAATGAATATGGATCACTATTTGAGTCAAGAGACTCTGAAAATCCCGAGAAGAAATCGTACCTACAGTGGAGTACTTTCAGTCAGGGTAGTACGTACATGCAGCCTTCAAAAAAGGACTTTATGATCAACTATCGCGTTCATGACCTGGAGGCACTCAAGGTCGAGTTAGAAAAGTCTGGAGTGGAGATCGTGGATGATATCGAGTCATTCGAATACGGTAAGTTCTTACATATCATGGATCCCGAAGGCAATAAAATAGAACTATGGGAGCCCGTGGATCAGGTGTTCGAGGATGAATATAAGGATGAGGTGACTAAGTAAGTGTCTGGAATCCAGCTTTGATTTTAATTCACATTTTTCGCTACGTACTGATAAAAATCATAGGCCAAATACATGGTGTAGCCATGATAATATTCGTCACTTTCGATTTCTTTATTTATGAAGTCAATTAATTCTTCATCCTGTCGAATAAATGTGTCGAATATTTTAGCCGTCTTAAAAAAACGTTCCACATCATAAGCTGCTGGCATGGTTCTGGCTTCTATGGCCTGCATGGTTTTTTTAAATGGCTCGTAGTCGAAAATCGTGTATTGCGCAGGAGTATTTAATGCCAGATATAATGAAATGATTTTGGTTTCACCATGGTAATGATGGTTGGCTTTTTTTCTGATTTTTTGCAAATCTTCCAATAACTGATCACAGTGGAATTTAAAACGCTCAATGCGCATGGTGATGTCCTTGTTTTCGTCAAACAAGTCTTTGAACATGGCCTGTACAAAGAGGGGATTCATTTCCATAAATTCAATCATCACCGATTTTGCAGAATCCTGGCTGCCACCCCAGAGTCTACCCGATTTCTTGCTGGATAGAGCTTTATGAAACATGGACGCCATATCGCTGGCATCTCCCTCCCAGTTTTGTTGGAAATTCTTCTGTACTTCCCACTTGAAGAGCATCTCATCTGTACCACTTGACATGAGATGCTTCTTGAAATGGACTATATATTCTTTAATCTTATCAACCTTCATAGAGCTTTTAAAAGAGGATTTATCCTCAGGTTAGTGTAAAGATACACACTGAAAATCGGAAGACGATACTGAGGACCGAGATCTTGATCATCAGCTCTATCTTAAGTATTTCCAATTTCTGGATAAAAGGGAACGAATTCCTGCTGAATCTACACGCTTTCTCATTTCCCGCTGTGATCACATTTGAATTGATGCATTTTGACCTCGAAATCAATTGTGAATTCAAATCCAATAAAAATGATCAAATACCTAAGATTCAGCTCTGTGCTTGCACTGATTACTTTAACCATTTGCCTGTATAGTCAGGATCCTGATGTAAATGCTTCGCCTTATTTTTTCATTCAAACAGAAGGGGTGCAAGGAGAGCACTTTCCATTGCTCTCCACTGAGGTTTATGCAGATGTGGCCGGCCCGGTTGCCAATGTGCAAGTAGTTCAATACTATAAGAACGATGGAGAGATACCCATTGAAGCGATCTATGTTTTTCCTCTATCAACAAGAGCCGCCGTCTATTCGATGGAGATGTTTATTGGTGATCGTAGGATCGAGGCAGAGATTCAGGAAAAGAAGAAAGCCAGAGCACAATATGAAGCCGCTAAATCTGAGGGCAAGCGTGCGACCTTACTGGAACAACATCGTACCAATGTATTTCAGATGTCAGTGTCCAATATCCTCCCCGGCGATAAGATTAAGGTGGTGATGAAGTACAATGAATTCCTGATCCCGGAAGATCGTAAGTACACATTTGTATATCCTACTGTCGTGGGGCCCAGATATGTTGATTCGCAATCGGAAGACCAGGTGTCCCAAGAGTTTACAGCCAATCCATACCTGGAGTCAGGAGAGAAAACGCCTTATACGCTACGTGTGTCTATGCAGTTCAATATGCCTATGCCTATTCATTCAGTATCTTCCACCAGCCACAAGGTGCATATGAATTATACCTCCAAGCGTACCATGACCGTTGACCTGGCCGAAGAGGATCGATATGGTGGAAATAGGGATTTTATACTGGACTATCGGATGGCAGGAGAGGGGGTAGGTACCGGTACACTGCTTTATAACCATGGTGATGAGCAATTTTTTCTGACGACTATAGAACCACCTGTCCGCATTAACAAAGACAGCATTCTGCCACGAGAATATATTTTTGTGGTCGATATTTCAGGTAGTATGCACGGATTTCCACTGGAAGTCTCCAAGCACCTAATGTACGATCTCATTACAAAGCTACGCCCAACCGATCTTTTCAATGTGGTACTATTCGCAGGGAGTTCCCGGATTCTTTCAGAAAAATCCTTGCCGGCGACACGTGAAAACCTAGCAAAAGCGTACGAGATAATTGACCAACAGGAAGGAGGCGGAGGTACCGAACTTTTGCCTGCCCTACGTGCAGCTTTAAAGCTACCTCGAAGTAGTGAGAATTTATCCAGATCCATGGTGGTGGTGACCGATGGATATATCTCCGTAGAGCAGGAGGTATTTCATCTAATTGAAAATAATCTGGGGAACAGTAATCTATTTTCCTTTGGCATAGGTAGTGGTGTCAACCGCGAACTCATAGAAGGAATGGCACATATGGGAAGGGGAGAAGCTCTGATTATTACGGAGCAAAAACATGCCCATAGCGCTGCAGAGAAGTTTAGGAAATATATTCAGACGCCGCTGCTTACGAATATTAAAATATCATTTGAGGGTATAGATGCCTACGATGTGATCCCCTCGCATATTCCTGATTTATTAGCGGAAAGACCCATCTATTTCTTTGGTAAATATCGTGGTGAGGCAAAGGGCACTGTTCATGTGTGTGGGATATCTTCTGAGGGTAAGTTTGATAAAACCATACCAGTAGAATCCCATGATCTACATTCGGACAATGCACCTATTCGATATTTGTGGGCACGAGAAAAAATTCGCTGGCTGCACGATTTTAATCATTTAGTACAGTCAACCGAGCAGGTGGAAGAAATTACCAATCTGGGACTACAGTACAGTCTACTCACACAGTATACTTCCTTTGTTGCTATAGATCATCAGCCCGTGCTGGCCGCTAATGAAGAAACCATGCGTGTGAAGCAGGTACTACCGATGCCACAGGGTGTTTCTAATCATGCGATCGGATTTGAGATGGGAGCTTCCGGAGTCTCTAAGGCGAATAGTTCAAAGCGTAAAAAGGTATGGGCGGTAGTTCCGAATTCAAAGATTGACAGAAATATTTATCGATTACTGGAAGATGAATTATTGGATTTTTTGAGTCGCTTAGAGAGCACGCAACAAGCACTATTTAATAATAAATCGATCACGCTTCAGGTGGTGAATGGCAGATTGTCATTGAGTATTCAAGATTTTGAGCGGAATAGCGCAATTGAAAATATGCTGTTGAACCGTCTGCAGAAAGTTTTTCACGGGGAGCAAAATATGACCCTAAGTCTTAAACTTATGTACATATGAAATTTGCTAAATGGACCTTCGCAATATTGATCCTCATTGGAATACTGGCATTTTTTCGATTGGTCACCTTGGAATCCTATTCACAAGATCAACTGTTTGAAATGACAGATAGTGTGTCGGTAAATGCTGAAAAATCGATCACTTTCATCCTGGGCCGGGATAAGCCGGGGCAAGATTATTTTCGACTTGCAGAGCAACATTTTCTGTGGGATACCAACGAAAAAACAGATCAAATCGTGAAATCAGTGCAGACACTAAGTGGTGTGGTGGACTTTTTAAATAAAAATAAGGGAGCCAATGGATGGTCGGTAGTGAATGTCGTCTTACACGGCAATATGTGGAGTGGGCTTTCCGTACCTATGTGGGATGAAGGGGAAAGAGCATATCCTAAGGAATTATTTAAAGCCGCAAAATACGGACATTTTCCAATACTGGATAATGGTACTATTCATGTGCATTCAAAGATTAATTTTTGGGCTTGTGGCATCGGTAAAAATCCACTGATCAATCTAGCTATTGAGGAGATTTTTACTACGGAAAGTGGAATAACACCCTCGATTTACACCTCACCACATTTTGTGATTTTTAAAGAGGATCAGCGAGGCAATATTCGTCGATTAAAAGCCAGCTACTGGCCTTATTTTTATCGACGAGGATATCGACCCGGAGATTTAGAAATTGCTAAAGCATTGGCCACCCAGTTTCCTGAGGATTCGGTACCCTGGCAAGAAGCTCTTCAGAAATCTCCAGTCATAGGCAGCGCTGCTTTTTCAGAACAATTCCATATTCCAGTGTCATGGACGGTACTTTATGAAGACAAGGAAGCAAGACCTACCGTACATACAGAGGAGCAAAAGATGAGCTGGATACGGGCACAACCAGCGCTGATGGAGAAAATCGCTGACCTCGAAATTCCGATAGATAAATATACATGGACAGTACACAAAATTATTTACCGACATAAAGATGGTAGGACGCAACCCGCAATTAAAGCCATTGGAATGAGTACAGTGCTATGTGTCCTTGAGACATAGGATGGGCCGTTCGAAAATCTCCAGAAGTGCACTAAATAGAAAGATCACCAGCGATATTTTTCCAAACACCTCTGATGAAAGTTTTTCTTACCGTTTAGTCCGCATGTAGAGGTTGGTGGCTTTAGAATAGCTTACGGCTTCAAAGTATGACTTACCTTCTAAAGCATTTACATAGTCCACAGACCCAAGGCGGAACCGAAAATTCACTTTGCTTGATTGGGTGATCCGGTCTTCTAATCTGCAGAAAAAGGGGGTGACACCCCGTGTATTGGATTGCCTCAACATGACGGAAGGCTCGGTTTGATGATCTCCCTTCGAGGGAGTTAGCATTGTGAAGTCATTGTTCACTTGGATCATGATTGAATCTGAAAAGGAAGCTAACGCCACGGATTGCAGACTAAGCTGACCAAATGACTGGTGAATGGTAACTACAAAAAGCACTGCCACTGATGCAAATATTCGCATGCCTAATAATACAACAATTTACACTAGATTGTTGTGACCATCTCCTTTTTAGCAACTCACTGTAATATTTGATGGATTCAATTGGCCATCAAGGGTGATCTAATCGTTTTAGGGAGTGATAGATTTGGATTACATTTGCAGGTAGCTATGAAAGATAAGTTGCACATCGTAAAATACTTGCTGATCGGGTGGATTGGATTTTCTCCCGGCTTCCTGATAGGACAGGAAAATCAGGACACATTACTTAAAGCAAATCTGGAATCTGTGTCAGTGATTTCCACCAGATTGCCGTCATCCCTTTGGTCGACTGCACGATCTGTATATAAGTCGGATCTCCAGGAAACTAATCGAGGTAATCAGCAGTTGGCGCTAGACGAAAGTCTTCAGCAGCTTCCCGGAGTATTTGCCATAAATCCACTGAATTTTTCCCAGGATCTACGCATCGCCATTCGAGGGTTTGGATCAAGAGCAGCTTTCGGCGTGCGAGGCCTGAAGGTCTTTGTGGATGGGATACCTGCGACTACCCCGGATGGTCAGACGCAGCTGGACCATCTGGATATGCAACGTATGGGAAGCCTCGAGATTTTAAATGGAGCCAGTGCCGGACTATATGGAAATGCTTCAGGAGGTGTCATTCATATCAATAGCAAGGACAGGAATGCAGATCGAACTTCCATTTCTACGACTGTAGGCTCTTTTGGCCTAGTTCGATCCAACCTTGATGTACAGCAGATCGGAAATAAACTGCTCTATGGTGGTGGCATTTCCTACAATAAAATAGAGGGCTACCGGGAGCAAAGTGCGGCTAAAACCTGGGAGACCTATGCCTATATAGGTCAGAAGAGGGAAAATCTTGACTGGAAATTCAGAATGAGTTATTTGGAGAGCCCATATGCAGAAGATCCCGGAGGTATCAATCTAGATCAGGTTGAAGCAGACAGAACATCCGCCAGGGATCAAAATGTGAACTTCGATGGAGGAGAAAATATTCGAAGGGGATCACTTGCATTTACTTATGATCGAAAGCTGGGCTCTGATCAGAAACTTTCATTTCGCACTTACTATATAAGGAGAGAATTTGAAAATAAGTTACCCTTTGAGAATGGAGGTGCCGTTTCGTTTGACCGGGACTTTGGCGGTGTTAATCTTCAGTATGAGTACAAGGGAAACCATTATAAATTGCTGACCGGTATTGATGTCGAAAGGCAAGGTGACCAGCGGCAGCGTCGAGATAACCTGATGGGTGTCGAAGGGGATTTGACACTTGACCAACTAGAGCGGTTCGACATGGTAGGTTTATTTGCACTGCAAGAATGGCAAGCATCAGAGGCACTTAAGATAGAGTTGACTACCCGACTTGATCTCTTGGGTGTGAAGGCTGAAGATCATTTTATGACCGATGGTGATCAATCCGGTAAAATAAACTGGCAGCACTTTAGCCCATCTCTCGGTGTCAGCTATCGACTGGGCGCTAGCACTTACCTATATGGTCGTGTGGGACATAGCTTTGAGACACCAGCATTATCCGAACTTTCGGCAAATCCGGACGGCAGTGGTGGTTTTAATGAAGATTTAAATCCTCAAACTGCTAATCATTTCGAGATAGGATCAAAAGGTTGGTTTGGAAATTCGTTGAAGTACCAGATAGCACTATTCCATATTAGATTAACTAACGAATTATTACCCTTCGAACTAGCGGATTTCCCTGGTCGAACCTTTTACAGGAATGCCGGGAATTCATCGAGAAATGGTCTGGAGCTAAGTCTAGGTGGAAAAATAGTGGAAGATTTTTCATGGCAGGCTGCCTATACATTTTCAGATTTCCAATTTAAGGAGTACGAGGTAGATGGTCAAAGCCTGGAAGGAAATATTTTGCCGGGTATCCCCAGGCATTTTGGTAACCTGGCCTTGCGATATGGTGGCCGCACAGGCTTATATATTTATACCGATATCAAATTTGTGGGTGATCTTTATGCGAATGACAATAATTCGACAGAGGTGCCAGGCTATACGTTAATACACCCTCGTGCCGGCTGGACTCAATATTTCAATGAGACTAACTTGGATATTCATATTGGCCTGAGAAATATCACCAATGTCGCTTATTTCGACAATATCAGAATTAATGCGTTTGGGGGCAGGTTTTATGAGCCTGCTCCGGGCACCCACTTTTTTGTGGGGGCAGAATTGGTTTTTTGATTTAGGAAATTATTTAGTAAATACGTGAAGAAGACATTTAGGAAGTTATCCCTTTTTCCTTTTGTAAGGAATTATATATTGCTTTGGCTATTTCTCCATTCATTCATAGCAACATCGCAATCCGACTTAACCATCGAAGAAATTATGAAGGGACCCGATTTTATTGGTCATCTCCCCAGTGGCGTGAGTTGGTCTTTAGATGGCAAGACCCTATATTTTAATTGGAATCCGGAAATGCTACCTGTCGCTGATAAATACAAATTTACTATTGGTGTGGATCAGGCTCCGGTAAAGCTAAGTCTTGAAGAGGAGGGGGAAATTCCTCCATCCAATATTACTTACGATGCAGATTACAGCCATGCCGTATATGCTAAAAATGGTGATCTTTTCTTGGCAGAAATGGAGAGTGGTGATTTGGTCCAGATAGTGAATACAGTGGGTCGGGAATCTAATCCTTCATTTATTAACGATGATACAGAAATCTCCTTTATCCAGGATGACAATGTATTCATTTGGAATATTGAGCGGGGCACCTTACGGCAGTTAACGGATTTTACGGATCGTAAGGAACGAAAAGATCCAAAGTTGGATCCACAGTCTGCCTGGTTAGAACGTGACCAACTAGAATACTTTGAAATCCTCCGTGAGCGAGATGAAGCCGATGAATATCGGGAGGAAAGAAGGAAAAATCTATCTACTGACCGTCCCAAGACAATATATCTCGATGGAGCGTCGGTAGGTAGCCAGACAATTAGCCCCGATGGTATGTTTGTGGGCTATCGACTCTCCAAAAGGCCCTCAAAAGATGAGCGAACCATTGTACCTGATTTTGTGACAGAGGATGGTTATACAAAGGATCTAAATGCGCGCCCCAAGGTGGGAAGTGACCAGACAACATTTAGCAGCTGGATTTATGATGTAGCTCAAGACAGCGCCTTTAAAATTGATGAAAAGCAAATTCCCGGGATTTATGATAAGCCAGATTTTCTAAGATTATATCACAAGGGTGAAGAAGCATATGTAGATACATTTGCCAGTCCCAGGGATGTGATTATTCATGGTCCATTTTATAATATGGCAGGAGACAATTCGGTTTTGGTAATTCGATCTACAGATAATAAGGATCGTTGGATTATGACCCTAGACCCATCGACGAGGAATCTTGATTTGATCGAACGACAGCATGATACTGCATGGATTGGTGGACCTGGCATTGAGGGGTGGAATTTTGTCAGTGGGACCATAGGATGGTTGCCGGATAATGAGACCATTTATTACCAGTCAGAAGAGACAGGGTATTCACATCTTTATACCTATCACGTTCCTACCAAAAGTCGTAAAATGCTCACTTCGGGTGATTTCGAAGTAATGGATGTGGTGTTGTCTAGAGATGGAGAAACTTTTTATTTACACGCCAGTGCCGAAGGACCCTTTGAACAGCATTTTTATAAGGTGAGTACGCAAGGGGGGACACTTGAAAAACTGTCTGAGGGTGCGGGTCGACATGATATCACTTTATCCCCTAATCAGGAAGTTTGTGCGGATTTATTCAGTTATTCAAATAGACCTACTGAATTATTTTATTGGCCTATCAACCAAGGAGAGGAAACAGATCAAATTACCAATTCTACAACCGATGCATTCAAGGCCTACTCGTGGAGGGATCCCGATATCATTCGTTTCACGGCCGGTGATGGTGCTCAGGTTCCAGCCAGAATTTATCGACCTGAACCTGGTAAGAAAAATGGAGCAGCGGTGATTTTTGTGCATGGGGCGGGTTATCTGCATAATGTACACAAATGGTGGAGTAGCTATTACCGTGAATTTATGTTTCACAACTTTCTGGCGGACCAGGGATACACGGTGTTGGATATCGACTACCGGGCAAGTGCCGGATATGGTCGGGACTGGCGTACCGGTATCTATCGGTTTATGGGAGGGAAGGACCTGAGTGATCAGGTGGACGGAGCTAAGTACTTGGTAGAAGAGGAAGGCATTGATGAAGATCGCCTGGGCATCTATGGTGGATCCTACGGTGGATTTATTACCCTTATGGCACTCACAACGGCTCCCGGTACATTTAAATGTGGTGCTGCGCTACGTAGTGTCACAGACTGGGCACATTATAACCATGGATATACTTCCAACATACTAAATACTCCGGTGGAGGATAGTATTGCCTACTACCGCAGTTCGCCGATTTATCATGCAGAGCATTTGGAAGGAGACCTCGTGATGTTGCATGGCATGGTCGATACTAATGTGCATTTCCAAGATGTGGTGAGAATGTCCCAACGCTTCATTGAAGCGGGTAAAGACAATTGGGAACTGGCTGTCTTTCCTATGGAAGGCCATGGATTTGTCGAACCCTCCAGTTGGGCCGATGAATATAAACGCATTTTTAGATTATTTGAGCGGAATCTTAGAGAGTGAAGCCCGCTAGTATATCCGCAAGGGAGGCTCGACGAATAGCTATTATTGGATCGGGTTTACATGCGGTAAATCCCTACGGAGCGGGTAAAAATGCGGTGGCCAGGGTGATTGATCACCTGGGATATGTACAAGTCGATACCATATCCGTTGTGCTGAGAGCACATCACCACGTGTTGGCAACCCGTGTGCCCAACTATAAAACACAGCATCTGCATGACCTGCAGATCAAGCATCGTGCGGTTTTGGAATCCTGGGCACATGCCGCTGCGTACGTTCCTATGTCGGAGTATCGCTACACACTGCCCATCAATCAGATATTTAAAGACAAGAGAGATCAATGGCCTGATGTCGAAGAAAGTCTAAAAAGTGAAGTGCTAAAACGGGTGCGGCAGGAAGGTCCTTTAATGGCCCGTGATTTCGAAAATACCGATGCATCTTTCACGGGGGGGTGGTGGAATCATAAACCAGCAAAAAGAGCTTTGGAACGTCTTTTTCTGGAAGGAGATCTGCTGATCAGTCATAGGAAAAACTTTCAAAAGGTTTTTGATCTACCAGAGCGGGTCATCCCTGATTCGATAAATACATCTTTTCCTGATGATATAGAATATGCCAAATATCTAATGCGTCGAGCCCTCCGGTCCATGGGTCTGGTGCGACCTTCAGAGGCTGCGTACTTGAGAAAGGGGATGTCGACAGTGGTAAATGATACCGCAAAAATCATGAAAGAGGAAGGAGAAATTGAGGAAGTGGCTGTGGGAAGAAAAAAGGATCTTTATTATCGTTTGACGGACTGGACCCCGAGTCGCATTACTACGAAGCTGAAAATATTATCCCCCTTTGACAATTTTATAATTCAGCGTCAGCGACTTAATGACCTATTTAATTTTAATTATCAGATAGAATGCTACGTTCCTAAAGACAAGAGAATCTACGGGTATTTCTGTTTACCCATTCTATTTGGCGATAAGCTGGTAGGGCGGGTTGATGCCAAGGTGCACCGAAAGGAGAGGACACTGGAGATTATTCAGCTGTTTCTAGAGAATGATGCAGTGTTGGATAGAATACCATTTGAATTTTGGAAGAATGGTTTTGATGGTTTTGCAGAATTGAATGGTTGCTTCCAGATCAAATCAAACCAGAAGGACCCACTGGTTGAATACATTTCGGGGGATATTTATCAATAATTGGGCCTGAACGCGTGAGAGTCGGATGTCCTCCTCGATTTGGGCTCAATAAATGCACCATTCAAATCATTCGTCACAGAATGTTTGACTCTGTCGGGAATTATCTAGAAATTTCAAAAGAATAACCAACAGGAAGCATGGCAAAAAACATATTAAGTTCAGCCCCTCTTTTTCATGTAAAAGATCTAAACCATTCTCTGGATTTTTATTGTGATAAATTAGGATTTGCCCGACCATCCATATGGGGAGATCCGCCTTCATTTGCCATGCCAGATCGAGACGGCATGATTATTATGCTTGCTGAAAAGCCCCAGACTAACTGCAATACTAATAATTGGGATGCTTATTTCTGGGTAAAGGATGTAAAGTCATTATTCGAAGAATTTAGCGGGAAGAAGGTGCCTTTCGAATATGAACTTACATTGCAGGAATTATATGGCAACCTGGAATTTGGAATAAAAGATCCCGATGGATATTTTCTTGCCTTTGGTCAGAATATTCAGGATGCTAAGGTTCCGGAAAATGCTATTCAACCCGCGCCGACCACATTCATGTATATGTCGCCGATTCTTAGTTCAGCTGATGTGGAACGGGATATTCGGTGGTATGACGAAAAAATGGGCTTCAAGTTGGTATATAGTAGTGCAAACTATAATGATGATGACCGACCTATCGACTATGCAGTGGTGGGGCGACAAAATTTCTTTATCCACTTGCAATGGCATGCGGGTACCACAGATGACCCCGTGCATCCAGGAGCCATTCGCATTCAGGTACAAAACATAAGACCGATTTTTGAAGAGTTTGTAGCAAGGGGGACAGTGCCCAGGGAAAAACTGAGAGAGAATACTCCCTGGGAGACCAATGAATTTGGATTCTATGATCTGAATAACAATGCCATATTTTTTATGGAGAATGTTTAAATAGTGTGAGTTTGGGTGTGTGGGTGTGTGGGTGTGTGTGTGGGTGTGTGGGTGTGTGGGTGTGTGGGTGCGTGGGTGTGGGGTGCTAGAAGTCAGAAGCCCGGAGTTGGAAGCTGGCCAAATGATCATTCTGTAAAGTTTTCCGCTTCGCTCCAAACTTTGACCCCTTCAAAGGGATCTTGGACTGTCTAAGTTTAAAAGATCTTACTTCGATTTTCCAGTGTAGAGTTACAACAGTCCCCTCCTGAAGGGGAAGGCTTGGTCAGAATCTTCGATTCTGTAATCAAGCCAGGGTATGATGATGATTTTCAATTTGGATGTTTTTGGGAGGTATAGCCTGATATTTTTGTGAAAGACAATCTGCAAAAATCGGCTGATGATCATCCCCCAATGTTTCGACTCCATTCCAATTTCCCACATTTAAAGGGGTCTATCGATAGTCTTTGTAAATCTAGACAATAGATGACCTAATCGTCCCTACTTGACTCGTGTGAACGAAGCCTCTTCGTCCGCTTTAATTCCTGTGTGATGATCCACTCTAACTGTCCATTTACACTCCTGAATTCGTCAGCGGCCCATTTTTCCACCGCCTTCATAGTAGACTCCTCTATTCTCAACACAAACTTCTTCTTAGGCATACATCCTTTTTAGTGATGCAAAGTTCCTGCATTGACCACAGGAGTTGCTTCTTTATCAGAACAAAGTATGACCATAAGGTTACTTACCATAGCTGCTTTCTTTTCTTCATCTAAATCAATAATAGATTTTTGGGATAGTTCTCCAAGTGCCTGCTCAACCATTCCTACGGCACCCTCCACAATTTTAAAACGTGCAGAGACGATCGCTTCCGCTTGCTGCCGTTTTAGCATGGCATTCGCAATCTCCGGCGCATAAGCCAAATATCCAACTCTTGCTTCCATCACTTCAATACCGGCAATGGCAAGCCGTTCACTAAGCTCCTGTTCCAGATCATCGTTGACCTGCTGTACACCTGATCGCAGTGTTATTTCCTCCTGGTCGTCATCAAAGTTGTCATAAGAATAAAGACTTGATAACTTTCGAACGGCAGCATCAGTCTGCACTCGTACGAAGCTCTCATACAGATCCACTTCAAAGGCGGCCTTAAAGGTGTCTGCGACTCTCCAGACGAGGATGACACTTATGAGGATGGGATTTCCCAACTTGTCATTTACCTTCACTCTTTCACTGTCAAAATTTCGTGCTCTTAGACTAATACTTTTTCGGGCAAAGAAAGGATTCGCCCAAAATAGCCCATCGCTTCTGACAGTACCTTTATAGGCACCAAACAATGTCAAGACTCTTGATCCATTCGGATAGATAATAAAAAAGCCTCTAATCAAAAGAGGAATGGAGAGGATTAAGGCCAGGAGTGATATAACTTTGACGGGACTCTCACTATCTTCTCCTTGCAGTTGACTAATGATAATAATGATGGATGCAATCACGGCTGCCAGGACCAGAAGCATGTAGTAGCCATTGATCGGTTGATTTTTCCTTTCTTTCATGATTGATATTATTTTGATATCATAATGTAATCATTCTGCTTTAACTTTTCGGAGTATTTCGACAGAAAATCGTGTAGCATCGATAGAAGAGAGCTTTTCTTACGCTGTATAACCAGGAATAATACTGTGATCAACCCATTCAGACTTGAGTGTAGAAACACTGGAGGTAAGATGCGAGTATGCTGGTCTTTACTAGACCAGCATGAGGTGCAGTCCGGATGCTGCAACAGCTCCTGTAATGGGGCCTAAGATGGGAATCCATGCATAATGCCATTCACTGCCTCCTTTTTTGGAGATGGGTAGGATCGCATGCATAATTCGAGGGCCCAGATCTCTGGCAGGATTGATGGCATACCCAGTGGTTCCGCCCAAAGAAACTCCAATAACAAAGACTATCAACCCCACCGGTAGTGCGCCCAGGCTTCCCAGTCCGGCTGGAGCATCTGGAGTTGAGACCATAAAATTGGGTCCTGTAATATACAGGACGGAGAAAATCAAAACGAAAGTGCCGATGGCCTCTGAAAAGAAGTTGGTAAATGTATTGGGAATGGCTGGGGATGTGCAGAAAGTAGCTCGTTTGAGATCCATATCCGGAGTTACTTCGTAATGATCCCGATACATGATCCAGACTAGGGTAGTTCCTATCATAGCACCGAGGAGTTGCGCAAAGATATACAACGGTACCTGAGACCAGGCAAATTTACCTGCGACTGCGAGCCCAATGGAGACCGCCGGATTGAGATGCGCACCACTATAATCCATCGTAACAAGAACAGCAGTAAACACGGCAATGCCCCATCCCCAAGTGATCACTATGAATCCTGAATTATTTCCTTTGGTTTGTTGGAGTACTACATTGGCCACCACTCCGTTGCCCAATAAAATTAGTAATGCAGTTCCAATAACTTCGGCGGTGAAAGGAGACATAGCGTTTGTTTGGTTCTTGCTCTTGAAGATAAACTTTTTGAGTAAACCAGAGGGGGAGTCATTTTATAAAACACCATAATCTTTTAGGGACTTTTCCAGGCTTTTATCATCCGCGTAGTGCACACTCTGAATTCCGATTTTAGCGGCAGCATTCACATTGCGTAAATTGTCGTCAATAAACAGCGTAGAATTTGCTTCCAGGTCATACCTCTCCAGCATGAGATGATAGATAGCGGGGTCAGGTTTCTTCAATTTTTCCACTCCTGATACCAGAATCCCATCAAACTCATGAAGGAAATCATACAATGCAAGCGCTGTAGGAAAGGTCTCGGCTGACCAATTAGTAAGCGCAAAAATGCCAAAACGATCACGGGCGATCAGGTGACGGAGGAGTTTTACATTTGAATCGATGGAGCCACCCAGCATCTTTGGCCATTCTCCGTAAAACAATCTGATCTGCGCTGCATATTCAGGATGTTTGTCTATCAAGACCTTCGTCCCTTCTTCGAGGGATCGACCTCCATCCTGTTCCTCATTCCATGAAGGGCTGCAAATTTCTGTGAGGAAATAGTCCATTTCAGTCTCGCTTTCGAACACTTCGGTAAAAAGATAGCGAGGATTCCAGTCAATGAGTACTCCGCCCAAATCGAAGATGATATTTTTAATATGTACCATTTTAACTTTTACAAATCAACAGATATGAAAAAAATGTAATATATTCATTTTTCTCACGAATTGACAGAACTGATCTCTGAATTGGGCAGTGTCTGTTACCACATCGAACATTCTCTTGTCTAATTGTCTTTCGCAGAAAGATCGTACTAGCTTACAAGTCAATTACATTAAAAAGATATATAATATGTTTAAGAACTACTTTCTCACTTTCATCTTGTTAATTATCACCTTGCCTGTGGTTCATGGACAATCCTACAAGGCCATATTGCAAGGTAGTAATCAGCCGCTACCTGTGGTTTCAACCGCTTCAGGTCTCATTACAGCCGAGCTAACAGAGGATACTCTTGCGGTCTCGGGATCCCTGGAAGGTATCATATCAGGTGTTGACACATCTATCGCCGGAGGTGCCCATATTCATCAGGGGAGTGCCGGACAAAATGGGGGTGTGGAGCTGGTGCTCAGACCCACGCTTTCGGACGGTCTTACAGACGGTATTTTTGAAGTGGCTACCAATACACTCATACTCTCAGATGAGCAAAAGGCATTGTTGGCAGAAAGGCAGCTTTACGTCAATGTACACTCTAATGACCACGGTGCCGGCGAAATTCGTGGACAGATCGTGGATGCAGCCTCAGAGGTCTATACGGCTACACTATTTGGCAGCAATCAGAATCCTTCTGTGATGACAGACGCAAAGGGATCCATACTAGTTGAACTGCAGGGTGATACATCAATCATCGTATCAGGGAGCTTTGATGATTTAAGTAGCAATTTCAGTGCAAGCCATATCCATGTTGGATTACCCGGGTCTTCCGGTGGCGTTGAAATACCACTCTCAGAAACACTCTCATCAGATGGTATATCGGGTCAATACCTGGCTAGTCAGAATACATTTGATATAGATGCAGAGCAACTAGCCATGTTGAAAAGTGAACAATGGTATGTTAATGTTCATTCAGCTAATTTTCCAGCTGGTGAGATAAGAGGCCAGGTCTTGGGTTCTGCAACCGTAAGAATGCGCACCCACCTTACAGGAATGAATGAAGTAGCCCCTGTACTTTCTACAGGAAACGGAAAGTTGGCAGTCACGTTGAGGGACAGTATCCTTACCGTGAGTGGTTCTTTCAGTGGATTGGAAAGCAATGTGGCAGCGGCTCATATCCATTCTGGCATGTCAGGTCGGAATGGTTCTGTACTTTTTCCATTAGTTTTTGAAGTGTCTGATGATTCCAGAGGAGGCCGATTCCTTGCAGATTCTAATACATTTGTTGTGACAGGAGATGATCTAAGTGCTCTTTTGGGAAGAGCGTTATATATCAATATTCATACAGCGGATAATCCGGGAGGTGAATTGCGAGGTCAAATATTACCAGAGAGCCAATATTTCTTTAATGCGCTCCTGGTCGGTAGCCAACAGATGCCTCCTATAAAGACTCGAGCATCAGGTTCTGCGGTGGTAGAGATTTTAGGTAATCAATTGACCTTGTCCGGTAGTTTTCAGAATTTGAGTAGTCCATTATTGGTTAGTTTCGATAACGGTGCACACATTCATTTTGCACCGGTGGGATCCAGAGGTCCACATTATTTTAATATGCTGGCTACTCCGGATGATGATATTGATAGTGGAAGGTTCAGAGCTGTGGATAACGTATTTGAGATGACGGATACACAGCGTGATTCATTACGAGCAAGGCTGGGTTATGTCAGTGTTCATAGCGAAGATCACATGCCCGGAGAAATCAGGGGGCAGTTACTGCATGAGTCTACCATGTATTTCTATACTCCATTATCAGGCGCTGAACAAACTCCGTCTGTCAATACAGAGGCAACCGGTGCTGTAGCTCTTGAGTACAATGGAACTTCAGCAGTGGTGGCAGGTAGTTTTAATAATCTATCATCAGGTGTGGCTACTAATATTATGGGAGGAGGCCATATACATATGGGATTAGCTGGTTCAGCAGGTCCGATTCTAATTCCGCTTTCACTAAACGTACATGATTCCCTGACTAGCGCCGAAATACCTGTTATGGATAATATATATCCAGTATCGGCTGGCTTCATAGATACTGTTCGGCAGAGAATGACATATGTCAATATTCATTCTTTAAACTTTGGAGGCGGAGAGCTGAGAGGAAATCTGCGTGCTATTGCTCAGAACTACTTTGCTGCCAATTTACGGGGTCGCAATGCATCTACTCCGGCTGCCTCTTCCGGCCAGGGCTTGGTATTACTCGAACAGGCAGGGGGGCAGGTGACGATTTCGGGATCTTTTAACAACCTTGCAGGTGATTTTGCTACGGACATTGCCGGTGGGGCTCACATCCATCTGGGGGCGGTAGGGATGAATGGAGGTATACTTCAGGGGCTTAAATCTCTGGTGGCCGGTGATCTAAAAAGTGCTCAATTTCCAGCAGATAGCAATACTGTCGCAGTGCCAGACTCGACCTTAGATTTGCTCTTTGATGGTGATACGTATGTGAATATTCACAGTACGGGAGTACCTTCGGGAGAGATTCGCGGTCAACTGTTACATGAGATCAATTTGGCACCAACTTCTCCTGAGTTTATTGGACCTGAATATGGAGATACTATTGTGACTACTAGCTCAGACACCATGGCCTTTCTTGCCAGCTGGAGTGAAAGTACTGATCCCAATGGAGATGAGGTGGTGTATCTCTGGCAGCTATCGATGCAGCCCGGCTTTGATACCGCATTGGTATCTGTTAGCACAGGCTCTGAAACCAGCTTTGGAACGACCGTCGGGATGGTGGACACCCTCCTGGCACTTATTGGATTGGATAGCGGCCAGGTTTTGACCCTATATCATCGTGTGGTGGCTTCTGATGGAAGTCTTGCTAGCGATGCTACTGTGGATTCCGTTCTCATCGTAAGGGATGTGATCACGAATCTCAAGGAAAATCCCTATCTGGAAAGTGCATTTCGGTTATTTCCCAACCCGGTGACTTCGCACGTGAATCTGGAAGTGAACCTCAAGCAGACTGCTATAGCGCAGCTACGTATTCTCGATATTTCAGGAGCCGTTATGAAGGAGGAAAGGCTTCAACTCATACAGGGATTGAACATCATCAGGCGAAGTGTGAATAGCTTGCCTTCGGGTGCATACCTTACGCAATTAGTGGTGGGAGGTCAAGTCAGTGTGTCTGAACGATTTACCAAACACTAATCATAAAAGAAATAGGAACCAAGGGGCTTGTCCATTCAATGGGTAAGCCCTTCTTTTATTAGGCCTTTAGGACCAGCATGGGTAGCATGGTTTCAAATGCCCTCTTCTTGGTGAGTTTGCTGGAGAAAAGTTTATTGAGGAAATTCCTCTTTCGTCTTATTACACAGACGAGATCTGTTGATCCGTTTTCAAGCCATATTTTAAGTCCCTGGTTGAAATCATCGGCCTTGAGTGACAAATGAGGTATGTCAAGAGATTTCAGAACATTTCCCTTTTTAAAATCTTCTTTTTCCAGATCGGGTGTCTGCACATGCAATAGTGCAAGTTTAGAACTGAAATCCTTCATGAGATTTCGCAATGGCTTAAGCTGACTCTTGCTCCTAATGTTTAATGACTTAATCATTAGGAGTACATGATCAAAACCTCTATACTCATAGCCATTAGGGATCAACAGTACCGGAATATCAGTATTTTTTACCAATCCACCACTTACGGGACCCAGAAAGACATCGGGTTCGCTCATTTCTCCCTGCATAGCCACAGCGATGAGATCTGCCTCTACTTTTTGGGCAAACTTTTCGATTGCTGCGACAGGATCACCTTTGAGCGTTTTATTCTTTACGATAACATGTCCAGTATCCTTGAGGGATGACACAAGCGATTCAATTTGCTTTGTTGTTTCCCTTTCCAATAATTTAGTGACGCTCATTATTGTATCGGCCCGTTTTCGGGCAGGATAAGCATGTACGACATACACCTTGGAATGGACTACCTGTGCTATCTTGATTACCTGCTTGAGTGCATTGACGGAGTGGACGGAAAAGTCCACGGGAACCACAATTTTATTCATTTTATCCTGCATTTAAATGATGGGGGCAGCAAAGATACGCTTTAAGATATAGCTGTACTACAAACCATTAGGTCAAATTAGTAGAGAGTCAGGCATCACAAAATGGTCTTAATTTACCTTGATGACGGGGAGTGACTTCGTATATTGAGGGAAAGCGAGTATACATGCAAAGTCGACGGCGATTTCTTTCCAAACTAACCATAGCCTCCAGTCTCATGGTGGCAAAACCATATGGATTGCAGGGGCGCTCATTTCCAGAATCCCTGGATGCGAGCTTAGACCTGACCAAGGATGAGGACTTTTGGCATCAAATAAAGATGGCGTACACTGTCTCACCTGCCATAGTCAATTTGAATAATGGAGGTGTGAGTCCTTCTCCCAGGGTGGTGCAGGATGCGGTGGATCGATATAATAAATTGAGTAACGAAACACCTTCATACTATATGTGGCGCATTCTTGACAAAGGCAGAGAAGCCATTCGATCAAGACTGGCGCATATCGCTGGCTGTGATCCTGATGAAATTGCAGTGAACCGAAATGCCTCAGAAGCACTGGAAACAGCCATCTTTGGTATTCGATTAAAGCCTGGAGACGAAGTCGTACTCACCAAGCAGGACTATCCCAATATGATCAATGCCTGGAAACAGCGGGAACATCGGGAAGGTATTGTTCTTAAATGGATTAGCATGGACCTCCCAATTGAAGACGAGGATGCGATTGCGGAGCAGTATATTAATGCCTTTACCGAACGAACCAAAGTAGTACACATCACTCATGTGATAAACTGGGTGGGTCAGGTGATTCCAGCCGCTAAGATAGCTAATGCAGCCAGAGCCCGCGGAATCGAGGTAGTAGTAGATGGTGCGCATAGCTTTGCTCACCTGGTCTATAACATACCGGATCTGAATGCAGATTACTTTGGAACCAGCCTGCACAAATGGCTATGTGCTCCCATAGGGACCGGCATGCTGTGGGTGCGTAAAGAGAAGATTAAATCCCTATATCCCTTGTTTGGGGCGCCTGATCCTGAGTCTGAAGACATTCGAAAATTTGAAAGTCTGGGTACCCGATCTTTTCCGATAGAACAGGGGATTGGTCAGGCAATCGACTTTCATCAAATGCTGGGAGCAGACCGTAAATTTCAAAGGCTGCATTACCTTAAGAACTATTGGATGGAGAGGACAGCTGACTTACCGGGCATTAATTTTAATACTTCGATGGATCCACAGTTTGGAGGTGCCATCGGTTCGTTCAGTCTGGAAGGAAAAGAAGTGGGAAAGATTACAGCGGAATTACTCAACAAATATCAAATACATACGACTGGTGTGAACTGGGAAAATATACATGGTGTACGGGTGTCGCCTAATGTTTACACTCTCACTTCAGATCTTGATCGCTTTATTGCAGCGGTGAAGAAGATCGCATCTGATTAGTGTCTGATTTGTGAAATCCGATCTGTGCCCAGGTAAGTGTTCTCGTGATTAGTAAACCACCTTCTTTCAAGAGGCAGGAGTAATTCCCCTACTTCTGCAATTCCACTTAGCGTGATATATTCACCATCATTCTTCATTTCATCATGGAAGAACTGATAACCACGCATTTGAAAATCACTTCGATCGAAATAGAAGTACCAGGTATCATGACCTACTTCCTCATCATAGGTTACTTTAAGTTTGTATACGGGATATCCATCGTAAGTGGTTTCTGTGACTTCATCGTGAAGGACCGTGCCCGGATCATTCAGCTTCATAGGTAGCATCCATAGATATGTGTAGTAGTTGCGAAGCATCCGCGCCCTGTCCCTGGAGATATTTAATCGATTCTTGAGGCTGTCGCTGGCCTCACTGGAACCGTTAACTTTTGTCAGCAAACTGTCCTTGTGAAAAGAATAGGAGATTATGTCACTATCCCTGTGCTGATTCATTGTAAAATTGGATTGAGCCAGATTGAGTTGCAAACTAGTGGTGCGATCTGCACTACCAGGTCTGGATTCCGTCAGATTTAATTGCATTGGTTTTTTGTCCCACACATCGTGAGGATCGTGAAATCGAATGCTCATATCCAGGACCTGGGAGGCCGATATCTGCGAAAAGACGGGACCGGCATATATTGCCAGGAGTAGGATAAAAGTAACAGTAATCTGTTTTCCGTTTTTAGAAGTTGAGAGATGCGAGGATTGAAGATGACACATTTGCGAAAAAGATAATGAATGATGCAATTAAGAGCTAAGATTTAATATTACTTTTAGGTATGCAAGCAGAACGTCGAGAACTCAGTATACTGTTTTGCGATATCCTGGACTCCACCGCCATGGCGGACCAATTGCCACTAGATGACTTTTTAGATATTATTCAAAGTTATCATAGATCAGTTTATCAAAGCATTACCGTTCAATACGGGTATGTAGCACAGCATTTGGGAGATGGTGTGATGGCCTACTTTGGTTATCCTGTATACTTTGCAGAAGCACCAAGAAATGCTATTCGGACGGGCTTTCAATTAATTGAAAGTATGGCACCCGTGCGAGAGCGAGCTCGACGGGTAAATTCAGACATTAACATACGCATTAGTATTCACACTGGAATGGTAGTGATGGCAGATCTGGGGCTGGGGGATCGGAAGGAGCGATTGGCGCTGGGTGGTACTCCAAACATTGCTGCACGATTGCAGAGTATAGCTCCGACTAATGGGATCGCAGTAAGTGAGGATACTTACAATCGAACCAGTAAGGATTTTGAGTTTTCAGATTTAGGCACTTTTCAATTGAAGGGACTCATCACTCCAATGAAAGTATATCAGCCACTAAGACCGAAGTAGGTGGCTTCCTAACATATAAAAATCTTGGTTATGACAACTTTGAGAGTAGCATGCTCTTTTGTACTTATTTTTAGTATGCAATGTGTTAATGCACAGAGTGTTGATGTCAGTCAATTAAAGCAAAAAGTGATCCAATGGATTGACCAGGAGGCAAGGCTTGGTCAGGTGATGGTGGATAAAGTATTTAGCTTTTCTGAGTTGGGATTTCATGAAGTGGAGACCTCAAATTATCTCACAGGTATTCTCGAGGAACATGGGTTTGAGATCACCCGAGGTATCAGTGGAGTACCTACCGCCTGGATAGCAAAGTGGGGTACGGGCAAACCAGTGATCGCTATTGGCAGCGACCTGGACTGTATACCTAAGGCGTCTCAAAGGCCTGGAGTGGCATATCATGACCCCATCGTTGAAGGAGCTCCGGGGCATGGTGAAGGTCATAACTCAGGCACTCCACTGAATATACTGGCTGCTCTATCCGTACAGGAAATAATGAAAGAACACAATCTTTCGGGGACGTTGGTCCTTTGGCCTGGTGTAGCAGAGGAGCTGGTTGGGACTAAGGCATATTTTACGAGGGACGGTTACTTTGATGATTTTGACATTTGCATTTTTACACATGTTGGAAACAATATGAATGTAAGCTGGGGACAGTCCCGGGGTACAGGCCTAATATCAGTAGAATATACTTTCGAAGGAGAAGCTGCACACGCGGCTGGAGCACCCTGGCGTGGAAGAAGCGCTGCCGATGCGGTAGAGCTGATGAATATTGGATGGCAGTACCAACGGGAGCACCTGGATCCCTTACACCGTTCTCACTCGGTCATTAACAATGGTGGCGATCAGCCCAATGTAGTACCCTCAAAAGCCTCCATTTGGTACTACTTCAGACATGTGACCTATCCACGTATCATGGAAGTATATGATAGAGCTAACAAAATAGCAGAAGGCGCTGCACTCATGACAAATACTACCATGAGCAAACGGATCCTTGGGAGTGCCTGGCCTCGTCATTTTAATAAGGTCATTGCCGAGACGATGTATGAAAATATCAGGGAAGTGGGATTGCCAGAGTGGTCAGATGAAGATCAATTACTGGCCCGAAGCCTGCAGAAGGAAATAAATGCGTTTGATACCAGCGGACTTGCGACTGAACTGGATTCCATTTCTCCACCCTTGCGCAACTTCATTAGTGGGGGGTCAGATGATATTGGTGATATCTCGTGGAAGCTGCCCACCGTTACGCTGAGGTATCCCAGCAATATTCCAGGATTGCCCGGACATCATTGGTCAAATGCAGTAGCAATGGCCACCCCGATTGCACATAAGGGAGTCATAGCAGGAGCCAAGGTAGAGGCGATGACTATACTCGATTTTATTCTAAAGCCTTCCCTTGTCGATGATGCCTGGACTTACTTCCGTGATGAGCAGGGTATGAAAATGGAGTACGTACCCATGGTAGGAGAGGAGGACAAACCAGCTATCGAGTTAAATACAGGGATCATGGAAACCTACCGACCGATGCTGGAACCATTCTACTATGATGAAACGAAATTTGACAGTTATTTACAGCAATTAGGTGTCCAGTATCCTACGATTCGAGAGACTGAAGACTAGAATCGCAAACCCACAGTAACACTCAAAATCTGGTTGCGGGCATCCACTACTCGGCTCAACACATCCGTAAAGCTGCGTTCGTACATCATTTCGAGCGTTACTTTGCCAATATCCATGCCGAGTCCCAGTCTTCCACCGACACTCGTCGTGGGATTTCGATCTTTTGCCAATTCACCACCATTTTCCTGTACCTTGGTGGTAAAGTTTACAGTGGCTTGTGAGACTACCCAGAGTTTGAAATAGTCGACACTGAATACTTTAGCGGCAATACCTATGGGAACCTTAAGTTGACCTGCGGTGATGCGTTCTTCTACCAGAACTGAATCCCGTTGCATCTCAACGGCACTACCCATACGATAGTAATGCAATCCTGTTCGACCTTGCCAATTGGATCCGATACGTACATCGGCACCTATATTCCAGCCCATGGTCGATAAGGTCTTGCTATCTTCAAAACCTGAAATGAGGAGATCAGTAAAGTTGATCCCGAACTTTGGATTGATCTTCACTCTCCTGTCAACCTGAGCCTCACATATCACCGAAGTAATCGCCAGAAACAAGATCAATGCAAACTGTTTTCTCATAATTTTATTGCAATGATTTTAGGACAAACGAAGTTTTGCTGCTGTTCGTGGGCTATTCTCTTAAAAAAAGTACTCTTTTCTTGATTATTTAACAATTGGTGCAGAAGGCTCTATTTGCCAAAAAGTCGCTCCCAGGAAATATTTCATAAGACTTTTTTCAGCTTTTGCCACAACTGTTTGGTGCCCCGAGCTACTCACCGACTTTTATTCTTCGGTTGTCTTTCTTTATACAGTTGTCAAATTTCGCACCAGACTTAGATCTTGCAACCCTGAGAAACGACAATTTGGACCAGCCTATTTGCAAATACCTCTTGATCGTAAGTTGAAAGGAAATAAATCAATTACCCGATATCTATACATTAAAGATAGTATGCATGTCATCTATATAAGGTGCATAAACTGCTTATTATCAGTGGTTAATAAATTTTCAATCCTTTTATATTAAAAAGTACTAATATATAATGTATCTTCACATTTGGTAGGATGATTTTCTGTACCGATTGAATGGACGATGACCACAGACCTAACACCACATAAGAAGTTCAGAAGTATTTTGATGATGCTGACGTTCTTTCTTTCGATGTATGCATCACCCGGGATAGTTGCTCAAACTTGTGCACCTACATGTAGAGACATAAATATTCCCTTGCAGTCTGATTTGCTATTCGGAAAGCAGAATTTTGAATCATATGTGAAAATTTATTGGGAGTCAGCTTTAGTTAACTTTCCATGTGCCGAGCCACTTTCCTTTGATCTTACCTCCGGGTCTGGGGTAGCTCTCTTTAGTGGTCGGAGTGATGAAGTGAAGAATGAAGATTATATTCTATTGTCTTCAGTGTGTCCTTACATCGATAAGGGACTAGTACTTCATGTACAGAATCAATTAGGTGCCTGTGAAAGCAATATTAGTATAAAATCAACTGGACCTATCAATTTGCCAGGTCGTGTTGAAACCGTTTACTGTAACTATCCATATATTTCTCTCACCGAGGTTGAAAAACTATTGTATGCACCAGATATCTATCTTGTATGTCCGCCCCAGCAGGTAAAAGCAACATATGTTTCTGATTGGATCACCACTTATGCTTGTGGTGAGGCTGGAGATACTGCAAAAATAATTCTACGCGAGTGGGAGTATTTTGATAAGGGCGATCAGAGAAGTGTTAGCATCGATACGATTGTAGTAAAAAACTTTCCGAACCTGGACGGGGATCATTTATTCGCACCCATGCAGGACACTGTATCATGTGGTGACACAGCAAAAGTTGGACCTTTTCTTCTGGTAGAAGAAACCCCTGGTAGTGGGATCTGTGACACCATTTATTTTATGGAGGCAGTAGCAAGCGGTTCAGAAATTGCCTTTCAATCCTTGCTTGTAAGCCAGATTTGTGGTTTACAATTTCAGTTTGACACGGTTAGATTTGGATCCGAATGCGACATACAATACCGCGTGGATGTACAACTAAAGCAGGACTGCGCAAGAGGTGAGAATGAGGCGAATTGTGCGGTGATGGGAGATAATGCGATGATGCCTGTCGATGAAGATGCGCTTTACTGGCAGGGCAGTTTTTGGGTCTATCTTCTGGATACGGTTCCGCCTGCGATTTCTTGTAATCTATCCCACTACGATCCTTCTAATATTCTTGACCCTTCAGTCGCAATGGGAGGGCATTGCTTCGATACTCCCGTTTCCGAAAATAACGTATCTCCTTCTTCTATTGTATTGGTGAGCACGAATACCCATGATTGTGCTGCACTTATTAATCTGCCTCCCATATGCGTACAGGATGATTGCAATAGTGTATCCATGGTGAAGGCATTTGTAGAAGGCATCGGGACTGTCGTCATGGAACCGCAAGGGTCGGGAATACAGCCAGGAGATATCTGTTATGGATCCACAAAACCGATTTCGCTTCCTATGCGTCCAGAGCCTTATCAAATTTCATATGAGGTATTTGATGCATGCCATAATCGAGGACAGATATATTGCTATGTTCTGGTCAAGGATGAAACCCTTCCTCAGGCTGTATCTGACAAGTCAGTAACAGTGGACTTAAGTAGTAAGCGAGCTTGGCTGGAGGTTGAAACTTTTGATGAGGGAAGTTCGGACAATTGTGGACTCAATATGAAGCTCATACGAAGGCAGGACTGGTGGCAACAATTGGCAGTCGACTCGAATGATCTCATATCAAGTTGCATCAATCCTTCGTGGAACACGCTTGATTATCCAGGGGTGGAAAAAGGAGCACTATTAGAACACTACATGGATTTCCTCACCTGGCTCAAAAGCGACGGCCAGCCTTGTGCTGCTTTGGTATGGAATGCCTGGCAATACGATATACTCCACCGGATAAATATTTCCGATACCCTTCCTGATCCCATTACCTTGATATACGATGTTGATACGTGTGAGATTTTCCACAAGGGTACTCCTGGAGATGGATGTCTCTCAATTTCTTCCAGTAAAACAGGAGATGCCATTTCTCAGATAGGAGGTGGTTGGTCAGAAGCTATTGCCATAACTTGTGCAGATGTGTGTTCTACAGTAGTTGTGGAATTGCTCGTGATGGACTATTGGTGCAACTGGAGTACGACATGGTCAGAAGTGTACGTCGAGGATAAAACACCGGTGGATATTGTTCAGGATTTATCGTCAGAAATAGAGCTGAGCTGCAGACAACTAGGGCAAGAAGACTATATACTGAACGGGGTGCCAACATCACTGAGGACAACTGTCGAATACGCTGCCGTGGGAGACTCTTCAGCCATGGAATTACTCAACGAGGTCTTTGGCGCCTATCAGAAAGCATGGGCAGTAAATGATGGATCATATGTAGATGCTGGTGGTGACGTCGTAAAACAAAGCCTTTATCTTCAAGACAGTGTATGTACTTGTGCCCCCACGGTGATCACTGCCTATGAAGTTGAAGAGCACTTTGGTCTGGTATCCTACGAAAAGCTAGTAGATAGCTGCACATATGTGTCAGCCAGAATGGCTGTTAATCAGGGAATCATGGCGGTCAACTGTGGTGATAATGTACACTGCCAGCAAAGGGTATGGTACGAGTGGGATGAATGCGGGGCAGGTGTCATATATCGAAAATTTAAATTCTGGAGTGGTTGTGCGGATACACACGCGGTACCGGATACGATCGAACGTATGCAACGGATCTATGTTGGAAACTCCTGTACATTGAGTAAGGGGATGTTTGACCTTCCGGATGATCAGGTGGTGTATGGCTGCGAGATTATGTATGAAGAAGGTAGTGCCATGGTAAGTGGGATTGCCGATCCAACTATTACCGGAAAGCCCGATTATCGATTTGATGATGATTGCCGGATCATTGGACTGGGTAGAGAAGATAAGGTGTATCGAATTGTCGGTGGTGGTAGTCAAGTTGCTGGTGGAGAGTTAGTTAAGGGGCCCTGTTTTAAGATAATTAGGAAGTGGTTTATGGCAGACTGGTGTCACTCTGTTGGTCTACCCGATGGGGCATGGTGGAATGATCCCAGGGAAATGCATATAGACACATTTGTCCAGAAGATATACGTGGTGGATACCGCAGGACCTTCCTGTACGCTGACAGGCCCCGTCAATGATGGTGGTTTTATAGCCGCGGGTGGATGTTTTTATGACCTTAATGTGGATCTGGCGGTCTCCGATGCTTGCTCACCCAACCTTCAGTATGTGTATGATCTACTAGTCGAGGAAACGCACGGACTTGCCGTGGTAACATCCGGATCTGGTGTTACAGAAGATGGTCTGGCCACAATAGCCATCCCCATGCTAGAAGGCGGAGATTACCAATTGAGAGTAGAGGTGGAGGATGATTGTCAAAATGAGGGACTTTGTACCTATGATTTCACTATCGATACCGGCAAGAAACCGAGTCCATCCTGTATTACGGATTTGACAGTAGAATTAACACCCATGGATCTGGATAGCGACGGTATTCTTGATACCGCCATGGCTACAATCTGGGCCAGTGAATTTAATGCCAGTAGTACCGCTCCTTGTGGATATTCCGATGATTTACTGACATATTACATTGAATTTCTAGATGCGACGGACCCCGATTTTACTCCTCTGGATACTTCAAAAACACTTCCACAGCTCACTTTTGGATGCGAAAGACTCGGTATGAATGTGGTAAGATTCTGGGTGCTGAGTCCCACCGGCAGTTCAGACTTCTGTGACGTGATTTTGCGTGTCCAAAACAATTTCGGTGAAGAGGTGTGTCCACAAGATCCAAATGACATCAGTATGATAGGTGGCTCTATAGCTACAGAAGATAATCTCTCGGTGGAAGGTGTGAAGGTATCAGCTGAAACCAGCTCGAGACCAGACCAGTCACAGACTACCAATGAAAGTGGGATTTATCAATTTATCTTTAACAGGGACGAGGAAGTGACCGTTTCTCCATCAAAAGATGGCGACGATATGAATGGTGTATCTACAGCAGATCTTTTACCGCTTTTCTTTCACGCCAACAGGTCTATATTATTGACATCACCCTATCTCCAACTTGCTGCAGATATGAACCGTGATGGGTTTATAAATGGCGCTGATGTGATTGTCCATCGCGATTTATTATTGGCAAACATCACAGAACTCCCCGTTGACTCCTGGAGATTCGTACGGAGTGATTATGTTTTTACTTCAGACCATCCCGAGGCTGAGAATGTTCCGGAATCTTATACAGGAACCTTGGATGAAGCTTCCACTGAGGTTGACTTCATCGCCGTAAAAATGGGGGATATTAATCTTGACAGGAAGGTCACATCGACTCGGAGTGGATCTCCCCTGGTCTTAAGGTTAGAGGATGTTTCTGTTTCTGAAGGTCAAATGGTGGATGTGCGTTTGCCCATTTCTCAACTACCGACTCTTATGGGTATGCAGTTTAGCCTGAGGACTGACTCTACAAAGGCTAGGTTGACCCAGGTTAAGGCTTCCGGGGCAATTGGCAATGAACATCTTGGATTGTCATTGATGCAAGAAGGAGTGGTATATGTATCATGGCTCAATAAAATGGCTCATACTCCATGGACAGATGACGACTTTATAACACTGACCTTAATGGCCCGGTCGCATTTCAGTCTATCAGATGTATTATCTATTGGAGGGGGGAGACTGCGGTCGGAAGGTTATATCAATTTAGAAGTGATGCGCCCTCTGGCATTGAAATATGATCATCAGGAAGAAAGCTTCATTTCAATAAGACCAAACCCGTTTAAGGAGGAATTATATCTCGAGGTCGAAGCCACCACATTGGATGCAGGGGAGACAAGTATCATGGTATTTGACACCTATGGCTCTCTGGTCTATCGTCAGGCAATAGATCTTATCATGGGTCGTAATCAAATCTTGATAGATAGTGATGAGATTGGTCCGGCAGGTGTCTATCAAATAGTGTTAAAAACTAACAATGGTGTCTATACTGAGCAGGTCATTCATTTAGAATGATCGAAAAGTTTATTGTGCTATGTTTTGGTTAATCTCCCTGAACTCAGGCGGGGAGATTTTTTTATTTGGGAATGACCAGAAGATGTTCTTTAAAAATCTTGACAGAAATAGCCAGTAAAATGATGCCGAAGACCTTCCTAAGAACATTAGCACCTGACTGACCTATCTTTCTCTCGATCCAATTGGAGCTTCTCAAGACCAGGAATACAAGTATCATGTTGACAACTATACCAACAATTATGTTTGTCGTGTCATATTGTGCTCTCAATGTCAAAATAGTGGTAAGCGTGCCTGCACCAGCAATAAGCGGAAAAGCGATCGGCACGACTGTGGAAGAGCTGGAGGCATGGTCATCCCGAAAAAGATGTATTCCCAATATCATTTCCATACCGATCAGGAATATGACGATGGCTCCGGCAATGGCAAACGAGGAAATGTCGACCCCGAAGAGCCGAAGCAAATTTTCACCGAAAAATAAAAATGCCAACATAATGATTCCAGCTATCCAGGTAGCTTTACCGGATTGAATATTATGTCCTTTCCGTTTGAGGTCGATTATATTAGGTAGTGATCCGGGTATATCGATTACTGAAAACAATATCAAGCTGACAGAGACTATTTCTTTGAGTTCCAACATAGGTTCCTAATTGTCAAGTGATCCCTTGTTTATGTAAGTTATACAAAGGGAATCCATTCTATGCGCAAGGTGTATCGAGTAGATTCTGTGATACAAAAGCGATGATCAATCCTCTTACCGATGATCCAACAGATGTCCGGACCCGAAAGCATCAGCCACTGCCTTTCCTTGTCCAATTTGCTCATTTTCTGATTGGTAAAGAACTTCTTGATTTTTTGTCGCTTTCCATGAAGCCCCAGCGGCTGGAATGCGTCTCCTGATTTCCAGTGCCTGATGACCAGTGGATACCGGAGCTTTTGGGCATCGAAGTAGGCTACTTCATCATGAGTCTGACTGAAATCAATGGCGCCCGTAGCTAGTAATTTAAACTCGAGTCTTCCATCATTTAGATTTACTGAATGTTCATGTTCTTCAATCGTAATCTCATCGGTAGTTTCTTCCTGTGGTGTACCAAGAAGTAAACGCTTTCGATCTACTATGACGCGATTGTAGGCACTCAGGAATTCACCACCGGATCGACCTTCTTCAATGGCTTGAACCATCTGCAGCACCTGAGAATAGTTAAAGCCATATGGTCTTAACCATTCGAAAATGATGATGTCTCGCAAAGATGATTCGATCTTCTCCACATCGAAGACAATGGCGTCGCCTTCCACATATTGTTTATCCTCAATTTGATTTTGAAGAAGACCTTCCAAAAGACGGGCAGTTTTTTGCCATATCGAAATATTTTCTGCCATTCTTCTGCGGAAAGAGGGAATTCTGGATTCTATCTCCGGAATGAGTTGATTTCTCCAGAAATTGCGTCGGTAGAAGCTCTCACTATTACTTGAATCTTCTCGCGATTCAATCTGCTTTTCGGAAGCAAAAGTCAATATATCCTTCTTGGAAGCAAATAGGAGAGGCCTGATTAAATGCTCTCTCTTGGGAGACATTCCCTGCAGCCCAAATATGCCTGCACCCCGACTGATGTTCATCAAGACGGTTTCTATTTGATCATCCTGATGGTGAGCGGTGGCTAAATGTTGATATCCGTGCTCTTCCATCACTTCTGAAAACCAGGAATAGCGCAGAATTCTTGCTGCTTCCTGGATGCCAAGACGATTTTCGCGGGCATACGATGACAGTTCGAAAGTGCGTGAATGAAAAGGTAGATCGTGCCTTTCGGTATATTGACGCACGAAAATTTCATCGCCATCAGAATCATCACCGCGCATTTGAAAATTGCAATGTGCTATAGCAATATCCCAACCACCTCTTCGAAATAATTCTGCAAGCACCATGGAGTCTACCCCAGCACTCACGGCAATCAGGATCTTCTCATCTTTCTCGCTGAGACGGTGATCTTGCATATATGACTCAAATGCTTCCAGCATAGCCCATCAGAAAATACCGCGCTGGTCAAGCCATCGTCGGTAGCGGTTTGCATTATTATTATGTTCTCTAATGTTCTCAGCAAAGGCATGGAGTCCGCTATTGTCAGGTCGGGCACACATGTACAAGTATTTGTGATCCTCTGCATTGAGTACCGCATCTATGCTGGATATCGAGGGCATGTAAATAGGACCAGGGGGAAGTCCGGCAAATTTATAGGTATTGTAAGGGGAGTCCATTTCAAGGTGTTTGTTGAGTACCCGACGCAGTTCGAAATTTCCCACTGCAAAAACGACAGTTGGATCAGCCTGCAGGGGAATGTTCTTTTCGATTCTATTGAGATAAAGGCCGGCGACACGAGGCCTTTCATGTGCTGCTTGGGTTTCTTTTTCCACTATGGACGCTAGGGTGTATACCTCTTCTGGCGTCATCGACAATGCTGCTGCCTTATCAGCTCGGTCGTCTTGTTGCCAAAAAAATTCATTTTCTTTCTGCATTCTTGATATGAGAGCATCTGTAGAGGTCGTCCAAAACATCTCATATGTATTGGGAATAAAGAGACTTAGGATGGTCTCTCTCGTATATCCCCATTTTGCAAGATTCTCCGGACTCAGCACATGCGTCAGGAACTGAATGGAATCTATCTCCAGATTTTCTGTGATCTGTCCTGACAATTCAGTAATGGTGCGGACATTATTAAAAGTAACTTTCACAGGAGCTTGCCTCCCGGAGCGGAGGACATTTACCAATTGTCGATTGCTCCATCCCTTCTGAATTTCATATCGGCCAGGCTTAACGGGTTGTTCGTCAAACTTCATCCATCCGGCTACTCGTTCATATGAGGAAGGATCTGCTAGAAAATCTTGCTCCCTCATCATGTCAGTAAGGCCTGTGTGAGAAGTACCTGTGGGAATATACAGAATAGCAGAATCCTTTACATTAGGTCCTTGAATCCATTGGTAGGCCTTATAGCCAATGATTCCTGCCACGATAAGTAGTACTAAAAGAGCTCCCAAAAGTGTTTTCCAGACTCTCTTCATGGGTAGTGATTAATACTGTTCTTTTTCATTAGGAAAATCACGACTCTTTACATCTTCAAGGTAGGCTTGCGCAGCTTTTTTGATTTCAGAATATAGGTCGAGATAGACACGTAAGAATCGAGGGTGGAATTCCTTGGTGATACCTAGCATGTCGTGAGTGACCAGTACTTGCCCATCAACGTGATTTCCTGCTCCAATTCCTATGATAGGTATAGAAACAGACTCTGCCACTTCTTTTGCCAGTGTACTGGGGATTTTCTCCAGTACAATAGCAAAACAGCCAATTTCCTCTAGCATTTTGGCATCATTTCGCAACTGCTCAGCTTCTTCCTCTTCCTTTGCTCGTACAACATAAGTTCCGAATTTATAGATGGACTGTGGAGTTAAGCCCAGGTGTCCCATTACGGGAACTCCCGCTTTCAGAATCCTTTTGATGGAACTTCTGACAGCTATACCTCCCTCGAGCTTTACGGCGTGCGCACCTGATTCCTTCATAATACGGATTGCGCTGCCCAGCGCTTTTCGTGAGTTGCCCTGGTAAGTACCAAATGGAAGGTCCACCACCACCAAAGCACGTTTAATACCTCGAATGACACTACTGGCATGATATATCATCTGATCAAGCGTGATGGGTAGGGTCGTTTCATGCCCCGCCATAACATTGGATGCGGAGTCACCCACCAGGAGTACTTCAATCCCGGCTTCATCTAAAATGCGAGCCATGGAGTAGTCATAGGCCGTGAGCATGCTTATGCGCTCACCTTTTGACTTCATACGGCGTAAAGTATGAACGGTGATACGCTTTACTTCTTTATTTACAGACATAAGTTGATCTTAAGAGACACGAAAGTAGTAAAAACGCTTCATGACTCTCTCATCTTAGTGACGATGTAAAGCTCTTTGATGAGCTTGCCATTCTACTTTATGTAGTTCGTAGTAAAAAACATCGCTATTGTAAAATCGGCCGGTACCTTTTTGGATCAAACCAGCCTTCTCAAGTACTTTTTGAGAGCCGATATTGTCTGGTGTGGTTACCCCAACGATCTTGTCAAGACCATACTGCTCAAAACCATACTCTAGCAGGGCTCTGGCTATCTCGGTAGCATATCCTTTTCCCCATGCTTCCTTGGCCAATCTATACCCGATTTCAATCATCTCAGTACCATCCAGGTCCTTCAGACATCCCCATCCGATTGGGTTGTCGTCAGTGAGCTCACAGGCCATCCAGATGCCCCTGCCGGGAAAGTCTTTATAGCCCTGACGAATTCTGTCGATACGTTCCTTCACCGATTTGCGGGTTCTTGGAGGTCCGATATAGCGCATTACATCGGGGTCTCTATGCAGGGCACTAAGAAAATCCAGATCATTGTTCTCAACTTCGCGAAGGTATAGTCTCGTCGTCTCCAGGATGTGCTTCATAATCGTAAGTTGTTACTTCCATAAGACGTATAACAAATGTCATACCTCAATTTTAAACGTCAAATCTGGAAATTCCTTATTTATTGTCCGCTGATTAGTAGAGCGAAAACCAAGATTGTGGCTGACGTTTTGTCAGTTGTATATGGAGCAGTTTTAGTATTAGACCGCAATTATGGCAAAAAGCCTGACGAAATGGACCATTATTTTGGTTGGCACTCCGTTTGACCTAGTAGATGAGAAACTTGATTTACGATAAAAGAAAAATAAAGTATACATGGGAAAAATAATAGGTATAGATCTGGGAACCACGAACTCATGTGTGGCAGTAATGGAGGGGAACGAGCCGGTGGTCATCCCAAATGACGAGGGAAGACGTACGACGCCTTCCGTTGTGGCATTCATGGATAATGGGGAACGAAAGATTGGAGATCCTGCTAAACGTCAGGCCATTACTAATCCCGAGAGGACCATCTTTTCAATTAAGCGATTCATGGGGTCAAGGTATTCAGAGGTGAATACTGAGGCAAGTAGAGTGCCTTATGACGTTCAGAAGGGTGATAATGATACAATACGTGTAAATATCGAGGGACGTAAGTACACACCACAGGAAATTTCTGCTATGATTCTTCAGAAAATGAAGAAGGTAGCTGAAGACTACCTGGGCTCTGAGGTTACAGAGGCTGTTGTGACGGTACCAGCGTATTTCAATGATTCGCAGCGACAGGCTACAAAGGAAGCGGGTGAAATCGCAGGATTGACGATCAAGAGGATTATCAATGAGCCCACTGCCGCAGCGCTTGCTTATGGACTCGATAAGAAAGGTGTTGATGCCACTATAGCGGTATTCGACCTTGGCGGTGGTACTTTTGATATTAGTATCCTGGAGCTAGGTGAAGGAGTTTTTGAAGTGAAATCCACGAATGGTGACACCCACCTAGGTGGAGACGACTTTGATCAGGTCTTGATTGATTTTCTAGCAGATGCCTTTAAATCGCAGGAAAATATAGATCTGAGAAAGGATCCGATGGCACTGCAACGACTGAAAGATGCAGCTGAGAAGGCCAAAATTGAACTTTCTGCCTCAACCGAGACAGAGGTCAATCTTCCCTATATTACTGCGGTGGATGGTGTGCCTAAGCACCTTGTTCAAAAGATCTCTCGCGCTAAGTTTGAGCAGCTCGCAGATTCATTAGTTGAGAGGACATTAAAGCCTTGTCAGGAAGCATTGAATGATGCCGGACTCAATAAGAGTGATATTGACGAAATAATACTGGTGGGTGGATCTACAAGGATCCCAAGAATCCAGCAGGCAGTAGAGGAGTTTTTTGGTAAGAAGCCAAATAAGAGCGTGAATCCGGATGAAGTAGTAGCTACTGGAGCTGCAATTCAGGGTGGTGTTCTGAGCGGTGATGTACAGGATGTACTATTGCTAGATGTAACGCCCTTGTCAATGGGAATTGAAACCATGGGTGGCGTATATGATGTAGTCATAGAGGCCAACTCTACAATCCCTACTAAGAAGTCGAAGGTATATTCTACTGCGTCAGATAATCAGCCTTCAGTGGAAATTCATATTCTTCAGGGAGAAAGACCTATGGCACGAGACAATCGTACAGTGGGACGGTTTATTTTGGATGGACTACCTCCCTCTCCAAGAGGAGTTCCTCAGATTGAGGTATCATTTGACATGGATGCCAATGGTATATTGAATGTTCATGCGAAGGATAAAGGTACCGGTAAAGAGCAGAAGATTAGAATTGAAGCTTCTACCGGACTTTCTAAAGAGGAAATCGAAAGAATGAAGAATGAGGCTGCAGCCAATGCCGAAACTGATAAGGCCGCCAGAGAGAAGGTGGATAAGATCAATGCAGCGGATACTTTAATCTTCCAGACAGAGAAACAGCTCAGTGAATTCGGTGATAAAGTACCCGCAGATAAGAAAGGCACCATTGAGAAAGCAGTGGCTGATCTGAAGGAGGCACATAAAGCTGAGGATTTGGACAAGATTGACGCAGCTACAAAAACGTTGAATGATGCATGGGCAGCAGCAAGTCAGGATATCTATCAAGCACAACAAGATGCTGGTACAACCGGAGCTCAGACTTCAGGTGATACGGCTGGTGCAGATGCAAGCAATGGAGCTGGAGAAGCTGAAGATGTGACGGATGTTGAGTTTGAGGAAGTTGACGATAAGAAAGATTAATTTGGATTACAGGATTCTGCCTGGCAGCGCGTAATCTACCATATATATACTTTCTTGAATATACGGGCATCTGATCTGAAAAGATCAGGTGCCTTTTTTCTAGAATCCAAGCAGATCCTCCATACCAAAGCATCCCTGTTTACCTACCAACCATTCTGCCGCCGTGAGTGCCCCTGATGCGAAGCCCTGACGAGAAAATGCAGTATGTTTTATTTCAATGGCATCCACTTCAGAGGTATATTGGATGCTATGGGTCCCAGGAGTGTCACCAATGCGAAGAGACTCGATGGCAATCTCATCATTCTTGCCATTCGTTTCGTTTATCCAACTGCCTTTTCTTCTAATATTTTCAAGAATGCCTTCTGCCAGTGTGATCGCCGTACCGCTCGGAGCATCCAGCTTTTGTGTATGATGTATCTCCTGCATTTCGACATCGTATTCCGGTAAATTGTTCATCCGGATAGCGAGATATCGATTGAGTGCAAAGAAGAGGTTGACCCCAATGCTATAATTTGAGGCATAGAAGAAAGCCGAGTTTGCTTTGGTGCAGACTGTTTTTATTTCATCCATTCGTTCTAACCAGCCAGTAGTGCCAGAAACAACTGGCACACCCTGTTTCAGCGAAGTGGCAATATTCTGAAAAGCTGCCTCAGGTCGCGTAAATTCAATAGCTACATCAGCTGTTACAGGGGAAAGATCTACAAGGGAATCTGTGGCGTTCACATCTATTTTTAGTGAAATGTCATGTCCCTTCTCTATTGCGATTTTCTCAATCGTTTTACCCATCTTTCCATAACCTATCAAAGCGATCTTTAGCATAGTCATTCTATTGTCATATTGAAACGACCAAATATCGAGATAATCGTCGAATATCCTACCTTCACAACTCGAAGAAAGTCCTCCTCATTGATACAGAACGATTTATTACTGCAAACCCTAGCGGGAAAGGAAACTCACAGACCACCAGTCTGGCTTATGAGACAAGCCGGTAGGATTCTACCCGAATACAGGGCAATTCGATCTTCACTGTCAGGCTTTAAAGAGTTGGTATCTACCCCTGAGCTTGCAGCTGAAGTCACGGTACAGCCTGTTGACATTCTTGGGGTGGATGCGGCTATTATATTTAGTGATATCCTGGTCATACCCGAGTGTATGGGGCTGGACTATACCATGGTGGAAAAAGTGGGACCTCGATTTCCGGTGACCATAGAAAATGCTACGGATGTGGATCGGCTCATTTCCGGTGCTGGGGCGGCTGAAAGACTTCAGTATGTATTTGAAGCCATTCGAGCTACAAAGAAAGTACTTAACGCACGGGTTCCGCTGATTGGTTTCTCTGGCGCTCCTTGGACTCTTCTGGCGTACATGGTGGAAGGAGGTGGAAGCAAAACATTCTCGAAGGCCAAGTCATTGCTGTATCGTGAGCCTGCACTTGCACATAAGCTTCTTACGCGTATTACAGAAACGGTCATTGCCTATCTTAAATTGAAGATTGAATCCGGAGTGGATGTAGTGCAACTATTTGATAGTTGGTCAGGAATACTCAATCAACCGTTATATCGAGAATTTGGGTTGCCCTATATCGAGCAAATCTGCAATGCCATAAAGGATGATACACCCACCATCGTATTCAGCAAGGGAGCCTGGTTTTCCCTACAGGATCTTAACGATATTGATGGAGTGACTATTGGTCTGGATTGGCAAACTAGTCCAGAATTGGCTCGGGAGATCTTTGGCAAGGAACGAGTCCTCCAGGGTAATCTTGATCCCAGTTGTCTGTTGAGTTCTCTTGATGTAATTGAGTCGAAGACCAAGGATATGATCCAGGCCTTTGGTCGGCATCATATAGCCAATCTGGGTCATGGCGTATATCCTAATACCCCGGTAGAACACGTGAAAGCCTTCATCGACACCGTACAATCATATAGATATTAATATCCTGTATGATTGGATTACTCTGATGCCTGGTAGTGGTTGAACCTCAGGCTGTTAGACATTGTTTGTAAATATTAGTTTTTAACTCTGATCAATTTGTCTAAATTTGAACAGATAGACGTGATGGAACAAAAACCAGAAGTACAATCGATGGGATGGTTCAAGAGGCTGAAAGAAGGTATTCAGACAGCGACCAAACACAAGAAGGAAGTACCTGACGGTGTATGGTTTAAGTGTGATGACTGCAAGGAGACCAGTACCATGAAAGAGCTAAAGGAAAACTTTTTCATGTGTCCTAAATGTGGATATCATTGCCGGATTGGATCACACGATTACTTTGATATCCTCTTTGACGGTGGGTACGAAGAATTATTTGGAGATCTGAGATCATATGATTTTATGGAATTTACGGATCTCAAACCCTACAATGAACGACTGGAACAAGCTCACGATAAGACCAATTTGTCAGAAGCAATATCTGTTGCTACCGGTAAGATCGAAAGGAAACCTTTAGTGGTAGCTGCTATGGATTTTAGCTTTATTGGAGGTTCCATGGGGTCAGTGGTGGGAGAGAAAATAGCGCTGGCAATCGAATACTGTATTCAGAAAGCCACACCATTACTGATCATTTCTAAGTCAGGTGGAGCCCGCATGATGGAATCCGCATTCAGTCTCATGCAACTAGCCAAGACCTCTGCCTTGCTGACAAAATTGTCGGCCTCTAAGATTCCATATCTATCTTTGATGACGGATCCAACTACCGGGGGAGTTACTGCCTCGTTTGCCATGCTGGGAGATATTAATTTTTCTGAACCTAAGGCATTGATTGGCTTTGCCGGACCGAGGGTAATCCGTGAAACAATCAAAAGGGATCTTCCCGAAGGATTTCAAACTTCCGAGTTCTTATTGGAGCATGGATTTCTCGATTTTATTGTATCCAGAGATCAATTGAAGGGGCGTCTTTCCAGCCTTTTAGATCTCTTGCGAAATAAGAGATAGTTAATTACTTTAATTTATTGATGCTCAGTGATTTGTTGCTACTGGATTCAAGTAGCATCGCATTACACCTCAATCACTTTTAGTCTCGTATCCAATGGATCAAAAGCTTCCATGAGATTCGAGAGGTAATTTTCGGGATCCCGGAAATAGAAGTTCAGGAAGTTGATCTTTCTTTCTTGTAGACTTCCATGAGGAAATAGCTTATCAAGAACCGTCTTTATCTGACCAATAGCAATATCATGCTTCTGTTTTTCAGTTCTCCTCATGCGGTCTTCAATCTTTTCCAGTGACTTTAACTGGTTCTTTGCTTCAGCTGCGATGGCGCTCCTCAGGGTTGGATCTATAGCTTTAGCTTTCTCTTCGATACCCTTGAAGATTTGAATTAGTTGTCCTTTTTCCTTTCCCAGCTTAAACTCATTTTCAGCAGCAGCTGTGACGTATTCCTTGATTAGAACCGTTTCCTCCTTGAAAAAATCCGATAAGGTAAGTCCCAGTTTATTGATTCGTTTCGTGACAGAACCTTCTACCCACAAACATGAATCCCTTCTAATAAGCATGGGGAAATTTAAGTCAAAGTGAGCAAACTGAGATTTTCGTTCAATCCAGTACGCGAGTTCACCCCCACCTCCAATGTAAGCCAGGTTTGGAAGAATGGTTTCCTGATATAGGGGCCGCATCACAACATTAGGACTAAACCGTTCTGGAGATTCTTGTAGAAGATCCAGGATCTCCTCCTGAGAATACGTGATATCGGTGTCGACAACGGTATACTTTCCATCCACAAGTTCTATTCGATCTCTCCGACCTTTATCCAAAAGAAAGAGATTAATTTCTCGAACGTAGGCTTGTGGTTTAAAGCCAGCTTCTTCGATTTTATCTTGAGTTTCTCTGACGAGTGTCATAGAATGATGATCGATCAGTTCATCTTTGAAGATGGGAATCATCTTTCGCTTCAGAGCAGGATGATCCATGTTTAGGACTACGATTCCAATTTCACTGAAGATTCCATTTATTAGATCACAGAATGCAGTGCCATACACCTCATGGGCAGTATGAGTTTTGTGAAATAGCTCATAAATTCGCTCGGCAGACGGAGAAGTCCCCAGGATTTCTTTGAGCTCTTCAAGTGCTGGGCCCAGAGATTTTGTGGACATCCTTGCCACAGATCCATTCTCTTCATTGTTCCATATGATTTCCTTGCCAAAAAGATTCATATGGTTCATTTCCTCGAAATCATGATCTTCTCCACCTGATATAAAGATCGGCACAAAGTGGTATTCGGGATAGGCAGACTGAAGGTTGCGAGTCATCTTGACGGCCGATATTATCTTGTATATCACATATAAGGGGCCCGTAAATAGGACAGGTTGGTGAGCAGTCGTGATGGTAAAAGTCTTTTCATTTGAAAGAAGATTTACCAAGTTCTCTCCTTTTTCGGTATCAGTGACATAGTGTTTGTACTGTTCTTTCAATACCTGGACGAGGAGTTTTCGATCAGTTGTATCCTTCTTTTTGTCTTCTATGACCTGACCAAAGGAGTCCATAGTTGGGGTATACTTGATAAACTTGTCGAGTCGGCTATCTTGCGTGGCTATAGCTACGTCAGTAGGAGAAAACTGTGATATTTCTCCGAAATTACAATGTGTGATTTTCATGGGAGGCAATATTAAAATATTCGGTTGATATACATCGGGATGAGCCCTGGCAATACGAATGTCTAGTATGACTTTAACGTAAGCTTAATAGTTTTTTGGATATAGAACACTGCCTTCGGTAGCAGATCGAGATTTATGATATTTTTGCATGGTGGAAAGTGCAACAAAGTTCCAAAACCTGAGCCAAGCTTTGATTGGTCTTCAGACAGAACGTGATCGGCTAATTGAGCTGTTGAGAAGATTTGACAAGGAGCAATTAAACCGATCTCCAGAAATTGGTGTTTGGTCACCTATGGAGGTTTTGCATCATATAATCATTAGTGAGGAAGGGTCATTGAAGTATGTCAAGAAGAAGTTATCGTTCAATCCGGTTTTACCGAGAACAAGTTTGATTTCAACTTTACGTTATCAAGTTCTGATAGGTGCGATCCATTCGCCCTTTCATTTTAAGGCTCCATCAGAGGTAGTTCCCCAGTCTAAGGAGTATGATTTGGAATCCCTGGAGAATCACTGGCAGAAAGTAGCGGGAGAATTGCACAATTACCTGGTGGATATAGAACCTCGTTTGTTGGATTATCAGGTGTACAAACATCCCCTGGCGGGAAGGCTTTCAATCGTGCAAATGGTGGGCTTTCTAAAGCACCATCTGTTGCGACATAAAAAGCAGATTGTCAGTAGACTACCCTCTGTTAGTTAATTTGATAGTTTATGATATTATAATCGAGATTTAATGGATCCATCAAAAATTGAATCACCCACGATTGATCAGGTGGGAGTGGAGGAGCGAATATCTAGACTTAAGAGCAGAAGTATCAAGAAGGACTCTAAAGTGTATGCGCTTAAGATGGTACTGAGTATGGTTGATCTAACTACCCTAAGTGGAGACGATACCCCCGGGAAGGTCCGACAGCTATGTTATAAGGCCCTGCATCTGCACGATGCATATCCTGGTCTCCCGACAGTCGCTGCGATATGTGTGTATCCTTCGATGGTTAAGGTCGCCGCAGACTACTTAAAGGGATCTGGTATTCATGTGGCATCTGTAGCCACTTCTTTTCCCAGTGGACAAAGTACATTGGCCCTAAAGTTGGAGGAGACTCGCTACGCTGTCGATGAGGGAGCCAATGAGATAGATATGGTGATCTCGCGCGGTCGTTTTCTCATGGGGGATGTCCAGTATGTCTTTGATGAAATTGCTGCAGTGAAGGAAGCATGCGGGAAAGCACACCTAAAGGTCATATTGGAGACAGGTGAGCTTTCCACTTTAGACAATGTAAGAAAAGCCAGTGATTTGGCCATGTATGCAGGTGCGGACTTTATAAAGACCAGTACGGGTAAGATTGCTCCGGCAGCAACTCTACCAGTCACCTTGGTGATGTTAGAAGCTATCAGGGACTACTATTATGAGACGGGCTCAAGGGTAGGAATGAAACCTGCAGGTGGTATACGTGATTCAAAAACTGCGCTGCAATATCTGGTGACATTGCGCGAAACATTGGGAAATGATTGGTTGAGTCCAGCCCTCTTCCGTTTTGGGGCTAGTAGCCTGGCAAATGATGTTTTGATGCAGCTTGAGAAACAACGCACTGGTAGATACCAGTCGGCAGATTACTTTTCATTGGATTAAGCAGAAGGAAGGGAAATGGCAAAAAAGAAAAACAAAGAGAAGGCCCCTATAAATTTTAACACGGATTGGAAGTATGATCCTGCTCCCGAGAGTGTGGACCATATCAAAGTCAACAAACAGTATGAGCACTACATAGGGGGTAACTGGACAAAACCTGCTGAGGAAAAATACTTCAACACAATCAACCCTGCAAGTGGTAAGCGACTGGCCAAAATTGCTGCAGGAAGCAGCACAGATATTGAAACTGCCGTATCAGCAGCTCGCCAGGCCTTTGGACCCTGGTCTGCACTACCCGCTAAAGAGCGAGGAAAATGGTTGTTCAAGCTGGCCCGTCAAATTCAGGAGCGCGCTCGTGAATTCGCAGTGATTGAAAGTCTGGATGGAGGCAAACCCATTCGTGAATCGAAATCTGTCGATATCCCATTAGCGGCAGCCCACTTCTTTTATCACGCCGGATGGGCCGACAAATTGGAATATGCATTTCCAGGAAGAAACCCCGAGCCGCTTGGAGTAACAGGACAAATTATACCCTGGAACTTTCCCTTGCTGATGGCGTCATGGAAATTGGCACCTGCCTTGGCCACGGGAAATACCGTCGTGCTAAAACCCGCTGAAACTACGCCACTGACTGCCCTTAAACTGGCAGAGCTCATCGATGACCTTGGTTTTCCTCCGGGAGTTATCAATATCGTGACCGGAGCGGGTGATACGGGTGCCGCCCTGGTAAAGCATCCGGGGGTCGATAAGATCGCCTTTACCGGATCTACAGAAGTAGGCAAGGAGATACAGCGAAGCATTGCCGGTACTCCTAAGAGATTGACATTAGAACTGGGTGGGAAGGCCGCAAATATTATTCTTGAAGACGCTGCAATTGACCAGGCAGTGGAAGGTATTATTAATGGTATCTATTTCAATCAGGGCCATGTCTGCTGTGCCGGATCACGATTACTGGTTCAGGAGTCCATTGAGAAAAAAGTGATTGCCAAGCTAAAGGATCGAATGTCTACTCTCATCATTGGAGACCCTCTGGACAAGAATACGGATGTAGGTGCCATCAATTCGAGATCACAGCTGAAGACCATTCAAAAATACATTGAACTGGGAGAAAAAGAGGGAGGCCAAGTGTTTCAATGCGAGGGAGATTTGCCGGATGGAAAGGGATTTTGGTGTAAGCCTACTCTTTTCACAGGATTAGCGCAGTCAAGTACACTGGTCAAAGAGGAGATCTTTGGACCCGTGCTGGCAATTCAGTCGTTTCGAACCTTAGAGGAAGCGATCACCAAAGCCAATAACACACCATATGGACTTTCGGCAGGAGTCTGGACCGATAAGGGCTCCAAGATCTTTAAGATGACGAATAAATTGAAGGCCGGTATTATTTGGGCAAACACCTATAATAAGTTTGATCCAGCGGCACCCTTTGGAGGGTACAAGGAGAGTGGATTTGGAAGGGAAGGCGGCCTGCATGGACTGTCTGCTTATATAACCTATTAAATGCATTAGTATGGGAGAGAAAAAGATCAAGTCAACAGAAATCGTAACCTCAAACGGCCACACTGATACATTGGATCGGATATCGGTAGATAAGACATTTAAATTGTATATCGGCGGCGCCTTTCCACGCACTGAATCGGGAAGGTATACGGTGATAACTCTGAAGGATAATTCAGTTGTAAACATTTGCGAGGGATCGCGTAAGGATTTTCGGGAGGCTGTTTTGGCGGCCCGAAAGGTACAGTCTGGTTGGGCTAAACGTACGGCCTACAACAGGGGGCAGATTCTGTATCGAATCGCTGAAATGCTCGAAGCCCGACGCGCTCAGTTTGCGGATTTGTTGAAATTGATCGGTTCGTCCAATGCGGAAAGTGAAGTGGATGTATCTATTGATCGTATTGTCCACTATGCCGGTTGGGCAGATAAGTATCAGCAGGTCTTCAGTACAGTAAATCCGGTATCAGGACCGTACTTTAATTTCTCAGTTCCCGAACCTATGGGTGTAGTGGCAATTATTTGTCCTGAGCACAATCCGCTTTTGGCCCTGATCACCAACCTGCTGACAAGCATCGTCAGTGGCAATACATGTATCAGTCTCGTGCCTCCGATCAATGGTCCTGTTGCAATCACCTTAGCAGAGGTGCTGCATACCTCAGATTTACCGGGTGGTGTCGTGAATATCATCACAGGAAGTGAAAATGAACTGGCACTACATATCAGCGGGCATATGGATGTGAATGCTTTGATTTATGCTTCTAATAATTCGGAAATTCTTCGATTGATGCAACTGGAATCAAGTGCTAATGTGAAGCGAACCTTTTCCCGTCACCATGAAAATTGGCTAAATTCAGTATTAGAGAGTCCTTATTTGATATCGGAAACAGTAGAAATCAAAACAACCTGGCATCCCATAGGCCAATGATGTTAAGGTAACCCTATTCATTTGCATTGGACATGACCAGAGGTGTTCGGCCAATATTGCTAATTCGAAAGGGACCGGGCTCGAGGTACAGTGTCCGAAAATTTCTAGCAGAGCTCTTGTGAGCGGTGAGGGTGTATGAGTCCCGCCGGAGTCGTAAGAATTGAAGGATATGAAGGCAGAATTTCAATATCGAACGACGTTATTTGCTAAATACGTACATTGAGGAGCAAGACTAGATAAAGGTAAAAATGAGAAGACTTGGATTTTGCACGTTACTGACTGTGCTACTGAATTTTTCATATGGTCAGGGTGATCAAGTTGTGTTTCTATGGTCAAGCAAGGCTCCCATCATGGCCATGAGTCATCAGCCAGAAAAGGTCCGAATCACAGAACAAGGAGAGCATGTAGTTTCTAATATTCATGCTCCCAATATCACAGCTTTTATACCCCCTCCCGACATTGCTACAGGTACCGCGGTAGTGATCGCTCCTGGAGGGGGACACCGCGAATTGTGGATCGATCATGAAGGATTTAATGTCGCAAGATTTCTCAAAGAGCAAGGAATAGCCGCTTTTGTTTTGAAGTATCGATTGGCGAATGCCGAAGGGTCTGAATACACTGTAGACGAACATGCCGTGGCGGACATACTCAAGGCAGTTGAATTGGTAAGAAGTAAATCGCAACAGTGGAATATTAAACCGGACAGGGTGGGTGTTATGGGATTTTCTGCCGGGGGTGAGATTGCCGGTCTGGCTGCAATGAGTGAGGACTTGACCACTAGACCTGATTTTCAGGTCCTAATGTATCCCGGAAGGCTGGAAAGGCTAAAAGTAACCGAGGGATCGGTACCGGCATTCCTGGCATGTGGATCTAATGATCGACCGGACATTTCTGAGAAACTTCCCGAGTTTTACCTGGAATGTAAGAAATCGGAAGTTCCGGCTGAAATGCACATATATGCGGCAGCGGGTCATGGTTTTGGATTACGAATAGGAAATAAGGGAGCTGTAACTCAATGGCCAAACCAACTTGTATATTGGTTAAAAGATTTAAACTTATTGGACTGATGCCAGCGGTAGGGTTCTATGATGTGCTCAAGTCCCCAGTCCTAACGAGTCAGTTTTATTCGGGACGTAAGGATGTAATTTGATTTTGTAATTATTTGTCGGATATTTCAAGAAAGTCGAAGTATGGTCGTCCGGAGTAATCATAGATAGATCGCGTATGAAAAAGAAAGTAATGTATTTCTTATATCTGGGCTGCATGTTGTCCTTGATTTATTGCAATCTTCCTAAAGAGATATCTGCTGATCCGGAGCGGGAAGACTGGATCTCTCTGTTCAATGGCAAAGATATGTCGGGATGGACTCCTAAGATTCGGGGATTTGAACTTGGAGAGAATCACCTGAATACTTTTCGAGTTGAAGATGGGGTGTTGCAATGTAACTATGATCAATATGAAAATTTTGACTCAAAGTTTGGACACCTATTTTATAAAGACTCATTTTCATACTATCGACTTGTAGCAGAATACCGTACGGTGGGTGATGAAACTATCGAAGGGGCCCCTGGTTGGGCATTTCGGAACAATGGACTGATGCTCCATTGCCAGCCCCCAGAAAGTATGAGCCTGGAACAGGACTTTCCCATATCGCTTGAGATGCAGTTGCTGTCAGGAAATGGAACAGATGAGCGATCTACAGCCAACCTTTGCACCCCTGGCACGCACGTATACGTCAATGGGAAATTGGTGACTGATCATTGCATGAATTCTACCAGCCGTACCTACCATGGGGACACGTGGGTACAAGTGGAGGCCCTGGTTTATGGTGATTCGATCATTCACCACGTAGTGGAGGGAGACACCGTGTTTACCTTTACCCATCCCATCATGGGTGGTGGAGTGGTCAACGGACACAATCCAGAGGTCCTAAAAGAGGGTGAACCAATCTCCAGTGGATATATCTCGATTCAGGGCGAAAGTCATAATACAGAATTTCGTAAGATCGAACTGCTCAATCTCTGTGGTTGCAAAGACAAGAAAGCCAAGAATTTCAAATCCTATTATGTTAAGGCTGATAACAGTGCATGTATCTACTAATGTCGTATGATACGATGTATTAGTGGGGTGGGAGTGTAGTCGCTGGCGTCAATTGAGAAAGCATTCTTCAAGACTGCCTGTCCTTCCTTTACCTGTTCCAGCTTTTGCCCCTGTATAATAGCCAGTATATCTCCTTTCTGAACTTCACTTCCTATTTTTTCTTGAAGGATAACGCCTGCGGTCAGGTCGATGGCATCTTCTTTTTTCTTGCGGCCTGCACCTGCTATCATGGACGAAAGTCCGACGATACGTGCATCAACGTTATGAAGTATGCCACTCTCTTGCCCGTATACAGTGAGTTGATACTCCGCCTCAAGGAGGGATTCGGGTTTCCTGAGTGTCTCCATATCGCCTTGCTGGGCACTGACCAGTTCCTTGAGTTTTTCGAAAGCTGCTCCGTTTTGAATTTGGTCTGTAAGCGACTTTGTCACTTTGTCCGTACTCCATTCTTTTTTTGCTAGCTGCACCATGTTGCGAGCAATCTCCAGACATAGGTCACATAGTCTTTCATCACCACGACCTTGAAGAACCTCAATGGCTTCATATACTTCCAATGCATTGCCGATATAAGCGCCCAGTGGAGTATTCATGTCCGTGATAATCGCTACCGTTTCTCGGCCGAGGTTGTGACCAATGTCCACCATTTGTTGGCTCAGGGCAAGGGCCTCATGCATGTTGTTTATACTGGCACCAGATCCAACTTTAACATCCAGCACGATTTTTTCGGCACCGGATGCGATTTTCTTACTCATGATGCTGGAGGCAATAAGCGGAATGGAGTCGACTGTAGCCGTGAGATCACGGAGCGCATACATTCTTCGATCAGCTGGGACAATCTCAGCAGTCTGACCCGAAATCGCAATGCTATGACGCACGATATTCTGTACAAATGTATTGGCAGAAAGTGCGTAATCAAATCCTTCAAAAACAGATAGTTTGTCCAACGTGCCGCCAGTATGTCCCAATCCCTTACCAGAAAACTTGGCAATGGGGATACCGAGCGATGCTACCCAGGGTGCTACAATAAGGGTAGTCTTATCACCTACACCACCTGTGCTATGCTTATCCACCTTTACTCCTTCAATGTGACTGAGATCGATCATCTGACCACCTTGTGCCATGGCCATGGTAAGATCACTGGTTTCGTCGGCTGTCATCCCATTCAGATAAATAGCCATCAAGAGTGCAGATATCTGATAATCTGGGGTTTTTGGGTCTTGTGCATATTGTACCAAATCTTTGATTTCATGCGTACTGAAGGTACCCTTGTCTCTCTTTTTTCGAATGAGATCCTGCAAATTCATATGGAATGATTTTCTCTGGCTCCAAATTGAATTGAACTTCATCGCATCCATTTGTTGACGCGCTGGGGGGTGAAGGATTCCAATCGTTTAATAACATCCATCACCTCACATTCAAAAATCAATTGTTCGTGAAATACTGACTTCAAGAATCCTTTTTCAACCATGTGAACAATATGAGCCTGCAAATGATCATAGAATCCATCTATATTGAGTACGGCGATTGGCTGCTGGTGATATCCCAGCTGGGACCAGGTAAGCATTTCAAAGAGTTCATCTAATGTGCCAAATCCTCCAGGTAAGGCGATGACTGCATCGGACAAATCACTCATCACTTGCTTTCGCTCATGCATACTTGAGACTTCGATGAGTTGAGTGAGTTTTGGATGAGCGATTTCCTTTCGCTTGAGGTCATTGGGTATTACTCCGATTGCTTCACCACCATTCATCAGGACCGCATCGGCAATGATGCCCATGAGGCCTACTGATGCACCACCATACACGAGACTGTATTGCTTCTCAGCCAGCAGCTTACCCAATGCACTTGCAGCGACGGTAAAGACGCTGTCATTTCCAGCACTTGATCCACAGAATACAGAAATCCGTTTCATGATGTGGCATTTTGTGGTATGAAATTAGCCAAATCCTTTTCTTCCAGTGAATCCACCGTATCCGTGATAAACGCAGTACTTGAGATGCCGGCATGATTCAGTAGTATGTTAGTGTGGACAAGTTCATCTGTCAGCCAGTCAGCTCCCAGGGTAGTCATCATCATTTCCTCAGCAGGAGTGACAAGAGATAGATTTTTTACACCAGCACAGACTATTCCTTTTTCGGGATATTCAATGAGATAAGGGGATGACATGTCGGGAAATCTAGGACCGCGACTATCCTTATTAGGACCTCTTAGGGGATTTTCTCCAGTCCAGTTTAAGTGATCCCTCACTGGCCACCATATATCAGCGGTATCAGCATGTAGTGATTTACCCACGACTAACATGATTACTCGTATAATCCCATGATCTGATAAGAAGTCAAGGATCCTGTAGATATCATTAGCACTCTGTATTACCAGTAAATGCTTGCTTTCAATTGTGATGATAGATGGTTTATCTAGAGAGGCATGTCCACTCAGGAAAGGCTTCGCTAATTGAAGGCGATTAGAAATAATAAGGGCTGTTTTACATCTTTTAATATCTGTCATGAGGCTATTCAATGACTAATTCAATGTGACTATCGTCAGTTGCATAAGAAATCGATCGACGCTATCCTGAATTGATTTCATGGTATCCATCACCTCCTCATGGTTTAGTGCACCATTTTTTATCCCCGAACCGTAGTTACTAATCATAGAAATAGCCACGATTTCCATACCACAATGTGCAGCCGTCAGTATCTCAGGTACGGTTGACATTCCTACCGCATCAGCTCCCAATTTACGCATCGCTCTAATTTCGGCGGGTGTCTCATAACTGGGTCCAGTCGTGAAGATATATGTGCCATTGTGGATTTTTAGACCCTCATTGACCGCAATTTTTCTTGCCTTCGCTTGCAGCTGATGGGAGTATGCGTCCATGCGTTCAGATCTCGCATTCTTGATAATATCAGGATACCGTAAACTATGGTTTATGTGGTCGGTGATGAGCATGAGTTCACCAGGTTTAAAGTCCATGTTGATGGATCCAGCGGCGTTCGTCACTATTAAAGATTTTACGCCAAGACTGGCAAATACTCTTATTGGAATACTGATCACATTCATGCTATGCCCTTCATAAAAATGGAAACGGCCCTGCATCACCAGTACTAGTTTGGATGCTAAACGCACAACCATTAGATTTCCATCATGTCCTTTGATCGTGGTTTCTGGAAATCCCGGAATCGTTTTGTAGGGAATCACATGCTCTACTTCGAGTTTTTTCACCCAACCTGCAAAGCCGGATCCCAGGATGACTACAGTCTGTGGTGATTCTGAAAGTTCACCTTTGAGAAAGTCGGAGGCCTTCTTTATGGAAGAATCAATACTTTCCATAGGTTAAATCTCTTGTACAAGCACTCCCGCAATAATGGCAGTGAGAAAGCATGCAATGGTACCGCCAATAAGTGCTCGGAAGGCCAGACGGGATAAGTTATTACGCTGACCGGGAGCCAGCACGCCAATGCCTCCAATCTGAATACCTATCGATGCAAAGTTGGCAAAACCACACAATGCATAAGTACCTATGATAATAGATTTATCACTAATAGCCGCAGCATTTTTTAAATCTGTCAAGGTCACATAGGCCAGGAATTCATTGAGGATCGTCTTTTCACCCAATGTTTGACCGATAGCGATAAGATCTGCACCAGGGACTCCCAGCAACCAGGCAAAAGGAGCGAAGAGCAAACCCAAAACATACTGCAGCGTAAATCCTTCATAGTTGCCACCTGACCAGGCAACGATTTGGTCATTGATACCGGTCCATGCACCAATTTGCATGAAAATGTAGTTGCCCAGATAGATAAAAGCCGTAAAGGTCAGTAACATAGCTCCCACATTGACCGCCAGTTTAATGCCATCGGTAGTTCCGACAGATAAAGCATCCAGGGCATTACTTCCGGCAGTGCTTGGAGGCACGTCCAGATTTTCATTTACAGATTCTGGATCATCTTCTGGATATAGGAGCTTGGCAGCTACGATTGCTGCTGGAGCACTGATAATCGAAGCCGTCAGGAGGTGCATACCGAAAATTTGTTTTCCCTCAATGGTATCTCCGCCTAGCATCGCCATATAGGCTCCAAACACTCCTCCAGCTATAGTTGCCATACCCCCAGTCATCAAGCAGTTGATTTCCGACTTGGACATTTTTTCCAGATAGGGTTTAACTACCAGTGGGGCTTCAGTCTGCCCAATGAAGACGTTCGCTGCGGCAGCAAGGCTTTCGGCCCCTGAAAGTCGCATTGTCTTCTTCATGAGCCAGGCAAAAGCGAAGACAATATTCTGTAATACACCCAAATAATAAAGTAGAGAAGACAGGGCTGAAAAAAATACAATGGTAGGTAAAACATAGAATGCAAAACCAAAGGCACCTCCTGCATTGGCGAGGTCTCCAAAAAGAAAGCGTGCGGAGTCCTCAGTTGCCGTAATCATCATGACAAAGAAATCAACGATCAGGCTAAAGAATGCACGAACGATCGGTACTTTTAACATGAGAAATGCTAGCACAATTTGCAGAAGCACACCACCGCCCACTAATCTCCAATCAACATTCTTTCGATTACTGCTGAGAAGATAACAGATACCCAGCATGGTTACGATACCAATTACCCCCCGGAAAATATCCATTCCAAGCTCCATCGCTGAAAGATACAGAATCTTGCCTGTAAGCCTCGCCCCATATTTTAGTATTTTTCGGACATGAATTCGATGCGTAGAACCATCATCGGTATTACGGGAGGATCAGGATCAGGTAAGAGCTCATTACTGCAGGGTCTGCGATCGGCATTTGGTGAGGAGACAGTGTGCATCGTTTCACAAGATGAATACTACCGCAACAGGGATGAGCAGATCAGGGACGAGGCTGGTTTTCAGAACTTCGATGTACCCGGTGCCCTTGATCTGGAAGGTTTTGTCGGTGATCTGGAACGCCTTCGCGTCGGACAAACCGTCGAACGGGTAAGGTATGTCTTCAATTGTGAGGTAGAAAAGCCATCACGCATTATCTACAAACCGGCCCCCGTCATCATGGCCGAGGGCTTATTCCTGGCTGGGCTTCCCTCAGTACGCGAATTACTGGACTATAGCGTCTTCGTGCATGCACGAGAAGACCTTAAGCTGATTCGTCGTATCAAGCGAGATCAAACCGAGCGAAACTACGCCCTGGAAGAGATTCTTTATCGATATGAGCATCACGTGATTCCATGCTACGAGAGCTATATTAAAACGGAGTATGAGCGAGCGGATCTGGTGATTAACAATAATGGTGATATTCGAAAAAGTATTCGGTTGCTGAAGGCCGTAGTAAATGAATTTCTCTAGTATGTTGCACAAATTTATTGGGCTATGGTTGCTTTTGTATTTATTTCCAATCATGGGCTACAATCAGATTGTCAATATTGAGTCCTTACGGAAAAATCCCTCCGACACAATACCGCTGCATTTTAGGATTGAAGCAAGTGCTGCCTTGAACAAGAATACTAAGTCTATCTTTTGGATGAATTTCGGTGCTGATTTTCAATGGAAAGCAAAGGACCATGTGTGGCTTAGCGTCACGGATCTTAATTTTAACCGGTCAGATGGTGAAACGTTGCTAAATGAAGGATTCCAGCATCTCCGATACAATCGGAATGTCAGTAAGGTATTCGATTTTGAGACCTTCATTCAGGGACAGTATAATGAGGCAATCAAACTCCGTGTAAGAGGACTATTGGGAATGGGTGGACGGTTTCAGCTTATTAATAAGGAGCAACAGACGTTAGTGTATGGGCTGTCCTACATGTATGAATATGATGAGGAGTCAGAATCAAATATGATACATAGGGATCATCGATTGAATAACTACCTTTCACTTGCAGTAAAGATATCCACACAGGCCAATCTGATTTCTACGACTTATTTTCAGCCAGTAGCCTTTCGCTTTAGCGACGTAAGACTTTCTTCTCAAACCTCACTGAATATGCGAATCTCTGATCGTTTGAGGTTTCAGTCAGCTTTTGCGATTCAATATGATTCCAGAAATCCCGAAGGAGTCCCACCAACGATTTACAGACTGACTACCGGATTGGTCTGGTCTCAATAACAGTACAGGTTATCTGATTTCTAAGGTACAGACTATCAACGGAGTAGACATATTCTCATTTTTTAACATTTAAATTTTTTGGCGTAAGACAATAATTGGTCGATTTACGCTTTTATTATGGTGTAGTTCAATTGCAACTGCAGAGCAACTCTTTAAGACACTTACGTCGAACTTCACACAAAACTTTTTTGCGACCAAACTATGACTCAAAGCTATTTGGAGTAATTCAATCTCTAAATAGAACTTAATGAATAATTCTTTACGGTTTTCAGCTTTGCTGCGTCCATTTACCCTACAATCAAAGAGCTCACTTGCACCTATGTGTGATGAGTACTTTTCGCAAGCTGTAAGCAATTTTCCATCAATAGAAAGTCAGTCATCCAATAGATCGTATATCAGATTTCCATTTGATGTAGTCAGATTAGGTGGTAAGAGGTACTTCTCATCATTTGCAGAAGCAAACAAGTGTTGTTACGTTTCGCAAAGTGAGAATCAATTGGGTGACAGTCAGTGTGCTGAGGTATGCTTTTTTATGTCTTGGTCAGACGCGTCAACCGCCATGAGGTTTGAAGAGCCATAGCATACCTTCAGCCACTGACATTTGACTTCCGAAAATCACGCAAAGCTATTTTCACTAATTGGTATCACACGAAATTATTAACGAAATATTCGTCAAGATATAAGTTTGCAGTACTGGTACATAAGTTGGTATTTCAAAAGCCGCTCTAAAAGTAGAGGCGGCTTTTGTTTTTTACAACTCACACTTTCGCTAGTGGAAGAGACTAATATCTTTCTCCAATATATTTGGTGAGCAGCTGATATAATTCCCTTTCCGTTTTCATGTCTTCTAAAAACTTCAGGTGCTTATTGATCACGGTAGTATCCGCTCTTCTTGCTGGTCCTGTCTGAGCATCTTTGGGTCCCATCTTCCATACTTTCGATACGGTTTCGTCGATCAGAGGCTTTAGTAGGCTAAAATCCAGATTGTTTTTCTCACACAATTCCTGACTGACCTGCATGACTGCATTCGTGAAGTTGCAAGCATAGACAGCGGCAATGTGCAAAGCGAATCGCTGTTCGTCCGAAATTACTTCGACGTTTTTACTGAGTTGTTTTGCCAGGTGCAGGAGCCGTTTTTCTGTATGGTCATCAGAGGTAGTCAGAAAGATTGGGACATCCCGCCAATCAATCGATTTATTCTTACTGAAGGTCTGAAGAGGATATAAGACTCCATACCGCTTAAACTTCTCGTCAAAAACTTTGGAAGAAATCGAACCTGCGGTATGACAGATAATCTTACTCTGGGGAACATCTAGTTCACCCACAATTTCTGTGAGTGCATCATCACTTGTGCAGATCAATAGTAAATCAAAATTAGTCTTAAGTCTGCTGAGTTCATTGGTGTAATCCGCCTTGACCTGCATGGCTAAGTACTTTGCATGACTCTTGTCTCTACTTATAACTTGCAAAATATTGGTGCCACTTATTTTATTCAATGCAGTCACCAGATGGGTTGCAACATTACCTGCCCCAATTACGCTGATCTTCATATCAAATGATTAGTGATTGATTTATAGTTTATCAGAATGTGATATTAATGGATTAGACAAGGAGGATTGAATCCCTATTAGGAAGATTGGAAAGAGTAAGCATAGATAGTTTGACTCAATCATCATTTTATGCTGAGCAAACTCATCTTGCACTTCTGTAGACGCTGTTGTCGGGGATTCAAGATGCCAAATATTTTTTCCACTTTGTTAAAATAGATAAAAACTGAGATTTTCACCGTTTTAAACCAAGAAATCGCACCAATTCAATTTGTTTAACTAGTGATGATCGTATGTCAGGGTCCTTTTTTCCTATGTCAGACGAAGTCTTCGGGCCATTCCCAGTAACATACCTCCCATCATGAGAATGCATCCCAGCCAAAAGAAATTGATTCCCGGAAACTCGATAGCTTCCAATACAATGTAATCATCTCTGGGAGCATCCAAGGCGATTTCGACAGGTATCTGCACCGAGCCTTGATCAGATCTTGCAATCTGCAATTCTAGTCTTTCCGAAGTTGGATCTACAGAAGAAAAGCGACTCGAAATACCCAATGAAGGTGCGTAATCTTTGATCACAAAAGTGCGATTGTCTCGAATGAGAAATATGGGCCTTGAGACAACGGTTTCACCTGTTGGAGGCTCTATTTTAAGTTGGACAGCCACTGCGATATCACCTTCTTTGGGTAAGTACGAAGGATGGGACGGCTCTCTATCAAAGCCAGCGACTGTAATCTTATAATCTTCAAAATAAAATTCATCACCGAGTTTCTGCTGATATGTCTCATAATCAAGGAGTCTGTCATCGGGATAAATTCGACTCAATCCTTCTTCGGTCAGTCTAATTCGGGCTCCGAGATTATAGATGTTGTCATAAAAGCTGTAGATATAGCGCTGCTGCTTTATGGCAAGTACTGGTTTTGCAACCCCTGCATTCCCGGTAGAATCCCACCCTAGGATCTCGAGACCGTAGGAGAGATCATCCGCCTCCGCGGTGTATTCCGGATGGGAAGGATCCAATATGATGTCTTTAATTTTGAATGAGACACCCTGGATCGTGAGGGTATCTCCAGGAATCATATTATAAGTCTTGTAGTTCAGAGAGTCATCTTCAGACCGTGCCGCTTCTACACTAATGTGCTTCGGAGGAGCGGCAACAATATGCGAAAAGATATCTTTGTGTACATAGCGTTTGGTAGATGGGTTAGGGTTGACCATCTCCGTCTTCTCCATATTGTAGGTCAGGTAGGGTTCAAGCTCAAAAGATTCCTCTACCGTTTTCTGATCTCCGGCCAACTTGTCAAATTTTATCCTGTAGGAGCGATTGTGTTCAATCATGGTATCTGACACATAGGTAGCCAGATATCCTCCCATGAACATAGGCTCCCCTTTCACCAGATACACATTCTGATGCAGCCGATCATCAGACGGTGCAAAGATGCCACGCATGGCAAAGCTGTTGTTCGAAATGTATGTCTTATTAAGGCCTGAGGCCATCACCCCTAAGATCATCAAACCAAAGCCGACATGCGATAGAATGGCTGCCGAAGCTTTCATCTTGAGCCTCAAAAAAGTGATGAGATATTGCAGATTTGCAACCACTCCAAAGATGGCACTAAATAGAAGTAAATAGTATGAATAATGATTAGCATCGATCCACAGGGATGTGATCACTGTCAGTATGACACTTATGGTGGCGGCTATTCCTATATTTTTCCAGAACTGCGCCTTACGTTGATCCCACTTTTTTTCCTTGTAATACAGATACTGAGCCAGACCAGACAAGAAACCAATGAAGACAGCAATCCAAAGTTGAAAACGATTGTAATGGGCGATGGGATCTTCAGGAGAAGCTTTATGATAAGATGACATATCCTGGCCAACTAAGCTGCCATAGGCATCCATCAGCTTATTGAAGACAGGCAGTGAGGTGGTAAATGTGATAAGTCCTGCAGAAAACAGAAGGACCAAAGAACCGATAAACATCCAGAATTCACGACTGTTAAAGGCTTCTTCCTTTTCCGGTACTGGAACCGAGATCCTGTGCCTGAAGTATTGCACAATATTCAGCACAGCAAATACTACCATAAAGATGACTAATTGCCATTCAAGTCCCATCTCTGTAAAGGCATGTACCGAGCTATCACCCAGTATACCACTGCGCGTCAAGAAAGTGGAATACAGGATAAAAAGAAATGATAGGCTATAAAACACATAGGTGCCTTTGATTGAGTGACCGGTTCGACGTGCCACCAGATTCATATGAATGCCTGCAATCAGAATAAGCCAGGGGACGAGGGATGCATTTTCTACAGGATCCCAGGCCCTATATCCTCCGAATCTCATTGCTTCATAAGCCCATGCACCTCCCATGACAATACCCGTTCCTAAAATTGCTCCCGAAAATAGTGCCCAGGGCATCACGGCTTTAAGCCAGCCGGAATAGTCTTTCGTCCAGAATCCGGCTACCGCATAACAAAATGGAATGGAAACCGAAGCAAACCCTAGAAATAGGGTGGGAGGATGGATGATCATCCAATAGTTTTGCAATAAGGGATTGAGACCCTTACCCTCGATAAGATCCAAATAGTTTGCATTGGCAAAGACAGGCAGATTACTCATGCCTTCTGATTCTCTCAGTAGAGCAAAAGGAGTCACCCCCAGGCGGAATTCCTCCGTAAGATATATGCCCAGTATCATGGAAATCAGAAAAGCCTGAATCATGGCAAGAACCGCCAAAGTCGGGGCTTCCCATTTGCTTCCTTTCCACATGATAATCATCCCCAGAATGGAATGCCAAAAAATCCAAAGTAGGAAAGAGCCTTGCTGCCCTTCCCAAAAAGCGGTAAAAATATATTTGAAAGGAAGTTGCTCTGAGACATGCGACCAGACATACTCATATTCGTAAAAGTGATTGATCATGATATAGAATATCATACCAATACTTCCAATAGCCGACAGACTAGTCAAGCTGAAACCCACTCTACCCAGATTTCGCCAGGTCTTGGATTCAGGTGTCACATCAGAGCCCGATGTGGCAAAATAGTACGAAACAGCAGAGAATATTGCACTGGCGAATGCCAAAATCAGTAAAAAGTGGCCAAATTTTCCGTGAAATAGGTGTTCACCTATATAGGTTATGTCCTGCATAAGATCTCAACTTATATGTCAGACCTGACAGAAACTTCCTGATCCTTGTATTTTGATGGACATTTCATCAAGAGGTTACTGGCGACGAAGTCATCACCTTGCATTTTTCCAGTTACAACGATCTGCTCACTCAACTCGAAATCCTGAGGTTTAGCATCATTTAGCACTACCTTTCGCACTACTCCAGCCGCATCCTTAATGAAGAAAGAAAAGTAATTTGGATCTACGGCCGGATCATACACCATCTCCTTATCCTTGGCGAGGGTACCCACGACCTTAACTGCAGATGCACTTGAGTCTGCTTCAGCAAAAGTCGCATAAGTACTCATGTCTTTGGAAGCAGATAATAGTAGCACCACTGCTGCTGTAATCATGACAAGACTTATGATATGTATTTTTTTAATGCCTTTCATCGTTATAGTTTACCTGTCGCCAATACAAAATTACAAACAGTAGATCAATAATGTTACGTCTGACCCAAGTTATTTTTATAACATTGTTTATCAATACATTAAACATTACTATATTTGGTAATGTAAAATCTTACCTTCGATGAATACAGATATCACCGCTTCTACAACCCCCGGAACAATTATAAATGCCGAAGTAGCAGGTAGCAATCCGCCGGTGGTATTACTACAATCTGTCAACATCTATCAGGATCAACACCTGGTCCTTGAAAATGTTTCACTTCAAATTGAACAAGGGGCATTTGTCTATCTGAAAGGAAGAACAGGTAGTGGAAAGTCATCCATCTTGAAGACGATCTACGGCGCGCTACCGCTGGAAAATGGCGAAGGCATGGTGGCGGGATTCAATCTCCGAAAGATAAAGCACAGACATCTGTACAAGCTACGCAGGAGATTGGGTATGATCTTCCAGGATTTCAACCTGCTACAAGATCGAAGTGTTGAAGATAATCTTCGATTTGTACTGAGTGCCACCGGATGGAAAGATAAGCGCAAGATGGATTTGAAAATTGACGAAGTGTTATCTCATGTCAAGCTTCAATACATGAAGCATAAAATGCCATTTGCTCTTTCAGGAGGTGAGCAGCAGCGACTTGCCATAGCGCGAGCATTGTTGAATGATCCCGAGTTGATCATTGCAGATGAACCCACCGGAAATCTTGACCCCGATACATCAGATTCAATTCTTCGTTTATTGTATCACCTCAATCAGGAAAGTGACACCACTATTCTGCTGGCAACACATGACTATCGGCTGATGGAGCAGATACCTGGACAGGTGTTGAGTTGTGAAGGGGGTAGAGTCCGGAAGGCTTGATTACAATTAGTCTAATCATCTTGGATCACCTATCCATTTCTGAGACAGAATCGGTATATGGATCTGTTGTGTTCCTGATGAAGGAATATTTTTCTGATGATCATTCAGAATATCGAAATGAGGTCGATTGTCCAGTTGATATTTCGAATTGGGAAGCCATTCGCTGAAAATAAATTGAAAAATATCGGAGGGGTTAGTCGGATTCTCAGGAGCACTAAATCTTGCATAGAGGCCTCCTTTTATGTAATAGCAAGCCATTTTATAGGGCAGATGCTCAGCTCGAGAAACTTGCACGCAAGCCCACTTAGTAAATATACTTTTGGGGTTGAAAGAATTAAAATAGTCCTTATCATATACTCTTAGGTCTATGATCTTAGTGTCTACTCGATTGGCTACTTCATGTCTTCGCGGCATAAATGCACGGAACAAATCAACAGTACTGTTTTTTATAATTGACATTTTTTGGTGAATACCCACGAATGTGGCTGATGGTATACGTACTATCTCGGGAGACACTATTTAAATTTTCGTTGGATTAAGCATGTTGTCTTTTTAGCTTCCTTTCTACTTGCATGATTTGCCATGTGTTGTAACTATTTTGAAAAATAACGTAAAAAATTGGACCCATAGCTACAATAGGGTCAATGAAAGTGAGGCAAACCCAAAGGGCGAACATTGTGTTCTTTCTTCCCAATGACAAGCCACCTGCCATCTTTATTTCTCCGGCTACAAGATATTCACCCACCTTAAAATTAATCAGACTTATAATGCCGGTTGTCGCAGCAATTTTCACAAAAATATCCCAGGATGAACTGTGCTCATGCTGAATAAAATAAGAAGCTTTTCCACAACCAATCCAGACATTTACCAAAAAAAGGTAAAATGATATTTGTTTGAATCTCAATAAGTATTTGGTCAGAGACTTACTTGTGTTTTTTACAATACTGCTCAGGAATAATGGTAGCCCGACGACCATAACGACAGGTAATAAAACATCCAATACATGAATGTGCTTATCAACAGTTAGAATTAATGGTAGTATTAATGGTATACAAAGAGCGGATAGGGGATTGGTCAGAATGACGGAAGTAGTTACAAATGCGATATCAGTCCGCATAAATTGTGCAAGAACCGGAGATGCTGCGGCACAAGGTGCTATCCCCAAAACGAACCCCAGTAAGGCATACTTTTCTCCGAAAGAAAAAAGTGAGAAAAATAAAATAGCGGGTATCACTAGGTTGGCCACTATGAGTCGAAGGTGGGATTTGGAAAACTGTTCCAATGTAAAGTGGATGCCCAGAAAGGCAAAAAAAAGCATTATGATCAGACTATATTTTATCCAGTCAGTATAAGCATGGCCATAGGGGAGAAGTATTCCCAATACTATGGAGGTGAAAATTAGAATTGATTGTTTCAAGCGTAGAGTCTAACGTGGTTGCGATTCACTAATCCATTAAATACGTAATTTGCTCCATGGCCTGCATTTTTTCTTCTACAGGCAATTGACAGACTTTATTTTGACATACATAAATCATGGTTCTGTCATTCTGTAATTTGTCTTTAAGAAGCGGTAAGGTTCCTTCATCCGATCCACCCATAAATACCGTGTTGGGATGGAATTCACGCTGAAGTTCATATGATTTTTCAAGAGCTCGTTCTCCGAGTACCGCTACCTCATATGTTGGATGTAACTTCTCCAGGTAAAGAGTAGCCCAATTGGAGTAAAAACTGGTTTGCTTGGATTGGAGGATTGGACCGATCATATTGAACAGCATCTGATCTGACTTTTTTAAATATTCTTCACTTTCGAAATAGTGGTAGAGAAAATTCAGATTTCTGGCCATAGCACTGTTAGATCCGGGAATTACGTTGTCACCCAATTCCATTTTTTGCGCGATCAGAGGCGGGTCTAATTTTGAAGTATAGTTAAAAAAGTCACTTTCCTCGTTGAAAAAGTTTTCAAGTGTGTAGTCTGCCAGATTTCTGGCGGCTAATATCCATTGCTCATCGAAAGTAACTTCATAAAGATTTATATAAGCTTCAATCAAGAATGCATAGTCATCTAAGAATCCGTTAATCTTTGTTTTGCCATCCTTAAAATTTCGTTCCAATCTTCCGTCATCCTGGAGCATATTTTCAAGGATAAAGCGGCCATTTTTTAGTGCTCTTTCTAAATAACTCTCTTCACCAGTTGCCCGAAAGGCATCGACCAGTCCAGTCAGCATCAAGGCATTCCATGACGTCAACACTTTGTCATCTAGACCCGGCCGCTCGCGTTTTGACCGTGCTTCAAAAAGGACCTTATTAGCCCGTTTAATAATGTCAGATAATGCCGAAGGTTCGATCTCAAATTGTTCGGCTATCTCCAAATGAGATTTCTTTTGATAAAGTATATTCTTTTCTTCCCAGTTACCATATGGAAGGATATTGTAGTAGGCCTTGTATATATCAACATGCTGTGGATCCAATAGTGTACTGATTTCCTCCTCCGACCAGACATAAAATTTACCTTCTTCGCCTTCGCTGTCGGCATCCAGTGATGAATAGAAGCCACCATCTGGGTGTGTCATTTCACGATCGAGCCAACCCACCGTTTCTTCTATTATTTCCTTGTATCGGGGATTCGTGGTGATTTGAAATGCCTCACTATAGAGGCTCATGAGTTGCCCGTTGTCATACATCATCTTTTCAAAGTGAGGGGCCAACCATTGACCATCAACAGAATAACGGGCAAATCCACCACCTATCTGATCATAGATGCCACCTCTGGCCATCCGATCGAGAGTCACCGTGACAGCATCGAGAGCTTTCTGATCACCCGTCATTTTGTAATAGATAAGCAGGTATCGGTAGTTAGAAGGCATGGGAAATTTAGGAGCACCCTTACGACCCCCAAATTCGGTGTCGACCTGGTTGATCATATGCTCCGCCATTGCCCTGGCTTCATCAATTTTCAGTATTTGTGGTGCACCTTTAATAATTTGATCTTGCGCTTTGATACCACTGGTAAGTTGTTTTGCATAAGAATCGAGTTTTTCCTGATCCTCCTTCCACATCGTCTGGAATTGATCGAGTACGGCAAGCCATCGCTCTTTTGGAAAGTAGGTGCCAGCCCAAACAGGTCTGCCGTCGGGCAGTGCAAATGCATTCAAAGGCCACCCACATCCTGCGCCAGAAGCCAGTTGACAGGCTGTCATGTAGACGTCGTCAATATCAGGCCGCTCCTCGCGATCCACCTTGATGCATACAAAATGCTCATTCATGACTGCGGCAACGGTGCTGTCCTCAAACGATTCATGCTCCATGACATGACACCAGTGACAGGCTGCGTAACCTATGCTGATCAATAGCATTTTTTGCTCTTTTCGAGCCTTTTCCAGCGCTTCATCTCCCCAGGGATACCAATCTACTGGATTGCGCGCATGTTGTAGCAGGTAGGGACTGTTTTCATTGGCAAGATGATTCATGTATGGTCCATTTTGTTCCTGACTCGAAATATTGCAGCTGTAAAAGATACAGGGAAATAGGAATAGCATGGCCATCCTGAACCTATATCTAGGAAATCTTAAATACTGCATGAATCGATTCGACATTATTTTTTCTTTAATGTGCAAAGATACGAGTTAGAGATTCGAAAAGTTGATTCACCACTCATTATAACACTAAGATTATTTGAGAATGATCTTAAACACACTCCGTTTTTGTTAATGTATTAGCCTAGATGGCATTGTAGGTGACAAATTATTATATATTTACAAAAAATATAATATGAAGGAAATCTGTCTGATATTTACGTTGGCTATTAGCACACTCTTGTCTAATCAAATTCATGCCCAATGTCAACCTCAAAATGGTGACTTTGAAATCTGGACCGATTATACGGACTCGATTGCTGAAGAGTTGCAATTGGTACTTTCAGAGCAGGTTTTGTTTCCTGAGGGATGGTGGCCTTTGGGTCGACTCTTAGACATTGCGCTATCAGACTTTATTGTCCCTTATTTTGATTTGGATACGCTGGATTTGGATGTTTTTGCCAGTATTCGTCAGTATCAGCCAGGTGCTGATGGTACAGGTTCTGCTCTTGCCATAAGCGGCGATTCTTTGGTGTTGGGATCTGATCTGATTCAAGTGTTCGAATGCGGCAGTAGTCCAACTTCTATGAGCGGTATGGTAAAATATGTGGGATCTGGTCAGGACTCGCTAACCATTATTGCGTTACTTCACAATAGTGATCTATTGGATGAGGAAGGGGCCATCGCTGTAGCTACTTATGAAACCCAGGGCGGCCCTGAAGAATTCGTCCAATTTGAGGTTGACTTTGATTATGCGGAAGATGTCGTACCTGACAGTGCCAGCATACTGATTATATCCAAAAAGCCCTTCGAAATGAGTCAGGACACATCTTACTTTGTCCTGGATGACCTTTCATTCGACACAGAGTCCACTCCTACCATAGATGTGAATTCTTCCGAAGTGTTAGTGGGTCCCAATCCTACCTCTGACATTTTATTTGTCACAGGACAGGACATCCAAAGGCTTAGGATTGTGAATTTGACTGGTCAGGTCGTTAGAACAGCTGGGCAAGTATCATCGGGCGAAAGCCTGAATGTGGGTAATCTACCCGAGGGAGTATATACGGTCTTGGCGGAGAAAAGTAATGGCCTATTCAGTCAAAGAATTTCCATCATGCGATCTCATTGACGAAATAGAGGAGGTACCTGGTCTTCAAAATCTGTGAGTTCCTGTATCAAAGTGGCTATCCTGAGGATCGATGCCTCTCCGTATAGCTGTCCCAAAAGAGTGATGCTAAGTGGACTCTGCTCTTCTGTGAAGCCGGAAGGCAAAACCACCGCGGGATGCCCTGTAAGGTTAGTCGCAAGAAGATGATCACCAAAGGTAGGTGTGAGAATCACATCATAATTCTTAAATAGGCCAGCAAGCTCATGAATAAGCAAAGTGCGGATGCGATTGGCTTGTACATATTCTACGGCCGGGACAAATCGGACTGCCCTAAACTGGTTTGGCCAGGCGCCATCGGTTTGTTGTACCAACTGGTCGTCTTGGTTACTACGACTCAACTCATCAAAGGCAGCCGCTGCTTCTACCATCAGTATGAGCGAGAGACTGGAGATGGGCAGGTCAGTGTTCCATTGAATTGGCTCCAGTTTGAGGCCATAATCAGTTAATAATTTAAGCATATAGTCATTCTTCTCGGGGTAATGATCATATTGATCAAATAGATTTTTGAAATAACCAATTTTGATCGTTTTTGGATCTTGTTGAGGATCATAGTTGAAAGCCGCATCAATAACGGATAGATCTTTGCCGTCAGAGCCACGGATGGCATCGAAGACAATAGCACAATCTTGAGCATTTCTACAAATAGGACCCAGTTTATCCATACTCCAACTTAAGGCCATAGCACCATGTTTTGAAACACCGCCGAAGGTAGGCCTTAGACCCGTGGCACCACATCTCGTGGAAGGTGAGATGATCGATCCCCAGGTTTCTGATCCAATGGCAAAGGGTACCAACCCTGCGACGGTGGCACTGGCAGATCCTGCCGATGAGCCACTAGAACCTTGTTCGAGATTCCAGGGATTTTTTGTTTTTCCTCCAAACCATATATCACCCATGGCTAGAGCACCTAGAGTCAATTTTGCGATAAGTACGGCTCCAGCCTCTTCAAGTCGCTGAATAACAGTGGCTTTTTCTATGAAGTCCTGATCTTTGAAAGGCATGGCTCCCCAGGTTGTGGGATAGCCGGGAACCGCTAACAGATCTTTCGCACCGTATGGTATACCATGTAGTGGCCCCCTATATCTACCAGACTGAATCTCCATATCCGCTTTTGCGGCCTGTTTTAATGCCAGCTCCTCGGTAAGTGTAATGACACACTGAAGCGTGTCACCATGTTTCTTTAATCGATTGATAAAATACTTGGTTAGTTCCGTGCTGGTGATCTTACCCTGTAAGATTAATGAAGAGAGGTGATGCACGGGATAGAAGGCGAGCTCATCAAAATGGTCGGGAAGCTCAATGTTTAGGGGTATATTCCAGTCAATAAATAGTTGATGTGTATCTATTATGTGTCCTGGAGGAATCGGGTTGAAAACCAGAGAAGGAGAAACTTCATTTTGTAAAGACACGGACCGGAGGTCTACTATTGCTTCCTTATAACTCTCTACTCTAGGGGTTAATTGTTCGATTTCACGCTCTTCATAATCCAAGCCCCAATAAGTTGAGATTGTCTTAAGGGTATCTACCTGGGCAACAAGAGCACTGGTGATCAAGAAAAAAGACAGTGGCAAAAATACATTCGACATCATATCTGTATTACATTTTGACGGGCATTAATTACGAAAAAATCATTTGTGAAAAATTAAACCGAATTAAATTTTAATTCATTACATTAGTCTTACGTAATTGATAACCACCAAAAGACAGGAAAATGTCTGAACCTTTTCTGGCTGAGATCCGCATCGTCGCATTTAATTTCGCTCCTCGTGGCTGGGCTTTTTGTGATGGCCAGATTTTACCCATTAATCAAAACCAAAGTCTATATTCTCTATTAGGTACTACTTACGGTGGCGATGGACGCACCAGTTTTGCATTACCAGACATGCGAGGTCGCGTACCCATGCACGTTGGTAGAAGCAATGGTGGTGAAGCACATACTGAAGGACAAAAGAGCGGAGAAGAAACACATACTCTAACGGCTAATGAGATGCCACAGCATACACATTCTTTGATGGGCACGTCAAACACAGCCAATCAGTCATCACCTTCCAGCAACATCCCTGCTCAAATACCTACAACAGGAGGAGAAGTTTATGGCGACATTTCTGTGAGCCCAAACAATACATTTAATACAGCAGCTATAACTCATGTTGGTGGAGGCCAGGCTCATGAAAATATGCAGCCTTACCTTGTTATTAACTTTTGTATTGCGTTGCAGGGATTGTTTCCCAGTAGGAACTGAATAAATCTTAAATCTAGATCAATGTCTGAACCATTTGTTGGAGAAGTACGAATGTTTGCTGGAAATTTTGCCCCTCGTGGCTGGGCATTTTGTGATGGACAATTGCTGGCTGTAAGCCAGAATGATGCACTGTTTTCTTTGCTTGGAACTATATACGGAGGAGACGGTCGAACAACATTTGGGCTCCCTGATCTGCGAGGAAGAGTACCGGTACATGCAGGTTCAGGTCCGGGATTGTCTCCAAGAAGACTGGGGGCAAAAGGAGGTGCAGAAAACGTGACCCTGACCGTAAATCAAATGCCCTCACATAATCATGCATGGGAAGTGGCGAATAGTGATGCCGCTAATCGCTCACCTGCTGGAGCAGCTTATGCCAACACATTGAATGCAGATGTATACCAGGATCAGTTTGATGGATTAGCAGCCATGAATGCTGATGTAGTGGGCCATACGGGTGGTTCGAGATCGCACACTAACCTGATGCCTTTTCTATGTATCAATTTTATTATTGCATTGGTGGGAATATATCCAAGCCGCCACTAAATATTTGAAAATGTCTGAACCATTTGTTGCTGAGATTAGAATTTTTGCGGGAAATTTTGCACCCCGAGGCTGGGCATTCTGTAATGGACAGCTTTTACCCATCGCACAGAATACGGCATTATTTTCTCTCATAGGTACGACCTACGGCGGAGATGGAAGGAGTACAACTGCGTTACCTAATTTAGAGGGACGTGTTCCAATGCATCCAGGTCGGGGACCAGGATTGACTAGTCGTAGACTAGGCGAACGTGGCGGGGTTGAGATGGTGACGCTATCAGAAGCGCAAATGCCTAACCATAAGCATAGTGGAATGGCCAGCGGTACTGGAGCAAATGAAAGAAATGCGATAAATCATATTGCCGCTACAGGTCCGGGTAGGGGGACGTTTTTCTACAGCAACTCCGCAACTAACCTTGTAGAGATGGAATCTCTGGCGAATTCAGGCGGAAGTCAGGCACATAATAACCTACAACCTTTTATAGTGATGAACTTCATAATAGCCCTCGTAGGTCTCTATCCTTCACGATCCTAGTGTTTCATGGATTCTGGACGTCAACAAGATCCATATTTTAAATGTTCGATCCCAGAAGGTGAAGATGGATTAGTGCGTATTGAAAGATTTAAAGTTCGTCCTTTGCCTGATGGAAGGGTAGACCCCTCAGGTGTCGCTATTTGGGCAAGGCGTAGGCCTGGACTTTATACAGTTCTACTCATTGATGGAGTTCGTATGATGACTGATCTCTATGAAGAGTGGTGGAGTCATCGTGAGGCAATAATGAAGGCGACTATGCTGGGAGGACATGTGCATATCAGTGGATTAGGTTTAGGCCTGATCATTGATTCGATCTTAATGTGTACGAGCAGTGAAGTTGAACGTGTAACCGTTGTAGAGTCAAATGCTTCTGTGATTTGCCTGGTTGCACCCACCCTTCAAGCCAGATATGGAGATCGGATAGAAATTATTCATAGTGATATATTTGAATATCAACCCGATCCTTCGTCTGTATATTCAGTAGTCTGGCACGATATCTGGCCGAATCCTGCAACGGTACCAACAGATGAGATTGCTAATCTGAAAGCAAAGTTTAAGGATATTTGTCAGTGGCAGGGATTTTGGACAAGCAAATGCTATATTTAAGAGGATGATTTGGACTACAGCAAGTGGCTACAAAGTATCTGGATATGACATCAAGGATGATGATCTCGAATTTCTAGCGAGTGTGTATGCCAGTACTAGAGCTGAAGAATTGACAGTAGTCACGCATTGGAAGCAGGAAGAAAAAGATGCTTTCTTAAGACATCAATTCGAAGCACAACACAAGTACTACTATCAGCAATTTCCAGCGTGCAGATTTTTACTCTTACAAGATGATCAAGATAAAAAGCTCGGACGGCTATATATGGATGAGCGTGTCGATGAGATTAGAATTGTTGATATCACTTTGTTGCCTCAGTTTCGTGGGCAAGGAATCGGCTCTACGATAATGAACAGTATAATTGAGCATGCTGGCAGTCGAAGGAAACATGTCCGCATTCATGTAGAGAAAAATAATCGAGCGATGAGTTTATATCAGAGACTTGGTTTTACAGCCATAGAAGATAAGGGTGTGTATTTATTGATGGAACATTCATGTCAGAAATAACATGGAATTAACGGAGGAGACATTTCGGGCTTTACAAGGTGAGACATTTAGAATTAAGTTTACCGAGGATCAGTCACTGAACGGAAGGCTTGTCGAAATACGTGGACTATCGATGAACATGGATGACGAGAGGCAACCTTTTTCTTTGCTGTTTATTGTAGATCAAGAAAACCAATACTTTACGCAGGCAATCTTCGATATCTTTCATCCGGATTTAGGGTCATTATCTATTTTTATGGTACCTCTAGGTCCTGACGCCAGTACCAATAAAATGCGTTACGAAGCCGTCTTTAACTGAGTAGGTTATAAATTATTAGCTGCCTTTATATGTACACGTAGACAACTTTTTTTATACATTAGAGATATTGATTAATATTTGATGAACCTTAGGGTTCCCAAAGACCAAACTTACCAACCTCAGGATGCAAGCCGTGCATAGATATCTATATGAGCACTTCAGGGCGATCTGCCTGGTTTGTTTTGTTTTGATGCTCTCAGTCAGCAATATAGAGTTACTAACTGCTCAGATTGAGGCACCAAAGTCTGACTCACTTTTCTACGATGCCAATGGAAATCTGCTAACCAATCCTGGTGACAGTATTCGGTATAAAGTAATTCTGAAGAACAACGGCAGTGTTCCTGCTGCAGGCATATCGGTGCCCAATGGTACGGATCCTAATACTACGCTAGATCCTGGTAGTATTCTCACAAGTCCTATTGCTTCTAATGATGGACCTTTTGATGTGGTCGGGAATATGGGTATAGATGTACCCGCTGGATCAGGTGTTTTGCTAAATGACTTCGACGATAACTTAGCTGCAGCTACCATCATGAACGTTGGAATGCCGATGGCAACTGCTCAAGGGGGATCAATTACCATAGCAGCTGATGGAGGATTTATATACAGTGCTCCTGCTGGATTTGAAGGTCCAGATTCCGTGACATACATTCTCGTAGATGGTACTCCGGCACCAGGTTGTCCAGCTTCTAACGACGCCTGGATCAGGTTTAACGTATCAGATATCATTTGGTTTATAGATGAGAACGTCACGGGCGGTGGGAACAATGGAACAATCAACGATCCATTCGAGACCTTAGCTGCATTTGAGGCGGTGAATGGTAATGGCGGAGGTACTGATCCTGGCGTTGGTGATCCCATCTTCATTTATTCTTCATCCACCCAATATTCTGGAGGTGTCACGTTAGAAAATGATCAGAAGTTGCTTGGCCAGGGAATGAGTTCTTCTCTCTCATCTGTTACTGGATTGACTATTCCTATTTTTGGACTTCCATTTCCAGCAGTTAGTATGACTAATCCCCAAATTGTGGAGGCTGGGGGAGGAAGCGCTATCTTGCTTGCTCAGAACAATGATATTCGAGGATTGGATGTGGGGAGCATTTCAGCACGATCTGGCAGTGGTGGGATTACCGGATCTAATGTTGGTACGCTTGCAGTCTCAGAAGGAGTGAGTATCTATACCGGTGGTGCCGGAGCGGGACCCGGTATCGACATTAACGGTGCAAGTAACATTAATATAGCTCTTATCACAGTGGACGTGCTACAAAGTTCATCTGAGGGTATTGATCTCAACAATATTACTGCAGGCAATTTTGCCGTTTCGGGAACTACTAATATCACCAATTCTACGACCTCAGCGGTGGATATTACTTCGAGTGCTAGTGTTTCTTCCACTTTTGCTAGCCTCAATATCAATAACAGCACCTCCAATGCTCCTGGACTAAATGCAAGTTCTGGCGGAACGATCACAGTGACCACTGGAATGATCACCACCGTTCAAAACTTTGCTGTCAATCTTGTCAGTACTGCGATATCGGGATTAGGTGTTTCATTTTCGTCTATTAGTACCAATGGTGGGACGGTTACTGCAATTACATTATCCGGTACCGGAATGGGACCATTTTCCTGTAGTGGGGGAACCATCCAAAATATTATGGATTCTGATGGCATCCGTCTTGACAATACGGGAGGCCTGGTCAGTCTTAGTAACATGACGATTCAGGACATATCCTCTGGTACAGATGCCGGAGATATGATTGGAACTCGATCAGGTGTGGACGGCATTCATGGGCAAATGATAGCCGGGGGCTTGAGCCTCAACAATGTCACCTTGCGAAGATTCAGTGATAATGCGATACATGGTGCCACTTTTGCAGGAGGTCTGGCAACGACATGGAATGGACTCAGCATCACCAATTGCAATATTTCTCTTAGTAATCGCTATCACGTTGCAAATGTTGGAGATGATTCTTCTGAGGGCACAGTGCGCATTATTGGCATCACGGGAGTAGTATCCGTGATAGGAAGTACTTTTGAGGATGGGGCGAGATTCCTGGAGCTTTTCACGCATACATCAGGAATGTTAGATATGACAGTCCAGTCGAGTACTTTTTCCAGAACATTAAAAGAGTTTCTCTGTAGCCCACCGGGTACTGTCAATGTCGGTGGTAGGGGAATTAGTGTTGAAGTGCAAGCTTCTGCTGATGCAGTGGTAAGAATTGGAGATCCTGCCGAATTGGATCCTATGTTAGGAAATGACTTCAATGATAATGGTACCGCATCAATTGTAATAGCTCACAATACGGGTGCAACTGGAGATGTAGATGTGGTTATTTCGCAAAACAACTTCATCATCAATGATCATTTGACGGGACCAACTGGATGTCCAGATGGATCTCTCCAGTTTAACTTCCCTCAAGGTGGTGTCTCACTGAATCCAGGAGCGGGTACCTATGAAGCGATCTTATCCAATAATGTGTTCAATCAGGTGATGCATGCTGCCGGAGGACTTGGACAATTTACGATGACAGCGGATGAAAATGGTGCCTCAGAGTTTATTGTTAGAGGAAATACATTTGATCTTCCATGGGACGGACCTGTCCAAGTAACTGCCGACGGTAACGGAACCTGTGCGATGTTCTTTGAGGATAATACCTACACGGATGGCAATGTTGGGGGACCGAATGATGACCTTGACTTGGTCTACCCATCGCCTTATAATCCTCTTCTCGTGAATGTGCGGAATAATGGATCCCTGGATATAAGGTTTGATGGCGAAGTCTTTCCTACTCCAGACCCTGCTGGACCGGGTCAATCATCCTTTGACATCGATGTCCAGGCTTCAGGGGGAAGCTTAAACTTATGGCTGGATAACTGTACGGCTCCTGATAACTTTGATTTCGACCATGCTGGTGGTACATTTTTACTGTATTCAGAAACAGGATGCGCAGGACCACCTACCACAACTGCAATCCTTGCCAGTAATGGTAATGTTGGCTCGGTTGCAACAACAGGTACCATTACATGCAACACTGTGGCTCCAACGGCACCATCCATAATGATCCCACTTCAAACCTCCATAATGGGTGAAAGTAATTCAGCGTCGCTGAATATGGAATCCGTATCAGGTGTTCTTAACACTGCTAAGGATATTGTTAGGCCAGTGTTTCATATGGAAGGAATAGAAAAAACACTCGAAACGGTTCAGATAATTCCCACTAATCTGCCTGGTACGCAGTTAGCAGCATATTTTGCGGGAGTTATCTATATTGATTCGACAGCAGCCGGACATGGGTGGTTTGTTGATGAGACTCCTGGGGTGAATGAAGAATTTCGGTTCATTTCTAGCCAGGTCGGTACACAATGGGTTGCAGATTCACTTAATTCTATGGATCTGCTGACGGTGCTTTGTCATGAGCTATCGCATGCTATTTCCGAGGATCATGCTCAATCTGGTCTTCTAGCTCCTTCTCTCGAGCCAGGGATCCGCAAAGTTATTTTCTCATCTCAAATGGCAGTTAAATGAAAATGCGTCAGTTTCAGGTGAGGAGATGTTTTTCTATATTGATACTGTCAATCCTGATTTCGGGAATCTCGATTGCGCAGAACATTATCACAATCCCTTCTCTTGATCCTGGTGATAGCATTTGCATCACATACGATGTGAGAGTGAATGCTCCATTCCCGGTTGGTGTAGGTCAGGTACAGTGCCAGGATACTATTATGGTCACCACTCCTATGACTGAAGTTCCCACCAGTGATCCGGATTCCCTACCTACGATGTATGCACCGACGGGTACCTTGATTTGCAATCCGTTGGCCGGAACATTAGCTGGGTCAGATATGACGATTTGTGCTGGCTCGAGTGTGATGTTCATGCTCTCCGGGAATCAAACAGCAACCGAATATACTCAGGTCTTTCTGGTGGTTGATGCCGGTACAAATGCAGTCGTGGATATACAGACAGATCTTGATGTAGAATTTAACACTGTCGGCAGCTATCATGTGTATTCATATAATTATCTCACAGGAAGTACATCACCAACAATGCCCACCAATATATCCGATATTGACTGCAGTGTGATGGGAGCATGCTGTGACTTTTCAATGGGTGCATTTACAATTACTGTGAGTGATGTCACTCCCGGGTCAATCACAGGTGATCAAACCATTTGTGCTGATGAAATACCTGCAACCATCACAGGTTCTGCAGCCAGTGGACCAGGAACCATATCTTACCAATGGCAGGAGAGTACATCCGGCTGCATGGGTTCCTTTAGCGACATTGTAGGTGCCATGGGTCTTGATTACAGTCCAGGGGCTCTTACCATGAGTACAAGTTATCGCCGTATTGACATCTCTACTAACAGTGGTGTAGTTTGCATGGATACGACCAATTGTGTTACTGTGACTGTGAATAGCGTCACGGCCTCTGCCATTGGGCCGGATCTGGTTGCTTGTGTAGGTGTATTACCAGGAGGAATTTCTGAGACAGGTACTTCAACTGCATCAGGTGTACTTACCAGGCAGTGGCAAATTAGTTTCTCTGGCGGTTGCTCAGGAAGTTTCGTGGATGTCGGTGGAGGTACAGGAGCAAGTTATGGACCACCGGCGCTGACTGGAAGTGACACTTTAGGGATTCGATTAATTGTTACCTCAACACTGGGAGGATCTATTTGCCGTGATACTTCAAACTGCGTTACTGTCACACCCAACACTATAGGACCTGGAAGTATTGGGTCCGATCAAACTATCTGTGGGGGGGAGGATCCTGCTATCATTATGGAAACAAGTCCCGCAATGGGTTCAGGTGCACTCTCATATCGGTGGGAGATGAGCACTAATGGCTGTATGGGTGTGTTTAGTGCAATTATGGGTGCAAATGGAACCACTTATGATCCACCTGTTTTGGCTCAGACTACGTCCTACCGTCGGATCGCAACCTCGACTTTCATGGGTGTCATGTGCGAAGATACCTCCAATTGTGTCACCATCACAGTCAATAATATCACTGCTGGATCGATCGGTTCTGAGGATACGATTTGCTCAGGTGATATGTCAATCCCGCTGATGGAATTCTCATCAGCTTCGGGGTCAGGTGTTCTGTCGTATCAATGGCAGGAGAGTACCTCAGGTTGTGCAGGAGCTTTCTCAGATATCGCAGGGGCTAACCTGGTGACTTATGATCCAGGTGTTGTTATGCAGACTACCAGTTACAGACGCATTGATATATCTACTCTGAACATGGTGGAGTGTAGAGATACAACAAATTGTGTAACAAAATATGTGCAAAGCATTACTATAGATTCCATTGTCCAAATATGTTTGGATCCGATGTCCTACGATCTCAAAGTTTGTTTTCAGGTTGAGACACCCGGAACTTCAGGAATGTTTACCGTGGATGTAGGGGCACTAAGTTTTGGACCCTACAGTTATGCAAGTCGGGATCCGGATGGATGCATCACGATCTCAGATATGACTTTTGATCCTACCGACCTAGGTACTGTAAATGTTACGGTGACTGATGTGGATGAGATGTGTTCCTCCAGTCAGATGTTCACCGAAACACCTTGCTTTACCTGTCCCGTAATTGGAGGCCTGAGCGCTCCTTCCCAACTGTGTGAAATTGGCACTTTTGATCTTTCGGTAACAGGGTTGATGGACATGGCTATGATGATGAATAGTGAGACTGATTTTGGTATCTCCTTTGTTGCCTTCGCCGGGGGACCTCCCGTTGATCCCTATATGGGAGGGAGTATCCTTGGTACGGTGCCTTTTACAGACTTTTCATCAGGTGGTTCGGTAGCGACGTTAACCGGAATTAATGCGGGTCTTGTGGGACCTCCCGGAACGTACACGATCTGTGCCATTCTTGATCCTGCACCCACTTTAGACAACACTTGCAGACCGACTCAATCTGTGACTCTAGAGCTATTTGCTAACGCCCCTTTAAATTGTCGTGATATAAATGTAAGTATTGATCCCTTCGGTGATGCAAGGTTTGCTCTGAGTGAAATGATTATGGGAGCATCATGCAGTGAGTTGCTGAATGTGATGATAAGAACTCAGGGAGGACAGATTATTTATCAGGATTTCGATCTCTCCAGATCGGATATGATCATACTGCAGGATGTATGTGCCTATCGTGGCAAAGAGCTTATCGTCATGTTGACATACGCCAGTTCCGGTTTCAGTTGTCAGAGTATATTGACGTTCGGTCCTGCCAACGGTCCCATCGTTATGACCGGGCGAGTAGAAAACGTATGGTGCACGGATGATCTTGTGTCAGATGGTCACATCGATGGTATGGCTCCCAAAGCCTACATTCCATGCTTTGGACCCGTGGAGACGCATTTTGTTGCCGACTGGGTAGTTCCCTACGAATGCGAGGAGGATCAGGAT
>JBNKUI010000049.1:0-1506 GCA_050298535.1 Saprospiraceae bacterium
GGCTATAAGGGTGGGTTTGGACCTGGGGTCAGATCGACAGCTATCGTCTTATATTTTGCAGGAAATATGTCTGAACCAAAGATTTTAGAGTTATTTAATCATATTGGGATTCGCATATCACGCGGTCAATTGTCGAATTTATTGATTAAGGATCACCAAGTTTTTCATGAGGAAAAAGATGCTCTTTATGAAGCGGGATTACGCAGTAGTGCGTGGCAACATATAGATGAGACATCAACGAGAGTTAATGGCCAAAATCAGCATTGTCATGTTATTTGCAATCCCTTTTACGCAGCTTATTTCACCACAGAGAACAAAAGCAGATTAACAGTGCTGGATATATTAACTAATTTTCGTGAACCTACCTTTCTTCTTAATAAAGAGGCTTATCTATATCTTGTTCTATTGAGTGTGCCCAGCAAGGTAATAAGTAAACTGAAACAATTACCACAGGAGCAGGGCCTGAGTCAGAAGGAATTTATCGACCTTTTGGATATGCATCTTCCAGGATTAGGAATACAGCAACGTACTCACGTATTGGAGGCTGCCCGAATAGCTCACTACCACAAGCAACAACAATTCCCTATAGTACGCTTGCTCTTATGTGACGATGCACCGCAGTTTAGATGGATCACTGAAGCGTTGGCGCTGTGCTGGGTGCATGATGGACGGCACTATAAGAAGCTTACCCCCTTTGTCTTTTACCACCAGAAGTTGTTGGATGATTTTCTCGATCAATATTGGGCATTTTATCGTGAACTTTTAAACTATCAAAAAGGCCCAAATCCGGATGATGCTCAAAGACTTTCTGAAGAATTTGATGAGTTGTTCTCAACGGAAACTGGCTATAAGGCACTGGATGAGAGGATTGCTAAGACCAAAGAAAAGAAAGATTGCCTCCTTATGGTTCTCAGCCATCCTGAGATCCCATTGCATAATAATCCGGCAGAACTGGATACAAGGGTGAGGGCACGTAAACGCGATGTTAGTTTCGGGCCTCGTACTGAAGATGGTAAGAATGCATGGGATACATTCATGACCATAGTGAGCACTGCAAAGAAACTTGGACTAAGTATTTATAACCTTGTTTATGATCGAGTCTCTGGTACATTTGCAATACCTTCCCTCGCCGACTTGATCTGTGAACAGGCGAAACGATACCCATTGGATTTATCTTGGAATTCCTCTTAGAATCTTAATTCTGAATTTCATGTTTTTCCGGCAGAAAATTTATAAACCCTGTTTGGTTCCGCCTTGGTGCCGGGTTATGAACCTCCCCGGATTATTGAACTGATACTGCAATGGACACTGGAAATATTAGACTATCGACAAAAGAGAAATCATTTAGCATATATATCTCATAGGAAAAAACGAGAAAGGTTGCTCAACCAGTCTCTCCTTAAGTCTCGTTGTAGTATTAAATATGGGATTTAAGGGTTTGAGTTGGCCGGAAATTTTAAATAATTTATTAAAAAAATATTATTTTTTTAGGAATTATTTGAAAAG
>JBNKUI010000050.1:0-6272 GCA_050298535.1 Saprospiraceae bacterium
ATCCTGATCCTCCTCGCATTCGTAGGGAACTACCCAGTCGGCAACAAAATGCGTCTCCACGGGTCCAAAGCATGGAATGTAGGCTTTGGGAGCCATACCATCGATGTGACCATCTGACACAAGATCATCCGTGCACCATACATTTTCTACCCGGCCAGTCTGAAATAGCGGTCCATTTGATTGCTTGAAAGTGAGGTGGCTCCAGCAAGATCCATGTTCCGATGATACGACCACCTTATAGGTTTTGATCAAAGCCCCACATGCATTAAATGTCATCTGATCTGCCAGAGTAACAAAAGTGGGGGGCAATACAATGCCACCGAAGGAATTGTATACAGTGACTTCGACACCCGCAGCACATATTTCAGGATTGCTGAGGATATCTCTTAATCCGAAGTGTACATCTCCCACCGCATCCAGACTGAGATTTACATCCATACAGTTGGGTGCACAGTCAGCACCATTGATGCGATTGATGCCAAAAGCTAAATTCGTAGCTATACTTTCCGATTGTCCAGGCCCCACAGGTGCAATACCCGATTCTGAGACGTATACTGTTCCTGCAGAGATTGGAAAAGTGGTCGTAACAGCTGTACTAGGATCAAACCCAGCAGGTACTGACATGGTGATAGTTGCCTCAGCCATCCCTCCTCCTGCAAGGTTTCTAAACCAGTAGAGACCCTCTTCATTTGAGACAGTATCCAGATTTACTGCATTACCATCATAGTCTAACCCCGTTAACGAAACTATCGCATGAGGATATGGCCAATCCAAACCTAGATCATAAACACCGTTACTATCAATATCTTCATATACCAGACCATGTATGCTACTAGGCACCAGAATTTCAAGATCGTCACTTGCTGGGCCGCTATTTCCGGCATCAGAGGTTAGATCTCCGGATACATTGGAGTAAATACCTGGAGTCATTCCCGTCACATCTACTGACATCGTACAAGACCCCCCCGCTGGGACCGTACCTCCTGTATAACTAATGGTTCCACTTCCCGCTATTGCAGTCAATACGCCACCCGTGCAGGTTGTGCTGGCATTCGGAGTGGTAGCTATGGACAAGCCCGCTGGCAGATTGTCTGTAAAGTCCAGGTTCCCAACTCCCAGAGCAGATGCTGTATTATCAATGGTAAAAACCAATGTCGATAAAGCACCTGGTAGTATAGGGTTGGAGGTGAAGCTTTTAGAGAAGTCCGGTGGCCCTTCAATAGTTAAAGTCGCACTCGCTGAAGGTCCCGGCCCTAAATCAGAGGTCAATCCACCACTCAAATTGTCATAAGTACCTTCTACATTACCCGAAACCTCAATGGAAAATGTACAGGAAGTTCCTGCAGATAAAGTACCTCTTGTCAATCCCACCGTGTAGACACCACCGGCCATACTATTTATTACATCACCGACACAGTCAGTCATAGGTGTGCTACCGGTCGTAACAAAAAGACCCGCCGGTAAATTGTCGACGAACCCCAAAGTGGTTGCGTCCATTGCAGAGGCACTGTTGTCGATTGTAAACGTAAGAACAGAAGGTTGTCCTGGTAAGATATTGGTAGGAGAAAAGATCTTTGTAAAACCAATGGGTGATATGACGGTCAGAGTGCCAGATGCTGCTCCGCTAATGCCCAGACTGGAAGACAGACTTCCACTCAAATTAGTATATGTACCCGGTGATGCGGAAGTGACATCGAGAGATACAGAACATGCTGCACCGGCTGCCACAGTTCCGTTGGTGTAAGAAATCGTCCCTGTCCCTGCCCCAGCGGTAAGTGTGCCTCCCGTACAGGTGGTGGATGCATTAGGTATGGGAGCAATGACTACTCCAGCTGGCAGGTTGTCCGTAAAATCTAATGATGTGGCAGCCAGCATAGATGATGTATTGTCAATCATGTAGATCAATTGAGCAATCCCACCTTCCTGAATTACAGGAGGCGAATAGCTCTTGCCGAACAGTGGAGGAGGATTTACGGGTGGAACTGCTGGATTTCCATTGATTACAATAGCCACATGCGACCGATCTGGTCCTCCAGGTAAATCCCAGATCATATCTTCGGACATGCCGGTTGCTCCTCTAAGTCTACCACAAAGCCTAACTACACCGGCTGAAAAAGTGAAGTTGTATAATCTCATTCCTCCATCTGGAAAAGAACCGGCCGTCTCTGGATTTGCATTTACGATACCATCAAGAAGAAGGTCCTCCATAGCAACACCAGTTAAACCTGAGATCGTACTGGACGATCCTAAAGAAGTATTAGATCCGGTTTGATTGATAGGACTGCTCTGATTCACATTTTCAAATGAACCGGCCCAAAAGCCCACGGAAGGCCCCCCGCCACTACCCGTCACAATCACCGTACCGGAGGTAGCTGCACCGGAGCCGAGTGATAAGGTAAAGAATGTTGCTCTACCTGCCCATCCCGAAGGTGAGGCACTGACCACGGGAGTCATCGGCATTCCATCAAAAGTAGCCACAGGTACCCCTCCGAATGTTCCTGCCTGCACAATGACAACCCGGTCTGTACCCATAGGTACATTTAGAGTTGTTGAACCACTAAAACTTGTGACGGAATTCATGTGAAAACTTGCCTGACCATTGATGGCTATAGGAACTACCAGGGTGACAAATAAAACGACTACTATTCTAGATAAGGAATACGAAAATTGTGTCTTCATTTTGGTTAATCGGCAGTTTCTGTATCGAATTTAACATTTATATGAACGATTATTATATAAAATAATCATTCATGTGTAAGTAATTGATAAAAAGATCCTAAGATCAGTGATAAATGGGAAATCTATCAGTTTCTGTGCCCTCTTTAAAGCTCCTCTCCCTTCAATGTCTTCAAAAAAGCGACCAGGTCTCTGAGCTGATGTCTGTCCAGAACAGTGGTCATGGGCGGCATGCTGGACGCTGCATTAATTCTCTCCTCGATATGGCTTTTGTCCACAGAGATTTTCTCTTCACTGGCATCTCTTATCACTAAAGTAGTATCATCTTCCTCGATGGCGATACCGCTTACCACAGATTCATCCTTGAGTATGACAGTCACAACACCAAATCCAGCGGCCACCTCTGCACTTGGATCGACGAGTGACTGTAATAATTTCCTGGAAGCCAGCCGTGCACCGACGGCATCCAGAGCAGGACCTGCCACTCCACCATATCCTCGAATTTGGTGACATTTCAGGCATTCAGAATCAGAATTGGAGGCTAGGATCTGTCTTCCTAGTGAAGGTGAGCCTCCCTCTACACACTCAATGTACTCTGCAAGAACACCCTCCTGCTCATACTGAGATCGAAAATCCTTAATATGCTCATCTATCTGTACATCATCCAGGCTTTCAGCGACCTCGATCAGTTCCAGTTGTATTGCAGGATTGACCTGCCCGCCCACAAGTCGCTGTGTCATCTCCCGAATAGGTGCAATAATGGTGCTTGATGGTAGGTCTTTTAAGGCTAGAATGGATGCCTGCTGCTCCTCTACCGTACCTTCAAGAAGGACACTTCTGGTCATTTCGACAATCTTCTCCGGCTCAATATCCATCTGCTGGACAAGTTCGAGTACGGTGATACGTACCTCCTTATCTTTGTCTTGCAGGGCCTTACTCAGTATTTCAGGTATATTTTCAGCCTCAAGGCCGGACAATGCGAGAAGGGCCTGAGATCGGACATCTGCTGCCTTATCTCCCTCTGCAATCTCTACAATTGCTGCTATTCCCTCTTTCGCACCCATCTTATCAAGAGCAATAAGCGTAGCTTTTCTGATATCCGGATCTGGATCTTCTAGTAGACTGATCATGGCAGGACCTGCCTTGCGTTGGAGTAATTCCTCGTCCCGTTCTACTACTCCACGATAGCGGCCGGTGACCCTATCAAAAACTGAGGGTGAAGCCCAGACTCCCAGTGCCGATATTGCTTCAATACGCATAGGTTTTGTATTTGTGCGATCACTGGCAAAGGTGACCAGATGATCTATGCTCTCCTCACTTCCGGTTCGACTATTTGCACCAATAGCTCTTCTTAGAAAGGGTTCGGTTTGATGCATACCAGACACTAATGCCGCCCCCAGGGCGGGTAATGCATCGTCTATCGACCAGTCATCGTTTATTGCTCTTGCTGCTTCAGTTGCAATATAGGTGTCAGAATCTTTCAAAAAATTAGCAAGGAATGGATCACTCCAGTGTCTTAAGACCAAGACTGCCGCCAGACGCATTGCCGGCACTTGGTGTCCCAGCAGGTCGTAGATGGGTTGCTTCTCACCAATGCGGGATAAGGCAAGTGTTGCCCCATGTCTTAGGTAGGCATCCTCATCATTATTCCTCTCCAGTAAGTCCAGCAGAGGTTGCACACCGGGTCTATAACCAATTCGTCCCAAAGCTTCCGCGGCAAAAAATTGTACTCTGGGATTTTCATATGAAAGCAAGCTGACCAGATCACCCCCTACATCTCCATATCGCGCATCTCCCAGCATTTTACACACCTGGGCACGTATCTCCGGATCATCATCATTTAGAAACTGGGTTAAAGTAGCACCATACTGATTATCCGATCGAAGGAGCTGTCCCAGTCCCCAAATCCCATGAATTCTGGCAAATTGTGAAGGACCTGAAGCGGCTACATCGGCCAGGACTTTCGCTCCCTCATCGCCGCGCTTCACCAACTCAAACTGAGCTTTCTGGCGAACACGCATATCTTGGTGAGCCAAATAGGCTCCCACCATTTCGTTTGCCACCCCATCCAAATTCTTGCTTAATATCTGTTGAGTTTCAGCCTGGATTGATTTAAAACTTTCTTCCTTGCTCTCCAGTTTCCAGATTCTGCCGTAATCTTTGCGCTCCCATCCATCTATCCAATCTGTAAAGTAAAGTGCTCCATCAGGCCCGGCATCTAAACCCGTGGCAAGTACTCCTGATAATATCTTCTTAGTATCTGACAGTTTGAAGCTGGCACCCTTGGGTTCAAGACTGAAGCTATGGATCCCAGATCGAGCTGGATTGCCATTAAATTCTACCACGAAGAACCGATCCGTCCATTCCTGCCCCAGCACAGTCCCCGGGTTATAGAGCATTCCTGTCGGTCCATTTATATAATGCTCAATACATGGCAAAATATATGCGGCCTGCCCCTCAAATCTAGGTTTGTACAACCCTTCGTCCATCCATACTTTATATGCATTATTGTCCGGATCTCTGTATTTTCCGAATTGCCAATTTATCCTCCAACCCGTATCAGAACCGTTTACAATATAGACCAGTCTTTCATGTTCACCTGGATGGTCTCCATCGTTATCAACGGAGATAATATTGCCATAGGCATCAAAGACAAATTCGTGTGTGTTTCTTAAACCATGAGCAAATACTTCAAAGTCGCTTCCATCCGGATTGCAACGAACAATCACGCCCTGATTAGGATAAAACCATCGCTTACCATCCTGATCTATACCGTTAAAACCAATATCACCGATACCCCAGTAAATTTTTCCATCTGGACCGACCTTCACACCCGACATATTGTGGCCACCATACCCAATATGTACTTGAAATCCATGACTGAGGGAGGTACGCTTATCCGCAAATCCATCTTTATCCAAATCCTGTAGGCGCCAAAGGTCTGGGGCTACTGCTAAGAAAATATCGCCTTGATATTGCTGTACACCTCCGGCAATATCAGTCACTTCGGTCTGAAAACCATCTGCAAATACCCGGGAGTGATCGGCCAGGCCATCACCCGACTGATCTTCCACTATGATCACCTCTTCTGACTCGACCGTAAGGTCATGCCAATCCCGTATGCTATCACCATTGTGATCATAGGGCTTAGGAAACTGGCCACTAGATTCAGGTGTCAATGTGCTTCTGAGAAAATTTCTTCGATCTTCTACGGACTGGAAGGAAAGTGATGCCTCTTCCCAGTATCTGTGTTGACGAATATCAAATTCCGTACTTTTTCGGCGATTGGTACTTGAAACGATGGCCGCACCGGTTTCCGTCATATCAAGACCCACAGGATCACCCAGTAAGGTGTCGGAGGCCCATATGGATAATGTCAAGGTGGGATCGACTTCCGCTGACACCTGGCCACGAATTTCCTGGGCCTTTTCTCTGGCATAGTCATCACTGAGAGAAATTATTTTTCTTGCGTCTGTTTTATCAATATCTCCACAGGAAATGAGCAATGAGACCCCTATGATACCGGGCAAAACATATGCACTGAATCGACCCAGAGCTAATAAGCATATCATAGAATGGTCCCAAAGATGAGATTT
>JBNKUI010000051.1:0-1620 GCA_050298535.1 Saprospiraceae bacterium
AGCCATATCGCTAGAACTAGTTCGTTTAAAATTATTGGGAGATACAAAATCATCAATCCAGAAGCAATACCCATTACTTCTAACAGGTTTGCTATTATTAACAATATGGCTGCTATCGCACCCCATACTGATATCCATCGAGGAATGAGTTTTGAAAGATAGAATAGATAATAAAATGTCAGAGCAGCTACGCCAAAAATGTATCCATGCACTGCATGAATTCCAGCGTATATCTCTAGTAATAAAGTGTTATGAGATAAAAATAAAATCCCAGTAACAACCAAAAGGCCACCTTCAATACACCTTAGTACAATGTACAAATAAGATGCTATTTTGTTGTAGGGTTTAAAGAGTGGGAACATTAAAACTGCAATAGTAATGACTGCAAGACCACTAATTACCTCAAGGACCATGCCTAAGATCTTTGCTTCCGGATTGCCACTTCCAAGCACACTATATGCAACTAGAATTAATATTCCTACGATTATTGCGGTCTTTCTGTGTGTATTCACTTGGGTTGAAACTGAGTTGGTCATTTTGTTTCTCCTTTGTTGCCTGATTGACAGCCCATTGATTCACACTTGAACTAGTTAAAGCCAATCAAAATGATCACCTACGTAAGCATATAAATTCTTGTTTCAGCATGACCTATAATGGAGCTTGAGATGCGCTTTTCTCTCACAATTAATCTAAGAGCGACGATGATTGAGACATAGGTATTCCAATTATCAATATCAGATTGGGAAGAAAATGGTGAATTTTCCACTAGTCAGTATATAGGATATTTTCTTTCTACGCAAGTAGAAACGCGCCCCGTGACTGATTATATGAAAACGCTGCCCCACCTGCTAAACTAAGGGTGCACAAAAAGCATCCATAAAAAAGCAGGAAAGGAGCAGCTACCATGAAATATATCATAGGCTGTGATGCACACAAACGTTTTTCTCAAATTGCGGTATTTGAAGAGCAAAGCAAAACACTCCAACAAAAGCGGGTGGATCACAAACCAGGTGCTATTTGCAATTTTCTGGCGAAGTATCCAGAGGGGACCGCGGTTGGCTTGGAGAGTGTTGGGAACTGGTATTGGATTGTGGATGAAATCGAGGCAGCCGGTTGCCAACCCCTGATGGCCCATGCAGCGAAGGCAAAAGTGATGATGGGTAATGTGAATAAGACCGACAAATTGGATGCCCAAGGCCTGGTGACCTTACTGCGGAATGGAACATTACCCACCGTATGGATCGCACCGGGGGAGATACGCGATGCCCGCGAACTCCCGCGCACTCGCATGGCGTTGTGCAAGATCCGTGTGGCACTCAAGAATCGGATCCATGCCACGCTGGCCAAGTACAACCTCCACCCGGCAAACAAGACGGATATTTTTGCACAGAGAGGGTGTCAAGAGCTGGAGGAAGTCATCCAGAAATTGCCTTCGGAAACCCTAAAATGTGTACAACAGGAACTCGAGCTCTTGAACATGGTGCAAGAGCAAATCCTTTCTCTAGAAAAACGCATTCGTGAACAGATCCCCGAAAAGTGGATGATGCAGTTGTTGAAGACCCTCCCTGGCGTGGGAGATATCCTGAGCATTGTGATCGCCTGTGAAATTGGTTCAGTAGA
>JBNKUI010000052.1:0-124332 GCA_050298535.1 Saprospiraceae bacterium
CAGTGGGCAGTGAAGCAGTAGGCAGTGAAGCAGTAGGCAGTGAAGCAGTAGGCAGTGAAGCAGTAGGCAGTGAAGCAGTAGGCAGTGAAGCAGTAGGCAGTGAAGCAGTAGGCAGTGAAGCAGTAGGCAGTGAAGCAGTAGGCAGTTTTTGAGTACTCAGTCTGGCAGCCTGGTGACCGAAGCCTCAGGCGTAGGTTACTGGGCAGTTTTTCAGTGGGCAGTCTTGCAGTGGGCAGTTTTTCAGTGGGCAGTGGGCAGTTTTGGACAGATCAGATCAGAAGCTCTTCACGAGCTATTTGCATTAATCTGGTAGAAGGTTATCACAAGAGAGTCTATATCAAACATTTTGTTGCCAAATTATCAGATGCCGATATGGAGACCGCGGAGACGGAGACCTGGCTGTCTTTTGCCCTGGCATGTCGATATATCTCCAAAGAGCAGCATACCTCACTCTTTTCAAAGTCAGTGGAAATTGGACGCTTACTTGGGATCATGTTGAAGAGCCCTGAGACCTTTATGTAAAGACAGGACCAAACTGTTAAAATCTGCAACATTTCCACACACGTTTCAGCAGCCCTTTAAGGAGTTATTAAGGCCTTGGGTTAAGGTTGGATTAAATCAGGAGAAATCAAATACGTCGCCGAAACGACTGTAATAACTTATCGTCTATACTTTAAAAGAAACCGCGATGAAACAATATTTACTGCTATTTACTCTGTTGACGATTGTTTTGACTTCTTGTTCTAAAGAAGCAATTATTCGCCGTAAGGAAGACCGTCTCATTGGTGCCTGGGAATTTGAAAAGGTCTTTTACAAAAAAGACAACGCATTATTCAGAGACAATATCACGCATGAATATGCAAATGATATCATCCACTTTTACCCGGACTATACGGCTGCTTACGACGATTATTCACTACGTACCATATTTGATGGTGAATGGACGCTTATTGTTGATGAAGACTATTACGACGGTGACAATGACCTGGAATTTTTCGTGGATGCAATGTTTTACGATTTTCTGAATGGTGAAGATTTCTATATGTTTGGGAGCATTGACCGACTCAATCGAAGAAAGATGAGACTCGAGGCCAGTGATCGTAGGGGTACCTATGTATTTAAGTTGCGCCGCTTATAGATCGGAACAGCAAGGCTGGAGACTGACTTCAGAAAAAATTACCTACGCCCAAGGTTTCGGGCATCCGGCTGGAGACTGTAAAATTCCTAAATTCGCCCCGTGCTGTACTACGTCATATATATCCTCCTGTACCCTATATCTATACTCCCTTTTGGGGTACTGCATGGTATGTCAGACTTAATGCGGTGGATACTATTTGGTGTCTTTGGCTATAGGCGCGAGGTCATAGAAAAGAATTTAAAAAACTCTTTTCCAGATAAGTCATCGGACGAGATCAAGCGAATTCATCGCAAATATGAAAAGCATTTTTGCGATTTGATATTGGAAACCATCACCACACTATCCATTAGTCCACGACGTTTGGATCGTCACGTCACTTTCGAGAACAAGGAACTTTTTGAAAAATATTTTCAAGAGAATCAATCCATCATTCTAGTCCTGGGACACATGGGCAACTGGGAGCTCATCGGCGCCGCCTTCGCGTCTATGCCAGTCCACAAGCTGAATGTAATCTACCGACCGTTGAAAAGTAAGCCTTTCAACCGTTTGATTCGATATATGCGTATGCGACTTGGCAACGGATTGTATCCTATGAAGGAAACTGCGCGTCGCATGATCGCAGATCGAAAAGAAACTACGGCTACCGCATTCATAGCTGACCAGGCACCTTCACCTGAGAACGCATACTGGATGGAATTTCTTAGCCAGGATACGCCTGTGTTTCTGGGCACCGAGCGTCTGGGGCGAAAATTTGACTATCCCATCATATATATGTCTGTGAGAAAACCTACCCGGGGTCACTACATAGCTGAAGCCCAGCTATTAGCAGCTAAACCCTCTGAAACTGATGAGGGAGATATTACAGAACTACACACCCGCAGACTTGAGCAAGACATTCGGCGACAACCTGAAATCTGGTTGTGGACCCACAGACGATGGAAGCACAAGAGACCTCAGTGAATAACTCAATGTGGATAACTTCGCAACAGTGGAAAGTAGCACTAGAGTACCTGACGTACAGAATATTATGCAAGTTGATATTGTTAAAAAGTTGTTTACTACCTGTGGAAAAAGTACGGGAAGGTTATAAGAAAAAGAAAGTAGCTGGATGAGCTATAGGTCCTTGATGATTTACTAATCAATTGATTATCTTTGCCGCCATGCTTGAAGGGAAACAGCTCATCTTAGCGACGAGGGAATATGCCGAGGAAATTCTGGAGAAAAGCAGAAGGGAACTCGGATGGACGCTGCTTTTTTCAATCATAGCCTATAGTGTAATTCTTTCCGGAATCCTTCCATTGCAAATACTAGGAAGTGTAATTGCAGGCTTCCTTTTGGTCCGTCTCTTTGTGATCTATCATGACTATGCCCACAATAATATATTTAAAGGCCAACGTGTTGCCCGTATATTTTTCACATTTTTTGGGTTGTTAATCCTGGCTCCCATGTCGATCTGGAAGCGTTCCCACGATTATCATCACAAGCACAACTCCAAGTTATACACTTCCAGCATTGGTTCTTTTCCCATCATCACTAGGGAACGATACCTAGCCGCCACTCCCAAAGAACGCTTTTACTATCTCTTTGCCCGGCATCCATTGACGATACTTTTTGGTTACTTGTTCGTCTTTATTTATGGAATGTGCATTCAATCGTTTACGAATAATCCTAAGCGACACAAGGATAGCCTAGTGGCGCTTGGCCTGCATGTTTCACTTGGTCTATTGTATTACTTCCTGGGAGGATGGACTTTGTTGCTTTTTATGCAGACCATTCCACACCTTATCGCCAGTGCGATCGGGAGTTACTTGTTTTATGCGCAGCATAACTTCCCCGATGCTACTTTTGCTGAGAAGAATGGCTGGACCTATGTAGAAGCTGCCTTGCAATCTTCAAGCTACATGGAAATGCCGAGATGGATGCAATGGATTACCGCCAATATCGGATACCACCACATTCATCATTTGAACGCAAGAATTCCATTCTACAGACTACCGGAGGTCTTTAATGCGTTTGAAGAACTCCAAACCCCTAAACGCACCTCTCTAAATCCAAAAGAAATCTACGCCTGCTTTCAATTGAAAGTATGGGATCCTCAAAAGAACCGCATGATCAACGCGTTTGAACTGAGTCAAAGTCGAAGGGCATGACTCTATTTGTAAAATTGACGACATTATTAAATGTAATGTCTATATTGCTGACTTTCCAAAAATTTGAGTAAAAGGAATGGACTATACACAAATCCAGTTTATAGGGGGCATCTGCTTTGTGGTCTTGATTATAGTCGAGATCGTTTTAAGTTTAAGGTATGACCGGGAATTGTATGAGTGGAAGGATCTTGCAGCCAGCTCAAGTCTGGGCATTGGTTCTGCTTTGATTGCCATTTTCACAAAAGCCATGACACTGGCTTTTTTCTTTTTAGTGTACAATATTTTCAATCCTGAAGTGGACGGGGTACGAACCAACATTATGGGCTGGGAAGCATTTGGTTGGGCATGGTACATATGGATCATCTGTCAGATAGCCGATGACTTCAGTTACTACTGGTTTCATAGAGCCAATCATGAGATTCGGTTTTTCTGGGCAGCTCATATTGTACACCATTCTTCCGATCACTTCAATCTGGGGACAGGAGTGAGAAACGGATGGGTCACACTATTTTACAAACCCTTATTTTATATGTGGATGCCAGCAATTGGCTTTCACCCGATCATGGTAATGACTTGCCTTGTCATCGAAGCTCTCTGGCAGTTCCAACTGCACACACAGCTACTTCCACGATTGGGTTGGTTAGAAAAGATTCTGAATACGCATAAGCATCATCATGTACACCACTCCTCTAATCTGGAGTATCTCGACAAGAACCATGGTGGTTATCTAAATACTTTTGACAAGCTATTCGGCACTTTCAAGGATCTAGATGAGAGTAACGAAACGCATTTCGGAGTATTACATCCTCCTAATTCGTATCATCCCTGGACAATTCTAACGCATGAATACCGGGACATTTGGAACGATGTAAAAAACGCCAAAAGCTGGAAAGAGCGATGGATGTACACCTTTGGACCTCCGGGGTGGAGTCCAGATGGCACCACCAAAACGGTAAGACAAATCCAAAAAGAGATGGAGGCCAAGAACATAAAGTCGCAGGCCGAGATGCCAGAGGAAGTGTTTAGTCACGAGGCTGAAATTGTGGGTTAATTTAACCGACGTTCGAACGCCATTCTCTTGGTGTAAAAATTATAGAAAAACATCATGCCTGTCACGAGTAACTTTGTGATGTACTGATGAATATCTAGAAAGGGTATTTTACTTAGAAAGTAGATTAAGGTGGTACTAATGCCAATACCCAGCCCTGAAAAAGTCATTGACAGCAAAAAAGTATGTGAGGCTTTCCTCTTTAGCTCGAAGATGAAGCGTTTCTGAAGAAAGAAATTCACTAGAAATCCACATGAAGCGGAAATAATATTGGAAGGCACCTTATCCACTCCGGAATAGACCAACGACAGGTACAGTATGTAGTCTACTATGGTGGCTACCAATGAAGTACTGGCAAACTTCAACTTCGGGAGGATAAAAGTCTCTATCTTTTTTCTCAGGCTCACCTTTTACAGAATTAATAAAAGACTGACCATATGCCTATATCATTCTGGTCTGCAAATTTATTCAATATTGTAGCTGATACATTTCCTACCCTTCTCCTTCTGACCACCAAAACACAATTTTCCCTATTCAGCAATTGTTCCAGGCTCTCAGATGGGTCCTGGTTTTCAAGTGGAAAATAATATTGCTTCCAAGACTCATCTTCTTCCCATTGCAATTCCCGTCTGACATCCCTACTGATCATACCGCATACCTTACCCAGATGAAAGCTAAGAGAGGGTGCGTATTTATTATAGACAAGCACTTTTCGATCTTCCATATCTTCTTGTACCAACCAATCGGCTACCGGCTTAGCAGTGGACGCATTGAGTTCATTGGCACGTAAATAGTGGGGAGCCATCAATACGATCATAGATGCAAATACAAGACTCATATGCAGTACTTTTGCAGTCATAGGAATACTTTTCCTCCTCGCTATCCATGTCATAAATCCACATCCTGAAAGCATCCAAAGATACATACCCACTGGAGCATTCACATCATTGGATACTATCGGAGTGATAATAAGTGCCAGCAGGATCAATATGTAGAATATCGACTGTCCTGTGTACCATCTGCCCGTCCTAACCGGGTTTATAGTCTCAAAGATTAGTGGCACCAACAATGCAACATTCCAAAAAAGCGGTAGAATGTATAGCAGCAGTTTTGATCTGGAGATGCTGAAAAAAAGGATGGGAAACAAAATGGATACGAGGATCCAAATCAACTGCTTACGATGCTTTCCATTTTTGATCCAACCTACAGACGAATCCATCAGCATAGGTAACCAGGGAAAACACAGAACGGGAGCCAAAAGCAAATAGAAATAAAAAGGCATGCTTCTGTTATAAGCGTCACTCCTGTACCGTACAAGAGATTGATCATAAAAGACATAACGGAGGATTTGTTTGCCCTCCAGCTCCAACAGTAAAAACCAACTGAGTGAGACACCGAGAAATAATATGATGGCACCAGCAATGTGGACAGTCCATTTCCATGATTCCTTATAGTACCATATCACCAGAAGCGACATCGGGCCGATGTAAAAAAGGGCGGCAGTGATCTTCGTTAGGAAAGCCATTCCTGCAAAAATGCCCGCCAGGTATACGTGCAGAATGGACTGCTTTCTGGCATAGTATATCAAAGCCCATAAGGTGCCCATGATCCAGGTGGTGAGATATGCATCAGTGGTCAGATTGCGAATCGAAATCAACACAATAAGCATGCTCCCGTAGCTCATAGCACTGATCCAGGCTTTAGAACGATCATCCCAAAACAGAATCGCAATCTGAAAGATGAGAATGATTTGGAGGATAAATGCTATCTGCAGGAAAAAACGAGCCGAAAAAGCCGAAACACCCCATACAGAATGAGACAGGGCAGTGATCCAATAAGTGAGGGGCGGTTTATGGTAATGTTCGATGCCCAGATATCTCGGATGTATAAGGTCACCGGATTCAAACATGACACGACCGATTTCAGCATAACGAGCCTCACTGGTATCCAGGACCCCCCAGGCACCCAATTTGTAGAAAAGCACAAAGAGTATAGTAAGCAGGGCAACTATCTTCCAGGCACGATTATTTATCGCAACTCCTGTGACACTCGCCAAATGTCTAAAAGGCATATCATTACTTATCTTCCACAAAGAACTTAAAAAAGATGATTCTGAAAGTGTTTCAGGTCTTAAATGATGGACAAGTGGTAGTCAACAGACCGTTATTGATTTAATGTCTATCTATCTGATCATCTGTAGGAATATCTTCTTAATTTGAATCAAAACAGGTAAATATGTCTTTGTCAAGGAAAAACTTTCTAAAATCATTGGGATTGGGCGGCATGCTAGCCCTGTCACCCAGGATGTTTGCAAAAACATCTGCAAACTATAACAGAGAGGGTAAAAATGAATTGAAAATCGGAGTTGCCTCCTATTCTCTCAGAAAGATGAGCCTCGAAGACGCAATCAGCGCCCTCACCCGATTCAGCGTCACCCATGTGTGTCTGAAAAGTATGCATATGCCCCTGGATTCGTCCGACGAAGAAATAAGGCGAATCTCCAAAAAAGTCAGGAATGCAGGGCTTAACCTTTATGGCGCGGGTGTCATCTATATGAAATCGGAGGAGGAGGTACTTAATGCCTTTCGATATGCGAAAGCAGCGGATCTCGATATCATAGTTGGAGTACCCAACCACGAACTCTTACCGCTTGCCAACGAGCAAGTGCAGGAACATGGTATCAAGTTGGCCATTCACAATCATGGTCCGGGTGATGAATTATACCCTACCGCTGAAAGTATCTATAGTCGCATCCAGGATCTTGATGCTCGCGTAGGTCTCTGTCTCGATATAGGACACGAAATACGTATCGGACTCGATGCACTTGAAAGCGCGAAAAAGTATGCAGATCGAATTTATGATATACACCTAAAGGATGTCAATATCGCAGCTCCCGAGGGTCATAACATCGAGATGGGTCATGGAGTAATCGACATTCCAGGATTTCTCAAAGTATTAATGGATATCAATTATCAGGGTGTGGTCAGTATCGAATACGAGAAGGATGGAGATGATCCATTACCAGGATTAGCTGAATCACTCGGATATATTCGGGGTATTTTGAGTATTATGTGATCAAATAGTAACTGAAAAAAGAATACAATGGCAGGATGTAAGATAACTGTACTTAGCAATGGATCTCTAAAAGTTGAGGGCGATTTTGAGATAACGGACAAGGAAGGAAATTTGTACAACTTGCAAGGAAGACCCATCATATCTCTTTGCCGATGCGGTCGTAGTGTAAATAAACCTTTTTGCGATGGAAGTCACAAGGGACACTTCGAGCATGATGCTACCGCATTTGATCTACCTCCCCGTAAAAAGACCTAAGCTCAGGGTACCTCATAGAAACTACCCAAGATTTAGACATCTTGAATCTATGAGAACATAAAGTTGGATGGTTTGCCATCAATTTGTTCTATAAATAGAACAAATTAGCCATAATTGACTTATTTTGTACTCTAAATAGTACAATATGAAGTCATTTTATCTTTCCCTGATTCTCCTGATATCAGTAAAACTGTTGTATGGTCAGGTTCAGGATTCGTCAAATTCAATACGAATCAGAGTTGAATGGAAAGATATCCAGGTGCAGGGAGAAGTAGAGGTGAAAAATGGCTCGATTGCGAATATGGAGGTGATAGCCGGCATAGGTTCAGTACAAAAAAATTCATTCCACTTTGAATCTGACCGGAGAAATAGTATCGCTATCACATTTGAAAAAGCTCGCAGTCAGCGCGGCTCAGGAGCAACATTGGTTACCATTAACTCTGACAAAAATGCCTTCTCATTCTTTCTCAGAGATGTCAATAGCTCTTACCCCATCATCATACCAGAATATAAGGTGGTGGTCCTACCCTATGAAGACTCCAGAACGTTTGATGATATCTTCAGCAGCATCCCGCAGCAGGGACCCAATACCAAAGGTCAAAATCTGGAAGATCAGGAGGAAGAATCATATGAACAGGCAAGTCAACGAACGAGAGATCAAAGTGTGCCAACCTGGCTTGGCATTAGTCGAGATATCAGACTTTTTGAGATAAGCCCCAGTATTGCATCGAATCCCTTCGAAAGAGATGTGATCTCGCCCAAGTTTGGTCATGAATCGTTGATTGCTTCGAGATCTAATGGCAGAGCTTTAAATTATTCGTATGTAATGGGACGTGGTCAGGGAGTCCAATCAAACCTGTCACGAAGGCTAAAAAAAGGTGTTTTGCCAATTTTGACATCCTCGTTAATGGATGGTGGAATCCAATATTCCTTGGAGATGTTTGCAGGCCTCGAGCAATCTAACCTGAGATTGGACCTTCCTTATGGGACCAACTTTTGGGTTGCCGACCATTTTCTTGCAGGGCATATGTTCACAGAGGAGCAGGAAAAAATCGTGCAAGAGAAACTTGACGTTTTTCAGGACAAGGAGCGGGAAGAAACCGTCTTATTTAGTAGGATGGTGGCACGAAATGTCGAGCGTGTACCACGCTATGCATGGTTTAAGATTCCTTGCCCGGGCAGAGCCTGGTGGGATCGATTCGACTATAGATTTATAGATGGTTTCTCTGAATTTTCTGAGGAGGAGGTTTTCCTGGTTGCTAAACTAAATGGAAATCCCATCTCAGATGAAGAGATGGCCGTTTTAATTCCACCTAATGATTCTATAGTAGTAGAATATTTCATTCCCCATTCACCGATTTCGCGATCCAGGGCCAACAAATTAATGAGCCAATCCTACGATCAAAAAGTGTCTGAAACTCAGGATTTCTGGGAAAATAAGCTGCAGCAGGCAGGTCAAATTACCCTTCCCGAAAAGAGAGTCGAGGAAATGATCCAGGCAGGATTGTTAAATCTTGATCTAATCACCTACGGGAATGAGCCTGATGGACCGCTTGCACCTTCCATTGGCATTTATGCGCCTATAGGAACTGAAAGTGCGCCCATAATTCAGTTCTACATGACGATGGGACTATTTGAAGAGGCTAGACGTAGTCTGATGTATTTTCTCGAAAAACAACGTCCCAATGGAATGATACAGAATTTTGGAGGCTATATGGTAGAGACTGGTGCCGTACTCTGGAGTATCGGAGAGTTCTACAGATATACCCAGGATACTGAATGGATCAAAAGCATCAAACCGCGATTAATAAGATCATGTCAATTTCTTATCGATTGGCGACAAGAAAATAAGAAACCTGAACTCCAAGGTAAAGGCTATGGACTGATAGCAGGAAAGGTGGCTGATCCCGATGATCCCTTTCATCAGTTCATGCTAAATGGATATGGATACCTTGGTCTTTCCCGCATGGCAGAAATTCTTCATCCTATTGATTCAAATATAGCTCATGAATTGTCCGTCGAATCAGATGCCTGGAAGGAAGATATCTTGACTTCCTTTCGTTATTCAATGGCCCATTCTCCTATTATTCCAAAAGGAGACGGCACCTGGTGCCCAACCGTTGGTCCCTGGACAGAAGGAACGGGTCCAAGATCTTTATTTGTCGATGAAGAATTATCGTATTCCCATGGTACGTTTACCGTTGCAGATGTCCTGCTCGGTCCTCTTTATTTGGTCTTTTGTGAAGTGCTGAACCCTGACGACCTGGAAGCTAAATTTATGTTAGATTATCATCAAGAAATCCTTTATCAGAATAATGCGGCCTTCAGTCAGCCCTATTATAGTCGGCATAATTGGGTACAACTAAAGAGAGGCATGGTTAAGCCCTTTCTTAAAACTTATTACAACACATTCTCTTCATTAGCAGATCGGGAGACACATGCTTTCTGGGAACATGTTTATCATGCATCACCTTATAAGACACACGAGCAAGGATGGTTTTTAATGGAAACAAGATGGATGCTATGGCATGAGGTGGGAGATACTCTCAACCTACTTTCAACAATACCTCGAAAGTGGATGGAAAGTGGTGAGAAAATACAGCTCAACCATGTCGCGAGTTACTTTGGGCCAATATTTTTGCAAGTACATTCTGATCTGGAAAATGGTGAAATAACTGCTGTGGTGTCTTGCTCTGACAGACAAAGGCTACCAAAAACCGTTACTATCCGCTTACCTCATCCAAATGAAAAAATCCCAACATCAGTCACCGGAGGCATATATGATAAAAATCGTGAAATGGTAATTATTAATCAATTTTCAGGATCTGGAAAAGTAGTACTTAAGTTTTAAGAAGAATGACAAAAAAAATTCAACTATTACTGGTATTAAACCTACTGTTAAGTATCGACTCGACTGCCATTGAAATCCATCATTTTAAAGTGGAAATAAATCAGCACTTGCCTATCGAAGGTTTGAAAGGTACGAATGTGACTGATCATTATGAGCCTTACCTGGATGAAGCAGTCTTGATCCTTCCCGACAGCTATAGCAAAACCGGAATACCCACTCGACTCGTATACTGTGCACACGGGGCCGGTGGCGGGGTGGACACTTCAGATTGGTTCCTGCAGCATTTTCCGGTCATTGACACCCTCCTCAAGCAAGGATTTGCTGTTTTTGATGTAAATGGCGGGCCATCACTGGAAAACATGGGTGGAAGCTGGGTGGTCCAATCAGCAATCCGTGCTTATGGACACATCGTCACCCACTTTAATGTCTACGAAGATATTTTTGTTATTGGGTTTTCGATGGGTGGCTTAGCCTCGTCAAACTTTGTCTCCCGATATTCTAATAAGGTAATAGCACATGCTATGCTTAGTCCTGTGCTTGATCTAAAAAGTCAGGCCTGGAATAATCCATGGTATGTTACGACTCGAGAAAATATCGCCAGGGCATATAACTTTCACGATGCTTCGGGTACTACCTGGGAGCCAGATAAAATAATAGGTTGGAATCCCATCGAAATCAATACTTATCAAATCGATGGAGATATTGGAAAATTATATTCAGTCCCCCTAAAGATTTGGCATGGAGAAAGAGACAATATTGTGAATGCATCATCATCGATAAAATTTCATCAATATATCCTTCGATCCGGGGGTGATAGCACTCTCCGATTAATTGATAGCGACAGTCATGGCCTGAGTGTAGGCAGCCCCTACATTAATCATGAATTAGTCTTGTTTCTGAATCGATTTAATTTTTAATATCCCAGCCTTCTAACTCTTAGCATGATCAGTCCTCTTTCAATGCAAAGAGGAAGCCAAGTATATTGAAATAAAATAAACACTTAAAATTTGAATCAGCAGACCTCTTATATTGACAATCTGGGAAGAAGAATAGAAGCACTCCGAGTAAAAGAAGGCTTATCACTGAGAGAACTGGCCAGGAGGGCAGATCTCTCCGTAAGTTTTCTCTCAAAAGTTGTAAAAGGAACATCCATTCCCACGGTGATGACTCTACAGAAATTGTGTTATGCGTTAAATATAGACATGCTTGAATTCCTATCAGAGAGCACTGAAAAGGAAAAGCGATACCTGTATAAGAGGGAAGACATGAAACTGGTCCAGGGGGATGGAAGGCAATGGTATTTTACCTTCCCACCGGGTCGGCATTTTGGAGTCATTCAAACTTATGAGGAATATGCCCCTCAAACCAAAATCCTTGAAAAGCAGAAACACCCCAACGATATTTTTGGTTTTGTGATTTCCGGCGAACTGTCTATTAAATTTGAGAATGAGTCCATTAGAGTGAAGGCTGGAGATGCATTCTACATACCTGCCTATCACGAACATGTTTCATCAAACCCCACTGATGTAACTCTGCAGATGATCGTGGGAAGAATCAAGTATAATTCTGAACAGTACGAGGAGTAGCCAAGAATTAAAAATGGAGCCACAAACATTTTATGACTCCATTTAAATCTTATACTTCCAAGTCTTAGTTGGCGTGATATGCCTGATTATGCTCCAGTGTCTTACCACAGGTGGCACAAACACCTGCACTGGCTGCACCCGCGTGTCCATCGGGACATGCATAATGATACTCACCATTGGCATTTTGTGCAGTGCCTGGAGTCGTTGTCACTCCTGGTACCGATCCTGCCGTAGCATCATTTAAAGTAGTGGTTCTGGAGATCATAGGATCGGTAGTCGGGGTTGTACTATGGTAGGCCTGGTTATGTACCAGCGTCTTTCCACAAGTGGCACATGCACCTGCACTGGCTGCACCGGGATGTCCATCGGGACATGCATAGTGCCATTCTCCATCCGCATTCTGGGCGCTACTTGTATTCATAGTGGGCGTCATACCCTCAGCACCCGGAGTGGGTGAGGTGGTGATACCGGGAGTAGTAGATACTGCCGGTTGTGTCTGACTATGAAATGCCTGGTTGTGCTGATACTCTGAACCACAAACGGGGCAGGTACCAGCTGAAGGTCCACCACTGCCCTCACAGTTGTTAGGACAGGTATAATGCTGTACGTTGCTGGTAGCAATGGGTGCAGCAGGTGGAGGAACACTACCTTCTGGAATATCCCGCAATTCAGATCGAGCCGAGTCTCTGATTGCCTGGTCCTCTGCGTTGGGTCCACAGGCAATAAATCCAGAAATTGATAATATTAATACGAGTAATTGTAAAGTCTTCATTAAATCCTGTTTTCTATTTTTCATGACCGAGTAGCCATGTTATGCAAAGCTACTAAATTCGATCCTAACTCATAAGTAGGAACACAAAACCGGAAATGATATTGCCTCTTTGCCTCAACTTTTACCGCACCTGAATGCCATGCATTCGGTCCTCTGCCCCTGGAGAGCTGCATAAAATAGATCCCAACAGGACAATCGGACACATCTATCCTATGTGAAGAACCAGGTTTCTGTGGATAGATCTGATAACACCGGTTGAATTCCATAAGCATTCAAGATGAACACCCGCCCATTTTCCTATTCACCTACGAGAATTCTGTCCTGAATAAAGTTGGAGACGGGTTGGGATATATGCAGATGCCTGGGGAATCGTTGAATACCAGTGACTTGATAAGTGAAACGGTGGCCATACCATCCAAATCAACCATTTGAAGTCGATAGTATACAAATGCATACACTTGCACTAATGTATCCACTAGGTCATATTGACCGCCAACCCTTGGAAAATGGTAATACACCCAGGATGATAGATGACCCGCTTTGTCCATCTTCAGATCGCTGTACTTCAAAACCTACTCCATGAATATCAAATAAAATTTAAAACAAATATGTATCATAATCATTATCAAATGTTTAAGTATTTACTGTAGTGCATGATCAACGTTGGGTATTTAGTAGATGTTGATTGGAGTGATTTCCATGCAATTAGAGGCAGGATGTCAAATTTATTGCAATAACAATTTATTTTCGAGCTTGTAATTAAATTTTACATGTCTCAATATCTTGCTTTTCAATTACTTACACATTGAATAAAATTATATGCATTGAGATAAACCGCTCTTACCATTGTAGATTCATCTTATAAACTCACTACGATTCCTGCCAGATTTTGGACTTAGAATACACTAAACCAAGCATTAATATAGTTTGAGTGTTGGATTACAAGCTTCAAAATTTAACTTTTCAACCATGAGAAATTACACGGTTATATTACCGCTGTTGGCATTGATTGCTCTGTCATCCTGCGGTACAAAACTGAAAAAGGAGATTGAACTCAAAGACCAGCAAATCACACAGCTGCAAGAGCAGTTGGATCATGAGCAAAATACAAATACGAGTCTGCTAGCCAGGCTATCAGATCTCTCTGTCATCAGTAAGGCAGGTGCTGAGAGTATTCAGAACTCATTAGAATCTATCAATCAGCAATATGCCTTCATTGAGGATTTGACAGAGAAAATCCAGGACAAAGACTCAATAAATCTTGCACTGGTGCTTAATCTGAAAAGATCCCTCAGTGACATCAATGACGATGATGTCCAGATCGAAGTCAGAGACGGGGTCGTCTATGTATCGATTTCAGACAAAATGCTATTTAGTTCAGGCAGTAGTCGATTAGGCAGTCAGGCTCAAGAAGTACTAGGTAAGATCGCCACAGTAGTAAATGATCATGATGACCTGGACATTTTAGTCGAGGGTCATACAGATGATGTTCCTATGAACACCGAGTGTATTACTGATAACTGGGATCTCAGTGTAAAGAGAGCTACTTCTGTCGTGAGGGCTCTACAAAATGAATATTATGTTTCCCCCGACAGGCTGACTGCTGCAGGACGCTCATATTATATGCCCAAGGCTGATAATAGCACACATGTGGGACGGGGACTCAATCGTAGAACGGAAATAATCATTACACCTAAACTGGACCAGTTTTTCCAGCTCCTGGAGTCACCCAAGGTGCCGGGATAGTATTGAGATCAATGGTCCAATAGTTTCTGACCCAGCAAATCGGTGTAATCACCGGAGTCGATCCATTTCAATAATTCACTGGCTCTGAATACGCTCCAGTTGTGGTCACCCAGAATAAATCCCACAATCTTGTCAAAAGTACGTGGATCCAGCATTTCCATTGAAGAAGCTTGTTCTACAAATGGGGCAATATTATAGTTCTGCCAGTACCGCTCTGGGAGACCTGCCCACTTAGCAAGAACCTGCAGAGCAGCATTTGTATCCTGACAGGTCAATAATCCACCCCGATCTGCCGTATAGTCTGCCATGTGTGACCAGTTGAATAGTGCATAACGCAACCCGGTAGATACAATAGACCCTATTCCAAACGTCACCGCTGAAAGCGCTTCTATAATGTCCGGAAAAATGAGTCCGATCTCCTGATAAAGGATATGGTTACTTCTGAGATGTGCAATTTCCCGGCCGATCATGAAAAGCAGTTCCTGATGTGACAATTTATCTACCGCCTCGGTCGATATAATGATGATGGGATCCTCCATACCCATGGTGCGAGTCAAAAGCTCCTCAGTACGCTGAAGGTAGACTACAGGTCGCAAAGGACACTCGAGCACTTCGCATGCCTTCTCCACCAAAAAAGTAAGATGAGTAAAAGAATTACCGGCAGCTTTCAGACAACTTCCCTTGACCTGAAGCTTCATGGTTTTTTCAAATCCCAACTCGTAAAATTTACTGACCACCTTCCCTAATCCCCGGGTATTCTTCAGGCGTTCCAAGGCCTGCACCTCGAGCGGATGCGCAAAGTCTTCCGCCAGGATACCTTTTAGTTGGTGTGGTCCCATGAGAGATCTATTTAATGATGTGAGACTATTGTATAAGGATACTCAATATTGACTAAAGTTAGTCCTTCAGGGGAAATTCTTTTTCGATATGGAAAATCGTCACGTCCTTCCTTTAAAATTTGTATAAAATCTTACCCTGAAATCGTTCCATCTCCCACGTGCAGTACCCGTTGCACCATGAATCTCACCATACCCTTTAAAAATCGATTTGATTTAAAAGACCATTCAATTCGATCCTCCCATTGCCGAATTTTCACCTCCTGCATATGGCAAATTGTGGAGTCATGCTTATCTGGCTGCAGGCAAAATCCTGCAAAATCATGTTTACCTTGAAGCTCCTCTAATACTTTCTTCATCCTATCAACCCCAATTTTCAGTTCCGGAAGCCATAAACTGTAGAACTGTTTTCGCGGATCTTTTTGGCGGTGTATCTGGTATCGGTACGTTCGTGAGATCACATCATGCTGCGCGTTGGCACTCGGCAACATTTTGACCACCGCTCGTATGGAAATATCACCGGGTAGAAATTGATTGAGTCGATATACGAGATCTTGTGGTGGCCTTACTTCGCTATCGAGATGGCAATAAAAGTGATCAGCGTGCACTCCTGCATCCGTACGGCCACATGCGTGTAGCGATGTCGGTGCTTTCCATACCTTATGTATTGCTTCTTCCACTACCTCTTGTACTCCGATCCCATTCTGTTGCCGTTGCCAGCCACTGAATCGCGTACCTCTGAAAGCCAGGTGAACAAAATATCGCTCCTTCATATGATGAAATGATTCATACTGTGAATGTACATTTCAAAAAATAATTGATCAACTGCAAGGTCCAACCTATCTTGGTATGGTTTGTGTATCTTGTTTGAAAGTCGGATGTACCCCTACTCTACTTCCGTCACCATTCAAAAATGACCAGAGAGATCCCCTCGCAAATTTATTATTAAGCGTTTACGACTACCATGAGAAGTAATAAGTATCGCCTTCCGTTTGTGACGGTATTATTAGGCACATTTCTATTTTTCGGAAATTCCGCAATTGCACAAATTCAGTTCTCTCAGCAAGCCGGAGGGTTTGGATTTTACGGCGGCCTGACCCTATCGCAATTGGAGCAACCCATTAATCTTGGGCAACCTGAAACAAAAACTCCCTATTTAAGAGGTTTTGAAGCCGGTGTAAAGAGTGAAGTATACCGCACCAAATGGATGCGAGGAAATGTGTTGCTCGGCTACGCACAAATGGGTGCCAAAGAATGGGTAGAAATGGAAGGAGCCTGGCAACCCACTACGATCGATCTTCAACAAATTAAGTTTGCCTTAAATCCTTTTATCTTCAAAGCTGGCGGTGATTTCTTTCATGGCTATGTTGGTGGAGGAGGGTATGGCTCTTTCATGATCAATCAGGAAATCAGTGGTCCCATACCACAAGAGAACTATTGGAAAGATGCCAGCGAACTCACTAAATATGACTTTGGACTCGACCTCCTGGCAGGCATCCATGTCTGGAACTTTGATATTGAATTTCACGCCCAATACGGGATGAATGAATTAGGGATTCGACCTGATGGATCCATTGCCAAACAACAATTCTACAGTATTACATTATCCTATCTGTACGTAAATCAACACCTGACCATCAAGTCGTGCAGAGACCATCGATAGTGAATACCAGAGCAGAGAAAGTAAATTGAATTCTAAAAAAAAGAAAGGAATAAAATGTCCATTCACCCACTCAGAGCGTGCAGACTTTGTTGCACCAAATCAACGAAGTCTGTGCGTCCTATTTATCGGTTAGAAAAGTGCTCCTAAGAAAAACTCTTTTAGGATAAGCCTTTCTAAACGATGCCTGGCAGTGAAATCACTGCCAGGCTTTTTTATTCCTTTGAAGATACACTTTCATAAGACCTATCCTCGCCCATAGTCTACAATGGGATCCGATGCAGGGTATCCATGGTTAGCTACTATACGATATCATTTCCAATAATACCGATAACAGGAATGAAAAACAGGGGTGACATTAACTCTGAAAATATAGTATTTATAAATTTTTACTACCTGCAAATTCGCCATTGAAAATTATCGTCCTACAATGGGCTTTGTTTACCTGGAGAAAATGACGAATAGTAAGGATCTCAAAGGTAGATATTAGAGTTAGAATTAATTCTGAAGGATATGGATGGATCGTTGGGAAGGTTGAGAGAGCAAGAATGCGGAGACCTCAGGTACGTCAAGCTAATCTACTGCTCACTAAAATGACCAGCCATTTGTATCATTTGCAGTCTCCGCAGACTTACAATATACTATGATTTTCTCATTAGGATATCTCCATGATAGGTAGTGAACATATATTCTTCTCCTCCACTCCCTATTGTGCCTACCATCCAGCCGTTGAGCTTAATGGTACTGGTACCGTCGTCCCTGGTTTTTTCCTCGGCTGCCTGAACGGTAAGATCCACATCAAAGTCTGTGTAAATATCACCCTTCGTACTTTTTACCTTAGCATTAAATCCCGTAGTGGCAGGCAACGTAACATCTACATCGCCATGGTACGTACTAAATGCCATGGGATTGCCCGCATCTACCTCCGTGAAAGTCACTTTGATGCCTCCATGATGCGTGTCAGCTATGAGGCTGCCACCGATTTCAGTCGCTGTGATACCTCCGTGATGGGCATTGATCTCATGATTACCCTTCACACCGGACACTACCACAGTACCATTATGATGTGTACGTATCGATAAGTCAAAATTGACGGGCACTTGTATTTTAAGGTTTATCTGCTGGCTATGACCTCCCGAAATATCGATCACATTGCCCTGCTCTCGAATTTCAAGGTCAGATGCAGTATTGCGTACTCGTCTTAGTCCATCCCTACCTGTATCTTCAGGTTCATCGTCTGAGAGCGTTGTCACAATTACTTTGACTTCATTGCCCTGGTATCCCTCCACAGTGACTCCTCCATTGTGAAGAGATATATCAAGCGTCCCCCTGGCTCCGGGATTACTAAGTGGAATTGAATATTCCTGCTTTTCCTGTCCAAAAAGCAGAACAGAAAATATAAAAGCAAATATGATTGTTGATAATAATTTCATGATTACAGATTTTCTAAAACTTTAATTATTCTGACAAATACACATTACCATGGTATGTATTTAAATGCATTTTTATTTTTCCCGAACCAACACGAATATTAGTCCCTGATTTAATTCTATATTTTAATGATGGATCATCACTTGCGTCTACCAGGGCAATGGCCGGTATGACCTCATACGACTGATCTGTATATAGCTCACCATGATGCGTCTGCAGGGCCACATCGGCTGACAACCCTTTCTGCACCTCAATCCGAATATCACCATGGTGTGTTGACGCTACCACTTTCTCCTGAGGATGTCTTGCAAAATGCAGGGTAATGTCTCCATGATGTGTCTGGGCCCTTACATCCGAGGTGAGACCAGTGAGTGTAATATCTCCCTGATGATTTTTTGCCGTCACTTCACCTTCCATACCTTCGATCTGCACATTTTGACGATGTGTCTGCGCATATACTGTGATGTGCGATGGCAATTGCACCTTCAGGTCAAATTGGTGCTCCACCTCTATCCGGTCCTTTTTATTTTCCCTGTACCAACTCCACCGTCTATCATAGTAAGGCTCACCTTCAGGATCTATTTTAAAATTCAGCTCCCGGTCTCGGATGAAGAAGTAAAGTTTTTGCCCTATGTGCATCGAATCCAAAATGATACTATCTTTCAATGCTTCCAAGCGCTCCTCTGATGAAGATCGTAGCGTCCGATCCACCGATATAGTACCTATCGATGCAGAAGATGCTTCTACCTTCACGTCACCATAGTGATTCACGATATATACGGTGGAGATACCATTCAAATCAAATGACTCCGTGGAATGATCATTTAATGTCTGTGCTACAGATGCCTGAAAACTGAATAAGGTAAAGCAACACAGTATGTATAAATTTTTCATGGTCTTTTTTTACAGACGTCCACTAGGATGTCGATTAATACAATTTATTCAAAGACTCTTCCACATAATCCTTTACATCGAGGTGTACTTCATCTGATTGCAGCAACTCCTCCCATGCATCCCGGGCACCTTTTTCATGCAATAGAATCATAGCATCAGCCAATGCCACCTGCACCAGGGGTGATCGCTGTTTTGGTATTGCCTGGATGAGATACTCCCGCACCTCAGGATCATTCGCAAAATGTACCAGTGACTCAATCGCACTCAATCGCACGTTTACATTTTCATCATGCAACAGGGCATTGTTTAATGCGGCATAAATTTTATGATTGCCAGTCGGCTCATTGCGTATTTGTTGAATTTCCTTTAATCGTTCACTGGTATTCGCTTCTGCATTATATCCCACAAAGGTTGTAGAAACCTCTTCTGATAAGGGTTGAGAAACAATTTCATTATTAAGCGAGGAAGGTGTGCCGATACTAGATAAGAACTTCCCTGCAAATAAACCCACAACAAAAAGTGCGGCTACACCGCACCACTTTGCGACACTAGACCAGCTCATAACTTGACTATCCAGGTAGTTTGCCATCCTGGTTAAAATAAAGGGCTGAGTATTTACCTGGCTGTAGCTACTCAAGGTGCGATAAAACCCAGCATCCATTGCGGCGGATGGTTTAGGCACCTCAATCTCATCGAGTGAAGTCCACATCATATATTGCTCCTGAATAAAATCAGAGCAATCAGGAAAATTTTCCTTCAGGTGCTCAATATCGTCCTGAGAGAAATCATTACTTTCCAGAATATTTATTAATTCCCATTGTGCTTCTTCGCACGCTGTTGCATTTTTCATAATTCTCTTTTTATACCCGTGTATTTTCCAGAATTTCCTTTAGCTCCAATAGTCCCCGTTGTATTCTTGATTTAATTGCATTTTCTGTACAATTGCACATCTTTGCAATTTCCCGATATTTCAATCCTTGAAAACGACTAAGGATGATGGCTTCTTTTTTTTCTTCCGACAATTTCCTTAGCGCATCATGCAGTTGATTCGAATTCTCCGTACGCTCCATTCTCTCTTCAGGATTGGGATCTTCGTCTATTTCCTCAGGCACATATTCCATGGACTGCCTTTTACGTAAAGGATCCATTTTCCGTACGTGATCGATGTAAAGATTTCTCGCCATCGCAAACATCCAGTAAGAAAACTCCCCATGTCCACCAAAAGTAGAACAGTACTTCATCATCCGGATAAATAGGTTTTGCACAAGATCTTCACTACGTCCCCGGTCACCTGTACATCGATAGAAGTAGGCAAAAGCGTCACCTTTATAGCGCTCGTACAACAATCCCAGCTTGCCGACATCGCCTTGCTGCACCTGCTTCATCAAATAGTTGTCGCTTAATTCTTTCAATATTAGTTGGCTTTCAAAGGGGAAAACTGGAGGTCTCCGACAATAGTTGCAGTGTTCCGCCATTTTTTTCTTCTGTCATGATAGGTACATAAAAAAAGTCCTTCCCGTTGAATCTTCGGAAAGGACTTTTGAGAAGTGATTACTATTTGTCGTTATTTCTCCAACCCAGGATTACTAACGAACGCAACCCGTTTACTATCTGGAGACCAAGAGGGTACATTGATCGTCCCTTGCCCTCCGTAGAGGTAGGCAATCACCTTGGGTGCTCCACCGGCGGCAGGCATCATCCGGAGCATAACTCTTTTGTAGAAAGGATGGCCATTCCAGTCAATGTCCCTGGGGTATGATAAGAAAACCATCCATTGTCCATCGGGGGAGATATGGGGAAACCAATCATTGTATTCATCGAATGTGATTTGCTCATGATCCGTACCATCCGGTTTCATACGCCATATCTGCATTGTACCTGATTCAGTACTGTTGTAATAAATGTATTCTCCATCAGGCGAGTACTCCGGACCATCGGCTCGTGCCCCCACGCGGACATGCGTCAATTGTGTTTCACTACCATCGGCCACGGATGCCTTGTAAATATTATATCGGGGATCTTCACCTCTACGACCGGTAAATACCAATTCCTGATTATCAGGTGACCACCCGTGCCAGTAAGAGGGTGAGGCTTTACTGATTCTTCGGGGCTCTCCTCCTTCGATAGGTAGCACATAAATGGTGGAGCCTCCACCTTGCGGTGCTTCCCTAAAATGACTGATGGCAATCTGCTTTCCGTCCCATGAAATTCCATGATCATTATTATTCCGATCTGCGAATCCCGTATTTAACTGAGTCACCTCGCCACCAGAAGTGGGTATCGTGTATAAGGATCCTCCCATATTAAACAGCAGTTTTTCTCCGCCGGGCATGAAATTAGGAGCCTCAAATCCCGGCGAATTCTCATAAATGATCTTTCGTTCACCTGAAAACACATCCATAATCTCCATGCGACCTGCCAGGAGACCCGAGCTATAGGCATTATAATCCGAAGGCACAGGTCGTGTGATACGTACATTATGGATCCTTGCTTTTTCCATCACATCGGGATTGTGCGAGCTGATAAATAATCCTGCAAGGACCTCCGAAGGCATATGCTCCATATGATGAGCTCCCACCAGTTGTAAGGGCTCTCCATGATGCGCTGCACGCATGATAAACTTGTCTCCTGCTCTCTCCAATTGCAGCACATTATAGTGCTCTTTAGTCGTAAAAATTTCATCTTCCGGATCTCGCATAAAGGCGCCTTTCAATTCCCTCCATTGCATAGCTGTCATGCCATCACCATGGACTGTAGCTGTGACATGAGCGGCATTATCATCCTCTGACTCACGAATCATCCATCCAATCTTACGATGCGGATCTGTACCCTCGCCAATAAAGGTAAAGTGAGCGGTCAGAATAAAGTCTCCTTCCATTTGATTGTACAGGTATTGAAATTCGTCCCGTTCAAACCAGATATTATATCCCGCACCCGATAATGTGTACGATTGATCATCTTCATTGTAAGTAGAAGATCCCTTAATTGCAGGGTCTCCAATATCCTTTGCATGCTCAAACAGTCCGATCGAGTTTTGAGCGGTAGCGGTCACCATCATAAATGTGGCGACACATAGTAATAATTTCTTCATAGTTTTTTTATTTATATAGAAGGTGAGAATAAAAAGGGGGACTGTAACTGCAACTATGCTACCGATCCCCCGGGAATATTGTTTCTTTATCAATCTCGTAGGGTCTTCCATACGTGATCTTTCATGATGGATGACGAGTCAAAATCACTGCTGGCATAGAGATGACTCATGATATGGTTGAACCTTAATTACTTCCAGCCTCCATACCGCTCTTCTCCGTCATCTTGATGCCTTTGCCGGTAGCTGCCCAATAAATCGCTCCGTAGAGATGCTGCATAAAATATGGGTCTTGATATATAGCACCAATATGTCCCAGTCCTGTATAGAAGGCACGCCCTCCATCATACTCATGATACCAACTCATAGGGTGAAATCCCATAGGTCCACCTTGGTTATCACCCCATTTTACTGTAGGATCGTACGTGCTTTCATCCAGAGAAATGAGGTAATTCAACTTGGGGCCCTTTTCATCCGTATACTGATACCACTCATCCGTCCAAAGCAGTTCATCCGGAAAAACATTCATACCCGGAAAATTCCGATCTTCAATTTTAAGGGTAGCTGTCTGCTGAGCCGGATGAATGACAAACATTCGACCTACTAGCTTTGTATACCAATCCCAATCATATTCTGTATCTGCCGCTGCATGGATCCCGACGAAACCCTTTCCTGATTGAATAAACTTCTCCATCCCAGCCTGTTGTTCCTCATTGAAGATATCACCCGTAGTGTTGAGAAATATCACGACATCATATCTTCCCAGTCTTTCTTCGTTCTCAAAAATACCCGGACTTTCCTGCCAATCAACGGTAAAATTATGCCGGTCGGCCAGTGCCCTTATACCTGCCACGCCTTCATGTATGGATTGATGATGAAATCCAGCAGTCTTTGTAAAAAGCAACGCCCGCAGCTGGCCGCGTTGTGCATGGGCAGAAACCACTGCCATCAGTAATAGTAGGGTGCAAATTTTGAAAGTTTTAGCGTAATGCATACTGTAATCGCTTTAAGAATTCTGTTTTATAAAAATGCCTTCTTAGGAGTATAATTTAGGAAAAAGTGAATATATGAAATATAATATTGGGAAGATGCAATCCTGACATGACCTTGATCAATTCAGCATTTCTTCAAAATTGCTTCAAAATTCAAGGAATCTTTCCTAGTCTTTTTGCCGAAGTGGAATCGTTCTATCTTTGATATCAGAACTATTAAATATCTACAATGAACTCAAGCCGTTTCATTGCCATTTTGACCTGCTTTTTTGTCCTTGCCTGTAGCACTAATCCGCTGGGGCCTGTGAAGCGATCTTCACAATCCCTATTATTGATCCACTCAGAAAATCCAGACCCAACGTGGAAATCAATTATTGACCGTTGGGAAAGTAGTGCCCGGGAGTCTGGATTGCAAGTGACCACAACTGACGCATTCTCAGCGCTTAGTGAGGAAAAAATAAAGCACTACAGTACAGTGGTATTGCTGAATATTAAAGAAGAGGAATTGGCCCCACACCATCACTCCGGAATTCAGCGATATGTGGAAGCAGGTGGAGGATTGTGTATTGTAGACAGCACGTCCACGACACCGCATTTGTGGGATTGGTACCGAGAGGCTCTGCAGGCTCCCCTCTTAGAAGGAGATAAAGCAGCGGAATATAGATTGGTTCAAGATAAAATGGCGGTAGTCAACCTTTCTGTGGGTTCCCAATATTTGGAAAATCCTCCACAGGACATCTTTACCTATCTCGTCGGAGACAATACATATAATTATTCCCATGCGGTATCTTTCCCAGCTCCGGATGAAGATCGTTTCACTAGGGTCATTTTAGATGATGATATCTATGAACCCATGGAAATGGTCATTCTCCCCAAATCACTCAAAGTGTTATTTCTGGAGCGAAGAGGAAGGATGAAATTGTATGATCCGGCTGCAAAATCAACCAAAGTCGTTGCTGAGTTTGATGTTTGCATCACTGGCAACTACGAGGATGGATTGCATGGCGTGGCGCTTGACCCAAAATACGGCGAAGAGAATCACTGGATTTATGTGTATTATTCACCCGGATCGGATTGTACTAATCCCAATCAAACCTTATCCAGATTTGAGTTTCGAAATGATAGTCTAATCTGGGCATCCGAGGTCGAATTGCTGCATGTGGAAGTACAGCGGGAAACCTGTTGTCACTCGGGAGGATCAGTCGAGTTTGGACCCGATGGCCTGCTATATCTCTCCACAGGAGACAACACAAGTTCAAAAGAATCGGATGGATATACACCCATAGATGAGCAACCCGGCCGAGCCCCATTTGATGCCCAGAAATCATCAGGCAACACACATGACCTGCGAGGAAAGATCCTGCGCATAAAGCCTACTTCTGAGGGTGGCTATACCATCCCCGACGGTAATCTATTTCCCAAAGATGGATCTAAAGGCAGGCCTGAAATCTATACCATGGGATGCCGAAACCCGTTTCGCATCCATATTGACGCCAAGACCAATTGGTTGTACTGGGGCGATGTGGGACCTGATGTAGGTCGCGATGGTCGTTATGGTCCCCAAAGTTATGACGAATGGAATCTAGCCAAAAAAGCCGGTAATTTTGGATGGCCTTATTTTGTAGGAAACAATTTTGCCTACCCCGATCGAGATTTTGCCACCGATGCGGTGGGTGCTTTATTTGACCCTGAGAAGCCAATCAACGAATCACCAAATAATACGGGAGCCCGTGAATTGCCGCCCGCTACTCCAGCATGGATGTGGTACCCATATGGGGTCAGTGACACTTTCCCATTGCTGGGTCAGGGTTCACGAAGTGCGATGGCAGGTCCTGTATACTATGAAGATCAATCTATGTCCACATCGCAGGTTAAGTTTCCAGAATATTACAATGGAAAATTCTTCATCTATGAATGGGCTCGTAGCTGGATCATGGTCTGTCACTTAGATGAAGATGGTGCGCTTACCAAGATGGAACCCTTCATGCCTTCCACCCGATTTTCAAAACCTATAGATATTGAATTTGGTCCCGATGGTGCCCTCTATATCCTTGAATATGGCAATCAATATTTTGCTAATAATCCAGACGCTAAGTTGAGTCGGATCGAATATGCTGAAGGAAACAGGGTGCCTGTGGCCGAATTTGTACTGGATAAACCCTATGGCTCCAGTCCACACACGATTACACTGGATGGCAAGAATTCCTACGACTACGACAAGGAGGATTCATTGCAATATACGTGGTCACTAGATGGCGATGAAGTGGAGAGTGGGATTCATGCAAGCCTGACGATTGCTGAGAAAGGAAGCCATAAAATCACATTGCAGGTTACGGATCCGGCCGGTGCCACGGCATCTACAAGCAAAGTGGTAAAAGTGGGAAATGCCCCGCCCAGCCTAGCCATTAACCTCAGTCAAAATCGATCGTTCTATTTTCCGGGTTCACAGTCTTTTGACTACACCATCAACATTTCAGATCCTGAAGATGAAGCACAGGGTGGCATCGATCCTAAACGCAGCTTTGTATCGATGACATACCTCAATGATGAAAGCCTTCTATATGACCTTCTGGAAGGGAAGGCCGCATTACCACAAACCCCCGCCAAACACCTGGAAGGATACTACCTAATCAAGGGAAGTGACTGTTTTACCTGTCATGCTGAGGACAAAACTAATATTGGTCCTTCTTATCAGGAAGTTGCTAAACGATACACCGCTTCACCCGATGTCATAACCCATCTAGCTTCCAAAATAATTGAAGGGGGTAACGGAGTCTGGGGAGAAAAAATCATGTCTGCACATCCCCAGCTTGCCCTTGAGGATGCCGAAACGATGGTCAAATATATTCTGTCATTGAAAACCGCAGGATCTTTACCCCTTGAAGGACGTGTAGCTTTAGTTCAGCATGACAATCAATCGGGTGGATATCTATTCTCCGCAAGCTATGAAGATTTGGGATCTGATCAGGTCGAGAATCTCACATCGAGAGAAGTACTATTTCTACGATCCCCGCGACTCACCGCTGAATATATGGAAGTCCAACATGGAGACAAATCTAAATTTGGCCCAAATCGAGAATTCACTTCGGCTTCATTCAGAAATAATGGATGGCTTAAGATTCCTAAAGCGGACCTTTCACATATCAGCAAACTGAGAGTTCATCTACGCAATCGAATATCGGGAAATCTCCAGCTTGTCAAGGGCACACCGGACGGTCCCCTTGTTAGTGAAAAGTTTGTGGCTGCTAATGATGACAGACAATGGACCGATTGGAAGGATATTTCTCTGACAATTGAGACAACTGAATCTTCAGTGGAGGATCTGTATGTCTTGTTTGATACAGACCCCTTCTTTTTCTTAAATGATGAGGGAGCTCAGGTGTTTTTAACCACTGTAGATATTGACTATGTTCATTTTTCATCCTCTGCACAAAATCTGTAGCCACTTACATATATGGGACATTTTATTTATCCATGCAGCCGCTATTTATTCTATTTTAGTATAATAATCAGACTATCGACAGAATAATTGGTAGTAGAATACACATTCCCCGTCTTGCTACTAGCGGCCATTATTTCCCAGGGCATATTTGCCAGTCTGGTTTTATGGTTACTACCTTCGAACAGGAAGAGTAATCACATTCTATCAATACTCCTATTATGCTTATCATTATGGCTGATTGACAGCTTTTTTAATCGAGCAGGAATATACGGTCAAAATCCAGACTATTATTTTTTACCCATTTATTATTCCTTTGCATTTGGACCCCTTATTTACTTCTATGTCAGGAGTCTGACGAATCATAATTTTCAAATAAAGAAGCGCCATCTGGCACATTTCATTCCTGTACTTCTCCAGGCCATTCTGTATTTATTTCTTACCTTTCAGGACTACGAATTCAAGCGAGATTATTGGCTAAATATTCATCGACCCTATACTTACAGGCTGGAATTCAACGGCACCTTTCTTTCATTAGCTATATATACCGTTGTCTCCTTCAAGCGCATTCTCAAATATCAAAAATGGCTTAGTGAGAACTTTTCAGAGACATCAAAGATTCGTCTCAATTGGCTCAAGACGATCTTGCTAATATTGTTAGTCCTTTGTATTCAGTGGTTTGTAGAGCTTATACTACGTGAATTTTTTGACAATTATTATCAGTATGATTTTTCCCCCATGATCCTGGGAATACTTTGTCTCACCCTTGCTGTTGGAGGTATTTTGCAGCAGCGAATGGTCGACATCCAGTTTGTGCAGGAGCCTCATTCTCCAGACCTACATTTTGAAATTGACCCAGCAATCATCACCCGAATCGTTGAGGTCATGAGCGATCGTAAGGCATATTTACATCCCCAACTCACACTTAAAGAGTTCTCAAACCTTTGCGATTTACCGCCAAGAATTGTATCAAAGCATATTAATGTGAGTCAGGGCACCTCTTTTATAGACTTTGTCAATTCATATCGAGTCGACGATGTAAAAAAGAACTTGGTAAGCCCTGACAATGACCATTTGACCTTGGAAGCTATCGCATACGACTCCGGTTTTAATTCCAAATCGACATTCAATCGCATTTTCAAAAAGTTTGTCGGTGTTTCACCCAGTCAATTCCGGAACAATCGGAAATAGTTACGCAAAGTCATTCTGAGGTGACTTAGATCACGTTTTGGGACACATCAAAACATGAATTGGGCCACTTTGTGAGGATGAAGTATCCATATTTGAAGAAAATCAAAATCGATATGAGATACATTTCATTCATCATTTTCGCACTTTCTATTAGTGTGCAAGCTCAGGAGGCCTGGAGTGATAAAACCAGGGTACTCCCAGATGCACTGAGGAAAATCCAGGTTGCCATACTGATTACCCACTCTCCTAACCCCATCTATCCGGAGAAAACTGACGACGAAAACACTTCTGCTAAATACGTGTGGAAACATAGTACGACCATTCTCAGTCCGCACAGAGATCTCACGATCATGGAGGCAGGATCTTTCATATGGTATGACGCTACAGGATGGAAGAAAAATGTGGAGTATGATAAAAGAACCTTCGAGAAGACATTTAACTGCAAAAGCGGACTCTTAAAAGCCGGCAAAGCCTACACCTACCAAGAAAATTATCGTTGGGGAAATCAATTATATGGAGGTGATGCACTGTGGTATGTCCTTGCTGCGGATAATGAGGGCACACTGTATAAGGGAATTGGACTGATTGAAACAGAATCAACATTACAAAAAACCAAACCATGAAAAAGTTAATCGTTATAATATCATTGATGAGCACATGGCAACTTCATGCCCAAACCTACCAACTGGATCTGAGGTCATCCAGTTGCACCTGGAGAGGATACGCCGAAATAGGACACTTTTACCAGGAGGGCGAAATCAGCTTTAGGGAAGGTGAAATTGTAATCGAAGAGGGAATGGTGGTTGACGGTGTGATGATCTTTGATATGCAGTCAATCACTACTCCAGATTCCAAACTACTCGATCACTTAAAAGGGCCGGACTTCTTTCACACAAAGAAATACGAGGAGGCCACCTTCACCATGAACAGATCGCCAACATCTTCCGTAGAGGGCTTTCTAAAGATTCGTGATAAAATACATCCTCAAACTTTCGAAGGAATATGGGTATCAAGCGACTCCCTGATCAATATATCAGGAACTACTCTATTTGATCGCACCCTGTACGATATTAAGTATAATTCAAATCGGTTCTTCCAAGATCTTGGTAGCTACGCCATAAAAGACACGATCAGTCTACAATGTGAATTAAAACTCAATCTGAAGAAATAAATCGAACATCTGACAAATAATTCCTATTATAAAGAATGTATTTAGTTGAATGGACGTTCTACCCTATGTTGACGAACACCATAAAAGCGTAATAAGGACCTATTTGAAATCACGATTTGTATATATCATTGCGATGGGATTCGCCCTGGTATCTTTCTCCGGAGCCTCTTTCCATAAGGCATTAAGCGGTTATGATATTTCTCTCCAAATGATCAAGACCACTGAATCTATTGATAATTTGTCCTATCAAATGAAGAAGATAGAACGGATTGATGGAGACATGATTGTGCAGGTGAGTGATGTGAGGATGGAGAGAAAACCGCTAAGAATCTACACCAAACAATTGGAACCAAAAGAAGGGCTGGAAGTTTTATTCGCTGAAGGAGAAAACAATGGAAAGGCCATTATAAATCCCAATCGCTTTCCGTGGGTGAACTTAAGACTTGATCCTCTCGGCAAGATCATGCGAAAAGACCAGCATCATCATCTTCTTCACTCGGGATATGATCACTTCATTGATATTCTAAACTTCATGCTTGACAAATATGGTGAGGAGGCTCAATTCATGATGAAGAATAGTGGCAATGTCCAATGGAAAGGGCGTGATTGCTGGAAGATTTCTCTCGAAAATCCTGATTTTGGATTTAGGCCCTATCACATCAAGGACGGAGAAAACCTAATTGATATTGCCGATCATTTCAAAGTCAGTGAATTCATGATTTTGGAACGCAACAAACATATTAAGGATTATGATGATGTTTCAACTGGTGAAGAAATCATGATCCCTACAGACTACTGCAAAGAGATGATTTTATACATCGAGAAGGGAAGAAGCATTCCTATGTACTTCGAAATACACGATGACCTGGGGCTGTACGAACAGTATGAGTTTTCAAAGGTGGATATCGATATCCCTTTAAAGGAAAACGAACTTACGGTACAGTTTGGGGAATACGGTTTCTAGGCTGTGTACTAATAGACTTTGTAACAATTTCTTTTCCCCTCTTGTCTTGCATGCGAACGATGCTTTTAGAAAAGTGAAAGATTATCACGTTCTTGCAGTTCTTCACTACAAGCAATCCAATGATTAGAATAACCTTCGTATGCATCTTCGTGCTGTTAGGATTTCAATTGACTCCGGCTCAAGTTGCAACACTGACTTCCTCTGCCAGATCAATTAGTAAGGAACGCCTCTCACACTACCATGATTTTCTCAAGGATGAAATTGAAAAAGAAAAGATACCTGGGGCCGTATCCTTGATTTGGCAGGGTGGGAAGGAGATTGACAACTCCACCTTTGGTTATCGGGACTGGGAAGCGAAAACACCCATGTCTGCAGACCAGATATTTTTTATCCAATCGATGACTAAACCGCTAATATCTGCGGCGTTTATGATGTTGTATGAAGAGGGGCATTTTTCACTAAATGATCCCGTCAAAAGCTATCTGCCCGCATTTGAAAACTTGCAAGTGGCCACGGATCTCTCGAAAGGGGAGAAAACTCCTACGCAACCTCTCAAAGAAGATATTAAGATCTGGCATTTACTATCGCATACTGCTGGTTTTTCGCATGGTCTGGGTGGAAGCGAGTTGGATCAGGACATCTTCCGGGCACTTTATTTCCAACCACAGGCCGACATCAATAGCAGGGTGAATACCCTACTGTCGCTTCCATTGGTAGGGCAACCTGGCGAGCAATGGTATTATAGTGCCTCCCCAGATGTCCTTGCCCTCTTAATTGAGCAATTTTCTGGAATGTCTGCCGCCGAATTTCTTAAATCCCGACTCCTTGAACCACTCGGCATGGATGATACAGGGTATAATCTAACCGCCGACCAGGCCGCAAGGAGGGTTACATTGCATACCCGATCAGATGGCACCCTTAGGAACAGTCCACGCCAACCCTCCACCGAAGGAAATACCGTCTTCGGAGGAACGCATGGCCTGTTTTCAACAGCAGATGACTATATGAAATTCTGCAAAATGATGCTCAATGGTGGTGAAGCAAACGGCCATCAACTGCTAAGTCCCAAGACGATTGAGCTCATGACTATGAATCATCTCGGGGATATCCAACGTGAACCCGGTGAGGGTTTCGGCCTAGGCTTTGGAGTGACCACCGACATCAGTGAAGGACATATTTTGGGTTCGGCTGGTCAATACTATTGGAGTGGAGCCTATTGCACGTACTTCTTCGTGGATCCAAACGAAGATCTCATCGCAATTATGATGACTCAACTGGCACAGTATTCGGGCTATCATGGTAGAATGATGAAGCAATTAATCTATCAATCCATAGTGCCCGAATAACAGTTAAAACACCCGTCCGAAAGTAAGAAATGGATATAAACAATATTCAATATTTCAGAAAAGACTCTGACAGTCCTCTGATCACGGAAGAATGGGGATGGAAGTATCATCATATGGGGATCCCCACGAGTAAAAAAATGCATAATGAGAAATATATTCCCCATCTAAAGTTTTTTGTATCCGGTTTCGATACAAGTCCGTTTGGCATAGAATGGATGCGATTTGAGAAGGATAGCCCCATCCATGAATTAATTCAAAAAGTACCTCATATTGCATTTGAAGTGGAGGATCTCGATAAGGAGCTGGCAAAAAGAGAATTCGAAATCCTAACCGCCCCCAATTCGCCCTCTGATGACGTGAGAGTGGCCATGATAAAGCATAATGGATCGCCCATAGAATTAATAGAGTTCAACAGGTCTATGAAAAAAACTTAATCTATGGAAAAATATAGGAATGGAGAGAGGTTGGCAACTCTCGCTACGCCGGCACCTTAGCTCTCGGAATGGATAGGAATTGAAATATCAAAAGTCACCCCAGTAGCGGTATCCATTTTAATGTCTCCGTTCAGAAATTTCACTCTCGACTCAATACTTCCTAGTCCAACACCTTTGCTTGCTTTCTCCAGATCAAAGCCGACTCCATCATCTCTAAGGACTATATCAATGAATTTCGGCGATTGAATGATGTTAATAAACAGATTATTAGCTTCTGAATACTTGATTGAATTATTACAAAATTCCTGAATTATTCGATATAAGTTTATTTGAACGATATCTTCCAAATTTACATCAGATATCTCAACATGTGTTTTTATAGCATGATCAAACTCGATTTGATACGCGAGATCTCTCACAGCTTCTTCCAAACCCAAGTTAATCAAGGCATCTGGCATCATGTCATGTGAAATGCGGCGAACCTCTTCACAGGCAGTCCCTATTAGTTTTTCGGTGTCACCAATTAAGTCCATTTCCGTTAACTTCTCAATTTCAAGTTGTACTTTTTTCACTTGCCTTCTCACAGACGAAAGCAGCACACCCAATCCATCGTGCAAATCCTTGGCGATTCTTGACCTTTCATTTTCCTGGCCCTCTATCATAGAAGTCATAGCTAAAATTTTCCTTTCATTTTCCAATTTGGATATCCTCTCCTCCTGCAATTCAAATTCCCTGGCGGCAATAATTTCATTTCTATCAATTACTTTTTTCTGAAAAAAATAGATCAAGACTGCACCGATCAGAAAAATGATTGCCAAATACAGAATTCTGTTGCGCTCCTTCGTTTTTTTGGCCAGGCTCAACTCACTCAGCAAAAGTTCATTTTCCCTTTCAGCTGTCTGATATTGAATCTCAAGCTTATTGATTGTTTCACTAGTTTCTGCGCTCTTCAATGAATCTTCAACAACTCGATATTTATCCAACAACAAGTACGCTTCATCTCCCTTTCCCGTCTGATACATAGCCTCAGCTAATGATTGCCTGCAGGATTGTGCCAGATTTTGAAGTCCTGCATCCATTATGCCTTCATAAGCCTTCGTAAGAATCGGAACTGCCTGGCGATATTGTCCATTTCCATTATAGGATTTGCCAAGGACGTGCATAGCGGTTAGATACCCCCGTTTATTTCCAGATGCCTCCAACTGCTCCACAGATTTGCTTAATAGCGCAATTGCTTGTTCATACTGCCCCATATTTTCGTAAAGTGAACCCTTACCTAATATGACTGCAAATTGGTACACGGGTACCGCTAGATCTCGAGCCAAAGAATCTGCGATATTATAGAGAGAGAGTGCCTGAGTAAAACTATCTATTCCAGAGTACCTGTTTGCCAGGTTGTAATGGGCAATAAACTTACTTCTTGGGCCACCATGCTGCAGCGTAAAATCAAGATCTTGTTTTGCATAATCAAGAGCCTTGATCGGCTGCCCCATATCATCGAAAACCCTTGATATTTCAGCCAGAGCTGCTGGAACATGCTCTAACAGCTCCCCATCTTTCGCAGCTGAGAGCGATGCCAGGTGATGTTCCAAAGCTGCCTCATAGTTCCCCTCATAAAAATCGATAATGCCAATCGTCTGATAATATCGAAAAACCTGATAATTATCATTGCTGTCCAAATGTTGATAAAGCTGCTCTGTCGTTGCTCTGGCCTTCTCAAAATCACCCTGCTGGGTATAGCTGCTTGCCACCCTTCGCAGACTGTGAAATATCATCGAGTCATTTTCCAGAACACCTGCAATCTCTGTGGCTTTCTCGGCATAAAGCAATGAAGAATCCACATTCGATCGTACCAACTCCTGCCACTTTCGAGTTGAAAAATCCAATAAATCATGTAGACTTGAATCTTCTAAGTTTTCCAGATCATTCTGCCAAACCTGTGATACCTTATTTTGAGAAATAAGAGAAGCTGGTACCACTAACCAAAGAGACCAAAAACCAACTATTCGAATGTATTTCTTAAGTATAGCACTCATTAAATATTACTCTAGTCATTTGGAAATTACTCATTTCCTTCGACCTTCAGGAAATCAAATGGAGAGAATATCTCATACTCACTCTTTCTGGCATCTTCAGCAATGAGAAACTGACCACTTTCTAATTTAAATCTTGCCACTTGTAGGAGGTACTTATTAGCCCGCAAACACGCAATTTATGCGTGGTTTTATCAAAATAAATAGACCCTTCCGTAGATGCATCACATGTAAATGGCTCACTTGTCGGTTGGAGTGCGACTAACTGACTAAAGGATCCAACTGATGCCCAAACCTCCTTCCACCTCTTACCAGACTGTCCCAGATTCATACTGTTAGTACCAGGAATTAAACTAGTCGGGCTTAGCTGAATTACTAGGGAGGGAGCATTACCTTCCAGATCTGTGGCGTGAGAAGATATCGCAAAATCACCCTGACTGGTGTTGCTCACCCTCCAATCCCGATCTGCTTTACCAGCATCATTTCTGATCAGATCGAAAAATATATCCTTCGAGTTTTCATTACTAATTTTCAGTCGTGTATTATTTGTTTCATGTACATGCAAAGTCGAGGAGGGAGCGGCAATACCAATACCTACTTTGACAGCATTGCTTCCCGTCCCACCGATCACGGCACAATTACTACAGTCGACTTTTGCCTGATTCCCTAATGCTATCGAGTTGTCGATCTGATCACCATTTGTTAATTGAGCGGCCCCGGCACCCACATAGGTATTATTTGATCCCAGGGCATTGTTCTGCCCTGCATTTGCTCCGATGAAGGTATTTGACGCTCCATCAGAATTTCCCGACCCGGCTTGATATCCAAAGAAGCTATTATTTGAGCCCTCTTCATTATTAAAACCTGTGCGATGCCCATAAAATGCATTTGCCGCACCGAACGTATTAGAGAACCCCGAAGAATATCCAAAGAAATTATTTGATGGGCCCTTATTCAAAGCACCCGCCATTGCTCCGAAAATAGCCGTAAAACTGCCACTATTGAAACGGCCCGCATCAAATCCAAAGATTGAATTGTGGGTGCCCGCATTGTCCCCAGTATTTGGATTAAACGCGGAATGGACACCGACAATTGTGTTATTGCGTGAGGTGCCATTAAAGTAGTTTACATGTGCATTTCTTCCGACAAACATAGATGTCGAATCCACTCCATGGTTCAAGTCGATATTACCTCGAATTTTCGAATTTCCCTCTACATCCAGGTGCGGTTGACTGAATAATATCATTGATATCACTGTCAAAATCATCATTAATATTATGCGGATTATTTTTAGACCAGACACCTTTAATTGTTTTTATTTGTGAAAATATCTGAGAGATTATCGATTCTTCTATTTTGCTTTTCAATAATATTCTGTTGATGGATTAGCGCCCCTAGCAAAACATGCATTAGCGCAGTCTGCACCCGAAGAGTGCCCCTAACATCCAAGCTAGCCTGAGGGTCTGGTTCCTGGATGCCCACCCGATCTCTAAAATAACCGGTGCCATAAACACCTAGCCCTCCTTTTGTGACAATGCCAGGTTCTCCAAAATGATATTTCCAGCCCGGCATCATGTCCAATAATAAGGGTCGTAGAATCCAGAGGGTGATGAACATCAATTTTGCCGAGAATTCTCACATCACCCTCCACATCCAAATGCGGTTCTTGAGCCAAAGCCCAGGAGAAAGTTGTAAGGAATAAAATGAGCGTAATAAGTGCTTTCATTTGAACTCTACCAATAAAGTAATAATTCAAAATTGCACTTCTATTGCCTCTAAAACCTCCCTTAAACTGGTGAAACACTAAAAACCCCTGAAATCAGGGATACTAATATTTTGATTAAATCAATCCCTTTTCAAGGCTGAGACGAACCAGATCTGCCGTATTTTTTGCATCCAGTTTGGAGAGCAGATTCTTCCGATGTGATTCGACGGTATGATGACTAATAAATAATTGATCAGCGATTTCAACATTAGTGTATCCTTTTGAAATCAGCTTGAGTACTTCCAATTCGCGTTCTGTTACTTCGGGAAGATCAATCAGCTCAAGCTTCCCAAATGATAGTAATGCAGGCTCTATCTGAGGACTGAAGTAATGTTCACCTGCATAGACCTTATCAACCGCTTTGATAATATCTTCGGCATGGTCATCCTTAAGCAAGTACCCTTTTGCACCATATTGTAACATTCGCTGGATATAGCTTTGCCTTTTGTACATGCTTAATGCTATAACCGCTACTTGCGGTAGTCTTTTAGAGATTTGCTTACAGGTTTCGACACCATTCAAAATGGGCATATTGATATCCAGAATAACGACATCTACCGGTGTTTCCTCTAACATTTGCAATACTTCCTTGCCATTGGATGCCGATCCGACAACATTAATGTGCGAGTAGTCCTTAAAAATACTTAGAAAACCATCTACTATTATTTGATGATCATCTGCTATCAACAATTTAATCACGAAAACAGCGATTATTAAGCATTTGAAATGTAGAATAGATCAAGTCCTTTAACAAAGGAAAACCTATAGTAATAAAATTTAAGCGGCCGCAATGTAAAACCTGACCATAAGTTTTAGCTTGAAAAGAAATAGTAACCGAAATATCGAGATGAGGAAAAGTAACCTATACACCGAATTATTTGATGAACAATTCAAGGATTGTGACCCCTAAGTGCCACTTGCAGTAGAAGAATTGCTATCGGTTTACCCACCCTAGTTCATGTAAATACTGCTGGATGCGATGATTCTATCGTAATGTCTACGATTAGGGCAAATCACCTGGATTCGAAGCCAATGATTAGTGACGTCTTGACCAGCAACGCTCAAGTTGCGATGGTGGCTAGGAGTTCATGGTGATCGTAGGCCAGTCAGTTACGACGGTGCAAAAGGTGATTTCATCCTTGTGGAAGCTGCCACATCGTCTCTGCTTGCCCGTGAATCAATGCAAGATTGGACACGATTATATATATTGTTCCCAATCCATGAGGTTGGAATGGAGGTAAGTGGTTGAGTGGTGCACCGTAGCATGATTTAATCATATTTACAGATATGACCTCTTTGGTCTCACTCGCTAGAAGGATTTGCTTGAAAAGTGTTTGGAAACCTTATTTGGAAACAACGTTGAAATGCTACGAATGTAAATCCGCAGTGATGCCCTGGTCAGTTTAATATACCTTAGCAATAGTTAATCCATTCTTAAAAATAAGAGATTTGAGACTCTTTAGAAACAAGTTTTAAAAGATATCTGTTGATCTTTCAACTACAATCTGAAATACCAGGGGTCTGAAATACGGAATAAACCATTTAAAAATCAGACCTTTGGGACGCTAAAAGTAAAAGCATGCAAAGGATACTGCCGTTATTGTTATTTGCCCTTCTATATTCCAATGCTCTCTTCTCTCAAATGCACGATTACTACCCACCATCCAAATTACCGGATCGGATCATGCTGAATCTGACCAGTGATGCTACACGTAGCATGGCGGTGACCTGGCGGACTTCCACCGAAATAGACTCAGGTGTAGTTCAGTATACAGAGGCAGACCCATCACCAGACCTGGAAGAGAAAGCCACCACCCTCGGTTCAGTTGCGAGCTTCTACAAGAGTGATGTAAGTGAAGCAAATTATCATAGTGCTGTCATGGAAGACTTAAGGCCCGGTAAAATGTATGCCTACCGGGTAGGTTACGGTCATTTCTGGAGTGAATGGGCACATTTTCGTACACCGGACAAAGGCAAGACGAACATGTCTTTTATCTACTTTGGAGATGCACAAAATGACCTCAAATCACTATGGAGCCGGGCGATCAGAGGGGCATTTCAGGAAGCGCCTAAGGCAGATTTTTTACTACATGCCGGAGATCTGATTGATCGAAGAAACAGAGACCATGAGTGGGGCGAATGGTATTATGCCGGAGGGTGGATCTACAGCATGATTCCAAGTATTGCTACTCCCGGAAATCACGAATATGGCAAGGATACGGCTGGAAACTATGTGCTGTCTGACCATTGGAAACCCACATTTACCCTTCCGGAAAATGGACCCAAAGGCTTCGAAGAAACAGCCTACTATATTGATTATCAAGATGTTAGGATCATCTCTTTTGATGCTCCGGCATTTTATCGATCTGAAGCGGATTCTATAGCCCAGGTTCAATGGTTGGATTCACTTCTCTCAGAGACCGATACGAAATGGAAAATTGTGACTACCCACTACCCTATCTACTCCACCAAATTTGGTCGAGACAATTCGGAATTGCGATCCGCGATTCAACCCATTTTACAGAAGTATGAAGTAGACATTGTGCTGACTGGGCACGACCATAGCTATGGTCGAGGCACGAACATTCCCATCGGCGTCCGAGAAAAAAATTCATTGGATGGACCTATATATGTTGTCTCGGTAAGTGGACCCAAGATGTATGATATGGATTTTAATCCATGGATGCAAAGAGGAGCCTCCAACACCCAGCTCTTTCAAGTACTAAATATTACGGATGAGGTATTGAAGTTTGAGGCATATACTGTAGATAATCAATTGTATGATGCATTCGAAATACACAAGGATAAGAAGGGTGTGAAAAAATTCTTCGATATGACTCCAAAGACACGGGAAAGACTCGACCTTCCTGAGAGATATCTGGAAAATCTTACAGAAGGAGAAATTTTTGAATACAAGACCCGCTTACAGCAGTATAAGGATCGCGTCAGATATTAGTGTACTTTCTAGAACAAATCTTACAGGCGCATATGCTACATTAGCACAGCATCATTGCATCTCCAGAGATAGGAATACACGCTCCAGGAAACTCGATGCATCTCCTTCGACATCTTCATAGCCCTGTATTAGTTCCATCTCCTGTATCTCCTGCCATGACATGCCGTTTTGTTTTGCAGATCGTACCCTGCCGATTACCGTGCGCAGCATGTCATTGAAGGCAATCATTTCTGATCGCGAAGCTAATTTTCCATGCCCGGGAATAATTTTAGTATCCCCGTCGATCACGGTCAGCATATGATCGAGCGACTCGACCATACCTAATACGTTACCTCCCCTCATCATGTCAACAAATGGCCATCCATATTGCACGTACAGATCTCCCATGTGTATCACATTCTCATCCTTAAAGTAGACGGCAACATCACCATCGGTATGTGCATGCGTAATGTAAATCAACTCAATTTGCATATCATTTTGATATACTGTCATATGATCATTAAAAACCAATACTGGAAGTGCAGCCGGTTTCACAGCGCTTTGATTACCCTGTTCCACCTGATCAAGTTCGTAATCCATTATACGCTTCCGGGCGTTCTCATGAGCTATGATATGGGTGGTCTCCCCAAAGACTTCATTGCCTCCGCTATGATCATGGTGAAAGTGTGTGTTGATTATAAATTGTACCGGCAGATCTGAGATTGCTCGAATAGCTTCCTTTATCTTTTCAGATAGCGGCGCATATTGATCATCGATCAGAATAGGTCCGTCTTGGCCCACGCAAACTGCAATATTTCCTCCACTTCCTTCTAACATATAGATGTGGTCTGACACCTTAGTGGTGACAATTTCTACCTCCTCAAAATTCTGTGCCTCTGCATGCATGAAGAATAGTAAGGGAAGAAAAAGTGCAAATATGTGTCTGGTAGCAACTTTCATAGTAATGGCATTTCCATTCAAGATAGCCAAAGTCCGATTGAAAAAAAACCGAAAAAGGGGGTAACCATTTTAGCGGCACCGCAATAAACCATTGTCACCCAAAAAAAAATTGACCACAGATGACCCATCCAAATCGAAAAGCAACGACCTACATCCTCCTTCTGGCCTCTCTATTTCTTTCCATCATATCATGTCTTGGACAGCAACAATCTATTTGGGTGGGAGGAGGCATAGCACCGATACACACCAGTGCACAATCAGATTTTCAATCCTTCAAAATGCCTTATGATCTATTTGCCCAGTATCAACGTAGAAACATCGGGGTACGTCTGGACCATCAATGGCATGGCGAATACATCAAGGAAAATTTTAGTGCCAACATAAAGTCATTAGAACTGAGCCTGACATATAATATCTCGTCCTTATTAAAATCATCTAATCTCCGAGGAGAACTGCGAATAGGTGCAGCAGCATGGGAAACCACCTTTACCACAGAAGGATATCCGGGCATCACCGATTATGTCTTAAAGATTGAAGATGACCGGGGCATTGGTGTTGTGGGAGCTGCAGGCCTATTCTATGATCTTTCCTTTTGTCTACTAGGTGTCGAACTTCAGTACGCAAAGCATGGAACTGCACAATTCATTGCCGGAGGATTTGAACCGCAACCATTTCTAAGTGACCAGATAAGGGTCATGCTTACTGCAAAATATCAATTACCCATATTTAATTCCTGGGGCGCTACTATACCCTGTCCCCAATTCTAAATCTGAAACCCATGAAAACGTTTATCTACCCACTACTGATGCTGATACTGAGTCTCTTCATCACTCAGTGCACCAAGGAGCCTTTCGAACCTATAGATATTTTTGAGGAGGAAGTACTCACTGTCGATGAAGCGGGAAATCTGGTGGAGAATGGAGATAATGTCCTATTGGATGTCGGCACACTTTGCGACGGTGTGCAACTATTCGCAAATAAAGAACGTGTACTACAGCTGCCTGGAGGACTGCAAATCAAAGGAACCATCTTTGCCAATACAGAAGAAGGTATTACTTCCATCTCCAGTGGAGATTTTGAAATCAATCATGATGCAGCAGGTGCTCTTGATCAGTTTACCGGATTTGGCTCACTACTTATGCCCGATGTCGGTTTATTTAAGGGTAATGTTGAAATGGCAGATCTATTTGGAGCGCATCTAAAATATGGTTCCGGTGCTGCTTTCAAAAAGCATGATACCGATCTTCCAGTGTTGGATGATAATTGCTATTTCCAGATGACGCTGGAAGAATCTTCTGGATTTACTCCGGGTGGGTCCTCCTATCCAATACTCATAGGCAACACAGCTTTGTCATTTAACACCATGTATCTTCAAACTGACGCTCCGGCCATTTTAGTGCAGGGCTCAATGGACCAATATAAAGTTGAAGAAAAGCCAGCCCGTACCGTCACAGGTGCAGATGGTAAGAAGAAATTCAAACCCGCCTCTACTTCTGTAAAAAAGAAGTTTTCTATAAAGGATATCCATGTAGGAATTGCTGCCAAACCTCACTTCCCCTTTATACCCAATAAATTTAGTGGAGCATTGGAAGAGATAGTAGGCGGCACCGGATTTGAAGAATTTCAGGGGCATTTATATATGAAAGGGACGATTCCTCTCAAAAAATACCCGGTCGACATCATAGGTGAAGCCGTTGTGCGCAATGACTTTAGTCCATTGGGTGCGATGGATCTATTCGAAAATGGATTTTCAGATGCCACCTATCAATTAGGCATCAATGGTATAGCCGAGTTTGGACATTCTGTACTGGACATGCTTCCTTTGGACACACGAGTACAGCTGGGAAATGCCACCCTGCAGCTAAAGTTTCATCCTGAAGGTTCCTACCTAAGAATGGCCGGCGAATATGATAACGACATCTTACAAGAAATTCTGGGACCTGAATTATCGAAGTGGATGCCCCGCTACAAAGCTAGTGGTAAATTGTATGCGAATATTGGTACCGAGCTGAGCGAATGGGAATTTTATGTCGAAAATGAAATGGGCTTTAATATTCCAGGTATCGGTGAGCAAAAAATGAGTAAATCGGTACTCCACCTAAGTCCCGAAGGAATTTATATTAATGCGCTGACTACCCTACCCTTCGGCATTGGGGAAACAGAAATCACCGGAGAATTAAAACGCGACGGTACATTTCTCTTGAGTGGTAGAGCCAGCGGCATGCTGGAACTGGGTGATGTAAAAATGGCCACCGAATTATTTCTGGAAATAAATAATGATGGACTTTTTCTGCGAGGAATGGCGTCACTACCGGGTGGTATTTCTGATTTTGAAGTAACCGGAGAAATCAGCAATCGACGTATTGCTCTGGAAGGATCCCATATGGTAGACATTAATTTTGGAGGAGGAGCTCGCCTTCGCACGGATCTCCATCTAAAAGCATCCACTGACTCCGGTGTTCATTTTCACGGCTCCATGGAAACGCCTCTTGATGTCACTAAGATCGAAATTACCGGGGCGCTGAATAGTCAGGGACTCTTATTGCGAGGCTCGATTCAAAACAAAGTGGATTTTGGTGTGGAACGACTGGAAGCCAATCTGACCATCGCCGCATCCACATATCGAGGTGCAGAAGTATACGGCAACATAGATCTTCCACTACCCATTGTGGGTGGAAACATCCGCGTAGAGGGAAAAATTACCAGCCCGACCACATTCGATTTGCAAGCCGGTGCCGGGGTATATATTGATGTCGGCGTGGCCACCGCAGTGGCAGATATCTGCTTTGGCTTCTCACAAAACGATATAAAAATTGGAGGATCTGCCGGTCTTTGCTGGTTTAAGAAAAAAGATAAAGAAGAAGATCCCGACATCGAAGAATGCGACACGCTGGGATTGAAAATAAATCCCAATTGGGCTAATCGTACATTGACGCTATGTGTAGATATTCCGGTACTGGGAGAGCACTGCATGTAGTGTGTGTTATCCTACGCCGAGGCTACGGATAACGCAGTGTGAGTGTGGGTGTGGTAACCTACACTGAAGCTACGGTTACTAAAGGTGTGGGTGTGAGTGTGTGGGTGTGAGTTTGTGGGTGTGGGTGTGGGTGTGATGTTAGATGTTGGGGGTTTTCGTGAGAAAAATATTTGGAAATTCGGATACCGAAGACCAGTAGATACAGAGACAAAATATCTATTAAGAATTCCCGGCACCCGGCACCACTTCATACGGAGACGGAAATATTTACTAAAAACCCCCGGATACCGGACACCGGATACCGGATACCGGATACCGTCTCAATACATCCACTTCGCATCATTTTCTTTCACATCCTTCATTCTGTGCTCGGCTATTTTTCGAATTAATGCAACAGGGAGAGATTTATCGTAGGGAAATTGGATCGTATCCTTTCCGGTCTTAAAGTCTTTTAATTCATCCATGAAATGTTGCAGCGTGGGACCGGTAGGCATAAAGTTCAGGTGGGATTTAAAGGCTGCAAAGGAAAACAATATGCGGCCGTCTTCTAGCACGGGCATTCCCCATTTAATATTTTCGGTAGCTTGGGGTGCCACTTCTTTTAAAATACTCCTGATTTGTTCTAATTTTTCAACACTGGCAGGAGGTGCGTTTTGTATATACTCATCGACGGATTTAGCCTTTATCTTTGCCATGGTTGCGATTTTGACGAGCTAATATATGAGTTAGAATTAGAAAAGCACCTTTCCTTTTGAGTAAGTACGGATGTACCCTATCATAATCCACATCCTAAATATTGAATTAATTGCAACATGTAATATTATATTAAAACCGTATTCTTGCGTAAGAATCGAACCATTCACCTCTTCTCAAGAGACTATTCAAAACGACTTTATCAAGACAAAAGTGGCATGACATAATGCCGAATGCATATGGCTGTATCAATTGTAGTATCCATTAAGCACGTGAGATCATTACTTATTTTCCTCTTGACTTTCGCCATGACAGTCCATGTTGGGGCACAGCAGGATACGATACGATCCTTCATTTTTGGACATAGTCTACTCGATCACAGACCTCCCGCTACACCCACTCCCAGTGACGAAACCACAGTACCTCATTGGCTCTATCTACTGGCTAAGCATGCCGGCAAATACTATGCAACCAGCGGACAATACGGATTTCTGCCCCAACATGCTAATTTGCCTCCGATCTCACAATGGGGATATGACAGTGTGCCTCCGGTATGGGAGTCGGATCAAGAACCCTTCTCTGCTGCAGATTTCACCACAGCGATCGTTACTGCCGGCAATTTCGTGCAGTGGCAGGGCCCTGATCAGGAATATCCCGGAGATCCCGGGGTCACCCCTATCAATGCTACCGAAACCATAGCCGATTGGTTGGTGTTACAGGAACAAGACATCCGTATCTATATCTATGAAAACTGGCCCGACATGGCACCGTATCTTTCGGGAGGTTTTCCACCCTCGGCCAGCGATCTCAATAGTTACTACACGTATACCGAAGGAGTATTTCATGACTGGTGGTTAGAGTACCATGACGCTTTACTTTCTTCTCGTCCTGAGATGGAAATTCGGATGATACCGGTAGGTCCCATTATGGCAGATCTCCTATCTCAATCTCCTTTAAATGCCATCCCCACCACTGATCTCTATGAAGATGATGCTCCCCATGGTCGACCCACGTTATATTTCCTGGCCAGCTTAATCACTTATATGGCCATTTTTGAAGAACCCACTCCTGTTGATTACCCGGTACCGGCCATTATTCATGAAGACCTTGCTGATAATTTTTCGGATATAGTAAGTGATATATGGACGGCCCTGTCTGAATTCAATGATGAGAATGGCAATAGTCGAGTATTCTTCAATGATATCACAGAAGTGAATAATGTCCATCTGTACGTGGATTGTCTGGAATTATACCCTAATCCCACTTTAGGACAAATGACCATCGAAGGGGTACTAGCACCTTACTCTATTCAGATACTGGATCAAAATGGAAGCATTTTTCAGACGTTAGATAATTCGTCTGATATTACACTGGATCTTTCGGCCCTTCCTTCGGGTACTTATTTCCTGGCGATCACACATTCATCGAATAGTGTACTACGTCTGGAAAAGGTGATTAAACAATGACGGTACAGTTGCTGTATCATTGCCAATCAAAGTATTTATGGCATTCTTCCTTTCAACATCTAACGATGTCTATGACTCTACTGAAACTAGATTAGAAAAGTTAATTTTCATATGACCTCTGCATTTTCAATGACCTATATACAATCACTGGATATAGACCTCAACTATTAAATCACAAGCCATTCTTCTTGATCCTGGGTCTGGATTAATCTTCACTCAGGATCATACTTGGATTAACTCTCGCCACTTTGCTCACTTGCCAACCTATCGAAATAACAGTCAAGACAATCATTACAATAATAACGACTCCAAATGGGCGCCATGATAGGGTCGTATGATATGCAAAATCTGATAACCACTTTTGACTAATCCAGTAACATATTGGTATTGCAATTACCAAAGACAGGACAACGAGATTAATATAAGTCCTGCTTAATAAAATTATTATCTCAGATACTTTCGACCCCAAAACCTTTCTTATACTAATCTCTTTTAATCTCTGCTGAGATGAATGCATGGCTAGACCAAATAACCCAAGACAGGAAATCAAAATTGACAATCCCATCATATATCCCGCTATTTGAACAAGTTTCGACTCAGATGAATATAATCGATTATAATCGTCAACCATAAAACGATACGAAAATGTTTCATCGGGAAAATGATCGGAGAAAATTGATTCTAGTTGATTAATAACCTCCTTTTCCTGTCCAGCCTGTATTTTGATTGAAAGTGTCGGAGCATATTCTATAGGAGCCGCAAGCATAAGGCAGGGTTCTATTTTATCATAGAGAGATTCAAAATAAAAATCCTTCACTACTCCAATTACCTTATACTCATTATCTTCGATTTTTACTGTAGTTCCCACCGGATCTAATTCTGAACCCATTTTCTTCACGGCTGTCTCATTGAGGATGACCTGCCTGGAAAGATCCATGTCATCATTAAAGGAACTTCCTTTCAGAATCTGCATTTCAAGGGTTTCTATGAGACCCGTTCCAACCCACTTAATAGAGAAGAATTCATTTTGATCAGAATTCATGCCATCCCATGATATTCCAGACGTACCACCCAGCTGCTTTCCCGGTATTAAATTTCCACCACCTGCATTTATGACCCCTGGAATACCTTTCACTTCATTCATGATAGACTGACTCATCTCCTTGACATCCAGGTAAATCATCTGAGTCCTATTAAATCCAAGATCTTTCGTGTGAATATACTGAAGCTGCTGATAAACCAGAAGGACAGTGAAAATAAATATGGAGGAAACAGTAAATTGAAAAATAACAAGACTTCTTCCGAATATGGAGTTAAATTTACTAGGTCGATATGCATTCTTGAGTGCAAACACAGGCTTATACCTTGGAAATCGAATAGCAGGATAAAGACCAGCAAATAAGCCTGTAAAGAGTGCCAATCCCAGTAGGAGACCAAGAGAAGAAAAATCAAACTTTATTTGAATTGACTTGCCCGTGAGCAGATTAAAAGAGTCCAGGAGTAAATACGAAATACCGACTGATAGCACTACGGCGATCATTGCTTGAACGAACGGTTGGATAAAGAATTGAAGAATTAAGTCCCTTTGACCTGCACCAATCGCCTTCCTTATACCTACATTTCTAATATTTTTTAGTTGTCTTGCCGCTGAAAGATTCACAAAATTTACAAGTGCTATCAATAGGATAATACTTCCAAACAAAATAAATAGTCGAACATACTGAATCCTTCCTCCACTTGCGCTACCGTTTTCATAAGTATTATATAAGTAACGATCTGAATATTTCTGTGCATACAATGTAGTTTGCGAATCCAGCCCCTTTGAAATAAGGAATTCCGCAATCTGTTCATTCAATTGTACATTCTGTACATTGGACCTTGTCGTAATATAGGAACGTGGGCCTAAATGATTCCAATCGAAATTGCCTGCGATCTGAACATACCATTGTAGGCTGAGAACGATATCAAATGGATCTCCATATTGAAATGAAGGATCTTCAAATACTGCTCCGACCCTGAGATGTTCAGCTATCCCTGGTGAGGACCATTCTATTTGCCTTCCGATCGGGTCAATTCCTTCTCCAAACAATCTTATAGCCAGACTCTGCGATATGACTACGTTCTTCTTATCTAGGATGATAGAATCTTTATATCCTGTAGCAAATTGAAATGGAAACACATCAAAGAATTGCTCAGATACAAACTGAGCATCCACAGATAATTTTCTATCATCTGCTACAATGATTCCCTTGCAGACATTAAAAGAGGAGGGTATCACGGTAGCAGCATGATTTATCTCAGGTATTTCTTCGAGAAGTGATTCTGCCAATAATCCTGAGGTAGCTTCTATTGTTTCAATTCCATTAGTCGTTGGCGTGTTTTGTAAAACCTGATAGAGATTCTCTTTGTTCTCGAGATTATATCCCATAGAATACTCATCCTGAACCCATAAAAAGATTAAAAATACCGTAGTGCACCCAAGAGTGAGTCCGATCATATTAATAAGGAATGTGAATTTATTTCGGATAAAATCTCGCCATATCATTAAAAATGAATGCTTTAACATAAAACTGTATTTAATAGAATTCCACGGTAAAAAACTCCTGATAATGCCCGGTCTAAAAAGGAGCATGACATCTCTTATAAATTTATAATCTGCATACTTCTTACCTCTTGACTTTAAACGCTCATAATAAAGCTCATATAAATCACCCTCGATAAATATCAATAGATCCGGGTCACAAAACCAGTTTAGGAATCGTCTAAAAATATTGGGTGGGCCATGGCCTTTCATTGATTGGACGTATTTGGATCTAGCCTAATTTGGTTCATGGCAATCCAAAGCTCATTGCGAAGATTTCGACAATATTCTAAAGCTGCCTTTCCATGGGCAGTCGTCTCATAGTATTTTTTGGGCCGTCCTACTCTAACCTGGGTTTTCTCCCCTACTCTGGACTTGAGATAACCCTTATCTTCCAATCGACTTAAGGCAACTTGTAGTGCTCCAACACTTACTGAACGGTGAGCCCTAGCCTCAATCTCCTTCTTTATTGAAACTCCATAAGCCTTATCGCCTAGAATACCGACTGTAAGCATCACAATCTCCTCAAACTCGCCAAGTCTGTACTTCTTCATATAATATTTACTCAATTGTAGTATAATACAAACATAGGACTATTTTTTCATTATTTCCTATTTGTAGTAAAATATAATACACAAACTTATTTTTCTTATGGCAAGGGATTCAGACATTGCATATGATCATCGATTTCTCGACAAGAATGGACCAACCTCTTCCTCATCTCACGGCTACATTCGGGAAATTATACCTGGAAAAAATCATCAAGCAGTAGCATCAACCACACTACTTTCAATCGTGTATTACTGACAAGTATCATCTATTTTTTCTACCTTCTTTCAGACATTAAAGATTTACCTAGGATGAAAAGGAAGTGCTATTTCATATTAATTCTGTTTCCATTTTTTTATTACATCCCACCTGGCCACGCCCAGCAGCAGCCACTGGTATCGATTGAGGATGGCAAGATTCAGGGTACAATAGAAGAAGACATTCAAGTCTACAAGGGAATACCCTTTGCGGCTCCTCCGATCGATGATCTCCGGTGGAAAGCACCCCAGCCTGTCGATAAATGGACAGGAACTCTGGATGCTTCTCATTTCGCTCCTGGACCTATTCAGGGATGGAATTCTCCTTCGGGTAAGAGTGAAGATTGCCTATATCTTAATGTCTGGTCACCCGCAAAATCAGCAGATGAAAAGGTACCCGTTTTAGTATGGATTTATGGTGGCGGATTTAATGGAGGCTCGACATCAGAACCTAATTATAATGGGCTAAATCTGGCAAAAAAAGGTGTCGTTTTGGTCAGCATTGCCTATCGGGTAGGCCGGCTGGGTTTTTTAGCTCATCCGGAACTCAGTGCTGAAAATAAAGAAGGAGTGTCTGGTAACTACGGGCTTTTGGATATGATTGCCGGATTAGAATGGATCCAAGAGAATATTTCAGCCTTTGGGGGAGACCCTGATAAGGTAACTATATTTGGAGAATCAGCAGGCGGCATTGCCGTCAGTATGCTTTGTGCATCACCTCTGGCAAAGGGATTATTTCATGGTGCCATATCTCAAAGTGGAGGTTCTTTTGGACCGCCAAGACAAACAACCTTCCCGGGAGAAAACATGAAACTATTGCCCTGGGCTGAAGAAGCCGGAATTGCCTATATGAAAAGTGCAGGCGCAAGATCACTTGCCGAAATGCGTGAGATACCTGCGGATAGTTTACCTATGGGCCCGGGCTTAGCCTGGCCCATCATTGACGGATATGTAATACCCGATGATCAATATACACTTTACGAGAAGGGAGCATTTATAGATGTGCCCATACTTGTAGGCTATAACTCTGACGAAGGAGCAAGTTTCAGACCCCCAAAAACTCCGGAGGAATATATTACAGGGGTGCAACAGCGATATGGTAAATTTGCAGAGCGTTTGCTTGAGGCCTATCCGGTGGGTGAGAAAGACGTTCCCAAAACTGCCAGAGATCTAGCCCGGGATGCAGCCTTTGGATGGCACACCTGGAGTTGGGCACGTTTGCAAGCCGAGCAGGGAAAATCCAAAGTATTCTACTATTATTTCGATCAGCACCCCGACTATCCTGAAGATTCTCCAAAAGCCGGGTATGGATCACCACATGGGCAAGAAGTAGCATATGTCTTTGAAAATCTGGATCCGGAAAAGTCCGATCTGACGAAAACGGATCTTACAATTTCAGATGCCATGGGCACTTATTGGACGAATTTTGCCAAGCATGGAAATCCAAATGGCAAAGGGGTTACTTTATGGCCTGAATTTACGGAGAATGAACATGCCGTTATGCATTTCAGACAAAAACCGCAAGCAGGAAATGTCCCCAGTGAATCGTCTATGGAAATATTAGACGACTACTTCAAATGGCGAAGAACTGAGGAGGGAACGAAGTGGGCAAAATAATCCGAACTGATTTACCACAATCCAGTTAATTACATATTGGGGACATAAAGATCCAGTCTATTTATAATGCTTATATTACGCTTAAAGTATCCCTGATCGTTTAGATGGCGCTGGTACCTTCCGGTCTCATGGTCGGCTCAAAAAGCTCATAGGGAATCCTACTTAAATATCTGCTGTGCAAATTGAAATAAATCATGTCTCCATACAGGCCATGTGTGACCTCCTGCGTACTCAGTGTATGAGTACTTTATTCCAAGGTCATCAAATTTCTGCATCATCACCTGGCAATTTTGATGTGCGATGTCTTCTGGTCCACCCTGTGATATATAAAACACTTTGAGATCTTCATTGATGGCATCTACATGCTCCTCCATATAAGCATACTGTGGATCAGAGAGTTCGGTATTATTAGCAAACCAACCCGAGCTAAAGACTCCTAAATAAGCGAACATATCTGAGTTTTGTACACCTGCATGTAGCGTCTGCAAGCCACCCATAGAGAGACCCGCCAGTGCTCTGCTCTCAGCATCTGTCTTGACTCTAAACGCAGACTCCACATACGGCATGGCACCTGCCTTTAATTCGGATTCAAATGCACGCAAGCTACCCTCATTAAATCCTCTGGGTCCTCGCTGATTGCGTGTATTTCCATCCAACATAACCACAATCATGGGTTCAGCTTTTCCTTCGGCGATCAGATTGTCCAGGATAAGACCGGTGCGTCCTTGCGTTGCCCATCCTCTTTGATCCTCCCCTCCTCCGTGCAGCAGGTATAATACGGGGTAAGAAACATCAGAACTATCATAACCCGGTGGTGTATAAACGTACATCTCACGCCAAGATTGAAATGGGGGAGAAAAGTATTTTTTAATCCTAATGTCACCGTGAGGCACATCTTTAAGGGCATAAAAATCACCACCGCTGTACGGAATTTCGATTCCACTAGCCATCCGTCCCATACCATAAAATGTTTCACTAGCCGGATCTGCCAATGCCACTCCATCAATAATCAGTGAATAATAATGAAACCCGCGACTAATAGTATCTGTGGTTACCGTCCAATATCCTCCCGTATCCTTGACCATATCATATTTTTTCCCCAGATCAATCTGCACTTTACCTGCATCGGGAGCTTTGATGCGAAATATTACCCGATTATCAGGAAGAATCTGGGGGTAAGATGCATTGCGCACATTCGTTTCCGCAGGAGAACCCAACAAAGAATATTTTGTCAATGATTTTTCATCCACCGGTTTAAAAATAAACTGGGAAAACATATATAAGCCATTCTTCCACACTTTGAAATCATGCACCCCTGGTTCAATATAATAGACATGTGGGATATGATGCTGATACAAGTAATCATGTGTTTGCTTACTGATCCTAATTAAACCATCTGCATCACCACAAGAAATCCACAAGAATTTCAATTTATCTCGTGCAGCTTCGGGATCGGGTAACAGCTCATGAGCCGGCAATGTATTAGGTGCAGATGAAAATCCACCAATCCAGGCAAACTTATCCAAATTACCTAAGCCAAAATTGAGTGACTGCCCACCACCCATCGACAAACCCGCAATCGCACGATCCTCCTGACCTGTCAACACAGGATACTCCTTTTCGATGTAAGGAATCAGATCGTGTAAGAGATCATCTTCAAAAGTTGCAAAAGCCTGTACTTTCTCCCTGTCAAAGATATTTCCGACGGCTCGATCGTCTTTCATAGCTCGACCATTGGGCATCACTACGATCATGGGCTCAATCTTCCCTTCAGCATATAGATTGTCCAGGATGACCGGAGGGTTACCACCGTTCAACCACTCCTTCTCATCACCTCCGATACCATGTAAAAGATAGAGTACGGGGTACTTTTTTTCTTCGGAATAGCCAGGTGGCGTATAAATCAAAGCCTTTCGCATCGTTCCGACTGTCTCTGAATGATACGTAATACTATCTAATGTACCTTTTGCTATACCAGGTTGTTCCTGGTCAAATCCCGCCGGAGCCTCCATTAAAATCTCCTGAGCATGGATCGCTGGAAAAAACACTACTAAAAATAGTAGTAGTAATGCATATAGATTCTTTATCATAAGCTTCATATTTTTCACCTAATAAATGAGGTGAAACATTTTCTAAAAATCCTAAACCAACCCTATGATTGGAATGTCTTTGACCTTGGAAATATTCTCCTCTACATCGCTACTCCACAAAAAGTTGTTGCAAGGTTTTTGTTAGAAATAGTTTACAATTCATCCAGGTATGACCTCCTGATACGATGATCGTTTCTAAATCAATATTATTCTCCTTAAACATCTCGATATTATCGAGCACGCTTTCGTAAAGGAAATCCTCTGTACCTACAGAAATGGTAAATAAATGTAATTGTTCATTTATTTTTTCCGCATCAGGAGACCAGTCGGAAAAATTACTTTTGAATTCTTCGGTGGCAGTATAGGGTGCATACGAACTGATATATCCAAATTTATCAGTATTCGTAAAACCAATATTAAGCGTTTGTCCTCCACCTACTGAAAATCCCGCCACAGCACGATGATCGGCATTACTCATGACTGGATAATTATTTTCAATAAAGGGTATAATATCATCCACTACATCCTTGGTAAAATCCTTTCTGGGACTTGGCCTCACATTTCCATATGGCATCACAATCAGCATGGGTTTAGCTTTTCCCTCTGCAATCAGATTATCAGCGATCAAATGAGCCTTACCGACTTTTGTCCAGGTTTCTTCGGTATCTGAACCTCCATGAATTAAATACAATACAGGATAATCCTTATCTTCTGACCGATCAAAACCTGGCGGTGTATAAACAAGCAATCTCCGAGTACGCCCTAATGTCTCCGACTGGTAATAGTGGTAATTAATTTTACCATGAGGCACATTCCGCAATTCATGTACCAGTGGGTCATCACCCGGAATTTCCACTATACTTCGTTTGAAGCGCTCATTGGCAAATACATATGTATTATTTGGATCTGCGAGCCGCACATTGTCAACCGTATAAAAGTAGGGATAGATGTCAGGAACAACCGATGGCACCGTAATGGTCCAAACTCCATTTTCAGCCTTTTCCATCATCAAGGGATCGGATAGAAATTCTCCATGTAGCATTACTGTGTCTGCATCTGGCCCATAATATCGGAAAGTGATACTGTGATCCGGATGTACGTCCGGAGAACTCAATCTCCCTGGTCGCTGGGCAAGAAGTGAAATGCTAGATGAAAAGAAAACGAATGTAGTTATGATGAATAATATTCTCATGGCTTATTATTTAAAAAGGAGTTGTGCAGTTTCACTCAGGTATTTCTTGGTATTCATCCACGTATGACCTCCTCCTGATATCATGGTCTTATGATCGAGACCATGTTCCTTGAGGTAATCTATAAACTGAACCGCTCCCTCATAAAGAAAATCTTCGTCACCTACACTTACCCAGAGTAGTTCCAGCTGATCATTGGTCTCATCAGGATTTTCTCCTATAAACGCATATTTTCCATCCATATCCTCATCCGATAAGTAAGCACTATAGCAACAGATCCAAGCAAATGTATCCATATTACCAAAAGCCGTGCGAAGGGTTTGTCCGCCTCCCCTTGAGAAACCACCGATCGCTCTGGCGGAACGCTCGGCTCTTGTTCGATATTGCTCATCTATATAAGGTATGACATGCTGTACCAAATCCATTTCAAACAATGCAGCACGCTCTTCCGCCTCTTTCGTTTGCCTGGGAGGATCATTCGGTTTGGGTTGTCCATTTTGCTCAGCAATACGAGCAGCGGGATTACCATAGGGCATCACGATAATCATGGGTTCGGCCTTTCCGTCGGCAATTAAATTGTCCAGTATGAAATTCGCTCTGCCTACTTTAAACCAGGTCTCCTCAGTATCTGTAGTGCCACCGATCAAATAATAGACTGGATAGCGGATATCATTATTTTGCTCGTAACCAGGAGGCGTATATACCACCAAGGACCCGATCGAACCCTTGACCGATGGATAATATTCGTAGGTAACCGTGCCGTGTGGCACATCGCGAATAGCGTGTACTAATGGTTCTTCTCCGGGGATATCTACCAAACTCGCCTTAAATCTTTCGTTGGTAAAATAATCGACATTGGCCGCGTCCATTACCGTGATCCCGTCTACCCGAAAACTATAGGGGTAAATATCAGGCTCGATGGGTCCCACAGTCACTGACCAAATACCTCTGTCACCTTTTGACATCTTCTCAGGTTCCTTCAAAAACTGTCCGCTTAAGAGCACCTCCTCTGCATCTGGAGCCAGGTACTGGAAAGTCACCGTCTTATCGTCATGGACCTGAGGAGAAATCGCAAATGGGCCTCTGGGTTGCGCATGGAGTGCAGGAACGAACTGGGAGATAATAAAAAAAACAAGGAGAATCCGACTAGCTTTACACATACTTTTCCGTTCTAAAGTTATTAAACTGTGATCGTAACATTTATCAGGGTCTCCATCAGAAAATGCCGTTCATTTTGAAAATGAACAACCGACAATTAATAGAATTGCTATCATACCTGGCAGAAAAACTCGCTGGTCTGTAAGATTTAAGGGGTAGCAAACTCTGCTTATCAAAAGTAGCTACAAAGACATTCTAATCCAGACGAGTTCGGAATCCAGGATTATCGAAGTGTACATAGACAGAGAACTTTAAATGTATGACACACACTTAAAGTAAAGCTAATAAATTTTCGAACACTCCACCAAGTTGAATTTAATGGGTAGGTAGGCCAAAAAAACAGCATAGAGACTCCACCTATATCGTCACGTCCGACAAGGGCAGGTACTTAGCTAGTTAGGAAATCAGACATAAAGTCCGATGTTTATCACTTGCTACCAACCCAACAAATAGGCAAAAACTAAGGGAGCAACAATCGTCGCATCGGACTCGATAATAAATTTAGGTGTGTCCGCATCTAGTTTACCCCAGGTGATTTTTTCATTGGGCACCGCACCTGAATATGATCCATAGCTCGTCGTGGAATCAGAGATTTGACAGAAGTAGCTCCAAAAAGGTGTATCGATCTTTTCAAGATCTTGATATAGCATGGGCACTACACATATTGGAAAATCACCGGCGATACCACCACCGATCTGAAAAAATCCGACTCCTTGATTTTGCGTATTCTTTTCATACCAGCTTGCAAGCCACATCATATATTCTATACCGGACTTCATAGTGGAAGCTTTGAGATCGCCCTTTATGCAATAGGAAGCAAAAATATTTCCCATGGTGGAGTCCTCCCAACCCGGTACCACTATCGGCAGATTCTTTTCAGCTGCAGCCAGCATCCAACTGTTCTTGGGATCAATTTCGTAGTATTGCTCCAGCACACCTGATAAGAGCATTTTATACATGTACTCATGCGGAAAATATCGTTCTCCCGCTTTTTCTGCATTTTGCCATTTCTCGTAAATATGTCCTTGCAGTCTTCTGAACGCCTCTTCCTCGGGGATACAGGTATCCGTCACACGATTTAATCCCTGATCCAGTAAGTCTCGCTCCTCCTGAGGCGTGAGATCACGATAATTAGGAATTCTCTTGTAGTGCGAGTGAGCCACCAGATTCATTAAATCTTCCTCCAGATTAGCCCCAGTACAAGTGATGATTTGCACCTTGTCCGCACGAATCATCTCCGCGAGTGATTTGCCTAGTTCTGCAGTGCTCATAGCACCCGCCAAGGTAATCATCATTTTATTTCCAGCTTCCAGTTGAGCTTCATATTCTTTGGCAGCATCCACTAATGCTGCGGCATTAAAATGCTTGTAATGTTCCAGAATAAATTTTGAAATTGCTCCCTTTTCCATTGCACCATATTTTAGTAAACACAAAAAAGCGGCTCGAAGGCCATGGCTTGTTGTGCCTAAATTCTTCTTTAGAATCTATTTATAACCAAGAATGGTCAGCATTTCACTGACCGATTGTTCTTCTCGATACACTGTGTCCACAATATTACCTTTATCGTCCCGGTCAATAATGACATGCATGGGAGAAGGTATCAGACAGTGCTTAATACCGCCATATCCACTCACTGAATCCTGATAAGCCCCGGTATGAAAAAATCCAATATAAAGAGGTTCTTTTTCATCATCATTATAGGTTGGCAATAATACTTCCTGATTAAAATCTTCTGAATTATAATAATCGGAATGATCACAACTTATGCCGCCGATATTAGCCCGCGCATACTCATGATCCCATTTATTGACTGGTAAAAGGATGAATTTTTCCTGGATTGACCACGCATCCGGGATGGTATTCATGAGACTATTATTGATTATCAACCACTTCTCGGCGTCATTTTGTTGCTTCTGCTCCAGCACTTGAAAAATAATAGCACCTGATTCACCTACCGTGTATTTACCGAATTCGGTGTAAAGATGGGGTTCCATAACCCCTTCCTCATCACATACATTTTTGATATTAGATATGATCTCATTGATCATATATTCATAGTTGTACTCAAAGCCTAAGTGATTTCTAATGGGAAAACCGCCCCCCAAATTTAGCGAATCCAGGGTGCTACATGCCTTCTTCAGTTCAACAAAAAGCTTCATAGCCTTTTGAAACTCTCCCCAATAATAAGGTGTATCCTTTATACCCGAGTCGACGAAAAAATGTAACATTTTTAACTCTACTCTCTCACTGTTTGCAATCTTTTCCTGATAGTACTTCATTATTTCTGTACCAGGAATTCCCAATCTAGATGTGTAGTAGGCTGATTGAGCCTCCTCATTAATGGCCATTCTCAACCCTATCTTGTGCTTTACTTTTGATTCTAATGAAAGAAGCCTGTCCAATTCATGCAGACTGTCCAGCACGATAATGCTATTGTTGAATCCAGCCTCTCCCAGTTTTACAATTTTCTGGAGATAGTCATCGGTTTTATATCCATTATGAACAATGGTTAGACTCTTACTTATTTTCTTTTCCTTATGCAGATGCAATACGAGATCAATATCAAAAGAGGAGGAGGTCTCGATATTAACCTTATGCTTCAAGGCTTCATTGATCACATGCTGAAAGTGATTACACTTAGTGCAATAGCAATAAAAGTATTTACCCCGGTAATTGTTATTCTTGATGGAACGGTTGAATAGGTTTCGTGCCTTCTTAATTTGATCCCCAATTTTGGGTAAGTAGATAAACCGAAAGGGCGTCCCATACTTGTCAATCAAATGCTTTAACGATACTCCGTGAAAAGTAAGATATCCATTCTTGAGGTCAAAGCCTTCCTGAGGAAAGTAATAGCTCTGCTCAATCAGGTCGAAATATGTATTCTTCATCAATAATACGGTAGTTGCCTGTTTCTCTTAATAATTTACTAGTCGTGGGAAGGATTTCACCTGCCCTATATTGGATCTCATATTTGCAGGTGCAATTTTACGTTATTTATCACTTATGAATGGATATAAAGTAGGGTAAGGGCCGTAAAAATGCTAAGATCCCACATAGCGCCTTCTAAAGTCTCTTGGATTTTCACCCGTCACTCTTTTGAAAATCCGATTGTAGTATGATAGACTATCAAAGCCACATGCATAGCAAGCAAAGCTAATGGAGTTTCCTGCCATCAAATCACGCTTTGAATGGCTGATTCTGTAACGATTTAGAAACTCCGTGAAGGTGTAGTGTGTAGCCTTTTTAAAGTACCGACAAAACGCTTCCTTAGTCATACAACTGATGTCCGCCACTTCCTGCAGCTGAATCTTTCTATGATAGTTATTGTCGACAAAGGCATATATGGCTTGCAATCGAGCGTGATCCCGGCGGTTGAAACGGGTGACATAGGGCTCTGCATGGAGCAAGGTCTGACCCTCATCCTTCGATAGAGCATGTAGCACTCCCAAAACTCGGTGATATTGTTCAAATGGACTTAATTCCTCCATCTCTAATAAATGAGGCCCCCAAATACCTTTCGAACCCTCACTGAAGGTCACACCAAAACGAGAATGATCAAATAAGGTCTGAATAGACTTCAACTCAGGTACTATTGAAAGATGCTTTTCTATCAGATCTGTCCTGAAATGAATGACCACCTTCCTGTATGAAGTCTTCACCCCATAATCAAAGTTCAAATGAGGAATATTAGAGCCAATCAATACGAGATCACTACCCTTATATTGCGACATATGATCTCCCACATGTCGGGTCCCATCCGCGCCCTCTATATATACCAGTTCATATTCTGGGTGATAATGCCAGAAGAAAAGATCACTCAACCGGGGATTGAACATGGCGAAGAAGGAACCTTCCTCTCGATTAGAAACAGTTTCTAGCTGCACTCTCATTCTGGCAACAATATTGAGATACTAGAGGATGTAATTACTGATTAAAATCAATATAGTACAAATATTTGTCAAATGGCTGAAAGCTTGTTCCGCCAAAATCCCTCAACTTTGAGATATTCATAGGTGAGATAAACTTGATGTTATGGACAAGATGCATACCATGATCCCAACACCCCAGAACGAACACAAAGATATTCCAGGTAATCCTTCCACCGCAAAAAGCAGTGCTATTCATTTACGGACTTCTGCCACAGCGGATACATTGAAAGTACTGTCCATGGACGATTGGCACTTTTGGAGAGAAAACGGATATGTCGTCATTAAAGAGGCGGTTTCTAAGGTGCAGGCCAAAGAAACAGCAGCGTTTCTTTGGGAATTTGAAGACAAGAATCCCGGGGATCAATCGACCTGGTATACAGCACCCCGGGCTGAAATACAAATGAAGGAGTTGACAGGTACGGGGATGGTAGAGGTATATAATCATCAATATCTTTGGAACAACCGCCAAAGTAGGAGAATCTACGAGGCTTTCACCGATATCTGGGGAACCGACAAGCTTTGGGTCACAATCGACCGCGCAAATTTAAACTTTCCGATTCGGAAAGAACATTCCTATAAGGGCTTTATACACTGGGATTATGATCCTGACACCAAACCACAGCAGGTACAGGGGGTTTTGGCGCTAGAAGATCAGACAGACCCAAACATGGGAGGATTTCAATGCATTCCATGGCTATATCGAAATTACGACCAATGGAAATTAACACAACCTGAAGATAGAGATCGATTTCAACCTGACATTACAGGACTGGAAGATAAAATCGTGAAGGTATCGCTTGAGGCAGGAGATCTTCTCATTTTCAATAGTATGCAACCCCATGGAATACGTCCCAACTTTTCGAAGGATAAAGTGCGCATCGCTCAATACATATCTATGATGCCCGCCCAGGAAGACAATGAATCGCTCAGATCCTGGCGGATAAGGTCTTGGAAAGATAGAATTGCTCCTGAAGGATATGCATTTCCCGGAGATCCAAGAAACTGGGAACAGATAAAATACAATACAGCCGAATTGACAGAATTGGGAAAGAAATTATTGGGATTGAATAGTTGGTAACTTTCATTTAGGTCCAGTAGCTAGCAAGGTTAAAACTAGGAACATTTCATTCTAGTACCACTTAATTGCTCCCGAGTAACTATGGTAATTCTCCAACTATCACCATTTTCACTTTTAAGAATTATACCATGATTTGAATTTTGGATATAAAATATCACCTTGCTCTCGTTGAACTTCACTAGTGCCATTTGCTGCTGGAATACGCCAACATAAACTCACAGGACCGTCAGCCATAATATCCGCTAGTAAAACATTCAATGTTAGATGGTAACTATTGATTTATGGAAAGTTAAGGGATGCTTGTGCTACATCATACCTATTTTAATTTTTCTTTTGACAATTAATTTCTTCAAAAATTAGATTTCCCAACTCATTGTTATCCAATCAGAGCATGAAAGCCTCTCCTCATCTATAGACTCCCGAGCCTTACTAACGACTAAAAATGATGCAATAAGCGTTTAAGCGAGCGCATCTATTATTTCGATTGTGATCAAAAATTATTCTTAATTAGGATTATCTTAAAAGATATGTTTAAATTAAGTGATGTATGACAATAGATAGCAATCATTGATTCCTTTCTTCCAACAAAAATCACCCAAAACCCATGATGCTCGAGCATCTGGCAGGGATTACTTTTAAGTAAAACATCGGTATGCATAAAAAATCCATCCTCTTTTCCACCCTGATCTTGTTCTTGATTATTGGCTGTAGCAAGGACGATGAACCTGCTATCCCAAATTACATTGGTACGTTTGAAGCTAACTCACTGCGGGACGAATGTCAAGACCCCTCCCTTAACGCATCCCTCGATAAGGAAGACCTAGGCGTTTGTCTTGTAGTGACAGATGGTCAAAACTGTATTGACATCTCCATCACACTTAATGAGGACATGACTTTTGTATTCACTACCCGCATCACAGAAATTCGGGGTGGGATAATGAATTCAAAAGCACCCGCAACAGATACCGGGACCTATGAAGTAACTGGAAACCAACTGACGTTGAACCCTCAATCTCCGGTCCCTACACCTATGATACTCGTGAATGACGGCACCGGTATTGATTGGGTCGTGGACATGCTGAGTAATGGATGTGACAGAATTTATGGATTTAGTAAGACCTAGTCTTTTGCCAAAAAACTGGAGGACTGCCACTGAAATTGCATGGCCAGAATTATGGGAGGCAGGTAGATGAATTACCGACTGCGCCACAGTCATACCTAGGACTAAAATAGCAACAAGAATCCTTCCAACGGATGGAAATGACCATGCACTATTGTGTCGATGATTGACCATCATATAAGATCAGACTTCTGCCTTTGGCTAATCCTACTCAAATTGAACACCCACTTGCGCTACTAATATTGATTGAGAACAGCATTCCTAATCCAGCCTTTATGAACAGTAAATGATTCGTTTATTCCTGTGACAAACAGATCGGTCATTCTCCTCTGTCTATCCTTAATTTTGTAATTCGGAAAGAGTATTCTTACAAGGGCTTTATCCACTGGGATTATGATCCTGACACCAAACCGCAGCAGGTACAGAGGGGCAGGTGTTAGGAGATCAGAGAGACCCAAAGATGGGAGGATTTCAATGCATTCCAGCTCAATCGAAACTACGACCAATGGAAATTAACACAACCTGAAAATAAAAATCGATTTCAACCTGATTTTATCGAACTGGAAGATAAAATCGTAAAAGTATCACTTGAGGCAGTAGATCTTCTCGTTTTCAATAGTATGCAAACCACTGGAGTACGTCCAACTTTTGAAAGGATAAAGTGCGCATTGCTCTATACATATCTATTCTATGATATTGGCCCAGGAAGACAATGAATCGCTCAGATCCTGGCGGATAAATTCATGGAAAGATAGAATTGCTCCTGAAGGATATGCATTTCCGGGTGACCCGAGAAATTGGAACAAACCCGATAAGACACTGCCAAACTATCTGGAATAGGAGAAAAACTTTTGCGCCTAAAATCCCGGTGATTTTAGTATACCGCTTGGCAGGAAATAGTGAAGCGGGCAGACTCTTCTACCCACTTCTGCTATAAGATTAAAAAAACTCCGAATATTCTAATAAACACCTGAAAACGCCTTGGGGTCTGCCTGCAGCAAGTACACAGGCACTCCAAAAGATACTTCCATTGTCCGGGGGAAAAAACATTTTGAAGCATCACAGGCCTGGTATTCCATAGCTCCCTCAATGGTGACTTTATCACCCCGCAATTTACCTCGTAAAAGGACCGCAAATTCTTTTCTATAGGCATCCCGCACATCATTCTCCAGAGAAAGGAAATCGATGGCTTCTATTTTTATTTCCTCACAATTAACTAGTGTAAAAATTGTTGGTATTAGAAATTCATCCTCGGGATGAATAGATTGAATATGATAATCTTCCTCGATGCTAAACACCAATTCGATTTCAAGATGATCATTTATAATTGGTGATTCAATTTTTATCTCATTGAGTGAAACCTGCGCTATAATGGTGGTACCGAATACCATACCGGCACAGCTCAGAAATAGCCGCTTAATTTGATTCAAGTAGTTCATTGAGTATTTCTTTTATGTGAATTAATTTTGAGTCAAAATTTCTTGTATCAAGAAGTGACATATATCGAATATTCCCTTCCGGGTCGATCAATATATTTGAAGCTAACATGATTTCATCTCTTGCCAACTCCGGCAGTACATTGGCAGGGGCAAAGGCCGCTGCGACAATACCTTCAGAATCCATCAGAATTGGAAATGTCAATTGAAACCGATCCCTAAGTCGAGTCGCTATTAGCTCCCTAGGTTCTTTCACATCGATAATCAGCACTCCCACATTGGCACTCTCATACTCACGGACTAGTTCTTCAAGATAAGGTGCTTCAGCATTGCAGTATGGGCACCAAGTGGTGGCGATGTGGATTAATAGATATTGTCCTTCGAAATCCTTTAATGACACCGTGTTACCACTTAAGTCGGCCAATTGAAACTCAGGAGCTTTCACGATTGAGTCTAGTTCCTGACTTTTCAAATGAAGGGTCAGAAAGATCATGACCATGAACGATAAAAGCATTTTCGTGATTCTTAATTGTCTCATTACACTATTTTTTTATTCTTTAGATCACCTCTTAATAGAAGTGTTTAGTAAAAGATTACCGCTTCTACAGATTTTTCGGATGATTACGTCCATTTCTTACATACTTAGGAATTATGAAGACATTAGGATGTGACGAAAAATCACCCAAAAGCATGATGTGTGAGACTTAACAAGTTCGCTACCTTTACCAAAAAAAAGCCATCATGCATAAAAAGTCCATTCTCTTATCACTGTTAGCTATAGTTGTACTTATTTCCTGCAACAAGGATGATGACGAACCTGCTATTCCCAATTATGTTGGTTCATTTGAAGTAAATTCATTGCGTGACGAGTGTCCTGATCCTTCTCTGAATGGTTCTATTACGAAAGAAGAAATGGGTGTTTGCCTCTTTGTGACGGATGGACAGAATTGCATCGATCTCACATTAATGTTGAATCAGGATGAGACTTATTCACTCACGACTCAAATCACGGAAATACGTGGAGGTATTATCAACTCAAAAGCTCCTCTCACAGATACAGGCATTTATGAGGTCAATGGAAACCAATTGACATTAGATCCACAATCTCAAGATCCCACCGAGATGACGATTAGAAGCAATGGAACTTCCATCGACTGGATAGTCACGACTTTGAGTAATGGATGTGATCGTATATACGGATTAGTCAAGACCTGAGCCTGGAATGGAAAGCGAAAAGAAATATTAACTATTAATTAGGTCATATCGTATCTATCTGCACCGCATAAAAGTGCGAGTGGTGAGCTCGTCAGTCAAGGTATAGTATGCGATAGCATAGAACTTCACGAATCAGGATTTATTTTAGCCCGATTTGTTGTAAATTCTCTTCATATCGTTGGTCCATTCAAATCTTAATATGAAGTATTCTCTGCTCTGCATCTTCCTCATCCCAACCTGCCTATTATTGAGTCAACATGAGCATCATCATCAGATGGGCGGAGAAATGCCCAAAATTCACAAAGTGGAGCCACAGCCTCTATTGGCACAGGCCATTCGTTTGAAGGAAGGCCTGGAATTTGTGGGTAGTCCACTTCCTGCTGAAGCCAGTAAGGCTTTGAATGATCTCCAGCATGAGGACCACTCCGATGGGATGGTTCATCAGATTCAGACCCTACTAGATCCTTACTGTATAGCGTTTGTAGATATCAATCCCGAATCCCGGGTCAAAGTGTCAACGGGGCCTGCAAAAGCCCAATTGAAGCAGGAAGCGTGGACCACATTTCTTGTCAAAGTACATAATCAGGCCAATATTACCGCCCGGTTCGAAGTGGAAAGTCCGCAGTCTGCTCCTGCTCTTCATGTCTCCACATCGGGACATCGCATGAAGGTAGAAAACGCCCTATCCCCAGGCCAGGTGGCCGATCGATTTGCGGAGATGTCCATTTTTAGTGGTCGTCCGCTGAGTGATGCATTAAGTGGACTGGAGGTACAATATTTTCTTCTACAGATTTATACACGGGAATCGGGCAAACGGGAAATTAAATTGGGATTTAATGTCGGGCAGGGTAGTCAGGATATTGGCTTCCGAAATACGATTGATGTTCTATTTAGTATTGAAAAGGCGGTCAAGGTAATTTTCGATGTAAATGATGAAGGGGATGCTGATGCCATGGCTTCGTTTACCATTACTGATGGCAAAGATCGATTTAAAGACTATTCCGGTATTGATTATCGTGCAAGGCGGGCTCGATCAGCTCACTGGATGGAGGGTAAAAAAGATCTGGAATACACTTTACCTGAGGAGAAACAGCTAACGGGCATCTACCCTCTGCCCTCGCGACGTATTGCCAGTCAGGATCTTTACCCTGATTTTTTCTTTCAGCCTCAAATCTACCGAGGCACGGGAGAGCATATTTATTTATCTCCCGGCACCTATCATGTCACCTATGGGCGGGGGCCTGAATATCTCCAAGCCTATCGTCAAATCAAAATACCAGAAAATGCAGATAGCATAACCCTATCATTTGACTTGAATCGCTGGATTCATATGACGGAAAAGGGATGGTATAGTGCTGATCACCACATTCATGCAGCGGGTTGCTCTCACTACGAAAGTCCTGAGGAGGGAGTAAGGCCAGAAGACATGTGGCGCCAGGTACTCGGGGAGGACTTGAATATGGGAAATAATCTTACCTGGGGTCCCAGTTGGTACCATCAGAAACAATACTTTACCGGTGAAAATTACGAGTTGTCTAATGCTGAAAATATCATGCGATATGACGTAGAGGTCTCTGGCTTTCCATCCTCTCATGCCGGACATATCGTCCTGCTAAATTTGAAGGAAGACGATTATCCGGGTACGACTCTGATTGAAGAGTGGCCATCCTTCACCCTACCTGTCTTGCAATGGGCGAAGGATCAGGGTGGCATCACAGGTTATGCTCACTCAGGCTGGGGCCTGGAACCCGTCGAACCCACCCTGGACCTGCCTAATTACATCATGCCGAAGATGACTGGAATTGGAGCGAACGAGTACATTGTGACTGTGACACACGACGTAGTGGATTTTTACTCCGCGGGTGATACGCCCTGGCATGCAGAACTTAATATGTGGTATCATACCTTAAATGCCGGATATGAAGTGCGCCTAAGTGGGGAGACCGACTTTCCCTGTATTTCTGATGAACGCGTAGGTAGGGCACGTATATATGCCGAACTAACAGATGGGCTGGAATTTAATGACTACATGGATGCTCTGCTGGCAGGACGAAGTTACGTCAGTACGGGCCATGCACACCTCATAGATTTTACGGTTGGAAATATGAAGCTAGGCCAACAGGACAGCAAGATGCAATTGAGCAAAGGCCAGACCCTTCATATAGAAGTAGATGCGGCCGCCTACCTTCCGGAGGAGCAGGATGAGATCGGAAAAATCATCCAGAATCTCGGACCCTATCAATCACCCTATTGGCATATCGAAAGAAGTCGGCTTTCTAATACCCGAAATGTTGAAGTTGAATTAATTGTAAATGGTGAGATGGTGGAGAAGAAAAACATCACTGCCGACGGAAATTGGAAAAAAGTAACCTTTGATTATCCAATTCTGCAATCCTCATGGGTTGCAGTCAGAGTACCCTTTGCAGCACATACCAATCCAATTTTTATTGAGGTAAACAATGAACCCATCCGAATAAAGGAAAGTATCGAATGGTGTCGTCAAGCAGTGGACCAGTGCTGGAAAGAAAAAAAGGTACGCATTGAGGATGATGAATTGCAAGCAGCGGAAGATGCCTACAACCACGCAAGGGCTATTTACGAGGCAATGATGAAAGATTAGGCACTAGCGAGGCTATACAGAGATACAGACTCACTTTTTCCCCTGAGGACAACCTGGCCCATGGGTTTTATGGAAAGATCATTCTTAGGCATATATTTCAGCAGGGCATCAGAAAATAGAATTAGGACACCCATATCATTACACTTACTTTGTATCCGAGCTGCTGTATTTAGCACATCTCCTGAATAAGCAATGTCCCTTTTGATTACACCAATCTCACCCACCACTACGGAACCCGCATGCATGCCTGCTTTGAAAACAGGTTGAAGACCAAATCGCTCTTGATATTCGGGACCCAAGGTTTTCAGAAGTTTTTGAATTTCAGTAAAACAAGCCAAGCAATTAAGATTCTTCATGCCTTCTTCAATACTCCAGCTTATTACAATCTCATCCCCTACGTATTGATAAACTTCCCCTTTTGTCTTTAGGATAACGGGCGTTACATCTTTTAAGACTTTTCGAATAAACTTGAAATATTTTTCTTCGCCTAATTTCTCGGCGATGGTGGTGGAGCCCTTTAAATCTAAAAACATGAAGATTCTTTCTTCTGCTTTTGGATGAAAATAGCTGCCTCTTAAAAACTTATTAAGCACTCCGGGACCATATCGATCATTGATTAGCAGTACAATCAATGTACCTGTAAGAATCATCAGCCAAAATGGAAAGTATCTTATAAATTCATAGCTAAGGAAATAATCCTTCAATCCTTTGATATACGCTGATGAAAAACTATGGGTACCATCCCAAATAGAACTGACAACGAAGTAAGTCTGTATACATGTCATGACAAAAAAAAGTATGACATAGAGAATCACTCCGAATAATATTCCCTGCGAATAGGATCGGTCCCTGATCCAATTCTGAAGGAAAAATACGACCAGCACTCCTCCTATAAAACCATTTACAACAAATGCAATACTATTAATAAGGAAGTAATGCATAAATCCGTCCTCATCACTCCACCTGTACTCATACCCATACTCCAGGAGAACCGCCATCTCGTATCCTAGCTGAAGCATGGATATGACGGTCCAGGCTGATGTGATTAGCAGCACCATGGACAGTTTACTTTTGACGATGGGTGATAACTTCATGTAACCTTAAGATACAATATTACGGTGCTAATCAGACTATAATATGGTACTTGGTGGCATGATGTCGGTTCTCATTGAAGTGTTGCACATCGCTGACAAATTCCCACAACGTATTAAGAAGAACAGACTAATTCTCTCATGACTCTGGCTAGTACTTCCTCCAAATCTTCACACGCGCGACGGGAATCTAAATTATATCGTATAATTTCATTTCGGTCAAGGAGCTTTATAACTCGCAGTGTCCAGGGAAGTAATTCACCAGGCTCTTTTATATCTGCTACTGCATCACTGAAGCGACCCATCTCAAAAATATGTCCTGAGGATACCAATAAGTGCCGCTATCAATATTCTACCTAAAAGCGATGAACACTCCCATGGTTGTCAGAGGCGAGGACGTTTAAGTATCTGACCTGACCAGGCATAATCATTAGGGTTATTTATCTAGCACAAACTTGAACCCAGTAGTGAAAATCTGGGATCTGAAGGTAGTATTCCGGTCATATTGATAAAATTTCAGATCGATACTCTTCAACCCAAATAAGGCGACATGAAACCTAGTTAGAATATCTGTGTAGGATATTCCAAACCCTAGCTGATTTGATTGGTACCCAGAAAGATCATAGTCTGATGTATAATATCTGGCAGATGAAGAGTGCTGCTCTTTGGCTGCAAAGTAATCTGCAGCAGTCTGATCATAATATCGGTATGATGGGTACACTGTAAATTTATCGCCAATTTTTATAGGAATCTCGGCACTTAAGGTATTGGATTGGATGCCCCAATCATCTAGATAATATCTGTAAAATGTTCTCAAGCTCACTCTATCTGTCAGAAAGAAATTAAATCGTGTGCCCACTGCTATCTTTGATCTAGAATCTGGCAATCGTTCAATGTCATCCGCCAATTGAAAATCCTCAATAAAAGTGTCTTCTCTATCACTAAAATTTACACGCTGAAAAGGAGTCGACAGTAATCCTTGTTGTTTAACCAAATCCAACACAAACGCACTCTGAATACTCTTATGTAAAATCTGTGAAAATCCAACTCCAATAGAATACGAATTTCGATTGCTGTTAGAAATCGGTAAAAATATTGGACTGTAGTTTTGGTTTCCGGTCAATATATAATTATGAATACTAAAGCCATTTTCACCACTCCCGTCCCGAAACTCAATAGGGTAGATAAGACTCCACCTATCGAAGTAAATATTTCCGTGAATTGACAACTCTGTATTTTTCTCATTAAAAAGACGACTATAGCTGCCACCTAATCCAGAAGAAAAATAATCGTACTCAGAAGAGACAGAAATCTTCGCTGACCAGATTTGGTTACGATCATCCGAACTGTGCGAATAACTACCCGTGAAGTTGGTCCAGGTGTCACTACTCGATGCGCCGGAGGATGCCTGAAAAGGAGTGGCCGTTCTGCCATCAAAAGGATTAATATTGCTGGAGGACGCAGAGGTGTATGCAGATACTCCGGCATCGATGGTCAGAATATCATCGTCATTTAATGGTATGGAAACTACCACGGTACCGGTAAGATCGGTTAGCTCTTCAGTGCCAACACCTCCAGTCACAGCCGCGTTGTCCCCTTGCTGAACATAATAACTGGAAAGAAGGTCCACTTCGACACTTTCTAGCACTCTCTTCTTATAAGTATTCGAAACATTTTGAGAATTATCCTGGGCCTTTACCCATGAGGTAGCATGAAATGCCAATAGCAGCAAAAATAATTTAATCTTCATCTGTATCACACTATAAATGTCTAATTACAGCCGCAACCGCCGCCTGTTTTACCTCCATTGCCACCAGAGGCAGCTTCTCGATATGAATGCATCGTGGTCAAATTTCGATCCACACTCTTATCACTCAACGTCATATCCGGATCATTGATATTTACCTTTTCATATTCCTTTACTACCACACAATTACTGAAGAGTAAAACCATCAGCAGCAGTACAAATACCATTTTGATTTTCATACCTTCTCTATTTGAACCTTTTCAGAAGTAAATATTTTTCCATGCTCATCAACAATAATGCACTCAACCTGTGGAATTTGATTAATTCGATCCAATCCGACATCGATACCCATTACAAATACGGATGTAGCCAAGGCATCAGCAAATTCTGCAACGGGTGCAAATACTGTCACACTAATGATTCCCGAAGCCGGATAGCCACTTCTTGGATCAATGATATGTGTGTATCGTTTACCATTAAATTCCACATACTTCTCATAATTGCCGGAGGTGACGACTGCACCACCATTAAGTGAAACCAATCCAAAGACCTTGCTCTTATCCAATGGATTAGTAATTGCTATTTTCCATTCATCACCATTTTGCTGTTTGCCCCAGGAACTCATATCTCCAGAGGCGTTGATAATTCCACCGCTAGCACCTGTCGCAATGAGCAATGCCTTCGCCTTATCAGCTGCATAGCCTTTTCCAATGGCTCCAAATCCTATCTTCATTCCAGCTTTTCGGAGAAACACCGTTTGGTTCAGTTCGTCAATCTCAATATTTTCATATCCCACACCCGCTACTGAAGCATTTATTTCTTCTGCCGAAGGCATCGCTTTCATAGTCCCATCAAATTTCCAGATTTGATCCATAGAAGCATAGGAAATATCGAAAGCCCCATCGGTAAGTCGTGAAATACTCAGCGATCGCTTTATCAATTCGATTAGCTCTGTACTGACCCTTACGGGCGAAATACCTGCCTGCCGATTGATTGCACTTGTCTCTGATTTAGGGTCCCAGGATGAAATAATTGACTCGATGCGTTGAATTTCCTGAACCGCCAGATCTATATATTTATCTGGTGTGATAGTATCCTCTGACACAACTGTGATGTCAAAACGACTACCCATCAATTTGAGTGTTCGAGTAGATGTTCGCTGCGCTACTACACTCAGAGTGAATAGCATAAGGCCCATTATGGAGAATATCTTCAATTTATCGATGCGATTGATTTGAGAATATCGATATATTCATCAGGTGTCGACTTTTTATATCCCGTTTCTCCTAGAACATCGCCGTCCTTATTCAGTATCACAATCAATGGGAAAAGTCCTGACTTATTATACTTTTCTGCGAGCATCGCATTTGCCTTGGCTTGCTCATCGGAAAGCGCATTTTTTTTCTTTCGGGGGAAATCAGCTTTTAACATGATCAAATGATCCTGAGCATATTCACGAAATCTTTCGGTACTCCAAATTTCGTGCTCCAGCTTTATACATGGTGCGCACCAATCAGACCCCTGAAAAACCAGGACAATCGGTTTGTCATCCATAGCGGCTAATTCGCTGGCCTTATCAAAATCAGTAAGCCAATTCTGTGCAAAGACATTTAATGTTAGTAGAGACACTAACAAAGAGAGCATCCATCTTGAAATCATCATCTTTAAGTTACTTCTCCTAGTAACGCAGTTGCGAGATCCATTTGTATCTGAGCTTCTGCTGACCCGTCATAAAATAGTCATAAAAAGAGTGATTCTTATTACCAACAACCTGCATCAAAATAATGACCTACAACTCTTTGATCTTTATATTTTTGAAATACACTTTCTGTCCATGATGCTGAAACATGATATGGCCTTCCGTATAAGAATGGTAATTAGGATTTTCACCAAATTTACTATTGGCAAGTAATTCTTTCATTTCGTCACTTTCCCTGTCGAATTCTACGACTTTGACCCCATTGAGCCAATGCTCTACGTGCCCGTCATTGTGGATGAGTCGGGCCTGATTAAACTCACCAATGGGATTTAATTTCTTACCCTGCGGGGCAATCAGATCATATACAGATCCTGCCGACCGTACCGCAACGGTATCATAAAAATGCTGATCGTCCAGTACCTGCAATTCATAGTTATCCAACCAATTGGGGCTGTTACCATTTCCTGCTTCCATAGCCAGGTCTTCCTGCATGTGAAAGAACACACCAGAATTAGCGGCTGTGTCCACGGCCCATTCATAGGTTAGTTCAAAATTTCCATAACGCTCCTTGGTAATAAGATCCCGGTTTGCCGTATCCGGATTAGTGGTCAATGATCCGTCTTCTACATTCCAGACGCCCTCAGGAAAATAGTCCACCCCATACCCACGAAACGCGTCAGTTGAGGATCCGTCAAATAGTACGACCCATTCAGACGCTTCAGGTTCATGGGTAGTAGCGGATTCAGCATTACTTCCACAAGCAGTGTATAGTAGGGCAGGCAGCAGAGTGACCAGTGACAGGTGCAAAGTTCTCATAGTGTTCATATTTATTAGGTGTGCGCCCCCAAGGGACTATCACTAAGTTAAAGATAATTCAAAATCTACATGATAAGACCGTATTAGTTCCAGGGTAATTGAATGGATTCTATTCATCTTCAAATCATCGTATCCGGTTAACCTTTGTCCATCAACTTCCGCACGTCACATAATGGTCCGAGATGCCTCAGCTCATATCGAAATATACCAGGCGGCATTGAGCCAGGATCGGTGTCGCAAAGATGACTGCAGAAATGAATCCATCCGGGACTCCAACCCCACTTCCACTTTGCTGTCATCCGAAAAAACGTACCCCAACATGGCTTTCAACCTGATTTCCAGATCATAGTCCTCACCTTGCAAGACATTGAGATATTCATTTCCCAGCTTCAGATAGAGTTCTGATGGATCCACCGACTGACCCCGAAGGGACATTTGGGTAGATAGGCGATATCGGAGTCGAAACTGTACATCTTCCGATTTTTGCAGGGTCTGATCAAAAACAAATCGATGCGATAACCGGAGAGTTCCTACTTTCTGAATATTGGTAAATTGTTGTATCAATCGACTGATGAGTTCGCCATCCCGAATCCGCAGTAAATAGCCACCAGCCAGCGCATTACTGAGTCCGACCTTTTTAGAAATTACCAGCGATATATCCGTCAATTGATAATTACTGACAATGTCATCTTTCTCATAAAATACCTGACGGGCCTCTGCCTTGGTGTTTACACTCAAATCATTGGACAGGGATGAATTAATATTGATAGATGGTAAAAATCCAGCCTGAAATGATCGCTGCGCTGCTGCATCTATCATGAATAAAATACATAAAATGCTGCCGGAGAATAGGACTTTAAAACTCAAGGATATCGGTATTTTTTGTCACGATTTCCGATTCACTACGCTTCCTTCCTTCATCATTAAATAGAAATTCCCATTCCTTCCGCACCTGGCCATTTCGGGTTTTAGCTACAATCTCATAGTTCACTTCGATCTCATCATTCGTGGCAAAAGGAACTTCAAACCACTCTTTCAGTGTCAAAGGATCTCCCACTAGTTGCAATTGAACCTTTGTTACCTTAAATTTTTCGAAATCTTTACAGAGAAAAGTATTTATTGAGTCGATAACCGATGCTGGCAATTTCTCCATTTCGACTTCAATCTCAATATCCTCCAGCATGCCTGTACTATCGAACTCCAGGCTGTATTTATGACCGCGATATCGTGTCTTCGCTTCAATTGAAAAGCGATCCAGACCTTCCTCCAAATACCAGCGGACTTTTCGATCGAACGAAATCTCTTCAACAAAATCGGACGCCAGTGAGGGCACCTGGTCCTCATCCAGGCGATACTCCTGCTCAAACTTCTGCTGGCTAATCAACGGTGAAGTAGAGAAAGTCAATAAAGCGAATAACAGGATTCTAACCATTGATTCATCTGCACTTTTAACTATCTCTATAAATCAAAACAGGCTGGAGTTGTTCAATTCAACTCCAGCCCTTTATATTCTTAGTAAATGATGCGTTTTATGGGTGCCACACACTATCTGCTCATGGCACGTGACTTTCGCCTGTTGGCATGAAAAGCTTGTTTTCGCCTGGCTTTTTCCTTGTTCCATTCTTTCTTCTCTCTTGCGGTCATCGGCTTGTCAGTCTGAGGGAATGGATGCTCTTGTTCCTGCGGAATACGCCGATTGATTAGCTGTTCTATCGCCTTAATGGAGTCATTCTCCTCGGGCTCTACGATGGATATAGCCAGTCCGTTCTCTCCGGCCCTGCCGGTGCGACCAATTCTGTGTACATAGGTCTCCGGAACTTCAGGTACATCGAAATTAATCACACATTCAAGCTTATCGATATCGATACCCCGGGCAGCGATATCAGTAGCTACTAATACTCTTAGCTTTCCCTTCTTAAAATTTTCCAATGCTCGTTGGCGCTGTCCTTGTGACTTATCACCATGAATCGCCATTGAGTCGATCTGTTTTTTCTTCAAATCACGAGCAATGCGATCCGCTCCTCGTTTGGTGCGGGTAAATAAAAGCACCTGGTCCAAATCCTCCTCGTTGAGGACGTGGTAGAGCAGGTCTTTCTTACTGGATTTGTTTGTATAGTACTTTCGCTGCTGCACTGTCTCCGCTGCTGAAGAAACCACATGGGCACTTACTTCCACTGGATTATGTAAAATCTTCTTTGTCAGGGAATTGATACTATCTGGCATGGTCGCCGAGAAGAACAAAGTCTGGCGTTTGGGAGGAAGCAACTTGAGCAGTTTTTGAATATCCCGGATAAATCCCATATCCAGCATTCGATCCGCTTCATCCAGTACCAGACTCGAAACACTGTCAAAGGCGATATGCCCCTGACCGGCCAGATCCAATAATCGACCTGGAGTCGCTACGAGGAAATCTACTCCTCTTTTCATTTGCCGTACCTGCTTCTCTTGAGATACTCCTCCGAAAATTACGGCATGATTTAGATTCAAGTATTTGCTGTACAACCGGATATTGTCTTCAATCTGGATCGCAAGTTCACGGGTAGGAGTTACGATCAAAGCTTTCATACTTCGAGGTCTCACTTTTCGCGACTGATCTTTCGCAAAGATCTGAATCAGAGGGATAGCAAAGGCGGCGGTTTTACCGGTACCTGTCTGTGCACAAGCGAGAAGATCTCGCCCTTGCAAAACTTCCGGTATAGCCTTTCGTTGAATTTCTGTAGGTGTACTATATCCTTTTTCGGCAAGCGCCTTAAGGATGGGGTTTATTAAACCCAAATTTGAAAATTGCATAATATCTTTTTTGATGACGGAGAAAACCGTCAGTACTTTTTGACTTGTTAATAAAATCTGTGGAGTAATGTTCTAATCAGATAGAGATCTGACATTGATGGCCTTTAGACCTTTAAAAGTCTCTTCAACATCATACTGTAATGCTTCGCCCTCTTCTATTGAATGCTGGACATCATTCATATGGACAAATATACTTTCCTGAGTTGCGTTATCTTTGATAAAGCCAAAAGACTTTTGGTGGTCAAAGAAATCAAGTACACCCTTACCCCGTTTCGGCAATTCTTCCTTTTCTTTTGGAGGAACTCCCAGTACAATGTCTTCGGCTTTTACTTGTTTCCTTTTTTTGGTGGGATCCGGAGGCGTGGATGTCAGATTGCCATTTTCGTCCACATACGAAAGCTGATCCTCGAAATCTACAGTTCCCGCCTGTTCCTTTTCAAGCTTGCGTTGGTTTCGCCGCTCTAGTTTATCCTGTTTTTTCTTTCTTCGTTTCTTTTCTCTCTCTTTCTTGTTGAATGTTGTCTGAGATCTTGCCATATAAAAATTTAAGTGATTGAATATCGATGTAACAGATTCGATAAACAAACAACTTAATTCAGAAGAGCATACCGGATGTGTATTCGAGAATGCAAAGATAGCGAAATAAATGATTACATGTTTTCTTAATCTTTCTCAGATGGAAAGACGCCTGATCCTGGTCCTAGATAACAAGCACTGGCACCTCAAAACTGGTGACTATCTGAAAGGCCCGGTCTCTGAAGAGTGATTCCAGTAAACCCCTTCTGGCCCTTGAGATCAAGATTACATCCAGGTGCTCACGGGTAAGACAATCCTCAATACCTTCCAGATATGCACTGTCCTTACTCTGTGCAAAGTTAACAACACGTTGCCAAAACTCTGAGACAAACGTCTGCTGACCAATGGACTTAACCATGATATGATCAGGATTGATCTTCAGGGTGGAAAGCGTTCTGCGGTCGAAATCAGGCTGGTTGTCTGACCGTTTAATGTGCCAGATGGTGGTCGTATTCTTAAAATCAAATAGATCATTCTCGCTACTGACCAGTACCGGACAAGCCGCACGGGAAGCTAGATAGAATACCTTTTCACTCAGCCATCGACCCAGGAAGCCATCAGGTGTTTTTCGGTTCATTAACACCAAATCAAACTTTGCACTCTCCTTCTCTAAAAAACCACTAAGGCTGCCTTTGTAGGTGAGAAATGTTCTACTGGCGGACGCTTCCTTTGAGCTTCCCTCATCCCAGGCTTTTTTTAGCAACCTCTTTACACCTCGATCGTAATCTTCCCCTTTAAAGTCATACATACGGGCATATGACTGCGGTGGATAACAATGTAGAAGGTTAATCTGGGCAGCCCAGGCTCTACCTATGATGCAAGCATGCTTGATGAGACTTGAGGTGTCTTCTGATAAAGCTATAGGTACCAAGATTTTCTTCATGTACAACTAAATATAAGGAGTACCTTTTATGGTTTAAGTATAAACATCTATCAGATGACAGAGTTTAGGGCGAAGTGAGATATTCCCAGCTCAATCGCAGATCGAATTCAGGATTGAATTCAAACAGCATATCTAGCACCCATTTGTGATTGTCCTCCACAATGATCAAAAGACGATCACCTTCTTCAGAAAGCTTTAGTCTACACGATTATTCACTTCCAACATAGTAAAAGGGAATCTGCCACTCCATCCCCTGCTCTTTGAGTTCCTTCCTAACTTTCAATTGGAGGTTACCAGCAGTTTCTCCGCTCAAATCGATATAACAAATGACACCAAACTGGTCCGTTGAGGGAATGCGATATTTATGAAACTGTGGTGTTATAGACCTCTCATTGAGTTCGATGGAATGGTAGGCACTGTAGCAATCCAGGAGCTGCTGCCGCCTATCAATAATTGCCTGCTCCTTACTGACATCCGGATCAGATTCATTGCTTTCAACACATCCCTCTCTATCTAATCGATATTCAAAATCATAAATAGGAATAAATAAACGTACCACCTTACTGTCCACTACATCTGTGTCAATACAGGGGGAAATGAGAAACTCATGGGTCTCCGATGCTAAGCCATAGTAACCTCCATAGATTTTCGTAGCATCAAAATATGTATCCTGCCTGATCAAATACCGCATCCTGCTACTACTAAATCGAACCAGCGAAATGATAAAGCCGATGAGTACAAAAATAAGGATCAGGCCTACCAGGGATTTCTTCTTTTTGAAATTGGAACCGAAGGTCATGGAAATCTGCAAGAGATACTTATACAAAGGTCCAAATACAATGATTGAGCCCCACCGTACTGATTGGAAATAGGCAGTCTGTATCCATTTGTTATTGCGAAATTGTTTCAGATTACCAATCACTGAAAACACCGCCTGTACTACCATCCAGAGTCCAAATAAATAGAGAGGAATCCATAAAATAAATGCAGGCACCTTGTCTATCAATGCATTGTAAATAACTAAATAAAGACTTCCCACGAGTGCTAGATAGAGGTATGTGTATAACATCAAGAATGCAGCAGAAAAAATGACACTACATATTTCGTCCACGTCTTTTATGGTCTTATTTAGCTTGGGGAGTATGGCCAGTATTTTTGAGGTATAGAGTTCGGAATATGCACTTTCTTCCAGGCTGTAGTCCGGAAACACGGAATTCAAACCTACCAATCCGACCCAATAAGCCCGCAACGCAAAATGGATCACAAACATACTGACCAACAGACTCACCGCCAGTAAGCCCATAAAGACAATCATGTATCCGATGAGGTATTGGCCAGGTAATAGTGTGTTGATAAAATAATTAGTTAGCCAATCTACTCCCTTAAATAGTTGGATCGTTCCAAATATGGCAATCGTTGAAATCAGTAGTTCTGCTTCCCAGCTTTCATCTTTCAATCGTTGCAGCCAACTTATAGAGCTATTTTCTGATTTTTCCGGCATGTTATTGTCCTATACCTTACATAAATCGAAGGTAAATATACACACCTGTCTTTTATCTCCTCATTCCATCAGATCAGTGAGGGTTCGTACCATGGTCTATCAGCTCCATATTCACCACCGCACCTGCCTTATTGCCGGCTGCCACGGCATTGGCAATCGATCGAAACATGGTGGTGTTGTCCCCACAAGCGAAGACATGGTCAACTGTGGTTTTCTGCAAGGGATCCACTACCAGATATCTCGACACTCATCCAGGGCACATCCCAGTGGGGCTGGCATGTCTAAGCTCTGATGTAACGGCAGCATAGCATAAAAAGCATCCAACGACGATGTCAGATTTATTTCCAGCTTCACCATTTTACTACTTTGCTCTCAATCTACTCATACCTTGCAACCACACACAGTTGCCATTTTGTTAAAATACCAGTACATAATCGGAACATATCCGATTATATGATTCATTTATGACATAATAATGCTATATTCAAACTAGATAATCGGAAAATAGTCGATTATCATACTCATATTTGACTACATGGACTTTAGAACGAGTATAAAAGAATATAGCGAAACTCCCATATCAAGGCATTTGATCTTGCAATTACTTGGTGAGTATAAGAGGCCCAATGATAAGATTAGTGAGTTGCTCAAGAGCAATGATCTTATTCCTATTAGAAGAGGGTTATACATCATTGGACCTAAAATGGACCTACCATCACCAGAACCATTTCTAATAGCGAATCACCTTCGAGGCCCCAGCTATGTATCCTTAGAGTCGGCATTGTCCTACTGGGACATGATACCGGAAAGAGCGATTGAAATTAGTTCAGTGACCACAAAAACTTCAAAAACATATAGAACTCATGTTGGACGCTTTAGTTATCATCAACTGAAGACTCCTTATTACTCTTTTGGATTAAAAAACATCGAATATTCACCCAAGCAATCCGCTTTAATAGCTTCACGTGAAAAAGCCTTGTGTGACAAGATTGTGTTAACACCGAAAATAAACCTTCGCAGTATAAAACAAACACAAGAATTTTTAACGGAAGATCTTCGGATAGACCTTGAAGTATTGTGCACATTAGATACAAAAATCATTAAATCCTGGATTAAGGATGCTCCCAAAAAAAGCAGCCTAAGAATGCTCATTAAAACACTGACGAAATTATGTTAAAAGAGTGGATAGCTGAATATGATCCTCAAAATGAAGAAGAAATACTATCGGCATTGCGAGAAATAATGCAAGAAATTGCTTTGGCTGCATTATCCAGAACTGATTTTTTTGAAAATGCAGCATTCTACGGAGGAACTGCATTACGGATCTTTTATGGACTAGAAAGATACTCTGAGGACCTGGATTTTTCTTTACTTTGGTCTGATTCCAACTTTTCCCTTCAACCTTATTTCAAAGCCATAAAAGAAGAGTTTGGAGCGTTCGGACTGACCGTTAACATTGTGGCAAAGAAAAAAACAAAACACACTGCCATCGATTCTGCCTTCCTGAAAGCCGAAACAATCTGGCAAGAAATCGTATTGGAAGACATTATCAGAGAAACAGGTGTGCGATCCAACAAGAACATAAAAATTAAATTAGAAGTAGACACAGATCCACCCATGAAATTCCAAACTGAAGAAAAACTGTCCCTACGTCCGTTCTCCTTTTATGCGAAATGTTTTACTATCTCCAGTTTATTTGCAGGTAAGTTACATGCATTACTCTTCCGAAAGTGGAAAAATAGAGTGAAGGGACGGGACTGGTATGATTTGGAGTGGTATATCAGAAAAAACATTCCGCTGGATGTTAACCATTTCTTAGCCAGGGCAAGGGATACAAAAGACTGGCAAGAGGAGACTATTTCGAAAAAGCAAATCATAGAGCTACTAGCGACGAAAATCGAAACCGTGTCTTTCAAAAACATCAAAGAAGATGTAGTCAGATTTATTAAAAATGACGAAGCGCTAAATATTTGGAGTCCTCAATATTTCAAAGATCTAATAAAGAACATGAAATTTGAAAACGCTTGAACTCACCCGGGTATTGAAGTTTAGAAATGCCAAATCTATGTATAGATTTCTGAAGCAAAATAAGTAGGGAATTTGTGGGACTCAATGATGCAGATGGAGTACCAACTCTATCTGAGTAGATTTTCAAAAAGTCATAAGAAAACACCCCTTAATATATTCTTCTCAAGGATTCTTCTTTCTATCTCGCTACTTATTACTAGATGAAACCAGCTCCATATTCACCACCGCACCTGCCTTATTGCCGGCTGCCACCGCATTGGCAATCGATCGAAACATGGTGGTGTTGTCCCCACAAGCGAAGACATGGTCCACTGTGGTTTTTTGGAAGGGATCCACTACCAGATATCCCGACTCATCCAGGGCACATCCCAGTTTAGCAGGTATATCCGAATGCTGTCGAAAAGGTAAACTGGCATACAGCGCTGCAAGACGTATCGCATTGCCCGATCTTAATCTCACCTGATCTATACGGCCCCGATTGTGATCGACTGCCACAATTGGATCATCGATTACCTCAATTTCTTGCTGTCGGATCAAACGTACCTCTTCAGCAGTAAATACATCTCCCTGGGTAAAAATGGTCAAATGATCCGTGAGATTTCGGATCAGTCCGGCCATATGCAATGCTCGGTCTCCACTCGCCATTAGTCCAGTCTTCTTTTCCCGGAATTCGTACCCATGACAGTAGGGACAGTGAATGATGGTCTTACCCCAACCGTCCGAAAATCCTTCAATTTCTGGTAGGATGTCGGCAACGCCAGTAGCAAAAATGATCTTCCTCGAACCAACCAGGTCATTATTGTCTATGGACACCTTAAATCCGGTCTTCGATTTTTGCACATCCGTCACCATGCCTTGACGCAATGTCACAGTCTTATAAACTGACAATTGCTGGAAAGCAGTTTCAAGTATTTCTCCCGGAGGAATAGCATCCTGGGTCAAAAAATTATGCGCATGAGGCGAAAATCGGTTGCAAGGTTTTCCGCCATCCACAACCAAAACATTTCGCAAGGATCGTCCCAGACATAGTGCTGCTGACAGACCTGCGAAGCTTCCCCCGATGATGACTACGTCGTATTCAGATTTTCGCATATAGAATCGCGTTTACTGAAAGATGTAAATGCAAGATAGGTAGTTTATTCCTTATTTGAAACATTGTTGCATTTTAACCTAGTCTTCTCAGCAGGACTAATCTGATCTTATCTGTCTCCGAAATAATCAGCATGGAGTGCCGCATTGTCCTAACTTATCCCACGTAGTACATATGACATCTCTTTCGATTAGTAGACTCTATGACTAAAATATTTGTAAAGTACATGGTGAGCTTGCGCTGCAAGATGATGGTTACCGAGGAACTAGAAAAATTAGGACTGGAGCACTTTACAGTAGAGTTAGGTACGGTCGAACTGAAGGAAGAGATATCAGAAGATCAAAAAAATGAGCTGGCCAGAAACTTGCTTAAATCGGGATTAGAATTACTTGACGACAGTAAGAGCGTGCTTATAGAAAGGATCAAAAACGTCATTGTCGACATGATTCACCATTCGGATGAGATTCCCAAAGTCAACTACTCGGAATATTTGAGTAAAATGCTTGACTATAACTACACCTACTTGTCAAACATCTTTTCAGAGGCAAAGGGCATAACCATCCAACAGTTTATCATTCTACACAAGGTTGAAAGAATAAAGGAATTGATCCTATACGATGAACTAAGCCTGTCCGAAATCGCCTATAAGTTGCACTACAGCAGTCCAGCCCACCTATCCAATCAGTTTAAAAAGATCACGGGACTAACTCCTTCTTTTTTTAAGAAGATGAAGCAGAAGCGGCAACAGAACCTGGAAAACATGTGATATATGTAAGTGATTCCCGCAGAAGTGTAAGATACTTTAGACTCTAAATCTGATCTTTAGTGTATTGAACAAAAAAATCTAATATGATAAACAATAGAAGCAATATGGACTATATGGGAAACTGGGATTGGCAGCCTAGAATTTTAAAACAGCAATATGGTCAACTTACTCTATCTGATGTTACTTTCAGGCCAGATCTAGACGGAGATATCATCACCCGAATTGGTCTACGCTTACAAAAATCACGTAATCAAGTGATTTCTATTCTAAGAAAATTAAGTCCTACTAAAATTTAGCTTGATATATCTCAGGTGTAAACGACAGAAACAAACAGAACAAATTTAGCTCCGGTTGACTGTTCACTTAAATAATAGAAATGTCAAAAAGTAAAGATACTGGCAAAAAGTCAGACAAGAAATCCCCAACAAGGTCTCTGAAGGAAAAACGTGCGGATAAAGCTGCTAAGAAAAAGAATAAGGGTGCCATATCGGTGGACTAAACCAGTCTGGTGACCAATTCAAGTGATCTACTGTAGTAGATAATTCTATTTACAATTCACAATTCTCCAGAAATAATTGTATGGAAAACAAGTTTCAAGTTGGCGACGAAGTTTTCTCAAAAGAGAATCCCAATACAAAATTGAGAGTGAGGCGATATGTGAATAGAATCTACTACTGCCAGACCGTAGAAAGACCAAAAGCAAAGGACGTAGTATTCTTTGAAAATGAACTCATGGATACTAAATAAGTCTGATCCTGACTCATCCATCCCTTCTAACAAAAACACTCCTGCAAATCAACTGATTGCAACTTCGCATGCCGTTCCAACGCCTCAAAGCGCTATCAGCAGATACGTATGCGTTTGCTGAAGGTCTATATGCTGAGTATGCTACTCCTCTAATCCATTCCTTATGTCGTCATCTTCATCCTTAAAGGATGACACAGCGTTCGGTTTCTCCGTTCACAAAACGTTCACCACTCTACGAGAAAATTCTTAGAGGTTATCACCATTTCCAATTCCATTAAAGAACAAATCTCTAAGTGACGCTGGATTCATCCACATGATGTAGGAAGTACTGTTCTTTCCAACTTTCTATTTGAAGGCTGGTAGAATATTTATCCAAAGACTTTGGGATTCAACGAGTCAAAACTCTATCGGATCAGTTAGATAGCTAGCTCTCACCAGGTCCTTTTGTATCCAGCATATAATTTTACACATATCTACTATATTTGTACTGGAACCAGGATAATTATTAGATTAGAATGAACATGCTTCTTCTCAAAATGTCTCAAATAAATTTCCTATCCATGAACAATTCAATTAGCTCCTATAGATTTCTGGTCTTACTATCTATTCTTTGCTTGACCATTACAAGTGGTTTCGCACAATTTCGTGGCCCCATAGTGATCTCACCAGAAGTGCATGCAGATGAAACGGCCACCTTTCGATTTCTTGCACCCAATGCCTCTGAAGTAAAACTCAGTGGCCAATTTCTTAGTGAGCAGGCCACCATGCTGAAAGATACAGCCGGTGTTTGGTCCGTCACAGTGGGACCAATCGAGCCCGACATGTACCCTTACAATTTTGTAGTGGATGGTATCCGTGTAGCTGATCCCCGTAATTCCGCACTTTTTCCGAATGAAAATTTTCAGAGTAGCATTCTTGAAGTGACCGGAAATACACCATTGGTGCATACGATCAAAGATGTTCCGCATGGTACAGTGTCCTATCAGTACTATCAATCGGAGGAACTGGGGACCCGACCACTGGTCGTCTATACTCCTCCCGGATATGAAGATTCTGAGATGGACTATCCCGTGCTCTATTTACTCCATGGAACCACCGACACAGAGGAAACCTGGACCAAAGTCGGAAGGGCTCATGTCATCTTAGACAACTTGATCGCAGAGGGTAAGGCTGAACCGATGATCATCGTAATGCCCTATGGTCGTGCCTATCCAAAAATCAGCAAATATTCGGGCAGTCTAAGAAACTGGGAAAATCTTCAGGAGTTTGAAAAGGATTTCATGGGCAACATAATGCCATTTGTTGAGTCCCGATATCGTACGAAAAATGAAGCGGGTAGCAGAGCCATTGCGGGGTTTTCCGGAGGAGGTGGGACCACTCTTTACTTTGGCCTTAACAATCAGGACCTGTTCAGCTGGGTATGTGGATTTGCGCCTGGAATGCGACAGGAAGAATTTGATCGAAATAATGCAGTCGCATTTAAGGATCCGGAAGGCACCAATGAAAGACTCAAACTATTTTGGATTGGTGTGGGTGAAGATGATGGTCTTTATAATGTCAACATGGAATTCATGAAGGTACTGGACCAAAAAGGAATTCACTATGAAAAATTTATAACGGATGGGGGCCATACCTGGATGAATTGCAAGTTATACTTATCGACGATTGCACAGAAACTATTTAAATAGTGCATCCTATCCATGGCAGATGCTGTAACACTAACAGGTGAATGATTACTATTTTGCCCTTTTAAAAAGTGATCATGCCATCACAAGCGGTGCCATTAATTACCAAACAATAAGGTAAAACCTACCCGTACGCCCAGGTTATTGGTGATGGACCGTCTATTATCATCGTTGTCACCCTTTCTTTTCACTTGCCGAGTACTATAGCCCAACAGCGCGTCAAACATGATATGATCCGTAATTTGGAAGGCGAGGCCAGCACCACCCCCCAGGGTCATTATACTATTTTTACTCTCACCATCATTAGGCGGTGTACGATCTACATATTCAGCCTTAAAATTGCTACTACCCAAGGTGCCTCCTAGTTCAAAATAAGGAATTACCTTTTCACCCTCCATATAATACCGTACGAAAGGGCCAAAAGCCAATACGGTCTGCTTGACTGTTCGCTCCAGATTTTCCTCAACTTTAGTACGGGCGAAGCCAATATTAAAATTAGCCCCTACTGCTACATTATCCGTCACAAGAAAACCGATTTTAGGATTTAGGCTCATACTCAAAGTCTTATCAGCAACCTGTTCCTCAAATCCAACTGCATCAGATTTTGTCTTGTCCGAAGAAAATCCAAAATTAAGGATATCCCCTGCGGAAGTTGACAAATTGGGTGCGGAGGAAATCCCCAATAGGATATCACCTTGTGAAAATTGTGCATTAAGTTGAATAGAAATAAAGGACAATAATACAAAGAAGATCGTTTTAGGTTTCATAATTCCAGTTTGTGGTTACATCAGATTCCTATTAATTTCACAAAATATTGCGAGGGAATATGTTAAGATAATACTAAACTAGGACTGAATTACGCTGTAGAGATCTTAAAGAATAGTGTCACCGATCAAGAGTGATAGCTGGCTATTACTACATTAAAAGAGAGATAGTCCCAGGTAAAATGAACGACAATCGATATCTCAAAGGATCATTAGCTTCATCATCGACTCTGAATGAATTTTTCTAGATCTCTATACCGGAATTCCCTGCAAAAAATAATTACTCACTCATACCTCCACCCAACAAAAAAGTAAAACCAAGACGGACTCCAAGAAAATTGGTTATCCTGCGACTGTTATCGTCATTGTTCTCCTTGAACTTCTGCACTTGAGAAGTATAGTTTAACATAGCATCCATTAGAATCTTATCACTAAGAGTTGCGGCCACTCCAAAACCCCCATTGAATGCCACAAGACTTTCTGTTACTTCAAACTCATTATTATTGGAAAGGACAGAAATATTCTTTACCCGTCCAAAATTTCCACCAATTTCAGCAAATGGTTGGATCTTTTGGCTGGGAAAATAGTATCGCACAAATGGGCCAATAGAAATCAAATTATTTGAAAACTTCCTACCATCATCACCCTCCTTCACACGCATGGCAGCTACATTAAGATTGGTCCCAACAGCTAAATCATCGATTAAAAAAAGGCCAACTCTGGGACTAAAATTAAACTGAAAAGTCTTATCCGAATTATTATCATCATTAGATCCAGTCCCATCACTTTCTCTTTTTTCGGAGCCAAATCCGAGCAAAAAAACATCAGCTCCCGATGTTAATTGCGAGGCAGTTGAAATACTAAATAGTCCCCGCCCTTTCTCAAATTGTGCTTGAGTTTTTAGAACAGAAATAAATACCGTTAGCAATAGTAGAAGAATGGTTCTCATGGCTCAAAGTTTAAGTGGTTATATAGAAATAATGTAAGATTCGATTCAATTTGTGATCAGCCTTCCAAGGTTTTACAAATGGAGGAGGCATCCCGATTTTCTTCTGAACATTTAGGATAATAATCACAACTATCGCTTGAAAAGGCATGCGACACATGGTTTAGTTTGAGAAAGGGTGATCCAAACTTCTGCTAAGGGCTAACTATGTAACGACCAGAATCAGCTGATATTCTGATAGGAAAAGTAAATTTTTGAGAATCGCCAATGGAAATCAACTCCCTGAGAGTCTCGTGCTCAATAAGATAAAAGCTAGTAATAGTTGTATTTGCTACAAGTAGAACTCTAAGGCTCCGCATTAAGGCCGAAAAACAGAACTCTACTTCCTCACCACCTCGTACACATCTCCTCGCCTATCCTTAAGATTACGCACACTTCCAAATTCATTCAATTCTCTTAATAATCCGAGGTCAACATCGGCAATGAGAATCATCTCCGTGTTAGGAGTAGCTTCCGCCTTGATGCCATTGGCCGGGAAGGCAAAGTCGCACGGTGTAAAGACCATCGATTGCGCATACTGAATATCCATATTGTGTACATTGGGCAGGTTTCCTACACTTCCGGCAATCGCTACATAGCATTCATTTTCGATGGCGCGAGCCTGCGCACAGTGACGCACGCGGGAATATCCGTTTTGAGTATCGGTGAGAAATGGAACAAATAATATATCCATACCTTCCTGTGCCAATAATCGACTTAATTCTGGAAATTCAGAATCGTAGCAAATCAGGACTCCTACCTTTCCACAATCAGTGTCAAAAACTTTCAACTTATTGCCGCCCTGCATACCCCAGACTTTGGCTTCGTCGGGAGTGACATGTATTTTTTCGTACCGGTCGATCGTGCCATCACGCTTACAGATATAGCCCACATTGAACAGGGAGTCATCGATCATCTCCGGCATACTACCGCAGATAATATTAATGTTATAAGAAATAGCAAATCCGGAAAACTTCTGGACAATTTCTTCGGTATGTTTTGCTAACTCTCGGATGGCGTCTGCTTCCGGCAGGTGATTATCCTTCGCCATTAACGGGGCGTTGAAAAATTCCGGAAAAAGAGCAAAGTCTGAGCGATACACAGATACAGAATCAATAAAATACTCCGCCTGCTGCATGAGGGCATCAATGTCGGGGTAGGGTCGCATCTGCCACTGAATTAATCCCAGCCGAACTACCGTTTTGATGCTGGATGCTTTTTTTGAGGGCTTTTCATAATAAATATTATCCCACTCAAGAAGGACGGCAAATTCATTGGACGCCTCATCCCCTTCTAAATATCCCTTTAATATTTTTGCGGGGTGAAAATCATTGGAAATCTGAAAGTTTAGTACAGGATCATGTATCTCCCGGGATTTCACCTTTTCGATGTACTGTTTCGGACTCAGCTCATCAGCATATTTGTGGTAGTTAGGTATCCGTCCTCCCAGGGCAATACCCCTTAGATTTAGTTTTTCACAAAGTTCCTTTCGATAGTCATACAACCGACGACCCAGCCGTAACCCCCTGAACTCTGGCTTAATGAAAACATCAATGCCGTACAGCACATCTCCTTCATCATCGTGAGAAGAAAACGTATAGTTTGCCGTGATCTCCTTATATGTGTGCTTATCATCAAACTGATCATATTGGACAATGATCGACAAGGCACACCCCGCGACTATTCCATTTACCTTGAGCACCACCTGCCCTTCCGGAAACTTATCTAAAAGCGCTCTAATCTGGTGCTCTTTCCAATAAGCCCCCGGCATAGTTTGATAAGCAGAAACCATAGCTTGCTTAAGCTCCTGATAATCATCTACTTGAAGATATTCCAACTCAACCATGTCGATCTGATCCAACTTCATCAATTCTTATTTTTTTAATAAACTATGCATATCCTACCCTTCAACTTCTTCTAAGTCCGTGCCAGGGGAAAAAGTTCTATTTCCAGGAGCAAAACTAGTGTTTCTTAAGTATGTAGAAGGTAAATGTCTTAAGGAATCCTAAGATTAGAAAGGCGTAGCGGTAAGATTTGGCAAAGTATGGGTATCGGCTTCACCAAAAAAACTTACTGCGCATAATCCTGGGTTCATCTGAAGTATTAATTCCGGAGGGAGCATGAATAAGGTGTGGATGACAAAAAACTACATCTCCAGGCTCTCCTAGTAGTTCCACTATTTGAAGTGGTATACCTTTATGTATCCAGGGCTGCTTCATAAACACCCTGTTTCGACTGGTCTCGTTATACTTTGGGCTACACATTTCCTGAAAATATGGGTGAGTCTGTAGAATCCTCCTTCGCTGGTGGGAGTGCTTCTGATTTCTTTCAGATTCAGAGAGGCTCGCCCGGTGCTTTTCAAGGAGAATGTGAGATCCTTGGATTATTAAAGTACCTCCCCCTTTTGGTCCTGCATTCGAGAAAAAGGTAAAAATTAGCAAACCATCCAATCTAGGGCGATGGAACTCATAATCCCAATGCCACATCTTTTTATGGAGACGATACTCTGACTTGGACTCATCCGGAAAATCGATCAAGAATCCTCCCCAGGACTTAGGCTCATTCCATTGAGAATGACCCAGTAATTCATTAATTACCTTACTAAAATCAGAATTAAATAGCTCACGATCAGTCTTACTGTATTTGGCCTTTCGCAATGAGTGAGGGGGCATTCTCCAGGTAGATCTGTCTTCTCTTTTAATTCCAAAGAGTTCGTCTAATTCATCCCATATCTCAATCAACATTCTTTCCACATATGAAGCTGGCAGCAGTCCTTTCATATGTAGGAAACCATTTTCCATAAATGACAATTTCTCTTTCGGAGATAAAATCATAAATACACTACGGATCTTATGTAAATAATAATTTCCAACTATCCATTCAGTACTTGCTCTTCAAATCTTTCACTATCCTTAAAAGCGCACAAATTTCCATCCGGATCAAAGAATTTCGCGACGGTACCCCAGGAGTGCTCTTGATAGTCCACATCCACACCCTTTTTCTGCAATCTCTCAACCATTTTCCTGACATTTGAAACATTGATCCTCAAGCATGTCCGGATACGCTCAGTAGTTGGTAAGGCTCCATCAAACTGATCATCCACTTCCACCATAAGATATGCATTTCCAAATGCAAAACACGTCAGGTCCTTTGATTCAAACATCTTGGGAAGCTCCAGCACATGTTCATAAAAATGAACACACTCAGTATATTTTACTGTATATAGAATTATTCCCGTTCGATCGAAATGCATGCTTAACATTTTTAAATCAGTATAAAAGCAAATTTAATAATAGAGATAGGACTTATTGCAAGTCGGCTTCAATTAGGGCAACTCTTCCTTCCAAATTCCACAAAGTATGTTTTCAAGAAAATGGAATATTCCTCTATTGATCCTGACTATGCAGCGCTGAATGAATTCGGCGTTACGATGATCCACCTTGAATATCTATTAGATGGATTAAAGTAATGCCTTTAAATTCCAATTTTCAGGTACCAACTTCAGACTCCCCTCTTCTAACTTCAATCAGACACTCACACTCTCACACTCACACTCACACCACAACTAAATCGTCATAGAAAAAACGCGTGTCTGGGGTTTATCTATTAGCAGGTGGAGATCAAATGCCATGCAGATATTTCGGACAAAAGGTCGCGCATGCTCTGGTATTGTCAGTTCTTTTTCGGCGATGACGACCAGACCATCTTTTTCCATCTCTTCCAGTCGCTGGATACAATCTTCCAAACCATCAAAACACAGTTCTTCATCACTCCAGGTCGTATGAAAATGGCACATGATATTTAAGATATGCGTTCGCACTATCAGGTCTTCATCGGTCAACTGATGTCCCCTAAATATGGGAATCACACCCTTTTTTACAGTGTCTGTGTATGCTTCTACTGTTTTTAAATTTTGGGCAAAACTGTACCAGGAATCACTGATTGCGCTCATCCCTAATCCCACCATTAATTGCGTCTTATTGGCAGTATAACCCATAAAGTTTCGATGCAAAGTTCTTTCTTTTACAGCTTTGAACAATGAGTCTGTCCTTAGTGCAAAATGATCCATACCGATCTCAATATATCCCAGTTCTCCTAGTAGTTTTTTTCCGGATTCATAAAGGATACGTTTGTTTTCAGCTGAGGGTAAGTCATTTTCATCATAACCCCGCTGACCTACGTTTTTAATCCAGGGTACATGTGCATAGCTGTAAAATGCAATGCGATCTGGTCGAAGGGCCTGCGTCAGTTGAATGGTCTGCATCACACTTTCCTCTGTCTGATGAGGCAATCCAAAAACCAGGTCGTGACTAATGGATTCGTATCCAATGTCTCTGGCTTGCGACATGACCTTTTCCACATTCTCAAAAGGCTGAATCCTATTAATCGTTTTCTGCACCTTCAGGTCATAATCCTGAACGCCGAAACTGGTCCTTTTAAATCCTAAATCAAAGAGGGTTTGGAGGTGCTCTCTTGTGGTATTATTTGGATGACCTTCGAAACTAAATTCAAAATCAGGATCAACTTCTGCATTCGATAAAATACCCCTAATTAATTTCTCCAGATTGAGCGGTTGAAAAAATGTGGGAGTTCCCCCACCTAGATGTATTTCTCTGATTCGTGGTTTTTCTGAGAACAATTTCAGATACAGCTCCCATTCGCGTAGTAGGGTTTCTATGTAAGGTTCTTCTACACTATGCTGCTTTGTGATTCTTTTGTGGCAAGCGCAAAAAGTGCAAAGAGATTCACAATAAGGCAGGTGCACATAAATACTAATTCCCTCTTTAGCATTGCTTTCACTGAAAGATGATCGCACAGATTGCATCCAGACTTCATGGGAAATACCTTCTTTTTTCCAGTATGGAACTGTGGGATAGCTGGTATAACGAGGTCCGGGTATATTATACTTTTGAATTAGCGATACGTCCATTCCCCTACTCTTGATACACGGTTTTGTTCATCACAAAGGTGCTGAAATATGGCAGAAATCCATATTCTATCTAGTCAATGAATGTGCAAAACTGGTCTCTTATGCGCCTCCTAACCTAGAAAACTAGCGTTAAATGGACTCCTGTACCTTACTTCCAAAGATTTTCATAGACTGCATTTTCCATGGTGCTTCAAACTCCGGATCTCCGGTCTGGGTAATCTTGAGAAATCTTCCTTGTACGGGAGGAAATACGATCTTTATATTGCGATCATCTCCTCGTCCTTCAGCAACTGGGTCACTCCATGTTTGACCATCATCTGATACTTGTACAACATACTGGGTGGGGTATGTTTGTAAAGGTGGTGGTGCATCACGTCCCCTTCCTCGACGAATTGGAGGAGAGGAAAAATGTAATTCACTAAAATTAACAGGTTCTGGAAGCTCCACTTGAAACCACATATCTTTTGCTTGGTCATCTCCGGAAGTCCATCCTTCGTAGGTGAAGGCACCTGAAGCTTGCTTAGTTCCTCCCACGCGCGCCAAACCTACATGACTCGCGCTTACCACCCAATTATCATCATGGATTATCTGACGTGTCGCCACAGACTGCAGTGCTTCATAGGTATAGGGTTTGTCTCCCTCTGTTTTTGCCCGAATTTCAGCCACTTCCTCGGGTGTCACGGTGGAACCGTCATTGCCTAAATTCGTTCGCACAAAAGAGACTACGGATGCAATCCACTCATCATCTTCATCGTGCATGGGAGCCATGAATGCACCTGTGTAGCTCTTGCCTTCGATTTCGCCTATGAGACCTCTCAGGATTACTCTCACCATATAATCAGGATGATCCACTACCTTGACGGAATTGGCTAGGGCTGGCGCCATCAATCCTCCAGCTGAAGGTGTTCCAGTGCCATTTATGCCGTGACAAGTAGAGCATAGTTCCTGATAAATGAGTCCACCTCTTTCGATCCTCTTCTTCTCAACATCTGACAGATCATTTGCTGCCAGGAATGCAGGACGTTCTTCCACTGTAGTTAGTTGCTCACCCACCAGCTGTACTCCCCGCTGATCATATTGACTCATTGCCTTTTTCACGACATGCTCCCATCCGTTTATATCCAAAACTTTGAGTGTCATCATGGCCTGCATTACCACTTCATAATCAGCATCTTCTGTCATTTTGACATAGTCGCTAGCCAGGGATTTCTCACCTGCCTTATAGAGTGTTTCACTAGCTCTAATACCCATCTTACGTATCTTCGGGTCCTCATCTGCCAGCCATGCTTTGACTACATCAAGTGATAGGCAATTTAATCCCTCGAGTGCCCAAAGTGCGTGGTAGCGTGCGAGTGTGTTATCACTGGTCAAGGCCATGGTGTCGAGCACAGACCTCACAGAAGTATCTTGTCTTAGCACCAACTCTTGCTGAGCCATATCTCTCCACCATCCATTGGGATGTTCAAAATGTGCGACGAGCTCTTCCGCTGACTCCTGCTCCATCTTCGGCATCGCAGTATCACGTTCTATCCCCTCATATCGAAGTCGCCAAATCCTTCCCAGGTTTATGATCTTATCCATTTGGAATTGCTCCACCTTGGCTCGGAGGTAGCTACCTTTCTGGACCCAGTTTCCTTCCTGAATGATCCCCCTATACATATCCACAATATACATGGTCCCGTCAGGTGCCGTGGCCATATCCACAGGTCGGAAAAGTGGATCGGACGATACAATAAATTCACTCTTGACATGCTGATACATGTTATGCAATTGAGTGATTCCTTCTGTCACAACCGGATTGACTTGTCTGACGATCCTGGCCACCGGTTCTCCATAGAAGTATTGACCTACAAGAGCTGCAGGAAGTCGGTGTCCACGATACACATCATTACCTGCAGAGCCTGTGACTTCATTGAGTGATCCATCTGGACGTCTCACGGCAGTCATGCCTGGTTGAAAGTCCTCCAGATACATGGGAGCGCCATAGGGCACCTTAAATCCTTCTGCATATTGATCTTCAACTCTGAAATTACCATAATGAATGGGAAACTGGAATACTGAAGGAACACCTGAAGCACCTCCCTGAAACCATATTTTTCCTTCGTTGTCCTGGCAAACACCCCACTGTGATCGGTTGAAGCCTGTATTCTCACGTATTACACCCGAAGGGGTCCAGCGAATTCTGAACGTGTTGTATGTGCTATACATCCAGTTGTCCATTCCGTAGTACAGAAAAGACTGTTGATGCTCTACGTTTCCCGATCGACCGAAATCTCCGGTAAAAAATTCCTTTTCATCTGCGACACCATCACCATCTGTATCGGTATACAGGTAGACATTGTCTTGATTGGATTCCATAGTTAGGATACTATTAGGCCCCCAAGGCATCACAAATCGCGGAAAGATAAGACTATCAACAAAGGTGGTACCGGTCTCATAGACACCATCATTGTCCTTATCTTCCCAGCGGGAGATCAAGTTTATAGGCTCTAACTCACGATCTGCATCTGCGGTCAGCATGTAGCTTCGCAGCTCGAGTACATACATCCTACCATTGGCATCAAAATTAATGGCTGCCGGCTGCTGTATCTGCGGCTCTGTAAGAATTGGTTCCATTACATAACCAGGAGGAAGCTGAAAAGTAGCCTGCTCTTCTGCCACCGTTTTGGCAAGCACGGGTGGTTTGGGTTCTAAATCGATATCCTTCCAGACTGGGGACTCCGGATCGGCACCTTCGGGCATTGTGATCACTGGATAGTTTTCCGAAACCTGGGATTGTTTGCAGCTGACAAACAATATGAGTACGAGACCCATTAGGTAGATTCTAAGCGAGTTCATTTGAATAATTTCACTGTTTTCAAATAGGGTCTTTGAAGATGCATAGATTGTATGAAAAAGACCCATATTCGGGTAAAAAAGTTGATAATGTTGCACATTATGCACTAAAGAAGTTTGATGGTTTGAAACCAGAATCCTTTCATCCTACTTTTTACAAGAAATTGAATACCTTCCTCTACATTTTTCAAGCAATAAATGTAATTTATACAATTAATTGAACACCCTGGAGGGAGGAGGTTAAGTGGCGCTTTACTCACAAGAAACATGTACCACTGGACTTTCTACCTCAGGTATTAAAAGTCTCTTTAACTAATGTAAAATCAAATAAGCTTTGAAATCATGAAAAATAAAAGCATACTTTCATCGATCCTTTTCTTTTCTTTTCTAATTATTTCAACTGTATTGTCGGCGCAATATTCTACTGCGAGAAGAGGAGGAGGCCCAGAACCCGACATGGAAGTAGGGTTTAAGCCATCATCCACCAATACTTTTTTAGCTCAGTATCCTGCGGTGAATGCGGAACGGCAAGCGATGTTTAAAGTAAATGCACCTACGGCGGATCTGGTGCAAATAAGTATGGGTGGCAAGCGATATGAAATGACTAAAGATACCGGCGGTGTCTGGTCTTGCGTCACTGACCCTCTAGTTGTCGGCTTCCACTATTACTCAGTCTGGATTGATAGTGTAGCAGTGATGGACAGAAATAGTAATGCGTTTTTTGGAGGTAATTGGGAATCATCTGGAATAGAAATACCAGAAGGTCCGGAGGGTGACTACTATCGATTCAACAAGGATATTGATCATGGTCATATTCGCTCGATCAACTATTGGTCGAACCTTAATAAAATGGAACGACATATCAACGTTTATTTTCCAGCTGAATACGAATCTAACCCGGATAAAAGGTATCCGGTTCTATATCTCGTTCATGGATGGGGCGAGGACGAAAATGGATGGTCCATTCAGGGTCATATGGCCAACATTATGGATGGACTTATTGCATCTGGTGAAGCAGAGCCCATGATAGTCGTGATGCCAAGTGGCGATATCCAAACCAATTCAGATGTCAGAGATGCCTCCGGTCCAATAAATGAAATTTTCACAAAGGATCTCATACCGTATGTGGACCAAACTTTCCGAACATTGACAGACAAACCCAATCGTGCCATGGCGGGTCTGTCTAGGGGTGGCTTTCAGACTTGTCTGACTGTATTTCCTAATATGGATATGTTTGGTGCGATGGGTACTTTTAGTGGATTTTTTATCAGACCGGATGATGGTATCGAAAATGCTTTTAATGGTATTTTTAATGATGTTGATAAATTTAATAAGGAGATGAATCTGCTCTTCATCAGCACAGGTACAGAGGAACGAAATCCCAAGGAAACCGTACAAAAATTAAAGGACATGGGTATAAATAACATTGTATTTCATGAATCACAAGGCACTGCCCATGAGTGGCTTACCTGGAGGAGGGCCCTTAAAGAGTTTACACCCTTGATTTTTAAATAGATAAAAAATATCGTGTCAAGGAGAGTGTACACTTTCTTTGACACGATTTTACTTTTACCAAGAACAGTAGCCGTAAAAAAGGCAGCCAAGGAGTGACTTCCTTCTAAAAATCAATCTCAAACTTGTTATATAAGTCGACTACTTTTTAGCTTTGAGATGTGTTTTCATGAGAATGACACTCTATTTGGCGAGCATGTACCAAAAAATAGCATTAAATTAATACGAAATTTTCTTAGCGGGTTCTTTCATAATGCATCCTTTCCTTTTCTAAAAGAATATATTTAAGTAGGCATGCTCTGGTCGACCCAGACTACATAGAATTACCCAACTCCTTTGCACCAAAGTTCCGTGCACATCCCGCATAATTGATATCTTTGGCAATCCCCTCGGCAGGTTTTATACCAAAAAAAATAAAGAATACCTAGGTCGATCCCATTTGGGAAATAATGTGCTACACGACCTGATGAGACTATACAATATGCAAGCTAAAGCTTAATTTGTGTGGTCAATTAGCCAAAATAATTGTAGAATTAGGCTACAAAGCTCAGTTGATCATTATGCCCAGAATATAGTCAAGTGGCATGGTGTGGCTGAAGACCACTGCGTTTTTAGAAATTGATGCCCGTATGATAAAAATATATCTCAGAAGTGCGAATCCTAAGCCCTGTTTACTTTTTATACTCATTACGTTCATAATGGGATGTAGTACCGAAAGTTCGCAAGACGATTCATTACCCCTCTCTGCGCAGCAACATCAAGAGTGGAAGGATTACGGTGGTGGTCCTGATCACTCCAAATTTGTGGAGTTTGACCAAATCACAAAGGAAAATGTTAATGAATTGGAAGTAGCTTTTGTTGTACCCACCTATGACAACGTGGCCTACCGTTTTAATCCTATTATTGTAGACAATGTCATGTATGTGTTGGCTAGAAATTATTCTCTGATGGCGGTCGATGCTACTACCGGAGAAGAATTATGGGTCCACAGTAATTTGAGAGGCATCATAAACCGCGGAATTAATTTCTGGCAAAGCGAAGACAAAAGCCAAAAGAGGCTCATCATATTTATCAATAATACCATGCAGGCAATTGATGCCAACACGGGTAAGTCCATACTAGATTTTGGAGAACATGGCGAAGGCTATACCGACATGAGACAGGATCTGGGAAGGGATCCGGAAACCCTAGGTCGAATGACTTCTACCTTTCCAGGTCATATTTTTGAGGATTTAATTCTGGTAGGGTCTTCTCCAGGGGAAAATCCTTTTGATGGACCCGGGCATCTACGGGCCTACAGTGTAATTACCGGCAAATTGGAATGGGTTTTTCACACCATCCCACATCCGGGTGAATATGGATATGAAACCTGGCCGGAAGACGCCTATAAATATGTCGGAGCCACAAATACCTGGGGGGAGATTTCAGTAGATGCAGAAAGAGGCATCGCTTATTTTCCTATTGGATCACCCACTTACGATTATGATGGAGCAGACCGCCATGGAAGCAATCTATTTGGCAATTGCCTTCTGGCACTGGACGCCCGTACGGGCGAACGTCTGTGGCATTACCAAACAGTCCATCATGACCTATGGGACTATGATTTGTGCTCAGCACCTCAATTGATCACGGTGCAGCATGAGGGCCAGGAAGTGGATGCCGTTGCGGTAGCTGCGAAGACCGGATTTATATTCGTCTTTGACCGTGTGACAGGTGAGCCTCTTTGGCCGATCGAAGAAAGACCGGTTCCGCAAAGTGAAATGCCCGATGAGGAGTCATGGCCGACCCAACCCTTTCCCACCGTACCACCTCCTGCCAATCGTCAAACCGTTAGTGTAGATGACTTAAATCCATATCTGGAAGATGCACGAAAGCAAGAACTAACTGAACGTGTAAAAGCGGCCAAGACGGGTCTATTTACTCCTTTGTCAGATAAACATGAAACTATTGGAATGCCCGGATCTGTAGGTGGTATTAACTTTGGCAATACAGCTTCCAATCCGGAAGAAGGCATTGTATATGTACAAACGCAGGAGTTTCCTGTGTTCTATCAATTAAAATTGCGTACTCCACGGATCGCTCCACTATCAGGAGATCGGCTGTCTAAAGCTCAAGCTACCTATACGGCCACATGTCAGGCATGCCATGGAGAAGATCGGAATGGTTTGACCGGTGTGGGTCCCAGTCTCCTTGGCTTATGGAGAACGGTCGATCAGGATGAGTTTAAGCAAATTATCAACAATGGAAAGGGCCGAATGCCTGGATTACCCCATATTGATGATGAATCCATTGCTGATTTATATGCATTCTTGGTGTTCTCCCGACGAGGTCGCCGGGGAGGCGGTGCCAGTGATGACAAACAGGTTCCTGAAGCGCCGGTTGTGGATTCAGGTGGCGTTACATTGCCCGAGTTTCCACCGAGGAGGCGTGTGGAGTACCCGGACGACTACACGGGTTTAAAAGCGATTTATATGGAGAAAAATAACTGGGGAGAAAATGCACCGGACCTGTTGTCACCTCCCTGGTCCTGGGTAGTTGCTTATGATCTAAACCAGGGCGATATCAAATGGAAGGTTCCACTGGGCAATGATGAAAGTATCCCCAATGGTGAAAATTTAGGAATACCTGGAGGATCCCTTGGAAAAGGCATGGTCGTGACCTCAACAGGATTATTATTTGCAACCTGCAAAGATGGTCAGTTGTATGCTTATGATACCGATAATGGCGATATATTGTGGTCTCAGAAACTGGGGCGCAGCGGTCCTATGGGAATTCCCGCAATGTATGAAGCAGAGGGTAGACAGTATCTAGTAGTGTGTTCTACTGGAAGGCCAATTGATGAAGAAGCCAACGAAGCGGATCTACATAATGGATATATTGTCTACAGCCTGCCGCAGGCAATGCAGTAGCGAAAAAAGTTGTCGACTTTTCATCCTGAGTCTGCACCAAGTGCTCTTGTGTGCCCGTCTGCGGCATCGTCACGGTATTCCACTTGCTCTCCTAGAGGCGGTCCGGCCAAAGGTCTGGTGACTCACCACTAAATCCCATTTGGGGTAGGGCATCAATCTGTCTTACTTCCTGCTGACTCAACCGAAAGTCAAATATATCTTTGTTGGCAGTTATGCGTTCAGGTGTTGATGATTTTGGAATAGGAACTACTCCTTTATCCACACACCATCGTAAGCAAATCTGAGCCACCGACTTTTGATACTTAGCGGCAATATGCTGCAGGAGTTGATTCTGAAAAACACGTCCGCGGGCCAGTGGAGACCATGCTTCTATAAGTATTTTCTCATTTCGACAGAAGTCAAAGAGCTGAGGCTGCCAATATCCGGGATGAAATTCAATCTGATTTATAGCCGGTTTAATGTGTGCATGATCCAATAAAGGCCGTAAATAGTTGAGGCTAAAATTACTTACTCCAATGGTTTTTATTTTACCCTCATCCACCAGTTCTTCCATTGCACGCCAGGTATCTCTATTTAATTGTTGCCAATCATCATAATTTCGGGCATTGGCTGGCCAGTGTATCAGATAAATATCAATATAATCGAGATCTAATTTTGAGAGTGACTTTTCAAAAGCCTTTTTCGTATTTAAATACCCCAACTCTTCCCTCCAAACCTTAGTGGTAATCAATATTTCTTCTCGGGGTACATGGCTTTCCCTTATAGCCTTTCCTACTGTACCTTCATTAAAATAAAAAGCAGCAGAATCGATCAATCGATACCCTTCATCCAGCGCATACCCAATGGCTCTGCGTCCTTCCTCTTCAGTAGCCTTGTATGTACCAAAACCAATAGGGGGTATCTGCATACCATTGTCCAGTTGATATTCTATCATCTATATATTAGTTGTACTTAATTCAGTGATTTGAATGTCAAATCCGATGTTAGTCGTTGTAATATTCTGAGAATTAACTTAGGGTTTATGAGATTATAGGGAACGCTACTCCTTCTTCCCAACACCTCGGAATGGAGTATGTTCCAAAATAAAAGTAAGAAAACTTGAGGATTCTCTTTTCTACAAAATTCAATAAGAAAAACCGCCTCGCATAAACTTTCACTGGAGATGCACTGCTTTTAGGGGTCATTGTTTTTACTACTTTTGAGATGCTCGAAAAGATGCCAGAATGAGAAAAACACTCTTATTATGCATGGCTTTCCTGATTTTCAGTAGTCATGATATGTTCTTAAAATTAGATACTCACTACCTGCAGCCTGATAGTCCAGCAGAGATCAAACTCTTCAATGGTACTTTTAGTCGCAGTGATAATGTCATCACTCGTAATCGGATGGTCGATGTAAGCATCATGGGTCAGGGACAACGGACAAAGATTGATACCTCACAATGGACAGAAAGAGGTAACACCACCGTTCTCAACATAACCACCGGCCCTGAGGGAACCTGGGTGGCCGGTGTATCGACGCGGCCACGATTGATCGAATTATCCGCTATTGATTTTAATGATTATCTCGAGCATGATGGTGCTACCGATATGCTGGAATGGCGCCGGGAAAATAACGCACTAGAAAAGGATGCGGTGGAGAAATACTCAAAACATGTAAAAACCATCTATCAGGTCGGTGAACTCATTACAGATGACTGGCAGACTTCTCTGGGCTATCCCATTGAATTTATGCCTTTAAATAACCCGGGGATCTTACATGCCGGCGAATCTTTTGAGGTAGAACTTTTATGGCAGGGCGAACCCCTTGCTAATCAACTAGTATATCTAGGGTCTGGGGCATCATCACATGGTCATGATCATAATGAAAATGATGTACACTCTCATGAAGGAAACTCCAGTGATGGGATCAAAACTTTCCGAACAGACGCCTCAGGTTACCTGAGTATAGCTATTCCAGATCATGGAATTTACTTTTTGAAAACCATTTATCTACAACATTCAGAGGAACCAGGAATAACCCATGAGTCAAACTGGGCTACCCTCACCTTCGAGGTCGGACATAGTCACGGAGGGGTGGCGCACGGCCATGAAGATGACCACGACCACAAACATCAACATGAACATGAGAATGAATTTCCCACGACCTTATTTTTTATTGGAAGTGTTCTGATTTTTGGTGGTTTATTTCTATGGTTCAACCGAAAAAAATCATAATGAAAGTGTGTATCCGTGCGCTATTCTGTAGTGTCTTTTTTGTCTTCCCTTTGCTAGCATTTGGCCATGGTGTTAGTGATGCTGATCAGGCCATTCTTTCGAATGGAGGTCTGGGAGCTTACATTTTCGTAGGCGCCAAACACATGCTGACCGGATATGACCATTTACTTTTTTTGGCTGGTGTTATATTTTATCTCAGTGGATTTAAAGATATCGTAAAGTTCATCACGGTTTTCACCATTGGTCACAGTATCACTTTGACAGGTGCCACCTATGCAGGAATCAAAGCCGATGAGCATTTAATTGATGCAGTAATTGCTTTAAGTGTGCTCTATAAGGGTTTTGAAAACCTGGAGGGATTTAAGAAAATCCTGGGTACAAGATCTCCTAATTTATTGCTGATGGTCTTTGTCTTTGGCCTAATACATGGCTTTGGACTGGCCACACGTCTGCAATCCTTCGACATGGGGACCGAACAATTCCTACCGAAAATATTGTGCTTTAACCTGGGAGTCGAATTGGGGCAGGTGGTGGCATTGATTCCCATTGTTTTCATTATCAGCAAATGGAAGAGCCTTAAGAGCTATGACTCCTTTTATAAGGCTGCCAACTACTATCTGGTGATTGCTGGACTTGGATTATTTATCTATCAGCTCTATAATTATTTTCAAGGGCATTAAGGGCTATTCGCCTCAGGTGGCACCGGCACCAAGGCAAAAGCAACTGTTTCCCTTACCACATCAGTCGTATTTTCATTTTTAGTGTCATCTCAGCTGATATTTATTGCTCATTATTTAATATCGTCAATCACCGATCAATCCTGAAGGATTCCCAGATGAATAATTCGGTCACCACGCATAGTGACTGGATTCCTACTTAGCCCTATCACTACACCTGCCTCAGGTGCCAGGTATTCCCTTAATACACTCCCAAATGGATCTCTTATGACGGCAATCTTATCACCCTTCTGTAGCACTTGATTCAGTTTAACTAACACTTCCTGAAATCCTCCTACCTCACTATAGATCCAGAAAGACCTTTCGCAGATTCGAGCCTCCATACTAACCTCCACATCACCTGATATCATGTCTAGCCACTTCATTGTATTTTTTACACCCTTCGTACCCCGATCAATCATTTCTTTCTGATAAACCTGCGGATTACCAAGTTCAACGGTTATGGTGGGTACCCCAGCCAACATCGCCTCTGCTCTCATCGTTCGTGTGCTGGCAGACTGATTGGCAGTGCTAGGTGTCCCTTCGCTGTGGAGCATGATATCTGCATCTTGTATTTCAGCCATGTGATACATTTTTTCATCACTGAGATCTGCTCTCACATAAAATGAATTTTCTCTTCCAAAACTTGCTGTGTGCATGTCTATCAAGTAATCAAAATGTGGAAGAATTTTTCGACTGATTTGCCAGACAAATTGCTGAGATCGATTTCCATTTGTCTTTCCCGGAAAAATCCGATTGAGATCAACCCCGTCAATGAATTCACGCTGGTGTTGCAGTACACCGCTCCTATTCAGACCCGGTATAGCAATTATCGTCCCGGTAAGTAATTCCAGATTGATTTCATCTGTGACCTCCTGAATTACTTTAATTCCATTTAATTCGTTACCGTGAATACCCGCTACCAGGCCTAATACAGGTGACGAGGCCCTACCCTTGATTACTATTACAGGTACGAGTATATGTTGCGACATGCCATCTTCAGTCATTCTCAGCCAGTAATGATTTCTACTTTGATTAGGTATGTCATTCAGGTTGAGAGTATCCACATGTTCAATAGTCTCTTGGGAAAACAGACCTGCGAAAAGATTGAATAGTAGAAGTGTGAAGAAGAGTCTTATAACCATCATAGAGAGTTAACAGAAAGGAAAATGGAGTTCATTAATAGCTCAGTAATGCCATGCATTGTATTATGGTTCCCCTACAAGCTGTGAATATTTTATGGGAATCACGATAGGTCCCGGCTAAATCGGCCTATGCGATCGAAATTATCTAATAACAAGCACACTATTCTTTACTTTATGTAAAGTTTACTTTACAATTACGTCTCCGTTTGGTCTGGTGCCAGTAGCCTTTACCGAGGTTGCTCCGGTTGCCAGAGGGGTGTCATGATTTTCTCAATAAATATAGGCGGCTATTTTTTAGGATCGTATAAGGCAATTTATACTGAAGGGCCAAGACTTCAGACTTCCAGCTTCGGACACACCCACACTCACACTCACACTCACACTCACACCCACACCCACACCCACACCCTAGCCACTCCATGCCAACACTTGCACTCCGGGAGAATAATGAACCTGATCCGGACTACCCTCCAGGAGGTCATTAAAACGCTGGTATTTAAACTGAAAAGCACCCATCGATGCTCTGTGTAAGGGCCATTCCACATGATGAATTTCAAAGGCATTGATGCCTTTTCTTGTATCCTGAAATAATGCATATCGTTCGGTGAGCCATATATCTAGCGGACTTTTTTGGATTATCAATTCTCCTATTTTAAAATTGAAGGTTAGCTTGTCTTGATATTTAGCATTTTCTGAACTACAATCTGCATTTCCATACTTCATTTTCGAATAGCGATAGGGAAGTTCTGATACTTTTCTGGCAATAAAGCTGGACAACCGTTTGCTGGCTTCAATACTGAGAAAATGTACACCCTTCTTACCCTGATATTCAACGTATGTGCGGACATTAATCTCAGCAAAATTAGATACAAGGGAAAATGAGGGTACACCTTTAGGCCGAATTCTTTCCATACGGAAAATAACTACACTGACCCAGGCATTCTCTTCAAATAGATCAATTTGTAACGGTGAGGGCACCCATTTTCTCAATAATTTAGGCTCTACTTTCCAATGAAGAAATACGGCGTGATTCCATTCCTGATAATACCTCCAGGAATGTTGGGGCATTATCCAGGGACGATGATCAACCTGCCCAAGCACTTCTCTAATTCTCATTTTCATGACTTTATTGCGGTCAACTTTATTGATTATCGCTCGTTAGGTCCTTTTCCCTGTAGTATTCTAGCCAGGCTTTTCTCAATTCTGGACTTGCGACTACTGGATTGTTTAGCGCCGGAGAAATAGAATATATAAGCTCGCTGTCTCCCCGGAGTCAATTGTTCGAAAGCAATTCTATATACAGAGTCCTCTCGCAATCGATCTTGAAGTTCAGTCGGCATCTCCTGATTTGACTTTTCAGGGACTTGGACTTTCACACCTGACACTTCCACTTCGATGGCGTCCTGAATATATTTTGGAATAACAGTCTCTAATTGCTTGACATCATTTGTACTGGTGAATCTAATTTGTCGGCCCACATGAGTATTGGGACCCGTTTTCACCAGAATCTCATTAGGATCCTTCATCAAGACACCCTTGAAAAACAGGAGGGCACAGTAGTCTTGAAATCCCTGCAAGATGACAACATTTTTCCCCTCGTGGGTATAACAGGGTTTCTTCCATTTAAAGTCTTCTTCCAATGATGTGCTCAGCAGGACTTCTCGGAGAAGTTCCATTTCTTCCTGCCACTGATCTCTTGTTTGGATAAACTCTGTCGCTTTCTTATTCATTTTTCATCATATAAGATCTCCCAATACCACGGACTTTCAATGGAGTGCACTACTTGATGTCATTTGCTAATATATCAGAAATATGAAGAGAGAAATCAGCAGTCGCTCAAAAACACCTCTACCGCTAATCCACCTTGTGAAGTTTCTTTGTATTTACTACTCATATCTTTAGCAGTCTCCCACATGGTATTGACCACCTTGTCAAAAGGCACTTTAGCATGTAGCGGATCGGAGTCTAATGCGAGTTCTGCCGCATTGATAGCTTTAATCGCACCCATGCTGTTGCGTTCAATACATGGAATCTGCACCAAACCGGCAATGGGATCACAGGTCAATCCGAGATGATGCTCCATGGCAATTTCGGCTGCCATGAGCACTTGTTCTGGTGTACCACCTGATAGCTCCGTCAGTCCAGCTGCTGCCATTGCCGCAGAAACACCAATTTCCGCCTGACACCCTCCCATAGCGGCAGAGATTGTAGCCCCTTTCTTGAAGATGCTTCCAATTTCACTTGCCGTCAAAAGAAACTGCTTAATCTCAGTAATCCCTGCTTGGTGGTTATCAATCACTAAATAATACATTAATACAGCAGGAATCACTCCCGCACTCCCATTCGTGGGGGCGGTTACAACTCGACCTAAGGAAGCATTTTCCTCATTTACCGCCAGCGCAAAGCAGCTGACCCATTTCAATATTTGCCGAAATTTCACCTCTGTTTTGCGAATACTCGCTAACCACTCCTGGGCGGAGGAATACGGCACCTCGCCCTTGAGCCTTTCATGCATATCATATGCTCGCCGCTTCACATGAAGCCCTCCAGGCAAGTGACCTGCAGTATGACAACCCTCATACATGCATTGTAGCATGGTATTCCAGATACGATGGATACCTGCATTTATCTCGTCCTCTGTGCGTAGTGACAATTCATTTTGCCATACAATTTCGGAAATGGATTTACCTTCCTGATGACAGAAGGCAAGCAACTCCTTGCCTGTCTTTATGGGATAGGGAAATTCTCTAAAAATGGCTCTGTTTTCCCTGGCATGTATTAACTCTTCCTTCACCACAAAGCCTCCACCAATCGAATAATATGTTTCCGATATGCTTCCACCACTCAACAACTGAGCTTCAAATCGCAGTCCATTGGCATGAAAGGGTAGAAACTCTGCATCAAAAATGATGTCCTGATCGAAGGAAAAAGAAATCGGATACTTACCTCCCAAAGCCAGGGCTCCGGAACCTCGAAGCCTTTCAATTATTGAATCAATTTGGGCACAATCGATAGTCTCCGGATCCTCTCCCATCAATCCTAAGGCCACCGCAATATCACTTGCATGGCCCTGCCCTGTCAAAGCTAGAGATCCATATAAATGGACTTGTACCTTTTGAATACTTTCCAAAGAAACATCTTCCTGCAGTTCTGACAGCCACCTTTCGGCAGCACGCCAGGGACCCAATGTATGCGAGCTGGAGGGCCCCACTCCAATCTTAAGCATATCGAAGACACTGATGCATTCCATTGGGAAGAAATTTCATCAAAGATAGAAAGTGTTCGATCTGCAGAGGCGTCTATTTACAGGGCCCTGGTGCTCGTCCAGTACAGGTATTACGATTCTTATACACCCTTCTTCACCGACATCACCTGGTGATAGGCCTTTTTCGGAACATTATTTCGATCAAACAAAAGTGGGTAATTAGTCCTACCCCGCACAGGAAAATTATTTTTCCATGAATTTCCGTCATTCACACCCCAAAATGTTACCCGACTGATCACATCTTCATGCTTTTTAAATAATCGAAAGATGTCTTCATAGCGTTGTGCCAATGCATCACTGACAGAATCGGGGAGGCCTTCCTTGTATGGATTAATCTCATCACTCAATTCGGCACGCTGTCCAATATCAGCTCCACTCACATTGCGAGGATTAGGCAACACATCGATATCAAGTTCTGTGATGGCCACTTTCAAACCCAGTGCTGCATACTCTAAGATACTGGTTTCAATCTCTTCCAAAGTGGGAGTTTCCAGATGCCAATGAGCTTGCATTCCAATACCATCGATCTTTGCACCATTTTCCTGTATTTTCTTTACCATCCTAATCACCCCATTACGCTTGGCCTCACCGGTCATGCTGTAGTCGTTATAATACAAGTCAGCCGTGGGATCAGCCGCCGCCGCGAGTTGAAATGCGAGTGTTAGATAATCTTCACCCAACACCTTGTAAAAGACTGATTCTCGCAGCGAGCCATCACCTTCTACCGCTTCATTCACCACATCCCAACTATCGATTCGTCCTGCGTATCTTCCAGCTATTGTACTAATATGCTCCGTGATGGCCTGACGCATTTCCTCTGGATCATCTATCTCTCGCATAAACCGGGATAGTTGACTGTGCCAGATTAAGGTATGTCCATGGACCTTTGCTCCATTTTTATCTGCCAGCTCAAAAAGCTTGTCAGGTACTTCAAAATTGTATGAGTCTTTCTCGGGGTGGATATGCATCGACTTCATGACGTTTTCGGCTGTATAGCTATTAAACTCACGGGCAATGAGGTCCATCTGCTCGGTTGATTCCCCTGTAATCTGTCTGCCATTAAGGGCAGCTCCAATAAGGAATTCAGGTTTATAATAGTCCTTCAATCCGACATCGGGAGGTACCTCCTCCACTTTATTTTCTGAGCAAGAAAAGATGACAAAAGCTGCCAAAATCCAGAAAATCCCTATTGATTGGGTACGGAACCAATTCATAATATAATTTTTAGGTGTTAAATAATCAGCTTCAAAGTATGGAATTTTACTTTAATCATAATCTAGATGATAGTAGAATTCGTATCGTCAGATTGGTTACCAATTCTATATGCGGGTCTTAAGGAAATCCATATCATGCACCAGCTTGCTCACAAGTCAAAAAGCTGAAAAGGTTTAGCAACTTCATTTATATTCAGAAAACTCCGAAACTATGACTGAATCGCATGCTAACCTAAAATTTATCATTGCCAGAGATGCACCCATTGCCATAATTTTCCGCCGGGGCCCCAGGGCCTGGACACAATTAATCAAATGGGATCTACGAAAAGACCGTTTCGAACCGGGTCAATGGCTGAAAGGAAGGGTGATGGCAGAAAGATCAGACCTATCACCCACAGGAAAATACCTCATCTATTTCGCTGGTGATTGGAGGAGAAAACGTGATGTAGGTCCCACCTGGACCGCTATCAGCAGGCCCCCGTATTTTACGGCTCTCGCTCTCTGGGAAGGACTGGGAACCTGGGAGGGTGGCGGCTATTTTATCGATGACCGTCACATCGTTTTAGACGCCGCCGGGAAAGAACTTGAGCCCGGTTATCATCTGCCGAAGGAGATTCGTATTAGTTCGCATGCACAAGAAGGCAGCCAGCCTTCCGAATGGATATTTGGCAACCTAAGATTAAATACCAAGGAGCAATTCGGCAGAATGTCCCTTTCTCATCGCAAACTGACCAATGATCGATTATTAATTCATGGTGTCGATAAAAGCAACTGGAAGGATCACTATTATTTTATTCGCCAAGACGGCAAAGATATCTTACTGGAAGGCTGTACATGCCTGGACGCTGATCATAATAAAAGAGCTTTAATTGCTGCCGGTGGAAGAATTTATGCTCTCGATGAAAAAACCAGATTTACCTCACTACAAGATTTAAAACCACTGGCTGATTTTAATGGTAATGCACCAGAATCGGTCGAATGTCCGAAAGAAATGCAGAAATGGTAGGGGCTTTACTGTTACTTAATTGACTTTGGTGTGCAAGAGGGGTATGTGATGACATAAAGATCTGGAGTGAAAATAAATATACGTGCTCAGAAGGATATTGATCTGAAGTTTTCAACTTCAGCTAGTGGGCTCTAAAGTAAAAACTATGCACCGCTACTTGAAGTTTGCAACTTCAAGTACATATAGGTTATCTAAAATACATTGGCACTCTACTTGTTATTACATCTGGAGGAACTCAAAAACTAGTCTGGAATTACATGTGCAACATGAAGCAAAGTAAGCTCAATATGATTACAGACCTGAATAATCGAGCGAATTACAGGCCAACGAATAGCAATAGATTACAATGAGCCTCATCCTAAGTGTCTTTATTATCTGTATTGCAGCGTATGCATTTTTATCACTTCACAAATTCTACAGACGATATGACAAAAAAATATCGGAGGATGCTCATTTATTGATTAAGAGAAAGTTTTTTGAAAAAGAATATACTGTTGTCAAAATAGAGAGTGTCAAAGATTCAGACCTAATACCCTTCAACACGAACCGATTTCGTATCGTCTTTAATGCTGGCGCTCCATTTAACAATGAGTACTACTTTAAAATAAAAACTATATCCTCTAGAGGTAATAAGGAAACATTCTGGGTTCACATTGAATATCTCTTCAAAAAACCGATTGGCTTTATTGTAAAGAACAACCAAGGCGATGGAGTGAGTATCTAACTAGGCTGTGGGCTGGCTTACACCGCTACTTGAAGTTTGCAACTTCAAGTACATATTCACTTTCGCTCCAGCCAAACCCGAAGACGGAAATAGCAACACTACATTTATAGTAGTGCAAGAAATTATATGAACAGGTCCGATGTATTGCTTTATGCAAACTTAATTGACTTTGGTGTGCAAGAGGGTTATGTGATTACATAAAGATCTGGAGTTAAAATAAACATACGTGCTCAGAAGGATATTTATCTGAAGTTGCAATCTTCAGATAGCGGGTACTACAAGTACATATTAATGTACCGCAGTGACTTTAACTAAAAAGGGACCCACGATAATCGCGAGTCCCTTTGAGTTATTCTTCTTGCTTTTTGTTTTATTAATTCTTCAACATCACACCTTCATATCCCACAAAACTCACAGCGAGCTCACTTGATTCCTTGGCTGCAATACTAAAATCACCCTCTAAATCGGATACTGTTCCGAAAGTTGTACCCACAACTACAATACTTGCACCTGGCAATTTCTCTCCCTCAGGACTCAAGACTTTGCCCGTCCAGACGCCGTTATCATAGGAAGCTTCTATCTTCAGCATGCCTTCTTTTTGCACTTCCAGCTTATCAGCTACGATGATTCCCTGCGAAGTATTATCGGCATTGAGTTTGTCCTTGTCCAGTTTGAAAGTAACCGGCATTTGCATTCGTACACGCACCGGTTTTCCTCGTTGACTTCCCGGTTTAAATTTCGGAATACCCGCGATCACCCGCATAGCCTCCTCATCACATCCACCCCCAATGCCTTGCACAGTCTCGACATTAGATAGTGTGCCGTCCCTTTCGACAATAAACTGTACCACGACTTGCCCTTCAATACCTTGCTCCCGAGCCGCTTTGGGATAGCGAATTTCATTAAGCACATAGCTATAAAAAGCATCGGTACCACCTTTGAACTGCGGCAAATCTTCAACTACGGTAAAGAGTTCGCCCTCCATCTTGGTTTTGTCAGAGAGCATATCAAAGTGAGCGCCGCTCTTCTTGATCGCTACATATATTAATCCATTGACTTTATCTACATTCATTGACTGAATTAGATCAGGATCCAAATCACTAAGTTGTTCCATTTCCGAGATCTTATCGCCTTCATGTACTTCCACCTTCATAAATGTCAGATGGTCCTTAATTTCTGCAAGATTACTCTGCATATCAGCCGGCAATTGATCAAACGTAACGGCGTTACTGTTCTTGCCCATTTCTCGTATCTCCTGATCCAGCTCTTCACTACAGGCGAACATGGTAAATAGAAATGTGACCAAAATTGACAATACTCCCACTTTCCATGGGCTTACATTTTTTGCTTGTTTTTTCATTGCAATTATTCGTTTAAAAATTAATCCATCATGAAATGAGCTGGCCAGGCTCAGTCCATTTGATTTTAAAGTGGAACTGATCAGTATTTTTGAATATTGGTCGACGTCGTATGATCTCAATGCATACGCGTCAGCCTGATATTCATGTATCTTTCGTAATTCTTTTTGTACAAACCAGGTGGTTGGTAGCCACCAAAAAAAGACCTTAAACAATTCAATAAAGACTAGATCGAAACTATGACCCAATCGGACATGCGCCTGTTCGTGCCGTAGTATGACCCGATAATCCTCCTCACCGTCTTCCATATCATCTCCAATAAAGATCCAATTGAAGAAAGTGAAGGTACCCTTGACATTATCCGCTCTACGGACTTGTACCCCGTCCAACACTCTTGGCTCACTCCTTAACTCCAGCTGTATCAAGTACCATATCTTGCGCAGAAATGAAATCAGGAAAACACTGCTGATGACGATAACAGCCATTAATAAAATATCCGTGATGGAAATTGCTGCTTCCTCAGCCGATACTGCTGTAATAGGATTCATAGTAATACTCGCCACCGGAGCCGCTTCTACAATCATTTTGGAGCTAAAAAACAACTTTGGTAACTTAAGTAACGGGATCAGAAGACTTAGAACAGTAGCTCCCAGCAGATACCCTCTCATTTTGGCATATTGCTGTTCATTTCTCAGGAAGAGCCAGTATGCCAGTATCAAAGCCAAGTGGATGACCCCCAATTCAGTTAGATAATTACTCATGACTTCTTGTCTTTTAGTTCGTTCAGTAATTGCTCTAGCTCCTGCAGGCTGAGATTGTCTTCTTTGGTAAAGAAAGAAACCATCTGCTGATAGGATCCACTAAAGTATTTCTTCACAAATCCATTCATGAAAGAACTAGTGTACTCCTCCTTGGACACCAGTGGGTGATACTTGTGTGACCGACCTATGGACTCATGTCCTACAAATCCCTTCTCCTCCAGGATCCTTACAATCGTTGATATCGTGCTATATGCAGGTTCAGGTCCAGACAACTCGCTAATGATGTCCTTCACAAAAGCAGATTCAAGGTCCCACAGGACCTGCATGACCTCTTCTTCGGCCCGGGTCAATTCTTTCATGATTCTTTCCTTTTAACTAAATTCTTAGTCAAAACTAAAGACTTAGTTTGAACAATGCAAATTTTTTGAACTAAATTTTTAGTTGTAGATAGTTTTAGCCTGAGTATGTAACTTTCCCCTCAAACCAGGATCATTAAGAAAACCGTGAATATCGAATGAAAATAGGGGCTAGTAATCTAACCTGATTTTAAAATCCCTCCAGCACAATCTTGCCTTTAGCCTTCCCGGACTCCAGGAGTGCATGTGCCCTACGGAGATTTTCGGCATTGATGATTCCGAAATGATCGCCCACCGTGGTCATCAATGTACCATTATCGATTAAATCCGATACATGATTTAGGATATGGTGTTGTTCAATCATATCGGAGGTCTCAAACATGGAGCGGGTAAACATTAATTCGATATGGGTAGAGACTGACTTTTTCTTCAGAGGCATGATATTCATATCTTTTGGATCATCGATCAGGCCAAATTTCCCCTGGGGATTAATAAGCTTGACGATTTCATCAAAGTGTTGATCCGTCGCGTTAAGACTGATGACATAGTCTGCACCTTCCAACCCTGTCTTTGACAATTCATCACTCAGGGGAAGTCGATGATTGATCACATGATCTGCTCCCAGTGACTGGAGCCACTGCGTGGTTTCTTCCCGGGAAGCGGTGGCTACTAATATCATTTTTGTGAGCTTTTTGACGAGTTGGACCAAGATCGACCCGACACCCCCTGCTGCACCAATCACCAATATGACTTTATCGGCTGATTCTTTATCCACTTCCATACGGTCAAAAAGAAGCTCCCAGGCTGTCAGTGATGTCAGCGGTAAGGCTGCCGCCTCAGAAAAGCTCAGCAAAGTAGGCTTTCTCCCTACGATCCGCTCGTCCACCAGCTGAAACTCTGCATTGCTACCGGGACGTGTCAAATCTCCCGCATACCATACTTCGTCTCCCACGTTAAAAAGGGTAACATCAGGCCCCACTTCTTTCACGACTCCTGCCGCATCCCAGCCGATGACAGACCACTCCCCTTCTGCTGGAGGCCTCCTATGGCGAATCTTATAGTCCACGGGATTGACTGATATAGCCTTTACTTCCACCAGAAGATCGCGACCTTCCACCTCAGGTACTGCCAACACAATATCCTGTAAACTATCTTTATTCTCTATGGGTAAATTCTTCTGAAACCCTACTGCTTTCATGTGACCTCTTTTTTTTGTCTGTGATACTCAAAGATCAAAACTTTCCGAGATATTCACAGGGTGGCAGCAATGAATTCGAGGTATTCACTAGAGATATTCGGATTTGCTCTACTCACTGGGTTCGCTTATCTACCGCTACTTGAAGTTTGTAACTTCAAGTATATATTCACTTACACTGTAGCCAAACCCGAAGACGGATATTTATCTGAAGTTACAAACTAAAGATAGTGGGAGCTGCTGGAGGATACTGCTTACAACTTCCGATTAGTATTGGCAGTAGGACTAATACCCATAATTTGCAAATTCTCCCGACCATTGCAATGAAACTGGATTAAAAAATGAGCTTAACAAGTCTCTTTATTCATCATCTCATCCTTCTAAATTAAAAGAAATATCTCTGCATACATCTCTTCTCAAATGGTCATCCAAGAAATGGAATATATTCATGAGATGTGCTTTAGAAAGTCGATAAGCTGTTGCCGAATGTCCCCCTGAATTTCTTGAAGCTCATCTGAGCTATAACTAATCGTACCATTTCTCGAGATCATCCAGGTATTGCATTCATATAAGCTATCCCCTATCTTAACTTCAAAAGAATCGGCAAAAGTCCCATATATTTTTTCAAAATCGGAACTACCCCGATCTGCCCTCTCCTTCTTCATTTGAACTCTTTTTAGGTTGCCACTTATCTCAGATGATGTAAGGATCACACCGCTTGCTGGCACTCGAATATTATAGGTCGCCAGCCAGCCTTTAGAGATAAGTTTAGGTGTATTTTCCACCCCGTGAACAACGACAATATGCTCTTTATCGAATGCCTCCGGAAGTAAAAAGGTGGAAGTTCTTTGGGTCCAGACATAACCACAGGCCATCAACACAATCAACACAACTTCCGCAGTCGCCACTCTTGCATAACTTGAAGCAAAATGCTGTCCCAGATAATCCACAACGAATAGGATTAGTGCAACAGGGAACAAATAGAAAAAAGCTAGCATTCCCATTTTATATGGCCCCGGAAAGATCAGGTGATAAAGGGATGTACACATTAATATAGTCGCGAGCAATACGAATGGGGTTACCTTAAAGTCAGAAGTATTAAACACTCTTACAAGTTTTGGTTTACTCAATGAGTATATCTTCTACGTATTTCCATAAAACATCAAACTGAAAACCTTGGTAACCATCAAACCAAGTTGGCTTCATAGCTAATTGAGCTAATTACTTTCACTTCCAGCTTTCACCTGACATCTTACCAGAAAAATACTATTTAGAAAGGTCCAAAATTTCCTGAATTCTACGTTGCCTGGTCTCTTCTCGTTTGGCGAATGCCAGTCTCGCCAATAGTTCCTTCCTTCGTGAGCGACTTAAAGTGTGAAAGTAAGTGCTTGCACGGGGTCTACCGGCAAAAGCTACTTCTAAGTCCTTAGGAATAATTAAAGCTTCCACATCATCCAATAAGTTCCAGGATCCATTTTCTTTCGCAATCTGTATGCATGCAAGACCCTGAGGAGCCATCAGACCCTTTTCGATTAGCATTTGTACTTTCTCCTTATTGATTTTAGACCAGGTACTGGTAGGTTTTCTCTTCGTATAAAGTTGCATGAATCTTTCATCATCCAAACGATTTCTCCTACCATCGATCCAACCAAAACAGAGAGCCTCTTCTACTGCTTCATTCCAGGGCATATAGGGCATATTGCTATCCTTCTTATAGAGGACCAGCCAGATCCGTTCACTCGTGAGATGGTTTTCTACCAGCCAGGCTCTCCAGTTGGCACGGGTCTCGGGGCAAAAAGTATCTCCTTGAGATTTGGAAGACATATTATTTCATTGCAATCAAGATAATGCAAACTAGCAAAATTCCGACCAGGTGAAAAGCACCACTGATGATACCATAAAGGAATCGTCGTGGAATATTAGGATTAATATTCTAATATCTGATCTTCAGATGTATGGAATTGAATCGAATATCCAGGTTTACCTCCAATCCTAGTAGGTAAACATTGTAGCTTCACTATGGCAATCCCTTACTTCACCACAAAAAAAGTAATACTTTTTATAATTCTATAACTTGTCTACTCGCACACTATTTCTTTTCACCTCTTCGGGAGTAAAAGATGGGACACGTAATTCTTTTTTTGAGAATAATTCAAGTTGATCGCCATTATGAGAGGAATTCTTCTCACTGGAATTTCCATAGCTGAGAAGCACTCGTGCCTGAACGACATTGCCAAACTCAATGACGCCTACCCAGGAATCTCCCCCGCCAATGTACATATGCTCTTCATCTGCCCTTCCAGGCCAGGCAACACGAACTACCCCTACGGATCCATCCACACCATTTCCTGGAAGGTTCTTCCCATTATAGTCGATCCGGTAGTAGTCCCCCCAGGCCACTTCCAATTTCCCGAATTTTGCCATCATTTCATCTACAGTATTTTCCAATAACTCCACCGCACGAGCAGGATCTGCAATGCCATCAGGTCCAGTAAGAGGCTCCTCCATACTCCAGGTAGTTGTGTAATTTTGATTCTGCCAAAGATTAAATTTCCTTGACCACATATAGAACAGCAGCATTCCTTTACTATCGACATCCGCACTTCGATCCCAATCTTTCAGTACTTTCATGGCTTGCCTGGCTTTATCTGAGTCAGACTCTTCGATGGCCAGAAAAAGATCGTCCAGTATTCTATCTGCAAATTCAAGGCGTGTAGATAATTTGTACTCCATGAGTTCATCGTAGGTGATTGACTCATCTTCGATCAGCATGTGAGCCGATCGCTGGGGTCGAAAAGTCATATATTTAGGTGCCATGTAATCAGGGTAGTCATCAGGATCAAGTAGGGTCGGGATGGTACTTGTCCAGGGTGGATCGTTAGAATTTTGGAGCCATCCTGTGGAAGGGTTTTTCAGTTTAGGTAGCTCATCATATGCATGTACTTCTGTCCAGATGTCTGAAGATTTGCCATCAGGAATAATGCGATTCCAATAGTCCCAATCTCCACTACTGCGTTTAGGTACCAGGCCATTAAATAAATAGAAAATGGTACCAATCTGATCGGCATACATGACATTCCAAAAAGGTATTTGCGCCATTTTTAATGCAGACTCAAATTCAGCAAAGGATCGGCTGTTTATCATGCGCCACCATTGCAGAATCATATTGGGTCGATCCATACCCACCATACGGATCGCTAATATTTTATCGTCAGATCGGTTCACAACGGGACCGTGCCTGGTTTTTAGCACTGTGATCATTGTATCCTTAAATTCACCATCTTCCGACCGTATTTTTAAGTGATGTTGTGTTTGCACAAAAGGATGCACTTCATTGTCAATCAGGTATCCATCATCCTTCAATTCCAGTTCGTATGTATCTGCATTATCGATGGTATTATCAGTATGACTCCATCCCAGATGATTATTAAATCCAATGGCAATGCCGGGAAGACCCACCAGGGTAGCCCCATACATATTCTTATCCTGCAGCATAAGGTGCGACTCAAAAAAGAGGAATTCTCTCCACCAGGGCAAATGGGGGTTTTGCACCAGCATGGCATGACCAGAGGCGGATCGTTGTGGTCCAATAGCAAATGTATTGGAACCCATGTCGGGCCATTGTTGTACCCTCCCTAGATCGTTACCTCCAATGAATAATGTAAAGACAATATACATCCCATGCATATTGACGTCTTTAGTAGTAAGAGGCAGCACAATTTTATTTTTTTCTTCAATTTGCTCCGGATGTGCTGAGGCATAGTCATTCATTCCGGCAACGAAACTTTGCAGGATGGTTTTCAATTCAGGATCCTGAGCTTTTTCCCAATCATCCGCCAGAGCACTGAAACCCATGGTGTGAATAAGTAGATCATTTTGCAGCTTATCTATTCCCCAGTACTCAGCTCCTCGACCACGGGAACTACCATATAAATCCAGAATGAGATTAGCATGATTATGCATTTGTGCCCAACCTTGTGCATAAAACAAAGCCTCGACATTATTCGCTTGAATGTGAGGGACGCCCCAACTGTCCCAGGATATTTCGGCACCTATTTTTTGTGCCTGTAGCGGCGTCAGGAATGCCAGGAATAAACAGTAAGAGAATAGAAGTGATATCTGCTTCATAATATACTTTTTGGGTTTCACCATCTGTGGAAGTGCAGACTAAATTACAGAAAAGGCACATCAATCGCTGATCAAAGTTATTTCGTCAATCGAATCCCAGACGCGACAATAGTTCCTGTTTCTTTGATCGGGATACATTTAGGTGTACATCATTTAGCATGACCACATACCCTGCATTTCCTCTGACGTATTTTATAAGGTGATTCAAATTGATCAGATGTGATTGATGAATCCTACAGAAATTATAGGGCTTCAACTGCATTTCCAGTTCTTTGAGAGGTCTGGACATCAGTAGATGGCCCTTATCTTTAAGGTAAATATGTGCATAATTGCTGTCAGCCTCACAATAAATAATGTCTTCAATTAAAATAAAATCGATGCCTTCTCGGGTGGGGATACCAACCCGGTGTAGATGACTTTGCGACGCCATATTATGCTGCAGGTACTGAATATTTTCAGAAAGACCTTGTGTAAGAAATCTTGATGAACGATGTACAGAATTGACAAGTTCTTCCCTATTGATTGGTTTGAGGAGGTAATCAATAGCACTCAATCGAAATGCCTCGATCGCATATTTATCATGTGCCGTAGTAAAAATAACCTGAAAGTCAATCTCCCCAATAGCTGTCAACAATTCAACGCCGTTCATCCAGGGCATTTCTACGTCCAGGAATAAAAGATCCGGTGGCGACTTCTTAATGGCCAGCAGCCCACCTTTGGAGGAATCAAATGTTTGTTGCACTTCAACCTCCGGGCAATGTCGATTCAGCAATGCATGTAAAGAATCGATACAATGTTGTTCATCATCAATGATATAGGCCGAAATTTTTGGGCGGGTCATAGATCAAAATACAATTTTATGCAGGTCCCCTCACTTTTGCCATCTGATTCCTTATCCTTGATTTCATAATGATAGGTATCATCCAACAGTTTATTATTGACTTCAAGACGCTCAAGAAAAAGCTTCATCCCCATAGATGGTGGTCGGGCAGTGCTACCACTTACCACTACTGAATTTTGTCTGCCCACACCGTTATCATCCACTTCACAAACGACTCGATCTCCTTCATTATAGACATGGATTACCAATCTCCTTTCACCTTCCTTATGTAAGAGCCCGTGCCAAATGGCATTTTCCAGTAGAGGTTGCAACAGCATGGGAGGAAGTCGGATAAAATCAACTGCCGTTCCTTCATCGACCTTAATTTGAAAGGTAAAATTTTTCTTAAATCTCAATTGTTCCATCCTCAAATATAACCGACACAGATTCAATTCCTCTTCGAGCGTGATTTGCCTGATTTCAGAATAGGTCAATACCTTACGAATGAAAGATGAGAAGTCCGATAAATAATCTGTTGCCAGATCATTATCATTGTGCTGGATGAGGTTTCTGATGGCATTGAGGCAATTAAAAATGAAATGAGGATTCATCTGAGCCTTCAAAGCTTTCAATTCAGCATTGGCAATTTTCTCATTGAGTTCTGCTTCAAGTTTCGATTTTTCACGGAGAGCCAGGAGTTTGTTTTTCTCCACAATGTCTCTGGATTTCTCATCCACTAATCGGGTAAGTTTTGTATTCAAATTCTCTTGAATCTTCAAATTTTCAGCTTGCACATTCAGAAGTGTTGATTGCGTTTCCAGAAGATTTTCGGTGGCCATCTTAGTCTTATGTCCAATGGCAAGGCTTAAGAATATAATCTCAATGATAATCGCAATTTCGACAATGAGGTGCAAGTGACCATTCACGCCGGCAATGATGAGTACTGAAAAGATAAAACAGGCGACCATAAATATCATCATACCGATGCCGATGAGCTTATAAAGCATATCTTCACTACGCCATATAAGCCACGCCAATCTGGCACCTATGAATGTCGAGGGGAAAAAGAATAATCGGTGGATCTCACGTGTCACTGGGTAACTAAATTCATATCGTACAATATTTGCAATCGTGGAGCATATAAGAGCAAGAAAAAGAGCTTTAATAAATAGCCTGCATAGTTTGTACAAACGACTATCGGGTTGTAGCTCAAGAATACTGAGAAGATAATACCCAAAAAAAATAAAAGGTATGGCTATAAAACTGAAACTTATCGCAACATGATAATCAAGGCGACTCCATAAAATCTGAGTCCCGGTAGCCGACTCATACACTGCCAGGTGATTAAAGGCCATCGCAATCAAATAAAAGCTATACCACAAAAGATATCTTGCACGGTATTGCCAGTAGCGAAAGAGAAAAAAAATACCTAAAAAGAACCAGGCACAAATAAGTCCCCACCAGTATTGAAATTCAATTCTATTTTCGAAATATATCCTGATATGCTCCTTATATAATTCTTTTACACTTATCAATTCAACTTCAAGATCTTGACTTCCGTAGCCAGTCATACGAAGAAATATAGTCCTTATTGAATCATCAAGGATTCTGACAGGAAAGGCAAATTGGGAAAAATCAATTTGTGAGGGGTGCTTTCTGACCTCCGCTCCTCCTCTACTGAAATGTATATCACTTCCTCGTACCTCATAGACTCGCATTAAATTGCCCTGGGGAATATGGATAGCCAGGGAGTCCTTGGGAATCACACGATCGGGATCTACGGCAAATCGAAGCCATAGAGGATAGGGCAATATACTGGCTGTGGATCGTAAAGATTCTAAATCTGCGTATGGGATCATATTAGCTTCCCGAACATCATCTAGTGTCATACTGCCCGAGGAGTCAACCATTGCATATGCGAAGGGTACCATATCAATGGTATCACCTGTCAGAATATCCGACACATCCACTTTTATTACTTCCTGAGAATCGGCAGTAAACGAAAAGAAATATCCCAAGAGGAAGATCACTACAAATAGCCATCGATACATCTTCTAAAAATAGGTAAAAATGTACTGGACCGTTACCCTCATTGAGTATCTGGAAGTAATCAAGTCTATCTCGACAATATCCCGGGGTGACTGGGTATTATACCCTATCTAAATGGCTCGGATCACCCGATAGAAGACGATATCAGCTTAGAATTGAGTGGATCAAACCAGAAAGTCAAAAGTCATTGTAAACCACCGATTCAGGTTTCAATTTCAAGGTATCAAAATCAAGTTTTACTCACAATCAATCTTATTATTATGAAAATCTTTATTTCAATCACTAAGCAACTCGCTTTGTCGTTCATGATCTTTTACGCATGTGACATCCTGGCTCAAGCACCCCCAGTGTATGCCGTCGTGGACTTCATGAAAGTCAAACCTAAAATGGCTGAGCAATATTTAGAACTTGAACAAGCCTACAAGAAAATCCACAAATCCCGACAAGAAAAAGAAGAAGTCCTCAATTGGGCACTTTATTATTTACCAGAAGCGGGAACAGGATCTGATTATAATGCAATAACCGTAAATTTTTACCGAGGAAATGAAAACCTTGCCGGTCATTTCGAGAAGCCCATGGCTGCTAATGCTGACGAAATACTCTCTGACAAGGAACTACAGTTGGTACAAAATTCACTGGACTTCAGGGACCGAATAAAGACCGAAGTATATCAACTCAAACTTAACTTAGATAATGATGAAACGGATTTTCCTAAGGTCATTTATATGTCCTACCGATATCTAAAGGAAGGCAAAGGCATGAAAGATCTAATGGAAGTGGAACAAAATATGGTGAGACCCATCATTGAAAACGGCCTGGAAAATGGCACCATCAATAGCTACCAGATCTATGAACGAAAGCTGCCATCAGGCTCCAGCACTAACCATCAGGTAGCACAACTTTACACGTTCAACAATCTCAATCAGATGTTAGCATATCCTCCTACTCATAGTGCTGAATTTGCCAAGCAAAACAAAGGTATGGCACGTCTCGATTTCGAAATTGGTGTCTCTGGTGTATATCGTACTGAAATTTGGATGTTGGCTGAATGCCTTTGTACACCTTGACTACCAGATGAAATATTGCCTGATTGAGTGTGTCAAACAGGCAACTATTTCTTTTTAGCTATGACTTCCTCTGAAAATCATTTGTCTTCCTCCGGCTTTGTGTACCTTACGATATCTATTCCAACACCATTTGGATCTACAATAGCAAAATGTCGATCTCCCCAGGGTTCATCTCGTAGCTCTATCTCAATGGGCACCCCTTTATTTTTTACTGCGTTAAACATCATATCGACATCTTCGACTTCAATGGTAAGATATACTCCCTTACCTTGAAATGGTGCTTGAAAAATATTCTCTTGCATGGGGTGATTCGGAAGCAAAAAACTTATGGATGCAGATTGATCGGGCGTATGCATCAAGAGGTAGAAATCATTTTCGAAAGTGATGCCAAATCCTAGTACCTCACTATAAAACTTTTTGGTTTCGTCCATCTTGTACGAGATAATACCGGCATTCAAATTCATATTATTCTTGATCTCAGGAGTAGACTGCCCAACAAGGAAAAGGCTTGCCAGACTTAAGATTAGAAAGATAAAAACTCGCATGGTTGTTAATTTTTACTTCAAATCTATCTGGATCTTCAGGTCCAAAATTGTAAAATTCGGACAAAGTCTATCGAAGGGCATCTCGCGGTGTCACACCATAAAAACTTTTAAAATCTTTAATAAAGTGAGCTTGATCAAAATAGCCGGCATCTAGGTAGATCTTCTGTTGCCTGATACTTTGTCTTGAGAATTTTGTATTAAGGATATATTGAAACCTTACGACAGAACTAAAACCTTTGGGCGTCGTACCGATGTACTAGTTAAAAAGGCGACGCAATTGCCTGGGACTGATACCTGTATTTAAATCACTTTCAATATCAAGATTACCCCTTCTTGAAAAAATGACATCCAGAGATGCAAAGAATCGATTATCATAGTGTATTTGCCTGTTATCCAGCCAGGATAGGAGCCATTTTGAAAGGGTATCAATAGTTGCTGGCAAGCTCTGCATTGGGTCTAACTCAGAAATCCATTTGGCCACGTCCGGTAGAACATTCTCCAAAGGCTGAGACTGGTTACTTAATTCCTTCGCAGATATATCAAATAACAGGGTAAATGCCGAGGGAAGAAAACGTATACCTATATAGTCAAAATCATGACCAATTGGAAACTGAGTAAACTTTCGGCAGAAGCCCATGATAAAACTGTCAGAGGGAATCCTTCGGTCAAAGAAGATATCGATGCAGCCATCAGAAACCACCCGATATGTAAACGAAAAATTTAACTTCTCAGGAGTATGTAATTGCCAAAAGCAAAACACATAGTTTCTTAATCCGGCGGGAGGTTCGACTTCTACATATCGTATACCTTTGGTCTTAGCATGCACGGCCGGCTGGATAGGTCTAAAGTGGCTCCTTATTTTCTGAAATACTTCCAAAGAATGATTTTATAGAAGATACTCTGGTATTGAATGCATCGGAGGAGTTATCGGATCCACTAGCAATGTGTCTCGCATGGTTCTATAATATTCATTCGTGCATCTACCTCCTTCTATCACAAAAATCGACATGACACCATAATGTATAAATTTTGGAAAACCCTCTGCAGAAGAAGAAGTATGCACCTGGCAATCGAAAAGATCGGGAATCCATGCTGCTTCGACCCATCGATCTCATTTTCAATTGCATTATTTTTGTCTGTCGATCTTTTTAATGCTGCCATCATCGATATAAATATGAACATTCGTTTTGCATATTCTCTCCTGTACCATCAATGAGATGTGTGTTGGCAATGTTCAAATCAAATTCCTACTCTTGTCCGGTTGAACAAACCGTGAGTAGAGATAAAACCAAGATACGAATACATACTTCTGACATAAAGTATCATGTGTTTGAAATAACAAATCCTAAACAAGATGCACAGATCACTTAGGTTTCAGGCTCATTACGTAGTCATAACTTTCGTTTAAATATGTTGCCACTTTATCCAGATCCTCTAACATTTCATCAGGGATTAATACATAGCCATGCATAATTGAATTGTACGACTTAAAGAGAGTGGTATCAAATTCTTCCAGGTATTTCTTTTGGACTTCTTTCGAAAACCGGATTCCGATTTCGCCTGCTTTATTCAGAAGAGAGAACATATGCCCATTAGCCGATGTATAAGGCATCGTCTTTCCCTTTCGTTCAAAGCGGGAGCATTTGGCAACTAGTTCATCATAGATCTTCAACCTATCTTCGTACATGGATATGGCTGTTTTTGTAATTATATCAAGATAATACATGTTGAGCAATGAATCCAATCTGACTCACGACCCGGCTAATCATTAGATCCAGGATTACATATCAATGCGTTTAAATAGTCTGAAATTTCCGCTGCAAATCCGTCTTTTTGGAGAACAAAATAGTGCATTAGGTGACTATCTGAGGATATCCATTGACATCCCTTTTCAGGATCAAAATCGAGATATCCATCATCAAAAACCTCAAACCATTTTAAGGGTTCTTCCACTGCATAAAGCACCGCCATTAAGTCCCAGCTGGATCGCTGGTCTCCCAGTGTCTTTTTTTCCACATTCCATAACCAGTCTCGATAGGCTGTCCGAACAATGTTTCCCGGGGGTGTCTGCTCCAGTGATTTACCTGTATAAACATCCTGGCCTGCATCAATAAAGTAGGTAGGTCTCTCAAAGTTTTCAACCAGATAATCGGTGAATTTCGCTGTGTTATTAAAAAAGAAATTCCAGTCCTTCACCCTATACTCTTCATTATGGGCTCCTAAAGCACCTAGTACGATCCATTTTTTAATCTTTTTCTCTGCCAATTGCTTTCCGGACAGACGAGACATACTATCCGGTGCTGAAGCCATAAGGTCATATAAACCCTTGGTGTGTCCAATCGTTATATACACTACACTTGTATCATCCTGCCTGTAAAGCAATTCTCTCAAGAAAGCAGCCTGCTCTTTCACATCTGTATTATGGATGATCTCATGACCAAACGCCTCAGTGTCTTTCGCTAATTTTTCAGCCGTCATTTTATCAACTGGATCTCCCACAAGTGAATCATGATTAGCACCAATGGGAATATCAGAATGACCATAATATCGATTAATGGCATCTATTATGCCCGCTCCATATGGTACGACTCCAGAGCTATACACCACCCCTAATATTTCAACTCTTCCTTGCTGCATGTACTCATTCAATAAGGCCAAAGCTCCCACATCATCGCAATCTGATCCCATATCTGTATCCAGGATCACTTTGATTGGTTGGGTATCCGCCCGGGCAAAAGGGATATGGATACAGAAGTTCACTAGTATTATAAAAAGGTGTTTGAAATGCATCTTTTATAATTCTTCATGTTATGGAGTCTAAATATTAGGGCAAAGCCACTGCTTACTCTCCAAATCTTTGCTTCATTAATTCTATTACTTGTTTATTAGCCGCAGTTATTAAATCCACATTTTTCTCATCCGGATTTTCATACTCATCCAGTAATCCGTACCTACGTGCTTTATTTCTCTGATACGCACCACAAAGATGAAAACCAAGACATCCAGGGTCATCAAACAACTGCATGAGCACCTCTGTGTACCATTCGCCATTATTGCGGCTAAATTCTCCTGGTTCCGTTTGCCACTTCATCTTGGCAGCATCTGCCAGGAGTACTGGTTTACCAGTTTTTCTGTGCCAGTCTCTTAAATGCGTGATGGGATCACGAAAATCCTGAAATGATAGAACATCCACATAGGGTAAAGCTGCCAGCACTACTTCTTCCGCAATGGGTGCATTCGCCTCGTATCGATCACCAAAAATCAAATGATTAGGGTCGTATCGCCTGATGGCCTCATAAGTTGTCTTGTAATATTGGGTTGCCATTCTGCTGAGTTCCTCTCTGCCTTTTTCTGATGCTAGCAGCTCAGGATTGAAGATCGGTCCTCGCCACTCATTGAGAGGACGTGTATGAATCCAGGTGGGGCAATCACTGTAGAAATAACCAATCAGGTTGGGGTCTTCACTCAATTCAGCACAGTGGGATCGGGCTATATAATCGCACCATTCTGCCCATCCCGGACTGAAGAAGTCGAAATGCTTAGTATGTTGCTCCCACTGATGTGACTCCGTGAATGGAAGCATATGGCAGTAAGGCATATCCAATGCTCTGTATTCATCCACGGTAAATGATCGAGAGTGACGCCAGTTTCGCACTGTAACTTCCTGCTCCCACCCCACTGTATTGAAACCCCATTTTATAAGATTTGGCCTTACCGATTTTTCCAACCACTTAATGGTACTACCATCGTACTTTTCCTTCCAAATATGGATATTCTCCGGATATCGAAGACTGGCCGGATCGATATGGTTAATACCTATCGTAAAAAAGGGATCACCCTCCGGTGTGATTAACCACCAATGACCTTCTTTTTCCGATACACTAAAAAATCCGGAATCTTCATATAGACATCGGGTATCAAAATCATGAAAGAATCGTTGGTTTAGGAAGGTTGCGCCAGATAGCATGGAAGAATACAGGAAGGATCGTCGGTCCATTATTTTAAGTTTCAAAGTAACCAATCGGGTGTAGAACAAATATAAACTTTGAATCTAATAGCCTGTTGGATGCCATGCTGCTGTCATGGCAAATTTCCATCAGTGTAGCAAGTATCCTACTAAGTCCTCTTGCCTCATACAGGATAACCTAATTAAAGCTCCCCTAGTCTATCATGGGGTTGCATTACATTGTATCATTTCCCTATCTTCCTTCAATGTATGTTATCAATTTCATAAGCGTCATCTCATTAGCAGGAATAAAGTACTGCATCAAAGACAAATATTTGGAGTCATTTTTATAACCAATACCATATGATTCAATGCTTGTCAAGCCCTTCTCCACTTCATTGAAATAAATTACATTAAAAAAATCATCTGCATCTTCCTTCATAAACTCTGGAAAATTATCGGTTAATTCAGCTTGAAGAGTTAAAATCTTACGTGGTACATAATTAATGATATAGGTAACAATAGTCGTACTGTCTCCATTACTCCCTCCTCATTATAGTTGGTTTTTATGGTACCACCTACCTTCAAATCTACCTCAGCCAGAGGAACCGCCCAATTTTCCCATCCTTCCTTTGTGGTATAGGCATGCCACACAGCGTCCAGAGAGGCCCGGACTTTTAACTTTTGAATCAAGACAAGTTCGTTATGGCTTGAGGAATCTACCATCGAAG
>JBNKUI010000053.1:0-33663 GCA_050298535.1 Saprospiraceae bacterium
TTGTGGAATCCATAAATCAAAAAATCGCCCTCGCAATCCGCAGAGCACGAGGATTTAGAAACTTGCATAATTTATCCAATATGATTTACCTCATTGCTGGAAAACTAACCTTCAATTTCCACTAAATGTGGAACAGACCCTCTCTTTTTAAAAGAAAGGAAGCGGTGGTCTTTTCTGCGCTAAACAAAATCAGGTTTTTTTGATCTGGGAAGATGTCAACCAGTAAGTTATAACTTAAAATGACCTCACCGACAATATGTTCAGTTTCCATGTAGAGGAAGCAACGGTTTTCCGATATTTCATATCCTAAAAGGGATATATCCAGGTCTCTTCGACTTTGCACTATTTTTAACTTGCTCGAAATGTACTCCTGAAGACTTTCAAGATTTTCTTGGTAACTGTCTGAGGAGAAAATATCCACATCTTTTTGATCACTTCGATGATTTAATGCGGATTCAAGGTCATCAGCAAAGACAATACTCATTATTTCTAATTGTCCATTTCTATTGTGGTAGATCTCAGTACTGCTCACATGAAATGCATGACAACTGCAAAATAGTAGTAGGGTCAGTATATTCATTTTCCACTGTTTTCTTTGAATCGTTGTACTGGTGACTTGGATTCATCTCGTGGATAGACATTATTACTTACGTCGATATCCGCGGTTTCTGCAAGGGGATCTAACATGAACTGAGTTACGGGTTCGTCCGTGACAAAGACTTTATTGACTACATATTCATTTTTTCTCCAGACTTCGGCAGGAATTCTATGGAGTTCTTGCTTGCCAGAAAGAAGTGTAAGCTGGACAATAAGTGGCATGACCAGGCCTCCTTTATTGCGAAACCTGACTTTGTAGATCTCTTTTTTCTGGAGATTTGCTTTTAGCCCTTCTTCATCAATTCTATCCCTGAATTCCCAATAATAGTAGTCAGGAGTTCTTAGGATCTTGAAGGGAGTGGGACGGCCCATTTCCGGTGTGTATTCACCCTCTGAGGCGAGGTCCTCACTGGCCAATTGGTACCAGGAGACTGAATCTACGGAAATGTCAACAGGGTCGGTGGTATAGAACCAACCCTTCCAAAACCAATCCAGGTCAACACCCGAAGCATCTTCCATGGTACGGAAAAAATCGGCAGGTTTAGGATGTTTAAAAGCCCATTTTTCTGAAAAGACCTTAAATGCATAATCAAAGGTGGAGTGACCCAGTATGGTTTCTCGTAGAATATTGAATGCCGTAGCTGGTTTGCCGTACGCATTATTACCGAGTTGTATGACCTGCTCTGAATTTGTCATAATGGGACGGATATGTTTTCTGTTTCCCTTCATATAGGGAATGATGGACGTGGCAGGCCCTCTCGAGGATGGGAAATTATCATAGCATTCCTGTTGCGTTCTAAATTCAAGGAAAGAATTTATACCCTCATCCATCCATGTCCATTGTCTTTCATCTGAGTTTACAATCATGGGAAAGAAATTGTGACCTACTTCGTGAATGATCACTCCTATCATATTGTATTTGACGGCTTCACTGAAGCTCCCATCCGAGTTAGGTCGGCCAAAGTTGAAGCAGATCATGGGATACTCCATACCAATCGCAGCGGTATGAATGGCAGTAGCCTGCGGGTAGGGGTAGTCGATCGAGTATTTTGAATACGTCTTTAATGTATGTATCACCGCTTTAATGGACTCTTGTTCCCAGAGAGGGTTACCTTCTTTCGGATATAATGTTTGAGCTAAAATGTTCTTTCCTCCGATGCGAACTGCCTGTGCTTCCCAAATAAATTTTCGGGAACAGGCAAAGGCAAAGTCCCGGACATTGCTGGCTTTAAAATGCCAGGTCTTACGATTGTCAGTTTTTATTTTTTCATTTTCTATTGCGGATTCCTGGTCTACTATAAATACTGATTGCGAGTAGCTTTTTTTAGCGGCTTCGTATTTTTGCCACTGTGTATTACTAAGTACTTCTCGTGCATTTTGTAATGTGCCGGTAGCCATCATGATATGATCTGCGGGAAGATCAATTTTTACGTCAAAATTTCCAAAAGGGAGGGTAAATTCTCCCCCGCCTAAGAATTGCTTGTGTTGCCATCCCTCGTAGTCATCATAGACGGCCATGCGCGGATAGAACTGAGCGATAGTAAATAGAGCATTGTCTTCCTCGGGAAAGTACTCATATCCACTCCTGCCTCTATCCTCCATTCTGTTGTTAATGATATACCACCACTTAATTTGAAATTCGAATTTATCTCCAGACTTTAAAGGGGTGGGAAGGTCGATTCGCATCATGGTCTTTTGCATCTCGTGCGGGATATGATGTCCGCGTTTGTCCTGCACACGCATGATATTGAATCCACCTTCGATACTTCTTTCTTTTTGATAGTACATCCATTCCCATCCGGTCAGGGAATCCGGGAGGTTCAACGTCGAGGTCAGCTTTTCTTCATTGTTTGGGGCTCTGCGATTTTGATCCAGTTGGATCCATAAGTAGGTCAGTGTCTGGGGTGAATGGTTATGATACGTAATGGTTTCGGTTCCGTCAATCCGTTTCAATTTTTCGTCTAGTCGCACCTCTATTTTGTAATCTGCTTGCTGTTGCCAGTATTGTGGGCCTGGAGATCCATCACCGGTCCGGTACAGGTTAGGGGTGGGAAGTTCCTGTCCCAGTTGTTCAAACCGGCCCTGCCACTCTGCTTCCTCCTGACCATCCATTTGGTGCATAGCAATTAATGCAAGTAGGAGAATGATGATCCTTACCATAATTAAGTAATTTTTGTTGTTCTAAATTGTAGTGTGAGTTGCTTGGGTTATATCCAAATTATTGATCCTGCTGTCGGGCTCGCTGAAGCTCTTCTTCAATTCTTGTGGATCGCCTGCGCTGTGATTTTACGGTTTGTTTGCCAAAATTGTAGGAGAAGGCTAGGGTCGCAAACCGGGTATCTCGTTTACTGATAAAAGTATCATCGATTCGTCCAAAAACAGTGCGTCCCCGGGGATATCCCTGATAAAATATATCGTTGAAATTAAATCGGATCGATCCACGATTTTGGAGAATAGATTTTTGCAAACCCACACTGATTTGCGAGATGTCTTTGATTTTTGATATGCTGGCGTAGTGACTGGGAAGATAAAATCCACCTAGTTGTATGCGAAGACCTTTGCCCAGTGAGATGCTGTGATTGGTATTGAGCACAAAAATGGTATTCAGGCGATCAAAAGTAAATCCACCAATTTCTCCTTGATAATCATTGAGCGATAGATTCAGATTCCATTGGCTGGACCATTTTTTTGTGAATTGAATAGGAAGACTTGCTACAATACCCAGGCTATTAAGATCATCAATATTAATGGGTTTTACGACTACGATGTCTTCGGTCCCTTCCTGAAAAATCGCACGATTGAGATTGTCTGTGGTCAGTCCATAGTTGATGGCAAAGTAATATCGCTGCTTGAACGTATAATTCACTTCGGCTGACCAGGTGAATTGTGGAGTTAAAAAGGGATTGCCGACTCTATAGGTGTAGTTATTGACAAAAAATCGAAAGGGATTAAGATCGTTGTATCCCGGTCTGTCTAGCCTTCGGCTCACGCTAAATCCCAGGGTATGATTTTGGTGTAAGCTATAATTGATCGAGGCCGTGGGAAAAATATTAAGATAATTATTGGTGAATTTTTCATCTGTGGATCGCTGGTCACCTTCTATGGCTGTCTTTTCTGCCCTTAGTCCTATCGATCCATTCCACCGTTCTTGTTTAAAGCGAAGATTGGCATAGGCACCATAAATTTCTTCGTGATAAATAAAGCGATTGCTAAGACCTTCATTGATCGATGTAACGTCATTTTCTACATCAAAATATTCCAGATCATTATCCGTATTTACCAGGGTGTTTTTCCAACCAATCTCAAAGGTCTTATTTGAACCCAGCGGTGTGGAATAATCTATGGCTAGACCTAATAGATCTAATTGCCCGTTTACGTTTCCTATTAAGCTGTTCTCAAGTAATAGTGTTTCGTCGGGTCGAAGAAAACGTGAGTCGAAGGTTTGGTCCGAGCCATTATCATACCGCGCGTAATTAAGGTCAAATTTCAGCTTTCCCTGGTTGGAGAAAGTGTGGGAAAGATTGACGTTACTGTTGAATTGGTGCCAATTTGTTTTTGTATTACCATCCGTGAGTTGAAATTGTTTAGGTGTAGATGATTCATCTCTGCTGATGATTTCATTATCAGATATTTGACCGGTGATATTTGAAAAGGCGTTAACCAAAATGCCGACGGTTGTATTTTGGCTTATTTCATAGTCCAGCCCTAGTCTGGGCGCATGGGTCTCAATGGGAAGGCGAAAAAGTGTTTGCATGTCAATTATCTCCCGGGGTGCACCATTCTCGAGAAATTTCCGGTCAATAATAATCTCCATATATTGGTTTCTCTTTGCAAAATTATACTGACCATATAGGTTTAATTTCTTGCGACGATGATTGAATGATATATTATTTTCCCAGCGAAAATATCGGCCCAGACCCGGACTCAAGGAAATACTTCCATTAGTACCCATGAGCAAACCTTTCTTGGTGATAATGTCTACAATACCGGCATTGCCCTGGGCTTCATATTTTGCGGAGGGATTTGTGATGATTTCGATGCGCTCGATATTGCTGGCGGTCAGACCTTCTAAAAAGGAAGAGAGTTGATCTCCACTGAGCCGCAAGTCTTTACCGTCAAGATATATCCGTACTCCGCTCCGGCCATTGATGGAAATATTACCATCCTGATCCACAATAATACCGGGAGAGCGCTGCAGGATATCCAGTGTATTGCTGCCAAGTGACAGAGGACTATCTGATACCTGTACCAGGAGCCGGTCTTCCAATCGCTGTAGTAAAGGTTTGGCGGCGGTGACTTCGACGGAGGTCAATTGATTGGACAGTGGTGATAAGGTGATGGGCCCCTCTAACTTCTGTACTGAGTCGGCTGATAGCGTGAGAGGATGTAATCCCAAAAAATTAAATTGAAGGAGAAATGAATCATTGGGTATTTCAAAAGCGAAGTGCCCATTTTCATCGCTGATGAATCCTTTGTACAGACTGGTGTCGGCCTCATATTGGACCAGAATATTGGCAAAGGGGAGCGGCTCACTCGCTTCATTTATTAAATGGCCTTCCAGATGTATTTGTGCATACGCTAGATGTGTAAATAGTGTCAATGCGATGAACAATAGGTATTTAGCCATAAACATGATTTTGGCTAAAATTACGGGCAAGTCTATTGGCTTAATAGTAAAAAATGGACACCGAGAGGATTAGTAGGGCCGCTCCATTAAATATTGTAGATGATTGATTTCGATGCCCTCGCCGTGCTCAGAAAATATTTGTGAGGGCACACGACCCGTCATTTTCCGGGTCTCTTTGATAAAATGATTTTGATCAAAAAAACCACTTTCAAAGGCCAGGTGAGTCAGACTCTTGTTTTCTCTGGTACCTACGCGAATGCTGTAATTAAATCGTACGATCCGTGCATATAATTTGGGGGTGATACCTACATGCTTTTTAAAGAGTCTTTGCATCTTTTTATAACTAATGCCCGATTGCTGAGCGAGGTGGTCAATGCTTATCAATCCTTTGGATGCATGTATTTTCGAAATCATATGCTTCAAAAAGGGTGTCGATTGGTCGTCATGGACTCTGGGAAAAACGGTGTGTTTAGTTAAGTGATCTATTAGGAACTGGTTTGACAAAGGTGTGTCCTCGATCGGGATCATCTGATTGGTGAGCTCCGAAGCCTCAATGCCGACAAGATTAAAAAGGGTATTAGGCAGTAGCTTAAGTCCATAGGCTTTCACCGGGGTTTCGGAGAAATGATACTCCACCGCCGATGTCTTCTGACCAAACAGATAGGAATTACCTGCCTGAAGTACTACTACCTGATCCTTGCTCTTACGTTCGATTTGACCTTCCTCGATATACATGATGCCCGGAGTACAATCAGGGATGATAAGTTCAGCGGTTGGGGACTGATCCGGTGCATTGGTTAGTATGAAGTATCTGTCTGCAAAGTGGGAAGCACCGTGCTGTCTTGAGATATACTGACAATCCATGACAGGAAGATAGTAGTCGGAAAGATGGGTGAACGGTAATTTCGATAAAACCCGATGGATCTACGACGAGGATGCCCGCAGATGAGTAGAAGAGTTTTCACCATCGATAGTGTACTTGGATTCGTCGATCATTTTTGCTTTAGGCGAATATTCTGATTAAGTTCAGGTCAAAATAACTCTGAAATAATGTCTTTATTTTCAAGAATGCGCTCGGGATGGAGGATTGGATGGCTCAGTCTATCGGTCCTAAGGGACAATCCCAAGTTATTACTATTTGTACTAGCCTCAGGAGCTACCCTTATTTTGGTGATATCTTCATTTGTGATCAGCACGGCCATGATGATTGGGCTGGGGCATAAGTTGGGATTAAATCTGAATCCTGAGGACTTTGAGCAATTCTCATCCCCACTTATACTAGTCGCATTCTTCTTTTTCTATTTGGTGACCTATACGATCATCATTTTCTTCAATGTCGCCCTCACATATTGTTCTAATGAGGTTTTGCAAGGGGGTGATGTGCACGTGAAGGAGGGACTTAAGTTTGCTTTAAGCCGAATTGAAGCGGTCTTGTCATGGGCCGCGATGGCCGCTACTGTGGGAGCCATTTTTCGTTTTCTGGAAGAAAAGTTAGGTTTTGTCGGTGCCATCATAGCTGGTATTGTGGGTATCGCGTGGTCCATAGCCACGTATTTTGTGGTTCCTGTGCTTGCGTTTGAAGATGTGACACCCGGCAGAGCCTTAAAGCGTTCCTCTGAAGTCATTCGTGAAAAATGGGGAGAATCATTGGGCGTTAATTTCAGTTTCGGTCTCTTCTATCTTCTTGGGTATCTATTGGTCCTGGGACTTGGAATTCCCACTGCCATGGCGCAGCCGGCTATTGGCGTAGGTTTTATTGTGGTAGGGATTCTTACCCTTCATGTGGTGATGGGCGCTGCAAAGACACTATTTCTGACGGCAGCATATCAACATACACAAGGCCTCACGGATACTGTTTTCGATGATGAGCATCTATTTGATGAGATGTTTGCTCCTAAGCCTAAGCGTTTTTAGTAAAGAAGGAAATTCTTATCTTAACTCTGTGACTGTTTGATTCGATGGCTAAAGTGGCATTTGAATGTTAAAAGTAGCTTCTTTTTACACTGGCACAGTTTTGGACATACTCTATTGTGTATTAGTACGTTACATTGAGAGTCTAACAGATCCATGTAGGTAACCATAGCTCTCCCATCTAAAAAGGTATTTGTAAACACAGCTCCCTGGGAGAGAGCCACTAGACACACACATTAAATGAGAAATTTTATTCGGTGGGCAATGCTTTTATTGCTTCCTCTGATCCCTTCGCAAATTCATGTGGAGAATACGGTCAGGGAATTTACCATTGAGGAGACGTTAAAAGAGCATGATGAAGTTCCTTCAGCCTTTCTGCACGATTTTGAACGATACTTTCAGCAACAATTGTCAGCTTCAGGGTGCCCGGGAGCTGCTATGGCCATTATAAAGGATGATCAGTTAGTTTATATCAAGGGATTTGGGACCCGAAAGAATGATCGTAAGTCGTCGAACCTTCCGGTAGATCCATACACAGTTTTCCGAATTGGTAGTTTATCCAAAGGATTCGCAGGTCTTCTAGGTGCCATGCTTGAAGAAGAAACATACTTTAAACTCGAGGATCCGGTACAGCAATTTGTGCCTCAATTCAACCTGAAGAACCAAGGGCAAGCGCAAAGAATTCAAATTAAACATCTTCTCAATCATACTACGGGTCTTGCACGACATGCCTATACGAATCTAACCGAGGAAGGTCTTAGCCTGGATCGCATCTTTCCACTTTTTGAAACGCTGGATACATATGGCAGGGAAGGTGAATATTTTGCCTATCAGAATACAGCCTTTTCCATCATTGAACCGGTGATCAGCAATACTACCGGTAGAAGCTATGAAGAAATGTTGCATAGCAAAATTTTTGCACCGGCAAATATGGATCACGCCAGCTGTACGATGGAAGGCCTTCGGCAGAGTGAAAACATTGCTTTTCCACATCAGTTCTGGCGCAAGCGAGGGTACTATGTGCCCATACGTTTAAATGACAAATATTACAATGCAGTGTCAGCGGGCGGTGTAAATGCCTCTATTGCTGACATGGCGCATTATATGCAAATATTATTAGGGAATCGACCCGATATTGCCAGTGAGGAAGTGCTCCGTAAGGTCTTTGAACCCTCTGTAGAGGTGCGAAACAGGACCCATTTTCCACGTTGGAAAGGTGTCAAAGATGTGAGTTATGGACTGGGTTGGCGTATTTTGGATCTTGAAGATTATCAACTGGCCTACCACGCAGGCTCAGTGAATGATTACCGAAGTGAGATAGCACTCGACAGAGAAAGAAAAATTGGTATTTGCGTGCTTTTTAATGCACAGAATCCTTTTGCCAGTCGAGTGATTAAAGAATTTTTTGAACGCTACGGGACCTATGAGGAGTTTGTTTCACATCATGAAGCAATCGCAGGTCTCTAGTCATCATATCCAGGAAAAATAAGGCGGCTGACAGGAAATACCGGTTGATGTGATGTTTGTCACAAACTGATAGTAATTGGATTTCTACCTTAAGATTCTATTTAAGGCACGAAAAATAAATTATCATGGCAAGCAAATCTGATGTTCTAATCATTGGTGGAGGCACAGCCGGGATCATGGTAGCAGCCCGTATGCTCAAGCAAGATTCCAATCTGAATGTTTCGATCATTGAACCTGCAGAATCACATTATTATCAACCTGCCTGGACTTTGGTGGGAGCAGGAACCTACGACTACGAAAAGACAAAACGATCCATGGCATCTGTGATGCCTAAGAATGTGAATTGGATCAAAGAATATGCTGACAAATTTTTACCTGAAGAAAATAAAGTGACCACCACCGATGGTAATGAGTATAGCTATGACTATTTGGTGGTCTGTCCCGGTATAAAGATAGACCCTGCTTTGGTGGAAGGTCTGCCAGAGGCAATGGACAAAGGGGTGGTTTGCAGTAACTATACCGACCCCATTCATACATGGGATGTACTAAAGAACTTTAAAGGAGGGACTGCATTATTTACACAACCCACTACGCCAATTAAATGTGGAGGAGCTCCGCAGAAGATCATGTATTTGGCCGGTGATTTATGGAGGAAGAATGGGGTTGCAAAGAATACAGATATGGTATTTGCTACGGCAGGTACCATCATATTTGGTGTCCCAGAAATTGCAAAGACACTTATGCAAGTGGTCGATAGAAATGATATCAACCTTCGCTTTGGATATAAGCTGGTAGCCGTAGATGCCAAGGAGCAGATTGCATGGTATGAGATGGCACCCCATGAGAAGGAATATAATCACAAAGACGTGAAAGTGATAGTGGATGGAAACCGTAAAGGCATCAAGTTTGACATGATGCACCTGGCCCCTCCACAATCCGCTCCTGATTTTGTGAAAGTGTCTCCACTTGCCAATGAGGCCGGATGGCTGGATGTAGATCATGGCACGTTACAGCACAACAAGTATCCAAATATCTTCGGCCTGGGCGATGTAGCGGGACTTCCGACCGCTAAGACCGGAGCAGCCATTCGCAAACAAGTGCCCATTGTGACTGAGAATATTAAGCGGTTGATGGCAAACAAGCCCAAATATGAAAAAACATATAATGGTTATTCGTCATGTCCATTGGTCACGGGTTATGGTAAGATGGCTCTGGCAGAATTTGATTATGACAACAACTTCACGCCTGACCCAAAACTGAAGCAAATGCTGGTTTTTGACTCTTCTAAAGAACATTGGCGGTTGTGGATTCTAAAGAAATACATGCTCCCTTATCTATATTGGAATAAGATGTTGAAGGGAGTCGATGTCTAGCATCCGGTCGAAAGGGCGGAAGTCGAAGTGCAATTGATTTGTTTGCCGACAATTAAATTGGTCTAAAGTGTCCAGGTGATCAGAGAAATCTGTCACCTGGACTTTTACAACATTTTTATAGGAATTTACTACAGTGCGGTAGTTGTAGCCATAGAGTAGTTAGGTACCAGTGGATCTGCTCCAATCGTACCTTGTAAGTCTTTAATATAGTCATCTGCTGAGACGTTAGCTAATATTTCCCGGGCTCTTATTAATTTATTTTGAATTTCCAGATTACTGGCGGCCTCTTTAAAGTTCTTTTTCGCTAGAAAAGATTCCAGATATTCAATATTCTTGGACCAAAGTGCAATGTCTCTTTCCTGCTTAATATGCAGACGATCTTTGTACCAGTCACTTTCTAAAATGGTTTTTCTATCGAACATGGCCCGAATATCGGGATGATGCCGATTTTTACCTTCATACTCACCATCTATCATGATCTTAATGAGGACTTTCAGGGGTGGGCATAATGCTTCATATCCGCCATCCTTCAGGTATCCTTCTGCCACTCTTTTCTGCGTGATGATCAGGTTTTCGATCGAGGCTGCAAAGGCATCCATATCCTGTTTTTCTGGAGCAAGCATAAATTCATTGAAGACTGCATCAGGATTGCTGAATATTCTTCCCATGAAATGGTGTACGAATTTTAATGTGATTCGATAACCTAGCAGACTTGCCGGTACTTTTTTACCATTGTACTCAAAGTCTTTCACTCGTTCCAGATATTCATTTTCGATGAGCCACTTTGGGTCGCGCTCATGCACCTGCATGCGGGCCCACACTTCGGGCACAAGGAAGCTGATGTCATGGTCTACCTTATATTTGGGCCCTATATAACCCGCCGCTGATGAAAATCCTGCATATCCAGTCAGGACATACGATAAAAAGGCATTATTGAGATCAGCAGCAGGTACCAGACAATTGAAAGGACCCTTAGTCAATGCTCCTTCTGATCCAAAACCAGTAGTGGATGGTGATTTACCCGTGATACTGGCAATAAAATCAATAAATAACTCAGGCAGTTCCTGATAATGGATCGGATTGTACACAGCGAGAGGTGGTACATTATTTTTTTCGTCCGCCGGATTATTTCGACGTCCGGGAAGTACAGCATTAACGGGCATATGGACGGGGCTATCCACAGATAGCTTTCTTCTCAATCGGGTACCCATCTCTGCAAGGTAGGCTTCTACCGGATTTGCAATATCGGGTCTCAGCTGCAGATATCGGGGGTTTTTAGAGGGTACCCCATTTACCAATCGTGGTTCAGAGGATACGACCAGGTATTTGGGGCTGTCGCTTGCCAGAAAATCATTGATCAGATCCTTGATCGGTTGAGTATACTGGTCAAAGCCAATGGTATCGTCTTTCAACTCCTGGACTTCTGGTCGTGTGAGTGGTTGAAAATTAGAAATGAACGTATTCGGACTGGCCAAATCTGCTTCTGCCTGTACATCATACCCTTTATGAATACATTCATCAGGTCGCTGGAAGAGCCGGGCTTCACAGTTCTTTACCAGTTTAATGCTAGGATTGGTGTATCGAGGATTTAGTCCCTGAAGCTTACCTGCGTCCAGTACGACCGAGGCCGTGATATCATCCTCAAATTGAACTTTCATCGATGGACTGTAGTCTTGCCTTAACTGGAAGATGCGCCAGGATCCTCGCTTGTCATGACCTATACGCAGGTAGTTAGAGGTGAGCTTTCTGTTTTTATACTTTAGCTCATTTCCCAGTGTACCATTGATACGGTCTACCGAAAAGTATTCACGCCAATGACCATTCCAGTCTTTATCATAGTGTCGCTTTATCACATACACCAGGTCAATAATGCGCTGAGGAATACTAGCCAACCACTTGTTGTAAGCATCTGAGAAGTCCTCTGAAGGGGTAAATAGCTTGATCACGGATCCCAGGGATCGCTCTGCACTGAGGATGGGGCGAGTCTTACGGGGTTTGCCAAAGGGGACTCTAAATCTTGTGGAGAAATCATATTGCATGACTTCTTCGACCTGATCCATATCTTTATTGATATCTGCTACGATCACATGGCCCTGGATCATTCCATCCTGAATGGGTTTCGAAATTTCAGACTTTCCCCCTCCCGACACAGTGCATGGTTTGTGGCAAAGTGTGCCTTCAGGCATGGTGCCTGTCAATTCCCATTCAGAGCCATTGATCTGCTTTTTCATTTGAACCTTGATGCCGCTGGGTAGTACATAGTATTTTCCTGGCAGTAGCTTGATTTGTTGAGCGCCCTTCTTGCCATCCCAGGATACCGTTTGTTCCAGTAACTTAAAGACCGAGTTTTCAGGCACATAGACGATCTGGGGATACTTCTTGTCGATTCCAAAACCTTTCTGCTGTACATCCATGATACGGTTGTACCGCTGGGAGACCTCCTCAAATGTTTGGAGTCCTGCTGTGGCTGCATTCAAACCATGATATTCGTCACCCAAATCATAGCTTGTGAAAGCAATCGCTCCACCGGCATGTTCTTCCTCGCATAGTCCAAAAAGGTTGGCAGAGTAACTGATTTGTGTTTTAACCTCTTTCTTGCAATAACCAAAGTAATTGTCGGCAATCAATGTCACAATGACACCTCGTTCATCACGTGATGTGATCTTAAAGGCTCCTCCATCATTATAAAGCTCATCTGGATCTTCCCAACACATGCCATCGTGCTTCTGACGGTCAGTAGCCTCGCTGATATGGGGCAGTCCCAGATCTTTTTTCTTCAGATAAATGAGGTGAGGGGCAAGGATCACACATCCCGTATGACCCGTCCAGCTTTCGGCGTCTAATGCTGCGTCGTTCTCTGGTAAATGGGGATCACCTGCATTACCAAATATCGACTCGACAAAGTCAAGATTGCTCACCAGATTTCCCGGCGCAAAGAATCGGATTTCCATGGATTTTTCCTTCGTGACACCAGGTACTTCGGGTACTACGATCGGACGAAGTAATAATCCTGCAAAGAGTTCTGCTTTCTTTTTCTGGTTAGCGGTAAATGGCAGCCGCATGAGATCTTTAGGAGGATGAAGCGCTTCGTGCATTAGCCGGGCAAATGTCACTTTGGGTACTTGTTTCTTATCATGGGGTACCGGCAGTCCACCTTCGCACACATGAAAAACTCCTTTAGTTGTGCGACGGTCTTCTTTAGGATTGTGTAGAATACCCTGAGAAGTTCGATACGACTTTACAATATCCGTCTCATAAGAATCACCATCAGAGGGTAAGGATAAAATCCGAGCTAGTCCATGGCGATCCAAAATAAAGGGATGCTCAGGAAGTGTCAAATTCAAATCCTGAGAGTAGTCCCCAAAAGTGTCGTCCACATATTTTTGGATTCGCGTTCCAATAGGTGACAAATGACTGGAAAGGAGTCTGGCTTTCTCCGTATAGTTTTTTAGAAGGGGTTTCGCGACCTCAAGAAACTCGGAAATCTCTCCCTGGTCCTCAGCGGGAAATCCCAGCGCCGTCAATTTTAAATAGATGTACTGGATTACTTTATCGCGCTTCACCAGGGTACTTTCATCATCCACACCTGCTCCAAATGCTCTCTTTACAGCCATTTATATATTTTATTTGGTTCTCATGTAATTCCCTCTCCCCAGTTTCTTTTGGATTTGAAAACTGTGAATATTTACAACAAAAATGGCTTTTTGTTGATTTGCTTTCAAATATAGCGTTCTTTATTCGAAATTTTCGCAAAGAATGGGCATTTAGTTTGAGATGAAACATTTAGACTGCTTCAAATCTACGCAACCATTTGATACCTATATTTGAAATATCTTCGTGGAAGAAATCTCGTAAGAACCTGCTGAAAATATCAATATGAGATACGAAACCCTCTTACTGTTCATACTCATGGTTAGCTGTAATGAAAAAGACGCTGTGGTGGCTGATGTCCCGTCCATGGAGATGGAACTGCAAGAGGACATGGCTATAGAGGCAGTCGAAGTCAGTGGCTCTGATGCACAATACATCTTCAAGGTGACGGTGCGGAGTCCGGATACAGGCTGCGATCAGTATGCCGATTGGTGGGAGGTAGTCACACCGGATCAGGCGCTCATCTACAGAAGGATATTGACGCATAGTCATGTAAACGAACAACCCTTTACTCGTCAGGGAAGTCCGGTACAGGTTGATGCCAATGATCCGCTAATCATCAGACTTCATATGAATAATACCGGGTATGCTTCGAATGCCATGCAGGGATCGGTACAAGGTGGTTTTGAGAGAGCGATCCTGGAAGACGGCTTTGGACAGGCGTTGGAGGATGATGCTCCTCAACCTCCTACATGCACTAATTAAGTCCCTCCTCCTTGGCCTGAAAGCTGAGTAGCAGGGAGAAAATGTGTGAAAAACTGGTGTTTTCTGTATCACCCACATTCGTGAGTGCATAGTCAATCTTAAAACGGGGAAAGGATAGACCTACTCCGAAGTGTGGTTGAACGATGGTATTTTCCTTCCCCTCGATGAGGTCATCTTTCACCTTTTGTATATTTCCCAGTCCTGCCCGGAGAAACAATCGTTCGTTGAAGTCATATTCAACGCCGACTCTTGGATCGATGCTGGTGAAATCAGAGCTGATCAATGTGTTCCTTGGTCCATCGAAAGTGCATTGCAGATCCAAAGCGATCAGCAGATGATTTTTTTCACTGACCGGTGCTTTGTATCCAGTGGCTAGCGTCAGACTGGGAGCCGTAAGTTCGGTTGATGACTTAGGTATGAAGTTGCCGGTTTCCTGAAGAATTCTTTGTTCGTCATCGGTAAAGGTAAACTTCCACGCATTGAAGGTGGTCGAAATATCCCGACCCATGATGCCAAAGTGCCATCGCTCACCATGATGTTGCAGACCGACATCAAGTCCAAATCCCCATGCAGTGGCAAAAGGACCGATTCTCCGGTTGATCACTTTTACGCTACCACCAATGTCCCACTTGCTGTTGCCCAGTGCCCGGCCATAGGAGAGAAAAATGCCATAGTCAGCTGCTGAAAATGAGCTGATGTTGTCATAGTTGATGCTGCCATCTGGATCAAAAAGCTGAATGGTATTGGGAATATTGTCGATACCCATCCTTACCACGGAGATGGCACCGTATGCTCTTTTTTCAGGATTGAGAGATCGAGAGATACCCAGAAAATCGTAGTTGACAATACCAGCAAACCATTCTGCATGCATAGCGCTAATCTCCATCTGCGCGGTACCCTGCGCCAGTCCGGCGGGATTCCATTGGGTAGAAAAGATATCATCCGTCGTGGCACTCACTGCTCCTCCCATACCATGTGCTCTACCACCCACTCCAATGCTGAGAAAGTTGTTACTATATTTCCTGAATTCGCCCTGTGCATGCACCTCTGAGTATCCTGCTACAAACAGCAGGCTGAGGAACATCAGGACTGAAAAGTGTGTAAGACGGGTATTCAGAATGATCATTGTTTTGTAAAACGGCAAAGTTAACTTTTTAGTCTGAGCATCAAACGTGCTTCATCCCCCAGTTTGGTCACAGTAGCCTACACTGTGGCTCCGGTTACCAAAGAAATCTGAAATTTTGACCAAACTTCCCCCTTCCGCAGGGGGCTAAACCTCAAGATAAAATCTTAGTGCTCTTGAACACGCTTCGCTCCAGTGCACTTAGTGGCCTTAGGGGTTAAGAGAGATCAACAAATCAACACATCCACAATTCAACAGAACGTGGTTTCTCGCAAAGGCGCAAAGATCGCAGAGGTTACCGAAAATAAAATTCTTGGTGCTCTTGAACACGCTTCGCTCCAGTGGCCTTAGTGGATAAGAAAGATCCACACATCCACAAATCAACAGAACGTGGTTTCTCGCAGAGGGCGCAAAGCTCACAGAGATTACCCAAATAATATCTTAGTGCTCTTGAATACGTCTCACTCAAGTGACCTTAGTGGCCTTAGTGGATAAGAAAGATCCACACATCCACAAATCAACAGAACGTGGTTTCTCGCAGAGGGCGCAAAGATCGCAGAGGGTACCGAAAATAAAATTCTTGGTGCTCTTGAACACGCCTCGCTCCCGTGGCCTTAGTGGTTAAGAAAGATCCACACATCCACAATTCAACAGAACGTGGTTTCTCGCAAAGGCGCAAAGATCGCAGAGGGTACCCAAAATACAATTCTTAGTGTTCTTGAACACGCCTCGCTCCAGTGGCCTTAGTGGTTAAGAAAGATCAACACATCAACAAATCAACACATCAACAAATCAACACCTCAACGAATCAACACATCAACACCTCAACAGAAATTGACGAGGTAATTGTAAAAATACCATCCCCCTGCATATGTTAAGACATTTTTAGGTACGGTTAAAAAAGTGTTATCTGGATATAATTCGTGTATCAATCATACGATCCCGTCGTCTTTTGCGTATAGTCTCTTGAGTACTTTGGATTTTTTGGATAAGCATTGCAAGAGCTATTGTATAGATAATTACTTTTTCGCCGGATTTTCATTGTCCTGATCAAGCAATATTATTCGGCACCTTGAACTTGTAAAACCGAATAATATGAAACGTCTATCTTTTTTGCTCGTACTATGTACCTTTTTCTCTGTGAGTCAGGCTCAGATTTCGCTCCGGCCACAGGTTGGATTTAATTCTTCATCGCTTACCAATAATTTTAGTGAAGGTGCCATGTTTGGTGATCAATTGGGATTTCAGTTTGGACTGGATGCACAATTTGGTCGCCGATTTTACATTCAACCCGGGATCATCTGGGAATCTGCCAATAATGAATTACGTGAAACACTGGATGGAAATAATTCAGAATTTTCTGTAAACAGAGTCAGAATTCCATTGATGTTTGGCTATAAGCTTTTAGGGAATGATACGGGAGGACTCATTGATATGCGAGTTTTTACGGGTCCTAACGCTTCCTTTGCTGTGGACAAAGACCTTAAGCAAAATTCTATTATTCAAAAGGGAGATTTTACGGATGCTGTCTATGGATGGAACTTTGGAGTAGGCGTTGATGTCGCGATATTTTTTGTCGATGCCGGTTATTCCTTTGGACTCAGTGAAGTCTTCAAAGGCATGGCTAGCGATGTGAGGAATAACCTATTTTATATAAATGCCGGTCTTCGACTAGGGTTTTAAGCCCGTATTACTTATGGGTTATATTCCTTAACTAATCCAGGTTTATATGAAAAGGGCTCAATAAATTCAATTACTGAGCCCTTTTGAGTTTTATTTTCTACTAAGCTTCTGATTTTTCAAGGATATTTTCGACAAACTCTCGGGTAGCTTCCTGGACACGATCCTGATTTTGACCCAGGTGACGAATGAAAGCACTACCTATTATTGCCCCATCTGCATATTGACAGGCTGTTTCAAACGTTTTATGATTTGATATTCCAAAACCGATTAAGCGGGGATTATTTAGATTCATTTTATTGACCCGCTCAAAATAATCTTTCTGTTCATCACTTATACCAGACTTGGCGCCAGTAATCGAGGCGCTGGAAACCATATAAATAAATCCACGGGCGAGTGCATCAATTTTTCGAATTCGATCCTCTGAAGTTTGTGGGGTAATCAGGAAAATAATATGCAAGCCTGACCCGTCAATTTTTTCCTTCAATTCTGATTCGTAAATGTCGACCGGTAAATCCGGGATGATCAGACCGTCTATACCTGCGGTGACGCATTCCTGTAAAAACTTATCTACACCGTACTGCATCATTTGATTGAGATATCCCATAAAAAGCAGGGGAATTTGTGTTTCGCTGCGAATATCCTTCAGCTGCCGAAAGAGCGTAGATAAGGTCATACCATTGGCGATTGCCTTACTACCGCTTTCCTGAATAGTAGGTCCATCTGCCATCGGGTCAGAATACGGCATACCAATCTCAATCATATCGGCACCTGACTGATCCAGTGTTTTGATAATGGTCACGGTGTCATCCAGGTTAGGAAATCCTGCTGTGAAATATATGTTGAGGATATGGTCCTTTTTTGCTTGAAAAAGTTGATCTATTCGGTTCATGCCTCATCCAGTTTTTTAATGTAGGTACTCAAATCTTTGTCTCCCCGACCTGATAAATTGATCACGACAGTATCGTCTGCATTATATTTTATCTTATCCATGGCGGCAAATGCGTGTGCTGATTCCAAGGCAGGTATGATGCCCTCCAGTCGGGTCAGCAGGAAGGCGGCATCCAGGGATTCATCATCGGTAACGCTCACGGCCTCCGCCCTTCCGGAATCAATCAAATGCGCATGCATCGGTCCAATACCGGGATAGTCAAGTCCTGCTGAAATTGAATAGGGTTCCACTATTTGACCGTCATCCGTCTGCATCAACAGGGTACGACTGCCATGAATGATTCCCTTGGTACCCAGTACACTGGTGGCCGCTGATTCTCCGCTGTGTATTCCCATTCCAGCGGCTTCCACGGCAACCAAACGAACATCCGCCTCATCCAGGTAGTGATAATACGCACCTGCTGCATTGGATCCACCACCTACGCAGGCAATGATGATATCGGGCAGTTCAGAGCCGGTTTGTTCTTTGAGTTGCCATCGCATTTCCTTACTGATGATAGCTTGAAATCGAGCTACCATATCAGGGTAGGGGTGGGGACCTACTACCGATCCAATAATGTAATGTGTGTCGGTGGGGTTGTTGATCCAGTCTCTGATGGCTTCATTGGTGGCATCTTTCAGAGTCTTGCTACCACTGGTGGCGGGCCTTACTTCTGCACCGAGCATGCGCATTCTGGATACATTGGGAGCCTGTCGAGCGATGTCTACTTCACCCATGTACACGATACATTCTAGCCCCATCAGTGCACAGACAGTGGCTGTTGCGACACCGTGTTGACCTGCCCCGGTTTCTGCAATGATTCGCTTTTTACCCAGTTTTTGGGCCAGGAGGATTTGGCCAATCGTGTTATTGATTTTATGCGCCCCGGTGTGATTGAGGTCCTCCCGTTTGAGGTAAATGTTGGTACCAAAGTGCTTTGATAGTCGTTTTGCATGATAGAGTGGGCTGGGTCTTCCCACATAGTTTTTCAACAGATCCTGCATTTCCTCCTGGAAGTCTGGATCGTAGATGATTTCCATGTAATGGTTGCGGAGCTCCTCTATGTTTGCATGCAGCATCTCTGGAATGAAGGCGCCGCCAAAATCTCCATAAAATCCTTTCTCATCAACTAAATAACTCATCCTTAAACCTTTTTATAGCCTCGATATTTTTTTGTGCAGGCTTGATTTCAAACCGGCTGTTGATGTCGATGCCGTGCAAATATTGGTGATTAAAATCTTTTATTTCTTGTACATGTTCGGGACCGAGACCACCACTTAAAATGAAGGGGGTAGGTCCCTGATATTTCGCTAATAAACTCCAATCAAATCGAATCCCTGTGCCACCCTGTGTTCTGCCCTTTGTGTCAAATAGAAAATAGTCACAGGCATCATGATAGGCCTTAAGTATTGCAAAGTCAAATGACTCGTCGACCGAAAAAGCCTTGATGGTAATTAGTCCCCGGTCCTTAATTTCTTGACAATCCTCTCGGTTCTCCACGCCATGCAACTGGATTCCATTCAGGTCGTGCATTTTGATTTTACGATCTATATATTCAGAAGAAGCATTTACAAAGACACCGATTCGTTGGATAGTATCATTTTCCTTGGGTACGGGATTTACTACATGCCGTGGTGACTTCTGAAAAAAAATCATCCCCATCCAGGTGATTTCCAAGGCTTCGAGTGCCCGGATATTGGACACCTCCCGCATACCACACACTTTGAAAATGAAATCAGATTTCTTCATTTCTCAAGTTTTCAATGAATAGCTGGCAGGCCTTCCCGGGATCATCGGTCTTCATAAAGTTTTCTCCAATCAAAAATCCCTGAAACCCTGAGGAAGCCAATTTTCGAATATTTTCTGGATTGCTGAGTCCACTCTCAGAGATCTTGATAAAGGAACCCTCCAGTTTTTCTAATAAACGAATAGAAGCATCCAGGTCCACTTCAAAAGTTTTTAGATTTCGATTATTTATTCCAACAATGTCAATTCGATGATCAATTTTTGAAAGTTGAGACTCACTATGCATTTCTAACAATACCTCAAGTCCCAATGATTTGGCCACAGCAGTGAGCGAGGTCACTTCTTCCTTTGTGAGCACCTCGGCGATCAATAGAATTAAATCGGCACCCATTGACCTGGCCTCGATGATTTGGTACTCATCAATGATGAATTCTTTTCTAAGTATGGGGATGTCTACGGTATCCCGGACCAGACTGAGGTCGGCAGCGGATCCACCGAAATATATATTATCCGTTAGAACACTCATCCCGGCCACTCCAGCCTCCTGGTACCCTTGCGCGACTTCCATAGGATTGGATGTATCATTTATTATACCCTTGGAGGGGGACTGTCTTTTGAATTCTGCAATAATGCTATACGGTGCATTATCCAAAAGACTCTTCGACATAGACAAAACAGAACGGGAAAAATACGGAGACTTTTCTAACGCAGCGGCACTTACCACCTTTTTGCGCTGTGCTACTTCCGATTTTTTAGAGGCTACTATTTGTTCGAGAATATCCACCGGATAATGATTTAGGTCTTTTTAATTTTCAACGGCTTTCTTTAGACAATCCAATGCTTTTCCACTATCAAGCGAGTCCTTCGCTTCCTGGATGCAATCTTGATAGCTCTTCTCAGGACGAAATCGGTGAATGGCTAATCCCGCATTTGCATAGACTACATTCTTCTGAGCATCCGTACCTTTTCCTTCTAAAATGTCTTTGAATATTTTGGCGGCTTCCTCCACAGTATCTCCCCCATGAAGAGCAGCTGGATCTATTTTTTCAAATCCCAGATCGGAGGGTTTTATTAGTAGGTCCTCCGCGTTAGTACGCATGCTAAAAGCATCTGTAAGTGATATCTCATCATAGCCATCCAGACTATAAATGACGGCGAAGGGATTTTCATCTTCTTGTAATATATATTGATACAAGCGAGAAAGGTTCATCTCGTAAACTCCCAGGAAATGACGCTTGGGTCGTGCTGGGTTGACCAGAGGTCCCAGCATGTTGAAAAAGGTTTTCATTCCCAGCGCCCTTCTCACCGGACCTACGGCTTTCATGGCAGGATGAAAGAGCGGTGCGTGAAAGAAGACGATGTTGGCATGATCCAACCTTCGCAGCAAGTCGTCTTCATCGTTAGTAAATTGGTATCCAAACGACTCCAGTACATTCGATGATCCACTGACAGAAGAAACTCCATAGTTTCCATGTTTTGTGACTGGGTACCCGGCACCGGCTACTACAAAGCAACTGAGGGTGGAAATGTTGAAGGTGTTTTTACTGTCTCCTCCGGTACCTACGATATCAATTGAATCCAGGCCTCGTAAATCTACGGGACGACAAAGTGAAAGCAGGGCATCTCGAAATCCCTGTAATTCCTCTTTGGCAATGGGGCGCATTTTGAAAACCGTAAGAAAGGAAGCCAGGATGGGATCACTGTATGTACCTTCACTGATTTCAAGTAACACATCCCGTGCTTCATCACGTGTGAGTCTTTTCTGATCAAATAATTCCTGTAGTAATTGTTTCATTGCTGTTAGTTTAGGCCAGGGATCTATTGGCTGCTTTTTCTTGCATTTTTTCCTGATAGGTATATGCAAAATCGAAAAAATTCCTCAGTATGGTTTTACCGTCTGGCGTGAGGATACTTTCGGGGTGGAATTGTACACCTCGTACATTAAATTCTTTGTGTCGAAGTGCCATGATAATTCCCTCATCATCTACTGCGGTCACTTCCAGACAATCGGGAAAGCCTTCTTTCTTGACAATCCAGGAGTGATATCTGCCCGCTTGAATCTCTCTGGGCAGACCTTTAAAAAGGATATCATCTTTGATGACGGTTATTTTGGTTGCTACCCCATGATACACCTGGCTGAGGTTGGCTAACGTACCTCCAAATACTTCACCGATTGTTTGATGCCCCAGACAAACTCCCAGTATGGATTTTGAAGTATGATACCTTTTAACTACATCGGGGGTGATACCTGACTCGGATGGGACACCAGGACCGGGTGATAATACGATAATATCGTAAAGCTCTACATCCCCAAGACTGATGGCATCATTCCGGAATATATCAATGGGATAGGGCACGATCTCACGAATATATTGGACGAGATTATACGTAAAGGAGTCGTAATTGTCGATGACTAATATTTTCATTTCTCCTATATTTTTAAGAAAGATTAATCGATTTGTTCCGCTAAGGTGAGAGCACGTTTTAATGCCCCCAGTTTGTTATTTACTTCCTGTAGTTCATTTTCTTCGACACTGGCAGAAACTACACCCGCACCTGCCTGCAGATATAAAGTGTTATTCATACTGAGAAATGACCGGATGATAATGGCGTGGACTATATTTCCATTAAAATCTATGAAACCGATTCCTCCACCGTAGAACGACCGATTCGTATTCTCATATCGATCTATTAATTCAAGTGCCTTGTATTTTGGTGCTCCCGAAAGGGTGCCTGCCGGGAACGTGTCTCCAAAAACTTCAATGGTATTTCCTCCCTTCTCCAGTTTTCCTTCGACATTAGATACCAGGTGTATAACGTGACTGAAGTATTGCACATCCTTCAATACTTTCACTTCCACATCATGACAATGTCGACCCAAATCATTCCGAGCCAAATCTACCAACATCACATGTTCCGCATTTTCCTTGGGATCTGCCAGCAGGGCTTTGGCTCGTTTAGCATCTTCTATATCGTGGCCCGTGCGTTTATACGTACCTGCGATAGGATTTACCCGTGCAATTTCATTTTTGACAACTAGTTGTGACTCTGGAGAACTTCCAAAAATCCGATAATCACCATAATCGAAGTAGTAGAGATACGGCGAGGGATTCACAGACCGAAGAATCCGATAAACTCTAAAATCATCTCCGCGGTATTTTTGTGTAAATTGCCTTGATAATACAATTTGAAAAACATCTCCGATCTGGCAGTGGTGTTTTCCTTTAGATACAAGGTCTCGATATTCCTCGTCGGTTAGATTACTTTTCTCTTCTCCTACCAATTTAAAACTGTACGAGGGAATGTGATGATCGTAGATGACTCTTTTTATTCGTTCGAGATTACTCTCTTCATGCTCCAGACGATTTTCGATCAGAAAGAGTTCTCCATTAAAATGGTTGATATTTATAAAATATCGATAGAAAGTATAATGGACATCGGGAATGTCAATTTTTCTTTTTTTCTCATCAAAGGTCAGTGTGTCAAAGTACTGTACGGCATCAAAATTGGTATGTCCAATAAATCCATTTACGGGTGCTTTTTCTCCTTCATATTGTACATCCATATTATCCATGAATTCCCGGAATACTTTTGGCAATTCCATAGCCTCTTGTAATTGACGCTCTTCAGTGCTACCATCAGGATAACTAAGCTTGACATGTCCACATCGCACTTCGATCGTAGCCAGTGGATCGAAGCCAATCACTGAGTTACTATTTTCAGCTGACCGGTAGTCATTACTTTCGAGTAAACAGGGGTTTAGAAATCGATCACGTATGCGTAGGAATATTCCTACAGGAGTGACAGTGTCTGCTAGTAGGCGTTGGTTGGTTGATATGACTTTAACCGACATGGTATTATTTTTTTGTCGTTGATCTTCTCAATTATTATGAATCCATTAATTTTCTCCCGACTCAAGAGGGTCAAACTAAAAACGGCTCGTCGGGTGTCCGACGAGCCGTGAATTATTTTTTACAATAGTGCCCAGTCAATACACCCTTCGTTGCGTATTGTCTGTCCACCACCAATTGTTATTTCTGAATTTTTTCATAGCTGGTCCAAATATAGATCCTTTTTTGACTTCAGCAAAGATTGTGCTAAAAAATTAGCCATCCCAGGAGACTGTTGAAAAATGGAGATTGATGCGGTAGTCGTAAATCGTTGTGCCTGGCGAGGCGAGATCGACGGAGATTACCCTCAGGTAACTGACTGAGGATCAATGAGGTCAGGTAATTGGAGAATGGCTGAAGTTTATATGGTCACAAGATGGATAAAAAAAATTATCAGTACAGGCTGGGTTTGTCAACCGTCTCCTAGGTACTTAAAATCTGATAGATCATTTCCTGCATGAGGGATTGGTCTGTAAAACTACCCCGGTCGACTCCCTTCGATTTCAGATCGTACTGTCGTAAAAGGTGCAGAATTCTTTCAGTCTGTAGTCGATTGTAGTTTCTGGCAGCTGTACGATAATCTTTCACAAAATAGCTTGTAGACAGTCCCAGTGTTTTCTGGACCTCGCGGTCTGGTGCATTGCGCAGAAACTGCATCAGGTAGATTTTATTGAAGTAAGAAAACAGAGTGGCAACCACCATGACCAGCGGATTATTTCGTGGGTTGGCCTGAAAATATTGAATGATTTTATAGGTGCTGACCTTGTTTCGGGTCCCCAGTGCGTTTTGCAATTCGAAGATGTTGTAGTCTTTACTGATTCCGATATGCTCCTGGATATGGTCTTTGTTGATGGTTTCACCTTTGGGTATATTGATTACCAATTTTGACAATTCATTCGCCACTTTAGAGAGATCATTACCCAGATACTCTGCAATCAAAGAGGATTCGGCAGGGTTGATCTTATATCCCTTGCTCTGCATGAAGGTCGCGATCCAGACCGGCATTTGATTGTCGTACGGTCTTTTTGATTCAAATACAACGGCGGTCTTTTGGAGTGTCTTGGCAAACTTGGTTCGCCCATCCAGTTTCCCATGCTTATAGGCGATCACAAAGATAGTCGTGTCTAGAGGGTTCTTGATATAGACCTCCAGGTCGGTGAGTTGTTTCATGGATTGCGCCTCTTTCAGGATAACCACCTGATGCGATGCCATCATGGGATATCTTCGTACCTGATCCACTACACTTTTGTAATCCACATCCTTACCGTACAGAATGGTCATGTTGAAGGAACGTTCAGCTTCAACCAGTACTTCTCGCTCGAAGTGCTCAGTGATCAAATCTATGTAGTAGGGTTCATTACCATGAAGTAGATAGACGGGCTTATACTTACCAGCCTTCAGCTCTTTGGATAAGGCTTCAAAAGTCACGAGTTAGAGATTGGCACGTTCATTAATGATTTGAAGTATGGCCTCGATCCATTTGGGATCGTCATTGAGGCTGGGTACCAAATCTAACCTTTCTCCTCCCATTTCTTCAAATTCTTCCTGATATTCTATACTTACCTCCACCGTAGTTTCTAGACAATCAGCTACAAAGGCAGGACTAAACACCAAGATCTTCTTATCGCCTTTCGAGGCACGTAGTTTTAATACGTCAGATGTGTAGGGCTGAGTCCAGGGATCTTTTCCCAATCTTGATTGAAAGCAGGTCGTGTATTGATCTTCCCGAAGTCCCAGTCTTTCGACAAGTGCCCGAGTGGTGGCATAGCTTTGCGCACTGTAGCAATTCCTATTTCTAATTCCGATAGATTGACAACAATCTGGTGATCTTAAACAGTGATCTCCTGTGTCGGCCTTTGTCAGTTGTCGTTGTGGTAAGCCATGATAGCTGAACAAGAAGTGGTCATAGTCTTCCAAATTAAATTGCCGAGCATGATCAATGATCACATCGATAAATGCCGGATGATCGTAGTAATCCTGAATGAAGGTCATGGAGGGAATGACTTCTTGCTTCACTACGTCCATCATCACTGCTTCGAATGCTGATCCCGTAGAGGCGGAGGCATATTGTGGAAATAAAGGAAAAACGATAATTTCTGATACTTGCGCTGTTCGTAGTTCGGACAACGCATCAGCCACACTGGGGTTTTGGTATCGCATGGCTAGCACCACTGGCGTATCAGGGCCTAATTTTTTCTGGATTGCACCTCTCACTGCTTCCCCATATATCTTTAGTGGAGACCCTTGATCCGTCCAAAGCTGCTTATACAATTTTGTGGAGTTACCAGCCCGAAATGGCACGATGATACTTCTGACCAGAAGTTGTCTTTGCAACCAGGGTATATCAATGACTCGGCCATCGAGGAGAAATTGTCGCAGGTATCGATCTACCGCTTTCCTGGATGGTTCATCAGGTGTTCCTAAATTAATGAGCAGAATGCCTACTTTTCGCATGTGTACAGTCCTTATTAATGCCGTGGTAAGCGAAGATACAGGGTAGAGAGCGAATACTCCACATCCGCCATAACTTCTGACATGATTGTGGCATTGTTTGAAGATTTTTTCCGGCGCTCTTAGTGTGAGGATTAGGAGAGATTTTTGGAAAAGAATCGGAAAGTATCTGCTACATGCTCTCGCCAGTAGGGCCTTTCGTGCGCTCCTGGAAACTCTTCATAGATATGTTTGATATCTGCGGTATCTAATTTCTTATGTAGAATTCTATTGGCTTCCAGTAAGTCATCAGATAGACCGCAGTCAAATCGGAGCTTAGGAAGGGTTGACTTGTATTGCGAAGCCAGGCTGGCTATATCCAGGGCCTTCCGTTCTGACACTGAAAGCTGTGCTTCGAGATTTTCCGCTACATATGGGCGGAGATCTTCTATACAAGTGATGGATGAATGCGCAGAAATGGCTCCAAATCGATCGCGATGCTTTATCCCAAGACACATGGCACCAAAGCCACCCATGGACAGTCCGGAGATAAAGTGCGTGCTGGCAGAAGTGATACCAGGGATAAAATGATAGACACCATCAAGTACGTCTTCACAAATCCATCTTTCAAAATCATAGCCATGATGTCGGAAATAGCCGGTTCCATCACCCCAATGTCCATCAGACGGTATCACCAGAGCCATGGGTTTGATCACTTGCTGAGCAATCAATTCATCCAATACTCGGTGGGCACCCACCGAATATGTCCAGGAAAAATGGCCACCATATACTCCATGCAATAGCACAACACAGGGGATATCCTCGCGACCCTTTAGTACCTCAGGCATATAGACGGTGACTTCACCCCGACCTTGCAGATGACTACTTTTTAAGGCTAAAAAGGTCAATCCCTTTGGAGTCAGGTCAGGTTCAGATACGGTGGAGTGTTCGAAGTCAATCATTTCTATTTATAATTAGATTCCGTTTTTATGAAAGGTCCTGATGACAAATAGCAAACTGAAGAATACCAGAATAGATGCCATGACAAAGGGGGCACCAGGGAGGTAAAAAGGTGCACTTTCATTGGTGAAATAGTAAAACAAAGACGTCATAATAACCGGCCCAATAATAGTAGTGACACTCATTAGGCTGGTAAGTCCTCCCTGTAATTCACCTTGCTCTTTAGACGGTACCTGAGATGACATGATTCCCTGTATGGTCGGGCTGGCGATACCGCCAAGGGCAAAGGGTAGTATACTGACTAATAGCCAGAAGCCTGACGGGACGAAAGCAATAACCAACAGAAATATGATTTGAATGATCAGACCGGTGTATACACTCCATTTCTGACCGAGTTTTGGGACTATAATACGCATCAAACCGCCTTGTACAATGGCTACAGCCAACCCCACGACCCCCAGTGAGTAGCCTACCTGCGCTTCATTCCAATCGAACTTTTCCATAGTATAGTAGGTCCAGGTACTTTGGGTGGCATATCCGGAGAGGTAAAGTAAAATGATGGCTACTACGAGACCTGCAATTACGGGATATCGACCCAATTGCATAAGAGATCCTGCCGGATTGGCTCGTTTGAAATCGAACTTCCTTCGTTCCTCCAGGGGCAGTGATTCTGGCAGGATGAAATAACCATACAGCCAATTCACCAGAGTGAGTACGGCTGCCGCCACGAATGGTACGCGGGGTCCATACTGCCCTAATAGTCCACCAATGACTGGGCCTATGATAAAGCCGATGCCGAATGCAGCCCCAATCAATCCGAAGTTTTGTGCTCGCTTCTCAGGAGGACTGACATCTGCAATGTATGCCGAGGCTGTGGTCATGCTAGCACCTGTAATCCCCGAGACCGCTCTGCCGATGAATAGCCAGGTAATCGTGGGTGCCATGGCCATGAAGATGTAGTCAATCCCAAATCCAAAAAGCGCGAAGAGAAGAACAGGCCTGCGCCCATACTGATCACTGATGCCTCCCAGAATGGGTGAAAAAATAAACTGCATGATGGCGTAGGAAAACATAAGCCATCCTCCATATCGGGCGGCTTCACTGAGACTGCCATCGATGAGTTCAGTGATCAATGTAGGCAAGACCGGAATGATGATCCCTAAGCCTACCACATCCAGAAAGACCGTAATGAAAATGAAAATCAGTGCATTGGATTTTTGCTCTGCCATATGACTGTTTCTAGCGAATGCTTTCTGGATCTATAATTTGCGATCAATATCCTGCAAAATGCAATCGTGGTCGAAGCTAACAAATTGGATTTGATCATGATGCGACTTGAGTATAGATTTGGCACCTTTGTCACTATCAGGGAGGGATTTTAAGGCTTCAAATAGATCAGCCGTGAAGAAAATGGGATGTCCTTGCTTTCCTTTGTACGTTGGAACGGTTATTCCAAAATTATGGCCAGCTTCAATTACCTTTTGGATTAACAGGTCGAAATGAGAGGTTTTGATGAATGGCATGTCACCCAGGATGATAGCACAGTGTGTACTGTTTTTGTCCAGGTGATCGACGCCCTGTTTTATTGAGGTACTCATGCCCAAGGGATAGCGCGCATTTGTAATGCATCGCACCTTTTCATGTACTGGAATGGCAGTTCGCACCAGCTGTGCTTCATGACCCAACACCACAATAATCTCATCAAAATGAGTGGGAAGTAGTGCTTCCATCACGTGTTCAATCATGGGTATACCCTCCACTTGATAAAGCATCTTGTTGTCACGACCCATTCGTGTTGACATGCCGGCTGCCAGTACAATGGCTGAGATGAAGTTTGGTTTCTTAAACATCCTCATGTAGCACTACGGAGTGAATGGGAGGTAGGTTAGACGAAATGGTACTCCAGGATCCACCTTTATCTTCGGACAGGTAAAGATTTCCCGTGGTGGTGCCAAACGCCATGGTATTTGCTTTTTTTGAGAATGCATGCCGGAATACCAGATCAAAGCAATGCTGCTGGGGCAGACCTATGGTTTGTTTTTCCCAGGTCGCCCCAAAATCCGCCGTTCTACATACGACCAGTCGCTGATCCTTGGCAATCCGCTGTTCGTCACTTTCGGCGGGGATAATCCATGCCGCCGCGGGATTTAATGGATCAATCACAATGGGGAATCCGTATTTTCCATAGCCATCCGCTGGGGTGACATCTTTCCAGTTGTCGCCGCTATCCGTACTCAGGAATACCCCGCAATGATTTTGCTGCCAGATCACTTGAGGAGCTACCTCACAAAGCTCAAGCGCATGCGGGTCATGACCGTACTGGGCAGAAGGGTCTGGTAAATACTCGGCTTTCAAGCCATGATTCTTTCCTTCCCAGGTTTGTCCATGGTCGCAGGATTTAAAAACACCCGCACAGCTGACACTGACATATAGTGTGTTGGGATCTTTGGGATGATACCGGATGCTGTGAATTCCCGCCTGATTTCTTCCCCCTCCAAACCAATGATCCGGACGGCTTTCATGGTTCCATAAGGATCGGCACAGACGCCATTCCTCACCCATGTCATCACTATAGAATAGGCCTCCGGGTTCTGTACCTAGCCACATGCGTTGACTCTCCGGATGATGTGCTCCGCTCCAAATCAACTTGAGTGATGCGGGCTTATCTCCCAGCAGAGCATCTTCGGGATATTTGGGAGCCGCTTTTTCCAACCAACCCTCGCCGGAGGAATCCGAAACAAAGACCTTGGGACCCCAATGTTTGATCGATAAGGCGACCCACCATTTGTCTGTGGTCTTTTGGTAATGAATCATCGATACCGGAAGTCCAGGAAAATCAATTCGATCAAAATTCCATTCATTGCCCTTTTTCTCCCAAGTGATTAATCCCTTAGTCGTACCTAGCAGTAATCGCATCTATGTCGGTTTGTGAGTAGAAAAATAGGGTGAATTTTATCATTTGCAGCATGTCGGTGTTTAATAATTATCGGATTCAATTGGATGCTCGTAAATTAGATGGAATGCTAAAGCTTGGAAAACATATTCGAAAGGAGTTCCCCATTTTCCAGAATGCACCGCACGTTTATTTGGACTCAGCGGCTACTTCACACAAACCGAAAATGGTGATTGATGCAATCTCCCGGTTTTACTCCTCGCAGTACGGTAGTATACATCGAGCCCTGCACGCCCGGTCAGCAGAGGCTACACGCATCTATGAGATGGGAAGAAGTCGGGTGCAGCAGTTCATTGGCGCCAGTAAACCCTCTGAGATCGTGTTTACGGGAGGCACCACTGAATCGATCAATCAGGTAGCTTTCGGATTTGTTGCACCCAGGATAAAAGAGGGTGGGAATATTGTCATTTCAGCTATGGAGCATCACGCCAACTTCTTACCCTGGCAAAAGATCTGTACGCAATATGGTTTGTCCCTGCGGAGAATACCGCTGAAAGAGTCGGGAGAGTTAGATCAGGCCGTCGCTTTTTCACTAATTGATGAGCAGACCCTCATGACTTCCATTATTCATGTTTCCAACGTGCTAGGTACGGTCAATGAACTCAAGCCTATCATGGATCATGCCCATAGTTTGCAGGTGCCTGTACTGGTCGATGTGGCACAAAGTATCGGACACATGGATGTCAATGTCCAGAAAATTGATTGTGATTTTCTGGCATTCTCAGGTCATAAAATGTTGGGCCCAACAGGGGTGGGGGTTCTTTATGGCAAATATGGATATCTGGAGCAGATGGAGCCCTGGCGGTTTGGAGGTGAAATGGTGTTGCATGCCGGGTTAGAACGATCCAGGTTTAAAGAGCCTCCGCATCGATTTGAAGGCGGATCTCCTAACAGTGCGGGAGTGGCAGGACTCATTGCAGCGATTGATTTTCTGGAAGAACTGGGATTAAAGAATATTAAGCAATATTCGGATCAATTGCTGACTCATCTCATTAAGACACTGGAAGCCGAGGAAGGTGTCCAAATACTTGCCAATCCACAACAGCGATCAGGTTTGGTCTCGTTTGTGCTGAAGGATATCCATCCACATGATGTGGCAAGTATTCTGGGGGAGTCCAATATCGCCATTCGGGCTGGACATCACTGTGCGCAACCCTTGTTGCGGGATTTGGGTGTCCCGGTAACAAACAGAGCTTCGATCCACTGTTATAATGATGAAGATGATATTGAGGCCCTTGTTGATGGGATTCGACGCGTAAAATCTTACTTTCATTGAATGAGGGACTTGTATCATCCAACAATCATTCGTCACAGTAAATCACCTTCCAACTTTATAAAGAACCCACCCGATGATAGTGGGGTAGTAGTCTTGGAGGCCTACAATCCCTTGTGCGGTGACGAATTTACCCTATACCTAAATACAAGGGATGATCTGATCGAAAAAGTACAGTTTTCGGGATATGGATGTGCCGTATCCAAAGCCATGACATCCCTTCTTTCTGAGCAGCTGGAAGGTAAAAGTATACAAGAAGCCAATGCGTTTATAATCGATTTAAAGAGAATGTTGACGGATAACCGTACATCCTTGAGACCTGCTATGGATGAATTCGTACCTTTTATGGAAGTAAAAAATCATCCTGAACGGATGACATGTGTTACCTTAAGTATCGATGCTTTGTTAAATTATTTTGAGCCTGGTAAAGATAAGTAATGATAGACAGAAGGAACTTTATGAAGAAGAACGCCATTGCCCTGGGTGGTCTGATGGCAAGCAGATCACTTTTGGCAAATCGACCGCTGGTAAAGCACAAATTCCGTTTGTGCCTGAATCCGGGGAATATCGGCGTATCGCTGGATCAGCGTGGGTTACTGGATGCTGCTATCAAATACGGCTACAGGGCGATCAGTCCGCAGCCCAGCAATCTACAAGAGATGTCCTCTGACGAGCGTGCAAAGTTGGTTGAAGATATGAAGACCCATGACATCACTTTCGGGTCGACTAATCTTCCCGTAGATTTTCGGAATGACGATAAAGCTTTCAATGACAGCATCAAGACTCTCCCGGAGACTTGTGAGATCCTACGTGAAGTGGGAGGTACCCGACTCAATACCTGGGTAATGCCCACACACGAGGATTTCACATATATGGAAAACTTCAAAAAGCATCGGGATCGATTGAAAACTGCTGGTAATATTGCCGGCCACTATGGCATCCGTATTGGACTGGAATATGTAGGTCCCAAGACACTTATGGCACGATCCCAATATTCCTTCATACGCACCATGGCAGAGATGAAAGAACTCCTGGCGGCGATGGGTGAACCAAACATTGGATTCGTACTAGACAGCTTCCACTGGTATTGCTGCAATGAGGATAAGACAGATATACTCACGTTGGAGAAATCGGATGTGGTGACGGTAGATCTCAACGATGCTCGAGAGGGTTTTACCAGAGATACGCAAGTCGATGGAAAACGTGAGATGCCACTGGCTACCGGCGTTATTCCTATCGTCGAGTTTGTACGAGGTTTGGCCGAAATTGGATATGATGGCCCGGTCAGATCAGAGCCGTTCAATCAGGAGATACGGGATATGGAAGATGAAGCCGCAATCCAGAAGAACTTTGATCTCATGACGCAAGCTATGAATTTGGCTAACGATTAATTTTCGGTGTCCATATTTTTCTCAACCATAAGTAGCGGCTCCGTTTTATCGGGTACCAGGTCCCAGGTATCAGGTCCCAGGAGTTTCGCTTTCCATGCCTGAAATAGGTTGACCACTTTCATAATCAGTGAGCAGTATTTCAGGAAGCAGTCGGCAGATTTTTCAACAAGCCTAGGGGCAATCTGCGGGCAGTCTCCCCGTTTTCTATGGGTTATGCAAATGTATATTGATAATTTTTGTCATACATAGTATCATTTTGAATGACAGCGAATATTCGGTGAATTATTTTATTTCGGATAGCATTTATAACTGACATTTTGTTCTTACCTAATGAGACCTTATGCTGGTAGTATACCTGGAATTCGTTATTGAAGCTAATAGCTGACATTGAGCACATATGAAGTAGAGATTTGAGTTTTTTATGTGCCTTCGGGCTTACTTTAGTTCGTCCACGAATGCTGGAACCGGAAGTGAATTCAAAGGGAGCAATACCAACATGGCATGCTAGTTTCTTAGCATTGTTAAAATCCTTGAACTCGTTAGTACGTATGATGAGTTCTGTAGCGGTGACGATTCCTACGCCTGGAACAGAAGTGATTTGTTTCACCATCTTCTTTAACCTCGAATCTTCATCTATTATTTGTTTAATTCGAGCTTCTACATCCTCGATTTCGCTTTCAATAGCCTTGAGAACTGCCTCAGTAGGTTTGGTCATCAGTTCGAGGATATCTTCCTCCATAAAGTTTGCAGCCTCTTTTATAGGCACTTCCAATTGTGTTCTCACTTTTATCAATCGGTCCCTTAGTGTAGTTAGACTCTGGAGTTGCTGTATTGCTATGCTCTTTGGCCTCCAAATAGAAAGTTTATCTGTAAATCGATATGCAAATTCAGCAATTCTTCGAGCGTCCAATTGATCAGATTTACCTCTAGTAAGTCCTAGTGACATTTTGATTCT
>JBNKUI010000054.1:0-40217 GCA_050298535.1 Saprospiraceae bacterium
CGCATACAGGACTGTTTGACATGTATGCCTATTATTGTTCAAAATTAATGAAACCGCCCAGTACGTGAAGCGTACGCTGGGTGGTGTGAGAGGACGAAACGACCGATATTCACTTATCGCTCGTTTCTCCTACTCGATTATAGTTTGTTTTTTCTGAAAGGCTAAAGAGGCTTCGCCGAGATGTTCTTCAGAAATGGAGCTGCCATCCTTTGTAGATACTTCCCTATGATATCAAATTCAATATTGACTTTATCACCGACCTCGAGTTGTCTGAAATTTGTGTGTTCGAAGGTATAGGGTATTATAGCAACGCTAAAAGTACTGGTGGTCGGGTTGATCACTGTCAGGCTGACACCGTTGATAGTCACAGATCCTTTATCTACCATTAGTGCCTGATGCACTCTGTTATATTCAAATGTGAAAGTGTGACTTCCGTGCAGATCTTCAATGCCAATGCAGACTGCGGTATCATCCACATGACCCTGTACCAAGTGTCCATCCAATCTTCCATTGAAATGCATAGCGCGTTCGAGATTTACTTCACTGTTGAGTTTCAACCTGCCGAGGTTTGATCGATCCAAAGACTCCTTGACAATGGTCACTTCATGTCTCGTATCATCCTGATGGGTGACTGTGAGACAAACACCATTATGGGATAGACTTTGATCTACTTTTAGTTCATGGGAAATGGACGATTCCATGGTCAGTTTGATACTGCTACCGGTCGGGGTAATATCTATTACCTTGCCCATGGCTTCGATTATACCTGTAAACATAAATGTTAGAATTAGCGAATCAATTCAATGTAGCCCTTTAAGATCTGCTCGTCGTTAATCTGATCAGGGTTGCCAGCTTCGAAGATTTGGCAAACATAATGATAGGTGCCCTGCGACAGAGCTGTTCCACCCTGGTTCTTTCCATCCCAATTGATGTCTGGATCTGTCGTTTCAAATACGAGCTGTCCCCATCGGTTGAACACCTTTAAATCAATCCTATCAATAAATTTATAGGGGAAAGGCTTGAAGATATCGTTTGCACCATCAGAGTTAGGGGTAAACGTATTCGGTAATGAATAAAAGGGACAGTTTTCTACGCAGACCATGTTGCTAGGGTCACTTTCATTGCCTAATGAATCCAAAGCTGAAACAGTATAGCACCCTGCGATCCCGAATTGATCTCCATGCTCAAATTGAGTTTCATCTGGATCATTGATCTCTCCAATTTGAGTAAATTCCCCATCCGGAGTAGGGCTGAAATATACCCGATATCCATTTACATCATTAGGATTGTCACAACCTATAGTTGGGATGCTCCAATTAAGTTGATTGATAAATACTCCACCCTGAAAGAGGTCCTCATTGTTGCAAGAATTTTCCGCTGACAAAATAGGAACGCAGGGAGGTACTGCATCAAATGGGATCTGACATGTGACTTGAGAAAAATTGAATAGGGGCTCAGGTAACATACTAAACCCATAGGCTCCTTCTGTTTCAATATAATAGCAGTAGTTCATACCATTCGTAAGACCTCTATCAATAAACTCTGTTTCGGTAGTGGTTCCTACCAGTACAAAGTCTGCGCTACCTTCAACCTGTCTGAAAATCTTGAAAGAGTAGTTTTCCCATGGTACTTCAGCCTCCCAGGTGATAATGTTTTGATTGTCACTTCCTGCTACATTTAAAAAGACAGAAGATGCTTGTTGCGATTGATTAAGGTTGGTGGTCAGATTCTGAGAGTAGAAATAGATCTGATACGTATAGGGTGATGCGACAGTATTCAAGCCGGTTTGGTCGAGAAACTGAGTGTCCAGACCTGCAAAAGTATTGCTGGATATGACACCTCCATCTACCGGTACGAGACTGGTCGGATTGAAACCTTCACCTCTCAGAATGGTAAATTGATAAGGTCCGGTAAATATGTTTGTATCCAGGACCTCTGTGTTTGGTTTTGTCCATTCTAATTGAATGGCGCCATTGGTCACATCAGTCTCTAACACTGAAACTTTTGTAAGGAATGGATTTTCTAGGGGTAGGCCTGTGCAATCTTCATCAGAGGGAATACTTTCCACCAGATTAAAAGAGTAACCGGCAGTTGAAGTCAGGGCAAATGTTGCTGTAACACGGTAACAATAGGAATTACCTGGTTCCACAGTTTCATCCAGATAAAAGTATCGTCCATTCTCAAAATCCTTAACTTGGAAAGCTATGGCCGTATATCCTTTGTCAGCCATAGAAGGATTACAGGTATCTATAGGAAATTGATTGCTCGAGTTTCGACGCCAGACCGTAAATCCTTTGAAGTAATCATTTTCTACCATATCACATGCATAGGGTTGATCCCAAGAGATAAGATTACCATCGGCAGTGCTGGTAGCCAGAAATCGTTCAGGGGGTGGACCCACGACTTTTATTCGTGTGGTCTTAAGTGTGGCCAGACCCGTGGTATCCAGGAGATCATCAACCGCCTTAAAAACCACAGAATATGTTTGATCGGTAATATGTTCACAAGTGGTCTCCCATCGAAATACACCATCGATAGGCTGATCCCTATAACCTGCTCCCGGCACAAACGTCGCAGCACTCACGTCCACTTCAAATGGACCTCCAAGTGCTGAAAGCGATAATTGTTGTGCCGGCAAATCCTCGTCATAGGCACGGACATCAAACTCAATAACTGTGCCTGCAATGACACAAATTTCGGCGGGTGCTTCGACGATAGGCGGCGTATCATTACAGTCTTCTACCAGGATCTGCATATCCCGTATGATAGAGTTCAAGAGGACTCCCTGTCTATACTCATGTATTTTGAAGGCTACATTATATTCACCTACTCTTTGCGGAGCATTCCAAACCAAATCTCCTGTCCTTTCATCCAATGTGAGAATGTTATTGGATCCGGCCGAGATCTGATCCGGAAATCGATAATTAGGCACAGGTTGATTCACGTCTTCAAGTGGCACTATCAGTTCATAAGAGAGGCTATCTCCATCTGGATCAAATGCATTAGGATTGTGAATATATCGTTGACCTACGCAGGCAAAGTCAATCGGTGGCTGAAGTAATATTGCTGAATTGTTAGGTCCTTGAAACTGACTGTTTAAGAACGTAAAGGTTGTCTCAATATGGAATGGAATCTTGATGGAGTTTGGGTAATTCACATTAAGAATACCTGCAATCCTGTTCGGGTCAGTGGTGGAAATATGATAAGTTGCTCGACCCGGATAAGTATGTTCTCCCACGTAAAAATTTCGCTTTATGTCATTCGGAAGTACATCACCAAATCCATTCACTCGGCCCAGTTTTGACTGGGTACCATCACCCCAGTAAATATCCAGCGTGTCACGGTCTGCCTGAAGACTACTGGTCTTGGTATAGGTAGTAATGGTGACTCGAATCGTCAATTCGCCAATTTGCTCATATGTAATCTCACCTGCCCGATTGTGGGTGCCATAGACGTTTGATGTCAATGAAATAATCAGACCGATGGTAAGTAACAGGGAAAACTGGTGAGTAAGTCTGGACATCTAATTGTGATTCAGTACATATGTAACGATTGGAAGCTAACTTTCGTTTAATAACGTCCTGATACAATCATCCAGACGGTCTTCCCATGGTTGAAGGGGAATTTCAAAAATCTTTTTGAATTTTGCAAGACTCATCTTACTATATCTCGGACGGGGAGCAGCCGTTGGGTATTCGATACTTCTGATTGGAGTGATTTTACAAGGCAAATCCGCAGTTTTCATCACTCGTTCCGCAATGCCAGCCCAATTTGTGATACCAGTATTGCTGAAATTATAGACACCTTGAATGCTTTTTATAGTTTGATTGTCAAGATGTTGATCAAGTATCTTAAGAACAGCGTCTGCAAGGTCTTCAGCATATGTGGGAGCACCTATTTGATCTCTTACAACTGTCAGTTCAGATCGATCCGCTCCCAGTCTCAACATAGTCTTAGGAAAATTGTGTCCAAATGTTGAATACAACCAACTGACACGGAAAATAAGAGGGTAGGAGTGACTCTTCAGTAGAAGCTTTTCACCCTTGAGTTTTGATTTCGCATATACACCCTTTGGTCTTGTTGGATCAGATTCTTCTAAGGGTCGGCGTAAGGAGTTGTGATACACGTAGTCTGATGAGAAATGCACTATGGGAATATCAAGTGCCTCACACACTCTACCCAGCTGCTGCACAGATATTGCATTGACACGCATCGCTTTATCTTTCTCTTCCTCGGCTTTGTCGACAGCGGTATAGGCAGCACAGTTTATGACGGCAGCTGGACTTATAGCACCAATCATTTGTCTGCTGGTCACCGCAGTGATATCGAAGTCCTTTCGTCCTAGGAATTCAAATTTGAAAGAGTATTGTGATGACAACTTCTGAAATTCCCGTCCCAATTGTCCTTCGGCTCCAGTAACTACAATGGGTCCCATGTCATGAGGATTTGAGATGGCTTCCAAATCCAGGTAATTGCTGATCTTTTTCCGAGATGATTAGTTCTTCCAAAGGCAGGATCCAATCAATATTCAGCGAAGGATCATCAAACTTGATCCCCCCTTCGTGATCCTTTTTATAGTATTGATCACATTTGTAAGTGAAGTAGACATCATCAGTCAGAGCGACATATCCATGAGCAAATCCCCTGGGCACAAAAAATTGTCTTTTGTTTTCTCCACTCAGTTTAACTGCATGGTGCTTTCCAAATGTGGGGGAATCCGGTCGAATATCAACGGCTACATCCAATACTTCACCATGCACCACACGTACCAACTTGCTTTGGGCAAATGGAGCCACCTGATAGTGAAGCCCTCTGAGAACCCCTTTATTACTGAAGGCCTCATTATCCTGCACAAAGACGGTATTTATCCCAATCGCCTCATATCGCACCTGTTGAAAGGTTTCGAAAAAATAACCTCTACTATCACCCCATACGTCGGGTTCTATTACATAAAGACCTTCTATGCCGGTCTCGATCTTCTTTAATGCCATGAACCAAAGTTACTTCTTACGGAAATAAATACTGATAGGAACCCCGCTGAAATTGTATCGCATTCTTAACTGGTTTTCCAAGTAATTCCGATAGCTGGCCTGAATATACTCAGGATAATTGCAAAAGAAAGCGAATGCAGGTGAAGACCCTGGCAATTGTGTGACATACTTGATCCGAATGAAGCGTCCTTTTTTAGAAGGTGGGGGATACTTCTCGATGACTTTCAACATCACTTCATTGAGCTCAGAGGTTTTAATTCTTTGCTGACGTCGCTCATAGACATCCAGCGCTGTTTCCATCGCTTTAAAGATACGCTGCTTTGTCAGTGCCGAGATGAAGACAATGGGTACATCATTGAAAGGGGCCAGTTTTTTCTTAATCTTATCTTCAAAGTCCTTAGCAGAGTTTGTTTCCTTTTCCAGTAGGTCCCACTTATTGACCAGTATTACCACCCCTTTCTTGCGCTTGACTGCGAGCTGAAAGACACTCATATCCTGTGATTCGATTCCGGTAGTAGCATCAATTAGAAGTAAGCAGACATCGGCCTCTTCCACTGCACGAATGGCTCGAATCACGCTGTAGAACTCCAGGTCCTCATGCACCTTGGCTTTTTTTCGAAGTCCTGCTGTATCAATGAGGTAAAAAGTTCGGTCAAATTTGGAGTACCTCGAATGGATAGAATCGCGAGTGGTGCCCGCAATGTCAGTTACGATGTTTCGCTCCTCACCCAAGAGAGCGTTGGTGAGGCTGCTCTTTCCCACATTAGGCTGACCGACTATGGCAAATTTGGGAAGATCGGTATCGAGTTCGTCGGGAGTTGCGTCCAGAGAATCTGCCAATGCATCCAATAATTCGCCGGTACCCGACCCAGTGATAGAGGACAGGAAGAATGTAGATTCGAAGCCTAGGCTCCAGAATTCGTTGGCATCCAACAAACGTTGATTATTATCCACCTTGTTCACCACCAATATCACAGGCTTACTGCCTCTGCGTAGCATATTGGCTACTTCCTCGTCGAGGTCAGTAATGCCAGTGGTTACATCTACCATGAATATGATCACAGTGGCCTCATCAATAGCTATCTGTACTTGTCTTCTGATTTCGGATTCGAAAATGTCATCTGAACCATGAACAAATCCTCCAGTATCAATTACAGTGAAGGGAATTCCATTCCATTCACTGGTGCCATATAATCTATCTCTTGTGACACCACTTATATTGTCAATAATTGCTTCTTGTTCGCCAATCAGACGGTTGTAAAGCGTTGATTTTCCGACATTGGGCCTTCCTACGATGGCCACTACATTGGTCATAAGTTTGTTTTAAATTACTACCGATCGTATCCCATTCGCTTCAAAAGCAAATCGTCATCTCGCCAATTTTCGCGTACTTTTACTAGGAGCTGTAAGAACACTTTCTTGCCCAGAAATTCCTCAATTCTCTTCCTGGATTCAATACCTAACTGCTTGATGGCTGATCCACCCTTACCTATAAGTATTGATTTTTGCGTTTTCCTGTTGACAAAGATAAACGCTTCAATACGGATCAATGCATCTTCTTCTTTAAATGATTCGACGGCTACCTCGCAGGAATATGGAATTTCCTGTTTGTAGAGTAGAAATATTTGTTCCCTAATGATCTCACTGACGAAAAAGCGTTCCGTACGATCACTCAGCTGATCATCAGGAAAATAAATGGGACCTTCGGGCAATTGATCCACCACCAATTCCCGTAGTTTATCCGTCTGAATTTTCTTCAGAGCAGATATAGGTAGACATTCCTTGAAGTTGAGCATGTCCTTCCAGGAGACAATGAGCTCAAGTACCTCCTGATCCGACATTTGGTCCACTTTGTTGATAGCAAGAAAGACGGGGCACTCAACCTCATTAAGTTTTTCGATTAGGACGTGATCCTTAGTATATTTATCGTGTTGATCAGTGACCAGTATCATGATGTCGGCGTCCTCAAAGGTGGTATAGACGTACCGATTCATCTTCTCATGCATCTTGTAGGATGGATCATGGACAAATCCTGGGGTGTCTGATAGAATCATTTGGAAACCTTCTCCATTGATAATACCAAGTATCCGATGTCGAGTAGTCTGAGGTTTGTAAGTGATGATTGACATGTTTTCACCTACAAGTGCGTTCATCAGGGTAGACTTGCCTACATTGGGCCTTCCTATAATATTTACAAATCCGGATCTAAAGGTCATTAAATCAATTTAGTCAATCCCGCGGCGATCGATTCTACCTGGAGAATCAGTGCTTTAGGTTGAAATGACCTCCAATTTAACACTTCCAACTCATGATCGATGGGTGTAAACTGATGAATTCCGGTATCTAACATCTCCTGTCGTACGTGATCTAGCAGGTTTATGAAGAAAAAGTATCCCCGTTCGTCAATGATGTCCTCAAACCACTCCTCATAATAACAGTCGTCCGATCCGTGAAAGCTGAGTACGTGATCCATTACCAAAATGTACTTGTATATTCCCTCATTAATAAGTGGATCTATTAAATTCTGCTTGAGTGCTGAAACATCATTCGTCAGACAGTCATTCCACTCACCTATAAGTTCGATGATTGCCACTCCTTCATCGTAGTCAGCATAAATGATTTTACCATATAATGTTGTCGATCCAAATTCATCCCACTGAGGATGAATGTAGTAGTTGTATACCAACTTGGTAAAGCGGAATTCATCATAGATCCGCCCGTAGTGCGGTGATCGCTTGTCTTCAGCGGCAACATAGCGGTCTCTCCAGAGATGATGCGGTTCTATGTCGTGCATAATTTGAGATTTCTCTTAGCGGAATTTAGAATTATTCGCTGTAAGATGTTAAGAATTAAAAGAATAATATTTTAGCATTTGTCGATTCCAACGTAACAGTGCTAGCAACGAGAATGTTGTATCTGATAGAATGATAAGTGAATAGAATATGCGCAAGATCGTTTTTACGGGACCAGAGAGTAGCGGTAAATCAACGCTCTCAAGATTAATCGCTAAGGAGTTGGAGTGTCCCATGGTGCCTGAACTTGCAAATGCCTATTTGTCGGTAATTTCCGAGTCATATACAACCGATCACGTCGTGGAGCTCGCCAGACACCAGGTCGCTATGGAGAGTTCTCTGGGAGTGCTTCATAAAGACTATCTTATCTGCGATACTTCGATTTTTGTACCGAGAATGTGGCTATTGTATCGATTCGGGTTGAAGGATCAATGGATCGAAGAAGAATTTCAAAGGGGTAGAGATCGCATATACTTTCTATGTGCTCCAGAAATACCCTGGCAAAAAGATACATTCAGAGAGAATCCCACTGATCGTTGGTCACTGTTTTATATGTATCATAAACGCCTGGCTGAGAGTCAGTGCTCTTACCAGGTTCTTCGTGGTACCTTGGAAGAACGTGTGGCATCTGTAAAAGAGACTATTCATCCGAAAAATTAGTTTCAATCGCAGGGTTTATAGAAATGATTATATCTTTGATCCGTTATCACTCGATGTGGGGTGCCTAAGCGACACGTTAATTATAAGTGTCACCGGCTGAGATCATACCCATTGCTAGAATAGCTAGCAGGAACCTGCCCGGGTAATGCCGGGAAGGGACAGATTGCCCTTCTAGAGTCATTGTTTTATGTCAAATGGTCATAATCATGTCTCGTATTTATTTATTTGCAGCCAGTATGCTGCTATGTTCACTATGCTATGGACAGTATCAATTTTCGGGTATTGTCCTGGATGATGACGGAATCGCTGTCTCAAATGTCTTTATTCAACTTGATGAACTTAAAACTGTCTCGGACGGACAAGGTTCTTTCACTTTTCGTAATGTACCCGAAGGGACTCATCTATTGACTGTCCGGGGCATTGGATATTTGGATTTCCTGGAATCTGTACAGGTCACTGAAAATGTCACCAGGGAGATCCAACTGGAGGTTGCTACCTACAATTTGGAAGCGGTAGAATTAAACAGCTCATGGATTCAAAAAGATGAACCCTTCACCTACAGTACCATTGATCAGGAAGAGATTGCGGACCAAAATACCGGTCAGGATGTCCCCTATCTTTTGCGATGGCTTCCCTCAATAGTAGTGACATCGGATGCAGGTACGGGCATCGGTTACACCGGTCTGCGTATTCGGGGAAGTGATCCCACACGGATCAATGTGACCCTGGACGGTATCCCGGTTAATGATGCTGAATCACAGGGAGTTTTTTGGGTTGACTTACCAGACCTGGCCAGCTCCGCCAGTGACATTCAGGTGCAGCGGGGAGTGGGGACGTCCACCCAGGGGGCTGGAGCTTTTGGAGGTACTATCAATGTACGGACTAATCAAACACGAACGGATGCCTACGGTTCCTTCGATTTATCTGCCGGCAGTTTTAACACCCGACGTGGAAATGTACGATTTGGTACTGGCTTACTCAGCGATCATCTGGTTATCGAAGGAAGGCTCTCCAGCACAGATTCTGAAGGATATATTGATCGGGGAGTGGCAGATCTAAAGTCATTGCATGTTGCCGCTACCTTGATCGATGATCGATCATCCCTTAAGTTGAAGGTGCTATCAGGGAAAGAGATCACGTATCAGGCATGGAATGGAGTGCCGGCCCAATATCTGGATGATCCGGATCTACGCACCACCAATACTGCTGGCGTGCGGGCGGATGGATCATTTCATCCCGATGAAGTGGATAACTATACTCAAACTCACACGCATCTCATCTATAAGAGGGATCTAGGGTCCACTCTCTTTGGTCAGATTGGTCTTCATCAAACGAAGGGCAAGGGATATTTTGAACAATACCGGGTAGGCGATGCGCTCGTTGATTATGTCTTGACACCCTTACGGATAGGGGGTGAGACCATTGATGAGAGTGACCTGATCCGAAGAAGGTGGCTGGATAATGATTTCTATGGAATGATCTTTTCTCTGGGCACCGAAGGAGCCGATCTTCCTTTGACATGGAGTGTTGGTGGGGGAGCCAATACCTATAAAGGTGATCACTTCGGCGAAGTAATCTGGGCCCGATATTTTAGCGATGGCGAACTGGGTCAAGAGTATTATAGAGATGATGCTATTAAGAATGATTTTAATGTGTATGCTCAATTAAATCAATCATTTGGAGACAACCTTAGCATCTTTGGAGATCTTCAGTGGAGACATGTTAATTATGAGTTTCTCGGATTTAATGAGCAGTTCATGCCCAGTGATCAGAAGTCTAGTCTCCATTTCTTCAATCCCAAATTTGGTGCATTCTATCGATCGAATGATTCGGAATTCTACTATTCTTTTGCCGTAGCGCACCGTGAGCCGAATCGTGATGACTATGTGAATTCTTCCACCAACTCGAGACCCTTGCCCGAAGCACTTTTCGACCATGAGTTGGGGTGGCGAATGAATGCTAAAAGCTTCGGCCTCTCAGTTAATCTGTATTATATGAAGTATCGAGATCAACTGGTACCTACCGGAAATATAAATGATGTGGGTGCATATACCCGGACCAACGTCCCTGATAGCTATCGCATGGGTCTCGAACTGGCCGGATCCTGGAGAATTTCTGATAAATTCGATATGGCGGGTAATGCCACATTCAGTCAGAATCAGATTAATGAATACAATGAGTTTATTGATAACTGGGACACGGGAGAACAAACTCAAGTACGGCATAAAGATGTTCCATTGGCATTTTCACCTTCTAGCGTAGCACAAGGTAGCCTACGTTGGAATGTTGCCGATAAAGATGCTTTGAAGTGGTCTATTGATATGTTACACAAATTTGTCGGTGAGCAATTTTTTGACAACACGGGTAGCGAGCAAACGAAGTTGGATTCATACTACTTTTCCGATATTAGAATGATACTCGATATCTACCCATCCTGGATTGAGCAAATATCCGTAAAGGTTATGCTTCAGAATGTATTCAATGCCGATCTGGTCACAAATGCCTGGTCTTACAGATACATTTCACCATCGTATGACGCGAGACCTGATGATCCTCATGCGAGACTTGAAGAAGGAAATCAATATAATTTATCCGGGTATTATCCCCAGGCAGGAAGAAACATTATGGTGGGAGTCACTTTCCATTTATAGGAAAGAATTCCCAAAGAACTAAAAACGGTAGGTAAATCCCCCTCGGATCACAAGCGGTGTATTGAGGGTTGTGCCGTCATCTAGTACATTGTACAACAAACTAATTTCGCTGGCTATACGCCCTCCTGAGGTATAGCCAGCGCCAATGTAGAAGTTATTGACCGTACGTGATGCGATCTGTGGTATGCCATTGGCGTTTAGCAGTGATTGTTTGTCAGTAGCAATTTCATATTCCAAATGGCCAAAAATCTGAGGTATCACTTTCACCCTGCCGAATATGGCACCAGAAAGTTCAATGGGATTGAATTTATAGATTCTTCCATCTATGCCTGTGGTACGAAGATGCTGATAGGCCGCACCTACACGAGGACCAATGGATAGATGATCCGTAATCTTGTACCCAACCATCGGAAACAGGGCAAACAGAAAGGAGCTTCGATTATTAAAGGATTGAAAACCCAGGCCTACATTTCCTCCATACCATAGTTTTTCTCCAAGTGAAGTTGCGGGTTCACCACGTCTGTCTTGAGCGGTGGTAGAATCGATAACGGCAGTAAGCATGAAGAGTAACACAAGAACTTTCGAAATAGCAGACATAAATGTAGTTTTAGTGCTCCAAAAATACATAGTTAATGCTATTCAGTCTTAAGATCTACTATAAGGATGTTAAACATGAATTAACAATAAATTTAGTGTCGTGTAGTTCATACATAGTAGAATCGCTCAAAATCAATTAAGGTCTGTTGATGCGTCAAGCTTACACATTATTATTCCTTCCTATTTGTATTTCTCTATCCCTTGAGATAGCTGCGCAATGCGGATTGTCAGAAGCTTTGCCCATCAGTGATTTGGGTACGAGATTTGACTACTTTCGGGTCGATGGCATAGCAAACGACGACCTTTCATCAGCAAGTCAGGGAGTGTGCGGGATCAATCTTCGATTCAGACATGCGACAGTCGGGGACATACGTTTACGACTTGCTTCACCAGATGGTCGGCAGTTTTTCCTGATCAGGCCTTCCGGATCTCAAAACACATCAGGAACACTTTGGGACATTCGGTTTGTGCCTTGCACGCAATCAGCTAATCCCGATCAGGGATCGCTGATTAAACCGGTATGGGATAGTGACCAGATGTGGGGTCAGAATCAGACATACACCGGCAGCTATCATGCAGAGACATGTCTTGAACAGATCAATGCGGGACCTGTCACCGGTGTCTGGACGGTAACTGTGGAAGATTTGACGGGGCAGGGTGCAGGAGAAATTGAGGAATTCTCCATCGATTTTTGTGATCCAACAGGTATATCCTGCGATGATTGCACGCCAAGTGGAGGCTTGATAAGCCAGGATACAATCCTGGCCTGTGGTGGTAACCCCTCCTTAGCTAATATTAGTGTTTCACCTACTTACAATGGAAATAGACCAGATCCTTCATTATATTCTTATTACTTCGCGGTGATCTCTGATGGGATCATCCGGGACATTACTATGAATCCGGATCTTTCATCAGCACCTCAAGGGGATTATGTCATTAGAGGCATTAACGTCGACAACCGGGATATAAGTGAACTACTTACTTACATTGGTAGAGGGATCGGAGTGTTAATCAATGCCCTCAATATCACTCGACCCCAATTTTGTGCAGGACTTTCAAATGGATCTGTACGCTATCAGATACTAAGTGATCCCGTACCTATCTATCAGGATACGGCATACATCTGTGCTGAGTCTCCGATAGTTTTTGGAGGAGATAGCATATTTACAGTGGGTACGTACACCAAGAACTTTATCACAAATACCGGTTGTGATAGCATGGTGGAGTTGCGTGTGCTGGAGTTTAGAGCGCTCACACCTATCATGGATCAAGGGATTATCTCATGTAGCAATAAGCCCTATAATCTCTCCTGGACGAATACTCAGTTTGAGTCAGAGCCCAGATACAATTGGTTTAGCATCGATGGCAGTGTGATCGGGGGACAAAATCAGTCTATTGCTCAGATTGATCTGCCTGGCACATACTACCTGTCGTTGAGATTGGGAGGTTGCGCGGATACAATATCAATAGACGTCACTGGTGACGGTAGTTTGCCCACATTGGATATTCGGGATGTGGTCATGGATTGTGACAATAATGTCGGGCAGCTTCGACCCATCTCCAATGCAAACACCTTTAGTTGGACCGGCCCTTTTGGCTATAGCTCTACGGACCAGGATGTGAATGTAACCGAACCGGGAGCCTATACGATCACGGCTATTGGCGCTAGCTGTGGTGTTCGTAAGACTATTAATGTGAGTGCTGACTTTACCCAACCTGAAGAAATCCAGGTACAGGGTGGTACTATTCGGTGTCAGAACGATACCGTGCAGATCTCAGCGATGTCGACGAGTCCGGATGTGACATATAGTTGGACGGGACCCGGTGCTTTTACATCTACACTGCAAAGCCCTGAAGTGACACGGGAAGGTGTCTATCAGGTGGAGGTGAGTCATGGATCGAGTGGATGTTCGGTGACCCGAAATGTGGATGTGGTAAGCATATTTGATGAGCCATCCATCGCAATTACAGGAGCTACCCTGGATTGTCAGGGACTGAGTAAACGTATTACCACTAACGTGAGTGATAATTTTGCATTATTCTCCTGGAGTGGTCCGAATGGATATACCAGTACCCAAAGAAATCCACTCGTGAGTGAACCCGGCATATATGATGTGACGATCACGGATGCACAATCCTGTCGTTATGAAGCTTCGGCTACAGTTACGGTTGACACAGTTACTCCGACAGTCAGCGCAAGTGGTTTCGAACTGGGCTGTGCGGACAGTACATTTCAACTTAACGCTACATTCACATCCCTTCACCCTCCAAACTTCGTTTGGACGGGCCCAAACAACTACGTTCAGCGAATTATTGATCCTATTGGAACTCAGGTTGGTACATATACTATCACAGTAAGAGATCCTGTGAACTCATGTTTTGCAAGAACAAGTATTGATATTACAGCAAGTCCATTAAAACCAGAAATTCTTTCTACTCAGAACGGAGTCATCAATTGTGCACAATCCCAGGACACTATCCGGGTAAATACATCTTGCACCACGTGTACTTTTATTTGGTCTGGTCCCTCCGGCCCTGAGGCGAGTACGGGTGATAGTCTGATTGTTACACAGCCAGGTATGTATGATGTAGAGGTAGTGGATTTGAGCACGGGATGTGTAAGTGGTGGTTTATTTAATGTGGCAAATCGTACCACACCGGTCCGCCCGGATGTGGCAGTTACAAATATAGGATGCACTACTGATGGTGTTGTACTGCTCAGGAATAACTCGGCCTTTGCTTCTTTCGAATGGGTGGATTCTGTGACGGGTAATATTCAGATGGCTTCCCGGATCACGAGAAACAGTCCGGGTACAGTATTTCTAAACTCCAGGGATCGTAACGGTTGTCTGGACACGCTGGCGTTTCAGGTAAATGTCCGGGACGATGCACCGGATTTCTCAATCATCACCGATACCATCAACTGTGCTAAATCGGAAGTAGGTGCACGAATCTCGATCAATAATTATACCGTGGGTCAGGTGGCGACCTATGACTGGACCTTCCCGGATGGCCAAGGGGCTAGTATTGCTTTACCCAGACTGTCTGATACAGGGGTAGTAAGTGTGTCAATTGTCATGCGAAATGGCTGCACAGGATCTGCCGTCGCCAATGTCCAATCCGACTTTTCCACTCCTGATCTCACAGCTATTGGGGGTGGATTTCGATGTAGTGATCCTGGACTGACTATGAGCTTAAATACTCCTCGTGAACCATTATTGACCTTATGGTCCGGACCTAATGGATTTAGCTCGACTAACCGGAATCCTTTGGTTAATGAACCGGGGGTGTATTATCTGGATATATTGGGTGCCAACGGATGTCCGGCTCGTGATAGTGCAGTTGCTATGCTCACTGACCCTTTACCGGTCCTTACTTCACTGAATGATACCATCACATGTGCTGATAGTGTAGCAGAATTAAGTTTCACCACGGACGCGGCCCTATCTACCAGTTCTTTTTTCTGGCTTGATCCGGGTGGAAGAATAAATAACAACGACACGATCAGAACGACCCTTGTTGGTCCATATTTACTGGAGTTTGTGGATTCGAATAGTTGCCGGACAGTACAGAATGTAACCGTAGCCATTGATACAGTATCTTTTGGCCACACGGTCACCTCACAGATGATATCCTGTATTGACTCCCTGACACCGCTGGAACTGGACACGGTATATGATTTTCTCTCGTATAGTTGGTACCATGATAGCATGCTTTATTCTACGGAGGTAGAGCCAATTGCCAACCAGGGAGGATTATTTCAATTAGTGACTACGAATACTAATGGCTGTAGCCGGCGAATCAATCACGTGGTGGTAGCAGATACAGCAAGTCCACCGATAAACCTGGCTCCCAGTACGCTGGACTGCAGCCAGTCTCGGATCACCCTGCGTCCTGTACCTGTTGACGTCACCTGGACATATGAGTGGAGTGGGCCTTCTGGATATTCTTCAGCGATACGGACCCCGTTGATTACAGAAGCAGGGGTATATACTGTGAGAACACTGGCAACTAACGGTTGTATGTCGACTACCAGCGTGCTGATAGACGAAGACTTCAGAGATCCGGATATAGAACTTGATGACACCTTCATACCGTGTAACGGTGATTCAGTACGACTTGGATTTGAAACCATGGATAGCCTGGCAGAGGTTAATTGGTTTGGTCCTGATGGTTTTTATGTGCAGAGTGATTCTACTGCCACTTTGATGCCAGGCACCTATTATGTAGTGATCAAAGGATTCAATGGTTGCCAGATCACAGACTCTATTCTGGTAAGTGCTGAGCCACTACTTGATAGTGTACTCTTGTTGGTACAAAACATTGATTGCACGCATGATACAGCTTCTATTGCAGTACTGAATGCACAGACAGATTTTCAATATAATTGGGAAGATGCTCAAAGCAATGTCCTGTTCGATACATCCTCTGTGATAAGCCTACGAACAAATACATACATCCTTAGAGCGGTACATGAACCCAGCAGCTGTGTGTTATTAGATACTGTATCGTTGATTGCAGATACGATTTTACCATCAGTCACAATAGTGGAGATGGACTCAATTGTATGCCAACACAGGGAGATCTTACTAGGGTCTGATACAGACTCACTACTAAATTTTCAATGGAGTACCGTCGATGGTAGAATCCTGGGCAATGATAGGTTGGCACAGGTGAGGCTCGACACCGTTGGATTATATAGACTGGACGTCTTCAATCCTGTGAATGAGTGTATGAATTTTGACACTATACAGATAAGGGAGAGACCGAATAACTTGCAAGGGGTCCTTACCAGTCAAACAGATGCCAATTGCAACGGTGATGATGATGCCATTGTACTAATAGACAGTATCTCGGGAGGCAGTGGTCCGTATCAATATGCATTGGGAGGTGAGTTTTTCACTGATCGGGGGGGATTCAATTTTCTTGCTCCAGGTACCTATACGCTCACCGTGTCTGATGTGAATGGATGTTTGTATGATACTACGCTCGTTATTCAGAGGGCCCCTCGATTTGACCTGGATCTAGGTGAAGAACTTCTCATAAATCTTGGTGATTCTGTGGAACTAGAAGCGGTGGCCAGTATTTCTCCAAATCAGATTATAGACTACTTGTGGTTCTTGCCAGACTCTTTATCCTGTCCTGACTGCAATACACAGATGGTCAGTCCCTTCTTCAATACAAAATATATGGTAAGTGTTACATCTGACGGGGGGTGTACTGAGACGGACGAAGTTTTAATCCGTGTAGCCGATAAGGGCGGGATATTTATACCGAATGCTTTTACACCGAATGGTGATGGACAAAACGACGAAGCAAGAATTTACACTTCCAATAGCATTGACTTTGTGGCTTCGTTGGAAATCTTTGATCGTTGGGGAAACAGTGTTTACGCTCATTTCAATTTTGATCCCAGAACCACTCAACCCGGTTGGGATGGTACCTTTGAGGGTAGCGAACTAAATCCTGGAGTATTTGTGGTGCAGGTAGTGGCGCAAAATCTAAGGGGAGAGTTAGAACGCAAGGTTGGCTCGATCACCTTGATTCGCTAATTTGATGCAATTTAATCTTCTTCTATCTTTCGTTCTTTGCGGCAGTCAACAAGTGCCGAAACCATTTCCAGTTGTTCAATTCTGGTCAGATTAGTATTGTCAATTAGTACAGCGTCCGAAGCCTGTTTCAAAGGACTAATTTCGCGAGTTGTATCAATATGGTCCCGGTGCTGAAGATTCTTTCTAATTTCTAGTGTTGACACGGGGATGGATTTAGACATGTTTTCCTTTACTCTCCGGCGTACTCTTTCTTCCAGGGTAGCGGTGATGAAAAGCTTCAGTTCCGCTTTGGGAAAGACAACAGTGCCAATGTCTCGCCCGTCCATGATCACGCCCTCTGATTGGGCAATCTGCCGCTGCTGCGCCACCAGGTGGGTTCTTACAGATTCTATCGCGGCTACAGTACTCACATGAGCGTTCACTTTAGAGCTCCGGATTTCCCCAATCAATAATTGATCATTAAGAAAAATACCTTCAGAGACCTTCGCAGCAAATTTCAAATTAATTTCACGAAGTGCTCTCTCCACTTGACGGTGGTCCTTCACATCAATACCTTTCTGTAGGACGTAGTAAGTGACAGCCCGGTACATAGCGCCTGAATCAATGTAGGTATACTCTAATCGTCTTGCTAAATCCTTGGCCAGCGTACTTTTTCCACAACCAGAGAATCCATCTATGGCTATTGTGATTTTCTTATCCATTAGGATTTTTTATCCACTGGACAATGATAGTGAATTGCACCAAAAAAGGTCGTTTGTTTACCAAACAAACGACCTTTTCTCTTCTTTCTCTACAGCTGGTCTCAGCCTGAGCTTATATCGTATTAGCTAGTACTCATCTTCATTAAACAGGAAGTCGTCCTTCCTGGGATAATCCGGCCAGATATCTTCTATGCTCTCATAGATCTCTCCCTCATCTTCCATTTCCTGTAGGTTCTCGATAACCTCCAGCGGAGCTCCGGATCGGATAGCATAGTCAATCAATTCGTCTCGGGTAGCTGGCCATGGTGCGTCCTCGAGATGGTATGCTAATTCAAGTGTCCAGTACATATATTTTCAAAGTATCGATTAGAGTGAACAAATAATTACGAGCAATCTCTAATTTTGCGCAAATGTATTAAATCTTGCATTATACGCAAATAAGTTTTTCATCATGCTCATACTCTTAAATGACCATGAAAACAACTGAAAAGTTCCAGCTAGAAAAAATATAGATATTTATTTTATAATGTGTTGAAAAACATGTTTTTACACATTTAAATAATAATATATATCTATATAATCATCATAGCATCTCCATAACTGAAGAAACGATACTTTTCTTTCACGGCTACTTGGTAAGCTTCCATGATCAGATCATACCCTCCAAAAGCACAGACCATGATCAAAAGGCTTGATTTAGGCACATGGAAATTAGTGATCATAGAGTTTGCGATATGAAACTCATACGGAGGATAAATGAACAGGTTAGTCCACCCCTCTGCAGTTTTCAGAAGGGATTCCGCTGACACCCCCGTTTCAATGGTTCGCATGGCCGTGGTTCCCACACCACATACGCGTTTGCCACTTCGCTTTGCCTTGTTAACAACATCGACAGCACTTTGGTCAATCTTGAAGTATTCTGCATCCATCTTATGCTTGGAGAGGTCTTCTACTTCAATGTTTCTGAAAGTACCAAGTCCAACATGAAGAGTAATTTCAGCAAAGTTGACTCCTTTGATCTCAAGACGTTTTAGGAGTTCACGACTGAAGTGAAGACCTGCAGTAGGGGCAGCCACCGCTCCTACTTCTTTAGCAAATACGGTTTGATATCGTTCCCGGTCAATTTCTTCAATAGGACGGTCAATGTATTTGGGTAGGGGAGTGTTTCCCAGTTGATCCAGGACAGCTTTGAATTCTTCATCTGTACCATCATAGAAAAATCGAATCGTTCTGCCTCGTGAAGTCGTATTATCTACCACCTCAGCTACCAGCACATCCTCATCATTCTCATCTTTGAAGTATAACTTGTTCCCCACTCTGATCTTTCGCGCAGGATCTACTAATACATCCCAAAGCCGAGCCTCCTTATTGAGCTCACGAAGCAAGAATACTTCAATCTTGGCTCCCGTTTTCTCTTTGCGGCCGTAAAGGCGGGCCGGGAAAACCTTGGTGTTGTTGTAGATAAGTACATCTCCTTCATCGTAATATTCGAGAATATCCTTGAACACGCGGTGTTCAATTTCGCCTGTATCCTTGTGGACAACCATAAGTCTTGACTCATCTCGGTTAGCGACAGGGTAGTGGGCGATAAGTTCTTTCGGTAGGTTAAAACTAAATTGGGAAAGTTTAGATTTCATTAAAATACCTTGTGTTAAAAAAAGAAGCACAAAAATAGAAAAACTTATGGCATGGTATGAATGTGGCGAATGCTCATTTGATACAGGATAATCTTCCTAGAGTAAATCCGGCAATTGATCGATATATTGCCTCCAGATGCATTGAATTGACTACTTTCGTTCAGACCTGTACTTGGTTTTTCTATGCGGATCATATTAAGAGTTTTTCGGGAAAGCGTTGATCAGGCTCTGCAACAGTTACGAGCTAACAAGCTGAGGACTTTTCTTTCACTCTTGGGTATCACCATCGGAATATTCTGCATCATCGCGGTCCTGTCAGCTGTGGATTCTTTGGAGGATAATATCAAGGGTAGTTTTGAGCAGTTAGGTAATGATGTGCTGTACATCAGTAAGTTACCCTGGGGAGAAGATCCCGGACAAAGCTATTGGAAGTATTTTCAGCGACCTGTACCTGACATAGAGGATTACGAAGTCATAAAAACCCGGGTAAACTCAGCTTCTGATGTATCTTTCATGGTAAGGATTGGGAGCAGGACCATTAAATACCGATCTAATAGTGTACAGGGTGCTTCCGTATTTGGTGCCACTTATGAATATGCTGATCTTTTTAACTTGGAGTTTGAGTCCGGGCGATACTATTCTCCATATGAATATGAAAATGGGAGCAACAAAGTACTCCTGGGATACAATATCGCTGAAGAACTTTTTGGAACACTTGATCCCCTGGGACGCAATGTCAAACTCATGGGAAAGACCATGCAAGTCATTGGCGTCCTGAAAAAATCGGGCAAAGCACTAGTGAATCCACTTGATTATGATGACGCGATCTTCATCTCCTATACACTGGCGAAGAAAGTAGCAGACGTACGGCAGCGTAACAATCCCTGGGGTACACAGCTGAATGTCAAAGCATCCGACAATGTAGATGTTGAGGATTTGCGAGATGAAGTGACGGGTGTTTTGAGAGCGCATCATCGACTTAAGCCCCGAGAGTCAGACGATTTCTCATTGAATGAAATTTCCATCATCACCCAGTTCTTGGATTCGATATTTGGAGTACTTAATGTAGCGGGAATGCTTATAGGTGCTTTTGCTATCCTGATTGGGATTTTTTCGGTGGCCAACATCATGTTTGTCACTGTGAAGGAACGCACCAATATCATCGGTATCAAGAAGGCGATTGGGGCAAAGCGCTATTTCATCCTCCTTGAATTTTTGATCGAAGCGATCGTGCTCTGTGTACTGGGGGGTATTTTTGGGCTGTTGATGGTATTTGTTACCATGAAGATCATTGGAAGTGCTATTGACTTTGCCATGTATCTTCCTCTTAAGAATGCCATCATCGGTCTGTTACTGAGTGTCATTATAGGTCTCATAGCGGGCTTCATACCCGCTAATCAGGCCTCCCGTATGGATCCTGTGGAGGCAATGCGCCAATAGCATCCTTCACTCCTCATTTTACTCAAATAGAAAAGGGCTTGACCCCATGTATGTGAAATCAAGCACCTTATAATTTTTTTGCTCAGTACTACTGTACTACTTGACGTGGTTTACCACAGCAGCAAAAGTTTCTGGATGGTTAAGAGCCAGATCGGCCAGCACTTTTCGATTTAATCCCACATTCTTCTCGGCCAACTGGTGCATGAACTTGGAATAAGTCAAACCGTGTTCTCGCACCGCGGCATTGATTCGGACGATCCAAAGTCTTCTGAAGCTACGCTTTTTATTACGTCGGTCCCTGTATGCATAGGTCCAACCTTTTTCTACTGCATTTTTTGCAACAGTATAGACCTTAGACCTGGCACCGAAATATCCGCGTGCTTCACTAAGGATTTTCTTTCTTCTTCGCCGTGAGGCTACTGAATTCACTGATCGTGACATAATGTTTGTTGTTTATAGAGTACAGAGATGCCGTTGTGGCATACTTATGCTTCCTGTAGCTCTTGATTTAATAAATTAGATGCAGAGTAACCTTTTTACTCTTTTTTCATCAGCACTACTGACAGTAGTAGAACCAACTAGTCTAGTCTTGGCCTTCTTACTTTTGTTTCGCATCATATGCGAAGTGTAAGCCTGAAATCGCTTTATTTTTCCAGAACCTGTTCGCTTAAATCGCTTCTTGGCGCTGGAATGTGTCTTCATCTTAGGCATAATGCTACTGTCTTAAACTTTATAAAATTCACAAATGGCTGGCAAAGGTACAAAAACATGTAACTCTGTCAAGACCTGATACAATAAAATCTTGTGAAATGGATAGGTGGATTACTTCTTTTTCTTAGGGGCGATGATGACAAACATACGTCGTCCCTCTAGTTTTGGAAGTTCTTCAGCTGCTCCATATTCTTCAAGTTCCTTCAGCAATTTTAGCAGTAAGAGCTCTCCTCTATCTTTAAAGACAATGGATCGTCCCCGAAAATGAACATACGCCCGCACTTTGGCACCTTCTTCAAGAAATTTCTTGGCATGCTTCAATTTGAAATCAAAGTCATGGTCATCGGTATTTGGGCCGAAACGCAATTCTTTGATGACGGTTTTTACCGTCCTTGCTTTTATCTCTTTGTCTTTCTTTTTCTTGTCGTAGACAAATTTCTTGTAATCGATAATCTTGCAAACAGGAGGATCTGCTTTAGGAGATATTTCGACCAGATCTAAATCCATTTCCTGGGCCCAGTCGATAGCCTGTCTTGTATTATAGATTCCCGTTTCGATTGATTTGCCGACAGTTTCACTGATTTCGTCTAAGTTGTCCCCCACCAATCGGACTTTAGGTGAGGTGATCGCTCGGTTTGTTCTGAAAGAAAAACTGGGTACAGTCTTTCTTGTAATTTTTTTTCGTCTTCTAGCCAAATGCAATTATGATTTAATGAATAAATACGATCTAAAGTACACAAAAAATGTGCTGAAAGTTGTGTTTCAGAAACGCTAAAATCCCGCATGAGGCGGTTTCAGCTTTCTAAAATGACATCACTACCTTCAGCACATTAAATTGACTACTTTATATCTTCTTTTACTTCTTTAGGTGCGATACCTAATCCTTCTTTATCTTTCAATAATACCGCCTCCAAAATAGTTCCTTCTGCCGGCGTTTCATTGAGAATATACTCTGCTAATGGATCTTCAATATACTTTTGAATTGCCCGGTGCAAAGGACGTGCTCCAAACTGTGGATCAAATCCTTTCTCAGCCACAAATTCCTTCGCCTCCTGGGTCAATGAAAGTTGATACCCCATGCCATCCAGTCGCTTGTACAGATCATTGAGGGTAATGTCGATGATCTTGAAGATATCTTCCTGATCCAAGCTGTTAAAGATAACGACATCGTCGATCCTATTGAGAAACTCAGGTGAGAAAGTGCGTTTTAAAGCATTTTGTATCACACTCTTTGAATGTTGCTCTGCGCTTTCTACACGTGACTTCGTTGCAAATCCTACACCCTGTCCAAAGTCTTTCAACTGACGCACACCAATGTTTGATGTCATGATAATCAACGCATTCTTGAAGTCCACCTTTCGACCCAGACCATCTGTCAACTGTCCGTCATCTAAAACTTGCAGCAAGATGTTATACACATCAGGATGCGCTTTTTCAATTTCATCTAGCAAGATTACAGAGTACGGTTTACGACGTACACGTTCAGTCAGTTGCCCACCTTCTTCATATCCTACATATCCCGGAGGAGCTCCAATCAGACGGCTGACGGAAAATTTCTCCATGTATTCACTCATATCGAGTCGGACGAGTGCTTCTTCTGAATCGAACATATAGCGGGCCAAGGCCTTAGCTAGTTCTGTTTTTCCTACACCTGTGGGTCCAAGGAAAATGAAAGAACCGATCGGCCTTGAAGGATCTTTGAGTCCTACTCTGTTTCGCTGAATGGCCTTAGTAACTTTCTCGATCGCCTCATCTTGTCCTATGATAGCCTTCTTGAGATCCTCTGTCATACTGACGAGTTTTTTGCTCTCACTTTGAGCTACCCTTTGTACAGGAATGCCTGTCATCATGGCTACCACCTCGGCTATATCTTCTTCAGTGACGGGAAAACGCTTGGTCTTTGAATCTTCTTCCCAGTGGATTTTTGATTCTTCCAACTGTCTGGCTAGCCTGGATTCCTGATCACGCAGATCAGCAGCTTTCTCATACTGTTGGTTCTTAACCGCCTGATTCTTCTGCTCTTTGAGCTCCTCAATGCGTTTCTCCAGCTCTTCAATATGCTTGGGAACGTGAATGTTTTTTAAATGTACTCTTGCACCTACTTCATCCAATACATCGATTGCCTTGTCAGGTAAGAATCGATCTGTGACGTATCGGTCACTTAAACGAACACATGCCTTCACCGCTTCGTCTGAGTAATTTACATTGTGAAAGTCCTCGTACTTAGGAGCGATGTTTTGTAAAATATGGACCGTTTCCTCACTTGTCGGTGGATCCACCATAACTTTCTGAAATCGACGGTCAAGAGCTCCGTCCTTTTCAATATACTGTCGGTACTCATCTAAGGTAGATGCACCGATGCATTGTAGCTCTCCTCGGGCCAGAGCGGGTTTGAAGATATTCGATGCATCCAGCGAACCTGTGGCACCTCCGGCACCAACGATGGTATGTATCTCATCGATAAAAAGAATCACATCGCGCGACTTTTCCAGCTCGTTCATAATGGCCTTCATACGCTCTTCAAATTGTCCGCGGTACTTAGTGCCTGCCACAAGTGCGGCCAAATCCAACATAACGATACGCTTACCAAATAATGTGCGCGATACTTTGCGTTGGTTGATGCGGATGGCTAAACCTTCCACGATGGCGGTTTTACCTACACCCGGCTCACCAATCAAAATCGGGTTGTTTTTCTTACGTCGACTCAATATCTGAGAGACGCGTTCGATTTCATTTTCCCTTCCTATGATCGGATCTAATTTGCCTTCCTCCGCAAGTTTAGTAATATCTCTGCCAAAATTATCAAGGACGGGCGTACGAGATTTCGATGTACTCTTACGTTGAAATCTGCTTGAACCAGGCTCTTCTTCCAAAGGCATATCAGGATCTGAGGTTGACTGCGAGTAAATGTCGTTATCAAACTCCTCTCTTTCCTCTGTCAAGTAGAAAAGCTCATTTTTAAAGGTATCGTAGTCAATGTCAAATTGACCCAATATTTTGGAGGCTTTGGTTTCATTGTGCTTTAAGATAGAAAGCATCAAATGCTCGGGTGTCACCTCATCATTTTTAAGAACCTTAGCTTCCAGGAGAGAAACCTTAAGAACTTTCGCTGCGTGCTTGTCCAACCGCTCTTCAATAATCTTGCGATCAGATTCCTTATCCGCTGCAAAGTCTTCGGCCTTTCCTCGCTTGCTTTCTACCGTCCGCTCTGTGAAGTCACGGATCTCACTAATATCAGCTTCAAGTGATTCCAAAACCTTATTTGCCAGATAGTCCTTACCTTGAAGAATTCCTAAAAGTAGATGTTCTGTACCCACAAAATCATTGCCCAGTCGTAATGCCTCATTCCGACTGACTTTAATTATATCTTTGATTTCCTGTGAGAACTTGTTCATACGTTATAATTCTTTGTCAAACAATAATACTATTAATTACACGAAGTAACAATATGTCTGTTGCCAGTACCATACGTAAAGTTGATGTAAAACCATGCCATTCTAAGATTGACTGCTATTTTGTCTTGTTTCAACTCTGATGTGTCCCTTTACTAACCATCTTCACGCCACTTGTATTCGTGTGCAGTAGTATTTAATATTCTCATAACATAACAGCTATAATCTACATAAGTTGGCAAAAACTTGGATGCGAGTTTTGAGACCTCCTCTTTCTAGGGTGATTTTAAAGTGTGAAATCAATGTGGAGGAGACTGACTCATGTCGGATCCTAATGGCACCAGGCATATAGACTATTGTTTGCAGGTTGATACGTACAACATCCCAACAGATGCTGATCTAAAAAGTACTGTAACAGGACTATAGGTTTTTACTGCTCAATCGCATCCCAAAGGATCTCCTTTTGCCTCATGGAAATTCTCTGGGAAAAAGTTTTAAGATTCGTACCTTCGCGGCTCTAAAAATTAGCACATGAAGTATTCGATCGATAAGCAAGATAGATATGCCATTATGACACTAGATGTAGATAATCTTAATAGTATAGTGGCACCTGATCTAAAATCTGAATTTGTAATTTTTAGGAATGAAGGGATCCCTAACTTCATATTAGATCTCACGAATGTGAAGTATATTGATTCTTCAGGTCTGAGTGCTATTCTTACCGGAAATCGACTTTGGAAAGGCATCGGCACTTTCATAGTGACAGGTGTGCAACATTCTGCCGTCAAGAAACTTATCGAAATCTCCAGATTGGATACGATCCTCGCTGTTATCCCAACCGTAAGTGAATCAATCGATTATCTGTACATGGAGAACCTGGAAAAACAGTTGGAAGAAGAGTAGCCTATGAGTTGGAGCTTACGTATACTGGGTACTAATGCTGCGGTACCTGCAAGCGGACGCTTCCCCTCAGCACAGGTTCTCGACACTTCTGGAAGCCTGTTTCTTATTGATTGTGGTGAAGGCACACAGATGCGCCTGAGTGATTGGAACATCAGACGGTCCAGAATACAACGAGTTTTTATTACACATCTTCATGGTGATCACTTTTTCGGTCTTCCAGGATTGATAACTTCGTATGGCTTGTATGGCCGAAAGGATCGATTGATCATTCATGGACCTGAGGGTATTCGTGAGATCCTAGCAAAGATTGTGGAAGTCACCAACATATATCTAAGCTATGATCTGATTATAGAGGAGCATCATGCCCAGGGACCATTAACCATTGTGGATGACGAGAAATTGGAAGTGACCACCGTACCTTTGCTACACAGAGTACCAACAACGGGTTACGTTTTTAGAGAAAAGGTACTACCCAGAAGTATCAACAGTGAAGCAGTGGGAAGATATGGAATACCCTACGATGCCTATCATGACCTCCAGCTAGGTGCAGACTGGATCAGTCCTGATGGTCGTACCGTCAGCAATGTCGAGCTCACACATCCAGGCAGAGAACCGGACTCTTATGCCTACATTACTGATACTGCATTTTTTCCCGAGATCATCGAAAATCTAAAGGGTATAAGAGTCTTATACCATGAATCAACATTTCTTGACGACCTCCGGGATAAAGCTGGTACCCGTGGTCACTCTACCGCACTTCAAGCTGCAGAGATCGCTGTTTTGTCTGGTGTGGATCTTCTTATTCTGGGACATTTTTCATCGCGATATCAGGATGTATCAGTATTTGAAAAGGAGGCTTCTACTCAATTTGATAAAGTGATTGCTGCCAGGGAAGGCATGTCCATTGCATTTGATAAATACTAGGATCCAGGTTAACTTGACAATTAAATTACCCAGATTGTGCTTCCTTGATTTGGTAACAAAAAAGTCTAGGGAATCCTCTATTCTCAAATTTTGGCCAAACATATCGCAGAATCGCACTTATATAGGAAAAAAAATATGTAAGTTTTTGTTTTTCTACAATAATCTGATTAATAGTTATTAACAAATAATTATTTATCTCTATGTAATGATTTTCACGGAGTCTGGCGTGGTCTTTGGCTTACTGTTGGAGACAGAATTTAATTGACCAGATAATAGGACGTGATGAATAGGATAATGACTTGCATTATCCTGTGTACCCTTTTTTCCCTTTCCCTAGGTGCACAGGATAGTCCATGCGGGTTTGACCGTAAACTCGATCGGCTAATCGAAGAAGATGCCGACTTTCTAAATTTTCTAAATTCCCAGGAACATACAATTCAACAGAATCACACCAGTAGAAATGCTGATGAATCAATTCGGATTCCAGTGGTTGTGCATGTATTGCATCTTGGAGAACCCGTTGGAATGGGTACCAACATTTCAAATGATCAGATACATAGTGCCTTATTGCAGCTAAATAGAGCTTTTGCAGGCAAGGGGCATTTTACTGGACCTGATAGTAAGATTCAGTTTTCGCTTGCAGTTAGGGGACCAAATTGTACGAGCTCCACTGGCATTAATCGCGTAAATGCGTCTACAATCTGTGTTGACAGTGATTGTTATGCAGATAGGGGGATCACTGCGACTAATGAGTTGGCTGTAAAGACATTATCTCGCTGGCCTGCCCGGGATTATCTCAATATTTGGATCGTATCAGAAATAAATGATAATAATGGTGGACAAGGTATCCAGGGTTTTGCTGAGTTCCCTGGATCTTCAAGTGAAGTGGACGGAGTGACTATGCTCTACAATGCATTTGGCAATGATGGTGGTGTTGATAATGCTTTTGAATTGAAGGACTACACGCGCCTTGGAGCAATATTAGTGCATGAAGTGGGACATTCATTGGGGCTTTACCATTCATTTGAAGGTGACGACTTTAATAGGGACGGCATCGGTGACCGCTGTCCCTCATTCACAGGTTGTGGTCCCTTCAATGGAGATTGTGTAGATGATACTCCACCACATAGAAGATCCAATGGAGATTGTCTGACTAATGGAACAAATGTCTGTGATGGCGGATATAGCAATGAACTGTACGTTCACAACTTCATGGATTATTCCGGTGAGGCCTGTCAGTGGGAATTCACGCAGGGCCAGGTGGAAAGAATGCGAATGTTTCTTGATGGCGAAAGATCTTCCTGGAAGCATTCATGGGGTTCTGTGCCAATGAGTCAGGGAAGCCTTGCTGAGACCAAATGTACTCCTCAGACGAAGAATCTGTCGAATGGATTCGGATTAGGTATCACCTCGCTTAGTTTTGGGGGGTTCACTTTACTCTCAGGTACCGCTGTAGAAGATGGAGGGTATCGGGAAAATTGGTGTACACAGATTCCTGCCGAACGAAATCAATCCTATCCCATTGAAATCGTCACAGGCAATAAGAATAACCAAAATGTTGTGGTTTACATTGACTTCAATGGAAATGGGGTATTTGAAGCTGGTGAGCGAACTTTTTCTTCCAACAATGCCATGGTTCATTCAGGAATAGTGGCAATTCCCGCTAATGCCAGAGTTGGTCAACCGTTGAGACTGCGTGTCATTGCAGCTTATCCAGGATTCAATATCAATTCGCCCTGTTTTGAGCCCCTTGTAGGTCAGGTAGAGGACTATTCCTTAATGCTTGGTCCTATCGTGTCGGTACTACCGCGCATAGACCTGGAAGGAAGCGTGGATAACGATGTCACAAACCTCAATTGGTCCGTAGATCATTTGGATCCAGGACACCGTATAGTGCTTGAAAAGGTTCAGCAAGGTATATCAAGCCAATTGCTAACTTCAGTGATGCAAAGTAGAAACCAGTTTCAAGACTTTAGCTCAGGTGAAAACGACGTGTCATATCGGCTGGTAGTACTTAGTGGAGAGGGAGAGGTTATTGCTAGCAAAGCCTGGTCTCCTTCCAATAATGTGCAGATCAAGGTTTTTCCAAATCCCATATATGATGACTTTGTATATGCTCTTCTGGGAGATTATAGACCAGCTGCCAAAGTAGACATAGAAATTATTGATACCAGAGGCACCCTCATTTCGACACAAACTATTGATCAAGCTTCTGTCCAGAATAAGCTAAAAATTGATCTCCATGGTGTTTCCTCCGGTATCTATCTATTGAGAATTTCGTCTGGAACTACCTCTGTAGTAGAAAGAATCACAGTACTTTAACGATTTCAGTAGATTTAGGGCAGCAAACCCCTTAATAGAAATGTAGCGGAATAAATTCGAATTTATTCCGCTCATCAGTTGTCAAAGTTCAATTAGATTGTATCTTTGCAGTCGCAAATTTTTTGTGGGTCAGATCGAGTAGCTCAGCTGGTAGAGCAACGGCCTTTTAAGCCGTGGGTCCTGGGTTCGAGCCCCAGCTCGATCACATGATAATTAGGATGTTTGAGATCTCAAACATCCTTTTTTTTTGAACACATATAGCAAGTTTTCCACATTTCTCCTTGCAATTGATCGTATATGATATATTCACATTTCATTAATATGTCGATCAAATTAGTTGACAATACTGGCCTCCATATTACTGTTCGTAGCAAGCTTTTTTGGAGCTTCTAATGTCTTGGTTCAAGCGTATCAAACACCAGGCACTGACACTCTAATGATTCTCAGAAATGATTACTATCAGGTTTCTGAGGATGTATCGTTAAGAATGGATATTCTTGGCAATGATCAATTCAGTTTTGACCAGAACTTGATTGATTTCAGTATTATTCACCAGACTAGCCATGGAATATTGTCGATAGGGGCCCACTTCGAAATACTTTATACTCCGTCACCTGACTTCCATGGACTGGATTCACTCCAATACCAGATTTGTCTTGTGGATGGACCCTGTCATGACGCATGGGTCAAGATTTTTATTCACGGGATAAATGACCCACCTGTGGTAAGAGATGATCTGGATACGATTTGGGAAGATCAGAGTGGGTACATTGATATTTTAGCCAATGATTCTGATGCAGCTGATGGGAATGATGTGGACATTCATCAAGTATCGATAGTCCAGCCTCCGACCTTCGGCGATGTAAATATTGATAGTGTGGGTGGTATCCTGTATGAGCCACATGAGGATTACTTCGGCCATGATATGTTTCGATATCAACTTTGTGATGATGGTCCCGGGCAGATATGTGACTCTGCATTCGTCAGATTATATGTTGCACCGGTAAACGACACACCTATCTTGAAGCCTGATTCCTTTAGTACTTATCACGCATTTCCGGTTGTAATCGATGTACTGAGTAATGATTCTGATGAATCGGATCAAGTGGCTACCCTAGATACTAATTCCCTGCATATACACGATTTCATGGATGACATTCCGGAGAAAGCCAGTATATACGTGGATTACCCGGTGGGATTGATCATATTCACCCCACCAATGGGTTTCATTGGAACCTACACATTCCAATATAGTGCTTGTGATCGGGATGAACTTTACCCACTATGTGATACGACACATGTCACGATCGAAGTGAAGGCCGAATTGCCAACTTTTCACTAGTCCAGAAACCTACATCAGGGCCTGCTCAAGGTCACTGATGATATCTTCAATGTGTTCAAGTCCGACAGAAATTCTCACAAGACCATCAGTAATACCTACCGCCTCACGCTCGGCCGTACTCAATTTTGAGTGAGTCGTGGATGCAGGATGTGTTACGATGGTTCGACTATCCCCAAGATTTGCTGATAGAGAGCACATCTCGATCTTATCAAGAAATTTGCGACCTGCCTCCAATCCCCCCTTAAGTCGTATGGTGACTATTCCACCACCTAATTTCATTTGTTCTTTTGCCAGATCATATTGTGGATGTCCCGGAAGATGCGGATAAAGCACTTGCTCAATTTGGGCATTGCTTTCAAGGTGCTTGGCGAGATGAAATGCACTTTGACAATGTCGCTCCATTCTTACTGAAAGGGTTTCCAAACTTTTGCTTAGAAGCCAGGCATTAAAGGGAGACATGGCCGGACCCGTATGCCGGCAAAAGAATGTGACTTTACTGATGATCTCCTCTGGCCCCAGTATGACGCCACCCAATACACGACCCTGGCCATCAATATATTTAGTGGCGCTGTGCGTAATGAGATCCGCACCTAATTCGAGTGGGTTTTGAATAATAGGTGTAGAGAAACAATTGTCCACATTCAGGAGGAGACCATGTGTTCGACAAAACTGTGCTGCTTTCTTCAGATCAAGAATCTGTAGGGCTGGATTTGAAGGCGTTTCCAGCAGCAGCATTTTAGAATTGGGTTGTACCGCTGAACTCCATTGGTCGATGTCGGTGCCATCCACATACGTATATGAGATACCAAATCTTGGAAGCAAAGCGGAAAGTATCTGATGTGTAGAGCCAAATAGAGAACGACTGGCAACGATATGATCACCAGATTCTAGTATCGATGCCAGACTGGCCCAGACGGCAGCCATCCCTGAGGCCGTGGCTAATCCAGCTTCGGCACCTTCGAGGACACACATCTTCTGAATAAATTCATTCAGGTTAGGGTTAGCATATCTACTGTAGACATCTCCTTCTATCTCCCCTGCAAACATCCCAGCCATCTGATTCGCATCTTCGAAGACAAAACTCGAAGTGAGGAACATAGGGGTGCTGTGTTCCCTGAAGCCAGTGCGATTCATCTGGGTTCGAATTGCCTCCGTGTCCTTGTGGTATTTCATCACGATAGCGGTGTTATGGTGAAATCATAGGTGATCGTAGCGGTGTGCTTGAGGAGTTGCGCAACTGAACAATAAGACTCTACGCTCAGGGCAATAGCCTTTTGCGCTTTCTTGGGTTTGATGTCTCCGAAGAGATGAAAAATCATATGAATCTTTCTGTATTCAGAGTGATTTTCCACATCCTCCCGCGTTGCGGTAATGTCGATCTTTATGTCTTTTAAGTCCTGACGTTGCTTCTGAAGGATTAGGATCACGTCAATCGAACTGCAGCTACCTAAACCCATTAGTACCAATTCCATAGGTCGTACTCCTTTACCCGTACCTCCAATGGCGGGTGAGCCGTCGGTTTCCACCGTTTTTCCCTGGGCATTGGTACTGGTCAAGTGAAATTGACCAGATGTTCTTGCCAGGCTTATCTTAACTTCTGCCATGTATTTGTAGTTGATGCTGCAAATGTGTAAAATATTTACAGCTAATCGGATGGTTTGAAGTCTTAATCTTCTTTCCAGCTTCATTATCTTGCAGCTTCATGGAAGTAGAAAAATTGAAGATCCTGAGGTATGAACACCCCTTTCATTTAGAATGTGGGGCTGTCTTGCCGGAGATTGAGATAGGATATCATACCTATGGAAAGTTAAATGCCACAGGTTCTAATGTAGTGTGGATCTGTCATGCTTTGACGGCGAATTCAGATCCTATGGAGTGGTGGCCTGGACTCGTGGGAGAGGGAAAAATCTATGATCCAGAGAAGCATTTTATCGTATGTGCCAATACTCTGGGATCGTGTTATGGAAGCACGAATCCTACTTCAATCAATCCGGAAACTGGGGAAGCCTATGGTGTCAAATTTCCCCTAATTACGATACGTGACATTGTGAAAGCTCACCAAATTCTAAAGATTTCCCTTGGAGTAAAGTCGATTAGTCTGGCTACAGGTGGCTCAATGGGAGGTCAGCAGATCTTGGAATGGGCCATCATGGAACCCAATCTTATACAAAAATTGGTAGTAATTGGTACTAATGCCAAACATTCTCCATGGGGTATTGCGTTTAATGAAGCACAACGTATGGCGATAGAAGCAGATCCAACCTGGAGAGAGAATACCCCGGATGCAGGCAAGAGCGGTCTGGAGGCAGCTCGTGCCCTGGCGATGCTCAGCTACAGAAATTATGAAGCATATCACAGGACCCAAATGGATGATGAATCTGGAATTGACAATTTTCGGGCTAGTTCATATCAACGTTATCAGGGCTTGAAGCTAAGTCGAAGATTCAGTGCCCTGGCATATTATTCCTTATCCAAGGCAATGGATTCTCACAACATTGGGAGGGCACGTGGCACAGTGGCAGAGGCTCTTTCAATGATAAGATCCAAGAGTCTGATTTTTGGAATTGCTTCAGATTTTTTATTTCCAATTAGTGAACAATCGTTCATTGTAGATCATATCCGGGGAGCTGAATTGCATGTCATAGATTCTCCATTTGGACATGACGGATTCCTCATCGAATTTGATCAGATATCAGACAGAGTTCTGCAATTTGTGGGAAATCAGTTTTAATTTTTGAGAGAAATACTATCGATGACAAAGCACAAAAGATATAAGAAGTTACTGGTAGCTAACCGTGGGGAGATTGCGATTCGTGTATTGAGAGCCGCATCAGAACTCAAGCTACGAACAGTTGCGATATACACATATGAAGACAGATACAGTTTGCATCGATACAAAGCAGATGAATCCTATCAAATAGGACCAGAGAATGAACCACTGAAGCCGTATCTGGATACGGAGGAGATTATTCGCATTGCAAAGAAGTATGATATTGACGCCATTCATCCTGGCTATGGTTTCTTATCAGAGAATGTAGATTTTGTAAGAAGGTGCGAAGAAGAAGGAATCATATTTGTGGGACCACCTTCTCATGTCATGCAAAAGCTGGGAGACAAGGTAAGGGCTAAAGAAATCGCAAAAAAAGCTCAGGTACCTATAATTGAGGATGAGAACCTTACATCACCGTCTCCTCAGGAGTTGCAGGATGCAGCTCGAAAGATCGGTTTGCCTGTCGTTGTGAAGGCTGCTGCCGGTGGTGGTGGGCGTGGAATGCGGATAGTTCATGAAGTTGCTCAAATTGTTGATGCCTATGAAGAGGCTAAAGGTGAGGCAAAGACTGCATTCGGCGACGATACTGTTTTTATTGAAAAATATATAGAAAACCCCAAGCATATTGAGGTGCAAGTGCTGGGGGATAAGCACGGTCAGATCGTTCATCTCTTCGAAAGGGATTGCAGTGTACAGCGACGTTTTCAGAAAGTGGTGGAAGTAGCACCCAGTATCACACTGAAAGAGCAAACGAGAGAGGCACTATACCAATATGCCCTGCAGATTGCTCGTGAAGTAGGGTATGTGAATGCTGGAACCGTAGAATTTCTCGTTGATCCGAAGGAAAATATCTATTTCATTGAGGTAAATCCTCGCATTCAAGTGGAGCACACTATCACAGAGGAAGTAACAGGTATAGATCTTGTGAGGTCACAGATATTGATTTCCATGGGCTATGAGTTATCTCATCCAACCATTTTCATCAGAAGTCAAGAAGATGTGCAGCTCAAAGGGCATGCTGTACAATGTAGAATTACGACTGAGGATCCTGCTAATAACTTTAAACCCGATTATGGAACATTAATAGCTTATCGTAGTGCCAGTGGCTTCGGTATCCGACTGGATGCAGGTAGTGCTTACCCTGGATCTTCGATATCTCCGTTCTTTGATAGCATGCTGGTAAAGGTCACGGCTTGGGGTCGTACCCATAAAGGTGCCTGTGAACGTCTTTACCGGGCACTATCAGAATTTCGTATCAGAGGGGTGAAATCCAATATTGGATTTCTCATGAATCTACTGGAAGATGAAACCTTTAAAAGGGGTGAAGCAACTGTAAATTATATTGCAGAACACCCACATCTTCTGATTCCGGAGCGGAGACGGGACCGAGGTACAAAAATGTTGAAGTATTTGGCTGATGTCATCGTAAATGGAAACAAGGATGTGCAGCAGAAGATAGCAAGCAAGAAATTCAGACTACCTCATGTACCTGAAGTGAGTGCAACTGAGTTCCCATATGGATCCAAGAATCGACTTACTGAATTAGGTCCAGAAAGATTGGCTGCTTGGCTCAAGAATGAAACTAAAATCCACTATACGGATACAACTTTCCGTGATGCCCATCAAAGCCTGCTTGCGACTCGAATGAGGACCAAGGATTTGGTTCGTGTTGCTGAAAGTTATGCCAAGGTTCACGGAGCAGACCTTTTTAGCATGGAAGTTTGGGGAGGAGCCACTTTTGATGTGGCCATGCGATTTCTCCATGAAGATCCATGGCGAAGATTGAAACTTATCCGCGAGGCTGTGCCTAACGTTCTGTTGCAAATGTTACTGCGCGGTTCTAATGGGGTAGGGTATAAAGCTTACCCAGACAACCTTGTCGCGTCCTTTGTAGAGGAAGCCTGGAAGACGGGAATCGATGTTTTCCGAATTTTCGATTCTTTGAACTGGGATGAAAATCTGAGGAATAGTATCAAGGTAGTCCGAGAGCGGACAGGAGGTATTGCCGAAGTCTGCATTTGCTACACGGGAGATGTCAGTGATCTGTCGAAGAAGAAATATGATTTGCAATATTATGTCGATTTAGCAAAGAAACTGGAGGATGAAGGGGCACACATCCTGGCAATTAAGGACATGGCAGGACTGCTCAAACCTCAGGCTGCTTCTATCCTGATAAAAGCTTTGAAAGAGTCAATAGACATCCCGATACATCTCCATACTCATGATACTAGTTCAATCCAGGCTGCTACCTATATGAAAGCCGTTGAGGCCGGAGTCGATGTTATCGATCTCGCCATTAGTTCGATGTCAGGCCTTACTTCACAACCCAGCTTTAATTCAGTCGTAGCCATGTTGCAAGGACATGAAAGAGAAAATGCTGTGGATCTGGAGAGCCTCAACAGTTTTGCAGATTACTGGGAAACCGTACGGGAGTATTATTATCCGTTTGAAACAGAATTGAGAGCAGGCACCGCAAGTGTCTACGATCACGAGATACCAGGAGGTCAATACTCTAATCTGAGACCACAGGCAAGAGGGCTGGGTTTGGAAAGTCGCTTCGAAGAAATAAAGAGTAACTATAAAAAGGCCAACGAACTATTTGGTAACATCGTAAAGGTGACTCCATCTTCTAAAGTAGTGGGTGACATGGCCATGTTTATGACTTCCAATAATTTGACCATCGAAGACATTATGGAAAGGGGAGCCCAGCTTTCATTTCCAGACAGTGTCAAGTCCCTTTCTAGAGGAGAATTAGGACAGCCCTATGGTGGATTTCCCGAACGGTTGCAAAAATTGGTTTTGAAAGGGGAAGCTCCTTTTGAAAAACGTCCTAATGCTTACCTGGAAGCTATCGACCTGGAAAAGTCTTTTGAAGAATTTCGAGAGGAATATGGTCGATTTGTAAACTACAAAGACTTCCTTTCATCTCAGTTATATCCGGAGGTTTTCAAAGCTTTCTTTGACCATTATGAATCGTACGGAATTGTTGAAGCCATACCTACACCTGCTTTTTTCTTCGGCCTGGAAGAAAATGAAGAGATCGTTGTGGAATTAGATACTGGGAAAAACTTACTGATCCAATTTTTGAATGTTTCTTCACCCGATCCAACAGGTCAGGTATTGGTTTACTTCAAACTGAATGGACAGTCACGAGTGATTCCGGTACAAGACAGATCCGTCAAAACTGAGAAAGTGGCTCGCAAGAAGGCAAAGAAATCTACAGAAATAGGCTCCCCGCTACAAGGAAGCTTGTCAGCTTTACTTGTGAAGGTAGGAGACAAAGTGGAGCAGGATGATCCTCTATTTATCATCGAAGCCATGAAAATGGAGAGTACTATCACTGCTCCAATGGCAGGTGAGATTCAAACTATTGAGCTAGAGGCTAAGACATTGGTGGATCAAGATGACCTGGTCTTAACTATCGATCCTGAAAAAATAGTGTTGTAGCTATTGGCGCGTATAAAATTCTGAGGATCAGCATTCTTTGTGCTATAACAATTTCACTTCAGATATTGTGCATTTAACTTAATTGTTTTCTAGCCCTGACATGGCACGACCTTTGGTTAACAGGGGTTGAAACCAGAAGTCATTCCGATCCAGCACTCAAAAAAGTCTGGATGGTTAGAACTTTACACACTTACTATAAGGTTGTTTCCTTTCTCGTACTAGCCGCACTTTCGTATAGTGGGATGGCTCAGGTTGGTTCGCCCTGCGATCCGGGAGTCCAAACTTTCTTTGTGGATTTAAGATCTGATCCAAATGCCACATGGACTTCACCCCCAAATGTGCAGCGAGTGGTGGGTGACTATTGTTGTGGTGAGTCGAATCCTGAGAGGTGTTTACAATTCAAAGTGCTTTTTAATTCAAATGCTGTTGGAGCTGCCCTGGATTTTGCAGTGGGAGCAGTCCCGCCAGGGCATCACTATTATATTAAATCTTATAGTGAAACAAGTTGTCAAGGTCCTACTCCACTTGGTGAAACTATTTGTTTTAATTATACAGCAGATACATTCTACTTCACATTCTGTGAACCTGGTAGTAATACAAATCAATATGAGATCAGATCAATTGATGGTTTTGCTCAAGCGGCTCCAGAGATTACAGTAGAGGGTTGTACGGGTGAACTTACGGTCACAGGCGTGTTCGAGGAATCTACTATCGAATGGTCTTCGACTCAGGACCCAGCCTATGATGCCTATCTAAGCTGTACCTCTGGATGTGCAACAACCTATGTCACGGTACCAGCAGGATACTCAGGACCCTCAATACTCGAATACCAAGTGTGTGCAGATATTTCATCGGAATGTAGTGGAGTGTTTCCACCCGTTTGTACTACAGCACAAGTATTGATCCTCGAAGCACCCTCCATTGATGCAGGTGACTTCATGTTTTGCCCCGAAGATAACCCCTACCAAGTGACAGTTACTCCTTTGGGATCCGGTAACTATCGATATACCTTCTACAATGGCCCTGATGGAACCGGAAGTGTAGTCTGTGGTTCATCTTCCTCATCAACCTGTAGCAATTATACATCAGCCGGTGCCAAATCTGTAGTGGTAGTAGATGTTGATCTTGAGGATGAATTTGGGGCCTGTGCTTCAACAACCATGAATTTTGATATCATTCTGTTTGATAAACCGCCGGCGGATATTCAGGGACCGAATTTCATATGTATTGACACTGAATACGACTTTACCACTCCCAGTGCGGGTAGCGGAGCATCTTATGATTGGGATTTCGGACCCGGTGCATCTCCATCAGGTTCCTTTTCTCGAACAGTAAATAATGTAGAGTTCAGTACTTGTGGTGATCATACGATCACACTTACAGTGACGTCATCGGATAATTGTGATAGCACGATTGTTGTTACAATCCCTGGTGATTCGGAGGCCCCTGATCTAAGTGGTTGTAGCTTACCCAATCCCATAGTTGAATGTCTGGGTACAAGTCAAAATGAAGCCAATATAGTAAGCTGGCACAATAGTAATTTGGCAACTCTAGCCAGTTGTGCCCAGGATGATTGCGCTATTACAGTTACTTCCGATTTTGATCTTGGTGAATTTGTGTTAGATCCTAATTGTAGCTCTGGTACATCTGCCGGTCAGATAACTGTGACCTATACGGTCAGTGATGGTTGTAATAGTTCTCAGATGTCAGCCACTTACACTATTGAAGACACCAGTCCTCCAGTAATTAGCTGTACGATCAGTGATCTAATTCTTGAATGCGATCAGAACTACACTACCGAGATTAATACATGGCTAAACAATACTGAGAACAATCTTGAAAATGATGCTACTGACGCTTGCGGTGATATTTCTGTAACGAATGACTATGATGGTAGCCTTCCTACGCAGGACTGCAATGGAACATTAGGCTTAGCTGTTACATTTACGATCACAGATGACTGTGGAAATAGCACAAGTTGTACTGCCGATATCATTATCCAGGATAATACACCTCCCGTGGTTAATTGTACTGCATCCGATCTGATTTTAGAGTGTGATCAAAATTATACGACAGAGATTAGCACGTGGCTGACCAATACAGAATCGACAATTCTAAGCAATAGCAGTGATGATTGTGGAGCGACCCTGACGATTAGCAATGATTGGGATGGAAGCACAGTGCCGACGCAGGACTGTAATGGAAGTACGGGAATAACCATCACGTTCACAGTTTCAGATGTTTGTGGCAACAGCACGGATTGTACCGCGGATGTGATCATCCAGGATAACACACCTCCTGTGGTCAATTGTACTGCATCCGATCTGATTTTAGAGTGTGATCAGAATTATACGACAGAGATTAACACTTGGCTGACCAATACAGAAGCTGCAATTCTAAATAATAGCAGTGACGATTGCGGGGCGACTTTGACGATCAATAATGATTGGGATGGATCACTGCCGACGCAGGACTGTAATGGAAGCATGGGGCTAACTATTACGTTTACAGTTTCAGATGTGTGTGGCAACAGCACGGATTGTACCGCAGATGTGATCATCCAGGATAACAATCCACCGGTGATTAACTGTATCGCGACAGACCTGATCCTGGAGTGTGATGAAGATTATCTGAGTGAGATTAGCAGTTGGATCAGTAGCACAGAAGCTTCCATTTTGAGTAATAGCAGTGATGATTGTGGGGCGACCCTGACGATCAGCAATGATTGGGATGGAAGCACAGTGCCGACGCAGGACTGTAATGGAAGTACGGGAATAACCATCACTTTTACAGTTTCAGATGTGTGTGGCAATAGCACGGATTGTACCGCGGATGTGATCATCCAGGATAACAATCCACCAGTGATTAACTGTATCGCGACAGACCTGATCCTGGAGTGTGATAATGATTATCTAGGTGAAATATCTACTTGGATAAGTAATACAGAATCATTAATACTAAGTAATAGTATGGATGATTGCGGTGCACCTCTGACAATTAACAATGATTGGGATGGAAGTAGTGTGCCTGACTTAAGTTGTGATTTGAGCGCAGGTCTGACGGTGACTTTTACCGTTGTAGATGAATGTGGAAATTCTACAGATTGCTCCGCCACTATCTATCTAGATGATACAACGCCACCAATAGTAAGTTGTCCAGGAGATCAGACATTGGCCGAGTGTAGCAGTCAAGCGGATATTGATGCAGCGTGGGCGGCGTGGCTTGCACAATTCACCTTCACTGAAATATGTTCAAATGTTACAGAGACAGGAATTCAGGGGTTAACTCCACCAGATAGCTGTGGAGGTAGTATAACCGTGACTTATGTTGCAACTGACGAATGTTTAAATGATGCCACATGTAGTGCCACCTTCACCGTGCCGAC
>JBNKUI010000055.1:0-24724 GCA_050298535.1 Saprospiraceae bacterium
TCGCTCCATCCTATTAGAATTGATGGGACGCGCCTCCAGGCAAAAGAAAATATCCAGATTAGCTCTTGACAAAAAGCACTTTAACTACGATTATTTCACGGGCCAGCATATCAATTCACGGGGTAAAACCATTTACCGGGTGTATGACTTTTCCTGGGCAATCTTCACAGATCAAGAGGTACTCATCATGCGCAACGAAAGTCTTTAAAGTGGTCATCCCTGTACCTTGCCTGCTCACTCTTTCTTTTTCTTTGAATAGTAAGACAAATCATTAAAAGGGCCCAGAATCCACGATAGTCGTTTATTATTACAGCCCTTGTCAGTAAAAAGAAAGTGTGTCTAGTGCTGCAAATTGTAAATAAGTGTAGTATAAAACGTAGATATTTTGTGCCAAGACAAAGAAGCAGAACCGTGCATAGCCAAAGCTACGTAAGGTTTCTGATGCCTGTCCCGCACCTATTGCGGGGATGAAGTCTTGGTGTGAAAGAGCAAGTTAGATGCTATATTTATTTGCGGTTCGCAACACTAGGAAGAGATGCTATGATGAACTCCAAAAGAATAGGATAGAAATACCGTATATCTATAGAAAAGGAGGAGGTTTCAAATTCAAATGAAACTATCCAGGGTAGTCAGGTCATACCCTGCCTGAATTCTTCTACAGATGTTGTTCGGAGATTTCATATATAGACATTTTTGTAAGATTTTAGGCCAGTAGTCGGTACCTAGTCCTAAGGTGCTTCCGTGGACATAAAAATTCCATCCTTCGTATACCAAGAATAAGCCAACCGGCATGTGTGGTATTTTATGACTTTTGATACTCACTCACAAGCTTTTCTATTTTCTATGCTCTACTTTTTCCATCAGTTTTATGTATTCTGTTGCATTGTTTGTTGATTTTTCCTTTTTGATGTCGTTGCCGAAGTCATAAAGCACATAACAAACAAGATAAAAATGCAGCATGTGGGAGTAAAGCAAATTTGTAGGAGGCAAGAATTAGGGTAGTAGCGATTGTGATGAATCTAAGAGTAGCGTAATGAGGGTAAAGCATTAGATAAATTCACAGCACCGAAATCCGGCTCTATTCTGATTGCCACTTCCCAATTCACATACAGGTGATATACAAGCCCTGAAAACTGGAAGCCTCATGCCCCTTCAGAAAGTGTTTTCAGTCCTCAAGCTCCTCCACGGTCCAGGGTTGGGTGCGTCCGGAAAACTCGTCCCGGGTCCTTGCGACTGTTTCCTCAGTGATCTCAGGGGCCCCATTACCAAACTCTTTACGGATGTACGTGAGCACTTCGGCGATCTCCTCGTCGCTCATTCCACCCATAGAAGGCATAGGAATGGACTGCGTGCCGGCACCGTACTGTTCACCGGCCACGTCCAGGGGACCGGTAAGCCCATGAAGCACAATCTGAATGAGCTTGGTATCCTCGCCGGTGACCCACTCCGATTCTACCAGGGGAGGATACACCTGGGGCAGCCCCTTACCGCCCGGCTGATGGCACGTCAGGCAGGCCCTTTCATACAGAGCCTCTCCCGCTGATACGACCGGCGGTCCTTCATCCAGGAGCTCCTGTAGAAAATCTTGCTGAACTTCAGACCGGAGGTTTAAGTCTCCATCCAGGAACGGAGTCTCCCACAGGATCTGCAGGGATCTGGCACTTTGCCGTAAGGCGTACCGGATAAAAGGATCCAATGGATGTTCAAGCGCTGCCGTTACCACTTGGATCGAAGGCACCTCGCGTAGGTAGCTGGCAGCTATCACCGCATCCAACCGCACTCGAGGATGGTCATCGTGTACTAACTGCATTAATTTTTCATGCGCTCCCTCCTCCCATCGGGATGCCCAATCACCCAGAACTCGAGCCCCATAGGCCCGAACTTTGAAATCATTGGACTGCAATAAGCGGTCGAGCAACTCCGGACGAATCGTTTCATGGGCCTGATAGACTCCGATCAATTCGAGAAGAAATTGATCTTGATGATTACTATAGTCAAGGGCATCGGCTGCGGCCACTACCCTTTCCGTTGGCTGATAATAAAGTAAACGTTTTGCCTGATATCGAATCCAGCGCTCCGGAGAAGCCAGGAGCTCAAGTAGCTGTCCCGGGTCCATGCCGGAAAGATCGGGATAGTCGAAAGACGATCGGGAATCCGCAGTAATCCTCCAGATACGGCCATGGGACTTGTCGCGTCGAGGGTCGGCATAGCTCGCCTGGTAGTGACCGATGATCGGGTTGAACCAATCCGCTACATACAAGGCACCATCCGGCCCCACCGATACATCCACCGGGCGGAAGGAATTATCAGATGAGGTCATCAAGCGCGGAAGCTGCGTGGTCGAAAAGCCAGAACCCGCATCTGCGAATTGGTGTAATTCCACCACCGATCCAAAGTACCCACCAATCAGCGCTGCGCCTTGTAGTTCTTCGGGCATAGCCGACGTTCCGATGATTTCCAGGGCTGTGGTCTTAGGTGATGTCTGAAACAGGGGACCTACATCATGATATTGCTCGGGAGAGTTGGCATAGGCCATTTTCGAGTCTTCATGGTAGCGGGACTCATCTTGTTCCGGAAAAGGTACCAACCCAGGCACACTCCAATATCCTTCCGGGCGATCTCCTGTCTTGTGAAAGACCTGGCCGAAATCGTCAAAAGCGACACCCCAGCAATTAGCACCCGCCATGCCCCCGCCAAAGAAGCTCTCCAATTTTAAGCGCCGAGGGTGATATCGCCACACTCCGGCCCGATCCAGCGTAGCGACTCCGTGCGGAGTCTCTACCCGGGAAATGGCATGCAGGCCCTGGGTGAACCATAGTGTCCCATCCGGTCCATGCGAAATGCTGTTGACCAATTGATGCGTATCCCCTACACCGAACCCCGAAAGCACCACCTGCCGATCATCGGCCTTATGGTCCCCGTCGGTGTCACGCAGGTAGAGTATTCGATCGAAATCACAGACATAGATCCCATCTCCGCCGGGCTCCACGCCCTGCACCATACTGAGGTTATCAGCAAAGCGCCAGGAGGTATCAGCCACTCCATCCCGATCGCGGTCCTCCAGGACCTGAATGTAATCCTGCGCAGGCATCCCGGCCAGGGTCTGTGGGTACGAGGGCGAACATGCAACGTAGAGCCTGCCTTTCTCGTCCCAGGCAAACTGCACTGGATTCACAACACCTTCTAACTCTGAAGCGAAAAGGTTGACCGAATATCCCTCCGCGGTCTCGAACCCCGCCAGTTGCTCCTCAGGCGTCAGGGCATCCATCTCACTAAAAGGAGCGGGATCGATCGATACTTTCGGGGCTTTTTTATCGGCGATCCGATCATATATGACGGCATCCGCTCTTTCAACCAGGGGCAATTGCTGTTCGAAAGCAACCTGTAGTGAGGGCTCCGTACCCGCTCCCTGGCCATACATCTGATTCACACGATCTCCATAGACAAAGGACCAGTTAGCCGGTCGCCAACAATCGAACCACAGTCGATTTTTCTGTATTATAGCCTCGCGTACCTTATCTGAAGGTGCTTCCCCGATTTCGACATCCAGTTGCCTGGATATTTCCTCGCCCACCCGGCGCAGACCGTCCGACGTCAGATGGATGCCATTATGAGTCAAGCGATTGCCCGTACTCATCCGGGTCAAATCCACGAAAAGAGCATTACGTTGAGCGGCTATCTTTTCGATTGATTCCACATATAATTGAAGATCGTCATTTCTTTTGGTGAGATCGGGTGCATGGGACGCCAATGGTTTCTCAAATCGTATAGGAGATACCAGGACTATCTTTTGGGTACGGCGGGTAAATTGATCCAGCAGGGCGTGATAGGCTGCTTCGAAATCTGTCAGCCGTCCGGGTCCATCCAGTGCTTCCATCTGCCCGAATTGCACCACGATCACGTTAGCGCCCAGCGCTTCCAATTGATCGCTCCAATTGCCGAAGTTCAGATCACGCCATTGCTTATAGACCACATCACCTTCCCAGGCCATCGAACGAAAACGCGGTCGTTGCCGGGCGAAACCTGCGGCTAATAATGACTCTAGTTCACCCGATTTTTGTTCACGCACAAAGTTTTCCTGACCGATAAACACGACCACGTCTTCTTCCTGCAAACGGAAGGTACCGTCCTCAAAACCTGGCTCAGGCGTTTGTCCCCGCGATGTTCCGAAACGGCGCAGGATTGCATCCATCGTGGGAATTCCGCTATCACTCAGCTCCTCAATCTGCAAATTGCGGATGGAAATCTCTGCTTTGCAGTTACCGTGGATTTGCAGGGCGATATGTCCCTCCAGCGGAATGCCCTCCTCCTGCTCCCGGTAAGCGATGGTCCTTTGGCCGTTGAGAAAGATCATCACCTGATTGCCACGGGCAATGACTTCGTATTCGTTCCACTCCCCCTCCCGCTCAATCGATGCAACAAAAGCAGTATCAGCCTCTGCGAGAAATTTACGGCGCCGTGACTCATCATAAAGGAAGCCCGAATAACCGGCACCAATATCTGCCTGATAACCTACCATCTCATTGGGTGGATCTGTGGTTCGATGACTGCGAAATTGCACGCCTCCATTCACAAAACCCTCTGTACCCACGATACGGTATTCCAGACGCAGGTGAAAGTTTTTGTAGACTTTATCGGTCGCCAGAAACTCGTTTTGTGGATTGCCCTCGAGACTACCACCCGTAATCACCCCATTCTTTATACGCCAAACTGATTCCGTGTTGCCATTCCACCCCTCAAAGGACTGGCCGTCAAACAACCTATTGGGTGGGCTTTCAGAGGTAGCACACGCACCTAACCATACTGCGAAGAGAAAAAGGGCTAAATATGTAACCGTCCCCGACACACACTGGCATCGGTTTAGTACGAGGTCTTTCTGTGCCTGATTCGCAATATCTGTCATAAAGTAGGGTACACTTTCGATTAATATCTGTTAAATATGTTCCACGTGCAAGATTCCACGACTAAACTTCATTAAAATGCAGCGGGTCTCCCGTGGAAGGCTTAGGCCTCCTGGTGATTAGCCACCCACCATACCTTAAGGTGTTTAGGAATCAAAATCGGCAAATCGAAGTCACAGAAAAACGTGCCTTCTACCGCACATTCCATATTATACTTTGACTATTTTGCTCACTTAGTAAGACCAGGTGAGGCTTAGGGGTACTTCCATCAAAAATCAACCTGGAGGAAAATAGTAATTTCTCCTTATTCCAAAATGCAACCCAATGCGGTGTTAAAGGCTCGGCTTGCTGAAGAAGGATTTCACGTTTCCCACTGGCCTTGACTAAATCAAAAGACCTTCTACCCCAATAAGATATCAGTAGCTCTCCATTAGAGTAATCTACGTCAAATAGTTGATTGCGGTTCATCGGCGCATTTTTCATGCCCGGTTCAATCAATTCATTCCATTGCTGCAGAATGGTTCCGTTTTGCTGCACCAAATAGCAAGAATTATCCCCAAACAAAAGTATCTGCTCATGATCAACAGCTCGAATCCTACTAATCGGTGGGTCAAATTCGAAATACTTCTTGGGCTGCTCTCCCTTTTTCAACGTATATATTTCGGGGTATCTACCAAAAACCATTTGATCTTCAGAAAGCATAAAGAATCCACCTTCCCCTATCCTGTAATCGTCTTTAAACCAATCCCATATGATCACAGGTTCCTTATCAATGGTTGACTTGAGCAGCCTTACCTGGAATTCGTCGGAAGCTTGCAAAAACTTCCTTTCTATAATATAAATTTCATCCTGTGTATTATAGAGCATATAGTCGCTTGCGGCATACCTGGATTGGATAAATACTCTTGGCTCAGAACCTTTTGTCCAAATCATGACACAGGCATGATGACTCATGTCATTTATAGGATTTATGTACGACCAAAGGACATTTTCACCCACAGTAATCATATTTCCTGTGGGGTGTGCAAATGCAAATGATATTGAGAAAAACAGGACTACCCCTATGATTGTGTCCCTGATATTTAGTGTCTCCATTTTATTAAATAAACGGTCAGTCGCTAGTGCCAGTCCGCCGGTCTCGGGCGTATTATACTCGTCACGAATTTATCATTATTTTCTGCGTATAGCACCAGGAGGCAAAAATACTAAGAGACGGGTCACATATAGAATACAAATTCTATGGCTGGTCGTCTGGAATAATATACTCTTAGTAAGTAACATCTCCGGCAGGCCAAAATTGGGAAGAGCAAGATAAAAATTCAATCCTCAGTAAATTATCAAGTCAATGAATCTGTCCGCCAAATGCTGGTCAGGCTTTCATGCGGTATGTACCCGTCTGCGTTTAGATGAGTTTATTTATAGAATCAATGAGCTGGTTATCGGTAGATGCTCCACCATATCCATTGACTACCTCCTGAACAATGCGATCTGCATCCAGGATAAAAATGACCGGTGTACCTCGAATATTGTAAGCACCGTTCACCTCTTTCTCAGACATCAAGAAGGTGTAGTCTAATCCGGTACGTTTTCTGTATTTCGATAAAACATTCGTGTTCTTGGTGTAGGTTTCCACGGCAATCACTTGCAAATCTGCCCGATCATATTGGGAAGCCAATTTATTGAGGGACGGGATAGACGCTCGACATGGACCACAGTTTACACTGGTAAACTGCAGCAGGATCACTTTGCTTTTTAAGTCCTGCAGGGCCATTTTCTCACCATATTCATCGGTCAGCATCCATTCGGGAGCCACTTTACCCAACAATTCATGTGGTCTAGGCAAGCTCCTGCTCGTATCCCCATATTGCCTGATTGTGTAATCTGCGGGAAAGTAAGAAGCCGCATTAAATTCAATGAACTCATGCATATTAAATTCTGCACTTAGAACCTCTTCGACTGAAATATTGTGCTCCATTTCCCGACGATACTTATAGGGTAGCAGCGTGGTCTTATTAATCCACAGCTCATAGCGCGAGGTTGGATCCAGATGTCCATAGGGAGGCACGGGCATATGATACGCTCTTCCAAAAAACTCTACTTGCTCGTCTTCATGAATCGTTAACTTCACATACATCGCATCACTTAGCTCTTCTATATCGAGCATAATACTATCTTGCGTCGTTAGTGCATATTTCAGAATATCACGGGTATACCAATAAAATGGCGCCTTTACTGGCCGAAAAGGTAGTTTCCTGAAGGTAAAGCTATCGATGATTATACCTTTCTCTTCCTCATAGACAGAAGCTCGCATTTGTCCATCATAGGCAAACTGAAGTTCGGTTGCGTACTCGGTATCCACCACTACCCAGCTGGCTCCCAGTGTTGTGTCGGCAGGATTATCGTAGGCGATATATCGATTCTCAAACGCTACCGCGGGTAAAGTATCCCCCGGCGCCCAGCCCTCCCCATACGATAAAAATTCCGCCGATTTAATTTCATTAAGGTTCGCAAGAACCGTATTTAAAATCTCTTCCTTCTGCGCCTCCTGATCATCAGAACAGGCGATAAGTGCAACCAGGCAACTTAGTACAATGATTAATGCGAGGTGCTTCATTATTAGATAGTTATTAGGTGATGACAGCTCAGTCGTGTCGATTTTCTTCTTAAGTTACAATATCTTGTTCATGCATGTTGTCCGTACTGTGTGTCCCGTACCTTTCTTTTTATGCTTGCATGGTGTCATCGTACCTTGCTATGTGCATACCTTCTACCAGCGATCTATTATTTCTGTATGGTGGGCCCTTTTAAAGTAGATCATGTAGTCATAATCCTTTAGGTTTATTTTCCCGATGTATAAATCACTTCTCCACTCCTCCTTGAAAGAAGACGTAATGTGTAGAAAATCCATGGATTGATCCAGTTTTCTTCCCAATTCCCCATTCACTTCGATCAAATACATTGGTATAAGATAATTATCTAAATTTGTGTTTTCGCAAATGTAGTTGAATGATGATTCGGGAGGATCTTCAATGATTTCCAAACCTTCTGTAACTCGATTTGAATCTAAAGATACTGCACTAAAAGTTCCCTGAGTAAATCCAAATCCTATTGATAGGTATTTATCCCCATATTCTTCTTTCAAAAAATATCCCACGGTATTCTTTGTAAATTTCTCTGGCCTATAGGGGTGATAATTAGCGATATGAATATTATGCGCCCAGAATGCATATCTTTGCTCACCCAGATCGTCCATTAGATCTACAATATTCTGTGTCATAAGTGAGTCTCTAAATAATAAAGCTGATCGATTATTATATGCGCATCTCAAGAGATTGGTAGCTGAGTGATGAAGATATTGATGATCACCATGACCTAAAGTATTTCTGTAACAATTGTCAGTCCACTCTGATAAATCAATTAGCCTATGACATGTATTGATATATTGGTCCCAATCTATATTCTCCGACTGAAAATCATATGTAGCAAGTTCTCTTCCGAGGTTGATTAATGAATCACACTTTGGGTTTGTTGCACTAGGTTCTATCGAATCTAATATAAAATCAAGGTTCATTTTAGGAATCACACAGTCTACTCCTAGCACTTTAACTCTATCTCTAGGTGGAACCCTACTATTGTAGATCCTAATCCAGTCAAATAAATCTAATACTTCTTCCGTCCGCCATGGATAATACTGCATTATCTTCATCAAATCTCTTAACTCATATTCAGGGTCATTGATGTACTTGTTTAATAAAATAGATTCACCAAAATCAATTTCAAAGAACAATGTTTTCAATCCCAAATCTTCGACCATAAACTTTACGATCTTATTCTTATATTGAAGAAATTCCTTTGTTCCGTGCGTAGCTTCCCCTAGTCCAACAATAACAGAAGTTCTCAGTCCATCCATCTTGAGGAGCTCTGCTTTGTCACTTTGCTCCACAGAAATTGGCAGATGTATTTCATTTAACTCAGCGACCATCGACTTTAAATCAACAGCTTGGCCATAAATTATCCGCCAAAGACAAAATGTAAAAACAGCAGTATAGATTATCCTAAATCTCATCACCAAATAATTCCAGTTTACAAACAAAAAGTCGTCTACGGATATGATTATGCATCTGTGCAAAGTAGTTTATTTTATAATATAGCACTTCTGCAACCTATACCTCGGAACTAGCGTACATTAGTAGCCGTTCTTGATAAGTTTCCTATATACAATTGTACCTTCTTTTGTTACGATCCGTATGAAATATACGCCTACAGAAAGATCTCCAAGATCTATTTGACTACTTACTAATTGTGCATGCCGGATTACTCGGCCATCTATATCAACTATATTAATCTTATTAATATCGCTGTTTCTATCTTCTACCCACACCACTTCACGACATGGATTCGGATATATATTGACACCTGAAAATTTGGAATCAATGGTAGGCACGATGAAATCACAATCTTTCTCGCTGATCTGAAAGTCACCGATTATGGGATCACTGTAGCACCTCAAAGGACCTCCAATGGGAGGGTCTGCAATCGAATGCTGGGGAAACATGAATCCTGTCCATCCTATATTCTCGATAATTTCCCCGTCCATATAACAATCCTGAGGAAACGTAGATCTAACATAGAATTTTTTTAATTCAAAACCATTTATATTGATCGATGAAATAGAGTCCACTCTCACCTCTATGCTAGTATCACCTTGGCTACACCACACACTTAGAGTATCTCCTGGTTCAGCAGAATAGTCATAAATGAATTTAAAACTCCCGGAATTTTTGTCATAGAAATAAACAACATCATCAATTCGAGCCAGGTGACATGTATCTTTGGTAATTATAATGGAATCATATTGGGATAAGTAGGCTGTAAAAGTCTGCTCAAACTCTTTTACTGACGTGTCTTCAATAGTTGTATCTCCTATGACAGTATATTTTATAAATGACCGGTCTTTGTGAACCGAAAATTGTAATTGGTCATAGTACCAGGTGGCACCCAGTGGAGCCCACTCTTGCCCAACCACGTTGTTGCAATGCATGAGAAGAAGCAAGAACATTATGATCCGATAGTTATGCATGGATCCTTTTAGTTGATGCTATTAGCCTCTCACGACACATCGTGTACGCAGTGGAAGATTGCGTGAAGCTGCTGATGAAGTCGAATATGAACCGGGAAAAGGAGTTGAGACTCATTTGCTAGATGCTTTTGGTACCTAGAAAATAATACTTTTATTACTTATGCGAAAGGATGATAGCAATTTTTTTTTGTCTAAAAGATGTTTGATAGGTATGAAGTAGTAATTACAACATCGACTGCAGGGAGTCAATCTATGATAAGGTCGTGTGATCACAGACAGTTATAAAATGTCAAAACATTTAAATAAAAAATGAGTCAGAAAAGACGCCATTATATGTCTCCTATGACTTTCACTTGAAGGGGGGATGGCACTTGCAGCGTGTAATATCTCGCCGTTTCCCATATTACATAGCCAGATCCTCTTGGGTGTGATGCCAATGGAGTAATCCAACTTCCTTTCTTATTTTCCTCAGAATCCTATACCCAGAACTGGCATCTCCCGAAAGTATAATACCTTTCATCTGAGTATTAAGATCATCCTCCGTGATATTCCATATTGGGTAATTCTTCCTTTTTGACCAGAAAGCGATTGAACCATTTGAGGATTTCCATTTGACGGTCCTCACGGTATTCTGAAACGCCATGATCCCCGCCTTCGAATAGGATCAGCCGGTATGGAACCCGATATTTGCTCAGTTCCAGAGCCAGCAACAGAGAGTGTTCGGCTCTTACCCGCCAGTCCGAAGTCCCATGCAGAATCAGTATTGGGACATCTTTGGGAAATTGATCCGCCCATTTCACGGCAGACCTTCGATTCAGCGCCGCTGTCCGGCTGATCTTATAGTCCGGCATTAAATCCGCAAAGACATTCAATTCCATATCCGGCCGGTTTAGACCATTCAAATATAGATCGGAAACCGCTCCACCCACTGCCATTGCCTTGACTTTGTGGGTCCTGATCAATGTCATATATGACATCATTCCTCCCCGGCTCCAACCGAACATTCCTAGAGCTGAGGTATCGATTTCAGGAAAACTATGCAGAATACCGATTAGATTCACTACATGGTCCACGTCCTCTCCGCCAAATTCATCTATTAATTCGCCGTTGCTTTCGTCTTTGTAGTTACAGGCTACTACTACATACCCGTTCTCTACCAACCCGCCAAATTTCCGTGGCACTTGATCTGCGGTGAAGGGAAAGTATTTCGCGCTACCCCCATCATTCCACAATATCGTCGGATTTTTGGTTACCGTTTCCGGAACGGCCAGATAACCATTTACTTTTTTAGTATTGCTCAGGAAAGTAAAATGATAGTACTTAATTCCTTTTCCTCTGGCATAATCGGAATCTGCGGAGTTCAATTCGCTTTCAGAAAACTCCCATCTATCCAACAGTTTATTTTCAGTAGTCTGACCATACGTTGAATTAACCAGGAAAGTGAGGAAAACAACTAATCTTGCGATGAAATATACGTGTCTGATTCTTTCGTTCATAATAATCTTCATTGGTTTTTATTTGGTTTAATGTGATACAGCGGCAATACTTCCGATACGCCTGTTACCAGTCAATCGTGAAAAATAGTCTAAAAAAGGCACTTCGGAGCCTTTCTCACTGTTTTTTAGTCTTCACTCCCAAATTGAGGCGCTACTCTCCTTAAATTGATACAAATGATGGCTAGTGGACTGTAACATTTAAATCGAGTGCATCAATTGCTTTCTTTTGCACCATATCTTCATCCCCGCACAAAATGCGGGACAAGCATCAATAGCCTTACGTCCCCCAAGAGTGCGGGATGTGCGGTGTTGCTTCTTCGATCTGATACAAAATAACTCCAATTTATACTACTCATCTAAGTGTTAGAGTCCACCAGGAGGTACGAGTTTTCAGACACAACATTTTCCATCCTCATTTGATTGACTCTAACCTTACCTTTCGAAGTTCCTTGTTGCTTCATATCACTTGCCTAAGAGTCGAATTTAGAGCCGTCCCATTCAACACCTTCGGGAAATAGCTCAGATTGTCTCATTCTCATTTCTGAGGCAATCAATGCACTTTCTCCACCTTGTTCTTCAAGTTTGGAAATAATATTCAGATAACTCTTTTCATCTCGGTTTTGGCTGAGTTTGAAAACATTTTCAATATTCTCAGCCTTAATTTCGAATCCTACTATGGCAGGCATCATTTTATTCAAGAAACTATCGGGAAGGTTATCATAGACTGTCAATGATTCCGTATTGCCTTTTTCAAACTTTAAAGTTAGTTTTCTCATAAAGCCAACGAGTTCTTCATCCGTCATGAATTTGACTTCACCTGCTACCTGAACACTCATATAATTCCAAGTAGAACCTATCTGAGAATTACTATACCAAGAAGCACTTACATAACAACTCGGACCTGTAAATAAGAGCAGTCCATTTGGATTTTCAACGAAAGCCTTATGGTGGTCCGTTTTTCGCATGATGTGTCCTTGCAAAAAAAGTTCACCATTCCGCTCTTGAAGTAAAACGGGTATCTGTGTTGCCACCTGTTTGCCGGACAAAAAACTACCTGTCATAAAAGCAAATGGATTTTGCTCTATGAATTCCAAAATTCTTTGCCTGTCCCTTTCTTTGAAATATGAAAAATTATACATAATTCTATTCCCTATTCTTTGATTTCAGTTTTGCTCCAACTTAACCCTTCACATGACTCAAAGCAATTTAGAATACATTAAATTCTATGTTGCGGTCGCTGAAGATCCTCTTATTAGTAAGAATCTGTAAAAAGTCACAACCCTAACCTTTAGCCCATGGATTAAATTCGACTGGCTGGGATGTTTGAAATTCATCAATATAGCTCAAGTACCTACTTCTGGGTTTAAACCAATATCCCCTATGCAATCAGCTGTAATTTTTGAACATCAATCATCATCTCTTTGCCTATGGGGCTAAGCTAATATAAAGACCTGCCCCCCATGGCAGTCACTACAAATATACCATTCTCGGGGGTTTCATTTAATAATACGGATTGATCTCTACGTAGGGTTTGCCAGGGTAATTCCTCAAATGCACGCTTTCTTAAATGTCACTTGTGTGGCGCCCGGTAGAGATAGAGTTGGTGTCCGTTTCCAACCCGTTCTGGCTTGTCAACTCGGATATAGTTCTTCATTTTCATACTTCTCAATCTAAGGCCATATTTCCAGACTTGAAAGCCATGTCCGTATCTACTTGAGTCATTCCCTTCATCCACAATTATCCCTGATTTCTATCAATTGATTTATTGACCAAGATCATATTCTACTCTTATAATAAATCTTAACCTTAACTATTCATTCAATTGATAATTAGATCGTTATGAAACGCATCAACTTACTATTATTCTTGACGATTCTATTGCCCTTATGTGTTTTTGCACAAAACTCAACATGGGCAGTAAAAGCAGTTGACAAAGGAGGGATACCATTACCTGTAAATGTATATTTAGCAGATGGTACACCTATCCCTCTGGTTGCCATATACGAAGATAATAATGATCACTTTATGGATGTCAAAGGTATACACAATGGTGAAATAATTTCAATAAAACTCGTGCAAGCAAACGACATTGTAATTCCGGTCAAAGGCATATTGCAAACTGGTGAAATCTTGAAAGTCAAAGCCGAAGATTCCATGGGAAACATACTGGATGTCAAAGGAGTAAGCAGAGATGGCAATACCATCAATATAGCTGCCATAAAAGCGGAAGGGAATTATATTCCCTTGAAGGCCATTTCTCCCGAAGGTGTAGAGCGAAATATCAAAGGAGTAAAATTCAAAAGAGACAATGTAGAGATGAGCATAGGTGATGTTAAAATAGTTGCCCATTTGAAAGCATTCCCAACAATTGATGTAGGAGATATAGACAACAAATGGGAAATTACTGCATCCACAGATGAGGGTCAAAACCTGAGCGTTGTCGCTATTGATAGTAAGGGGAAAGAATACCCCGTGAAGGCTTTAATGCCTGGAAAACAGCCACATCTAATGGATGTCAGAGCTGAAGCTTCATTTGATATTTTTATCAAATTTGTGAAAGATAACGGAGTGGTCGTACGTGGTATTGACGAATTTGGCCGACTGTATGAAATAAAAGCGAAAACGACAGATGGAAAGTCATTCGAAGTTATTGGGGGAGAAAAAAAGGGAAATATAATACCCATTTATGTTTTGGGATCAGATAACAAAAAATATCCAATCAAAGCCGTTTCTTCCCAGGGACATGAATTCGATGTAAAAGGAATCAAGGTTTTGAAAAGTGAAATTGAGGGATTAATTCCAGCACTCGAAGGTTACGTCAAATATTATGCTCATATCAAAGCCTTGGCACCTGCACAAGCCGATAATAAATAATACACGGAGGCGGTTCTAATTATTTAACGGTTTGCATAAATAATGTGGCCAATCTTTGTCAGGCATGAACCTATGAACACTTGGCTCTTTCGTATTATTGAGGACTTCAGCAGATTGTTTTCTATTACACAACAGTTAATGTTAAGAGGAAAAGTGACGGGGACCTCTTATTTCTTATCTACTGTCGGCAACTATTTCAGTCCAATTCGTTTCTGGTCGGTCACTTGGATATCCAAATTCACCTCTATATTTCTTTCTTTCATTGGTAAAATCCCACCATCTTTTTGTATAGTCCGAATTCCTGGCAAAATCTACTACCAATCTAAACTGGTCCTCTACACATGGATCTGTTTTATAACCTTTCTTACGTTCATATTGGTTGGTTAATTCAGCACCATCCTTTGTCCTTAGATCATCAACTTTATAGTAGCCTAAAAAAATCAGATCCTTAGCGAATTCGATTCCTATTGATGGAATTCTTTGAAAATCTGCCAAAGCATACAACTCTCTTGCTCTTAGTTCTGATATATTTAACAAGGATGATAATTCATCCGAGCTAAATTCTAAAATTTCGCTTTTTTTAATTCTATTTTTTCGCAGCAGCTTCCTCTCATCATCAGATAACTCCAGTTTCATGTTTGTCTTCCCTTTCATAAAATTTGAGGATTATTACTTTAATTTGGGTTGGAAATAAGGCCAATCTCAGTTTCCAGCTAGAGTTCAAAATCCAGGTTATGATCTGTATAGGGGGGATTATCAAAAGTGGCACCATCACCTGTGACTCGTGGATCACCTGTTGTTTTTAATACTTCCATTAATCTGGATGAAAGATCTTCTTTGATGGCTATATATGCTGAATCGCCCGCTACATTATGCAAGTAGTCCCTATCTTTTCTCAGATCGTAAAGTTCCTCACCCGGTCTTTTCTCAAATCCTAAGCGCCAATGCATTTCCCATTGTTCATTGTCACGGTTTGCAATCATCCATGCTTTTGTCGGACTGGCATCCAAATCAGCGTATACGAGAAAGGTGTTTTCTTCCAGTTGCTCGAATGTAATCTCCGCATCTTGATCAGTTAAGCGCTTGTCCAAACCCATGGGCTCTCTTTCAGGTTTAAAATTTCGGATATATAAGAAGTCCTTTGTTTGAATGGCTCGTTGGGGATAAGGTAAATATCCCTCACGCGCATAGACATGACGCTCCCTTCCGGTAACAACAAAATTTCTATCTTCCTCCACCTGTCCCTGCTTGGTACTGCGTAGTATGGGCAAAAGGCTTTTCCCCGTCATGCGCTCTGGTATCTCAACACCGGCTACATCCAGGAAAGTGGGTGCCATATCCATCATATTAACAAAATCCTCTACAACACGATTTCCCTTTGCTCCTTTTGGCCATCTAATGAATAGAGGTACTTCCGTACCCAGTGGATAAAGGTTGCATTTAGCGCGTGGAAATCCAGGGATTCCATGGTCACCACTCACCACTACAATGGTATTTTCTTTTTCTCCAATGGCTTCCAGTTCATCCATTAGAGCTTTGAACATCGCATCCAGGGCCAGTACTTCCCCCAGGTAATCACAAAAATCTTCCCAAATTACAGGTACATCAGGAAGAAATTCGGGCATTTTACCTTGCAAATCATCTGGATTTAAACCCCATAGTGCTTTCCCTGATCCTTTTGTCCATTTTCTATGCGTGTTTGTAGGACCAAACCAGTAGCAAAATGGCTCTCCCTCTTCTCGGGCAGCCAGAAAAGAACGAAAATTTCCCACTCCTTCATCGTATAGTATATTTTTGGCCTCGTCAATTGATTTTCCTGATTCCACCATTTTTGTAACGTTTTGAGAGAAGCTGTTGAAGTCCGTCCCGGCTTCTTCGTATTCATTTAGATCACCTCCATAAGGGGCATCAAGTGGAGTTCCAGGTGACCAAACTTTGTAGGTAAAACCTATATGATATCCTGCATCTTCCAGCAAGAGTGGATAGCTGGGAATCGATGCATCCCATTCTGCATCAAAAAGTATTGCCCCTAATCCAGTGCGGTAAAAATATTGCCCTGATAATAGTGAACTACGACAAGGGGTACATGATGGAGAATTCACATGAGCATTATTAAATTGAATGCCTTCCTGAGCAAACTGATCAAGCGATGGTGTTTCTATAGTACCATTGGGTGCAAATCCTGGATATGTACTGGCATATCGTCCCCAATCATCGGCAAAAAAGAATAAAATATTAGGTCTTTCTTCAGATTCATCTTGGGAACAAGAAAGGAATAAAAAACCTAACACCAATACATAAAATAGATCCTTATTCATTTTTATATATTTTTTTGTAGTCTACTGGAAAAACACCTGTGAAAAGACAAAGTACATCAGATGCACAGCCAACTGTACCACCCATTGTGTATATCTCTATTACTTTACAACTCACTCAACGTGACATCCAGCGCCACTCAACCTGACCGAAAGAATAGTTCTTGTTACCGACAAAACTTGATTCTCCCTTTAGTTGACCATCGCCTCCTTTCGTTACTTTTAATTCCATGAGCATAATGTCTTCATTTTCATACTCAAAAGTTTCACCGTCATCATTGTACAACTGGAACGTATTTTCTTTTATTCCGTAATGTCTTACTTCCAGCACTGGTTCATCTGAATCCCCTATTTCTTTTGAAGATAGCATGGGTATTATTCCACCATTTTTCACAAAGAGAGGGATCTGTTCCAGCTTTGCTTGTATAGTTATGGATTGGCCATTCCCGACAAATGCCCCAGTATAAAAATCATACCAATTACCTGTTGGAAGAACGACCTCACGTTCAGTTTCTCCCGTAAAAATCGGTGCAACCAGTATAGACTCTCCCATCATGTACTGATCGGTTACTTCCATTCTTGTCCGCTCCTCATACGGATTTGTTTCTCCATCCAACTTACCACCCACCAAGGTTTCTGTTGTATTAAAGCCACCCTCTAAAATCATAGCTCTAAAGGGTGGTATTCCCTTCTGATAATAATCATAAAATGCCGTGTATAAATAGGGTAAAAGGTCCATTCTAAGATTGATGTTATCTCTAACTATGTCAGTCACTTCGGGAAAATCCCATGGTTTAGTACCACTGGCCCAGGCATTAAGCTGCATTAAAGGAGAAAAGCATACCGTCTGAAACCGTCTTACCCATTCTTCCGCAGTTTTTGCACTTCTAATTTCAGGCGTCCACAGAAGACCTGACAGGGAAGAATTTACCAAAGCTGTGACGTAGTTTTTATGGTCGTAATGGTCGCTATATATCACAAAAGGGCTACTACTTGCCCCAATGTAACAGGATCTCACTAAGCTATAGGTCCGTTTATTCTGCTTTCTTACATGATCTCCGAATATTTTTTGAATCATTTGACCATATATCTGTCGAATTTCAACCGCATCATTACCAGAAGGAAATGTGGCATGATCTGGCCATAACCAGTTATCATACCCATCCACCTCATCAAACTTGTAACCACTCACACCTATATCCAAATGGTTTTCTTGATGATGATTTAGTAGCACCTGTTGGGCTTCTGGAATCGTATAATCCGGAACCTCGCCCAACCAAACGGTATGACTTCCCGTGTAGGGTCTAATATCTTTATACATGGTTGAGCTTGGTGCCACATAGGGATTTTCCCACAGATTTACCTTTATTCCATCATCGCTGAGTATTTGCACAAATTTCTTTGGATCTGGAAATCGGGTAGAATCCCAATCAAATGAGCAGGGATATGCAAAACTTTGCCAACCCGGTTCAAGCCCAACCACATCCAGTGGGAAATTGAATTTATTAAAATCACTGACTTCTTTTAGAACATCATCCGCAGAACTTTGGGTGTGCATTCTATGCCAGAATCCCAAACCCCACTTTGGAGGAAGCACGCCGCCACCACAAAACAGGTTATATCTTTGAACAACTTCTAGAGGGGTGTTGCCTGTAAAAACATATGCCTCAAATCCATCCCCCTGAATACTCGCTTCCACAGCATCAGAAAGTGGCTGTGCAGACCAATCTCTACCGGTTGTCCTATCTATGGGTTCAGGTTTTTTACTATCCTTCCGATTGCCTACGCCCACATATATCTTGACACGCTTCGAGGTATTGATTAAAACTCCATAACCTTTACTTGACACATAAAATGGCACCGGTGCATGCGTATACCCCTTGACACCACCGTAATGATCTACCTTTAGAGTATAAACACCACCACGACGATTTATTCCGTTAAATTCCAAACCCAATCCATAAATTTTTTCCGTCGAGTCAAGAGGCAATCGAATGATAGCTCTCTCAGCAGTCCGCTGACGGTAGGTGGATCCTTCAGTAAATGGAAAAGGTGCATCCCCAAGGTCTGTGATAGCCTGCTCTTTGGGTGGATTCGTATAAGTCAATGGGTCTAATCCAAAGGTCCCAAAGCTGGATTTCCAAACACCAGGCATTACCTTAACCCACTTTACTGTATCCATATCCGATATCAAAGTGCCCTGGCTGTAACTATGTAAGCTAGATAACCAAATTACTGCAATTAAAATCCTCCGTAATGGATAAGTATTCACCGATTCGTTCATAGTCAGTATTAGACAAAGGTTGATCACATTTGCATCTAGCCAACTCTACTCCGGGGTATGGACACATGATAAATATGTATAGACTAAAAGTACCTTTTTACAATAACACATCCAAAGTGTATACTAAATGCTCACTTCAATTAAGATCTGGATTGCCGCAAAAGAGAAGAGATCGATCATTCTTTCACCCGGAGCAGAGCATTCCCGCAGTCGCTGATTGAAGTAGAATAGATGCCCGGCCTATTTCCCTAATGATTGTCTTATAAATATATTTAAGAAGGTAGCATCTTTAATCAGAAGTTATGCCCTTAAGGTAGTCATTTATTAAGTCGAGAGTTCTTTGTATCTCTATTAAAATTTGATTGATGGTAAAGAGATTATCTTCTTTCACCTGGATGATGTAGTCTAAAAGAATATCAAAATCCCGATTGAATTTCAGGTCATCAAAATCCTTTGGCACATACAAACGCAGTTTGCCGCGAGCACCATCAAAAGGTTTTATGCTCTTAAAATAAGGGATATAGCGTGGGCTAAAATACTCGTACGTCCTTTGCATCGCGAGATCCTCTCGTTCCTTTAAAAATGAATATTCAGAGGCGTATAAATCGGTGATAGATTTTCGAATGCTATCGTTGGCTATGATTTGAAAACCCAGGCTCTTAAGGTTATCATATCCGCTCGTTTTGAGAGTATATGTCGCATTGAAGTCTTGTTCTCCAAAATGATAAGCGAGGGAGTCATGATATGCCTGGTTATTATCCAGTGCCTCTCGTATTATTGAGGCACTTTCGAGACCTCGATGATTAAGACCTCGATCATTTTCAAGAGACGATAAATCGTCTTGCAAATCCGAAACAATCTCTTTCAGTGTTTGCACTTCCAATACATCTATTTTTCTTTGTTCGTTCCAGTTGTTAATTTGAAGAGCAATCAAAATCCCAATGACGACAAGCACTATTTCTCCGATAGCATACGTCAGATATTTGCTGAAACTATTTTCAGAGAGTAGGTTTTCTCTAATTCTTCTAAAGAATTTTATCATTGAGTAGCGGTTTGTCATAATTAAGCACACCGTTTATGTACACCTGCCGCATACTGATGGGGAGAATGGTCATAGTGTACATTGGGTGTGCTCTGAATGTTTATTACAGTATTCTAGTAAAAGTACCTAGAATGAAGAATACCGGTAGAGTATACGCTTTGTGAATAGCGGTGATTGTAAGTTCCTGCATGTTTCTATTCTTTGGTTGATCTGCTTGCCTGCAAACACTGGCCCAGATAACCATTATGATCAAAATAGGAATAGCAGTACGCTTCGTCATTTTTAGGTTGTTTTGCAAGGCAGTTCGGTTTTCATTTCTCCGGTACCTAGTTACACTCCCACCTATCCTCTCCAGAGGCCAAGCATGCATAATATACTATGCGCGCTAAATACTCTTCTGTCATCTATTCCTCAATTCGCCTTGTACCAGCTCCTGTATTGCTTCATTTTGAGCCGATAAATTTGTTATCACTTTGGCAGCCAGCGTATGATAGTGATGGATCTGTGGTAACCACTTAGTCGCATCAGATCTACTGGAAAACTCATGAACGATTCTATTTATTTCCTCTTCTTCCAGATCTATATCCATTTGATTTCCTGGTTTCGAATTTCTAAGAGATGAAGAATTTTCTATTGCAGTTAAAATTTCAATTGACAATATTCCAGCAGTTTCATGACTAAACTCCTTTTGAGCATCTTCTAAGTTTAGTATCATTTCCCAATGATCTGCATCCACATAGTAGCTTGATAGGAAATTCCGCAACTCTTCTGATTGAATAAGAGACATGTTACCGGAGCTTAATAATTCATCATACACAATTTTTGAAAGAGGCAGATAGGAACGCCAGGTTACTTTTTCAAGACTGGTAATAATTTCTATTGAATTTCTATCTGTCATCGAGGGATTATCGATAACATCGGTCAACGTTTTGATTTGATCAATCCTATCCTTAGAAAGATCTTTAGAAAAAGTAAGCGTCTTGTGGTCACTTTCCAGATCAATAAGTAGTCGCCTAAGATAATTTTGTTCAATTAGACTATCCTTCCTCTCTTCATTCCAATTGTTGATGCGTAGGGCAATCAGGATGCCTATTACCACAAGAAAAATTTCACCAATCGCATAAAGAAAATATTTACTTAACTTATTTTCAGTTAGTAATCGTTGTCTGACCTTTCTGAAGAATTTTAGCATGGGCTAGTGCTTAGTCATAATGTTACAATAACAAAACTCAATATCCGGCTGCCTGACCGTCTTTTCGGCTTTCCGATGCACCTCGATAGACTTTGTTAGTGCTATCCCACATAATGCCCTGATAACCACCATATGACCCTCCATGAATGACTGTGTGCCCTCTGGACATCAAGCCTCGGATGGTTTCATAGGATATGCCGGATTCCACATAAACTTCTCCGGACCCACTGGCTTCTTCTCCAAGGGGAGATGAGGAGCCTCGATGCTCCCAGCGAGGCGCATCACCCGCTTCCTGCATATTCATGCCAAAATCAATCAGATTCATGACGATCTGCGTATGTCCCTGAGGCTGGAAGTCGCCACCCATCACGCCAAAGCTCACCCAGGGCTGACCGTCCTTGGTAATAAATGCGGGGATGATAGTATGAAAAGGTCTCTTTCCCGGGGCATAGGTATTGGCTTGTCCTTCCTTTAAGGAAAAAAGTTCACCTCTGTCTTGAAGCATGAATCCAAGTTTTGGTGGTACCATGCCAGATCCCATTCCTCTGTAGTTGCTCTGAATGAGTGACACCATATTGCCATATTGATCCGCCGTCGTCAGGTAGATGGTTTCACCGATGCTAATTTCCCCCGCGCTGTATTCTTCGGCACGATCGCCTATTTCTTCTTTCCTTTTTTTGGCGTATGCATCCGAGATAAGCTCCGTTACCGGCACATTGGCAAATTCCGGGTCCGCATAGTATTTTGCACGATCTTCAAAAGCTAGTTTTTTTGCCTCCGTAAAAAGGTGCAAGTGCTCTTCGCTACCAAATTCAATCGCAGAAAAATCATACTCCTCTAATATTTGAAGCATTTGTAATGCCGCAATACCTTGCCCATTGGGAGGTAGTTCCCAAACATCATATCCTCGGTAATTGATAGAAACGGGCTCAACCCATTCCGACTTATGCGTCGCTAAATCTTCCATAGAGAGAAATCCGCCTTGTTCCTGCATAAAGCGGGTGATCGTCCTGGCGATTTCTCCTTTGTAAAAGGCATCGCGTCCTTCCTTAGCTATGATTTTGAGGGTATTTGCCAGGAACGGATTTTTATAGATTTCACCTTCTTGAGGGAGTTTCCCTCCATTTTGATCTATATAGGTGGCTTTGATGTTGTCGTATCCCTCTGCTTCAAATCGATTGACCGATCCAAGATAAGAGCCTATGAGCTGAGTGAGCGGAAACCCTTCCTCTGCATAGTGGATAGCAGGTTGGAGTATCTCAGTCATTTCCATAGTGCCAAATTTCTTTGAAAGCTCAAACCAGCCATCTACCGCTCCTGGTACACTCACGGGAAGCGGTCCATAGGCTGGTATCTTCTCTATGTTCTCCTCTTGGAAATACTCCAAAGTCAAGCTTTTTGGAGACCTCCCACTGCTGTTAAGTCCGTAGAGTTTCTGGGTTTTGGCATCCCAAATGATAGCGAATAAGTCGCCACCGATTCCATTGCCGGTGGGTTCCATTAATCCTAAGGCTGCGTTAGCGGCTATGGCAGCGTCAATAGCATTACCCCCTTTTTGTAAAATGTCTACGCCCACCTGTGTGGCGAGTGGATGACTTGTGGCCACCATACCATTTTTAGCTATAATTTCAGAGCGGGTAGCGAATGATTTGCCAACCAGACGGTCCTGTGCCCGAAGAGAAAAAGATAAGATGATGACGCAGATGGATAGTAAGCATTTCATATTGGTGAATGGTTAGAATCTGTTACTAATTTTTTTAACATTCTATAAGATAGCATAGATTATAGAGAATCTCGATATGGGTTATTCATCATTAAAACATAACGGACTCCTGAATGCATACGAGTGGATATCAACCACAATACTGACCGATAGCATGGACCGTTGATATATAGTTTTCAGCGTCTGTTTGATGTGAAAAATAATTCAAGAAAGGTAGTATATAATTAGTTTTTCTCAGTGACTCGTATTCTATCCCTCATCAATTAGCTTTTGGTAATCTTTGAATTCTTCAGTTTCCATCCAATCATCATCAGATATATCTTTTGGAATCGTCCAGTCTTCAATCAACATATGTCCTGGAGGCTTTATACCTTTTAAACGAAGATAAATTGCTGCCTTTCCACGATGATGGGTTTGATGTTCAAATCCCTTGATTGAAAGACATTCTTTATTACAAGTCCACCCGTAATAATAAGTCGGCTCACTTAAATCACTTTCCTCCTTTAATCGGCCTATCATTACATCATAACTATTCATAACAAAATCAATCACAGATTCCTTCGATTGCAGATTCGGATTATTATAAACGTCATCATAATTTTCACAATCATTTCCTCCTGCTATCATTGCTGCATACCGATAATTGACGCAGGCTACATGAAGGAATTCATTAGCAAAGGAAAGAATATCTGGCGTAGGCTGAAAACCATAATGCTCCTCTGGCATGGCTTCCAGATATTGCCTGGTAAAGGTTTTGGCTCGCTTCCAATTGTCTATTAAATCACAACTGATGGTCAGGTCCTTAGAATCATTTAGATTTGAAGGATCAGATGTTTCTTGATCTTTTGGATTGCTACAAGAAGCAATGCCTATCAGCATTGTTAAGATAAGTATGGTTCTCATGACTGAAATATTTCAACAATTTAAGAATTCATGATTTTATTGTCGCCAACATTTGTCGTATGATTTCTGTAGGAGCTACGGTCTTCAAACCTATCGATCTAGTACATGTGATACCACTTGAAAACCTCTAAAGCCCTTAACAATGATACCTTGTTGAACATGCCGACGGCAATGGCTGGCAATTTCACTTATAATATTCAGTACTCGGATGTGTTTAATAAACCATTTGAAACATGAAAAAGACTGAAAGAAAAGCCAAACCACCATCGATCATGCCAAGCATTAAGTTAAGGGTTTTAAGGCAATATATGTCTAGCGGGACCAAAATACTAACCTTGGGGCTCTATCCGACGGGAGATTGAGTAAATCGTCAGGCACATTGACAAGATCATTATACATTAGCAGGTTCCATCTCAATAAACTGAAAGAGGAGCACATTTACAAGATATTTGCAATGTTTGCTGACTGCTGACACACCTACACGAAGTTACTTTAAGCATGTTTATGATCTTGGCTATCCCTCTGGATATCAGGTATAGAATTTATAGAACTAAGTATATCAGTTGAACTAAAGTGGTGCCAGTTCCCCCTCTGGATCTTGGTTCTTAGTCATTCCTAAGTACTTCCCTGGAAATGAAACAAATTCATTTGAAAAGTCCTCATCCCTAAACGTACTATGAGTTTCCTTCCCTTCACCTTCTCACCTTGACTTTAAGAATTTAGTGACGCAGATTCTCCATTATTTACTTAACTCTTCTTCTAACTGAGCCTTTAACTCATGCAATGTGTTTTTCATCTGGCTCAAGCGAGTTATATAGTCATTATATTTTTGCAGTTCTAAATTGTAAATCCAAAGAAAATCTTGATTGGCTATAACATTATCTACCTTGACATCAAATTCAGGATACTTACTA
>JBNKUI010000056.1:0-3576 GCA_050298535.1 Saprospiraceae bacterium
AGAAAGTCGCACTTCTGAGAGAGCGGAGTCTTAAAAAATACAGTAAGCAACAAATTCAACAGCTAATCAAATCTAAATTGAATGAGGTTGGTTAGAATACCTGCCTGTCATCCCCAACATGGTTGGGGACGGGTTCGAGTCTCCTCCGGCTTGCTCTACGAAGCATGGCAAAGTAAAGCTTGCTATACGAAGCATTGCGAAGTGGAGACCGCTGAAAGATAGAAGCTCATTCACTTGTGGATGAGCTTTTTTAGTACATATACCTTTCCCTCATCACCTCAATGAAATCGGTCAGAATATCAGCCTGTCATGCCCAACAATCTTGAGGACTAGATAGTGATTGCAGCCGAGAATGACCTTAGTGAATCGCTTTTCTTCAATCACTATGGATACAGAGATGTCGTTGGATAGTTCGCTGGACTGGGTTTACGCACACAATATAGACGCAATATACTGGCCAGGATATACAGAACTATTGCGAGGAAGAGACAAAGTGCGGCTACACTCACTGAAGTCCATGGACGCATGACTTTAGTCGAATAAATCGAATGATTGGTGAATAACATCCTATTTTCTACCTATTCCAAAGCCTTCATCTACTTTATGTGATGAATCTTAGATTTTATTTTTAAGAATCAAATCTTGATAGTTCGCATGCGATACTCCTCAACCTTTACCCTGTTGCTCCTGTTGTTGCTGCTGTTTGGATGTACTAACCAGGCTGATCAGAAAGAGACAAATCAGGTAAGCATTGATTTTGCTCAAGCGGAAGATCTCCTTCTGACTAATTTGTTTGGGAATATAAGATTCGTGCCCCTGGAGACCCCTGACGGAAGTCTAATTACTGCCTGTGACCATATAATAAAAGTATCCCATGATAAAATCGGAATATTAAGTGTGCATGGGGATCGGGCTTTTTACCTATTTGATCTTACCGGTAAGCACCTTTTTTCCGTATCTGGCATGGTGGATGGTCCCGGAAGTTTTGTGGGTGCACAAGATTTCATATTTGAACATAAAACTAACCATGTGGTTATTTGTGACCCGATGCAGAGCAAATTAGTTGTTTTTGATGGGACCGGCATCTTGGTGGATGAAAGATTTGGCGTACCCTCATTAGGATTGGAGTTAGCTCATATACCAAATGACGACTTGCTTATCTGCCCTAAAAATGGACCCGAAGCAGAGTTTGGACTTCTACAAGTTAATGATGACCTAGATACGAAAAAGGAACTTTTTCCCATTGCTGAGTGGCAAAGGATACTATCAACAATAAGAAGATACGTAGAGGGTGCTGATGAAGGTGCTTTCTATTATAATTGGTTTGATGATCACATTTATTGGACTGACGGACAGGCGGTGCGAACACCAATCCACCTTGATTTTGAACAAGGTCATGTTGGAGAAGCAGATAAAGAAGGTCTTATGAGGAGTGGGACACAATATTTTGCGGATGAAATGCTAAATAAGCCAACCCTTTATGCCGGCCGATCATTTCACTATATTGACGGCTATCTGTTCACGGTTTATTTTTATAACCATTCATACTATCTTTCGATTATTGATACTCACACGGGTCAGCATAACCTGTCTCATCTTCCTCCAGATCCTGAAAACTTCCTACTACTGCCGGAAATCAGCACAACCTATGCTGATAACTGTTACTATCTGATGGAAGTAACCCATCTTATTGATAATGTTCTGCCGATTGCTGACAGATGGTCTGACGTTGACTTTTCACCGCTTGATGGATTATCATATAGTGACAATCCGGTCGTGGCCATCGCGGAGATTGATAAGATCTTCATCGACTCAATCTTGAGCAGTTCAATTATTTCTCCCTAGTCTGCGACCTAGTTAACAAGGGCAAATTCACAACTCTGAGTGATTACAACCATTGAATAATGCCACCGATTTTTCACGTTGCCAACTCATTCACATCCTGAGATAATAGGCTGCTCCCATTTCCTGACGTGAGGCAGCAATACAAGTTTCAGCCTGTTCATCAAGCCAAGATCTCTTAGGAAGTCGCGTATTTCAAAAACTAGTTAGACAATTTCCTTGGAAAAAGATCATTCTAATAGTAGTAGTTGTACGCGTCTTAATGTATACCTCCAGTTGGAGTCGGTTATGCCGGGCAAACTACCTGCCAGGGTACCTATGCGAATTTCATGACGATTGCTAACCCTCTGGAGGTCGCGGTAAAAGGGCGATGACTCACTGCAAATAACATCAAATGAGATCAGATGAAACACCTACAGAATCTCAAAAAAAACATGGGCTTTGCCTACCTAAACGCTCGACAAATTCTGATCGAGATTAGATTACATGTACTACACCTACAAGTCTCATGAGAAGGTCCAGCCCGTATCAAACAATAATGCGACGTATTCCTATTCTAACCTTATTGCTGGTGTCTATTTCTTGTTCACAGGATACAACCGTGATCCAGGCAACGGTAGATTTATTGCCCAACAAATGTCTTTTGGGCACTAAAATACCCCTGGGTGTCACCCTTGTCACACCTTCCAGGCTAGTAGCCAACCGTGAATATCTGGTAGTTTTTGAAAATAAATACCCCGAGACTTTGGAAATATTTGATTTAGATAATATGCAGCATGTAGCCAGTTGGTACTTTGACCAAGATGCTGCCGGCAATCCACCGCACATTTATCAATATTCCATCACTTTGGACGAAAGTATATCCTTTGCTATCGATAACATGTATAAGACGTATGAGATCAATCAGGGTGAATTATCATTGATAGAATCCAGGCAGTTATTACCGCGATATTTGGACGAGCACCACGACTACGTTTATCTTGGAGAGGATAGAGAAATCTACCATAATGTAACCCTGGAGGATGAATTTCAACATATCTTAATGCTGGATGGTGAGGAAAAACTATTTGGGAGATATCCTGAAACGGATCGACAATTCGAGAATATACTCGAAAAGGAAGAATTCTTTATCACTAAATCAGTCTCAAGCTCACTCCAAAGTAGAATCATGACATTTTACCAAAAAGTAAATCTGATTCGGATCTATGACTTTGCTGGAGAACTAATCAAGGAAATTAAATGCAATTTGAATAAGGGTACAAGTGAAGAAAAAAAATTTGAGCCTACCTATTATTTTGTCGAACCATTTGCCACTGACACAGCCATCTATTGCTTATTAGTACAGAAGTCGCTGGAATCCTTACATAAAGATTTCGACAACTTTAAGCCTACGCTGATTGTACTCTCATGGGATGGTAAAATCCTTGATACGTATGAAATGGATATTCCATTTATTACATTCACAGTTGATGCCCAACGTGCAAAGCTCTATGCCCTGGATTTAAAGGGTGTTGATTACATTATATCCTACGACCTTCCCACCACCTATTAAATTTTTCAGGAACCATTCAACAAAACAAATCAATACATCAACAAAAGTTGCTTTCTCGCAAAGGGCGAGAGCTCGTAGAGATTACCACAATAATTTCTTAGTGCTCTCGAACATGCCTCACTCCAGTGCCCTTAAGTGGCCTTAGTGGTAAAAAAGAAATGGAAGTAGGATCAACAAATTAA
>JBNKUI010000057.1:0-60756 GCA_050298535.1 Saprospiraceae bacterium
GGCCTCTTTGAATACGACGTCCTTTCTATAAGTTGTGGGCTGACTCCCGGTTTTCGCAGCTTGCAAGAAAACAGGGCCGGGGTGCAGGGAGAGCAAGAAAAGCCGTTTTACACTTCTAGGTTCTTGCTGAGGTTACCACAATAAATTCTTAATGCCTTCGAACACGCGTCACTCATGTGCCCTTAGTGGCCTAGTGGTGAAGAAAGATCAACAAATCAACACATCCACAATTCAACTAGAATTTGGTTTTTTGTAAACATAGACCCCCGGCCCCTGCTTGTCTTTCACTTCGTTTCAGAAAAGCCGGGGAGCGAATGGAAAGGACGTAGTGTTCAAATATAGCATTACTATGGCCTCTTTGAATACGACGTCCTTTCTATAAGTTGTGGGCTGACTCCCGGTTTTCGCAGCTTGCAAGAAAACAGGGCCGGGGTGCAGGGAGAGCAAGAAAAGCCGTTTTACACTTCTAGGTTCTCGCTGAGGTCACCACAATTTCTTAGTGCCCTCGAACACGCGTCACTCATGTGCCCTTAGTGGCCTTAGTGGTTAAGAAAGATCAACACATCCACAATTCAACAGAACGTGATTTCTCGCAAAGGCGCAAAGCTCACGGAGGTTACCCAAAATAAATTTCTTAGTGCCCTCGAACACGTCTCACTCAAGTGACCTTAGTGGCCTTAGTGGTTAAGAAAGATCAACACATCAACAATTCAACAGAACGTGGTTTCTCGCAAAGGCGCAAAGCTCACGGAGATTACCCAAAATAAATTTCTTAGTGCCCTCGAACACAACTCGCTCTAGTGCGCTTAGTGGCCTTAGTGGTTTAAAAAAAATATCACCCGAAATATCAACCATTCAACACATCGACGATTCAACAAGTCGCTCTTTACATCAATGCCGAACTCACCGTTTCCCCTGTCAGCACGCTATCCAAATATTTCGCCAGGTGTAGATGACTCAGGTCTTCAATGATGAGGTCAGGTCCATAGGGATAAAGGGTCAGATGCTCTTCCTTGGTGACTCCACTAAGGGTGAGAATCGTCCGGTATCCCATTTGAATACCGCCTAAAACATCCGTGGTCATCGTATCTCCAATTACCGTAGTTTCATCTGTCGCCAGATTGATCTGCTTACGTGCGGATCGCATCATGATAGGACTGGGTTTTCCTACGGAAAAAGCGACTCGTCCTGTAGCTTCTTCGATCATGGCGACTACGGCCCGGATACCCAGGTTGTTCCATCCCCGCTTCTTGGGTGAAGGATCCAGGTTGGTAGCAATCAATCGTGCTCCCTTCAGGATCATCTCGACAGCAATATTTACCATCTCAAGGGTAAAATTTCGTCCCTCTCCCACCACCACAAAATCAGGTTGATGATCTGAGATTGAAATACCGCTCTCTAGCAAGCTGGTGATGAGCCCTCCCTCGCCCAGGACAAAGGCAGTGCCCTGAGGTTTCTGTCGTGAAAGGAAATTAGCCGTGGCCATAGCACTGGTGAAGATCTGCTTTTCCTCCACCTCAATCCCCAACTTATTGAGCTTATTGACCGCGTCTCTGGGTGTGCGCTGACTATTATTGGTCATGAATAAGAAGGGAATTTCGAGCTCCTGAAGCGACCTGATAAATCGATCCGCTCCCTGGATGAGGTCGTGATTGCTGTAGATCACGCCATCCATGTCTATCAAAAATCCGTGTTTCATAGTTTATTAATTTTTTAGGCCTCATATCGGCAGGAAAACCCTGCTTTTTATAAGGATCAGGTTTTCACAGGTGCGAAAATCTTAAGACTAAGGATGATACCTGTCAGGCAGGCTGATATGGCATTGGCCACGATTAAGGGCATATCGTTGATTTGCATGCCATAGATAAACCATAATAAGGTGCCTGAAAACATCATCAGGAAAGTCAGCAGACTCAAGTCCTCCGTCGAGCGGGACCGAATCGTCTTCAATGCCTGCGGAACAAAAGCTCCGGTCGTCAGCACTGCTGAGATCATTCCTATTAAAGTGACTAGATTCATAAATCTGTTAGTTAATCTGTTTAAAAATTTTTTAGGTATTACAAAGATGCAGCCTCGGAACCATCAATGACACTACGATGTTATCTGATTTATGTGCTATATTAACACAATAGGTAGATTTTGTATTATTTTTTGTGAATTTGGAACATATATTCAGAAATTCATGAAAAGACCAATTTTCATTCGTCAAAAAGACACGTATGCCAGCGATTAAACCAAAACTCGAGACCATAGCCAGAAACTTTGGAAGTTCCTTTGCACTGCGAAGACATGATCAGCCCTGCCAGGGCAACACCAAATTCTGGCATTTTCACCCGGAAATCGAGATGGTATATATCAAGGCCGGGAGTGGAAAGAGGCATATCGGTAATCACCTTTCCTATTTCCAAAACGGGGACCTGGTATTGATTGGCTCGAATCTACCTCATTCTGGATTTAGCAACCGCCTCAGTGGTAATCAGGAAGAGATAGTGCTCCAGATGCTACCGGATTTTCTTGGGCCAGATTTCTTCGAAATACCTGAAATGGCATCCATCAAGCATATGCTGACCAGGTCAAAGCAGGGTATATCCTTTTATGGCGAGACTCGTGAAGTGGTGGGAAGCATCCTGGATGCCATGCCAGAGTTGCCCGTCTTTGATCGGCTCATTTCGTTGATCAGTGCGCTACAGACGCTATCTGCCTCCAAGGAATACAAGATTCTCAATGCCAACATGCTGGCACTGGAAACCACCGCACAGAACCAGGAACGCATTAAAGTAATCTTTGAATTTGTGCAGAAAGAGTTTAGCCGCGCGATCCTGTTGGAAGAGGTTGCAACTCTCGTCAATCTGACGGTACCTTCCTTCTGCAGGTATTTTAAGGAAATCACCGATAAGACTTTCACCAATTTTGTGAATGAATACCGGGTAGTACATGCCTCCAAACTACTGGCTGAGGGACAGCTGAGTATTGCCGAAGTCTGCTACGAATGTGGTTTTAATAATTACTCCCATTTCACCAAGCAGTTTAAATTATATGCCGGAAAAAGTCCCGGTCAATATCGAGAAGAGATGCAGCATATATTTGCGTGACCAAAAACCAAAGCATCAGCTCAATTACATTTTAATCATCCCGTCCAGAGACTACCTCACCAGCATGCTAAAGATGTTTTTTGCCATGCTCAAATTATTATCTTCGACAAGTTCAGGAATTTTATCATTGTGGTGGACGAATGCCAGTTTCCATAACGGGATTTCACAATAATCGCCTGATCTGACTACTGTCGTTCTATAGAGCTCTGAAATCGCCCTTCTTAGTCGAACGTAGTCCCGTTTTGCTTGTTCTACCCGCCCTCTCCATGCAGAATCCGTCATGGTCGTTATCGCCTCCATCTGCTTATATAGATAGGCGTGTTGGTAACCTTCTTCAAAAAACCTTTGATCTCGGGTTCACTGTCAAGAAGCCAGGAAAAATCCTCTGTACAAAGAACTAATGTCGTGACAATTATGAAAGAATCAGCACTTAAGAAACCATTGTGTCAGTATTTATCAGAAATGTGTTAGACTGGGTACAATAAAAAAGGGCACCTTTAGAGGATGATACCCGAAAAACACCCGGATGCGTAATCCGGTCAGATTGATAGCACCACTGTTTTTGTCGATCTTGTTTCTTTTGCCACAGCATTCTAGGGCTCAAGAACCAAACACCACAGAAGTAGGTACTCCCTTGATTCAGAGTTTCAATCCTGAAGAATATCAAGCATCCGTCCAAAATTGGGATATCCTTCAGGATAGTCTGGGGCTCGTATATATTGCCAATGGCAGGGGTTTGCTAATATATAATGGAGAAGACTTTGATCTTTTGAGCATGCCAGAGGGCCATTCAGTGAGATCCATGGCCATTGATAGAAATAATCGGATCTATTGTGGAGGTGCCGGGTATTTCGGATATCTCGAGTATAAAAATAGCGGAGAAATTAGCTTTGTGAATTTGGCAGACAGTATTTCTGATCGGGATCTGACAGTTTTTTCCAATGTAGAAGATATTTACTGTACTCCCAAAGGGATATATTTTCGGAGTCCGGAACGATTATTTCTTTGGAAAGAACATGAGTTTGAATTTTGGGATTCCGAAGATCATCGATTTTTGTCATCTTTTTGGGTACAGGATCAGCTTTTTATAAATCGTAAGTCTTTAGGTATTCAGATGCTCTCAGCCGAAGGTAATTTTCGTCCTTTCGGTAAAGACTCATTACTATGGGAAAAAGCAGTAACCACCATACTACCCTATGGAGATGATCTACTGATTGGGACCAGTGATCAGTTATTTTTATGGAGAGAAGATAAGCTCGTAGATTTTACTTGTCCCGCAGGAGATCTGATCAGCACTTCCAGATTGTTTAAAGCACGTCAACTCAATAATGGCGAATATGCGCTTTCTACCTTAAATGATGGCATGTTGATTATGGATCAATGGGGCCAGATTCTCCTGCATGTGAATTCAGAAAATGGATTGCCCTCAAGCACGATCTACCAGGTATTTCAGACTAAAGACGATCAAATGTGGATAGCTACCAGCAATGGTTTTGCCCAGATGGAATATCCTTCTCCCTTTTCTAAGTTTACGATCGGGAATAAAACACCACCAATTTCTGCGTTGGCGAGATATAAGAATAATTTGATCGTCGGCACTTCTAATGGATTATTTCGCTTAAATAAATCTGCATTCCCACCGGCCTATTTAGAACCTTATTTGGGAATGAGCGATCGGATTTGGGATTTATTAGTAGTCGGTGATGAACTTTTAATAGCCTTTGAAGACGGCATCTATATTTCTTCAAACCAGGAGGCAGCCAGGCAAATAGAAACAGATGCCACCAGCGTATTCTATCGCTCTAAGATTGATTCGAATCGGATATTTGTGGGGGGAAGGAAGGGTTTTTATGCGCTTTATTTTTCAGATGGAAACTGGAATAAGGAATCAATCGATCTACCTGTAAAAGAAGGAGTATATCACATACATGAGCAGGAAGATGGCACTTTATGGTTGGACTTAAACAGATCTTGGATTTACCGGATTTCCTTTTCTTCCAGAAAAAACGCAGCTAATTTATTTCATGGCGTATTGACAAAACTGGACAGCACAAATGGCCTGCCCAATGTCAAAGGCTATGTCATGATGGACCTTGATCAAATCTATTATGTAGATAATGTAAATCTGATTATGCTCCATTATAATCCGCTTGATGAATTATTTAAACCTGACCATGGATACGAGTCATCCATAAGGGGTGCCAGCAAAAATATGGTTTTTGCGAATGATGATAAACATGAAAATAAATGGATCGTCGAATTTGAGGAAGGTGCGATGAAAAACACATTTCTTATCGGCCCTGCATTAAATACAGAAAAGCCAATTAAATTGCTTGAGTCTCGCATCTATGATCTAGTCGGAAGATGTATATATTACCAGGACGGTATACTTTGGCACGGAGGACAAAATGCACTGATCAGGAACGATCTAAAGAAATCATCGCTTTTACCATCCTTTAATACGATTATCACTGAGGTTTACTATCAGGAAGATTCACTCGTGTCAGCTGGGCCTTACTCCAAGTCCGACTACCACTTTCCCTTTGCTAAAAATAGTTTTCGTTTTACCTATGCCAATACAGCGCATGTTTCTAATGAAAAAGAGCTGTATCAATATCATTTGGATGGCTTGATGGATGGCTGGTCTGGCTGGTCGTCTGAGCGGAAGAGAGATTTTACTAATCTTAGGGAGGGAAAATATACCTTCGGTGTCCGGGCAAAAAGTATGGATGGAAGGATAGGTAGAGCAGCTAGTTTCGACTTTGAGATTATCGTACCCTGGCATCGATCCTGGTGGGCATATATGATCTTTGTGCTTGGTGGTTTTTTCGGTGCAAGGGCTTTTCACCGATGGAGATCAAGAAGGTTGAGAAGAGAAAAGTTAGCACTTCAGGAAATGGTGCAACTACGCACAGCTGAATTGGAAGTAAGAAATGAGGAATTAGATCTGCAAAGAATCCGATTATCGGAACAGGCCGCTACTTTAAGAGAAATGGATCGGTTCAAATCAGACCTTTTTGCGAATATATCCCATGAATTTCGAACACCGCTGACACTCATCAAAGGGCCGTTGGATCAGCTCAAAAAATTTCCGGAAAGCCAATTGACTCCTGCGCATCTGGGCATGATGGATCGCAATGCTAATCGATTATTACGTCTGGTAAATCAAATATTGGATCTTTCAAAGATAGATGCGAAGAACCTGCCTTTGAATCTTAGTGAAGGGAATGTCTTAAAAAGTATTCGAGTTGCCGCTTCCACTTTTAGTTCGCATGCTGCCGATCGAAATGTTGACTATCAAATAGATATCCCGGCAGGCCAACTTTGGGCGGCGTTTGATCGGGATAAATTGGAAAAAATTATATATAACCTATTGAGCAATGCCTTTAAATTTACCAGCGACGCGGGTACGATAAAGTTTTATGTTGCCCACATTAATGATACACTACATTTGGAAATATCAGATACGGGTGTTGGTATTTCGGGTACAAATCTGCACAAAGTCTTTGATCGTTTTTATCAGGTTGACACAAGCGATTCGCACCCAGGTGAGGGCTCTGGAGTGGGTCTGGCTTTAGTAAAGGAACTCGTGCATTTGATGCATGGTACCATCCATGTCGATAGCGTATTGGGAAAGGGTAGTACCTTTTTTGTCGAAATACCATTAGAACCAATAGTTCGCCTTCAGGATGTGGAGACATTGGAAAGGACTGGCCTTGTGCTAAAATCTGCTGAAGCAAATTCGTCCGCAAGCAAGAAAGTCTCTAATCAACTACCGACCATATTACTGGTAGAAGATAATCCTGATATGCGGACCTTTATTCGCGAGCATCTCATCTTTGGATATAAGATTTTAGAGGCTTCTAATGGCCCAATGGGACTGAAGATTGCCTTTGATCGAATGCCCGATCTGATCATCACTGACCTGATGATGCCTAAAATGGATGGCTTGGAGCTTTGCGAAACCATTAAATCGGACGTTCGTACCAGCCATATGCCGGTGATCATTCTTACCGCTAAGGCAGGCCTGGACAACAAATTGGAAGGATTAGAAACCGGGGCAGATGTTTATCTGACCAAACCATTTCATCCGGAAGAGTTACTAATACAGGCCAAACGGCTCATTCAGGATCGAGTCCGATTAAGGGCATCATTTTCTCAGATACAAAATCTGGATCCAAAAGATTTAAACTTAGCCAAGTTAGATCAACAATTCATCGAGAAGGTGTTGGTCATTCTGGAAGAGAAATTTAGTGATGCGGATTTCGATGTACCCCATTTACATCTCCTATTGGCGATGAGCCGTACTCAGCTGCACCGAAAAATGAAGGCTCTTACCGGTATGGCTCCCGGGCATTTCATTCGCCAATTCCGTTTGAAACGAGCTACTCAGATTCTACTGCAGGGAGAAACTGTTGCTCAAACCGCTTACTCTGTAGGATTCAACAATTTGTCTTATTTCGCACGAACTTTCCGCGCACTGCATGGAGTTTCTCCAAAGGAATATGCTCAGCAATACCGGAGTAACTAATGCCTTAAGGTCCCTTCCAATCTGAAGAATTAACTTTTAACATCGAGAAGCATTCTGAGTCCTCGCAACCGCAAAAGACTGAAAACCGGGGTCAATTTTCTTATTAGCATTTTCACATCCTTGGAGTGCGTGCATGGTGAGACCTCAATATCTTAACCATTGAAACCGTAAAGTCTGATCAAAAAATCATTTTGGTCGAAACTTTGGATCAAGTGTATCTGACACAATAGTGTCTATGATTGGAAGACCTGTGTTCAATGCCTTCGGTTTTGTGACAGATCTTTACAGGACGTCCTGACAATCGAGAGAGTTCTGATACATTCAAGGGTTCTTGGCGTAAGATTTTCAATGCTAAAAAATTCATAATCAATGAAAAATGTAAGACTACTATTTACATGTATATCGTTATTTACCGGCAGTATACTTATTGGCCAAAGTCAAGATTTACAGGTATTTGGTACCATCAAAGGTGGTTCCTACCAAATGGGTACAGTAAAAATGATACCTTCCGGTAGCGGATTTAAAAGTATAAGATTTGAAAATGAAACGGAGGTTTTAGCAGAATTTAGAGCCTCCTTCGATAGCGAACCCCCTGCCTTCAAAATTGGTAAGATATCAATTGGAAATATTAATATCGTCAATCCCATTGGCTCCCCAGATGACTTATTTTTTAACAAAGGTGTTGCATCATTGCTCCATATTAGCAGGACACAAGCCTCCATCCTTGCGGATCGATTTGACATAAATGGATTGCTGAGCGCCAATAGGGGTTTGACTATTGGTCAGGGTGTACAACCTTTTTCGGTCTGGAGTATCACTCCTGCACCGACCACCGGCACATTGGAATTTTTCTTAAATGGCGTACTGAAAGCGAGGATCAACACGACCGGGACATATTCGGCGCTGTCGGATAGACGAGCAAAATCATCTATTAAACCGCTATACTCTACCCTGACAAATGTGTTGATGTTAAGCGCAAAGTCATATCAGTATAAAGATGCTCCGGAAGCCGGTCGTAGTATCGGTTTTATTGCTCAGGAGGTCGCAAAGCTTTTTCCTGAGTTGGTAGAAGGAGATCCTGAAGCGGAGGATATATTGACCTTAAAATATAGTGATTTCGGAGTGCTTGCGATTAAAGCCATACAGGAGCAACAGAATTTAATTAAGAAATTGGAAGAGAGAATTGAGGCTTTGGAAATTCTGCTTCATTGAGATCGAAATCCGTGATTGATTTTCCCGGAGTCATTTAGCAGACAAAAATTCAATCTGATCTAAAGATGGATTAATTCATCTCTTAGAATTTTGACCGGGTCTATCCAAATTACCTTTGACGACTGCCAGAGGATAATCAGGAAGCTGCGTGAAACCAAGGAAAGTAGAGGTAGAATAAAAACCGAGTAGCCCAAACTGTCCTGAAGGCAAAATAATTTAACCACGAATTCCCCCCCAGTAGGTGAGGGGAACAGCAATCAGGGACGAAATAAAAATGAGGATCAGGAATCGTTTTGTAAAAAAAAGAATAATATCTCGGGTGTTTCCTCCAAGCACTTTTCGGATTCCGGCATCCTTGGCCTTATGTAGAGAAATATGAGTCACTAGACCAATTAACCCTAGACATGACACTAGGATGGCTAATACGTAGACAGACCCATTAATTTAGCCAGTTTTTGTTTAGAATTATATTGCCTTTGGAAGTAAGAGTCTAGAAAGAAATAATCAAAGGGATTTTCAGAAAATATTTCGAGATATTCCTTTTCAACAAATGACATGGTCGTCGAGAGATCGGATCTACTGATATCTAATGCATACTAGTCATAAGGAACATGTTCGCGATTAAAATGTACGAATGGTTCTATCGGAAACTCCAGTGAACGATGATTAAAATCTTGCACGATGCCAAAAGAGCAAAGATGGCCCTTTAGATTTTCTCCAGGTATTCTAAATAAAATTTAGGTGTAGTACTAAAGGTCGGATAAAAGGATTTTATGGGTCCCCGTTTTCTAACATTGATTTTCAGGAACTTCTGAGACGATATTGAAAATCGCCATTTCAATAGTCGAGCTATCAATCTTCATCTACGGTATTTAAGAACAAACTATTCCGGAGTGACCATGGAGTCTAAAAACTATCCCTGGGGGTAGGTCTTAATTCACTGAGATTATTTTGTTTTACTTTTTTTACCTGACTCCTATCAAGTTAGATATAATGCCTTAATGCTTGTCAAATCTTGACATTATGAGAAAAACGTTAATCTTATTCAGCATACTCACCATATCCTATTTCTCACCACTGGTGTTATTTAGTCAAAGCACTATCGAATGGGATGGTAGCCTGGATGGGGATGGGGACAACACCACTTGGGACGATCCACTGAATTGGGATATGGACCGAGTGCCGAATCAAGAAGATATTGTTTACATTGGTCTTGAAGGAGCAGGTGTAGTCATAGATAATTCAGATACGGTTCAAATCACTTCTCTGACTTTAAGTGGAGTTTCAGTTACTATCCAGTCTAATTCAGTTTTAAAAATAGTAGCTGAGGCTACCTCTGGATTAGCTCTTGAATTCGGAGCTACCTTACCATCTTATTTTTATAATGAAGGTTCCCTAGTGATTACTTCGATCATGGGTGCAGTGAGTCGGCACGGTCTATCTGTTTCTAATGATTGCGAATTCCACAATGAACAATCCGGATTTATTCATATTTCAGATTTTGCCGGTACCAATTCTTCGGCGATCCGCATTTCAGGGGGATTATTTAATAATCAGGGTTTTATCGAAACCTTTGACACAAAAGATGACCATGATATCAAAATGGCCCTGGCATCTAGCATTTTTATTAATGATGGCTTAATTGAGTCAAAAAACAGTCATCGAACAGCTGAATTCTATAGTTTTGCTGGCACGATCAAAGGTGCTGGATTGATCAATATTGCTAAATTCACTGCTTCCCAATCGCTTCTCGACCCGGGTCCCTTTGACCCATTTCAAATTGAAGAACCAGCTATATTTACCATTAGTGGTGATGTGGATATATTATTTTCAACCATTAAGATTGACATTCGTGACATCTACGGCCCCGGACAAGTAAATGGACATGATCAAATTGTGGTAAAAGGTGATTTAAAAGTAAGTGACACTATAAGAGTGGCATTTTTAAATGCCTATTTTCCGGATAGTTCAGATTATATCAATGTCATCAAATATGATGGTATGCTGACGGGAACTTTCGATACCCTTGATTTACCTTCACCTATCATGGATCATTGGGATTTGGATTACAGTACAAACCCAGGCAGGATTATCCTATATAATACTTTTTGTACAATGGATAATTTCAAAAATTGCCTTAATGATCCCTGTCCGCTTTGGTCCGGACATTATAAAGTGAGTAATCAGATTCAATACACCGGTGGTTATGAAATTCCTACTGGAGAAATTGTCATTTTAGATGCCAAAATCAGCACGACTTTTCCTATGGACTTTGAGGTAAAATTAGGTGCAGAGCTTGAAATCCGGACCAATGGGTGTAACCAATGAAATCATCAGATTATTAAATCTAATCCACTAATAATTAGATAAATGGATCCCCACCTATGATATTCCATGGTCCCCCAGCAAAAATTGGCGCTTCGGTTTCTATGAGTATGAGGGGCAATTTCTTGCCATCATTGAGCTTATCGTACACCTTTAGAGGAATCGAGGTATAGTATCCTCAAGCTAAGTCCCGGCAAATGAAGGGCTTCCAAAGGATTCAAACTTAGACCACATTACAATATCGAATATATCCAGTGGCGTCATCAATCTTGATTTTTGCTGGTAATACTTGATTTCTGTCTTTTTTTTACTTACCTATTCATTATCTTGTATTTAAAACCTTTATCATGGCAACATTCAACCTCAATATTAACGGCACTCAACATCAGGTAGAAGCCGATCCTGACACACCTATGCTTTGGGTACTTAGAGACAACCTCAATATGGTAGGCACTAAATATGGCTGCGGCATTGCTCAATGCGGGGCTTGCACCATACACCTGGGTGATGCAGCTACACGTTCTTGCATGCTGCCTGTATCTGCTGTGGGTGATCAAAAGATCACGACGATCGAAGGCCTATCCGAAGAAGGAGATCACCCCGTACAGAAAGCATGGATAGAACATGACGTTCCACAATGCGGATACTGTCAGAGCGGGCAAATCATGAGTGCCGCGGCACTACTTAAATCAAACGCCAATCCCAGTGACGAAGACATCGAAACAGCTATGAATGGAAACATTTGTCGATGTGGTACCTACGTACGGATCAAGAAGGCGATCAAGACAGCTGCCACTAATTCTTAAGTTCAAAAAACTCCCTATAGATGAAAATAGTAAAGACTAAACATGGACGTCGATCATTCCTGAAAGTATCAGCTGCCACCGGTGGAGGTATGTTGATAGGGTTTAACTGGCTGACCGGGTGTGCTCCTCCTGCCGAGGAAGCCGGGGTGGCAGTACCGAATGAATGGTTTGACATTAATGGATATATAAAAATTGGTGATACTGGTATGGTCACCATCTATTCTCCCAATCCTGAAATTGGTCAGAATGTAATGACTTCCATGCCTATGATTGTGGCGGAAGAACTTGACGTACCCTGGGACCATGTGGTAGTCGAGCAAGGTATGCTGGATGAAGATGCCTTCCACAATCCTCAGTTTGCCGGAGGTAGTCTATCCATCATGCTGGGATGGGAGGCTCTGCGTATGGCAGGTGCCACCGGTCGCAGAATGTTGATGGAAGCAGCAGCCCAGGAATGGGGCGTGGATGTATCCTCTCTGGATGCCAAGGATGGTGTCATAAGCGAAACTAACGGAACCCGAAGTGTCGGATATGGAGAAATTGCCGGAAAGGCAGTGGGCATCGAGGTCCCCGAAGAGGTAGCTTTAAAAGAACCCAAAGACTTTAAACTCATAGGTACTGCACAAAAAAATGTGGAGGGGCCCAAAATTATCACTGGAAAACCGCTCTTTGGTCTTGACTTCCAGCGGGAAGGCATGAAGCTTGCTATGATCGAACATCCACCGGCCTTCGGGATGAAAGTCAAAGATTTCAATGCGGATGATATCAAAGGTATGGATGGAATAACCGATGCCTTTATTATTGATACGGGCTATGACGATGAAGGTCGAATGGATGTAAATGCCTTCAACCAATTGATTGCCATTGTGGGTGAGTCCACCTGGCAATTGATGAAAGCAAAGAAGGCTCTCAAACCCACTTGGGAAACGGTTAGTACTCTGGAAAGTACGACGGCTCATCAAGCCAGTCTGGAAAGAGACATTGACCAGGGAGAGTTACAAGATGAACGAAGGGATGGTGATCCGGACGCGGCCTTTGCAAATGCGGCCAAGGTGATCGAGAGAACCTATACGGCTCCGATCATCCCTCACAACACCATGGAGCCTATGAACTTCTTTGCGGACGTAAAGGAAAATAGTGTAGAGTTCGTAGGTCCTACGCAGACACCCAATACATTACGGGAGTCCGCAGCCAAGATGTTGGGAATTCCGGCAGAAAATATATCCGTAGGCTTGACACGTATGGGTGGAGGTTTCGGCAGGAGACTCTATACCCACTACGGGCTTGAGGCAGCCGCTATTTCTAAAAAAGCAGGAGTGCCAATCAAGTTGATTTATTCACGCGAAGATGATATGACTTGTGGCATTTATCGTCCCTGCTATCGGTCGACGTATAAAGCGGGACTGGATGAAAATAATAACCTGATTGCATTTTCTGTGAAAGGGGTAGGCTTCCGTGAGGGTGCGGTATTTCCCAATCGGTTTCCGGCGGGGTCCATTGAAAATTTCGAGGCCATCAAGCGAGTCTCTCCCTCCAATATTTCGTTCGGTGCCTGGAGAGCACCCCGGTCTCACTTTACGGCCGGAGCAGAGCAATCTTTCCTCGATGAGGTAGCAGAAGCCGCTGGAAAAGATCCAATCGATCTACGGCTGGAACTTTTTGAACGCGCAAAGAATGATCGCGTAGGTGATGAATACGAATATGATGCGGACCGGTATGCGGGTGTACTCAAGATGGTACGCGAAAAATCGAACTGGGATACCCAAACGCCGGGCGTACATCGGGGTGTTGCCGCCTATTTTTGCCATAATTCTTATGTGGCTCAGGTCATGGATATCATGATGGAAAATAATCAGCCCAAGGTTAAGAAAGTTTGGTGTGCCGTAGATTGCGGGATCGTGATCAATAAAGAAGGAGCAAAGAATATCATCGAAGGAGGTGTAGTGGATGGCATAGGTCATGCCATGTACAGTGAGCAGCAATTTGAAGAGGGTGCTCCTACCCACAGTAATTTTAATTCTTTCCAATTGATACGACACAGTCAGGCTCCTGAAGAAATCGAAGTATACTTTGTAGAAAATGAGATTTCACCCACCGGTCTGGGTGAGCCCGGACTTCCACCCGCGGTGGGAGCACTGGCCAATGCTTTGTATAAAGCGACCGGTGAAAGACAATATCATCAACCCTTTGAGGCACAGAGTAGCTTATTGGGTTAGGATAGATAGAAATATTTGTGAAAGTGATAGTTCAAAAAGAGCTATCACTTTTTTTTGCTATCTATATTACTTCACCTGGGTCTCCGATTAACAGTTTTTCATCCCCCAGTTTGGTGCCAGTAACCTAGGCCGTGGCTCCGGTTACCAGAAAAATCATACATGCTGACCAAACTAGCCCCTTCAATGGGGCCTCTTACTGCTTGATTCCAAAGATTCGGAAATCTTCGTGACCTCTTCCGTCAGCAAAGTTGCCACACCGTCACGAGCATTTCCGGTTCTAAAACCCTACAGTCATTTAGACCCCTTCGAAGGGGTCAAAGTTTGAAGCGCAGCGAAAACTTTGGGGGATGATCACGTCTGCTTTACCGTTCGAGCAGTTTTCCCATACACAATACGATTATCGTGATAGAAACCTCAGTGCTCTCCAACATGGTAACACTTCAACTCCCTGAGTGGCCTTATTGGTAAAAAATCCAGATGATTTCTCGCAGAACCCACCAAGCCCGCAGAGAGCATCCATCATCAAGTTTACTCAGTGCTCTCGAACACGTAACACTTCAACTCCCTCAGTGGCCTAAGTGGTAAAAAATCCAGATGAATTTCTCGCAGAGCACGCCAAGTTCGCAAAGCGCATCCAGTGCAGTTTACTCAGTGCTCTTGAACACGAAACACTTCAACTCCCTCAGGGTCTTAGTGGTAATAAAACCCAAGGTAATTTCTCGCAGAGCCCGCCAAGTCCGCAAAGCGAATCCAGTGAAGTTTACTCAGTGCTCTTGAACAAGAAACACTTCAACTTCCTGAGTGGTCTTAGTGGTAATAAACCCCAAGGTAATTTCTCGCAGAGCACGCCAAGTCCGCAGAGGCCCTATCCCAATTAACAATTAATCATTCATAATTAACCATTATCCATTAATCACCAATCTTAAGATCACATGATTTACAGACACTCTTACTTTTAATGTCGGGGTTTCCAAATGCGTGTAAATCACTTCCGCCACCCAATGACAGATCCACCTCTCCATTTAAATGAAGGGTGGCATCAGATCCACCCATTAAGTGCAGATCACCCCTTCCTATTTGAAAAGACCTACCGGAAATATCACTTCCTCCGCTGGCTGCTATATATGCCTCTGCAACACTGCCCTTTAGCGTCGCATCAGAGCCACCCGACAATTCTAATTTACAGTAATCACCCTTAAAATTAGTTAGCGACAGGTCACTGCCTCCTGATGCACTCACCTCCATCCTACTAATAGCCCGGAAATTTATATTGGCATCCGATCCACCACTCAATTGCATCTTCAGATCTTCCACTCTTAGAGAGTTCAGGGATAGGTCACTCCCGCCGCTGAATTTCATATCCAGATCGGCGACCTCCAGAGCACTTTCGGCTTTTACATCCGATCCTCCTGACGCAGTGATGCTTTCGAGGTTTTCGAAAGTGAGATAAATCCGCTTTCGCTTGCTTCTCCTGATTCGCACACCCTTTTCAAAATAGATTCTTAAAACACCATTCTCCACTTCGGTCTTAAGCAAGTCAATAATATTTTGTTCCGCTTCGATGGTCATTTCATGACCGGTCCCCTGTTCAAGTACCAAATCCCAGCCATGACTGGTTTCTACCGAAGAAAATGGCTCTAAAGATCTTTCTTCTGTCACCACATCTCCGTTTCCCACTATATTTTGTGCGTAGGTAAAGGGCAGTAGTAATAAGAAAAGTACAAGAGTCGAGACTAATTTCATATGATGCATGGTTTGCGTTTTTTATCATTGAATCTTCAGTTGTAGAGACGAGATAAAATGTTAGAAGTTGCATGGTAGTACGCAATATAGAGCGTACAGCTGGATATGAAGTCTAAAAAGAATCAAAAAATAAAAACAATACTACAATTAGGAATATTGAAAAAATTTACCTTACTTGCCAATACTACGATTAGGAATTTAGATATGAAAAAGTACCCTCTGGGAGAATTTGAGGAAATCGTACTGCTGACGGTGGGCATTCTATATGATGAGGCCTATGGCGTGGCCATCAAGCAGGAGATGGAAGAGCAATTAGAAAGGAAAATAAGTGTAGGGGCACTGCAATCTGCATTACGGCGAATGGAAGAGAAGGGTTACTTGTCATCTCGTGAAGGAGAGTCTACCTCACTGAGGGGAGGCAGGCCCAAACGCTTTTTTACGATCACTGCACATGGTAAGAAAGCGCTAGTGCATGCCAGAGATATCCGTACGAAACTATGGAACCAGATACCCAAAATTGCACTTGATCTGTAGCTGTGCAAATGATAAAAAAAGTAGCCGATCGTTTCTTCCGGTGGTTCTGTCATCCCGACTATTACCCTGACATCCGGGGTGACCTGGAAGAGATATATCAGCATCAAATACTTCAGAGTCCCCGATGGAAGGCAGACCTAAAGTATACTGTTGAAATAGCTCTACTTCTTCGCATTTCCCTATTGCGACCTGTTAAGGTCGTCACATTAATGCAAGGACTTATGATACGTAATCACACAAAAATGACACTCCGAAAAATTTGGAAGGAGAAATTTTATTCTTCTATCAAGATCGGAGGTTTCGCTTTAGGAGTTGCAGCCTGCCTGCTTTTGCTAATCTACCTAAAACATGAACATAGTTTCGATCGGCATTACGATCGTACAGAAGATCTATATCGGCTGCAGATGACCTGGCTTAATTATGATAATGCAGTCGGTGTTGATTTCCCGGCGCCTGTAGTCGATGTACTGAGAGCTGAATTTCCTGAAATCGAGAAGGCGGGTCGTATTAGCATGCCTGTATTTCTACGGGGAACCCGCAATCTGATCCGTCCAGCTGGTCAGGAACAAAACTACTTTGAGGAAGGGGTGCATTTCATGGAGCAGGAGGTATTGGATATCCTGGAGGTCCCTATGGTATATGGCACAAGGAAGAATGCACTCAAAGAGCCCAACTCTGTCGTAATTTCTAAAACTATTGCTGACAAGTATTTCCCCGGCATCGATCCTGTAGGTGAGCAGTTGATATTAAATGATAGAGATACCAATGCAATTACAATTGGTGGCGTGATGGAAGACTTTCCTTCAACATCACATCTATCATCCTTACAGATTCTTTTTTCATTTACAGACCTGGAATTTTGGCCAGGTGAAAGGAACAATTGGTGCTGCAACAACCATCGCCTCTATGTCAAATTGAAGGAAGGTTCGGATCCGGTACTGGTAAATGAAAAACTACAAGGTATACTTACAAACTATTACTTGCCACAACTTCAGGAAAGAGGTGTCACTAATCCTCAAGAAGAAATAGCCGGCATGGTCATGGGGCTTCAACCGATACAAGACATCCATCTTGACGCAAAAGTGCATGACGACCTGCCACATGGAGATCGCCGATTACTATGGATTTTTGCAACTGCTGCTCTTCTGATTTTATTACTGGCCAGTGTCAACTTTATTAATCTTTCGACGGCAAGATTTACTAACAGAGCGCGAGAGGTAGGAGTGCGCAAAACAGTGGGTGCATTTCGAAATCAATTGATGGGTCAATTCCTCATGGAATCGGTGATCTATAGTTTGATTTCCTTTGCATTGGGATTACTGTTAGCTGCAATTCTCGTACCTTACTTTAGTCAAATTGCCGGTAAATCGTTATCCATCCCCTGGCAGGAACCACTCTTTCTACCCGGTATTATCATGGCTGCATTAGTCACAGGCCTTCTTTCGGGCCTCTATCCAGCTTTTTATCTCTCCTCGTTCAAACCCGCATCGGTGATGAAAGGGAAAATAATCGATACTGGTAGAAATCCGATTCTTAGAAACACGCTCGTCATTTTCCAGTTTACCACTTCCATTGTACTACTGATTGGCACGGGTGTGGTTTTCCGTCAGATGCAATACATACTCAATAAGGAAATTGGCTTCGAAAAAGATCAAGTCATTATGCTGGAGGGCACAAATATTCTGGGAGAGAAAGTGACCAGTTTAAAGGAAGAACTGCTAAAATTACCCGGAGTTAAAAATGTAAGTGCCAGTGATTTCTTGCCGGTCCAAGGTGCAAAACGCAATGGTACGACCTTCTATGTGGATGGCAAAGAAGATAACAGGGTACCAGGTCAATGGTGGCAAATAGATCACAATTATTTGAACACACTGGGAATGCAACTTGAACAGGGTCGCGACTTCTCTCGCGATTTTGCAACAGATTCTCAAACTGTGATTATCAACCATGAAATGGCTCAACAGCTGGCTTTGGACGAACCCCTCATCGAGAAAATAGAATTTATTGGAAATAGTTGGAGAGTCATAGGTGTAGTGGAAGATTTTCACTTCGAATCCGTTCGGGAAGAAGTGCAACCCCTGGCCTTTGTTTTGGGCAACAGTACTTCTGTCGTTTCTATCAAAGCAAATGCTCAGAACATGCACAATGTGCTCAGCGGAGTAGAGGGCGTATGGCAGTCATTTGCGCCGCATCAGCCCTTTCGCTATCAGTATATGGACGAAAGCTATGCTCTGATGTATCAAGATATCGTGCAATCCGGACGCATTTTTAGCAGCTTTGCTGTGCTGGCTATTATCATTGCATGTCTGGGCCTATTTGGATTGACCGCATATATCGCAGAACAACGAAGCAAAGAAATCGGAATACGGAAGGTGCTGGGTGCTTCCGTAGGCAATATCATCACGCTCTTGTCTACTGACTTTGTGAAACTAGTACTGATATCTATCTTGATTGCCATACCACTCGGATGGTATCTCATGAACGATTGGCTAGCTGATTTTGCTTATGGCACGACCATGAATGCATGGATATTTATCATGGCTGGTGTCCTTGCATTGCTCATAGCAGTAATAACAATGAGCTACCACAGTCTGCAAAGTGCAAGAGCAAATCCCGTGGATAGCATCCGCAGGGATCATTGATTACTACATTCTAACCGTTCCACTTAATGCAAAATACTTGCTTCATTCTATTAATATTATTTAGTCACAATCTGCATTCTCAGCATCTTGATAGTTTGTTCCAGAAAATTTACCACATGGATAGTTTATACTTCGACGCTCAGAATACATGTGACTTGACAAAATATAGCTCCTTTTTACACAGCGACTTTGAATTCTTTCATGATAAGGCGGGGCTCACTCCCTCCAAAGAAAAAGAAATGAAAGACATGGCCATTTTCTGTGGAGAGAAACAACGATCCAGACAACCGCTTAGAAGAGAACTTGTCAAAGAATCAATGAGAGTTTATCCCATGGAAAGCATTGGGGCTATAGAGTCTTGCGACCATCATTTCTATCTACAAATCAATGATGGTAGTGAAAAATTAATTGGTTCCGGAAAAATGACAGCCATCTGGAAATATGAGGAACCCGATTGGAAGCTTATGAGAATTATTAGCTATGATCACCAGCCTCTTGCCGAGATTACTTTATCAGAAAAGATCTTGAATTCATTTATCGGCAATTATCAGCTACCGGACCGCATTGTGAACATCCGCAGAGAAGGCGATCTGCTTAGAGTTACCGATATAATCGATGGAGAGCCAGGCTGGACAAAGGAATTATTTCCTGAGTCTGAAGACACGTTCTATTTAAACTATGAAAATGTCCAATACAAATTTATTAATACCGGTACTGATCAGGCAGCCCTTCATATTTATGAAAATGGAAAAGTGATCGAACAAGCTAAAAAGAAATTGTAAGCTTCTGCATGATCGAATTTGGCAGTCTAACGTATCCATACTTTTGCATGGCCACAGTAGGGACGGAATCTCTCCCAGCTCACCGATAATCCAACCTGCTGTAGCCGTTATCAATATGGGTTTGCCCTTAGTAACGTGTATTGATCAGAGCTTTACTTCAAGGACATCGGCCAGCGTCCTGGCAGCTTCCGGTTTGGACGAATTGATTTGTGAAAACCTAGATGATTATAAACAAAAAGTGATTCACTTAGGGATTGATCACAGCTATTTGCAATCTGTAAGAAAAAGAATTGAATTTCCGGGGAAACTGCCGTTTTTTAATAACAAGCAGTTTGTTCAACACATTGAATCAGCTCTTGTTGATCTCATTCGAGTTCAATAATTCTTGATGTGAACATTAGTAAGCGATTCTTGAATCCACTCCGAAAAGATAATCAAATCAAAAATGGCTCAGAAGTTTCAAATATGAATATCGAAAGAAACTGGCTTGAAAAGTGTCTAATCAATATTAGGTAGAGAAAACACCATATAACCTCGTGGCACAGTATCCTCATTTAGGGATTCATCGATTAGTTGACCGGTTACACAAACCACCAAATATTGTTTTCCGTTAACCTCGTACATTGCAGGTATTCCCCGAGGGTTTCTTCCAAACTCGCCGGTCCACAAGGTCTCGCCGTTCTCGTTGTCAAACGCATAAATCCTTCCATCGCCCGAGGTGGCAAACAGGAGTCCGGTGGATGTAACGATCATTCCCTTAGCGAGTGTACCATTAGGGAATCCAAGTCCCTCACCTCCATCGATACGGTCATCGTTACCCAGAGGGATTCGCCATTTTATCGATCCCTGATTTAGATCATAAGCCGTAATGGTCGTCCAGGGAGGTGCCAGTAAATCAGGATAGCTTTCTCCCCAGTTATTTGTTTCAATATATATGGCTTTGGGCCCTTCGTAATCATCGGGGTACCCGACATCTTTTCTAGGTGGAAACGGAGGAAAATCCACACCACCAGAATCAACCACCGGTCCGGCAGGTGGATCCATTTCATTCTCATCATCCCCTAAACTTCTAAACCGAGCAGAAGACAAATAGATGTACAAATCCTCGAGGGTTTCCTCATCCACGTGGGGCATCCCTGGCATCCGTCCTTTACCAGTACTAACCGTTTGCTTGAACGCATCAACCCCGCCGCTTCGGTCCATCCTTAGCAGGTTTGATCCTAATCCGGGCAATCCTTTCATATCCTCTCCATGACATGTTTGACAAAGTTGTGCGTAAACCGATTGTGCCTTGGCAAGACGACTACCAGATAACCTAAATGTCATTCTCGGATCTCTTAACTTCAAACTATAAAAGCAGGCTTCCTCTTTTGCCTGGACATAGACAATTCCCTTTTCCGGCTCAGAAGCAGTATTGCCATAGTTGGCACCTCCCTGAGATCCCGGTATCGCAACCGTTTCATATTCTGTAGAAAGAGGCTGAAATAACCCAGTTTTTCCGGCATTTATTCTCGCAGTCAGTTCCTGAAGTTTTGTCTCATCATAATATGGATTAAGATTATCAACGGTCACATCCTGGTGCGTGAAAGGAGGTAGCACAGTTGGAAATGGTTGAGTGGGCCAGGACTCCTCGTCCGGCATTTCACTTTGAGGAACCGCTCGCTCCTCGATGGGCCAAAGCGGTTCACCCGTAACCCGATCAAAAACAAACAAAAACCCTGTTTTGGCAGCCACTGCCACTGCATCTACTTCTTTACCTTCATGTTGGACGGTAATCAATTGAGGTGCGGCAGTCAAATCATAATCCCACAGATCATGGTGCACCGTTTGAAAATGCCAAAGACGCTTTCCGGTACGTGCATCCAGGGCGAGAATACAATTTCCAAATACATTACTACCATGTCTGTCTGCGCCATCAAAATCATAAGTCGGAGAACCGATCGGATAATAGGCAATTCCCCTTTCAACATCCACAGATATTTCACCCCATACATTGGTGGCACCGACATATTTATACGCATCCTTTGGCCATGTTTCATACCCGTATTCGTCTGGAAACGGGATGGTGTGAAATATCCATTCCATTTTACCTGTGATTACACTATAAGCCCGCAAGTGCCCTGGACCACTGAAAGGACTTTCACCTGGTGCAGATCCAACGAGTATTAGATCTTCAAAGACATGCCCCGGAGTCGTCGAAGTCATTCTACCCAATGATTCTGGATCACGGCCCAGTCCCTGTCTCATATCAGTATAGCCCGGGCCAGTCTCTCCAAAATCCATTATTGATTTGCCAGTGAAAGCATCTATCGCTTGCATGGTATTGTTTACAAAGAAAATCAGCCTCTTCTGTTTTTTGTCGTCACTTTGCCAGAAATTGATGCCCCTGGGTGTGATCCTATTCAGACCCTCATGAATCCATATTTCTTCGCCCGTAGTAGCATCTACAGCGATGATTGAAGTATTTCTGCCTAGAATATACATGACTCCATCTACCACGATGGGGTTAAATTGATAGTTCACCTGATCATAGGTCGGGACAATAAATTCGATTTCAAGGTCACTAACATTCAGTTTTGTGATCTGATCTAGTTCAACATATTTGGAATGATCGGGACCTCCTCCATAATCTTTCCACTCCCTGTACTGTTGTTTTGACAGAGGCGATTCGGGTACTGTCCCACATCCCGACAGTGACAACAATATCACATAGGCAAATGATGGAATTAGTAAAATGAACAAATTCCTGGACCGTGTGAATAAGAAAGACATTTGACAGAAGATTTTTAGTTTTCGAGCAGTGTAAAACAATGAGCTGGGTCATAGCATCATAATCTAATGCTACGATTTTTTTTTAATTAACTACATTGTTTTGGAGCACTTATTATAAAAATCTAGAGGAGCTTCAGATGCAGTCGAGCACTATGGACCACCAAATCAGCCTCATTTAAGCGATCAATCATCCATTTGATGTCAACAACAGTTCAGCTAGTTTATTCAGTGTTGAGGTCCTACCTTACTGCATACCCATTTTTATAACAGCTTCCAGATCCGTCAGCTACTTGAAGTTACCTTTGTTTCCACTTGAGCATTTGCTCCCTTGTCTTAGAAATGAAACATGCGGATCAGCTCTTGGTAAATCTGTATTCAAATTGCCCTCTCGATCACCAAAGGCATCCAATGCATTGTAAAAATCGACAGGTTGTATTTTAGTGTACTCTGTCCTGACCCAATATTCATTTCCATCCGCATCGACCATTCCATAAATGTCCACCTTCAGTAAAATCCATGGACTTGGTTCTCGTGGTGAAAGATTTGGGGGCAAAACACTGATCCAACAGCTCACTTAGTGTAACAATCCCATACCCATTGCCTGTTACCAGTGAATTCAACTTTGATAGTGATCGTATTGTTTTTCTATCGACCAGAAAGTCGAATTGAAGCTTGCCTGCCATTAATCTTTATTTTGAATTTTAGATAATAGATTGTCGAAGTTATTAATCTTTCTTCCCAGATTTCTCTAAAACTGCCTCAACCAGTGATCAATCGCTTTCAATTTATCTACTTTAAGTCCGTAATAAATCTCACGCCCTTGCCGATTGGATTCAATCAAATCGGACTCATCCAATATTTGCATATACTTTGAAATCGTTGGTCCTGTCACATCAAAATTGCTGGCAATAGCACCTGCCGTTAATGTTTGAGTGGCCAGCAGCACCAATACTCATTGCAGCGCCCATTGCCTGGTATGTGATGCACAGCTGGTCGTAATATTTTGCTTACGGGACAGAGATCAATATTTGTATCATTGTGGTTGCAGGGCCCATTGCCTTATTGATTGCAGTAATCATCATAAGTTTCCACAACCTACAAAACAGGCCCAGACCAATTCCGAAGACTGGAAAAGCCATTCCAACAACACTTTTGATGCATGGTACATCATGATAGCATGAGCCAAATCCACTAAATATGGCATAGACCCATTTTTTAAATAATGCGGATCGTGTTTAGTTGTACCTTTTCAAGCTTCCCTCTTAAACGTATGTCGCCAAGAAATACATTTTCATACATATCACTTAGTGATAAACGGCTTAGCATCTGAGATGAAATTAAAATGTCCACATTATAGTTATTGCATTCTGATTGAATTCTTGCCGTAGTATTGAGTACATCCCCTGAGTACACAATATCCTTTTTGATCACACCAATCTCACCCACGGTAGCTTCTCCAGTGTGTAATCCAGCCTTAAACACGGGCACTTGTCCATATTTTTTCAAATAATGTTCCGACTTTTCAGTGATCAATTCCCGGATGTCAAAAAAGCATGAAAGACAATTATTTTGTTTTAATCCATTTTCTTGCGTCCACGTTATAATCACTTCGTCTCCAACATACTGATATATTTCTCCTAAACTATTAATGATTGGATCCGTAATATCACGAAAAAGCTCTTGAATTAATTTGAAGAATTCTTGATGACCAATCTTTTCTGCTATGGTTGTAGATGCCTTCAGGTCAAGAAACATAAAAATCCGATCCTCCTGTCGAGGTAGATAATACTTTCCCGTAATAAATTTCCAAAGTACACCGGAACCAAACTTATCATTTATTTGCAGCATAAATTGTGTGGAAGAAACAATCAGACCAGTGAGGATCATTACCAATATATAAGATGGTGTATAAATATTAGTCCAGACATTTCGAAGTGCCTGATACACCGCATCGATGAAGGATATCTGAAAGGAGAAATAAATTACATTCATTAAAAAGAGACCGACAGCAGAAAGTACCAGGTAATATGTGACAAATGTAATACCTGCATTAAAAATGCCATAAGCAAAGGATTTTCTTTTATATCGGCCATCCATGCGAAAAACCAGAAGATACCCTCCTACCAAACCACCAAATATACCCAAGATCAGGTGACCGAAAAAATCTGGCCAGAAGTCATAGGTCCCCTGTAGTTTGTCCATCTTGATAAGATCAGCTACAAAATAATAGTCATTGATATAACTGAACAAAATCAACACCATCCAGCATGAAGCGATCACCAGGACTTTCTGTATTTTGTTCTGAAACTGTACTTTATTTTCTGTCATGATGGTTGTACGATTTTCAATCCTATAAAATAAAAGTCCCAACCCTTCGACGCTCTACTGTTGCCAACGCCAAAGACGTCTAGCATCTAACTTGTTCTTTCGCACCAATACGTCATCCCCGCAGTAGGTGCGGGACAGGCATCAGAAACCTTGCGTAACTTCTGCTATGTGCGGTTCTGCTTCTTTGTCTTTGCACAAAATAATGACGTTTTCTACCAGACCTATTTACAATTCGCTTGCTAGGCGCTTAAGAGTAAGAAGTGATAGGATACCAAATTATGGTGAAGACCCTACATCAATGTAATGAAAAAATGAGGTAGGTCAATCTATTATGTTAACTCGATTTACAGAGAATCAACCTTATCTACTATCCCAATACCAGGGAATGCCGTGATTTCGAATATGTACAAATGACATTATTGATTTCAAATGCATTTACAGTCGTATCCCAGGTTGAGCTTTTTCACGGTAGGGACACGACCTCTAAACAATATTAACGATTAAGCAGTATCTGTTATCATCCGGCCTCCAGGAGGGACTTTGGCCGGAAACTGCTTCTGTCTGAAGATAAAAAAAACGGAACTCCAAAACGAAGTCCCGTCAAATAATCTTTTAGGATAGGAATTTATAGGTGTCCTAGTTGGAAGCCATTGTAGGATCCAACAAGTCATAGAACTGATCTAACTTTGGAAGAATAATGATCCTTGTACGTCGATTGGTGGATCGACCCTCTTCGGTATCGTTACTTGCCAGGGCATTATACTCCCCTCTACCTGCAGCGATCAGACGGTTGGGATCAATTCCATGAACAGTTTGGAGAGCCCGCACCACAGATGTAGCACGCTTCACACTCAGATCCCAGTTGTCCCGTACACAATCATTTGCGATGGGGACATTGTCTGTGTAGCCTTCTACCATTACTTCTACCTCGGGTCTGGACTCGATGATGGTGGCAATTTTTCCAAGTACCTCATTCGCCCGATCTGTGATAGTGGAACTTCCACTTTGATAGAGCATTTTGTCCGAAAGGTTGATGAATACCACCGTCTTGTCCACTTTCACTTCTACATCCTCATCTGCCAGACCATCTTTGAGAACACTCTTCAGGTTGACAGCCAATGCCAGATTAATCGAATCTGCTCTAGATTTAGCCGCATGCAGCAGATGAATGTAATTGTCCTTGGTTTCCAGTTGTGACAGGGTTTCCTCAATATTCTTGGTAGCAGACTGTGACAATTGTGTCAAGCCTTCCACCTGCTGCAATTGAGCATCTCGTTGAGCCCGAATATCTGTGATCTGGTCTTTCAGGTCGTTGATTTGCTCCTCTCGCATCTGCGTATTTTGCTGAGCACCCTGGAGGAGTCCCTGAATGCGATCTCTCTCCTGCTGACAAGCAGTCAGTTGAGTCATATACCGATTGAGATCTACCCCACAATCACCGAGATCTTTCTGAACCTTCTGCAGATCGGATTCTAAAGCCATAAACTTCTTCTTGCTCACGCAGGAACTCATTACCAGCGTGATTGCAAACATGAAAATGATTGTTCTTGAAAAATGCATGAGTATTAATTTTTTCAAATTCTAACTAATTGAAATGAGGATAGCTTTCGAGTAAGCCCTGGATCAGGGAATCAAATTACAAAAATAGTTAATATTTAAGAAACAGATAGAGAAAAGAAAATCTTGCATTTTACGCCAATACTCCCTCTTTGCATCCTCTACAGCACTATCCGAATACATGCCCCATAAAACTGACGACGCAAGGGTACTAATTGCAGCGCTTTGAGCTTAAAAATGAATTCTCAATATCGTGATCATTACTCAGCTTAGTAGAGATAGTTTAAGACCAAAATCGCCACGGTATTCCAAGAAGCATGCGATATCATAGATGCCGTCAGTCTACCTGTGATCAAGAAAAGGGATGTGTAGATGATACTGGCGACGAGAATATCGATCCATAACAATGTACTCGTCGGCATATGCCCCACTGAAAAGAACAGAATAGAAAGGAATGTAGCGATCCAAAGACCTGTCCTTTCGTTATTAAACATGTCCTTCATAATCGTGATGAAGAAACCACGATTGTAAAATTCTTCCGCAATACCTCCTAAGACTCCCAGTAGAATGAGGGATACAAGTCCCAGTGTCGTTCCATCTAATGCGTTAAATACTTCCTGAACATCGGGTCTTTGAGCCCCTCCCGTCATCGGAATCACAAAACCAAAAACAATAACGGCTCTTACTGCAGTGACGACCATACCCAGTAAGCTGTCTCTTTGCCAGTGATCAGAAGTGAAACCTATATACCTTATACTCCTGCCTAGCTTAGCCAGGGAATAAGAAAGCAGAATATATATAGTGACTAATTGAAAAATGGCAATAATCGCCATGTTAACCCCCTTCAATCCTCCATTGATCCTGAAAATTCCAAAAAATAAATTGGGTACGATGAATAAGACAAATCCCAAAATAATGGTGATGATAAATATCTGAATAGCTTTAGCCTTTGTTTTTGATTCAGTCGTCATAAGTGGGGAAATTTGTAATCATATTTTGATGTCGCCGTACTTGTATTATGATGCTTCTCAAAACTCAAAGATCAGGTTCATGGCTCTCGCCGCATAGCCTCCATCTCTCCGTGAATTTTGGAAATAACCGATTCAGGAGAAGAAAAACAATGCGATAAATCATGACTGAAGTACTAAAATACAAGCACTTGGACGCGGACTTACGTATTGCAGTTACAAATCGTTTATGTAAAGAATTCCTTTTGGGGTATAGCCCTTGAGGAGTCAGGAAATAGTATGAGTGAAACAAGCTATCAAAGTCCAGTGTCAAAACCCTATCTTATTTTCTTCCTGTAAGACTTCCTCATACTGTTGCATATTAAATCGATATAATCCCGGAGGCCTTCGTGTACTGGAAGTTTGACGCTCTCCTATTTTGATTAAAATTCCTGTGCGTAATATTTTCGATCGAAAATTTCCGCGGTCAATGTGACGGCCCAGGATTGACTCATGCAGCTTTTGCAGCTCGGGAATTGTGAATTCCCCTGGCAAAAGATTGGCAATCACCGGAAGATCCATGATGTCTTTAGCAAGCACCACTCTCGCTTCTCGGACAATATCTGCATGATCAAACCCCAGCATGTCAATGTCGTCGATATCCATCCATCGCACGGAGTCAAACATGATATTAGGCTGCGGGTTAGATTTTTGCAAGTCTACACAAGCATAATAGCCGATGGTGACAAATCGACGGGTAAACCAGGCATAATCATGGGGTGTCACATGGGTCAACTGAAACATCTCATCCATTTCCAAAGAGAAAGATCGATCCGACTCACCAAACGTGCGAAACTGGCGGAGGAAAATGTCGTCAAGTCCCAGTTGTGTACGTAGAGATCGGTATGCGGCATCATCTATGCTTTCTGTCTTATAGATGAAATCACCTGGGATCAACCATGTTTTCGTCATGAAAGGATTCGTCACGAGAACCACCAACTTCTCACCATTAAAACCAAAAATGACACAGTTTATGGATAGATGGGGAAGGAAATCTCCTACCCCTTCATAGAAGGTGGCCATCCGGCGACGGAATTCGAGGTTTCTACTTTCCATAGTGTTGTTTAGGTTGTGCCAAAATACTCAAATGAGTGAATTTTACTCATATGTGTGATTTGTTTTCCTAGATTTGAGTAGTAATTACTCACTTACTGCTTACGTAGAGCAACATTTGTCTCCACTTATGAAAAAATGGTTCAACGCATAGGTCTTGTACTATTGTCTCTTGTCCTGATCGAAGCTCTAGCGATAGCAGGATCTATCTGGTATTAAAACGCTCAGAAGTTTATTAGCGTCCTCGCTTTTTTCGAAGACTACCGGATTTAGACACGAATCTATTAGGGCCCGACAGCTGGCTATCCAAAATCTGGGAGAAAAGCATGGATTTAATGTGGAGACTACCGAAGATGCCGGCTTCTCCAATGAAGAACAATTGAGCCAATATAATGTCGTCGTATTCCTGAATACTACTGGAGATATACTAACTGATGCCCAGCAAAAAAACGGACACCCTCTGGCAGCCGGAGCCTTGGCGCAGGCTGCTGGCACCAAAACTAAACGGAGACGTACCTATTTGTCAGAAAATTCCGGATACCGGACACCGATAAAAAACGGAGACATACCTATTTATTATAAAAATCCGGATACCGGCACCGATAAAAAACGGAGACGTACCTATTTGTCAGAAAATTCCGGATACAAGATACCGGACACCGGACACCGATCAAAAACGAAGACGTACCTATTTATTATAAAAATCCGGATACCGGACACCGATAAAAAACGGAGACATACCTATTTATTATAAAAATCCGGATACCGGACACCGATAAAAAACGGAGACGCACCTATTTGTCAGAAAATTCCGGATACAAGATACCGGACACCGGACACCGATCAAAAACGGAGACGCACCCATTTGTCAGAAAATTCCGGATACCGGACACCGGACACTGATCAAAAACGGAGACGTACCTATTTGTCAGAAAATTCCGGATACCGGACACCGGACACCGGACACCGATCAAAAACGGAGACGTACCTATTTATAAAAAATTATACACTCCCATCACCGCAAAAGCAAGGATCGCTACCAGGAGGACCAGGTTAGTAAACACATCATTTTTCAAAAGGACATCCGGTTTTCTTGAATTATTTAGTATCAATAGCGTGACTGCCAGTCCAAATACAAAGAGTGTACTTATTAATGTGTAATTAATCACATTCCGAACTGCATCAAGCCATAGCGTAAGCGCCATTGGCAAGAGGGTAATGAATGCCAAATAGGATCTATACATGGGACTATGTGTCTTTATCGACGGTGACTGGATCCCCAGCTTCTTGTGTCGAAGCATAAAATCACAAAAGATATAGGGCACACCACTCCACACAGTGATCATTGAGGAAAACACCACACCCCAAAAACCGATCTTAAAAAGTAGTGCCCCACCAGGACCTACCGCCTCGCCGACCAGATCTGCGATGCCCAGTACCATAGCACTACCCTTCACGGTAGCGCCATCCACTCGCAGCACAGAAGCGATATACATCACCGCCAATACAAATAAGCCCGTGATGAAATAGGAAAAGAATAAATCAAATCGAGCTTCGTGAATATTTTCAACTTCTTGCCATCCTCTTTCCTTCAACCAGTATCCATAGCTGAGCATAGTCACACTTCCACCAACACCACCCAATATGGCAAATAACAGTATATCCCTTGAGTACTCTACCTCCGAGAATCTATCTACAGGACTTCCTTCGCCGGACAATAACAAATACGCAGCCGTGCAAAGGACTACCAAAAACATGAGTCCAATCAGTATTTTCGTTATTTTTTCTATTAGTTGATATCTACCGAAATAAATAATAAAAACTGTAATTACAGCCTGAATCATACCCCATACACTAATGCTCAATTCAGGAATAAGTGCATGAGCTGCGATGCCACATGCCGACATGAGTGCCGCTGACACCATTACTGACCAGATCAGAAAAAAAATAAAGAAGAGATATCGAAATAAAACAGGAAAGTCTTTTGTCCAGGCACTGATAACACTTTCTCCTGAAGCCAACTGATAACGGGCTATTCCTTCAGTAAGCACATATTTGATCACGCAGGTCAGCACAATAGAACCTACAAAAAGCAAATTAAAATCAAGCCCTGTTTGTATGGCAATAATCATATCACCGGCTCCAATGCCAGCAGCTGCTACTAGTAATCCCGGACCAATAGATTTTAATCGATTAAACATCAATGAAAAATATCTAACCGGGTACTTCCGGTGAATCCTTCTTCTCGACTACCGACTTATCATCCATACCTTCTTGTTGTACCATTTCTTTTTTCGCCATAAATTCATCGATGTCTTTTGAGTCAAGGAGACGAAAGGTTTTTTGCATCATCACCGTATTTGAGATAGAAAAGACTTTATCCTCATGGTCTCGGACGTAAATGAAAAATAATGTGATATCCTCAATCCTACCTTGCAGAGGAAAATCTTTATCCACAATGGCGATATAATCACCAATTTTCAAAGGGTGACTAAAAAACAAAATCAATCCCGAGGTAATATTAGACAGCAGCGACCATTGTGCAAAAAATCCAACTCCCACTATCGTAAGAGCTGTCCCTATAAAGGTAATCACCTTAGATCCTTCCAGACCCCAGATACCAGCTAACGAAATCAAGAAAACTACGAAATAAAGGATCTGAAGTAATTTGATCGTAACCTGTGCCCGGTTGGCGTCAAAATTTGCATGCTGAAGACGATTTCTTACAATGTTGCCCACCAATCTGCGAATCAGCATGAGAATGACTATGACAGACAATGTGGCAATGATCTTCAAATAAAGCGGTTCCATTCAATTAGTGTTTTTGTAAAATTAACAGTAACGTTCTTCTTTACAGAAACTATATATGGAAACTTTGTTCGACCCAAGATGATTGGGGTCTCAAATTGACATGAATTCATCGAGCACTGTCATCGCTATAACCAGAAAAGTCTGCCAATCACTTGACAGACTTCTCCTTATTTGCATTTACCGCACCTAAATCTCTTTCTCTATATATATCTTATCAATCGGGTCACTAGTTATCGCATCCTGCTATTCGTATTTCCAGCGAAGCATTAGGAGATACCGTAAAGTTGGGTCGTAGCTCTACATTATTACCCGCCTGGAAGGTGACGTTATTTCCTGAGCTGACGGTGCTGGAGCAGTACACCTGTATCTCGGCTTGATAGACACCGTTACTGACTACTGGAGCTGCACCGGCATCCAATACGGGAGGACAGGCTGCATTTACAAAGTTACCACACACTTCGAGCGTCCACCCATTCAGGAATCCCTGATCTTCATTACAGCAGTCATTGATCATCAGCATCCAATTGCCCTGTGGGTTTTCACCATTAAAGGCGGCCAGTGGGCTTTGTGGCATCTTGGTCTGGCCATCATTCATGGGACAGGCAAAGGCAATGCCCGCCTGATCATCGAAGGAAATATTAAAATTATCAGCATCTCCACATTGCCTCGCCAGGAAGGTAACGCTCGTACCCATAGGACTCACCAGTGTAAAGGTTAGATCACTGACGTAGATATGAGTACCCTGTAGGTTCTTGATATTCACATCCGTCAATGTTCCTCCTCTGGGAACATTGATGGTCGAAGTGATGGTCGCATTATCCGTGATGGCTATAGGAACATCTCCTGCCACATAGGTCAGACATTCTTCACATCCTACGGGTGCATTTATCATGATAGGATTCTGATTGTATACCGCCTGACAAGCCCCATTACCTTGAAGCCTTACCATGACATTGTAGTTGGCCGCCGGCAGATTACCAAAGGTATTTCCAGCCTGAAAGGTCGTACCACCATCCACACTATACTCAAGGATTCCATTACCCGTAGCATTGACCGTAATGGTACCATTAGGATTCTGGCAGGTAGGTTGCACAGCCATGACACTATTAATCGTAGGCGCACAATTGAAGTTTCCACAAATTTCGAGACTCCAACCATTAAGAACCCCCGGATCTTCTGTTGCATTATCATTTACAGTAAGTCTCCAAACACCTTGCGGATCCTCATTATTGAATGCGGAAAGTGGACTTTGTGGCTGCTTATTCATGGCATCACTAAGTGGACAAACGTTTGCATGAGGAATCGTGGCCTGATCATCAAATGAAATGTTGAAATTGTCTATATCACCACACTTATTCGCAACGAGAACTACCGAAGTATTTTGTGGACTGATGAGGGTGAATGTTAGATCACTTACCCATGTATGTACTCCTATTATATTTTTCACATTCACATCCGTGATAGTACCTCCCTGCGGAAAGGTGATCGAAGAAGTTATGGTACTGTTGTCTACAATATTTTGTGGTAAATCTGTTGCAGCAATTGTAGCGCAGTCATCACATCCGGTGGGAGGATTCAATACTACAGGAGTTCCCGTGGCTGAGCAATTGGGATCGCCCTGCAAGCGCACCACGACATTATAGGTTCCAGCCATTAATCCGGCAAACGCATTACCTGCCTGGAAAGTAGTACCATTGTCGATACTGTATTCGAAGGGTCCAGTTCCTGTCGCATTCACTGTGATACTTCCTGGTGTAGTACAAGTAGGTTGGACGGTAGTAGATGCATTTATGGTAGGAGGTGTACAATTGCCCACTACGGTTACCTCACGATAATTGCTGCTAAACAGCAAGCAAGTACCTCCTGCGAGAATGTCGCTTACCGTCTGATTAGTCCATGTTCCAGGATCAGCGGGATTTGGAGGGTTACCCCCCGTATAATAAGATACTCCGTAAATTCGGTATGATCCAGCGGCTAGCCCGGTAAAATTAGAGGTAGCGCTGGTCATTTTGACTTGATCATCTGCAGTGCTAACAGCAGCGTAGGTGTACGCATAGTTGGCAGCCAGATTATTTCCTCTAGCGTAGACCTGACCCGGACCACTGACCAGCATACTACCCGTAAGTGCTTCATCCAGAGACCAGATTACGATGGAATAATCCTGGCAGGCTACCAGATCCACCGTCCTGCCCCCTGTCGATGACCAGGCACCCCAGGAGTTTGAGGCAATGTATCCCGCACAGGCATTATCAGGATTAAAGTCTCCCTGATAAAGTGTAAACAACCGAAATCCATTGTCATTGGGATTCTGTTGAAAATTATATTTTCCGTCGGTAGACACGGTAAACTGATGTACTTGATGCCAGAAATTCCCGGAGTTCTGACAGGTATTGTTGGTGCTTGAAACGGCATTGGCCATAGTTGCCGAAGGACTGTTATTATTTAGATTATAGGGAAATGCCGTTAATGCATCGCCTAAATATCGATTTAATCCCATGTTAAGACCTCCATCACCCACCGGAAGATTAAGAGCTGTCACGGGGCAAATATTACTTACCGGAGCCTGACAGGTAGAGGTTATATTGAAATTGGCATTGGAAATGTCGTAAAATACAACACAGTCATTGCAGGCACTTTCCACCATGATTCGAGCCGTCGTACTGTTGACTACACCAGCCGGGATAGTCACGTTCTCGGTACCGTCATTGGCTGTATTAGTGCTAAGGATGTAGGGGAAATTCATACCTCCATCGATTGATAGTCGAATGTTGACCTGATTACAGAAAGCATTCGATCCATTGTGATTCCAGGTGACCGTAGTGGCATTACCGGCTGTTAGATTTTCGCCACCATTGGGCGCCGTTACGGCCAGAGGCCCTGATGCACTGACTGTCACTTGAAGGTCGGATGTATTTACAGCACCCCCTCCAGCTCGCCAGTCACGAGCAGTGAGTCTGAAATTAAGAGTACGTGCAACCGTGGGTAATGGCTCAAAATCGGATGCATAATTGTTAGCCACAACCAAATCTCTGGTAGGAAAATATCGTGTGGGATCGGGTGTTGGAGGATAGCTTCGGAATAAAGGTGCGGCGGCATTGCCAGCAGCCGCGGCACCGATGAGTCCTTGTGTAGTTGCGCCGTCACCATCCTCATCTGTTTGTTCCCAGGTGTAGTAAAGTATATCACTGTTGGCATCGGAGCCAGTACCTCTCAGTCTAAATGGAGTTCCTACAGGGATTGTATGTCCACCTCCACATGGGTTGGCATTTACGTTGGGTGGTGTATTATTGCTGGCGACGGTGGTTCCACAAGTCTGGCCGTTGATAAAATTGATCGCCTGATCCAAACTGATGGCATGGAAATAGTGATCCGCCACACCTGAACCCGGGACATTTTGACTGGCAGCGCAGGTACCATTATAGGACATGATTGTGTTTCCACTTCCGATTTCAACAGCGCTCGCTGTATTGATATTACTCGTACAGCTTTCTCCTGTTCCATTGAATGTATGCGTCATATTAAACATATGACCGAACTCATGCGAGGCCAGACTAATGAAACCACTACCCGTAGTATTGAAAGATCCACTCCATCCACCTGCCTTTCGTACTCCGGTACCTTGCGTGGCATTGCTACATACCGCACCGAGATTAGCAACTCCGCCACCACCCAGATTGCCGGCTCCCTCATCGGTATCATGAAACACATGACCTAGATCATAGTCGTTAACATTAAAATTTAGAGCCACTGCATTGGCAGCCATCATGGTCCGCTCATTGCCCGTGACAAATGGGTCGGTATTGGCGTCTGTGTAAATAAAAGGCTGTAATAATGTGAAGTTGACGTTTAGTTCTCTCTCATAAATAGCCTGAATACCATTGACAGCTGCAGTTACGGCAGCAGACGCCGACGGTGCTGTACCTCCATTGGCCGAAGCAAACTCGCCAGTCGTGACAATGGCCAGACGAAATGTGCGTTTATTGACGCCATTGCTGATGGATGGATTGGGATTTTCAATGATCCCCGGTGCCCCCTTGGCGTGCAGCACTTCGTTGAAGGAGCATTCCAGTCCTTCTGTCAAGTTTTTGGATATCTCAATCTGATGCTGCACTGGATTATTAATATCCAGAGGACTGGCATGGATCGTACCCAAAGGCGTCAGGATCACCGCATTGTATCCAAACGGTGTGAGTGAGATCCGACCTGAAATAGCTGGATCGTCCTGATGCTGGACCCGGTACGTTTTAAAATCAGGAAATGAAGCCGCAAAGGCCGGATCCATGATCGGAGACTCCACCACGTTGAACGATTGCATGCTACCATCCGGCATAGGGAGATCAACAACCATAGGTGCTGATCGGGCGAATGAGCTACCTTCCATTGGAGCAGCATCCAACTGTCTGCTAAACTGTGTCAGATCCAGCGAAATGATGTGGGTAGCATCACCGGATGGCTGACTCCAGGCGGTTAGGTATAAAAAAAAGACGGTAAGGAGCGTACTGAAAAATTTTGTTGTTACGGATTGAATGGACATGCGTTCGAGCTTCTTAACAACCCACTGATTTTCAAGTACACCATTTTCGATTATCCCGGGCTAGGAAAAATCCTTTGATACGCCGTCGCATATCGCCACAGTATACTCCCTTCAATCAATGAATTACTATGGACAAATATTTGATTTACGAGCCTCCCAAACGTTCAGAAGTTGTAAGCAAAATTTACAAGATCTGATAACCGCAAGAGGAGCGCGAATACTATATGGAAGATAATGCAAATTAGATTCACCTGGTATTGTAACAAATCTTTACAGGGGTTCCTTTTTGCGAATGGTACGGATTTCTTTGCAAGTGGACTATATCCGTTTCCGAATGACATTTTCACCGCATGACTTGAGTTAGTAAAAAATAATAAGTTTACAATTGGTAATGCACCTTTTATATCTATACTACAGATGCAAGTATATGAGGCCAAACAATTAATAGCAAAGGCTTACATCAACTTGAAAGAACCTCAACATTGGCTGGACCTGGGCTGTGGTAGTGGGACTTTTACTCGTGCCCTTGCCCAATTGTTACCTCCCCATAGTTGTATCACAGCCGTAGATTTGGAAAATCAATCTCTACCCGCTGAGGCAGGGGAGAATGTACGTATTGATTTTAAGCAGGGGGATTTGCAGTACCTAAAAATTAGAGAAAGGGTACATGGCATTTTAATGGCCAACTCGCTCCACTATATAAGGGATCAGGTCATTTTCCTTGAGCAATTGAGGCAAATTTCTGCATACCCTATTTTGGTAGAATACGATACAAAAAAAGCAAATCCGTGGGTGCCATTTCCCATCCCGTTTGAAAAAGTGAAAACACTAATGCCTCAGGGTTCTATCCTGAAACAAATTGGCAAAATGCATTCAAGGTATCAGAGCGGTGGAATGTATGCAGCAGAAGTATGGTTTTAGGAACTGAGCATGCACGACTTGCCGAAAGATCTGCCATAGATATTCTTCCTTCCTAACCGCATTTTATCTTAACCGTAGTATTAAGTTAATACCTTCGTATTCTAGTTTAGAACACAATGAGTACTAAAGAAAAAGAGCACTTTAAAGAGAACAGTCCATTTTATTTCCCTTTGGAAGTGAGCCCCAGAAAAGGTAGGCTGCCCATATCCAGAGAAGACTACGAAAACAAACCTAGTGGAGACATCTTTGGCAAGATTCAAGATGCCGGGATGAAATGGAATCATGAATCGGTCAACCAGCCCGAGTTTCTCATTATGAGTACTGCTGGAGGATTGAAAAATGGTGACGAGACGCTTGCTTTAGGTATGCATTCGGGACACTTCGAATTGGGTGATGCCGCAAAGGTTGCGGCAAATGCATTCAAGATGCGATCGAGCAAGCCATATTATGTATCGGTTTCGGATCCATGTGATGGTCGCACGCAAGGCACCACAGGCATGATGAATTCTTTGGCCTATCGAAACCACGCAGCCACTGTACTGGGAGATTTAAGCCGCTCATTACCCAACCGGAAAGGTGTCATGGGCATTGCTACCTGTGACAAAGGCTTGCCGGCCATGATGATGGCCCTCGCTAACGAATCCCATTTACCCACGATCATTATGCCGGGAGGTGTCACATTGATCGCCAAGGGTATCAAAGATTTAGGATCAGTTCAGGCTTTGCCATCACTTGTTTCTCATGATGAAATATCCCTGGAAGAAGCTCAGACCCAGGGATGTGCTTCTTGTGGCACACCGGGTGGAGGATGTCATTTCTTAGGCACTGCAGCTACTTCTCAGGTTGTCGCCGAAGCTTTGGGCATGGCGCTTCCTCATTCAGCATTGGCACCTTCCGGTGGAAAAATCTGGTATGCTTTGGCTGAAGACACTGCGATAGCCCTGATTCATTTGGCGGAAAAGCATATCATGACACGTGAGATCATCACTGAAGATGCCATATACAATGCGATGGTCGTACATGCTGCATTTGGTGGATCGACAAATCTACTACTGCACGTACCAGCTATTGCACATGCTGCGGGAGTACCCATGCCCACCCGAGAAGATTGGATAAAGATCAACCGCATCACACCCCGCCTGGTCAATGTGTTACCGGCTGGGACCTACTCCACGGCTCATGTTTATGCTGCCGGGGGTGTACCTGAAGTCATGGTACACTTAAGGACACTTGGCCTATTAAGAGAAAATTGCCTTACTGTGACCGGAAAAACGCTGGGTGAGAATCTCGATAATTGGGAGCAGGGCAATAAGATGTTTCCCTGGGAAGCAAACAATAAAGGCAATCGGCGAGAGCAGGTGCGATTTAACCTCCAGGCTTTCAATCCAAATGCCCATCCAGATAAAGTCATCCTACCCCCGGAAGAAGCACACAAGGCCAATATGAAAAGTACCTTGACTTTTCCATCCGGTAATCTGGCACCGGAAGGATCCGTGATCAAAAGCGGTGCCATCGCACCAGAACTCATTGATGAAAGCGGTATTTATTACAAAAAAGGAATGGCGAAAGTCTTTGTGTCGGAATCAAGTGCTATCCGATCGATCAATCAGGGTGAAGTCAAGCCTGGGCATATTGTAATTCTGATGGGAACCGGTCCCAGTGGTACTGGAATGGAAGAAACTTTCCAGGTCACCGGAGCACTGAAACAATTATCCTTCGGGAAGGAAATCGCCCTCATTACAGATGGACGTTTTTCTGGCGTTTCTACGGGTGCATGTATCGGACATGTCGGTCCGGAGGCTCTTGTGGGAGGCCCTATCAGTAAAGTTCAAGATGGTGATATTATTGAAATCAGGATCGATTGCGACAACCTCACCGGAAGTATCAATTTAATTGCTGCGTGTACAGATCCAGATAGAGAACTGAATGAGGCCGAAGTTGCTGAACTATTTGCAGTCAGATCCCCTCATCCGCAACTTAGACCCCATCCTGAGCTCCCTGATGATATCAAAATTTGGGCAGCAACACAAAGTGGTATTTGGAAAGGATGCGTACAGGATGCGGATCGAATTTTGAAAATTATGAAAGCGGGTCTGAAAGCACTCACCCTTGACTCCAGTCCTGTGAAAGGTTGAGTTTTGGGATTCGATTCTACACCACAAACCTAAAACCGGTAAATTTATAATATACAGTGAAGTGCTATTAGTAGCATGTTGTTAATAATGCTCCATGATGATCTCCTCAGATGACACGTTTAAATAGGGAAAAATTGAACAGATGGTCCTTGCTATTACTGAGTAACTTTTTTAACCACAAAAGGAATTCCTGCCGATGAAAATCTTTGTAAAATTAGCTTTAGCCCTTTTGATTTTATGTCCTTTACAAATCCGATCCCAGGTTCAACCAACCGACACTAACCTCCATCTGGCAGTCCTTCAGGGAAACTTAGAGCTCGTTAAGAAAATCGTGAAATCCGGATCAAACTTAAATGAAAAAGATCCGTATGGCTCTACCCCTCTGATCATCGCCTCAACATTCGGTAAGGTTGCAATAGCGAAACTATTAATAGAGGAAGGTGCTGACCTCAGCATAGCGAATAACCAGGGTTCGACACCCCTGCATATTGCGGCCTTCTTTTGTCATGAAGAAATTGCTGAGCATTTACTGAATAAAGGAGCAGATAAATCTTTAAGAAACAATGATGGTGCGACTGCATATGATATAGTAGCTGCACCTGTTGAAATTGATCATGAAACTTACAAGCAATTAGAATCTGCCTTAGGTCCAATGGGACTTAGCGTAGATTTAGATAAGATTAAAAGTAATAGACCTCGCCTCGCTGAATTATTATCAAATGATATTTCTGTTCACGACCTTATCAAATACACACCATTGGATCTTGAAGATTGGGAGGTGTCCAGCCCCTTAGCTCAAGGATTGGATAAGAGTCTATTGGACGAAGTTTATTATGATGCTTCCCATCTAGAAACTCTATACAGCCTGCTTATTATCAAAAATGGACATCTCATAGGTGAGGGCTATTTTAACGAAGGCTCGGTGAATCAATTATCAAAACGCGCTTCCGTGACCAAAAGCTTTGTCTCGGCCTTATTGGGTATTGCGATTGAAAAAAAATGTATCACTGGTATCGACCAGATGATGTTAGATTTTTTTCCGGACATCGAAAAGAATATAACGGATCCAAGGAAAAAGACAATATCAATTGAACACATGTTACAAATGCAAGCTGGATTTCCCTCGGAAGAATCGGAACCGGCCTATTGGGATTCCTTATGGTCTGGGCAATATTTAGACGATATTGAGGCCATCCCACTCACAAGCGATCCAGGTGCCAATTTTCAATACAGCAACCTAACATCTAATTGGCTCGCTATAATTGTTGCTCGAGCTTGCAAGACTGACTTAACATCGTTTGGTCAAGAAAACTTATTTTCTTCTCTCAAAGTAAAATTGGGCGATTGGCCTAAAGACCTTGACGGCTATAATATCGGCTCTGGTGACATTCAGTTTACTGCCCGGGATATGGCTAAGTTTGGTTTGCTTTATCTAAATGATGGCTATGCAAACGGGGTACAGATAGTCCCGGCAAACTGGGTCAAAGAGTCGCTACAAAACTATGCTGAAGATATAAACTCAGTCGGAGTGAGGTCCGGAAATCTCGGCCGTTATTTTCATGATATTGGATACGGGTATCAATGGTGGTATGGAAAAGTCGGCAACCACCAACTCAACTTTGCATGGGGCCATGGTGGCCAGTTGATTATACTACTGAAAGATTTAGACATGGTGATTGTAACCACAGCTGATCCCTTCTATGGAAAAGAAGAACACTGGAATTCTTGGCGACATGAAAAAGCAGTAATCAATGTCGTCGGAAAGTTCATCAAATCTTTGCCTTGAAAAAAATTGGAAATAGAACCAAAATAAGTGTAATACACACTTATAAAAACGGAAGTGGGATTATCTACAAAACATTGACCACTATTAGTTTGGTTTCCTACTCTTTGTATCTAATAAATCTGGGTATTGTGAAGTTTATGGCTCTTCCAATCATTAGATATTTAAGCCCTCTCAAGTTGGATAATCATTTTCTAGGATCGGCTATTCAATACATTTTATTTTGGTCAATTACCATCATCGGATCCATGATTATTTATAAATATTTTGAAAAACCAATGACTGGATTTAGAGAAAAATTCCGAATTCAGGATAAAAAGCTAAACACCTAATATTGACAGATTGCAGTGGCTGACTGGGATGCTATTGCCAATCTAAAAATGTAAAAAACTAACCACAGTAGCATTCATCTACATTACATTTCTAGCCTTTTCACATCCTTCTTCAACCAATCCAAACTATTGCTCAGGATAGTCTGATACGCTGGTAATTCATGCGCATCCTGATCATGTCCCAGTGTATTGCAGACGATTTTTGCACTGCCATGCCGTACAATCCAGACTACGGGAAATTCAGCTCCAGATTCCAGGCCACGACCTACTGCCAGTACTTCAATGTCCGTACCTTCAGGCTCCTTTTCCCACCGATATAGTTCATCCGTAATCCGAAATGTAGAGGGCACACCTTGCATAATAGGATGCGATGATTTGGTAACCCGCACCTCAAATTCCTGTAGTTTTTCATGTGATCTTGATCCACCTCCAACCAACTGGCGATTATATTCTGGCCATTCTGGCCAATTATACCAGGTGCTAGGATGGTAGATCAACATCGGCATACCATCATTCACTCTCGAAAATATCATGTCACGGGTGGACGCATCAAAAGCTTTATTATTTGACATGACTAATACATCTGCAGTGGTAAGCATTTTTCCCAGATCCAGCGAGCTCTCGGTGTAATTGACTTCATTTTTTCCATTTTCACTCAAAATCTTCCCGTCTGCCACGCCAAAATATTTAAGAAAATCGTGAGAACTACCTCCTCCCATGACTGCAATTTTCAGTGCGTTGGGATCAGCGGAAGCATATGAACCTCGTGCACTCACTTTGAGCACACCTTGCATCACTCGCCAATGACCAGGGAAAGTACACACAAAGGGATAGTCACCCGGTTTGTCGGGTACACGCAGGCGGATTACTCCCTGTTCCCCGGGATCCAGCATATTGGTAGCTGCAAGTACATATCTCGAATCGGGTACATATTGCATCTTTTCAGCGTCGGGGCTTTCCAGAAATTTATCAACCAAAGCACCAAAACTTTCAAGAGTGCCCTCTTCAATCAATACCAGGTTATGGGGCATCTCATCCTTATTGGTTAAGGTGATTTCTATTTCCTGACCCGCCATCGCATATAAAACAGTTTGATCGAAGGCCATCTTTTGAGGAACGGTATTAAGAGCAATAACTTGGTCCGGCTCTGTTTGTTTTACCCGACCGATGCCTACGTCGATGAATTGTCTGTTGTGTTCATTATGACAATAAACGGAAATGATATTCCTACCGCTTTTAAATAGTGACCCCAGTGACTTATCTACGCGGATTAAATTATATCCACGGTGGGTGCCTTTATCCTCAAAAAATAAACCTCCATTCACATAGACACTATAATTTTCATCGTGCATTACTCTAAGGACTGGGTCTTCAATGAGATCGTCAAGCATGACCTCCTTCCGCAACCAGATATCTTCTGTATTCCATGTGGTTTTGATCTGATCACTCAGAGCCTCCGTGCCAAAAACAGATTGTCCTACCATCCATTTTGAATCATCAAAATCTGGTGCGGACCAATTTTCTGCTGGCCGCTCGAACGTGTATTTCCAGTTGGAAAGTTCTTCGTCAGCTGCTGGGATGACCGTCTCTACTAATTCCTTATCGATAGATTCATAATTTTGCTCTCTGAAGTATATTCTTAAAGCTGCGTTCAACCATTGATCATTTTGATTGGTCTCATCGAGCGAAATTTTCTGCATCACTTGAATGAGTGCATCCGTTTCTGGCAATTCACTGGCACGCAACATAGCCGGCAGACGTACGTGCAAATCGTCCGACTCGAGAAGCCCCGATTTCACTAGAAGTTCAGTACCCGTCAGGTCATTGGGTAGTAGGGCAATTCCTGCTTTCCTCACGGCATGCGATTTATTAGAAAGGGCACCTTCTATCGCTGCTGCTACCCCAGTTGCAGCTTCTGCACCTAATCCCCTTAAGGTCCAAAGGGCATGCATGGCACCGGCATTAAGACCGCGTTCACTTTGAGTGGCGAGTTTGCTTAACTCAGGTATTAAATCCTGAATATTATTTTCAACAATAAGTCGTTGTGCAGTAGTGCGCCAAAACATATTGTCACTTTGTAATCCTTCCATCAGCCCCACAAGGTCAGATGGGTCGAGACTTTTGATCCTTGATTTTTTTCCCTGTCTGTGTTTGATAATGTAAATGCGACCATGGCCCTTATCCCGATGCGGATTAAGATGTGCATTCCCCTCACCTCGCTCATCATTCCATATTTGATTATCCATACCTCGCTTATCCGGATTATGTTGGATGACGGGATTGTACCAGTCAGCTACCCAAAGATTTCCATCCGGCCCCGTCTCAGTATGCACAGGTGCCGTCCAGGCATCGGTGCTCGCAAAAATATTTCCGCCATCGATTTCTTTATACCCGGCACCATCTTCTTCGATCTTTGCGAGATGTACTAAATGGCCTGTAGGTTCATTTACATACATCTGATTCTGATATTCTGAGGGATAATTATTGGCCGTATAAAAATTAGCACCTGCCGCCGCCGTATAGCCACCCCGCACATCGACTTGCTGGAGTGGAATTGTATCGGGTGAAGATATTTCATAATGTCCTTGAATAAAATCGGCATTAATTGCCCAAGAGGGTAACTCATTGAGGTAATCATAATGCCGTAAGGGTATGCCGATATAACAGCAATGATTATTATTGGCCGTTGAACCGAAGATTTCAAAATCCTGCGTAAAGCCTAGGCCCCACGTATTATTATTAAACTGACCGATGGGCTCGAAGTATTTTCCATCGGGACTGAATTTAAAAACACCCCTTGTAAAATTGATGGTCTGACCATCGAACTGACTTTCAAATCCTGAGTAACCCACTGAGCCCCAAATGAGATTGTCCAATCCGTATTTTAAATTGGAAGGACCCGCGTGTGTATCATACGTACCAAATCCAGTGACCAATTGTGATCGTTTATCCATTTTATCATCACCGTCAGTATCCTGCAAGTAGTAGATTTCGGGAGCTTGAGCCACAATGACTCCACCCCTTACATTGGTAATACCCGTAGTGAGACTTTGCTCAGTAGCAAAATCAGTAAACTTATCTGCCTGACCATCGCCATTCGTATCTTCACAAATGGTGATTCGATCTCCTCCGACATCATTATCCAGTCCATGCGGATAATCCATCGATTGCACTACCCAAAGCCTACCACGCTCATCCCAGGAAAATGCAATTGGATTAATTATGTTGGGTTCGGCAGCGTACAGCACCGCTTCAAATCCTTTGGGGAGTTGGATATGCTTTTGCGAATCCTCCGGACTAAGCGGATCCTGAATACGTGGTTCTACACCTGTATACGTCAATGCAGGAAGAGGTGGTTTTTCGGTAGAGCATCCCAGAAAAACAATGGCAACAAAGAAATAGGATAAGTATTTTTTCATAACTATAAATATCGAGTCAAAATTAAAGTACCAGGGTTCCCTCTAAGGATCTCTCTCATCGATCATACGATAAGGACTTAAATGCCCGGGTAAGGTCAGTCAAGGACTGTTCGACCCCCATCCTTTCCAGAGATGATGCACCCACGAATCCATGTGCATCCGTCTTTTCCAAAATAATTTTCACATCTGCTGGTGTGTTAATGGGTCCACCATGCGCCAGAAAAAAAGTGTCAGGATTGGATGTCTTTACAGCCTCGATAATGCTTTGTGTTCTATCGACAGCTTCATCCATGCTACAAGTGGCACCGACCACACCAATAGAGCCCCCCACAGTGGTACCTACGTGAGCTATCACGGCATCAGCACCGGCGTCAGCCATTTGCCTAGCTTCTTCTGGTTTGCCGACATAAACGATCGTAAATAGATCCATCCGATTTGCCAGGTTGATCATGTCAACTTCTTTTTGAAAGCTCATTCCTGTTTCTTCCAGGACGTTGCGAAAATGACCGTCTATGATTGAGTGTGTAGGAAAATTATTGACACCTGAGAATCCCATATCTTTCACCTGACCTAGAAAGTGCCACATCCTACGTCGAGGATCGCTACCATGGACACCACAAATCACTGGTATTTCCTCCACCACAGGCAGCACTTCAAATTCACCAATTTCCATCGCCACGGCATTTGCATCACCGTATGCCATCATTCCTGCTGTAGATCCATGTCCTGACATTCTAAATCGGCCTGAGTTATAAATAATCAGTAGATCGGCACCACCCTTTTCAATAAACTTTGCACTGATACCTGTCCCCGCACCAGCCACTATAATGGCTTTGCGATCATCCAATGTCTTGCTTAACCGATCTCGTACTTCTTGCCTGGAATAAGGATTTCCCTTTCCCGTCCAAGGATTTGGCATATTTCTTTATTTATTTAGAATGAAAAAAATCTTGCGAATTGACTGATATTTTTTTAGCTGTCATTTTACATTAGAGAAAGTAGATTTTCCACTGCAGATTTGGCAAAAATCGCATCATTAATATTGGCATCTATTTCCAGCACTTTGATAGAACCCTTTGTCTTTTGTTTAATAGTTTTAAACAGTACCTTATCAACATCCGGGTCATAAAATGGTCCTCCTACACTGCTGATCTTCGAAATACCTTGTAAGGGTAATAAGATACTAACTTTTCCTGCCGAGTTATTTAGTCGTTGACTAATAATCGTTCCCAGCTCCTCATTTTCTACTTTGTTGGTTCGCATAAGTGTTACATCCGGCGCCCAGCTGAACAGCTTTCTATCCTGATACCGATCGGGTACTGTATTCGGAGGGCCATAATTTACCATGTCAAGACAGCCTGGGACCACTACCTGAGGTATTCCTTTCTCAGCTGCTGCCGTTAGGCGGGTTGGCCCCGCACTACAGATACCCTCACAGAGATGATCAGCTAGTTCTGTGGTGGTAATGTCCAGTACGCCATCAAAATAACCATCACGGATAAGTGCCTCCATAGTCTGCCCACCGACACCCACTGCGTGAAAAGCCAACACCTCATACCCGGCTTCGCGGAGTAGAGCACTACACGCTTCTACACATGATGTAGTATTCCCGAACATACTTATGGCAATCGAAGGAGGTCTACTATCCTGAGTGAGATCCGTTGTCCGCATCATGCCGGCGATGGCACCTGCCGCCTGGCTCATCTGCATTCTGCTAATCTGATTTAGACCGGCAATATCCACCACAGAACATATCAATGTGATGTCCTTGGTGCCGACCTGAGGTGATAGGTCTTTGGATGCCAAGGTACTTAAACAAACCTTTGGTACGCCAATGGGAATAGCCTGCATGGCTAACAGGGTCAAAAAGGTGCCCCCACCTCCCCCCATGCCAATAGCCCCATCCACCTGACCTGCTACGAGGAGATTGCCAATTACTTTCGCAGCACCGTGTCCCATAATTTCGAGAGCCGTGCTTCGATCTGATTGTTCTCTCATGGCGGACAGCTTATGACCAGCAGCCTCCGCTACCGCAGAAGCACTCACATCAATAGGGAATGGGCACTGCACCGGCTGTACACCCATATTAATGGAAATGACATCAAGATCCTGCATGATCAGGCAGGCCCGTAAAAACTCAAAATCCGCAGCTTTGGTATCAAAGCAACCCAGCATTATCACTTTTTGTCGAGACATAGACTTGTATCAAAAGGTAAGAAATAAGAGAGTGCATGGGAATTATATAAGACTTGATCTTTTCCAACCCCAGCATCGTCAGCCAGAAAACATAACATCAGGCACCTTTCAAAAAGGCGAGCAGGTCCGCCATTTCTTCCTGACTGATCTGTGCATGTAGGTTTTCTGGCATTGCTGACCATTCGGAAGCTTTCAGCTCAGTGATATCGGCACGATCGACCGTAGTTTCTTTGCCTGTCGCATCTCGAATTGTTAGGGAAGAAGGACCTTGTTGGGAAATGATACCGGTAAGATCGGTCCCCGAGGTAAGCGATAATGTCCACAATTCAAATCCATCGGCAATTGATTTATTTGGCTGTAAAATATCCAAAAGCAGAGATGCCTTATTTCGATTTTGCACGGCTGCCAGATCCGGTCCAAAAGAGACTCCCAGTTTACCTGACTTTTGGTGGCAGATACCACAGTGTTTCTTGAAAATTTCCTGCCCGGAATCAATGTTTCCGCTTTTTTGTAGGGATTCCTGAAATGCTCGCCAAACTGTGTCCGCATTAAGCTCATTTCCGCGTAAATGGGTTCTGGCTAAACTCCTTATTGATGGATTACTACTGTTTAGCAGCGACACAGTTTGTCCCCAGGTGAGAATCGAAGGCTGTATTTGATCTTCAGCGATCGCTTTCATCAGCTTCATTCTGTTATCGTCATTTTTCAGAAATATCTGAACACCCTCCTTTCTCTCATTGAGAATAAGTTCCGGCCATTTTGCTGTGATAAAATTTGTTGTCTTATCATCTGACATCTCCTGCATTGCCTGCATGATCGCAATACGAAGATCAGGACTGTCATATATTGCAAATAAATCTTGCAAGAGTTCAAAATTGCTATCAGATCCAGACCAACTGATGATTTGGACGGCATCTGTAAGAAGAGACTCTTCCACATCTGGCTGTTGTGAAATATTAATGGCATCTTTTAAAAGCGAGGTGGACGATTGTTTAAAAAAGCCACTGGCCTGTAGGACGGCCAGACTCTGGTGACGTAGGGAAGCATCAATAGATGCGGAGAAATTAGAAGCCAACAGACGTATATTTCCCTCGGATAGCATCAGATCCTTGTCACGTTCTATACCCTCAGCAATTCCTTCCAATACCAGTGGTAAGATCCATGAATCCGACGATGAACGCAGTAGATCAGACAGAAATAGATTTAATTCTTGCCGGCTTCCACTTCTGGTAATAAGCTGGCTCAATTTTTTGAAGAATGCCTTCGTACCCTCTGTCTGCTGGTTTTCCAGTTTGGATTTTGTCTGTCTAAATACTTCCATGGCTTCGAAATCAGCTGCGGACAAGGCTGCATATTGAACCCAGGGATCCTCAATGTCCTGGAGTAACAAGTGATTCCGTATATCAGAAGACCTTTGACCCGACTGATTACCTAAAGTCAGTAGAAGTTGAAATCGTACCTTGGGATGATCATCAGAGACCATACCCAAAAGTCTGTCGAGGAGTTTTTCACTCGATGTCAGATATTTCTCCGCAATTTTTATTGCGTTTTCCCGCAATCCCGGTTCCTCATCGTCTAACATCTGCAACAGGATTTCTTCTTCCATTTGGTTCTTGCTCTCCAGAAGCCAAATAGCATGTACTTTTCCCACCGAACTGTCAGTGGAGAGAATAAACTGTTTGAGTGCAGTCGTGATTTCTGGCCCAGGCAGGTCCATCAATAATCTTTGAGCATGGGTACGCCACCAAATATTGGGGTTCGCTAAATAAGACACCAGTTCAGGAATCGTAGCTTCTCCAAGAGTGAGATTATCAAGGAATGACATCGCATCTGTTCCTGTAGGTGAAATCCGGTAGATCCTCCCCTTATCCATGCCTACGTATAAATCTCCGGATTGAATGACCTCATCAGACAACCATTCCGGGTGCTCGATAATTTTTCGGTAATAGTCAAGCACGAAGATAGATCCATCCGGTCCGATATAGTGGTTCACCGGTCTAAACCAGGCATCGGTTGAGGCCAAAAACTCTCGATCTTCCAAGATGGGGACGGAGTGAAAGGTGGCACCATTCTCTTCAATTCTATCCACATGAATCAGATTGTGTACAGGTTCAGCTGTGAAGATATTGTGGTGATATTTGTCAGGAAATAGCGCTCCGCTATACGACAGGATACCGCAAGCTGACGTCATTACTCCGATATCTGTCAACAATTGATGATCGGGATTGGTGGTAATGGGGAAAATATCAAAACCTTTACCATCAACAGGAATGTAGGACTGACTTGTGGGAATCAATAAATCAGTATTTCTCAACGTGTAAGGGGCTGCTATGACTTTGTGATACAGATGAGTTGCATTGTTGGTCTGGAAATGATGCCCCCAATCATCAAAGGCCTGCCCAAATTGACATCTGGAAGAAAGCATCTCCAATTGCCCGGAATCAGGTCTAAATCGAACTCCCAACCCATTCGCATTTTTTGGGAGGCTCTTGTCTTTACCTGCCTTAGGCATATGGATTTCACCTCCTTCGTCCCCGAGCAGATCGCCAAATTGCTGTGTCCTGACGGCTCCTTCGTGACTCAAGTAAATCCAATTGTCCAGGCCATACGTCGGATTGTTGACGTTGTGCTGGGGATTGGATCGGGCAAAGCCTGTCAATACAATTTCCCGCACATCGGCCTTTCCATCATCATCCACATCCTCCAAATAATATACATGTGGAGGATCCGTGACAAGAAATCCTTCTTTCCAGCGCATGATGCCCGTTGGCACAATCAGACTATCGGCAAAGATTGTACTCTTATCCGGCAGCCCATCCCCATCCGTATCTTCCAGGCGTTTTACTAAACCTGTACCGGAAAGATCCAGTGGGTAGCCATGCATCTCCACGACAAACATGCGTCCCCACTCATCAATTTCCATATCAACCGGATCTGCGATCAAGGGCTCACTTGCCACCCGCTCTATCTGAAAACCCTCTTCCAGTTTGAAGCTCTCAAGTTGATTTGAAATCGGATCAACCTGGCAAGAGAAGAGGATCGTGCATAAAGAGCAATAAATGAAAACTTTCATGATGTGATGTTGCTTCCCTCAATATAAAAAGGAATTCCTCAAGCACTATATAAACCATTAAGGAGGATGAAAATCGTTGTACGATGTACAATAAACTTCCTGTTTGGCAAGAAAAAGGGGTCTTAGTCAAATAGCTTCTAAGAATCAGGCTCGTATTCATGTCGTAAATTAGCTCTTCAATTTTGATGAAGAGTATATATTTTGAATTCTATTCGGGTTTACTATTATCATCATGCTCCTGGTAGGGCAACCGGCTGAGTATATAGTCGAGTGCTTCAATGCGTGCCTCAGTCTTACGATTGGCGTCGATCACTTTCCACGGTGATGAAGCCAGATTAGTGACCTTGAACATGCGCTCCTTGTACAGGGTATATTCATCCCAAAGTTCCTGGGCATGTTCATCGACCGGGGTGATCTTCCATTTCTTAAGCGGATTAGACCTGATTTCAGCGAACCGGCGGGCTTGCTCTTCTTTCGTGATGGAAAAATAGAGCTTTATGAGATAGGTATCGGACTCTTGCACCATACGTTCAAATTCATTGACCTGTCCCATAAATGATTTATACTGGGCCTGGGTACAGAAATCATTGACCGGCTCTACCACAGCACGGTTGTACCAGCTGCGATCAAAAAAGACGATTTCGCCCGCTTGAGGGAGTCTATTGACATATCGTTGAAAATACCACTGAGTTTCTTCCACACTCGTGGGTTTAGGCAAAGCAACGATCCGGTAGTGTCTGGGATTAATATGGGCTGACACCCGACGAATGGCACCCCCCTTTCCAGCTGCGTCTCTGCCTTCAAACAAGACCACCACCTTCTGACCCTGAGTAATCACCCAGTTCTGAACCTTGATCAATTCGGCCTGGAGCTCACGGAGTTTGATCTCATACCTTGCCAACCTAAGTGCCTTATCGACGTCGGTTTTCCGATCTGCCAGCAGATACTTAAGTCCATACTTTGAATTTAATATCTGCAAATCTTCCTTAGACAATGTGAGTTTCTCCATAGTCTAAATATCTATTTGTTCGACATGCCGATAATACCGCACCACTACATTGGGATCGGGTATCTTTATCGTTTTCGATTGTGCTTTACCTCTATATTCAAACTGCGACAGAACATAGCGAATGCTCTCTAATCGTGCTGTACGCTTGTCATTGGTTTTAATGATAATCCACGGGCTAAATGAAGAGTGTGTAGCGGCAAACATTTGCTCCTTATAGTATGTATAGTCATCCCAAAGTTCCTGCCCCTTCATGTCTACAGGGCTGAACTTCCATACTTTCAAAGTATTATTGAGACGTGATTTAAATCGCCTCTCCTGTTCTTCCTTGGAAATAGAAAACCAAAACTTGATGAGTACAACACCATCTTCGTAAAGCATATGTTCAAACTCGGGTACTTGAACCATAAACTGATGATATTGATCCTTTGTACAGAATCCCATCACGGGTTCAACCACAGCACGGTTGTACCAGCTCCGATCAAAAAAGACGATTTCACCTGGATTAGGAAGCTCCTTTATATAACGTCGGAAGTACCATTGCCCACCCTCGACTTCCGTGGGCCTGGATAGGGCAACAACTCGCATGGAGCGTGGATTAAGGTGTTCACGAAAACGTTTAATAGACCCACCTTTCCCAGCTGCGTCCCTTCCCTCGAATATAATCACTACTCTCAACTTCTTTTGCTCGACCCATCTCTGTAGATTGACAAGTTCCTGCTGTAGCAACTTCAATTCCTCCTCATAGCGAAGGTTACGCAATGCCTTCTTAATCGAGTAACCTTCCTCATCGGCAATTTTGATCAGGTCGCTCCTGCGTTTTGCAGAAGACAACTGGTCTAGTGTAAACATACAATAGTCTTTGTGCTGGCATAAGGTATTGAATCATCTGCAGCTGAAAGGTGATATGAGTCATTTATTTACCTTACGAATGTCAGTGACGAAAGTACCAACCAACTGACTGCCCCCTTTCCGTCTCGGTCTCACGTGCAAAAAGTCGAAAAAAAATGATCCTTTGTTTTAGGAACATAATCTCTTGTATCGACAGATTTTTCAATCCTAATACACCTCAATTTCCTTCCATGAAACCCATGATGGGCTGGAACTGGTTTCAACACGTAGGTAGCGGACATCGTCTCGTGAACCACTCCATTCCAATCGATCACCTTCTTGGGTATTTTGGGAAAATTGGATCAAGGGACTAAAGGCACCATTCTCTCCTTTCGTTGAAATCATGTGCTGTGTTTCACCCTGAGGAAATTGCGCTACAACCAGAGAAATTCTGGAAATAGAAGTTGTGATCCCGAGGTCAATCTCTATCCATTGAGGTGGTAAATCACCAGACCCCCATTGTGTAGTCAAATCACCATCTACGGCATACATACCCTGCTCACCAGAGAGTTCCGATGAAACAGTTACCGCTTTATTTAAAGCTATATTTTGTGCTCCTCGCCAATCCGAATTGCATGGATCCGGATACTTTAGGGGTGAAAGCTCTTCAAGAAGTCTTGCATTCTCATCCAATAAAGACCAGGTGGCATCCCCAATGGCCAGTGGAGCCCGAAGTAATCCCCAGGTCAACCAACCATCAAAATTATAGTCACAGGATAATGCAATCCAATTTTGTAGTGCATCCTCAGCCTGTTGTACCGTATTATAAGTAGAGACAAAAGCCCCCACTTCTCCCATGATAATGGGTTTTGCGTTGGTATTAGAAATTTGAAAATTTTCCATCAATTTATCCATTGTGGATGTACCTGGATATATGTGTAGGTCCAGAAAATCCAAATCTGAATTTTCAGTAACGGATGCCAGTGACATTTTAAAGTCTCCCGGCCTCCAAACATGGGGCTGATTAGGAGAAAATATACCCATTGTGATAAGTCCGTCTTCATCATACTTCCGTATCGTCGCAGCAACTTTAGAAATATAATAATCCGTACTTTCTTCTGCCATCCTGAGTTTGTCACTTTCTGAGGACAATGAATAGGTTTTCCCATTTGCGGCTACCACCGAACCTGATGTTAGTGAAAAAGGTGGAGCATTATTAAAAAACCACTGTTCATTAAGAATTGACCAGCCAAGAACATGGCTAAATTCTGCATTTAAATCAGTAAGGGCCTGCATAAGATCTTCCCAATAAAGCATGGCAGATTCCACTCCTGGACTTGTGAGATAATGGCTATTTCTGTAGCCATCAATGAATTCATTAGCACCCTGATTGGATATTTCCCAATACCCACCCTGGTCCGGAAGATCATTGGATGTCAATATTAAAAAGAAATCTTCCTCCTTTGCTATTTGCATCAACGAAGCGACATTACGCATGTAGTCTATGTTCAATCCTTGCCCATTGAGATTCCCGATACAACCCTCACCATCGCTGCATGTATCTAAAAAAACACGTATGGTGTTGTATCCTCTCCCCTTTAGTTGCTGAATATGACTTCTTACAACCTGCGCATTAAAGTGCAGGGGATGAAAAAATCGATCTTGAAGACCGAAAGAAGAATTCACAATATTGAAATAATTTGTACCACGCGGAGTAAAAATATTATCAGTCCTTTCATCAATGAATACAGCCTGACCATTTCGATTTTCCACTTGAATGGGATGCGTCTCAGGGACAAATATCTCTACACTCGTATCTTCCTTATTGCATCCTATAAGGAGGATTAAAATAATTATGGTGATGGATTTAGATTGCATTTGCTGAATGTATGATAGATGTACTCATAAGATAGCATGAAAAATTCATTACATCAAGTAGAGGCAAAACTGCAACAAAACCAGATCCAGTGGTATCTGCCCTGTATTTTCTTTTTGAAACTCTTAGCACCCATAAAAGTCTGCACTGAAAAATCAGCTTACTTTCCCTAACTAATTCAGTAAGAAAATAAGGTTCTCACACATGTTCCTGATGATATTTGTTGAGATAATGCAGATCATAATTTAAAGTCACTTTGAGGTAAATGCCATCTTTCTTTCAAGGCTACTTGAATCCGACGTCCTGCTTAAGAAAAGGCGGGCTGACTCCCGGTTTTCGGAACATCGTGAGAAAACAGGGCCGGGGTAGCGGGCAAGCAAAAATTTCAATAGTTCTCCAAAATTATAAGGACAATCAGGAATAACATTTTGTTGGTCCTGCTTTGATGCTTATGGTTCTCGTCCTTTTACTTAAAGTCTGGTTTAGGATTTTTTCGAAAGGTCCACTGCGTGGAGCATTCTTTGGCATTGCCCCAAAGAATTCTTTCAAGGCCACTTGAATCCGACGTCCTGGTAAGAGAAGGAATTTGCTAATCTATGAAAAACATAAAAGTCTAAAAAAAAGAAGCAGATCTTTGTTCCAATGGATCGCCTTAGCAGATTAAAGGTTGAAAATCAAGGTCGTGCGGTGAGCAAGAGAAGAAATGCGCGAGCGACACTCCATCAATAAATAGAGGTCAAAATTAGCCAGAGACTATATTTGACTACAGATCTTTATTTTGAAAACTGTCGCGTCTTGGATTTCGCGCGCGAGGGGCTGACCTTAGTATTTTCTAGCTTTAAGATGCAGGCCTGCCTTTTCTTTTGGTTCGTTTTCTTTTGGCAGCGCAAAAGAAAATGAACAAGCCGGAAGCAAGCAGAAATGATACTGCTATGCTTGCCATTCGACAAACGCATTCAAAAAACGACCACTTTAAGATAAATGCCACCTTTCTCTCGTGGCCACTTTGAATCCGACGTCCTGCTTAAGAAAAGGTGGGCTGACTCCCGGTTTTCGGAACATCGTGAGAAAACAGGGCCGGGGAAGTGGGAAAGCAAAAATTTCAATAGTTCTCCAAAATTCCAAGTACAAGCAGGAATAAACATCTTAATGGTCCTGCTGGATACTCATGGTTCATGTCTTTTTATGTATAGTCTACCTTGGATTTTTTCGATAGGTCCACTGCGTGGGGTGTTCTTTGACATTGCCTCAAAGAAAATCGAATAGGACGTAGCAATCGAGATCATCTTCGCATTCCAAAAATTAGGCAAATTGCGGATAAGACTGTATTATAGAGATGAAAAAATCAATCCGAACACAAGCATTTGGCAGCTATTCTATCCCCCGGCAGCCTATGTTTTGAGAGGACACGAAGACCATGGCCCACAAACGACAACTTGCCGCAATTATGTTTACCGATATCGTCGGTTATACGGCCATGATGCATGCGGACGAAAGCAATGCTGCTGCAGTGAGGCAACGACACCGGGACATTTTCCAGCAAGAGCATGAACGGTGCAATGGAGAAGTACTGCAGTATTACGGCGACGGTACCCTGAGCATTTTCAAGAGTGCGGTAGAAGCGGTAGAGTGCGGTATTGCTATGCAACAACAGTTTGGATCAGGACTAGAAGTGCCCTTGCGGATCGGCATCCATTTAGGTGATATCGTCTGGCATGAAAATGAAGTCTACGGTGATGGCGTGAATCTGGCTTCGAGAGTGGAGAGTGCTGGAGTAGCTGGTTGTATTTTAATATCAGACAAGCTTCAATATTCGATAAAAAATCACAATAATATTTCCACAAAATCCTTGGGTCATTTCGATTTCAAGAACATCAAAGATCCAGTGGAAATTTTTGCCATTTCTAATGCCGGCATCAAAGTGCCAGAGCGGTCTGAGTTAAAAGGTAAATTAAAGCAGAATAAAAAATCGATTGCTGTCCTGCCTTTTGTCAATATGAGCAGTGATCCTGAAAATGAATATTTCTCGGATGGTATTTCGGAGGAGATTTTAAATGCATTAGTACGTGTCGAAGGGCTATCCGTTACAGCCCGTACCTCCTCCTTTGCCTTCAAAGGTAAAAATATGGATGTGCGTGAGATTGGGGCGCAACTGGGCGTAGCCCACATTTTAGAAGGTTCTGTCAGAAAATCTGGCAACCGGGTCCGCATCACTGCACAGTTGGTAAGTTCGATAGACGGATATCATTTCTTTTCAGAAACGTATGATCGTACGCTGGAGGATATTTTTGAAGTCCAGGATGAAATTGCTTCCACCATCACCAATCGGCTCCGAGAGCACCTGACCGAAAAAGAACATGATACTAAAATGGTGACAGCCTCGACACTGAACATGGAAGCATATGAGACTTATTTACGCGGGCTCTTTTATTCAAACCAGTTTGCAGATGATACGTCCATGACAAAGGCTATTCCCTTTCTGGAAAAGGCAATTGAAATGGAGCCCAATTTTGTATTGCCCTACGAAAAGCTTGGTCTCTGCTATTTCTTCCAGGGAATGGGTGGTAAAATACCGATGTCAGAGGCAAAAGATAAAATGACGGCTGTCTTTGAAAAATTACAATCATTGGGCATTCAAAGCGCTGCCGGTTATTTTGCTATTGGTGTCTACAATATTTTTGTGAAATGGGATTTCGTGACAGCTGCAGAAGTTGCCAAAGAAGGGCTAGAAAAATTCCCCAATGGTGCTAACCTATATCATATCGTATCGACCTTGTATTGGATAAAAGGAGATCTTGTCACCGGTGCAAAAGCCCATAAAAAAGGGCTTGACCTGGACCCCCTCTCTATCGAAATGATATTCTACATGGCCGTCACCTACCTATGGCGTCTTGAATTTGAAGAGGCTATGCCGTACTTTGAAAAGGTCTTGAGTATGGTACCTCAACACAGGGCAGCGCAGGAGTATGTAGGTTGGATGGATGCTCTGCAAGGAAGATACAATCAGGCATTGGAGAAATTTGAAAAATTAGAACCTTTCGGTTATCGACTGCATCGCTCCACCGGCCTGGGATGGACTTATGCTAAAATGGGCAATATTAATAAGGCAGAGCAGTACTTGCAGGAGTTGAATTCACTTCATGAAGAATCTCCCAATGGGTTCGGCCTCGCCATTGACCTGGCTATACTTAATACCTGTATAGGAGACTTTGATAGCGCATTTCATTATTTAGAGAAGTCTATTACCCATCGGATGGGATCTATCATGATGTTCAAAGCAGATCCCTTACTCACTCCCTTAAATAAGGATCCTCGATTTCAGAATATGATCGACTTACTGGGTGAGGTTCCGGATTTGGATTTTTTGGAGGAGTACTTCTAATATAATTACATCTTCGAAATTGTTACAAACAGATTCATTCCTAAAAATATCATCCTTCCTTTTCTATAAAAAAAGAAGGATGATGCATTCATCTTATTAACTAATTAACCTACACGCGAAGTCTGAACTTTAATGCTTACCTCGGTGACCACCTTGCCTGCGCTCTCCACGCTTACCACGTTCTGGCCGATCAGCTTGCATCTCTTCCAGCGCTTTAAATTGCTCTTCGGTCAGTACTTCTTTGAGTTGATCCATGCGATCTTTTTGTACCGTTTCGCGCATTTCCCGCATGGCGGCTCTATGGTCCTCAGCTTCTTCTCGCATGGTCTGCATTTTTTGTGCAAACGCCTGATTAATCGCCTGCACCTTAGACTTTTGCGCGTCATCGAGCTCCAGTTTTTCCGTCATGTGAGTGGTCTGCCTTTCGGCCATATCTTCCGGACTGGGCCGGGGCCCTCCAGGCTGAGCCATAGCTGCATAACTTAATGTAAAAACGAATGCCTGAATCGCTACTAATCTGAATATTGATTTCATCTTTTTAAATTTTAGTGATTTAATTATTTCTAACATGATGTGTCATTATACTCATCGTTGCTATTTCTTTTTCAAATATGCTGTGATGGACATGGCACTGCAAACTTATTCAACCCATGGGTCAATGGTGCCGAAGAAAGGGACCATCTTATCAATGACCTGCCTCCGAATCCATATAGCTAAGTCATTGATAAAATCTGGCTATTGATAGATACTTCTCAAGACTTGGTTGACAATTCTCTAATTTCCAGAGGAAATCCCCCATTTTTGAGTATGATTCAATGGAAAAATCACCGGATCTTGTGGCAAGCCCTACTTTGGTGGGGAAGCTGGGTACTCATTTCCTTTCTGCTTAGCAAGGGATATGATAATCCTGAGCACTTTGCGCTGCGGGCCTTACACCTTTTCATTGGTTTCTTCATCGTCGTGGCTGTCAATATAAGATATCTGCTTCCTCATTTTTATCTCACCAAGAAACATGTGCTATTTGTACTACTAGGACTTGCTCTACTGGGTCTCACGTCGATGCTATTGTACGCCGAGTTTTTTCCCTGGACTGAATGGTTAGATCCCAGACCGCGAAGACCTCGATTTCCCGGACCGCGAGGAAGAAGAGCCACCGGCATCTTGTGGATTGGACGACTCACGCCGCTGATCATTGCCTTTCTGGGCAGCACCGTGACAGAGATCGCCCGGTACGCCAATAAAAAAGAAAAGGAAGCCATCCAGTCAGAAAAAGAAAAACTAGAAACCGAGCTCAAGTTTTTAAAGTCACAGGTAAATCCGCATTTTTTGTTTAATGCACTTAACAACATCTACAGTCTGGCAGTACTTAAGGATCCGCAGACTCCGGAAAGCGTGATGCAGCTTTCGGAAATTTTGCGCTACATGGTCTACGATAGTAACGAGGAGAAAGTACCCCTGAAAAGTGAGATCCAGTACATTCAAAACTATGTCGATCTTAAACGATTGAAAGATAGTCGAGGCTTGGATTTACAGCTTGATCTGGATGCCTCGGCTGAACATCTCATGGTCGCTCCATTACTCTTTATTCCTTTTGTAGAAAATGCTTTTAAGCACAGCAAAATTGAAAACTTAAATAAGGGGTTTATAAAGATTAAGATGCATGTGCAGGAAAATAGGATAGACTTCAGTGTCATAAATAGTCTACCCGATGAAGAATTTACCAAGGACACGGTAGGGGGCATCGGTCTGGAGAATGTCATAAAACGACTGGATCTGCTCTACCCGGGAGACATGCATATTTTGCAGATTCGGCAGACGCAGGATCAATATCAGGTACATTTAAAAGTATGGGCGGAATGAGTATGATACATTGTCTGATCGTCGATGATGAGGAATTAGCGCGTAACCTCGTTGAAAATTATATAAACCGCCTCCCCCATCTCACCGTCGTCGGTAAATGTGCCAATCCACTCGACGCCATGCAGGTGCTTCAGGAGGAGAAGGTAGATCTCATTTTTCTGGATATCCAAATGCCCGGACTCACCGGTGTTGAGTTCTTAAAAACTATGCCACAGCGGCCCTTGGTCATCTTCACCACCGCCTATAAAGAATATGCTCTGGAAGGCTACGAACTGGATGTTGTCGATTATCTGCTCAAGCCATTTCGTTTCGAACGATTTCTACAAGCCGTAAATAAGGCCAGTAAGATCCTAAAGAAAGAAAATAACGACCCCGCTCCTTCTTCCCCACCTAAAAATCAGGTGGATGATACCCGTCGGGATTATCAGCTGGTCAAATCCGATTTTAAGGTCTACCGGATCCTACATAGAGACATTCGCTACATTGAAAGCATGAAGGAGTATGTGGCCTATCATACAGCCCATGGTCGCACCCTGTCCCTGGGTTCTCTCAAAAAACTGCAGGAAGAACTTCCCCAGGATCAATTTCTACGCATTCACAAATCCTATATCGTCAACAAGGACTTTGTGGAAGCCCTGGAGGGCAATATGGTCTTGATTGGCGACAAAAAAATTCCTATTGGAGGTTCTTATAAAGAGGAGGTGATGAAGCATTTGTTTTCGCCGATGTGATGCTTTTTGAAAGTCTACAGGTCTCCCAGACCTTCATTCCAAATCTTCTATTTGCAAAAGGCTTGCTGATATGATTAGATGGTTCATGATGCATGATGACGAGTTCATGTGATTAAATAAAGGTATTGCATATATAAGTTATTATAAAGTCTGACGGATCAGCGATACCCGGCGTCCCGACTAACTTAGTTATATCTCTCATCTTGTTTAGTAAATGCATATTGGTGTTTGTCCTTCTTTAATTTCTGTTACTGGTCGGGGTGACGTGGTCATCGCTTGTTGTGAGCTGCCTCATTTTGCTTACTTCTTTCAATCAATTCCATTTATGAATTCAATTACTCTTTCATTAAATTCTTTTGAATTTTGAGTTTGTAATCCATGCGATGATTCAGGCAATTCATAGTAAATATTGTTAGGAAGTAATTTCTTTAGCTCATTATTAATTATTTCAAATCTAGGTGGTGAATGCTCTCCTTTGATTATAAGGGTAGGAATATGAATTTCCTTTATCAAACTTATATCGATTGTAGGATGATTTTGTTTGATACAATATCCCCATAATTCAAGTAAGTTATCCTTCCATCTTGTTCTAATTTCCTCAGAAACTTTGCTATACATTAAACTATCTCCAGAAACAGCACCAACAAATAAAGATAGACCTCTTTCATTGTTTCCCTTTTCAAATGCTGATTTAGCTGGAGATAATTTTTTATTTATTAAATCTTTAAAGACGCTTCTTCCTTCTTCACTTCTGTTTAATAATGAGAGTACTGGAGGTTCTCCAATAACTAATGATTTAATTTTTTGTGGATTTTTAATTGCTGCTAATAATGAAGTATAGGCGCCATAGGAGTGACCTACTAAATGAACTTTATCAAAACTTAAGGAATCAAGAAATGCTATAAGATCATCACTGTGGATATTTGGAGTAAAATCGTATTCTAATGCAAAATTTTGTTGATTTGGATATGCATATCTTCTACTGTATGCAATTACTCTATACTCTTGAGAAAAAAAATCAAATTGAGCTTCCCAAACTCTATAATCTGATATTGTACCATGAACAAAGACTATTGGATCTCCTTTGCCTAAGTCAAGGTAGTGAAGGAATTCATTATTAACTTCTATTTTCTTTAATTCGTGTACTTGGTTTTCTACAACAGGTAATTGTCTATTGTTTTCTACTTTGCAAGAGAACGGTAGTGCAATTAAGCAAATTAGAGTCAATAGAATTTTCGGAGATTTCATTTTATACTATTCGCTTAT
>JBNKUI010000058.1:0-317628 GCA_050298535.1 Saprospiraceae bacterium
CCAACTCGATTTGTGAATATCATGTCCAATGAATAACTTAGGTGTTGTAGTAATCCCGAAAGCTTTCGGGAATTGCATATCTATTTTTTTAGCGATCAATTAATATGCTTCTAAAGTTGCTACTTTTTACATAAGTGCTATAAGCCATTTAGAAGGGTTATGTACTTAAACGTTGTACCTCATTCCGTGATAGGAATAAAATACTTATCTTAGACGTTAGTAAGGAATCAGGAATGATTAGGACATTTGTCGATTCTGAAACAGAGAAGATTTGGAAGGGAATCAGGTCTGTCAAACTACCTAACAACATACAAAACACTGAAAGACGTAAGTTGAGAATGATAAACAACGCCGGAACCATCAATGATCTGAGAATTCCACCCGCGAATAGGCTTGCGAAACTCAAGGGGGAACTAAAGGGACTCCACAGCATTAGAATCAATGACCAATGGAGAATTACATTCAAGTGGAGAGAATCCCATGCATTCGAAGTTAAAATTGTTGACTATCATGACTAAGCTGAAAAACATACATCCGGGAGAAGTTCTACTGGAAGAGTTCCTCAAGCCTTTGGGAATCAGTGCTTATAGATTATCCAAAGACATAGGAATCCCACAAACAAGAACTAGTATGATTATCAAAGGGAACCGGCGCATTACCGCTGATACAGCATTGAGGCTTTCAAAATACTTTGGAACCTCAGCCAAATTTTGGTTAGGACTCCAAAATGACTTTGATCTGGAGGAAGAAAAAACGAAGTTGGATCAGGAACTGCAACAAATAGAATCCGTCAAATAGGATAAACGAGGTACTACAGGGTGCGATGACACCACCCGGCCCTCGCCGCTAATGACTGAAAGAGCTATGGAAAGAACTACTGCGTTTGGAATGACACAGCAAGAATTGGCTGATAAAGTGGGAACCACTAAATCCTACATTTCCAAGATTGAGAACAATGTAAAAGAAGCTAGAATCTCAACATTGCAAAAAATCGTTGAATTGGGATTTGGTGGGCAACTGGAATTATCAACACGTCTATAGAAAGAATCTGGTCTGAAAACTATGTTGTAAACAATCCAAATGGTGAAATTGTAACTCCGAAGAAAATAGTTGCACTTATGAAAAGTGGGCATGAATTTCCGGCAGTTGAAAGATTAATTGAGAAAATTACGTTCAATCAAAACATTGCAATTGTTATGGGAAGAGAATTACAAAAACCCCAAAATATGACTGCAAACCAAGATGATTGGATTCCGAGAAGATTCGACAGCGGTGAGATGAAAACAAAGAAGGATGGCAATTATCAGCACGACGATCAATACAAATTCTTTCAGAATATAAATTTTTCTAAATTAATTATAACTATCTATTTAAGATTGAGCATTATGAAAATATTAACATTATCAATAGCCTTTCTTTTTTTAGTAATTACTATTCAAGCACAAAACCAAAGTACGGTATTCGATTCAAAAACACTTCATAGTAATATTCTAAATAAGGAACGTAAGTATTCGATTTATTTGCCAGCAGGTTATGAGTCATCAGAACTCACGTACCCGATTTTATACCTGTTGCATCCGGCTGGTCCGTCTAATACTGTTCCAAATCAGCAATCATGGTACTATTATGGAGGATTGAAACAATATTTGGATGCAGCCATTGAAAGTGGTGAAATTACGCCAATGATAGTTGTAACACCTGACGCCAACTTTGAAACAAAAAGAATCAGTTATTGGAATGACCCCGAAGGTGATTTTAATTTTGAAAATTATTTTTTTGAAGAATTTATACCGTATATAGAAAAAAATTATCGTTGCAGAACAGAGAGGGATAGTAGGGCATTGGCAGGTGCTTCTTTGGGAGGAGCAGCCGTTATACAATATATCCAACACGACCCTGAAAAATTTTCTGTTGCCTGTGCATTGGCTGGTGCTGTGAGAAAATTTGATTACGAATATTTGAGGAAAAGGTATCCGAATGTTGATGAAAAGGGATTGATGGAATGGTATAAAACGTATGATGTTTTTGCGTATTATGAAAATTTGCCTGATGATACAGAGAGTAGGATAAAGTTGTATATCAGTTGTGGTGATAATGACCACTTATCCCCGAATAATGTAATGTTGCATACTGTTCTTAAAAATAAAGGTATAGAACATGAATTCAGGATTCAAAATGGAGCACATGATTGGAGCTACTGGCGTTCTGTTACACCTGAATTTATAAAGTTTGTTTCGGACTCATTTATTAAATAAATAATATAGTAAGGCATTATCAATTTTAGGATAGAAACAAAGGGATGTAAAATTGAAAATCTTGAATTTGAGATAGTTGCGGCTAAAATGGAAGTTGCAGAAAAATGAAGACTAGTAAATTAACTTTAGGCATGAGGAGACACACGTGCCAAGAGGCTGTATAACGCCTTTTACCTTCAGAGTTGACCGTCGCAACCAGTCGAGCCCGTCTGTCAGACTGCTGCATAACATAGATGTTAAGAACAATAATATGAACCCGTAAATTCGTATCTTCTAGCATGATAACCCATTCAATCATATCAAGGATCGATTTCCAAGTCCTAAAGTTGGATTGAAAGTCCGGGGACTGATCTTCAAGAAAGTGAATTCAAATGCTTCATAATTTAAAAATATCCTGTTGAAGATAGGTAGAATGCCATTTAGTATAACTTCTTTATGCGTCTTGCACCAGAATAAATGAAATGGATTAATATATATTATTACCAAGGTACACTGTTAAAATTCAACCGATATGAAAGTACAATATCTATACTCTGCCTTTGTCTTATTATTACTAGTTTCCTGTAAAAAAGAATCTGCCAAAGTATCGTCTTTGGTCAACTATCAAGGAGATGAAACCTTTTCCGTTATTTTTGGAAGTACTACGATAGGTCATCTTAAAGCCCATACAATTGGAGATATAATTGAAGTAGATTACGATGTTAAAAACAATGGCCGTGGACCTACGATGAAAGAAACCATTGTATTAAATACGGATGGTTTCCCGGTTGAATGGAATATTAGCGGGAACACTGCTTTTGGGAATAGTGTTGATGAACATTATACCATGGCCGGAACCCTTGCTTCATGGACAGATGCTACCGGTAGTGATAGTACAACCATAGACAAAGCCTTATGGTATGTAAATCAATCTGGGAGTCCATATTCCACAATTCTTACGGCACGTAGCCTTTTAAAATCTACTGACCATTCAGCAGATGTACTCCCGGCAGGTACCCTGAAGCTTACCGAGATGGAAAAAATAGGCCTTCCCGTTGATTCCACTACCATAGACCTTACCACCTACGCGATGTCCGGAGCCGATTTGAACCCTTCTTATTTTATTGCTGATAGTGATTTGCGTTTGTTTGCTGTGATTAGTCCGTCTTTTGTTATTGTTCGCGAAGGATTTGAAGGAAAGGAAAAAGAATTGAGGGCATATGCCGAAAAATATTCCACAGAACGATTTGAATCATTACAAAAGAAATACGCCCATAACTACGGGAAAAATGTTCGTATTGACAACGTGAAAATATTTGACCCAAATACATTGGCACTCACTGCCCTTTCATCGGTGTTGGTAGATGGTGAACGTATTGTAAGTATCGATGCCCCTAACACCACGGGTAAAGATGAAGTGGTCATTGATGGAGGCAATGGTACTTTAATAGCCGGCATGTACGAAATGCATGCGCATACAGGTGATGAAGAAGCCTTATTGAATGTATTGGCGGGAATTACCTCCTTCCGGGACATGGGGAACGACAATGAGGTGCTGGACGAGTTAGTCAAAAAAATCAATCCGGGAGTTTTAGCAGGACCCAGAATTCATAGATTGGGTTTTATTGAAGGGCAAAGCGAATACAGCGCAAATAATGGAATTTTGGTTTCCAGTGAAGAAGAAGCACTTGCGGCTGTGGACAGCTATCACGATATGGGCTTCTACGGGATAAAACTATACAATTCCATGAACGGAGATTGGGCGTCAGCCATCGTCAACAAAGCTCATGAGTATGGGATGTTTGTATGCGGGCATGTACCGGCATTCTCCAATGCAAATGCCATGTTAAGGGCCGGTTTCGATGAAATGACACATATTAATCAAACCATGTTGGGTTGGGTGTTGGAGCCAGAGGAAGATACACGAACCCTACTTCGTCTTACAGCCTTAAAAAGATTTCCAGGCTTAGACCTGAATAGCCCTAAGGTACAGGAAACCATGGAATTATTTGTATCAAACAATACGGCTATAGACCCAACTTTGGCGATACATGAAGTTTTAATGAAAGCCAGGAATGGGGAGGTCTGGGAAGGCACGAAAGATATAATAGATCATATGCCACCAAACGCACAACGCGGATATAAAGTGGCCCTGGCAGACGTGGCAACTCCGGAAGACGATAAAGCTTATCGTGAGGGCTACGAAAAAATTGTAGAGACCTTAAAACTGATGAAGGAAAAAGGAATCTTTATCGTACCTGGGACCGATTTGGGAGGTGCATTCTTTTTTCATCGTGAATTGGAGCTTTACCAACAATTGGGTTATACGCCTGCAGAGCTGTTGAAGCTGGCCACCTATGATATGGCTCAATATCTAGGAGATCAAGATCTCGGAAGCATTGCACCTGGCAAACTTGCTGATTTCTTCTTAATTCCAGGAAATCCAGTAGAGGACATTAAAGCTATAAAAACAATTTCAATGGTCTCGCGAGGTGGCACCTTCTACTATCCGAGTGAAGTGTATCCTGCTTTTGGTATTGAACCCTTTACACCAATGCCTAAAGTGGAAGAATAAGAAAGCTGTCAATCAGTTTACTTGTAATACTAACAACGTTAAAAATGAATAATTAAGGCGCTGCGGGGTATTTAAAATGTACTATAAAACTTTCTAAATATAATACTTAGATCCGAGCTTAATCAAAGGTTAGTACGGTTTTTATAGCTTTGATTTTCCCACATGAAACCCTTAGAAATGCAAAAAGATTTATTTTATAAAAAAGAGAAGGACCCACGATATTATGCTTCCACAGAGTTCCTGCTTCCTCATTTCTCTATAGAAAAGTTATTGAGAGATTCTCGCATAATGGGTTTAGAGGTATTTCACTTGACTTATTAGGAATGGGGCTTCCCGACTTTTCTGAAAATTTTGACTATAGTTAGACAGGACTTGGGGAATGTAATTCGGATCATGGGAGATAATCAAAATGATCCTGAGTACAAAAAATATCAATTTGGAGAGAGAGGCATTGCCAGGTGTCAACGGATAAAATAACCAGCTCGCATACAAATAGCTTTAATGAAAGCTCGTCTCTGGGTACTTGTGTCGATACCGACTCACACAACCATTCTCCAAGTATCAGTCTTCCCTTCCCAGTGATCTCATAGACTGTTTTATAAGGCTTTTTACCCTCTTCTACTTCCAGTGCAGTCACCAAGCCTTTTTCAGCAAGAATTTTAAGATTGGTGTATATCTGTCCATAACTTTCTCCAGAAATTTGACATAACCTCTTTTGTGAATCGCTTCATATCATAACCTGACATTGGCTTAATACTAAGCATGACTAGGCTTGAATAAGGTGTTTTACTTTTTCACCACGAAGCGGGTGGATTAGCAAGATACCGTGGCACATGGTTCACACTTTGGTAAAGGGGAGGCCACAGGTGGAGACTGAGGACTGGCCAGCCCACTATTTGTTACAATTTAACTAGAGCAGTAACTTTAATTGGTCCTGAAAAGCTGAAAAAACGGTCAAAAAGGCTGCAAAATAGTCTATTTTCGACTATTTTTCCATTCAGACACTCTAGGGAGTATCTCAATTTAGTGAATCACGATATTAATAATTTTCAAAGGATATCGCCGTGACCTGTATATCCTGCTCCTGGCGACAGGTATTAGGGATTATTGTGAGTACTGGCCTTAGTCACAATTCCACTAGAAAGTTAATTTCCATTAAATTGATTTTTATGAAACCACACTTAATCACACCTGTATTACTCCTGGCTTTTATTTTAGATTCCTGCAATCCGGAAACAACATTAATAGTCGATGACAGGGCCATATCTGATGAAGAGCAAACAAGCAATTGGCTCGCATATGGCCGACCGCACAATGAACGAAGGTTTAGCCCTGCCACTCAAATTAATACAGATAATGTCTCCAAATTAAAAGTTGACTGGTATCTGGATCTGCCCAATGATGTAGGGTTAGTTTCCACACCTCTGGTAGTTAATGGAGTGCTCTATTTTGTTGGAAGTATGAATGTCGTACGGGCGGTTAATGCTGTTTCGGGAGAGTTATTGTGGGAGTTTGATCCCAAGGTTGGCAATCATATTAAAAACAAGATGCAAATAGGGTGGATGCACAATCGTGGGATAACTTTTTATAAGGGGAAGGTTTATCTGGCCACATGGGATGGTCGCTTGATCGCCATAAGTGCGAATGATGGAAAAGAGATATGGAGCACACATACCTTCGAGCCTGAAAGTTCCCTCTACATCACGGGAGCACCGAAGGCTTTTAAAGATAAAGTGATCATTGGTAATGGTGGTACTGAATGGGGTCCTACCAGGGGATATGTTACAGCGTATGATGCCGAGACCGGTATGGAAGCCTGGAGGTTTTACATCGTGCCTGGAAATCCAGCAGATGGCTTTGAAAATGAAGCCATGGAAATGGCTGCGGAAACCTGGACGGGAGAATGGTGGAAACATGGCGGTGGTGGCAATGCATGGCATGGATTCACTTATGATGCTGACCTCGATGTTCTATATTTTGGTACCGGTAATGGTTCTCCATGGAATAGATCCATTAGAAGCCCTGAAGGTGGAGACAATCTGTTTTTATCCTCCATTGTCGCTGTTGATCCTGATACCGGACATTATTTATGGCATTACCAAACTACTCCCGGAGAGTCCTGGGACTACAATTCCAATATGGATATTGTGTTGACTGACCTGGAGATTGATGGGCAAGAAATCAAAGCAATCATTCATGCGCCAAAGAATGGTTTCTTTTATGTGATCAACAGGGAGACCGGCAAATTGATTTCTGCAGAGCCCTTTGTTGAACATCTTGGGCATCACATATTGACCTAAAGACAGGAAGGCCTGTCGAAAACGAGGGCGTTAGATACGAAAATAAACCGGCCTATATTACACCATCCAATGCCGGCGCTCATAGCTGGCAGGCCATGTCCTATAATCCATCAACTGGATTAGCCTATATCCCCGCCATGCATTTGGCAATCGTATTCTCTGATGAAAACATAGATGTACCACACTGGCAAGGACAAAAATATAAGCGAGGAACTGGTGTTGATATTTCGACACCAGACTCCTTTCCGCGTGAATACCTGTCTTCATTGATTGCATGGGATCCTGGAAAACAAGAGCAAAGATGGATAATACCTCAAGAATCGCTAGGCCATGGTGGCACCTTAACCACTGCAGGCAATCTTGTTTTCCAGGGACTAAGTACTGGCCGATTTAAAACATATCACGCTGAGACTGGAGAAGAATTATGGTCATACGAGACTGGCCTTGGTATATCTGCGCCTCCCATTACGTATAGTATTAATAACAGACAGTATATTTCTGTGCTAGTGGGGATAGGTGGAGGTATAACAGGATTGGGAAGTTCTGTTACCCGTCCACTGGGATGGGCATATAAAATGCAAACTAGAAGACTTCTTACATTTTCGCTGGAAGGAAAGGCGATCGTTCCTGATCAACTACCACCATTTTTTCCCGAACCCATTGATTTTCCAGATTTCAAAGTAAATGAGGACCTTGCAAAAGGTGGAGCCATAGAATATTTAGGATGTCGGGGGTGTCACGGGCCCAATGCAATAGCTGGCGGGATGGCTCCTGATCTAAGAGCTTCGCCAATTCCTCTTGATTCAACTGCATTCGCTATGGTAGTAAGAGAAGGGCTCAAGGTTGCAATGGGAATGCCGGCATTCCCAAATATAAGCAACGAAAAACTTGAAATGATAAGGCATTATATTCGGCAGAAAGCAAATGAAACCAAATGATATGGGAATGAAACGCTCTTTACTATTAACACTAGTTGTTGCGATGAGCAGCTGCACAGCCGACGATAAAAATACATCCGTTGACCTAAATCCTTTCGCAGGCCTTTGGTTCCTACAGGTTAAGAAAGGCATCCCCAATATATGATGAAAGCTAAGTTTCTACTTTTCTTCTCGATTTGGTTATGGAACTTGTCCATTAGCAGTGACGTGGTTGCTCAAAGTGTTAAGGACTATCTGAATCAAGGTTGGGATGAATATAGCACTGGGAACTATGAAGAGGCTGTGTTAGCGCTTAATCGTGGAATCCAACTAGACTCCACAAATACGGCAATTCTATTTCTTAAGGGAAGAGTTCTTGTCAAGCAGAATCAGTTGGACGAGGCAATGGAAAACCTCCTTACTGCAGTAATTAGTGACACTTCGGATCTCATCAGATATTCATATATACAGAGAGATTCGTCTATTATGGAATTATGGAATCATCCAAAGTGGCAGAACTTACTCAATACAGTGGAACTACGAGTCTGTGGAGAAAATATCGAGCTGTTTAGAGAATTAATATCTATCCAGAAGGCTGATCAGAACTGCAGGAATCAGGCTATTCATACCGGTAAGAAGTATGGTTGGGACTCGGAAGAGGTAAGGGAACTGAACAAACGAATAGAAGAGGTAGACTCTTCGAATTTGGTCAGAATTCAAGAAATTATCAGCGACTATGGATATCCAGGTAAGAAACTTGTAGGTCAGGCATCTGGAGTTGCATTTCTTGTCCTACAGCATTCAGATTTGGATACACAAAAGAAGTATTTCGATCTTTTAAGGCAAGCCGCAAATAAAGGCGACATTGAATTTTCCAGGCTAGCATTGATGGAAGATCGGATTCTGATTCAAGATGGAAAGAAACAGAAATATGGAACACAAGTTTGTAGGGACTCCATTACTGGAATTGCAGAATTTTGCCCCATGGATGATATTGAAATGGTGAAAGAAAGACGAAAGAAGGTTGGGCTACCTTCATTAGAATCATACGCAAGAAGATCAGGCGTTAGCATAGAATAGGCAAAGAGTAAAAAGTGTTATGATGACACCATCCCGCCTTCGAAAGGATAGGCAATTGTAAATATGGAAAGGACCACGGAGGTAGGAATAGAATTTAGAACCAGATATCAGAACTGGTTGGGACAAAGTATGCAGCAATCCCCTTACATGACATGACTATTAACCCACGAACCAGAGTATGAAAGTCATATATATTATAATCACTCTGATGTCAATCCAGTCATTATCGGGACAGAACAAATTTTCTATAGATTTAGTGGGAGGACCCGACTATTCATTTAGAAATCTAATAGCGAATTCTGAAAGTCAATCCGTGTCTTTAGTTCTTAGATCTCGTGACCAGGAAATAGGAAAGATTAAATATAGAATTGGTTTTAACATGAATGCCAGGTTGACGACTAAAACATGGTTCAAATCAGGAATTAGATATATAAATGGCGGTTATATACAGACAGATAAGAAGGATTTAAGATGGCCTGCAGAATTTGACCCAAGTGGGGTATATCTTTTTGATCCCAGTCTACCTCATGAACTGAAACTGACAAAGACACATCATTTCTTGGAAATCCCACTTATGGTCCGACAAGAATTTGGAGTGGGTCTCATTAAGCCATTTGTTGAATTGGGTGTTTCACCTCTGGTTTATCTAAGAACCACTGATAGAGCAGCTACAGAATTCGCAAAGATGAGAACATCCAGCGACAACACTGACATCGGATACAAACGAATCTACTACTCAATTAATCTGTCGTTTGGTGCAACCTACGAACTAAATCCGAAATACAAAATATTTCTGCAACCTGTATTCAGATATCATGGAGAAGCATTAGAAGAGGGAGATATCGAAGAATACCTTTATAGTTTTGGACTTGAAATGGGTTTGAGGAGAAATTTTGGTAAGGCAAGTAATAGGGTACGATGACACCATCCTTTCCTAGAATGGATAGAGACAATTAGGAATCTTAGAAAGATGGATAAAGAAGAATAAAGGTGTGCCGCTAACAAAACTTAATGAATGAAATTGTCAGTCATATGATCAATCTTACTTTCCTTGCTAAGCGCATGCTCACGGCCCGATGAAAGGTCGGAAAATGAAAAATACATATCAACCGATCAACTGACCGATATTGCTCAAAATATGGAGACTATTTCGGAGCTTACACCAGAGCAACAATCTGCTATCGATGCACTAAATAGATTACAATTAAGTACGGATAAAACGAACCGCTTGTATTCAACTTTTGCCAGGATTGATCAGCCTTGTTATCCTCCAGACACCATTTTTACAATTTCACAAGCGGAATTACTGATAGCTATGAAACAATTTGTGGCAAGCAATTGCAAAAACCTACGGTTGAGGAAGGTCATGAACTTGCAGCTACATCAGTTTTGGCTCAGGAGGAATACACTGTCTTGCTCTGTCTTGACAATTCAGCTCCGGTAACTTATAAGGACGGTGCTCCTATGACAGGAACCTGGGTTATGCCAGGTGTTTTAGGTCGTAGAGTTGTGATACTTGTATGGGACCCGTTATAGAAGGACGAAAAACGCTCCACATACCCCAGCCTTTGGAAATTGGAGACAAGCTGTTCCATAACAATTAGAGATTAGGGCATCACCTGTAGAGGTTTGGTTACAATTCTCGCCGAATCTATATATCTTTCTGCTAGTGGGACATGGGGCAGGAGACGCTGCATCTGCCTCAGACCTTGTGCCCAATTAAAAATGAATAGGGTTTGAAAACTGATCCTTGGGAAAATCATAAGAGAGTAGGAAATTAATGTGATGAAAGAGCAAAAAAAATTAAATGTATTAGCATCAACAGCCATATGTGGAAATGATATAAGCTCATCCGTACTCTATGTATCTGCCTTGGCCATAGCTTTTGCTGGTCAATATGCCTGGATTACCCTGCTTATTGTTTCGTTTGTGCTTTTTCTATTTAGGAAGATATATGGCGAAGTGGTAGGTGCATTACCTTTAAACGGTGGAGCCTACAACGCTCTATTAAATACTACGAGTAAATCTACAGCATCATTTGCAGCTACATTAACATTATTGTCCTATATGGCTACCGCGGTTATTTCTGCCAATGAAGCTATCCATTATCTGCATCATTTGGTTCCTGCAATCCCTGTAATCATTGCCACAATCATACTTCTTAGCTTTTTTGGCTTGCTAACTATAGGTGGTGTTACAGAATCTGCCAAAGTAGCCATAGGCATTTTTCTTTTTCATTTGGCTTCTTTTGTGTTACTGAGTAGCTTTATCATTTTTTTTCTGATCAATAACGGTATCGGGTTATTTATTGAAAATTGGCACTTTCCAACTACAGGTGGAAGCATTACAAACGCCATATTTTTTGGTTTTGCAGCCTCCATGTTAGGGGTTTCGGGTTTTGAAAGTTCCGCCAATTTTGTTGAAGAACAGCAAAAAGGTGTTTTCCCCAAGACATTAAAAAACATGTGGATTGTAGTAAGTGTCATCAATCCATTGACTGCCCTGTTTGCATTATCTCTCTTTGCATTGCCTTTGCTTCAAAGTGATACCTATCAAAATACGCTATTGATCGAAATGGCATCGCATGTGGGAGGCGATTGGTTGGCTGTTTTGATCGGGATCGATGCTTTCTTAGTGTTAAGTGGAGCTGTACTCACAAGTTTTGTTGGTGTGATGGGTTTACTCGAACGAATGGCTCTTGACAGGATTTTACCGCAGTATTTTTTAAAGAAAAATAGTCGTGGCAGTTCTTACCGGATAATCTTGGTTTTCTTAGCCCTCACTGTATCTGTGCTTCTTATTACTAAAGGAGATGTAAGACTTTTAGCAGGTGTTTACACTATTTCCTTTTTATCGGTAATGGCATTATTCGGCATTGGGAACATACTTCTAAAAGTTAAACGAAATTCGTTGCCCAGGCCGGAGAAAGCAGGCTGGATTTCTATTCTCGTGGCAATATCCGCGGTTATTTTGGCTTTGGCAGGAAATGTAATAATGGAGCCAAAGGAGGGAGTGCCCAGTAATTTATCAGTCTTTCTTGAATATTTCATTCCTTCCATTGCCTTTATTGTGGTGATGCTGAATCGTACTGTCTTACTTAAGTTTCTATTGAAGGCAATTCACTATGTTTTTGACCCTCTTAGAAATTTGATTTTAAGAACAGATAAGAAAATACTCTCCCTCATTGAGGATATTAACTCTCAGGAATTTGTGTACTTCACAAAGAATGATGATGTAGAAACCTTGAACAAGGTGATGCTCTATATTCAGAAAAATGAACACACAAAAAAGTTGAAGGTCGTGACGGCAATTAAGAATGGAAATGCAATCATCGACCAATTTAGAACTGACATTAATGTAGTAGACAGAGAATACCCGGAAATTAAGATTGATTTTATTGAGTTGGATGACCACTTTGGTCCTGAATTGATTAATAGATTGTCGAAGGAATGGAAGATTCCGGTTAATTTTATGTTTATAGGTTCTCCTGGGAATCACTTTCCTTATAAGATTGAGGAATTGGGCGGCGTGCGACTTATAATTTGATAATGATCTGGAAGGTGCGATGGCACCATCCTACGTTCGCGAAAAGCGACGAATGAGATTATGAGCAGAGTCAACAGGATGGAAATATATCTTGGAGTTAAAAATCGGACACAGCGGGACGGTGGGTGTCCCCACTCTTTTAGCTATCATTAAAGCCGAAACGTGCTAATCATTCTGCGATTTGTGTTGGTAGACATTTGAAAGTCAGTTTAACTTTGAAAAAAAGAAAATGAGTGAGCAGATAATTCATTCAAAATCGATTGCTGATATCCACAAGGTATTTGGCTTAGATAAGCCTACGCATCCTCTCATTACCATCCTCGACACAGGAAACCTTGCTTACGGTGAGGAAACTGTGGGTAAACGGTTTTCTTCTGATTTGTACTGCATTGCTTTAAAGGATTCTAGTTGCGGAATAGATTATGGTAGAAACTCCTATGATTTTGATGACGGTGTTTTGATTTTTACAGCACCAAAACAGGTTATCACGGTAAAGAAGCCTCAAACATTAAATCAGGTAAAAGGTTGGATGCTGTACTTCCATCCAGACCTTATAAGAAATACTTACCTTGGTTCAAAGATTGATTCCTATAGTTTTTTTAACTACGAAGTGCATGAAGCCTTACACCTTTCAGAGAATGAACAAAATACCCTTAATCAAATCGTTCAACTGATTCAGGATGAAATAAGTGAGCGAATTGATAATCATAGTCAACATGTGCTGGTTTCGAATATTCAATTAATACTTAATTATAGCAAAAGGTTTTACGAAAGACAGTTCAATACTCGTTCTGCAAGCCACATTGATATTGTTGCCAAAGTTGAGCTGCTGTTGAAAGAATATTATGCAGAAAATCAACTTATTGAAAAAGGACAACCAAGTATTCAATATTTAGCCAACAACTGTCATTTATCCGCCAGCTATTTGAGCGACTTACTCACTAAAGAAACGGGGCGTTCGGCCAAAGACCATATTAATGATTTTCTGGTAGATAGGGCAAAGCAATTGTTGCTTAGTACCACTGATTCGATCAGCGGAATTGCCTACACATTGGGCTTTAATTACCCACACTATTTTGGAAGGTTATTCAAGCAAAAAACTGGCAAGACGCCACAAGAATACAGAAAAATAAGCTAGAACAAGGGAGCTAGACCACTTTCTATTTTTTGGTTCTGCGATTTGTGTTTAACCATCTCTCTTTAGTGTTAATCAGACTCTAGTAACCATCGGATATTTGTTTCATCAAATCATAAAAAATCATAGAAAGATGAAACATAAAATTTTAGTGACAGGTGCTAGTGGAGCTTTTGGTAGTCTAGCTTGTATTCAATTAGCCGAAGATGGACATCAAGTGGTAGGAACGATGCGCTCCCTACAAGGCAAGAATGAAGCCATTGCAAAAGACCTACAATCAAAAGGCGTTACGGTGGTGGAGATGGATGTTACCCACGAAGAAAGTGTTGAAGCAGCTGTGAAATCTGCCATCGAAATAATGGGCGGTTTAGATACTGTGTTCAACAATGCAGGAATTGGTGCGAATGGAATCCTTGAATGTTTTACCGCAACTGATCTTCAAAAAGTGTTTGACGTCAATGTTTTTGGAGTGCAACGCCTTATTAGAGCGGTTTTACCACATTTAAGAAACCAGGGGAAAGGAACGATCATTCACACTTCCAGCTGTATTGGTAGGGTCACAACGCCTTTCCTGGCGGCCTACTCTTCATCTAAATATGCTTTAGAATCTTTGGCGGAGGGTTACAGGGCTGAACTTTCAGGATTTGGAATTGAGTCTTGTATTGTAGAACCAGGTGGATATCCCACAGGTTTTATGGCGGGAATGATAACCCCAAGTGATGCAGAGAGGCTGAGTCAGTTTGGCGAAATGGCGAATCTTCCACAGACTTCCATAGATGGATATGTCACCTATGTTGAATCAATACCTGAGCAAAGACCTGTGCGTGTGGCAGAAGCCATTTTGCAGTTAGTAAATACGCCATTTGGTGAAAAACCTTTTAGAACGGTAGTTGATTTTTCCGGCTTAAAACAACCCATCGAGTATTACAATAAAGTACTGAACGAAACCACCAAAGCGATCTATACAGCTAACGGTGTGGATAATCTACTGACCTTAAACAAAGACTAGATGCGAAAGACGATATTAATAACAGGAGCAAGTAGTGGTATAGGCAAAGCCACAGCCATTCATTTTCAGCAACAAGGGTGGAATGTTATTGCTACCATGCGAAGACCAGAGGATGAAACAGAGCTGAAGACTTTGGAGAATGTGCAATTGGAAAAGTTGGATGTTCTTGATTTAGAATCCATAGACCAAGCCATTTTAAGCGGTCTTTCAAGATTTGGAAAGATTGATGCCCTCTTGAATAACGCAGGCTATGGGGCTTATGGCCCGTTGGAGTCTTTTCCAAGAGAGAACATCGTCAAGCAGTTCAATACAAACGTGATTGGGTTAATTGACGTGACAAAGGCCATTATTCCGCATTTTAGAGCAAATAGAGAGGGTATTATTGTAAACATATCTTCTATTGGTGGTCAAATGACTTTTGCTTTGGGTTCACTCTACCATGGAACTAAATTTGCCGTTGAAGGGATTTCCGAATCCTTACATTATGAAATGAAAGAAATTGGTGTTAAAGTTAAGATTGTAGAACCGGGATTTATTGCCACTGATTTTGGCGGACGTTCCTTTGATTTTCAAGCGGGAGACATTGAAGAATACAGGCCTATTATTAATGCCTTAATGAAACAATGGCAAAACCCGAATAACACCGTTTCATCACCAAGCCTGGTTGCAGAAGTTATTTATGAAGCTGTGACTGATGGAACAAACCAATTGCGATATAGAGCGGGTGATAATGCCAATTATCTTCTCAGCAGTAGGAAGAAAATGACAGATGAGGAGTTTTTTGAAATGATGAATAAGCAATTACTAAAGTAAAATCGGTAGCAAATACAGTGGATAAACAAGAGCGGTTTGGGTACTCTTCCCAGCCGTTTTTGCATTCAATTAAGTATCTTACGTATTGAAAGTGAGCGGTTTTATTGAAAATATAGGTATGTTAGCCGGTTCGTATGCATGTTGTGAAGGAGGTCTTCCGGGATATTCATTGCATGAAGAACTTTTTCTTATGGTGAAAGAGGCAGGACTTTCGCCACTTGAAGCACTATGACTGCAACTATTAACCCTGCGACTTATTTTGGCCTTGACAATAATGAGCAGGTAAAGGAAAATTATTTCGCAGACTTAATGTTGCTCGGACTAAATCCATTCACTCATTTGACAACTATTAGACTATGTACCCGAAGAATGTAAATTATCTGGATTATAATACATTGAATGAAACATATTTTCATGAAAATATTTAAAGCATATGTAATCGTTTTGTTTCTGACTCCCTTGATGAATGTTCAAGCCCAAGATAGTAAAGAAATTATTGTAATGAATCAATATTGGGCAAAAGACGGAATGATTGAAGAGGTATATAAGCATAGACTTTATGCAAGTCAGGTGAGAAAGAATTTAGGACTGAAAGTTGGAAGAGTTTTATTAATAACTGAAGCAGATAATGAATCTCCTCATGTAATCTGGGAATGTGAATATGATTCGTTGGAAGATAGAGAGAATGATATACAAATGTTGACAGAATCTGGTCAATTTGAGGAAGTAATGGAAAAGATGGGAACATTAATAGACGATTTCAAAAGAACAATTTATGAGGTTAATGAGACCAACTGAGCATACTGTGCCCAACAACAGATAGATCAAAATTAAACTGACTGTTTTACCAAAAAAATTTTGCTTCATCATTGACCAACCATTAACCAATGATAAAATTCTTTAGAAAGATACGTTACGACTATTTGAAGCATAATAAGCTGCGTAATTACTTAAAATATGCGATAGGTGAAATTGTTTTAGTAGTGATAGGAATTTTGATCGCAGTGCAAATTAATAGTTGGAACGAGGAAAGGAGAGACTCTGCCATTGAAATAGAGGTGCTCAAGGAAATTTCTGAAAACCTTGGGGAGGATATACTTTCACTTGAGAATGATATTAGATTGAATAAAGTCGGGATAGAAAATGTGCAAATGATAGAAAATGAACTCGTTTTGAACGAAACAGTATCTGACACTTTTCTTACCCATTTTGGAAGGATTACTTTCAATACAACCTATACATTTAAAACGAGTGGATATAAAAACCTATCTGAAATTGGTTTCCAAATTATTGATAGAGATTCCATCAGAAAATCAATCACAAATCTTTATGAAACTCAATATACTTTTTTAAAAGAACGAGAGGAAGCAGCTGAAAAGATAACGTATGGTTATTTGAAGCCTAGTTTTCAGGAGTATTTTAAAGAAATAAGATTCGACACGAGTATAAGTAAGTATTCCCCTCAAAAACTGTACTACCCAAAGAATTATGAGGGTTTAAAAAATGATGATGACTTTCAAAGACTTTTGGATTATTCAAAAGAAGTAAAATATGAGAATCTTTATGACATAAATATTGTCTTAAGAGCTATTCGATCTACCAAAACTATGCTCGATAAATATCTTGAAGAAAAATCTGATTAGATTGTAATTTTTGCTAGAGTATACAATCTAGCATGCATCGATTTATGGCAGTCGAATTGTCTATTGATTTGAGGAAGGTGAGCTTTTTGTAAATGATTGAAGTTCACCAGGGAAGATATTCGTGACCTGTTTTTTTGACCTGGATAGATAAGGTGGTAGTTGCGCCGTTTTAAGAGGATTGTTTCAAAGCTTAAAGCAGCAGGTGCAGTTTTAAGGGGAAAAAATCTTACCGAAGGTACTATGATGGGGTATTGTCGTGATTTCGAAATACCGGTGAAGCCTTTAGAGGGAAGAGCTATGGGCGGGAGTATCATCATCCGTTGGATCAGGGCTTGCTACAGCGGCTGGGCTCTGCTACGGATCGCTTGGAACTGATTCTGGAGGGTCGATACGTTTTCCGTTGATGGCCAGTGGTATCGCTTGACTAAATCTCGTACGGGCTTATCAGTCGTCATGGAGTCCTCCCTCCCGATTGTTGTGTCGCATCAGCCATGTCTATGAAAAGGCAACAGATTGGCATTTAAGGCATCCACTCGTTTGAGGTATATTAGACTTTGTTCCCGAAGAAGTGTAAATTATCAGCTTTATAGCACATTATGAAAAATTAATCGTCATAGGATCGGCTTAAATCCCAAGGCATTTTCTGTGAGGACAAAATGCCATCAAAAAAAGGAAATGTCTTGGTGTTAGAGCTATAAAAATGAATAATGGTAATTCCTGACAAGATGTGATATGAAGTCGGACAAACTATCTCTCTGTCCGCTCTCTATCAGATATAGGCGATGGAATAGTTAAAGAGTAAAGATGACAATAGGTTATGCAATATTGGCAAATGTTGAATGTCATAATTTTATCAGAAAAATTCAACTGGAACTTCATCGTGAACTAGGCATAGCATTGGCAAGACAAAGCCCTCACGTGACAATCAAATCACCTTTTGAAACCGAGACATTGGAAGACCATGTTTTATACCTGGAACGACTGTCGAACTTAATACCTTTTGAAATTGAGCTAGAGGGGTTCGGTTCATTTGGCGAAAAAGTTATCTTTCTGGATGTAAAGAAGAGTCTGCAACTTACTGCATTACATGAAAGAATCTTGTCTGAAGTTAAGACTGATTTTGGCTTGGAGCCTCACGAGCTTGAAGGAGAAAATATTCGATTCCATATGAGTGTGGCTGGCTTTGAAAATGCAGAATCTTTTCATAATGCACAGCTATATTTAAAGAAATATAATCCAAAATTTAAATACAAGATTAATACTTTTGGACTCTTTTATTACATGGGCAGTGGTAACGGTTGGATAGTAAACAGAAAAATTAGCATTGGCGACAAAGGCAATATTAGATGATAAAAGCTCAAGAACTTAATAAGGGGTATCAAGTCCGTCACAGAACCCGAGAAATGAAAAGATACATAATACTAATTATCTATATTTCATTTCTTTTAGCATGTCAGAATCGGAATGATAATGTCGAGGTAAAGCCACAGCTAAGTGATATTACAGAGTTGGTTTATGCCTCCATTAAAATAAGTCCTGAGACTTATTATTATGCTCAACCCATTCACTCAGGGATAATAGACAAGATTCATATACAGGAAGGTGATCTTGTGAAAAAGGGACAAATTCTCTTTGAAATTGAGGCTCCGACAGGCAATGAAGAGCAATTAATCCAAGCAAAGATAAACTTAGAAGAAGCCAAATCAAATTACTTGGGACAAAATAACCTCTTAAATAATATCCAATTGGAAATTCAGACTGTTGAGCAACAATATAGACTGGATTCAGTAAATTTAGAAAGACAAGAGCGACTTTTAGCTCAGGGTATCGGAAAAAGAATAGATTATGACCAGTTGAAACTCAAGTATGTCAATACCAAAAATCAGCTCGAATTATTATATCAAAAATGGGAGCAGACAAAAACCACGCTCGAAAATAATTATAAGAAAGCCGTAACCAGAATTGAAACTGAAAGAAATCAGCTTGGCGATTTTCAAGTTCGTTCGAAGCTAGATGGTAAAGTATATTCTGTAACAAAAGAGGAGGGTGACTTTGTCAGCTCTCAGGATAAAATCTCAGAAATAGGAAGCTACGACCAGTTTAAGGTTGAAATGGATATTGATGAAGTCGATATTACTAAAATTGAGCTGGGCGATTCTGTCTTAATTATACTTGATGCTTACCCGGATGAAGTGTTTGTGGCTAGAGTCAGTAAAATCTTCAGCAAGAAAAATGATGTTACTCAGACTTTCAGGGTAGAAAGCTCCTTTCAACAACCACCGCCAAAACTGTATTACGGACTTTCTGGGGAAGCGAATATAATCGTCTCCAGAAGAGAAAACGCCTTAATTATTCCTACGGATTATTTATTGGCAGACAGCAAAGTATTAACTGATAAGGGCGAGAAGAATGTAAAAACTGGCATAAAGAATTTGGAATACGTAGAAGTGTTATCGGGTTTAGATACTTCTTCAATTCTAATAAAACCGAGTGAATAATGAGCCGTGTCGGTCTGCTATTGGAGATATCTAAGACCCATTTGTTGGCAAAGAAAAAGCAAACATTGGTGGCTGCTCTGGGAGTGACTTTTGGGATTGGTATGTTCATTATTATGATGAGTTTTATGACGGGCTTAAATATTCTTTTAGATGGATTAGTATTGAACCGAACACCACATATTCAGATATACAATAAAACAGAGCCGACTATTAGTCAGCCTGCGGACCTCTATTTTGATGCATTGAAGAATGTCAATTATATATATTCCATCAAGCCGAAAATTCGCCTGGACAGAATTCACAACGCCTTGCCAATTCTTTCGGAACTAAAATCTAATGACAAAGTGGAGGGAGCTACTCCCCAGGCTACCTGCAAAGTTTTTTATTTGGCAGGGTCTAATAATTTGAATGGTATCATCAGTGGGATAGAGGTAGAGGAAGAGGTGCGGTTATTTAATTTTGAAGACTATGTGGTGGAAGGGGACGTAAATTCACTTTTAAAGAAGAAGAACAGTATTTTGTTGGGAGCCGGGGTTGCAAAAAAGCTATCTCTTTCTGTCGGTGATAATGTTCAGGTTTCAAATGCAGACGGGACGACTTATTCATTAAGTATAGGTGGAATCTACCAAAGTGGTCTAGCTGAGGTAGATGATGTACAAAGTTATGTTAATCTAAAAATGGCACAACAGATACTTAGTGTAGGGGGAAATCACGTGAGCAGAATCCATGTCAAACTCAAGGATATGCATGATGCTGTCGCTTTTTCACAGTTGCTTGAAAACATTTATGAAGTGGAAGCTTTGGACATTAAGACAGCAAATGCCCAATTTGATACGGGGTCCGATATCAGGACTTTGATTTCTTATGTTGTTAGTATTACATTATTAATCGTGGCGGGTTTTGGTATTTATAATATATTGAACATGTTTATTGTGGAGAAGATGAACGATATCGCCATTCTAAAGGCTACTGGGTTCACGGGTGGAGATGTTATGTTTATCTTTATATTTCAGGCTCTGTCGATAGGTGTGATTGGAGCCATATTAGGGCTATCCCTTGGTTATGGTATTTCTGCATTTATAGACACTATACCTTTTGAAACAGAGGCACTACCTACTGTAAAGACATATCCCATTAATTATAACCCTGGCTTTTATATCGGAGGTGTTTTGTTTGCGCTTATTGCAACTTTTCTGGCGGGATATCTGCCAGCTAGGAGAGCGCAGAGTATAGACCCTATTGAAATCATTAGAGGTCAATAGATAAGAGGATGGATTACATTTTGGAAACCCGGAATATCAATAAATATTTCATGGAGCCAACCAAGTTCCACGTTTTAAAGGATATTTCATTGCAGATCAAAAGGAAGGAGTTTGTTTCCATAATGGGAAAGTCTGGATGTGGAAAATCTACACTTCTGTATGTGCTATCCACTATGGATACCGATTATGATGGTGAGCTCATCATTGACGGACAGAGCATGACTGATAAAACAAAGAATCAATTGGCAGGAATCAGAAATGAAAAGATCGGCTTTGTATTTCAATTTCATTATCTACTACCGGAGTTTACTGTATTGAAAAACGTAATGCTCCCCGCTCTGAGGTTGGGAAAAGAAGATGAAAGTACAATTAGAAGGAATGCCCTAGAGAAGTTAGAGGTTTTAGATATAGCCGATCAAGCGGATAAGAAGGCTGCCAGGATTTCAGGGGGGCAAAAGCAAAGAGTGGCTATCGCAAGGGCCCTTATCAATAATCCGAAAATTATAATGGGTGATGAACCTACTGGAAACTTAGATAGTAAGAACTCAGAAATCGTATTTGATGTACTAAGAAAGCTTAGCAGTGAATTTAATATGTCAATTTTAGTTGTCACCCATGATATGGACTTTGCAGAAAAGACGGACAGAATAATAGAAATGAGTGATGGCTTTGTACTAAGGGAGTAAAGTGCAATCCGAAGTATGATGGTCAGTAATCTGGCTGAAAATCAACAATTGGTAGCCCCTCCTCATAGAATCTTTGTAACTTCTCGAGGCTAGGAGGATAATGTGTTTAGCTATGCCCCTTGGTCGTCCGCCATTAGAGCAGAATATGAATACACTCACACGTGAAAGGAAGAAGGAGCTTGGATTAGGAGAGTTAATTGCGATCGCCTTGGGAGGAATGGTGGGTGGTGGCATTTTCTCAATTTTAGGTATAGCGACAGAAAATATAGGTAATGCTACACCATTGGCAATCCTAATTGGAGGTGTTCTGGCATTGTGTGCAGCCTATTCTTATGTAAAGCTGGCTCTGCATTATAAGGACGAGGGTGCAACGTATTCATTTTTCAAAAAGTCTTTTCCAAATAATGAATTTGCTTCATCTGGAATCGGATGGTTAATCGTTTTTGGCTACATCAGCACCTTAGCGCTTTATGCATTTACTTTCGCATCCTATTTCTGTAGTCAATTTGAAAGCCTAAATCATCCAATAGGGCAAAAAATGATTGCAGGGCTCATTATTTCCTTATTTGCGATAATCAATATAGTTAGCGTGAAAGGAATGGGTAAATTGGAGGATATATTAGTCTATTCAAAGATTGTGATTTTGTTGTTCATATCTGGTTTGCTAGCTGGAAAGGGAGATATTCAGAATCTAATCCCTGTATTTGAGGATCGGACCACATTTACTCAGATATTGATGGTGTCAGCCATAACCTTTGTAGCTTATGAGGGATTTCAATTGGTTATTCATGCCTACAATGAAATGGACACTCCACAAAAGAATATCCCAAGAGCGATTTATTCATCAATTGCGATTGCAGCTTTACTTTATATTATTCTGTCAATTGCTGCACTATCTGCCATTCCAAAAGAAACGATTATTGCAGATAAGGAATATGCACTAGCTGCAGGCGCCAGAACCTACTTGGGTCGATTTGGGCAGTTTATCGTAATCTTTGGAGCATTATTAGCTACTTCAAGTGCTATAAGCGGAACTCTTTTTGGTGCATCTCGTCTAATGGCTGTAATAGCCAATGATGGTTATTTCCCCAGATTGCTAGGTCACAAAATTAAAAGTCATATTCCGAACAAAGCTATAATGACAATGAGTGTTTTCGCTTATGTATTATTAGCTACTGGTGGTTTACAAGTAATATTAGAATTTGGAAGTATCACCTTTATTATTGTTTCAATGTTAATGGCGTATACAAATTACAAAAAGCGTATTGAAACAAATTCATCTCTTATAATAACTGCTGTTTCATTTATAGGTTTGTTACTAGCTGGTTTGCTAATTATATATTTTGAATTTACCGAAAACAAAGAGCAATTTATTTATATAATAATCATTTATATTTTGCTCGGATTAGGAGCATTTTTGTATTCAAGGATGAAAACGAGCGATCAGCGAGGTGGATGATGCATCTCTTTGGTGTGCCTGTTATACTCTGAACATTAACGTTCATTGATGAAGATTTTATTAATTGCTTTGAAAAAATAAGGTTTATGTTGAAGAATGTACACTTACTGATTCTTTCAATTTTCTTGGTTACATGTACTTCCACCTCAAATTTCAAGGATGCGGATTTCATCATACAAGATGTCAGGATATTTGATGGCGATGCAGTTCATAAGAATTCTACAATCATAATTAATGATGGGATTATTCAAAAAATATTCACGAATCAGAAAACATCGTTCTCGAGTGAAAACGTGATTGATGGAAGAGGTTCAACTGTGATACCCGGTCTGATAAACGCTCATACTCATATCGATTCAATGTATAAGGGTGAAGAGGCTGTAAAGTCGGGGGTACTAACACTCTTAGATATGGCTCGTCTGACTGATCCATCTCAACCATCTATTAGTGATCTAAAGAGACTGGGAGATTCGTTAAGTTATTTACCCTACTTCTACTCCGCCGGAAATCCTGTTACTGTTCCCAACGGTCATGGGACTCAAATTCTTCCATATGAGACGGTGAGTACCGTTGATCAATTACCTGAATTCATTGGGAAAAGAGTCCAGGAAGGCGCGGATTATATAAAGATAATGATTGAGAGGGGAGGACCCCGTAATAGAAGACCGAATGTCAGTGATGACATGATCAGTGAAACTGTCAGATTAGCGGAGAGTCATAATCTTATGTCTGTGGCTCATATTTCAGAGCGCTTGTTTGCCCTCAAAGCTGCTAAAATGGGAGTCAATGGTCTTGTTCATTTTTGGATAGAAGATTTTTGGTTTCATAATGATCCGACCATTGAAGGAGATACCTCCAGAATTTCATTGGAAGAGTTAGACGTATTCATCAATAGTAAGATTTTTGTAATTCCAACTATCATCGTATGGAAGGCATTGGGAGATAAGTTCGGACCTTTTGATATAGAGTCGATGAAGGAGGAAATTGGCAGAGTGCATAAAGCAGGAATACCCATACTCGCAGGTACTGATGCCCCAGCCTTTGATATAAATTTTGGAACTGATTTGCACACAGAAATGATTTATCTATCAGAATGCGGAATCTCTGATCTGGAAGTTTTGAAATCAGCAACATCGAATACTTCTAAAGTTTTCAAACTAGGTAGCAAGGGATTTATTAAAGAAGGGTACTCAGCTGACGTATTACTTATAGACGGGGACCCAACCGAGGATATCACGACGTTAAGAAGCATTAAAGGAATATGGAAGAAAGGGATTAGGATAAAGCAGTAAGAGTTAAGTAATCCATCTAAAAAAGTGAATCGAATCCTCTCTGGATTTCTAAAGGTCATAATTATTTTAGGAATTCTTTGGGTCTCGGTGTCGTATTTACTTGCGGGTAATTTTTCATTCTCATTCTCCGAAAATGAACCGTTTCAGGGTGGACAGGAAGCAATGAGATGGTTTTGGAGACTGAGCTATGGAATTGGAATTGGAACAATATTGATACTATTCACATATTGGATTTCATTATTATTCAAAAAAAGATGAAACGATTGCTAAAGATTAATACCAGCAATTACTTCGGATTTGAGTATGTCTGCATCGACTTGAGCCCTGCATTTGGCAAGACATCTCCTGGCGTTTGGTTATTCTGCTAGGGTCAACGAATTGTACTTTACTGGGCCATAAGGTGAATCGCCAGCTCATGCATCTATTCCCCACAATGCTAAGCTATTCACAATTTGCGTGAATTAAGAGGCTTTTTTTGATAAAGATGTAAAATGCTAATTACTGCTAACATCAAAAGTGCCTCCTTGCAAAACGACAAGTTCGCCCCTCACGGATAGTGGGTCTAATGTGTTCTGGATGATAAGTGCAACTCCGTTTTGGATTATTAATGCAGTTGTGCTGTCGATAGGGAGAGATTCTCAAAAGATGTGATCTTTTATAACTCTCCATTGTGCTTTTCCATCGCTAGAATCTTTTGACTATTCATAGCTAATGATTGATCCTACTTTTTTCCAGTATATATTTTCCGAAGCACCTTAATTTTGCCGGGATCTTCAGCGACTGCCCGAGTGGTAAACATCATTACACCCGTTGATTTACCTACTAGCCCGCCTCTCAGCACTATTTCAAATTCTTCGGGGGTGATCACGGTCGGATCATTATGAGCCTGAACAATAGGCCACAACTTGGCACCCTGTTGGATCTGAGTATCAAGTTTGGCCTCATGCCAGAGTATATTTTCTCTGACCCATCCAGGACTTTTGTGCATCCGACCATGATATACCATGGGAGAATAGACATCGATGATGTCGGTCAGCCGGTCATAATCTAAGCCCAGGATGCGTTCGCGTGCCTGATTAAATTCATGGTCCTCCCAGGGACAGTGGTAAAGACCCAACAGGGCTTTAGGTCTGATTTCTCTCAAGATATTCCGAAACTCTTGGGCCCATTGGGCGATCACTTCACAGCGCCAGTCACGCCATATTTCTTCCTTGTTCTGAAGTATCCATGTGGCCTGCTGGGGGATGTCATTTCCCACGATCTCCACACCACTGTAGGACGAAAATGCTCTTTGGCAGTCCTCACAAAAGCATGTTTCAGGAAGGATCGGTTCCGGGTCTTCAAACTGGGCATGCCAGTGGACATAATCCATCCAAATGCCATCTAACTCATATTGGGTTAGTAAATCACGTAATTGCTGAAAGCGATATGCGCGGAATGTAGTATTGGTAGGGCACACTCCCATAAACCAGGAAGCTTGTTCTACCGGCTGGCCTTTTTCGTTAATGGCATGTGCCTCTGGATGATCGTTCACAAAACCCTTACCGTTCAGAGTAGCAAATTCTGCATAGACTTTGGCACCTTCCTGCCTGGCACGCTGTATCATTTCGAGATCAATCGCACCACTATGTACGAAAATGGCATTGATGCCCAGGTCACTCAATTGAAAGCCGGCTTCCCATAGAGGTGCCGGATGACCATATATCCCTTTTAATTCTATAATTTTGTCTTGCCCAAAGACTTGTATTGAGCTAATACAAGATGGTAGGAGCATCCATAAAAGTCTCAAAAATCTCATTAGAATAGATTGATTCACGTAACATACAAATTTATTGCTCAGTAAATCTCTGAAAAATGGTTGTCAAGGATCAAGCCGACTAATTTCCCTTGAAATCGATGCGTTCTATACTATCGAAACGGGACATGCCCCATCGATGAAAAAAGTATATGATGAAGGAAGGACGACAAAAAGCAATTAAGAATATGATAGATGAAATTTGACAATTTAAAGCATATAATCATTTTGAATCTGGTCGTAATAACCATGGTGGCTATTGGTTATATGGCTGATCATGGTCTGTATTCAATATTTCTGGGAAATACTTCACCTCTGCTGACCTATATAGCATTGATGCTTGTTTTTATCATTTCCATTCATTTGTTGCGACCAAAAGATTGGTTTTTCATTTCCTTCGACCTTTCAACCAGGCCTCTGATAGTTTATTTTTTTATATCGATGCTTATCGGATGTTTGCCTATCTTAATTGATCTGTGGCAACCCCTTGGTCGGGATATCAACGTTCTTTTCCCTCTTTCTTTAGTGTATTATCCATCAATAGGCTTTTTAGCAGAGGTAATATTTCATGTGTTGCCAATTTTGGTATTGTCCTATTTAATCCCTAACTATAATTTGAAAGATAAAATCATAATTATTACAGTAGCACTGGTTGAGCCAATCTTTCAAATTGTATGGGGCATCGAAGGAGAATCCATTCGCTCTCGAGATATCTTAGTTGGAATGGAAGTGTTTATTTTTAGCTTATTTCAGCTGGCTATTTTTAAGAAGTATGGTTTTCTGGCAATGTATATTATGAGATTGGGATTTTATGTCTCCTGGCATCTTATTTGGGGTTATTTTCGGTTAATGATTTTATAAGCCACAGTAATCTTTGTCAATGGTTATGTATCATTATACATATTCCAGATAGGCTACTTTAAATCATTCGAGTTTCTCCAAAATTTCATTGATGAGCTCTTCTTGCCTGACAAGACGCTCCTCCTGAGCTAATAATCTCGATCTAAGTGCCTCCTTTTCTTCTTTTAGCATTTTGACTTCACTTTCAAGAATGTCATTTTCACCCTTTAAAGCCTGGATAGAAAGCATCATGACACCATCCATGTCGATGGTGGATATGGTGCCATTATTCTCGCCCAGACCAAAAAGGTCATAGAAGTCTTCCGCTACCGGCCCAATATGTTTTTCACTGGGTCGATGTTTATACTTCCATTGCTGGATGTCGAGTGTGGTCAATTTGGCCAGGATAGTGGAGGCTTGTAGTACGACAAACTGTTCTTTAAGCGTTTTGCTGGATGGATTAGTCAGGCCGGCGGTTACTTCGAAAGAGCCGTTGATACGTACAAAGTCATTGTCAAATTCCCCGTAGATGAGTGGCTTGTCATTGCCATTTGTATTGGTTGTATCTACATCAATATATAGTCTTAGGTCCACGTCGGCATTGGTTTCTGGTGGACCAGCACCATAACCTATGAATACATTACCGGACCCCAAAGCGCTATTTCCGGCACTGCCTCCGAAGTAACTATTGTAAGAACCAGATTTATTGAGTCGGCCTGCAGATCTACCGAAAAAGCTATTTGAATGGCCTGATGTATTGGCTGCACCGGATACCCGGCCATAGAAGCAATTGCTGGATCCATCTGTGTTACTTTTACCTGCCTCGGATCCAAAAAAACTATTGGAACCACCCGAGATATTGTCGAGACCGGCTTGTTCACCGAAAAAGCTATTTACCGATCCTGTCGTATTAGCAAAGCCCGCCTCCTGGCCAAAGAATGCGTTTGCGTCTCCCGAGAGGTTTGCTTGTCCCGCATCCTGACCAAAAAAACTGTTGCCTTCACCCGAGGTATTGCTATCACCCGCATCTTCACCGAAAAAGCTGTTGAAAGAACCTGTGTTATTCCTTCCAGCATCCCTGCCAAAAAAACTATTCGAGACTCCCGAAGTACCAAATATTCCTGCACCAATTCCGAAATAAGAATTACCAGAACCGTCAGTATTGCGCTCACCTGCATCCTTACCCACAAAAGTATTACCATCCCCACCATTGATATCTCGCCCGGCGTTGAATCCCACAAAAGTATTCTGACTCGGACAGTCTGTAGGGCATTGTCCCCAAATATTTACATCAGAAAAGGTGAAGAAGGCCCACAAATAAATGGCGTACTTTGTCATGTCTTACGGATTATCAGGTTAAGAATCGAGTTTTCAAAACAGTTTCCATTGAAGCTAATGCTTGCATAAAGTATGATGACAAGGAATGCAGTCGTCAGAAGGTAGTAAAAATCAGTTGAATGGTACACTCCGGAGTAAGATCAAATGGTTTAGGTATCTGTGTATGTGATGAGTGCCCAAAATCAATGATAATCCTTCATGGAACCACTTCAACATGAAATTTTAACCCCTTGCTTAGCTATTGACATATTCGGGATAGAGTATTTGGTATACAGTATCACATTTAGTATATATAGAAATAAATACACGAAGTCATTTCTAATGACCGATTAAACATACTGTAAAGAATGTTAAAGTGCATCTGATAAAACAAAATAAATATGGCTAGTACTTGTCTTCAACATAGGTCAATGGGAAATTTTAAGATTTTCAAAATGCTGATATTTCTCATGTTCGCATGCATCTCTCATGGTCCGGAAGCATTCGCATCGGAGAAATATAGGGTGGTGATTCTAACCGACATGACACATGATGACGGCAATTCCTTGATTCGTTATTTATACTATTCCAATGAGTTTGACACCGAGGCTATTATTGTGACTCCTCAGTTGCCAGACTACAACCATGACTCAAACGGACCCTGGATGAAAGTGAACTCAATACTTGATGCTTATTCTATGGAATATGACAATCTAATGAAGCATTACAAAGACTACCCTTCACCTAAAGAACTAAAGGAGGTGACAAAAAAAGGCAGGGGAGCATTGCCGATCATATGGTTGACCAACGAAAAGAAGTTTAGTGGTAATATTGCTGATCGCTATGTGGAAAGTGAGTGGGGAGATATTAAGTATTCGGATTGGATCGGAGAAGGAAGTACCCCAAATGGAGAACCCAAAGATTCTGAGGGTAGTGAATTCCTACAGGAGATCTTTGAGAAAGATGATGATCGTCCCATTTTTGTTCAGATGTGGGGTGGCCCTATTACTTTCATTCAAGCCCTTTACCGATTTAAACAAAAACACAGCCAGGAAAAGTTTGATGCATTAATGAATAAGCTCCATGTTTATGGCATTCTTTTGCAGGATATCACTTTCGATTACTTGATTGATCTCAACAAAGTTAATGATCAAACATGCGCCAACCATAGGTCAGTCAGATCTACATATGAAGGCGAAAGAGTGCATCCCAAATACCTACTTCACGATGCGGGACATTTTTGGTACTACGTGTTTGGTAGGGATTCGGGCTATGTAAAACCAATGACCGCTGCTGAAGTAAATGGACATGGTCCCATGTCAGAGATCTATGACAATGGAGGAGAAGGTGACACACCTGCCTTTTTGTATCTATTAGGTGCCAACCGAGGATTGAATGATCCACTTGAACCTACACAAGGAAGTTGGGCAAGTCTCTTCGTTCCCATGGGTGAAGACTTCCCGGACGGCTATTATCATACTTGTGGAGTCGAAATCAGCCATCTGAAGCGCTGGATACAGGATGCAAAGCACAGTTTTGAAAACAGACTGGATTTTTCAATTAAAGGCCCAGATGAAGTAAATCATGAGCCGACTATAGTCCTTAATGGAGAGAATAGTACTGATGTTTTGCAAATCGAAAGTAAGCCGGGAGGAAATATAAAGTTGGATGCTTCTGATTCTTTTGATCCGGATAGCGATAAGATGAGTTATAATTGGTTCTTTTATCCGGAAGCGTCCACTACAACAGATTTGCCCGTTATTGAGGACCCTACTGTAAATAAAATAGAAGTCAATATTCCGGATTCGATGGACAGTGAGACCTTGCATCTTGTTTTAGAACTGGAAGACGATGGAAGTCCTTCATTGAAACGTTATAGGAGGATTGTGATACAGGTAAAATCATAATTGCTTCAATTGTGCTAGAAATTCAGTAAGTGAGAATTTGTGCAGGCAATTCATTGGTGAGTGGTTGGATATGTAGACCGTAGCGATATGTGGATGCGAATAGCGATCATGATAATTCTGTTTCTTTCGACACTTATATCACATGCACAAGAAGTGCCAAAAGATGAGAAGGAGGAATCACCAAAAAAGTCTCTGTTCAGGTTTCAAGGTGATTCAAGACAGACTATCATTAATAGAAAGTCTGTGGGTATTTATGGTGTAAGATTGGGTGTTTTATTTGAAGGAGATAAGGAAGTAGGTCTTGGTGTATATAGCTCTAATTTATTTGGAATACTTGGAAATACGGTAGCAAAGGACTATCAACATAACAGTGTGGTTCCTCCTCTGATTCTACCCGCAAGTTTTGGCTTTCATTATTTTTCAATATATGGTGAATATACCATCATGAGAAACCGAAAATTACTCTTGACAACAAATAGTCAGTTAGGCCACGGATGGGTTGATATAGATTTTACAGATACTAATATAGATAAGAGTAGATTACGTGAAAGAAAATGGTTAATGGAACACTCCGTAAAAATAGATGTGGAGACTTTTGAATGGTTGAGAATAATGGGTGGAATGGGATATAGATATTTGATAGCGGGAGAACGCCAGATTAAAGATACTTTCAATGCTCCCATATATATTCTTGGATTTTCTATAGATTTTAAGAAACTATTTAAGAAACAACCAGGAAACGAGCAGTGATATTTTACAGGAGGATTATTCGATAGTCAACGCTTAAACTAAACCTCAGGCTGATAGCACGGGGCCATACCAACTTGCACGAACCATGTGCTGGATTTACTGATTCTAGTCTTCATTGGTCTGTTGGTCAGAGCCCGATTCACCAGCTTTATCTGTATACCCTGCTTATCTAAGTGGGTCAGGCCAACTTTATTCCAAGATACTCCTGTGTGTTGGCATGATACTGCACTTACATCATTTCCTAATATCCAGAGAGTAAAATTTGTTCTGTTATTCAATACCCAAAGTACTTTTGAATCAGCCCAGATCTCTTCTGTTGGTATCTCATCATAATTGAGGATATTTCTATATTCCTCAAAAGGGTGGATTTTTCGGGGTTGCAATCTCCGCATCTTTGTCTTGTTAGTTAATTATTATCAATTTTAAACTTCAGATATCATGAAAATCCGCATTAAAAATTTCGCCCTTTTGGTTTGTGTTACCGTTATTTCTATGGTTCAGGTCAATGAACTGGTTGCTCAAAGAAGCACCGTGACCACGGTCAGAAACCATCGGTCTACGGCAAGGACTGTGGCCAACCAACCAGCATCAAGACAGGGCCCTGCTGTACGCGACCATAGAGCAAGTTCAGCAAAGACTTCTGGGTATAATACAGGTCTTTCCAACAATCAGGTCATCTTTTTTGATGAAGCAGATGCCCTGTTTGGGAAAAGAACCGCCGTATCGGATCGATCTACGTCTGTCAAATTCACCGGCAATGTGAAAACCATCCAGATTTCCAAAAAATTGGTCCCAGGCGATAATTTGGTTTATAAGATGCCATCTGGAAATGCTTTGCATGTCTATGTGAAAAATGGTGCGATCCAGAAATGGAACTTAAGGGAATCAAACAGAAAGATTACCTATCCCACTGGACAAACCTCAGGTTTTAGCGCCAGGAAGACCCAGCAGTGCCTCTATTGTCGTATAGTCTGCGGACCACCTATATATGATGATCTTGGACACCATACGGGTAACCAGGATTGCCAAAGTGTTTGTTCCCCGGTGAAATGTAGCGACAAGAGGAAAAACGCAGTGCTGGAGGGTGGTAAAGTCAAATGATAAGGTCACCCACAGGTAAGATCCTGTGACCAGATTATCAAAAGAGTCCCTAAAGGCAGGAGAGGTGTTCACTTTGCACCTCTCCTGCCTTTTGCGAGGGCATCCAGCAAAAAAAAAGGGAGGTAGAGTGTAGTATAAAGAAGTGGAGCATGCACCAATATTTATCTACGATATTTTCCTCTGGACCGTAATGAATTGAAATTCCCCTGGATTGACTAGAATTTGATATTCTAAGAGAAACAGAGAGTAATAATCATGATTTTAATGCCCTGAAGTTGATATTCACTAGTTGTTTTCTCAAGAGCAATCATGAATATCAAGGATGAGTCTATATCGGACATTCAATATAAGATTACCAATAGATGCTCAATTGCACAGTGGTTAATTGGAATTGCTTTTAGGGGAAGTTTTTGGAACAAAGTAGTGGATGCCCAATGGTAGAAGCCCTACATTTGCCATCATGAAACACCCGGTATCATATCGGAAAGGAATACCCTTTTACTGCCTTAAAACGGAAAGGGATTTCCAGAGGGATGCGTATGAGCGATATGATGCCATGGTGGTGCGTCAATCGGCACTTCACCTGGCGGATGAATTGTGGGGAGGATATCCAATGCAAGCAGTAGTTGATTTTGCTCTAGATTTTTATCCTAAGCACACAAACCCAGATATTCTTGAAGTGGGTTGTGGTGTAGGACGCTGGATTGCCACTCTAGCTCAAATGTATCCCGAGTCGAGCTGTTGGGGTATTGACTATAGTTATCAGATGCTAAAGCAGGCCCGCGACCATTGGATTCAGGGAAGAGATATTTTCCTGGACTTGTCTGGAAAGGGTTTTTCAAATGCTTTGTATGTAAAGGGTCATCAACTGACTAACCTACAGTTCGGTTTGTCGAAAGCAACGGATCTTCCTTTTACCGATGGCAGTCAGGACTTGATTGTGAACAGTTTTGTTTTTGACCGATTGGATAGTCCATTGGAATGTCTCAATGAATTATATCGCATTTTGAAACCCAATGGGAGGTTAATCACAATAACCCCATTAAATTTTGATCAGGCCATTCTGTGGGAGACTCTATACCCTCCGGCAAAGATTCGTGATTCACTGAATCAAAGTGGTTTCAGCGTATTGGAATGGAAGGAGGAAATCCACATCAAGGAACCTTTAGACTCACGAGGTAATTTGATTACCTGGAAGTGTCTCTGCTTCGTAGCGTCTAAACCATAGTTTATTTTGCATTGGCATTCCGGAGACTCCCTTTCTGAGAACTGAAATTGAGTATTGGAGATCATCTGTCATAAACCTTAGCGCACCTGGGAGCCGAGTATGCACTCTGGAGCCTTTTATAACACAGTAGATCTGTGCATAGATGCATCGACCATATATGCTAGGACAACATTGGGAAGTATTCTATAGCATGGTCTTATCTAATACCGTACTTATGCTTGTGTGTAACATAGGTGAGACTATAGCTATTAGCTTCTCCTACGCTTTTCTGGATAGCAGAAATCTTCCTTTTCTTACCTTTGCCCTCTCAAAGTGAAAAAGATGATATACGTAAAGCATAGGACCGTCTTTCTACTTTCTACTTTTCTCTTCATACTGTGCACAAACGCACAAGAAGAGCATCTAGCTAACCTACGACAACTCACTTTTGGAGGTGACAATGCCGAGGCATATTTTTCACCCGATGGCACCAAATTAGTGATGCAGGTTACCAATCCGGAGATAGGAGCGGAATGCGACCAAATCTATCTTTTAGATTTGAACGCTGACGAGATTACCCAAGAAGATTTAAAACTCGTTTCCACCGGGATGGGACGAACCACTTGTTCTTTCTTCATGCCTGACGGGAAGCACATTCTATATGCTTCAACCCACGAAGGCGATGAAGCTTGTCCACCCAAGCCTGCCCCAAGAGCCGACGGAAAATATGTATGGCCTGTTTATTCAGACTTTGATATCTACATTGCTGACCTGGAGGGAAATATTACTAAAAAACTCACCGATTCTCCGGGGTATGATGCCGAAGCGGTTGTTTCTCCCGATGGACAAAAGATTGCCTTCACCTCTATGCGCAGCGGTGATTTGGAGATCTACGTAATGGATATTGATGGAAAAAATATAGTACAGGTCACTCATGAATTGGGCTATGATGGCGGGGCCTTCTTTACCCATGACAGTAAGCGCCTTATATTCCGTTCATCCCGACCCACATCGCCGGAAGACGTTAAGATCTACAAAGATTTGCTAAAAGAGGATCTGGTCATGCCTACCGCTATGGAGTTATATATGGTGGATATCGACGGTAAAAATCTGACCAAACTCACTGATCTGGGAAAGGCGAATTGGTCGCCGTACATGCACCCAAGCGACGAGAAAGTGTTGTTTTCTTCTAATCACCATGCGACACGCGGCTATGATTTTCAGATCTATCAGATGGATCTGGAAACAAAAGAAATGGAACAGGTCACCTATGAAAGTATTTTCAATGCATTCCCCATGTTCTCGCCAGACGGTAAAAAACTGGTCTTTAGCAGCAACCGGAATGGAGCGGATCGCAGTACTAATGTTTTTATCGCTGACTGGGTAGAGGGAGACACAGCTGAAATAGTAGATGTAGAAAATCTTAAGAGCCACATTCAGTATCTGTCCAGTGATGAACTGAAAGGACGTTTGACCGGAAGCGAAGGTGAAGCTATGGCGGCAGAATATCTTCAGAAACAACTGGAAAGCTTGGGTCTGGGTACATTTCTAAGTGATTCGTACGAGCACCCATTTGAATATAAAGTGAGACTAAACCCGCATAATCCGCAGGAAAGCAAAGACAATCAGGGTAAAAATGTCGTTGCATTTCTGGATAATGAGGCGGATAAAACCATCATAATTGGTGCGCATTATGATCACCTGGGAATGAATGAACATCGTAATTCCACACTGCCTAATTCAGAGGGGATGATCCATAACGGAGCGGATGACAACTCAAGTGGTGTGGCAGCGGTATTGGAACTGGCCAGAATGTATAGCCAAAATTCAACCCAGGAAGGGGTGAATTATGTTTTTGCCTTGTTTTCAGGCGAGGAAGACGGTCTGATTGGTTCCAAACATTTAGCAGATGAATTGGCTATCCAAAAGATGGTCCCTTCCTGGGCTCCAAAGGCCTGGAAAAGTCCCATCGTTTCTATGATTAATTTAGATATGATCGGTCGATTGAATGAAGACAAGGTATTGAACATTGGTGGAATTGGCACAAGTCCTAAATTTGGAACACTCGCCCAAAAATTTAAGCCTGCCGGCATTAACCTGGCTATCGATAGTAGCGGAATCGGTCCCAGTGACCATACCTCGTTCTATTTGAAAGATATTCCGGTGATGTTTTTATTTACTGGTACGCATGAAGATTACCACAAGCCCAGTGACGACTATGAAAAAATAAATTTCTCGGGTGAAAAAATCATTGTGAATTATGTCTTTGACCTGGCGAATGCCATGGCAGAAGAGGAAGATCTGCCGTTCCAAAAAACAAAAGTTCAAACTGAAAGAGCTGTTCCTCAATATAAAGTCACTTTGGGAATCATGCCTAGCTACGCCGATTCTCAAGAGGGACTGAAGGTAGACGGCGTAATGGACGGTAGGCCCGGCAAGAAAGCTGGATTGGAACAAGGCGATATCATTATCAAGATTGGTGATTGTGAGGTGAAGGAAGTTTATTCTTATATGGAATGCCTGTCTAATCTGAATGAAGGCGATACCCGGGAGGTGATTTATATCAGAGACGGGAAAGAAGTAGTCACTGAGGTTACTTTTTGATGGGTGTTGTGACATGCAGGATATGCCAGTGTTTTCCCGTTATTTATGAGTTGTGTCTCCTCAAACTCAGAATTTCTCTTTAGAGAAGGGTGATCAATGATGAGTTAGAAAACCGCATTTTCCTAGGCTTGGTGGCAATAAAAAACTCAAGTTGTGCCGCTACCTGCACTATTTTGTTACAGTTATGAAATGAAATCAAAAAACAACCTGCTGGATGGTGTAAAATCTCCGGTAATTAAGGAAACTACGGAGGTAAGGACCCTTAGTGCCCGGGTGAAGGATCAATCGCAGGGCATAATTGACCGGATCGAAGCTTTTGAAGATATCATTGATCTGGAGGTCGGTGATACAAATCTGACGAGGGTGCGGGCGCTGGAGCGCGACTATGATCTTCGTCAACTTTTCATTAAATATGAGGGCAATAATCCAACTGGAACGCAAAAGGACCGTATCGCCTTTGCGCAGGTCCTGGATGCATTGCGTAGAGGATTTGATCAGATAGCCCTTGCTACCTGTGGAAACTATGGGGTGGCATGTGCCTATGCGGCCAATCTCGCGGGATTGACCTGCAAGGTATTCATGCCAGCATCTTATCATTCGGTACGAACTGCAGAAATTGAAAGTTTCGGAGCCGAATTGATCCGACTGGAAGGCACCTACGAAGAAGTCGTAACAGCATCCAGTAAACTGGCCGAGCAAAATGAGTGGTATGACGCAAACCCGGGTGGGGCGAATACGCCCATGCAGATTGCGGCCTATGCGGAGATTGCCCGGGAGATCTATGACCAACTGCGCGATGCTCCAAAATACCTGGCGTGCCCTGTCTCAAATGGGACTGTTTTAGCTGGAATTTACCGTGGTTTTGTGTCCCTTTATAAACGGGGTAAGACTTCACGTGTTCCTATTTTCGTGGCAGGGTCTTCCGCCAATAAGAATCCTATTATCTCCTCGCACCTCAAAGGATTAGCAATTTGTGAGGATATCGATCCTAAGAAAATCAAAGAGACTTTGATAAACGAGGCATTGATTAATTGGCATAGCTTTGATGGGGATGAAGCGCTCCATGCATTACGCAAAACGAATGGATTTGCTTCACACGTTACCGATAAACAATTGAAGGAAATGAGTACTTATCTGCATAAGAAGGAGGGTCTACGCATACTGCCATCATCCTGTGCGGGATTAATTGCTTTGCTGAATGTAAATAAGCAACATCGCCTCATTAATGACCGTTTTGTGGCGGTAATTACTGCAAAATATTAAGATAGAAACATGAAACGGACAATTGACGGAACCGCCCTGGTATATTGCAACCAGGCTTTCAATACGCCAGAAGGTAAAACAGCACATGGTCTGGTACGCTTTACTGAACGCTTTGAGGTGGTCGGCATCATCGATCAAAATTATGCCGGCAAAGATGCAGGTGAAGTACTCGATGGCAAAGCAAACGGAATTCCGATTTACCCTTCGCTTGATGATGCATTAACCCAGACGACGGCTAAGAATTTTGTAATCGGTCTTGCTCCTGATGGTGGAAGGCTTTCGGCAGATGCCAGGGAGAGTGTAAAAAAGGCGATTGGGAAAGGCATGAACATCACTAGCGGTTTGCATGATTTCTTGTCGAAAGATCAAGCACTGGTTGACCTGGCCAAAGCGCAGGGCTGTTACATAAAGGATGTACGTAAAACGCCTGATCGCGATGATTTACATTTTTTCACCGGCAAAATTGAGGAAGTAGAATGCTTAAAGATTGCCGTCCTGGGAACCGATTCTGCCATTGGCAAGCGCACCACAGCCTGGATTATTGTGCACGGGTTTAGAAAGGCTGGATTGAAAGCCGAGATGGTTGGTACAGGGCAAACCGCCTGGATGCAAGGAGCGAAGTACTCTATGATTATGGATAGTTGCATTAACGATTTTGTCTCGGGAGAAATTGAGCATGCCACCCACGAAGCCTGGAAAAATGAGAAACCTGATTTGATTGTGATTGAGGGGCAGGGCAGTTTGATGAATCCGGCCTACCCCGGAGGGTTTGAGATCCTGGCCGCAGGTAGACCGGACTATGTGGTATTGCAGCATGCCCCGAAACGAAAGGAGTATGATGGCTTTCCCGGATACCCACTACATTCTTTACCCACACAAATCAACGCGATTGAGATGATCTCGGGCCGGAAAGTAATCGCCATTACGGTAAATCATGAAGGGATGGCGCCTAATGAAATTGCTGCCGCATGTCAGGAAATCACCGAAGAAACCGGCTTACCTGCATTTGACGTACTGGCTCATGGGCCTGATGGGTTAGTGGATTTGCTCAGGGCATTGGTGAATTGACAACTACTTTCAAATTGGCACTTTGCTCTTAAATAACAGGCCTAGATGGTGAAGATTAGCAATATCGAATTTATGCGCTTCGATCTGAAGATGAAGTCGGGATATACTACGGCGTATGAATCGATAGATGAAGCCTCGAACGTAGTGCTAAAAATTACAACGTCCGATGGTTTAACGGGCTGGGGCTGTGCTGCTCCTGATTTGGAAATCACCCATGAAACAGTCGAGGATGTGGTTGCCAATATTGAAAACCGGGTCAAACCCATGCTGCTGGGTCAAAATCCCTTTCAGATCATCCAATTTCATGAAAGATTAAAGGCGGAAAATCCACAGATGCGGTCGACGCTTGCAATGGTCAATATCGCCTTACATGACCTACTGGCGCGAAAGGCGGGATTGCCGTTGTATCAACTAATGGGTGGCTATAGAAATAGAATCCAAACCAGTATTACTATTGGCATTGAACCGATGGATGTAACCCTATCGTTAGCAAAGGAGTTTTGGCAAGAAGGTTTTCGGATTCTAAAGCTTAAAGGTGGTCTAAATCTGAGCGAGGACATTGAAAAAGTGTACAAATTACGAGAGTTATTAGGGAATCAGCTCACACTACGCTTTGATGCCAATCAGGGCTACAATGTGGAACAATCTGTCCAATTTATTGAACAGACAAAAGATGCCGAAATTGAGATTCTGGAACAGCCAACACCCTATGGCAATGATGAAGCTATGCGCACTGTGGTAGAGCAGGTGGAAGTGCCTGTAATGGCTGACGAAAGCATGCGATCTCTGAAGGATGCCTTCAGGCTTTCTAAGCATGGCATTACTAACATGATGAACATTAAAATCATGAAAGTTGGTGGCCTCACGGAAGCAAATCACATCAATTCAGTTGCCAAAGCGGCAGGTATGGAAGTGATGGTGGGTTGCCTGGATGAGTGCTCCCTGGGTATAGCTGCCGGGCTTCATTTTGCTCTTTCTAAGCCTAACGTAGAATATGCAGATCTGGACGGTCATCTGGATTTTATACATGATCCTGTAAGTGGTTTATTTTCTATAAGAGACGGATGGATTTACCCGACCCAAGATGTGGGGTTGGGAAAAATCAATCTGTAGCCAGCAAGCTTTTTGTAGTCTGCGAAATCTGTCTTGCATCCAATGTTAAATCGCCTTTTGTAGTCTCATCAGAAGCTGTCGACTGCAAGTGCTTTAAAAAAAGTCAACTCCTGACTTAAGTCGTCAATTCGTTTGATCTTTATCATTTTCTTGAAACAGCAATAGAACTATACTGATACCTGTGTAAAGAGTAGCTGTGGTAAAGGTAAATTTCTGCTAGGTATGATTAAATCGAGAAAAATAGGGTTTGTAACAGTTATGATCATGATTCTGGCGTCTGCTTCTTTTTTGATTGTTTTTCAATCTTCTTTCATCCCCAGGCAAAACTTCTCAATACCTGAAGCATCCATACAGGGATGGGACGAAATTCTTTCTAATCCGAGACCGATCACCATAGAAACATACTCCACGGGCATAATGCAAACAGATTTATCGGGCATCATGAATTTGGCGCATGACAAAGCAACCGATATGGAAGATCGGGTAGTTGAAGTTCATGTAAATGCGAGTATCATTCAGCACCAGGAATTTGGTGTCTATCTCATCGATGCGGGACTCGACTCATCCTATAGGGATAATCCATATGGAACGTACAGAGGCATGCTTGTAAAGAATTTTTTAGGTAAGGGATCTCAAAAGCCGAATACAAATATTGCAGCAATTTTAGCCATGGAAGATATGACACTCCGGGGCGTTTGGTTGACTCATCTACATCCTGATCACACGGCTGGAATCGTTGATTTACCTAAAGATATTCCTTATATCATGGGCAAAGGTGAACGTTATGTAAATTTTCGCTTCTTAATGCAAGGTGATCATTTAGCTGAAATAAAAAATTTATTCGAAATTGATTTTACTAAAGGAATCGATTTGAGTCCCTTTGGGAAATGTGCTGATCTGTTTGGTGATGGGTCGCTATGGGCCATCGAGTCCAGTGGACATAGCAAAGGCCATGTGATGTATTTTATTAACGGGATAGGGGAACAGGTGCTCGTGACAGGTGATGCCTGCAATGATCAAGATCAATTTGATTCGGGGATTGGACCGGGAAAATTTTCGAATGATATCAGGAAAGCACAGCAGGTCTTAGAATCGATTATTCTTTTCAAAGAACGGTATCCACAAGTACGACTTTCCTTTGGACATGATTTATAGGATCCTATTATTTATTAAGTGACTGCAACGTATCAACTGACTTACTCAAATTTCCCAAATCTTTTGGATTATAGTGCGCCTGGTAGCCGGCATTATACTTAATTGACACCTGCGCGATTATACCCGACGGTGTCCCGATATATCTGTGGAGAAACTTCAGCATTTTTTTTAAAAAATCGACTGAAGTAATATTCATCATGGTAGCCCAGATCATAGGCAATTTCTTTCACGGTCTTGTTAGTAAGATAGAGTTCCCTCTTTGCCTCGATAATTATGCGCTCTGAAATGAGTTCGGTCAGCGTTTTCTTGAAGTGTGTCTTTGTGAGTTTAGTCAGGGCTTTCGGTGTCATGGCTAACATTTCAGCATAGTCACTGGCACTGTGCTTGGTCTTGTAATGAATGTCAATGTAATTTTTTAAGTTTTGCAGAATGAAGGGCTCCTTGTTTTCTCCTTGCAACACTTGCTCTTCAGATTGCTCTGTCTTTAGTCTGGATGCCGTGATGAGAAATATTTTCAAATAGGAAATTAGAAGCTCGTATTGTGCCAGCGCTGGTTCTTGCATCTCATCTTTTAATTGATTGACGATCATTTCAAATTTGGCACTGGTAGTCGTGTCCAATGAAAGTAAGGGAGGGTCGTAAATGTTGTTGAAGAGTACTCCATTGCATGCCACTTCTTTTTGATGCTTATGGATGCAGAAGAAGTCCGGATGAAAATGGATAACCACACAATCAACCGGATCATGAAACTCTAACTGAAAAGGTTGATAGGGAGAAAAAGCTAAGAGTGTATTCCCTTGAAATGTGTGCCGAGAAAAATCCACCTGTAAGGCCCCAGCACCTTGTTGTACCCAGATCAAGGAGTAGTAATTGTTTCTTTGAATTTGGTCAAAGGGGTTGTCCCCGCATACTTCATAGAGTTTTAGCGCCAAATCTCCGGTTTGTTCATTGACTAGCGTAAATATATTTTCGAGCATCATTGATCAAGTATACGTTAAACTCATTTTATTGTTCAGATGACATTTTAGTTTTATTCGTTTTGTTTTCTGGAAGACAATAAAGTCAGTCATATTTCACATAATGGTTACTGCGGGTATTATAAAGGAAGTGGGAGGCACATGGCCACCCACTCTTAATTTCTATAAGCTATCTGCTAATGGAAAATCCACTGGTATTTGGGTAAGATTGTGAAGATAGTTCATAGCTGTTTTGTCACTGATTTGCAGAATCACGTCTACCAGATTCTCACGAGTATAGCCCTGGGCGAAAAAATCTTCCAGATGATCTTCTCGGGCGCGACCCCGATTCTCAGTAAGATCCGCTGCCAGTTTTACCAGTGCATTTAGCTTAGGGTTTTCACTTCTTCCAATTCGGATATCTCTGATTTGATCGTCATTAAATCCGTTCATTTTACCTAATACTACATGAGCGCTTTGACAATAGACACATCCATTTACCTGGCTGACAACGAGATTTACTACTTCTTTCTCCTTGTTGGATAGTGAAGTTTTCGCATTTTGGTAGTCCAAGTATCGTTTGAGTCCATTGTCTGAGTACGCAATGGTTGCATATAGGTTGGGTACAAATCCCAGTGCCTTTTGCAGGTGGTCAAATATTTGCTGGTTGGTGTCTGATACATCATTTTTAGTAGGTACTTTAAACTCTACTGATTTCACAGCTTGCATGTCATTTATTTTTGATATTACTTGTCGATATTGACATTACAAAGATGAAGAACCTGAGAGGTCTCTGAAATGGACAAAAAGCGTCAATGGATGGATGATTTTCTTTTGGGGAAGTTTTTATGTATGATTCAGGGGTTTTGGTGAGGTGCTGTCATATTGTTGTGATAATTGAGATTGGTAGAAGTTGGGGAGTAAGATCCGGTCTTTTATTTTGACCAGGCTGATTATATAAAAGAGCCCTGTAGCAACCACAGGGCCCTTATGTAGTTACTTTACGACTAACTGTTGGTTGATTAATTTCGACCATTTTTCAATGGCCTTCAATTCGCCATTCAATTGCAGGCCTTCGTCGGCATTGTAGAATTCTAAGAGTATACGCTTATTACTCGACGTGGGAATAAGCTGTAGAGCTACAGAATCAATCACCTGACTGGTCTTCTTACCCTCTTTAATCTTATGAGTAATTACTTCTGGCTTGCATTCCTTAATTTCAGTTAGATCAACATGGTAATTTTCATTTTTCCTTTTGTTGTCTTTGTAGAAATAAGCTTGTTTGTGAAGGGAGTCAATTCCAATAGCGAAAGTGTTGAAGGTTTCGTATTGATCAATTTCTGATTGATATTGATTGGCCATCCTTTGCAGCGAGTTCAGCAGCAGTTTTGTTTTATTTTTATTTTTCCTGGTCATTAAGATGACAGGGATAATAAATACACTAAGAATGATAATGCCCACGATGGCAGTGCTAAAATCCATTTCCATAACATTTTATTTTATATTACTTGATTACATGACAGATCAGGTATGATGTACACCATACCTAACTGGATGCTATGCCTGAAAAACAATGTTGAAATGGAATTTCTACCAGAATTGATGGAAGGGAAAAACAATATCTGATTTCCAGAATGAAATGATGAAGTCCGCTGAAATCCTTTGATATTGAAGAAACATTCTTTCAATAAGGCATCCGGTCGATTCTAAAGAAAGCCAGTGATTCCTTTTTGATTCATCAAAGGTGCCTGGTAATTCTTGTAGTAGATTAGTGAATGCCTGTTCTGAATGCGTAGATTTCGCAAATAGATCAGCAGAAGATGAAGCTTTAAAATCGATTGTCTGATACGGTCGGTCGATAGCTTGCCCAGAACCCAGATTTGCTTGCAGGAATAAACTGGCATACAGGCAATAAGTGATTGCCAGCATAATAGAAGCCATATTTTTGAACTGCATGTGCATGGTACAAATGTACTTCTTTCCCAAGTTTAATGTCAGGTTACTTTTGTATTTCAGCATCGGTGATACCCAGATCACGCAGATCTATTTTCTGAAAGGTCATTTGCGCCTGACTGCCTTCATATAGAATACCCAGTGTGTGATTATTTATAGTGGTTAAGCTCGAATATCCGCCACTTAGTGCCAGTTGATCCAGCAATAACCAATGCTTCTCCGGCCATGTTTTCCCCTCATCAAAGCTGACCTTTATGGTCAGTCTTTCACGCCTATATTTTGAATTTGGATTAGAAAATAGAAGTATACTCTTCTTTTCACCTCCGGCCACTGTGTATGTATGTTTATATAGGGACCCCATACAGACGGGCTCAATGAGGGCTCCATGATGTGATTCATGTTGGATCCAGCTTTCGCCCAGATCTTCTGTGGTGTATACAGCACGTCCGTTATTATCCGATTTATCCTCCCGATTACGATTATCACGCATGTTTTGCATAATCCTGCCATCACTTAGCTGCACTACCATGTTTTCGGTGGTGTTGGTGTAAGAGGGTTGGCTGGTCTGCCAGCTACGCCCACCATCTTTACTAAATGTTATATTGGAAAAAGGGGTCTGATCCATGTCTTTTCCTTGTGAGGGAAATACTAATGTGGCATCTTCAAGGGTAATGCCACTCCCGGGTGCAGGGGCTAATAAATGCCAATCAGTTCTTTTTATCTGTTGAGTTACATTGACAGGTTCTTGCCAGGTTTTGCCATCATCAGTGGATCGTGTGATCAGAAATTGCGAAGTTTCTTTGATGTTGAATCCAGGCAATGAGCCATTATGGCGCCACTGATGGTTCCAATGGGATGATTCCTTCGTTAGGTTTTGCACGGGCTTCCCAGATTCACTATCGATTACACCATGCATCCAGCACCCTGCAATAAAAATCGACTCGCTATTTGCATCGACAAGGATACAAGCATCACTGACACCATTAAATTTCTCGGGGAGATTACCATATTCCTTCATATCCAGGGCTATGCGCATAGATTCCCACGTATTTCCATCATCAACGCTCCTGCTGACTCCAATGTCAATATCGCCCTGCAAGTCGCGGCCCTGGTCTCTTCTTACATCATAGATGGCCAGGAGCGAGTTTTCATGAGTCCTTGCTAAACCAGGGATGCGATATCTGGATACACCATCATCTCCACCATTTCTCACAGATACACCGACCCGTTGTTTTATCCGGTTCGCATCGGGGGTTAGTGTCACCATCTTATCTTCCCGGAATATAATTTTACGGATACCACATGAAATAGCATGATCCAGAGGAGTATCATCAGCCATCTTAATCGCGAGTAAGAAATACTTTTCAAAAACAGGATGCGCAGTAGAAAATGTAAATACAACCTGATCACCCGATAGTGCTGATTGCGCTATCCTTTTTTCCAGGTCTGCCACCCAGATGCTATCCTTTCCCAAATCAAATAGAAATACCGAGTCAATCTTGTGTTTATCGGTAGTCCCTTCGAATTCTACCGTAATTTCTGTTGCATGTAGTTTTACATGTGTGTCGATTTTAAATTGTAGTACAGGGCCGTGAGATGGAGACTTCAGAACAGGTATCTGTACTCTGTTTTGGACAATGGTAATCTCTTGCCCCCTTGAAGTCAATGTTTGTAATGAAAGTACCAGGAATGTTAGTAGGAATCTCATGTAATTATTCAAAAATTAGAATTATAAGGTACTTTGAAAGAAGCTTATATCCATTAGTGCCTCAAGACTAAATATACTCATATGAATTGGACGATTTATCAAGATTACTGCGACAAATAGGTTTATAAAGACGTTGTAGAAGTGTTGGTGGATGGCTGCCGTAAATGGATAACATAGGTCTGACAGATGTAAATCCTTCAGGCCTTTCCGATTTTACGGATATAGCAACATTTTTATTTGCTTGCCGATTACTTCCCATTTTTCAAGGGCTTTCTCAATGGGTATTCCTTCCTTCATACCCGGTCTTTTATGACCTGTAGAAGTCAGCCATGCATCTTTCGTCATCCTTTGTTTGTCTTGAACGAGTTCTAATATTTTAGCTCCATGAGGATGGGAAGCGATTAAGTCATCTTTGTTTTCAAATGCAATTACCCGAGATTCTCCTAGGCCCAGGAGAATTTGTTTGGCAATAAAAAAATGCCCATGTTCTGTCGGATGCACACCATCTTGAGCAAAGGTAAATGTGGAGTCTGCAAGTCGCAGGTCTTCCTGTTTTTTTCGCATCGGCCAATGCACGTCAATTACATTCCAGTCATTGGTATATCTTTTACTGATCAACCAATCAGAATAAATATCCAGAACATTGGCATATGCATTTCCTTTTCTTTCATCGAAAATGCTGGGTGTAATATGAATGGTGTGCACATCTACTTTCTCTAATTCCTGGTGTAACCATTCGATTCCTTCTTTGAATCTATTGAATCGGTCCTCATCAAAAGGAAGATAGATACCGTCATTCATTCCATAGGACGCGAAAATTAAATCAGGCTCTGTCTGCTCAAGAACTCTCTGCAATCGTTCGTGCAGATCAGGCCTGGGAAATTTTCCGTCTGCATGGTTTGGCTCTGATAGTCCGGAAACTGTTTCACTGGGCAAACCCACATTGATAACTTCGTACGGGCTGTCAGATTTATGTATGGAGAAGTATGTGTCCATATATTCAATAAATCGACCATCGTATGTAATGCTGTTTCCGAGGAAAACAATGCGTTTTACGTGGACAGGGATGCTGTAAGGTTGTGCTTTTAGCTGGGTTTGTAGTCCAAGGTTAAATACCAGCGCCAGTGGGAAGCAGAACATTCTGACTTTCTTATCATTGATATACATCCTTATGTCTGTGCATGACTGATTTAGCGCTATTAAAAATAAAACTATGGTATGAGATACATTCATATCAATATGTAATTAGAAAGTCAGATCACGTTAGAGATCAAAAACGTACAAAGGCTGTATGGCGGTTAGTCTAGCTCACTCATGAATATCAAATTGAGATCTGAGGTAGAAGAAATATAAGGAGGTTCTACTGAACCTCACTTTTCTTATAAATATATTCAATAAGAAAACATAAGAAAATAATACCAAGTGCGATGATTACATTCGTACTATTTGAGATTGATTGTTTGATTACCAACGTTAGTAAGGCAACTGAACATGAAAGGAATCCAACGAGAGCTAGGGCTTTATTTCCGTCAATTTCTTTATGCAGCAAGAATGCAGTATAGTTTACTGAGGCAAAGATCAGCAGGAAGCCCACACTCCCAGCAGTTGATATGCTCTCTAATTCTAGTGTATTGACAATGATTAGTGTTGCAACTGCAGTAATCATCAAGCCGATCGGTTGATTCCATAATTTGTACGTTAGTTCATGTGGTAGTTCTTCATCTTCAGAAAGTTCATAACTTACCCGGCTACCTCCATAAAGAGAAGCATTAATTGCTGAAAATGTAGAAATAAGTGCAGCCACGGTAATTATTGCGAACCCGACAGAACCAAGCATCGGTTTTGCCGCTTCAGCCAACACATAATCTTTAGCTTTTGCTATTTCATCAAAACCCAGGGAGCCTACCGTAATGATGGCTATGATTATGTATAAAATGATGACAAAAAATACAGAGTAAAAGTAAGCTTTGGGAATATTCTTCTTTGGATCTGACATATCGGGTGCCGTATTGGCAATCAGTTCGAATCCCTCGTAGGCAACAAAAATCATCATTCCCGCAGTGACCAGGTTAATCGGAGATTCCCAGGCAGCAAATCCCAGTTGATTTAAATGTGAACTGCTGCCCAGTCCATATGCTCCTACTCCAACAAAAGCTAGTAAAATCACCAACTTAATTATGACGGCAATAGATTCGATTTTACCTACCAGTGTGATACTGAAATAGTTAATGAGTGATGCCAGGATAATGATAGCACTACTATAAATATGTGAGTCAAGCTTTAGGCTGTCTGTTATCTTGTAGAGATTGGGTGCATATGATCCAAAAGCGGCTGCATAGAGTGCCAGCATGATGATATAACTTACCCAAAGTAGATTATTTATACCTCCGCTAAATATGTTTATTCCGAAACCGGTATTGATAAATTTTACAGTACCTCCCTTGTCAGGATAACGCACAGATAACTTGGAGTATGAATATGCAGTAATTAATGCAATAAGACCAGCAATCAGGAATGCAAGGGGGGTACCCCCTTTCGCCAGGTCCGTTGCCAGTCCCAGAACGGCAAATATTCCACCACCCACCATGCCACCGATTCCGATAGAAATTGCTTCGGTGAGATTAACTGTATTTTCCTTTACTTTTTTGCTTTGTTTTGTCATGAAGGAAGAGTAAACACAAAGCAAAAATACTATAATATGCAATTCATCTTCAGTAAGCCTTTTGCTAAAACTTATCTGGCTTGCAATGTATAGTCAATTGCAGGGTACTGCTTTTTCTTATCTCTTTGATATCTCAATAATGTCGGCGCTTTCTACCTGTTTTTTTTCAAATCCATGCTTCACCACTTCAATCATTGCCTTACCTATTTGACTTGTGGTCGTCGTATACTTGGGTATAATTAATTTAATAATTGGATGCAGGAATCCCAGGGTACTGAGAAGTATGCGATAGATCGGGGTGCTAGAAGGCGCATTTGCTTCTGGCTTAATATAGGCAGGTCTAAACGCGTAGGCATCTTTGAAACCCAGTTTCAGGATGTCATTTTCTGTTTTACCTTTTACTCTCGCCCACATGGATTTCCCCTGCTCTGTACTATCGGTACCGGTACCTGATACGTAGATAAAGGTCATGTCCGGGTTGGAGGATAGTACTTCACCTGCAAAATGCAAAGTCAGGTCATAGGTAATACGAGTATACACCTCCTCAGATTGGCGAAATGATGAAATGCCCAGGCAGAAAAAACAGGCATCGTATCCTGCAAGTTGTTCTCTGATTGGATCCAGGTCGAAAAAGTCCGCGTGAATAATCTCCTTAAGTTTGGGATCAGAAACGTTTACAGATTTTCGATTGACTACCAACACAGCATCAATCGATGCATTGTCGAGGCATTCAAGTAGGACTCCTTTACCTACCATACCGGTGGCACCCGTGATGATTACTTTCATTTTGTGATTCTCTTTACGCGTTTAATTTGCAATGCGGTAGTTGCAAGCTCAAAATAACTGAATATTCCATCAGTTTTCATAAGCGGGATTTAGTTCTTTTGGAATAGGCGCATTTGTTTCATTCCACCAACTTCTAAGAGTATTTAATAATTTATCCCTTATTTCAGGTTCGGTGGATGCGAGATTTTTTCTTTCACTTATATCTTCGGCCAGGTTGTATAGCTCAACATCATCATCTTCGAAGTAGTAGTGTAGTTTGTAGTCACCTTGCCGAATGACAGAGCCGGGCCGTGTGCGAAACAATGAATCTCTATTTTCATTATCATGCACATTATATGCTTGTAAATAAATCGGGAAATGCCAAAACATCGAACGCTTCAGGTCTTTTTGATGGTTTTCCAGAATTGTGGATAGATCGTAACCGTCCAGCGATATTTGGGTTTGTTGAAGTCCGGTATAGTGTAAAATAGTGGGGAAAATATCAAGATTCGAGATAGGAATATCACTTGTTGTATTCTCTGGAATAATGTCTTTGTAAACGAAGAAAAATGGCACCCGAATACCTCCTTCATAATAGCTGCCTTTACCTGCTCTCAATGGCCGTTGTTGGGTGATGCCATAAAGTCCCCCATTGTCCGATGTGAAAATTATCAACGTATTATTAAATACACCTTTTTCTTCCAACTTTAAAATAAGTCTTCCAATATTTCGATCCAGGTTTTCGATCATTGTGGCATAATCAGCGTTATGTTGTCCATTCAAAGAAGGCTTCTGTGTATATTTTTCAAGGAGGGTCTTAACCGGTTGAATTGGGGTGTGCACAGCATAGGGAGTATAATGGATAAAAAACGGCTGGGATACGGTGTCTAAAAATTGTACCGTATGATCCATCACCAGGTCCGTCAGGTAATCTTCGTCTCCCCCGGTTAATTGTACATTCCCATAGGGCGGGTAGTAGCTTGTTGGATGGCCGTTATGTCCTCCGCCAATGTTTACATCAAATCCATAATCCAGGGGATTTTCACTTAAATGCCATTTTCCTGCATGGCAGGTCATGTAGCCATTTTGGTGCAAAACGCCCGAAAGAATATTATGATCCTGGGATAAGATGGTTTTGTTTTTCGTGGGAATCAGTTTACGGTGCTGTGCATCACCGCGCTCAGAGGAATTGACCGTATATATCCCATGACGAGGTGTCCACTGTCCTGTCATAAGACATGCACGGCTGGGTGCGCAATTGGCAGCTGCGGCATAACCATTGGTAAAAATCATTCCCTGTGATGAAAGCCTGTCAATATGTGGCGTCTCATAATATGTACTTCCCATGTAGCCCACATCTTTCCAGCCCATATCATCAATATTGATGATGACTATGTTGGGAGGAGCTTTTCTTTGCTTAACATCTGAATAGAAACCAAAAGTTGAGATCAGAGCCATGGTGAGGATTATAATAGATCGCATTTGTTAAGCTTAGTTAAGGTCAAATAAAGTCCGAAATGTGGTGGTTTAATTGTTTCATATTCATAGATATAAAAGTTAATTGATTGGGAAGATCAAATTTAGTAAGATCCGGTGGATGCTACCAGCCCACGTTAAGTACTGGTCACTTGCTACTTTCAGTGCCTTCAACCGATGATACCTAAATTCTAACGCCTGTTACTTTGTAACGAACTAGCAAATACTACCTAGCGTCGTCTAGTTGACAGGACCATTATACTCTACGTTGGTTGCGTTATTCACCTGTTTTTTTCTCTTGTAGTTCCCGCTCAATGTCGTTTAATAATTCTTCGGCCCCATTCTGCAGATTCACTAATAAACTTTCCCTAAACCAGTTTGAGATTTCCCGAAGGCGTATTAAAGAATAACGATACTCCGAATCCGATTTTAATTGATCAAAATTCAAAGGAAGAGCATAGCCACCGAGTTCCTCTCTACTGAAGGAGTCAATAGTGTTCTCTATTTTCCAGGTTTCATAGTTGCTTTCCCAGAAACTTTGCAACCTGGAACTCCAGACATCTCTTGAAATTTCTAATAATTCATCTCGATATTTTTTCTGATGTTCTACAACAAGGCCTAGCTTTCGATAATAATTTATCAAATCTTCTCTTAGATTTTTATTACTAATAATACTCCAATCCCTGGAAGTAATCGATTCATAAGTGCTAGAACTAAAAACTGCGGGCCAATAGTTATCAATGTTCCCAAAATGATATTTTAAGGAATCGTGCCATGGTACATCCTTTTCAAGACTAACCAGTATGATGTTTGTGGATGACTTAAAAGTAGTAATTGTAGGAAGTACTTTTTCAATATATTCAAAATCAATTTCGAGGTCGTATTTAAAGCCCTCGAGAAATTCTAACTCAACCGCTTCCCTTATCCTCTCCTCGTTCCAATTATTGACTTCGAGGGCCAATAATATACCTATCATGACAAGAAGTATCTCTCCTATTGCATAAATCAGATATTTTTTAAAATTCCCTTTGATAACTAATTTCTGTCTTATTATTCGAAAGAATTTTAACATCTAGTCTTCATTTTGATAACTACTAATTTGTTGATAATTCTCTTATTTTTTCCATATCTGACTTTGAGCGGATATGGAGACGTCCCATTCTTGGGGTGGATTGTCTTTGTATCTTGGATCTGCATCTTGTGTTGGAAAGTTTCGAATGACGCTAAACAATTCGTTAAAATTATTTTTTTCTTACTTCATTATTCAATGAGTCAATTAGGTTAATGCTTTCGTCAGGACTCAACAGCAGGTCGTAAAATGCAGCTACCTTTCTTTTCGAGTCAATATATATCTTAAAGCGCTCATTTCTTATCACCCGGTCACGAAAGGCAAATTCATTTTCAACGCCTTGATCCGTGAGTCTGGCATTATTGTGACCTCCCATACCCAGAATCCAATCGCGCTGGGAGTCTTCATTTCCCATCAATACAGGTTTAAAGGATACTCCATCTAAAGTGTGTGTTTTATTTCCGGACAGAAATTCTTTCCCTAAGGGAAACCCACTTATGTCAAGGCAAGTGGGTAGGATGTCACTGAAATCTATTAAAGCATTTGAAACTGTATTTGAATCCACCACCTGTGGCCAACTCACAATAAACGGTAGACACACTCCTGCTTCAGTGGTATTCGCTTTTCCACCTCTGACTTTCCTACCATTTATTTTACCTGATATGCGTCCGGTAGTTCCATTATCTGTCGTCCATATAATCAGTGTTTCATCCCTAATACCTTCATTTTCGAGTGTTTGAGTGATTTCTCCCGTTATGAAATCACTGTATTTCACCATTGAAATATGTTTTCCCAGATCTGTTGTAGCAGAGTCGGCAGGTGTGTTTACAAAAGGGGTGTGTGTCAAAACCATGGGGTAATAAATAAACATGGATGTGTCCTTATTGGTCCGTATAAAGTCGCAAATGAAATCTTTGAATATATCCGGACCAAATTCATTTTCATATATTCTACTACCCTGGTTTGTGAAGATATATGGAGAGTGATATCTTTCTTCACTGGGTAATGGGTTTCCTGTTTCTTTTCCGGTCCACATACAAAATGCATCAAAACCGACCCTGGTTAAGGCATCTGGTTCTACCCTAAAGTCATCAATTTGCCATTTGCCGGCAATACAGGTTTTATAACCTGCTTTTTTGAGTTGAGCTACCAATGCCGGATACATTGATTCATCGAAGTGTGCTCCACCACCCCATCTCGGAACATCCCAGTGATTTACCCAGCCATGTCTGAATGGATACTGGCCGGTGAGTAGTGTGACTCTGGACGGTGTACATTGGGGCATTCCATAGACATTGTCAAACCGTATTCCGCTCCTGGCCAGTCCGTCAATATTAGGTGTTTTGATTTCTTCCGCACCATAGCAACTGATCCATTCTTTGCCCAAATCATCAACAAATATGATGATAATATTAGCAGGCGTTCGATCCACTTCTCCTTCTTCGCCTCCAGAGCAACTCACTAGTGCTAGACTATAGATCACCAGTACAAAAAGAGATCGATCCATTAACCAGTAATTTTGAAGTTTGATTTTTTCATCTCGGGCATCTTCCGTTTTGATCAATTTCCAATTCTTATTTAATATGACTCTGACTCATTATTCTGGTACTAATTCCAGGGTTACGAAATACGCACAATGATCGGACGCTATAGTGTTCTGTATAACTTCTGTCCTATATACCCGCCACCTATGACTTGGATAATACATGACATAGTCGATCTTGATTTTTGGATCGTCAGATGGAAAGGTGGGCATTGGATCATTTCTGTCATACGTAGATGTCCAGATTTTCTCTAGCATTTCAATCGGTGTACTCCCCGGTGTGGCATTTAGATCGCCCGCCAGGATGGTAGGGTATTTATTCAGGGAAAATACTTCATTTATTTTTGCCACCTGAGCTATTCTGTCTTTTTCATCCTTCAGATGATCCAGGTGTGTTCCTACGATCGCAATGGTGTCACCAGATGGCAGCTCGGTCAGTATCTCCAGGGCGGTTCTGGGCTCATTGCCGGGGGAATAGGGTAGCGGAACGTTGCGTGTTCTTATGAAAGAATATCGCGATAAAATACCTTCGCCGTATTCACCTCCATCATAAGGCATCGCTTTCCCAAAAAGAGGGGCCATCTTTGCTCTCATTCCGATCTCAGTCGTTAGATCCAGGTTGTTAGCTCTTGCTGTTTTAAAATCAACTTCTTGCATGGCTACAAAGTCCGGATCTGCATCCTTTATCACCCTGGCAATTACATCTAAATCGAAGTCGCCTTTGGTGGTAGCACCATGAAGGATGTTAAAAGATAAGACAGTCACCAGTCGAGAACTATCGATAGTGGACTGAGTCCAGGAAGGATGCATGACTAGAATGATCAATGCCAAAGTAAAAATGCGGCTTTTCAGACGCTTTCGTGTAGGTATCATTCTCGCAATGTACAACTCAAAATGTAAACCTACATCCATCTGTACTTAAGGAAAGTTGTGACACATTTAAGTAGGATGTTGACATTACTTTATGGCAATACTTTGTCCGATAGCAGTGGACTCTCGGGATCATTAGTTGTCTGATCGTCGGTCATCCACTGCAATTCGTCCAAAATTTACTGCATTTTGATGAAAGTAATTGATATATCAAATATATTTGTATCAATGAAAGAGATGACGGCTGACACTTCGAGGCTTGATAGGACGGTATTTTATGCGCTGGAGAAGGCTATAAAGTCATATCGTCAGTTTGCACAACGCAATTTGAGAGAACAGTCGCTGGATATCACTATTGACCAATGGTTGTTATTGAAGACTATACATGATGAGCCGGGCCTGTCGCAAAAAGAAATGGCCCAGCGTGTCTTTAAAGACTATGCTTCCATCACCCGCATGATCGAATTGCTGGTGAAGCGGGGGTATTTGAAAAGATCGTTTCACAGGGCTGACCGTCGTCGCTTTAAACTTGCCTTGACGGACGAAGGAAAAACGATCTACAAACAGCTTATTCCCGTCATTTCTTCCAATAGAAAAATAGCTTTGGAAGGCTTCACTGACCCACAAATTGAGACACTATATCATCTCTTGTCAAAAATGACTAACAACTGTATTGACTAAAGATTATGAAGACTCTAAATTTTCTTCTTTTGCTCCTATTGTCACCCCTTTTGACCACCGCACAAGACCAGCAACCTCCTATGCCATTGGATGCTGCTGAAAGGGCAGAGGTGGTGGATTCGATAGGTGATATTCTGGTGCGCACCTATGTTTTTCCTGAGATAGGCAAACAGTTGCAGGAACTATTAGATAAAAAGTTAGATGAGGGAGCCTATGATGGCATCACCGATCCCATTGAGTTTTCGGATGTACTGACACAGGATGTCCAGTCAGTGAATGGTGACCTGCATATGCGTGTGCGGTTTGATCCTCAGTTTATTCAGGATATGCGAAGTATGGAAATGAGTGAAGAGGATAGTCTAAGACTCATGGCAGAGCAACAAATGTGGGATCGCCGGCAAAATTATGGTTTTAAGGAGGTACGCATTTTGGATGGTAACATTGGCTATCTGAAATTGAATGAGTTTAGCCATGTTACTGAGGAAGCCGGTGCTACTGCTATGGCCGCCATGAATCTCTTAAGTAACTCCGAGGCCCTGATTATCGATCTTCGAGAGAATGGAGGAGGAAGCCCCAGTATGATTCAGCTTATCACCAGCTATTTATTTGGTCCTGAACCCGTACATCTCAACAACTTCTACCACCGCATTGAAGATGAGACAACTCAGACCTGGACACTGCCCTATGTGCCGGGTAAGCGAAGACCCGATGTGGACGTGTACGTGCTGACAAGCCAGAACACATTCAGTGCGGCAGAAGAATTCACCTATAATTTGAAGAATCTGGAGCGAGCCACCATCATTGGTGAGACGACTGGGGGAGGAGCTCATCCGGGAGGCACCCAACCGGCGACGGATCGATTTGCTATCTGGGTGCCCAATGGTCGGGCGATAAACCCAATCTCCAACACGAATTGGGAAGGTACTGGAGTGGAACCTGATCTGAAAGTTCCAGCCAGTGAAGCCCTGCTGGAAGCACAAATCAAAGCGATTAAGAAAATGGTGGCGAGAGCTGAGGGTCCGGAGAAGGCAACATATGAGTGGGCAATGACCGGACTCAATGCCGAATTGCATCCTGTAGAAGTTTCTGATGATATCCTAAGGACCTATGCCGGCAACTTTGGTGAACGAACCATTACTTATAGGAATGGTAGCCTTTACTATCAACGAGGTGAGGGAGAAATTCATGAATTGGAACCTCTGACCGAAGATTTATTTAAGGTAGGTTCTTTGACCTTCTTTCGCCTGAAAGTTCTGAAAGAAGACGGTGAAGTGACGGGACTCAGAGGCTACTACAGTAGCGGTCATAAAGATGAAAGTCGTAAGAGTAAATAGGGATCTGTACCAAGACATATTATAGCAAGTTGAAAGAGGTCGGCCATTAGGTCGGCCTTTTTTATTCTACCTAACCTAATGATTCATAGTCATCGTGTCTCTTAGTCCATGTTCTGTAAACCTTAGTGCCCGAACTCTGATGTTGCTCACATTTTCCCCTTATTGAGCGATGTGTGGCATTCTTTAGCCATTTATTTTTGTCGCAAATGACAAGTATGAGAGCTCTTTACAGTACGATTATCCTGTTACTTACAGTAACATGCAGCACAGGTCAGTCATTGTCCTATGATTGGCATTATCATGTCAAAGGTGAGGACGATGTGACGATTTTGTCTTCAGCTGTGGATCAGGAAGGCAATTCAATCCTTGCCGGAAGTTTTGCTGAATCCCTCATCCTGGAAGACACTACACTTACCACTGAATTCCTTGCTACTAGTGGATTTCTTATGAAGCTTAATTCTGACGGAGAAATGTTATGGTTTAAGGAGTTTAGAGCTGATGACTTTTCGGATGTGGATCCTTATGATATCATGGTACTGGACGACAATGATATACTAATCACCGGGTCAGTATTTGGTGAAGCGGATATGGATCCATCTGAAGAGGAATTAATTCTGGATGCGGACTCTGATGATATAATGATAGCGAGATATAGTTCAGAGGGTGATTTAGTATATGCCAACAATCTCATTTTTGGTGACGGTACTCAAGAGAGGGTACTCTCCATGGATAGAGATGCGAATGGGGCCGTCTACCTTGCGGGTTTCGCGGACCTATCGGTTACGGGCAATGATGACGACCCCGTGGTAGCACAGATATTTCCTGGTGAGGACAATATTCAAATTGGCTGGACTTATTATTTGGATTCAGAAGGTCGATTAGATGAAATCAATGAAGTAACGGTTTGTGATGATCACTTATTGATCACCGGATCGTTTATGGGAGATGTTGATTTTGACCCGGGAGATGGAGAGTGGATACTATCATCCGGTCCCAGTGAGCATACTTTTATGGCTAAACTAAGTCTGCAAGGAGAACTTATTTGGGCCTATAATATTGGATCTCCTGAAGAAAACCAGGATAGTCGGGGTCGGTCTATTGCTTGTGATGCAAATGGGGATATCTATATCACAGGTGAGTTTTATGACAATGTTGATTTTGATCCGGGACCGGGTCAGGCATTTGCCGAAGGATTTATTGATGCGTACCTTTTAAAATTAAATACCGATGGTGAATTTCAGTGGGTGTCTACCTATGATAATATACGATCACGTCATGTAAAAATAAATAGCAATGGTGAAGCTTTTGTCGCAGGAGAAGAACGCGGATTTCTAACCATTGACAAGTATAATGCAGAAGGTGAGGCGCAATGGAACACCGGACTTTTTGCATCCAGTATTTTTAATCTGAACCTCACTGATTTTAATCTGGTCAATGATAAGAATGTATACGTGGCTGCAGAATTTAGTGAGAGCTTTATGTATAATCCAGATACACAGGATAGTGTTATTGCAACGGATGACGCCTATGATGCCGTCTATGTGAAGCTGACGGAGAATGCTACTACAGCTATTTCTCAAATTAATTATCTATCACCTCTGGAGGTGTTTCCTAATCCAGTTACTGATCATATTATTCTGAATTTTAAGGAAAAAGTATCCAGGGCACAACTATATATTTCAAATCTGGGAGGTCAAATAGTGTATGATCGATCACTCTCAGATGTTAGCTCGGTCAATATTCCGTTTCATTTTCCGTCGGGGCAGTATTATGTACGTATTGATTTGGATAAAGGTCAGTATGTTCAGAAGATCATTAAGGCGAACTAAGGCATTTTATGTCAAACAACTAATAAAAACACAATGAACAAGTTAATCCTCATTGTCATGTTACTTTTTTCGGCGGGTGTAAAGGCCCAGCCCATGGTTTGGACCGGTGATGGGGATGGCATTTCATTTGATTAGGGAATAAGTAAGGACATTTTTCAACTTCAATGCCTGGCTGCTCCCTAGAGCTTAACTCTACTCCAGCCAGGGGTCCGAAAATTTCTCATGTGAAATCTCACTCATATCAGTGAGGGTATTAAGGAAAGCTATAAGCGCAGATTTGTCTGCATCAGTAAAGTTCAACCGTTTAGGATCACCCTTACTATCCTTAAGTCTAGGATCGAGGTTAAAATGGGGTTGAATGTCTTCATTGTAAAAGTCAAGGACCTCTTCCAGTGTTTCAAATCGACCATCATGCATGTATGGAGCGGTTTGGGTTATATTTCTTAGAGAAGGAATCTTAAATACTGCCGCATCTTCATCCCTTTGGGTTACTAATCTTCTACCCAAGTCCTTAGGATAAAGGTCCAGACCATTATTTGTAAATTTCTTAGCATTTGAAAATAATATTCCATTAATTGGAATATTATGACAGCTTGAGCACTGGTTTGTGAACAAAAATAGGCCTCGTTGCTCAACCTGTGTTAAATTTTGGCTCGTTCCTCTGTTGTTTACAAAGTTTTGTTGGTATCTATCATATTTACTATCATCACTAGTCATACCATGCATGAATCGCTCAAGTGCGGAAAGGACTAAATCATGTTGAATTTCAGAATTACCGAATGCTTTTTTAAATAATATCTCGTAGTGCCTTTTGCCAACTAAGGCATCAACTACTTCAGATGGATCCATTCCCATTTCTTTATCATTAGCCATCGTCTCGATGATCTGGCTATGTATATCGCTTGCGCGTGTATCCCAGAATAAAGACTCAATGCCGGAATGTCCGTCTGAGCCATATGTACCAGCAAAATCACTAAAGACACCCAGTGCTAGCGAATTTCGATCTGTTTTTCTGCCATAGATACCAGTACTAAGAGCTGCATCATCAGCAAAGGCGAGATGCTGTTTATGACAGGAGGCACACGATACAGTGCCGTCCTTAGACAGAGACTTGTCATAAAACAAGACTCTACCCAGAGTGGCCCGGCTATCCGAAACGAGGGGTACAGCCCCTTGGTATTGATGTAAAACGCTGGGAAGGTCCAGCACTTTTGCTAGTTCAGCATATTCTGCATCTGTGTAAAACTGAAAATCTGGTTTTTCAGCGAAGGAATCATCCTCTTTTTCGCAGGAGACTAATATTATGAATACGGATAGAATGAGGTAAAAGTGTTTCATAAGTGGTATATGAGGTGCATTAATTTCCAATAAAAGATATATTTTATTTGCATTCAAATCAAGCCAGTGACCTTTGGTATAAAAATTATCAGCCCCACTATGAATGCCATTAGTGCGCTGAAGAGAACTGCCGCCGCAGCGAGGTCCTTTATTTTCCCTATTCTGCTATCTTGTTCAGCCGAAATTAAATCAGCGATGTTTTCTATACTGGTATTCAAAAATTCAAGTGATAAGACCAGTCCAAAGCATAGAAGGACACTGACCCATTCCCAGGGTTCAATCTGAAGATACCAACCCGCCAATACGACAACAAAAATGGCCAATAAATGGACACGTGCATTTGGTTCCTCCTGGAAGAGTGATCGGAATCCTTGTGTTGCATACCTGAAGCTGGATACCATCTTACTCAATGAAAATGCTCTCTTTCCCATGTATGTAGTATTTGATCCAAAGTTACAAAGGGACTTTTGAAGTGATTTCATCTAGGATACTTGTTCAATGTGATTTTGAACCAGACCTCAGGATTAACTATATTTAGGGAAAACAAGGATACTATGAAAGCAATTGGACCCCTGGCTCTGCTGATGCTTTTCTGCATGTATATTGACGCCACTTCGCAGACCCACAATTCCCACAATCTTAAGACCGAATACGCTGACGCCTTTAAGATTGGTGCAGCACTTAATCCATGGGTTGTCAATGGTCGTGACTCATTGGCGCAGGACATAGTTATAGAACATTGCAATACCATCACTGCGGAAAATGTTATGAAGGCTGGCCCCATTAATCCTGAACCCGGCGTATATAATTTTGGTCCGGCTGACGATTTCGTTGCCTTTGGAAAGGAGCATAACATGTTCATCGTGGCTCATACACTGATATGGCACAATCAAACACCGGATTGGTTTTTTAAGGATCAGGAGGGAAAGCCCAGAACACCCGGCGAAGTGTCTGAAAGATTGCGGGAGCACATTGAAGTAATAGCCGGACGATATGCCGGTAAGGTACATGCCTGGGATGTGCTCAACGAAGTGATCGACAATGACGGATCGTATAGACCTACCACCTGGGTCAACGGAATAGGAAGCGGAGACGAACTGGCGAAGCTCGCATTTAAGTACGCTAGTGAATACTCTCCCAACACGGAGTTGTATTATAATGATTTTAATGCCTGGCGACCTGAAAAGAGAGATGGCATTGCCAGAATGGTACGTATGCTGCAAAAAGAAGGTATTCGTATAGACGGCATTGGAATTCAAGGTCATTGGGGACTGAATTTTCCAAAGAATGAGTATATCGAAGCAGCTATCGATACTTTTGCTGCATTAGGTGTCAAAGTGATGATCACTGAGCTCGATATCGATGTGTTACCGATTACAAAGGAAGGGCAGGTAATAGGAAGATCATTACAGGAGCCCCAATTTCAGCTAGAGGAATTTGAAGAATTTTTGGATCCCTATAAAGATGGACTTCCTGAAGAGGTGCAAAAGCAACTGGCAAATCGGTATGAAGAAATTTTTCGGATTTTCTACAATAAGCGTGACAAAATAGACCGGGTTACTCTTTGGGGTGTCCATGATGCATTCACCTGGAAAAATGGGTATCCTATTCCGCGTCGAACGAATTACCCATTACTTTTTGATCGGGAAAGAAAGCCGAAGCCTGCATTTGATGCGGTTCTACAGTTACCTGCAAAAATAGCCAAGACCTAATTCCGTATTTGATAAGAAAATGCTTTAAAAACAGACCCATTTCGATTTCTTCTTTTGAAGTTACATCTAGATCGATCTGATTTGCGAAAATATAAACTTGATAAACCCGGATATCAGATTAGAATAGGTAGTGAAGTCCAGTTGTATGAAAATCACAAAGTAATTACTGAAGATTTGATATAATCTATGGTTCTTGAACGGGTCAATAAACAGCGATAAGTGGAAATAGACTGGATATTCAAATGGCTTATATCTGGAACTGATCGTACCTTGGAAAAGTAGCCCTCCTTGAGGGAGAGCTACCTCTATTGGATATTTTAAAAGGTCATTACTGTAGCACCTTCTTTTATGGGCCCATGGATAGCAACCGATCCAATAATTTCAACACCCTCTATGAGATCTTCTTGCTCGTAGCCTCGAACCTTGGCACAGGGTGGGCATACACCTATTCCGACACCTTCATTAAGGACTTTGTCGATCATATCCTTCATGGTGGGATCCAGTGGGTTTAAATGTACCTTGTCGGCTGCACCTTTTCTCACCCAATCCACTGCTGAACTGGCAAGGAATACAGATACTTCCAGACCATTATTGATACCACCATTGGCAATACTCCAGGCTACAGATGCTCGCTCATCATCTAATCCATGCGTGATCACTACGACTAATCTTTTCTTTTCCATAATTTTGTTGTTTTATTGATTATTATAATTGATTTCTATAAATATTTTTTCCTAGTATCTGGAAGTCAGTGTGTATAGGCATGTAAGGTGATAGCAGCCTGGTTGGTGGGGTTACTTACAGCATGATAGGACATTCGATTGTCTAAGTATGCCACAGCTCCCTCGTAGTACGCATTGATAGACTGAAGTACCCCATTATCCTGGGGATTATAGCGTTTTTCCTCTACCTGACCGGATAATACTTTAAATAGACACCCACCTTGAGGGTGCCCGTGGATGGAACTTTCCTCTCCGGGGTTCCAAAGTATTAGCACGACTTTGATACGGGCATCATCCATAATCACGATTCTCCGATTTGTATGCATTTGGAAGCGCGGGATCATCTCAGGTCTACTCCACGAGACGGATTGCATCGTTTGAATGAATTCTAATGCATTTGTTGATCCCGGACTGCTCATACATACTTTTTGTAACTCGAACATAATCTGGTCCATCCCAGGAATTACTCCTGCTTGGACTGCTTCTGAATAGTCCCTACTCAGTAACTCCTGAAGCCTAGCATGGCCTGGAATGAAATCGATGGTGCTGGTTTCTTTCGGCTCGTTTTGATTATATGCAACGGTTAGAGCATATGTCTTTTCGATATTGATTTTTTGTGGATTCATGACTCTTTGTGTTTTCGTATAAGACAAAGATGAATCCTTTAATAGCCCTGAGTTTTGTTCAGAAGGTCAACCTATTGACTAATCAGCTCAAGTGCATAAAAAAATGGTACTAGAGTGTTTTGTAGGCAGTGGGTGTAGTGCCCATCAACTTTTTGAAAGCTCTACTGAAATGTGACAAATCTTCAAATCCTGCATCGAAGGCAATTTGGGTAATGCTCTTATCGGTATTGCTTATTAGGTTGGCAGCTCGCTCCACACGCTTCTTGAGCAACCATTTGCCTGGAGATTCATTGAAAGTCTGCTTAAAATCTCGTTTGAAAGTGGAAAGGCTGCGGTGGCATAGATCTGCATATTGTTCCAGCTTGAGGTTAAAGCAGAAATTGTGCTCCATAATTTCTACGATCGAAGGTCTTTCATCATGAGAAAGCCGTGCAAAGTATGAGGTGAGCAGCGGATCGCTGTTCATGAGAGTGACTAGAAGCTCTTTCAGTTTAAGCAGCATGATATCATCCGGAGGTCGGTTCTGTCCCCGAAAGTATGCCAGCATCGAAAGAAAATACCCTTCCAAAAAATCAGTAGAGCTTACTGCAAAAGCAGTGTGAGCAAAGGATACATCAGACTTGGTCATTCTTACTTTGCCCTGAAGCTCACGAAAGGTCTCCTTGATCAATTGGTCAGAAATAAAAAAGCCAAGCATGCAATATTGATCGTCGAAATATTGATGGATAATCTCTGCTCCCTTTTTGATATATAGCGTTTCTCCTGATTTCAATGTCCATTCACCGTGTAATGTGGTGTACGTTTTCTTTCCACTCAACACATGTACCAGATAGTCATTAGGGGAATAAATACCGATTTGATCTGCATCGATAGGACAAGTATATTCCAGACATACCGTTTCCTTGTATTGAAACCGATTAAAGCTCAGGTTTTCTTTTACAATCTGATAAAAGTTTAACATGACAAGATCCAGATAGAATACTGAAATGTAATGATAAATGAATAGAATACCTGGTAACAGTAGTGTTAAGTTTCAAAGGTCCAATCTTAAATTTGAAATTTATCCTGGAAGCTCGTTCTAGAATATTCGTTTCAGGAAGTCAGGTACATATTTCCGAGTTTCCTAAAACCATGGATGCGTCAGCCAGAAAGATGAGTACTTTTGGCTATCTATTCTTTTGCTACATGGCAGAAGATGGCTAAATCAGGATTTCCTGATCCTTTTGCAGGAAAGATTGTTTCAGTTTTGTAAGTATTACAAGATGAAGAAATATATTCTGTTTATTGTGATGATGACTAGTACACTAATGGTTGCACAAGAAGATCCCTATATCTGGTTAGAGGAAGTAGATAGTAAAGATGCAATTGAGTTTGCCACGGAGCATAGTAAAAAGTCTCTGGAAGTATTACAATCTCATCCTCAATACAAATCCATATTTGATAAGAGTCTTGAGATATATAATTCGGAGGAGAGAGTGGTGTATCCTGCCATACGGGGTGAATTTATCTATAATTTCTGGCAGGATGACGAGCATCCCCGGGGCATATGGAGAAGGACCCGACGTTCGTATTTTCTTGCTGGTAAACCACACTGGGAAACATTGCTGGATATAGATGCCATTAGTGCTGAAGATGATATAAAATGGGTCTATAAGGGAGTGTCCGGGTTATATCCAGACTACAATCGATTTTTGATATCACTTTCGAAAGGTGGTGGAGATGCCACCGTCATCCGGGAATTTGATGTCAACACCCGATCCTTTATTGACGATGGATTTTTTATCGATGAGTCGAAAGGCAGTGCTACTTATATTGATAAGAATACATTGCTGGTTTCTTCTGATTTTGGAGAGGGCACAATGACCACTTCGGGATATCCTAAGCAGGTCAAAATCTGGAAAAGAGGTACGGCACTATCTTCAGCAGCATTAATCCATGATGGAGCGACGGAAGATGTAGGCTCCTGGGGATACACGGTGCGAGATGGTGAAAATCAGTACATCGTAGTGACGCAAAGGGTGTCTTTCTTCTCAGGACATACCTACGTGTATTATAATGATGCATTAATAAAACTCGACATCCCTAATGATGCAAATATACATGTAGTCCTCAAGAACCAGTTAATTCTTGATCTTAAATCTGACTGGGAGGTCAATGGCATTACAGCGAAGCAGGGAACTCTGGTGAGTCTGGATGTTCCTAAATTACTGAAAGGCTCCCATGAAATCACCACCATTTTCAGACCTGATCCGCTTACGAGTATTTCGGGTGTGTCTAAGACAAAAAATAAGCTACTGGTGAATTTACTGCACAATGTAAACAGCCAATTGTTTATTTATTCTCCTGGAGATAATGGTTGGGAAAGAGAAGCCGTAGAAGCTCCTGATTTGGGTACGATTTCCTTGAGTGCTACCGATGATCAATCCGATTTGTTTTTCTTCAGTTATGAAAACTTTTTGACACCTACCACTTTATATATGGCTGATGCCGGAGAAAACAGGGTATCACCTTTTCAATCCTTAAAAGGATATTTTGATGCCAGTAAATTTCAGGTGCATCAATACAATGTAGCTTCTAAAGATGGTACCATGATACCATACTTTGTAGTTTCAAAAAATGACCTGGAATTGAACGGGAAAAATCCCACATTGATCAGCGCCTATGGTGGTTTTGAAGTGGCGAGACAACCTGTGTATTCAGGAGTGACAGGTGCCGCCTGGTTGGAAAATGGTGGTACTTATGTACTAGCTAATATTCGGGGTGGTGGTGAATTTGGCCCGGCATGGCATCAGGCGGGATTAAAGGAAAAAAGACAAAATATATTCGATGATTATTATGCAGTGGCTGAAGACCTAATATCACGTAATATCACCTCGAGTCGTCACCTTGGGATTGCCGGAGGTAGTAATGGTGGCTTGCTGGTAGGTGTCGCATTTACGCAACGCCCGGATCTTTATAATGCAGTAGTCTGTGCGGTGCCACTACTGGATATGAAGCGCTACAATAAATTGCTGGCCGGTGCCAGTTGGATGGGCGAGTACGGGAATCCGGATATTCCTGAAGAGTGGGACTATATCAAAAAGTATTCTCCTTATCAAAATCTCAAACCGGGTGAAGACTATCCCGAGGTATTTTTCTTTACTTCCACCCGGGATGATCGGGTACATCCCGGACATGCCCGAAAAATGGTTGCCAGAATGGAAGATATGGGATATAACGTGTATTATTATGAAAATACGGAAGGGGGGCATGCGGGTTCATCTACCAATGAGCAAAGGGCAAAATTAGCCGCACTGCAGTACGCATATTTATTAATGAAACTCTCTTAATAGCGACTTTAACCCAGGAGATTTACATACTCAAAAATGATCTCGGCCATCTTGTGATCCGTGGCATAAATGAGTCCACGATGATTCATGAAAGTGCTCTCTTTTCGATTTAAATCCATAGGGTTTCCAAAAATATTGGACACATAAGCGCCTGCAGTATTGAATATGCAGTTGGTAGCCGCGTAATCCCATAAACTACCACCGGTATTGCCTGCTCGTGATAGCTTAAAATAGCAAGCTCGGGGAGCTTCCAGGACCGCAATTGCTTGCATCACAGCCCCTCCAAAATGCTGTATGGAAATTTTATCAAATCCCGCATTGGAGGATAATTCTTGCAGAATATTCTTAGTGGTTTCGAATCGTGGGTCTGACAGAAAACTTCGATCAACAAAAAAGAGGGCTTCCTGGGAAGATGGATCGTTAGTCAATGAAAGGGGGCTTCCATTTAGGAAAACTCCATCATGTTGATCTGCCACCCATGTTCGATTCGTCGGAGGGTTGTGAACTACTCCTAATACAGATTCTCCTTTTTTTGATACCAGAGCGATGGATACGGCGTATCCATTCTTGCCTTCCGTAAAAGGTAGTGTACCATCTAAAGGATCTACGCACCAAAAATAATCTTTAATAAATCGTTGCTTGTCGTCTGGTTTTTCTTCTCCCAAAAAGGCCAGATCATATTTTTTACAGGTTGGAAAGAGGGCCTCAGCGATAATTTCCTGACTTTTTAAATCGGCTTCTGTCACAACAGCTCCCGCGAGACTGGATGCTTGCTTTTTTTTATTGATAGTGAGATTTTTCAGGCTATATGAGTTGAGCACTTCACCCGCTCTCAAGGCTGCAGAGATGGCGTGTTGTCGAAGAGTTGCAATGTCACTACTAGTTAAAAGCATGTATGCTGATATTTATGGCAAGGTTAATTTATACTATGGAGTACCCGTTTTGCCAGACGTTCACTGTAAGTGTTTATTTTCCAATGTCCGGGACTCCAACCTTTTAAAAATCTATGGAAGTCCGTCCAGGCCATAGGAAATAATTTTCTCCAGGAATCATGAATGATTTTAAAGTCCACTTGTTTATTATGTACCTCTAAAGACATTCTAAATTTGTCAAAATAGTGATCCAATAATTCTTTTTCATACATCTCGCATTCTTCTTCATGCAGGCAACTGCCAATAAAATATGCCACATCCTTCATGCCGATGCCTCCCCCCACGTACTGAAAGTCTACCGCTGCTACTTTGGATCCGCATTTGCTAAAACAAAAATTTGCCAGTTTGGCATCTCCATGGACAAATGTTTGAAATGGGCACTTTTTTAAGATGCCATCAATTGTATAGGCAGCATTCCTCAGGGGGATATCATCCATCTCTTCGAGCTCTTCAGGTCGAGTGTCCAGATGCCAGTACGTACCTGTATCCCAGAGGTAGAGCGGCTCTACATTCAGAAATAGGGCATGAAAGTTTGCCAGCCATGAAAGGCAGATTTTCATTTCTTCGAGCGTAACATTACTTCTATGGCTGTAGAATCCTGCTGCTTGTAGGTCCTCCATGATAAGCAGCTTTTCTCCCTGTGATTCATATATGCCCAGGCATTTCGGAATTCTGCATTCGGGAGTACATCGATCTGCATAATCCTTATACCAGGCTACCTCCACCTGATATGATTTTATTTTTCGCTGATGACCGAGGTCGGTATTCCAGCCGCGGGGATGGTGGGTGACATCGGGAGGATTAATATGCTTGACAACAACCGACGAATATGATGATCCCTCCAGCGCATATCGATCGATGGTACCATAGCCACTCCATAGACTTTGGATATGGTGAGCTAATTTTGCGGAAGAAGCTTCGGCTGCCATACATACTAACTCAAGCACCTGCTTAGAATTAAATTTAGTCATCATTTGGAAAGACTGAATTTCTTTCGAAAACTAGTGGGGAGAGATCCGGTATATCTGCCAAAAACTTCTCTAAAACTTTTGGGATCATTGTAGCCGACTTTGTGTTGGATTTGTGATATCATAAGATCTGTCTCTGAGAGAAGACTTTTTGCTTTTTCAATTCTTACACGTTGCAGGTATTCGATAGGAGTATTTCCTGTAGCTGCTTTAAATCTCCTCATCATACTTCGAATGCTCATCTGGCCAATCGAAGCTAATCGGGCATTGGATATAGATTGATCATAGTTTACTTCGATAAAGTGCTGAACCTTCAGTATGGGTACATCCTGATGTTGTTTTTGACTCTCAAATTTTACGAAGGGAGCCTGGGATGTACGATACTGGTCTACCTGATAGATATTGATGATATCTCTGGCTATAGACTTACCGAAATATATCTCAACCAGATAAACGATTAGGTTTAGAAAAGAGAATGCTCCACCACTTGTCAAAATACGGTGCTCTTCCGTGATGATACTATTCTTGCAAAAAATGGATTCTGGAAATCGTTTTTGAAAGTCTTCGGCGTACAACCAGTGGGTGGTACATCTCTTGGAATGTAATAAACCTGCCGCGCCAAGCAGGAAGGATCCAGTACATAAGCTGGCCACTGTCGCTCCTTTTTGATATTGTTCATGTAGCCATTTGACCAGGGTTCGATTTTCTCCTAACACAGTATCCATGTGACCTTCGACCGCCGGCACAATGATCAGATCTGCTTTCTCAATCGTCTTGAGTGCCCGACTCGTGTTGATCTGAAAAAGACCATCCTGATATGAATTGCGCTTCTGTGTGCCTGCAATTAAAAGCTCTACCTCTTTAGTGGACCACCCTATGGCTGTCGATAAGATCTTAAAGGTGCCGGTGACAGAAGTCACTACAATATCCCCTTTTGGAATCGCAATCACCATATGAATTGGTTTGGCCATATACCCCTTCTTTTTGGCAAAAATACATAATCCTGATTTTCTTATCTCGTCTACTTTTACTTGTACCAAATCATGGATTATGAAGTCAGTAATTTTTATTTGCAGTGTACTTTTTATGGTCAGTAAAGTGGAAGGTCAGTCAAGTTTCATCTCTGAGTCTGAATATTCATTTCTCACCAATTATCTTGAGATTACAAAGGATGGAATCATCCAAACGCTTGATACCATCACTAATGAGGTTTTTCTTTACAAACCGATGGATGGTGGCTGGAGTGTCAGAGAGTGTATGGATCATATCTTGCTGGCTGAGCAGGGAATCTTCAGTGAATTTCAAGAAATACTGAAGAAGGAAGCTTCTGACAATTCTACACGACAATTGGATGCCTGGTTGATTTCTAAAGTGTCGGATCGGGGCACTAAAGTGGTGACGCCCCTTCCTATGATCGATAGCAACAAGAGTAGAGAGGTATTCATTGAGCAGCTAAATAAGAGCCGGTCTGAGATCTTGAATTTCATCGCATCATATAAAGATATTGAGTTTAGGAATCACTTTGGTAGATCACCTTATGGTCCTGCAGATGCCTACCAGCTTCTACTGGTAGCCGCCGCACACTCTATGAGGCATCATCATCAAATGCTGGAGGTAATCAGAGAGTACAACCAACTTGATGTCCATTAGTATGGGTTTTAACTGGTCTTTTGCTACCAGTCAACCACCGATCCATCGCTTTCCAGGTATGTCTCGGGATTTAACCAATCATGGCCCATCTTGTCGGCGAGTGCATCATCATCTAGCGTGATGCCCAGTCCGGGATCGGTCGGTAGGGGGACATATCCTTCCTCTACCTGAAAAGGTTTGGTGATATACCCTTCACCCAGGGTCACCTGCTCCTGACATAGGAAATTAGGAATGCTTGCTGCGAGTTGTAAGCCTGCCGCCAACGAAATGGGACCCAGGGGATTATGGGGAGCGATGGCTGCATAATATGCTTCGGCCATACCCGCGATAATGCGACCTTCGAAGATGCCCCCTGCATGGCACATATCGGGCTGAAGAATACTAGCTGCTCCCTTCTCCAAAATTTCGCGGAATCCCCATTTTGTAAAGATTCGCTCTCCAGTTGCAATAGGTATGTGTGTCTTTTTAGCAAGGTCTGCCATGATATCCACATTTTGACACTGTACAGGCTCCTCGATAAAGTAGGGTTGATAGGGCTCCAGCGCTTTGATCAAAAGTGACGCATTCTGTGGACTGATAGCCCCATGAAAATCGATCCCAATATCCGCATTGTCACCTACCGCTTCCCGCAGTTCAGCAAAATTATCAGCGGCTTCTTCGATAAATCGGGGAGAAGCGACGATACCCGACTGCCGGCTGTTTTTTACACCCGTTTTAAAGGCAGTATACCCTTCTTCCCGCGCTTTCCTGATAGACTCTGGCGTCCTGGCATGAGCATATACTCTAATGCGCTCACGTGTGGGACCTCCCAGCAGATCATAGATGGGAAGTCCAAGCGCTTTTCCCTTGATATCCCATAGGGCCTGCTCTACACCACTCAAAGCACTGGTGAGAATCGGGCCTCCCCGGTAAAATGAGTGCCGGTATATTGCCTGCCAGTGATGCGTAATCTTCCTGGGATCCTTTCCAATCAGATATTTTCCAATCTCCTGCACCGCTTCCGCACATGTATCTGCTCTTCCTTCTGTAATCGGTTCGCCAAGCCCAATGATTCCTGCATCGGTATGCATTTTCAGAAATAGGAAACGAGGCTTGACTTTGAAGGTTTCTAGTTTTGTAATCTTTATGGATTCTTTATTTCCCTCGTAGTCCTGATGAAACTTTTTAGGATTGATAGTCTTACCGGATACCGCAAGGACGCTTCCAAAGGCTGCTGCGACTGATCTTTGAATAAATTTTCGACGGGTTCGTTGATTCATCTTATTGCATATATTTTCTCAAAAAGTTACAAAAAAAATTAACCAGCCTGATTGGCATTACATTCGATTGATAGTGCATAGTAATATCATTGTCGAATGATCAAAAAATCGATTACCTTTGTGTCGGACACACATTTGAAAGATATCAATATGCTATTAAAAAAAGTCTTTCTCGTGTTGTCAGGAATGGTCTTTTATTATTCCCTTACCTCCGCACAATTACCCTGTCCTCCTCCTATATCTCAGAATCTAACCCTGGAAAGTGCCTGGGACCATCCCACCGCTTATCCTATTGGAGGATCCACTTTTAATGACATATGGGGTTATGTCAGTGGAAATAAAGAGTATGCGATTATGGGTGGTCGCGACTCAATTTATATCATCGATATTTCTGATCCTGAAAACCCTTCTAAAAAATACGCCATTTTTCAGTCTGATACGTCAACCTGGCGAGACATAAAAGTCTATCAGCACTATTTATATGCTATTGCTGACAGTGGTCCCAGTTCTAACAAGGGTGTCACTATTTATGATCTATCGCAATTGCCGGATACAGTCACCTATGTGGGAGCACTGGATCAGGAGTTTACCAGAGGCCACAACCTATTTGTCGATACTGAGAATGCCCGTCTGTATGCCGTTGGGATACCTGGTAATCAGGATATTTGTATTTATGACTTGTCGAATCCGGCCAATCCTACGCTATGGAATTGTATTGCTTTAGATACTATTGTACATCCGGATACTACACTACTCAATAAATATTACATCCATGATATTTTTGTTCGAAGTAATATTGCCTACTGTAGCCACGGCTATATGGGATATTTCATTTGGGATATGAATGACAAAGACAATGTACATTTAATAGGTGCATTGGCGGGTAGTAATCTGGACAATGGATATGTGCATAGTAGTTGGAATACGGATGACAATGGCAAAGCAGTAGTGGCGACCGAAGTGGGTTCTGATCCCAAACTCTACTTAGTAGATCAATCGGATCCCGAAAATATGGATGTGCTCTATGAATGGAAGGAACCACTGCTGGAATGTATGGATCCCAACAATACTAGCAAGAAAATTCCGCACAATCCATATATCATTGGGAATCACGTGTATGTCTCACACTATAATGATGGACTGCAGGTTTTAAGGATTGCAGATGATACCCTCGGGCGAGTTGCCTATTATGACACCTATCCAGAAAACAATAATTACAGTAGTCAATGGAATGGCAATTGGGGTGTTTTCCCTTTTTTCCCATCCGGGAAGATTGCAGCTTCAGATCAGTCACATGGATTGCATACACTTACTATGACGAACTGTCAACTCTCAGTGCATTCCACAATGCCCGCTGGTCCCGGTACACTGAGGTCCGCATTATCCTGTGCTGAGGATGGAGATACTGTCTTTTTAGTGCAAGATCTTGCTGGAAAGAATATTGCCTTTGGCGATTCGCCCATAACAATAGACAAGGAAATTGTCTTGATGGGAGGTTCTCTGGAGGACTTCGAAATCCTGACCCAGGGTACTTCCACATCTTTGGTAGTTGCTCATGGTGGAAGATTGGAAATGAAGGGTTTAAGCATTACGAGTCAATCGGATCAAAGTATTATACAAAATGAAGGTCACCTGATTTTGGATAATGTTGCACTCAAAAGTGCGGGTGGAAATCACGCAGTTTTCGATTCGCAGGGACAGTTGGATATTTCACCCGTCACAACAATCTTGATTAATAATCAGATCTCATCGAGGAACACAAATGAAAACCTGATGTCAACGAAAGATGAAACAGGATCAGATGAGACAAGAAAACAGAAAATAAAAAGTTCAAAAGGCGATTTCTGAAATCCTGGATGATGGCATTTAATTTTATAATCGATGCTCCTAATTATCATATCTATCGATATAGGGCCACGACGGATCTGTCAAAAATCTCCGTGGGAAATCGTTTTTTTGCTCTCTGCAAGACTCAATATGAATTGTCCATCATTTCAGATGAACTGTTGCGACATTACCAGGAAGTAGAAAGAGATTGGAGATTACTGTCGATTGAAGGTAAGCTGGATTTTGAAATGATAGGAGTGATTGCGACGATTGCATCATTGATGACCGAAGCCGGAATCTCCATTTTTGTGGTATCCAGTTATGATACTGACCATGTCCTGGTAAAATCAAATCGAATAGAGGATGTGGTAAAGATTCTTCAAGATGCTGGCCATCGTATCTTTTACAAGAAGTAAACCCGCAGACAGGATATCTGCGGGTAAAACGGGTCTCTGGTTATTGAAATTGGTTTTCTAAGGTTCGCCAAGCTACAGGTGAGTCGCAGATGCTGGATATCCGTGTGTCAGATATCAACCACATCTGCGACAAGTCGGTCTTTTATCCCGATTCCTGTAAAACACCGCACTATATAGCTCCAATTCATGCACAGTGAATCTTCTTACTCTGCCTTTGAATGATTTTCCTGTGATCATCTGGCAACTATGAAAGGACGCGCAACATGTTTTTTGGGATTATACATATGCCAGCTATAGGAGTACGAATGATTATTACCTAATGGTTTAACTACGATGAGTGTAAACATAGAATCATGAAATCACTCCCTGAAAACAAACGCTGATCCCTAAAGGAAACAAGACTACACGTATGATTGAGTGTGTTTAAAATAACCCTTGTGTCAAAGAAAATTGGCTCTGTGTGAATTGATAGACTTCTCTGCTTATAAGTAGTAGGGAAGTGTCAAAAGTGACATAGAAAATTCACTTTTTTTTGAGACCAATGTGTACTGATCTAAGATTCAGATACTTATTATACAATTTTTCTTCTTCGGATGAAATAGATTGCTGACAGTGTAACGGTAAGACCGATCACAAATAATACAATCCAACCCAAAGAATCGGAACGAAACTCCGTCAAGTTGGAAGGACCATGAAAAACCCATCCAGCCCAATACATCGGATGTACCAGGGATCCATTTTGATCGGCAAGGTACTCGAGTTTTGCTTGTCTTAAGGCTTTCCCCGGATGATCGCCGGACTTGAGATATCTGTAAAAATTAGTCATAATAGCTCCTGCAGCATAGTCCTGCACCTCCCAGAGATTTGATAAGACTTTTTGTGTGCCTGCCACATAAAAACCATCAGCGAGTGACTGTACTCCTGCACCTTTCATCTGTGTACCACCGGATCCATGGCATGCTGAAATAATCGCAAGTCCTGCATTTATCTCGAGTTGGTAAAGCTCCCAAAGAGATAACCCGCCGTCTGACTTAGGACTATTCTCTTCCTCTGGGTACAAGAGTATTTTGGAGTTGACGGGTTCATCAGGATCGAGGATCGCATGTGAAGCTATATGGACAATACTACCGTTCATATCCTGAGTACGAAAGACTGATTCGGTAGCCTTTTCATTCAGATAAGAGATAGCATCATATTGAGCATGCAGTGCATCCCATTCTATGGATGCGTTGGGGAGCCTCGTCAGGTCGAAATGTTCAGGAATTCTTTCGACAAAGGGTGCATAAAAAAAAGCCTTTGAAGTATTTTTCTGTCTGGACTGATAAGCAAATGAAGCCAGGGAGGATATATAAGAGATATTAAAGCGTTTTATAAGGTAGGGTAGTTCTCTTAAACCCTCAGAGGTGGTAACGCTATCCAATAGGAGATCAAATGGCACAAAAAATAACTCATTATCGGGCAAAATGATCAATGACTCAATATCATCAGAAACTTCAAAGGGCAATAATAATTTTTTTAGGCCATATGCCTTTTTTATCCAGTCGGCATCTGTATTTCCATGGTCTTGGATAGAGTGCAACATACTTCGTATATCTTGTTGCAACGTTTTGGGAGCCTTAGATGTAACAATGTCTGCATGTTTTTTATCAATTTGTAAGATAAATAAGGTTGAATCCTGGAGAAAATAATTAAGAATTAAATCGCCTGCATCCAAATTGTCCTGAATTTTTTGGATAGTCAGGTCTTCCGGAGAAAAAACCTTTAACAAGCGGGTAGATGCCAACTTGATCTGACGTCTTAAATCCATGTATTCTTTCTCAAGAAACAATCGTGAAGATCGAAGGCTATCATTTTGAGTGCTAGCCATGACAGCATCCAATTCCTTTATATCTAAATACAATTGTTTTTCTCTTCTGATTACACTATCTGGAAGATTAATCATAGGGCGCACTTCTCTTGCAAAAAGCTTCATTTGTAGCAAAATATTTTTATTTTGCTCCATGGCTCGCAATGCATAATTTAGTGCTTCTTCGGTTTGCGTATCTCTATATTTTTCTTGTGCCGCATACAATCTCCAATTGCAGATATCCCGTACTAAAGGTGCTGCTTCAATAATAGATTTTGGACTGAGAAATCCCAGAAATATTTCATTCTTAATCATTTCAAAAGTCTCCTCTAAACTCAATAGTTGATCTAATATTTTTTTATCTCGTCCTGCCCTGTAAGCCAGTACCATATTGTGTGCGATGACGTGATAGAGCTCAAGTGTTGCGTATTTATTTTTTGAAAATGTAAGATCTGTGATGGAGAGTTGGAATATGTTCTCCTGACCAGTCAGATGAAAAAGTGCCTTACCTGCATGACGCATTTTTTCTTCATAACTACCGATTTTTGCCAGTGCCAGATGTGTATGAGCGAAAATTCTATCCCCGGGTTGAAAGTGTTCATTGGCAATTCTTTCCACCTTATGATAGTATTTTAATGCGGAGTCTTGCATATTGATCGATTCATACATATCTCCGATCGTTATGGTGTGTAGTGCATATTTTTCTGCGTGTTCAATAGAGTATTTTTTAATGAATGCATCAACCGTCCTTTTGAAGTCCTCAATAGCTATGAGGGTATCCGAAGTAGCCATCTGAGCCTGAATCAAGGCGGTGAGGGAGCTTAGAGTAAGTCGATGGTCAGAGCCATAGGCTTGATTTCGTATATCATACGCTCTTTTCAGATCGTTTTCTGCTTCTTTATACGCACCTAAACCGGTCTTTGCCAGTCCAAGCTCCTGTAAGGCAAATGATACTGAGCGACTCTCAGGATCGTACATCTGAGTATACATTTCCAGCGAAAGGTCCGCGTACTTAACAGCAACATCGAACTCTCTTCTGCGTATCATTATAAGGGACATCAAATGATATGCATCTGCAATGATTCTCTGTGAAGCATTATCGGCATGTTGGATTAAGGAGTCCAGCACCAGATAGGCTCGCTCATAGTCTCCCGTACGTTCGGCATAGTTGGCTACGGGGTAGAATCCCTTAAAGTAATCCTCTTGTTGTGGTGAATAGATCTTACGTCGCAGTTCCAGAGATTGCGATGCTTTTTCCAAGGCAAGATAATTGGCTCCTTGCTGGCCATATAGCGCAGAATAATTAAAGTATAGGCTGGCCATTTGTGGACTTTCTTCGCCGAAAGCTGCCAGAATGATCTCACGATTTTGGTCCAGTGCTTGGCGGGCTTCCCTCATGGATCCAGCTGACTGGTAGGCATCATATAATGCCGTGTATAGTCTTGATAGTCGCGTAGTATCATTACAGTCATCCTGATTATAATCCTGAAGGGCATGATTAATATATTTAATGGCCTCAGTATTACGCTCACTGTCAATAAGACAGAAGGTCACCTGTCGACGTACTTCATATTTGATGCAAGTAAGGTTAGTGCCCTGTAGGAGGTTTAGGACTTTTTCATAGGCGGCGATGGCTTCAGGAAATCGAAAGTCTGCCTGTAAACTTCGTGCTTCTTCTAACTGTGCATTGATGGCTGGATATTCAGATAGTGTCTGTCCGGAAAGGATGTTGGAAAACCAGCAGGAGAGGAATAGTACCAGACACTTAGCCAATTTCATGATCCGAAAGTTAGGTAATTTCACGGTTATGTCTTCAGGTTTCTAGCGGCTAAAAGGCAAGATCGGGACCTACACCATCGTTCTTAGGAACTGGAAAGTAGTTTGGAGGAATAAATATCTTTGGTCGCCCATGTCACTTTTCAGTGGCTTTTGATACTAGAGTATGTATAACGGAACGGACACAGTCAGGGAGACACTGCGAAAACTGAGGGATGGTGATGCGGAAACAATCCGGCAAATGCTTCAATTTTTCTTACCAAAGATTCGTCGTTTCGTGTTGCAGAACAGCGGGTCGATAAGTGATGCGAAGGATTTGTTTCAGGAATGTATATTCTACCTGTACCGCTATGCTCAAGACACGGCATTTGAAGTACAGAATCTGGATGCATACTTTATGAATATGGTCAGAAACAGGTGGTATCACCAACTAAGAGTGCGTAAAAGGGAAGAGGGAGTAATTGACACACTGGACACAGGTGAAAGCAGGGCAAACGATCTTCAATACTATGCTTATTTGAGGGCTTTCGCACAGCTAGGCGCAGATTGTAGAAAGGTTTTGGAGCTTTACATAGAGGGTATTCCTGTGAAATCAGTGGCGGAAAAGCTAAATACTTCCATTGACTACGCAAAACGTAAAAAGTATCTCTGTAAAGAACAGCTGAAAAAGCTGGCGTTCGAAATGTTAAATAGATACGATTAATGTCTAGAGATTTAGAATTGATTGAGGACTTCCTGCATGGAAGATTATCTCCTGATGACGAGCTAACATTTGAGAACAAGAAGTCTTCAGATGTTGCTTTTACCAGACTCCTGGAGAAAGAGCAGAAGTTATTAGATACTTTGTCAGATGTGAAGTCAAGAAACTTCATAAGAAGTGTAAAAGAAATTGTAGAAACTACACCTCTGCAAAAAAATACTCGGAAGGGGCTTCAACGCGGGGTAGGTATTGCTATTGCGGCCTCCCTTTTGCTTGTTTCTGGTATCTTATTCCTTCTTCCCGCACCAGCCCAATCACCAGAAGTACTCTTTCAGAAATATTTTACATCATATCCTATGCTTCTGGCACAGAGAGATGCAGTGGGTAGCTTTCAGGATTTTGTCTCTATGTATCAGAATGAGGATTGGGATGAGGTGATACGCATGGCTGGTGATCCCGGTATACAGGATGCATATCCCAAACTTATCGATCTTTACCAATCTATTGCACATCTACAAAGAGGCGAGGGCCATAAAGCCCTTCAGATCCTACAGCAAGAAAAAGATCTTGATCCGGATCTGTCCATAGCTTTTTTGTGGTATCAAAGCATGGCTTATCTGCAAGTTGGAGATCAAAACCAGGCAAGAGAATCTCTCTCTCAATTGATTGATCGTCAGCCGGGAGGCAGCTGGCAAAGAGATGCAAGACAAATATTGCAAGCAATCAAATAAAACCTGATCTCTTCAGCATACGTCAGAAATCCAAATTCTTCCAGTACACATTTTCATCCTTAAGGAGATAGTCAAAAGGATCCAGCGCAATGGATCGGCCTTTGATCAATGAGGGTATATAAAATCCACATGTTCCATCATAGCCGGCGTCAGCATTGAGAAAGCAAACGAGTTGCTGATATCCAGGTATGGTATCAACGTGATCCAACCAATTTAATAGTCCGTCATTGTCTACCCATATTTTTTTGAAGTGATTGATAACGAGGAGCATCTGGTCTTCGCTTAGATCACCCCACCAGGGGAATTCCGATTCCATATTCAACCAGGTATGCACAGGTCGGAGCTCACCTCCAATATGCCTATTGTGACTATCCAGAAGATAGTATTTGCCCACGGATTGGGTGAATTTCTGGAGCCTGTTCAGTTCCCGTTTCATCTCAGAAATCTGCTGTGCAACTAACTTCTTTTTTTCTGCATGCTCCAATTCGTAGGCAAGACAACTACAATACTTGCTTCCATACGGACACTGTGCACTGTCTTGTTCACAATAATCATAGGAGGTATGCATTCCTTCAATGATGCCTATTTTTTCGTCAAAGAGTTGTCGATATAAACTATAAATTTTGTGATGTGGAAGATTAGATGGTAGATCAAGTGATATATCCCAACTTCGAAGCATGGTCTTGATGGCTTTCAGTATATCATGAGCCTGCGTACGTGTCAGACGGTCATAGGGTGGAAGCTGTTCTGAACGGATACCACAGTGCTCTGAAAATGGAATGGAGACTGAAAAATTTAGAAATTGATCTATCATCTGAAAGGTGTCTCTTAGAGAATCACTCTTCTCAGATAGTTTTATCTGAGGTGATCTGCGCTGTGCGTCAGTCAGATCCTTGATCAGTTGATCAATATATCTTTGCATAACCTTGGACTTGGATCTTCCAATCCATTATATTACAAAATCCTATTCATCATCTTCGGATTTTACTTCAGGATTTTTTAATTGCTCAGCCTGACGTGCATATTTTTCGTAGTACTTCTCATAGAGTCTCTGTTGCATAGCCGGCAATATGATTTCCCGACCATCAATAAATGCATGTAGAAGTAAATTACCCCGCATGTCCAAAGCATCTCCCTCTGAAACAAATAGAGTAGCACTTTTGCCTACCTCCAATGTACCATACATGTCTTCAATTCCCAGAATTTCTGCATTATTCTTCGTGATCAATTGCAGTGCCACTTCCTTATCCAAGCCGTGACCGGCTGCAGTACCTGCCAGAAACGGAAGATTTCGTGAATTGGCATTCATACCGGCTTCATAACCCAAGCCTACCTTTACGCCTGCCTGGACAAGTTTTCCTGGCACTTCATAAGGCTGCATCACTGGATTATCAGGATGTTCTGGAAGTACATGCAAGTTTGAAACTATGACAGAGATATTTTTCTCACTGAGAAAGTCAGCAATCATCAGTGCTGCAGATCCTGTGACACATGTCATCTTCTTTACCCCCAATTCTTCCAGGTAGCTAATACCCTCAATCATTGATTTGGGATCATCACTATGGAAATAGAGTGACATGTCACCGTCAAATAGACCTTCCAATGCCGCCAACTTCAAGTTTTCGATTTCTGGATTATCAATGGATTGATAGGCCGCAGCATCTTTAAATAATTCGGTAATAACCCTGATTTCATCATCATACGATTTGTTTTCTACCTGTTTCACCGTATACGTGTCATAGTCAAACTGTCGTCGGAAACGTCGAGGCCAGGAGAGATGTAGCGCATCATCTTCCTGCACCAATGCGTCCTCCCAGTTCCAGGCATCTAGCTGTACAATAGAAGATTTACCAGGAATGAGTCCTCCCTGAGGGGTAGATTGAGCCAGTAAGATCCCATTGAATCGGTAGGTCGGTATGATCTCCGAATCAGTATTGTACGAGATGGCACTTCGAATATTTGGGTTGATGTCACCTTGTTCTTCATCATCAACAGTTGCACGTACTGAGGCGATTTCATTGAGTCCCAATGTCGTGTTTGGAAGTATAAACCCTGGATACACCTGCTTACCTTCGCCATTGATGATGACGTGGCCAGTAGTACTAATCTCATCCGCTGCTCCCACGGCCGTGATTTCTCCCTGGTCAAATGTGAGTGTGCCTCCCTCGATTACCTTACCATCGCCTATGTGAATGGTGCTGTTGACGACGGCTATGGGTTGGCTTTGTGCTTCTCCCGGACTCGGTACCTGTCCGAAGGCTACCGTCACAGTGAACATCAGTAAAGCGACAATCGAAAGGGTTACTTTTATATGATTTTTATGATTTCTCATTTTACTATTTTAAAATATTCTCTGAAGGAAAATCTGCGTAAGTGATTCTTTTAAACTTCCCACTAGTGAGCATCATGTCCGAATTCGACATCTTCGCAGTGGAATACCTGTTGTAGTGTACGTGAAGGTCGTTGAGTCGAGGCTCCTGCCTTTTTCGCATGCTGCATTTTTTGAATCAGTCGGGCACGCTCGTAAACCACCGCCTGTTCTTTTTCCTTATTCATGGATCGATCATAGTAAATTCTGCCGTCGATCATTGTTTTCTCAGCCTGAGCATAGATAGATAGAGGGTGGTCGGACCACAATACCAGGTCTGCATCCTTGCCTACTTTGATGCTACCCATGCGATCATCAAGATGAAGCAATTTTGCGGGATTGAGTGTCACCATTTTCCAGGCATCCTCTTCCGGTACACCTCCATACTTCACTGCTTTGGCTGCTTCCTGATTGAGTCTACGGGCCATCTCGGCATCATCACTATTGATGGAAGTAGTGACACCAGCCATGTACATTAGCGCTGCATTGTACGGAATCGCATAGCGAACTTCAAATTTATAAGCCCACCAGTCAGAGAATGTAGCACCACCCACTCCATGCTCGGCCATTTTATCGGCTACTTTATACCCTTCCAGGATATGGGTGAATGTATTTACATTAAATCCAAAGGCGTCTGCGACATGCATCAACATGTTGATTTCAGACTGTACATAAGAATGACAGGTTATGAAGCGCTCACTATTGAGTATTTCGGCGAGTGTCTCTAGTGCCAGATCTCTACGAGGTTCGAGGGTACTTTCCTTTTCTGATTCTGAGAGGGCATTGTATGCTTTCCATGCCTCGTCATATGCTTTTGCTCTTGTGAATGCGTCCACATATACTTGTTCTACTCCCATTCTCGTCTGGGGGTAGCGAATTGAGCTTGAGCTTCGTGATCTTTTTACATTTTCTCCCAACGCAAACTTGATATAAGAGTCAGCACCTTCGATTAGCATATCTTCGGGAGCCGCTCCCCAACGCAGTTTGACAATGGCGGACTGCCCTCCGATGGGGTTGGCTGATCCATGGAGCAATTGAGCAGCGGTCACACCCCCCGCAACTTGACGGTAAATATTAATGTCGTCCGATTCAACCACATCTTCCATTCGAACCATGGAGGAGTTAGTGGCTCGATCATTCACAGATGACAGTGCAATGTGACTATGCTCATCAATAACACCACTGGTGAGATGTAGTCCACTTCCATCGATTATCTCCGCTTTGTTGCTTCGAAGATTGGTACCTACTTCGGCAATCTTTCCATCTATGACCAGCACATCAGCATTCTCAAGTATTCCTTCGGACTCGTTGGTCCATACTGTGGCATTTTTAAAAAGATAGGTGCCCATTTCTGGTATGCGATCTGCGCGACCAAATGGGAGAAAAGGATAAGTAATATCACCTAATATCAGTTCTTCTTCTTTCTCAGCCTCCTTCTTCTTAGGGGATTTATCATCAAGAGATTCAGTGTATGAGGCGTTCCAGGAGATCCAGGAGCCATCAGGTTCTTGTCCCCGTCCTTTGAATTGCATCTGATCACTTTCTCCGGTAATCCAACCTGACAGGCGAATTCGATCCTTAGAGTCTTTATCAGGGCTGAAGCTTAAGGTAATTGTCTTCTTTTTGACCGAGGCATTCACAGGGAGGGTAGTTGAATCATTCGGTATTAATTCCCATTTGTGTTTGGCAGCCGTTCCTGAGATACTGAGTGGATAGCTCCTATCACCCACGGTCAAAGCATACTTACCCCGAAGATCAAGTGCATCCATATCCTCTATAATGAATGGCTTACCCTGTATCCAGTTTTCATAGATGCGGGCATCCTCTTCAAAAATTGGATCGGATGTAATTAGAAAATTGGCGACCATGCCTTTACCTATGCTTCCCAGTACATCATCCATGCCCAACCATGAGGCAGGAGCTGTAGTCAGCGCCGCCAGAGCAGCTTCTTCTGAAAGTCCGTACTTGACTGCTTTTCGCAGGTTAGTTAAGAAGGTTTTACCCTTAATAGTGCCTTCAGAAGTGATAGCAAATGGAATTTTTGCAGCGGCTACCTTAGAGAGGTTAGTTGGAGCCAGCTCCCAATGTTTCATCTCCGCCAATGCGACGGTTTGTGCATCATATGGATCATCTACATCGTACGCTTCCGGATAAGAAACAGGAATAATCAATGGGGCTCCTGTGGCTTTAAGCTCATCGAGTCGTTGATATTCATCACCCATTCCCCTGATGATATATTGTTTTCCAAATTCATCACCTAGTTTATCAGCCCGAAGAATTTGTACCCAACCCGGAGCATCAAATATCTGCGGAAGTTGCTGCAGACTGATCCATTCTTCCAGTGATTCATCTTTGTAAGTCTTGTTGCCTCCCGCTTCATACCACTGAGCATCCAGATATGTCTGTCGCAGCAATGCCATATAACCCATCTGTGAAACCGGATAATTCTGCTGTGAAGTACCGCGATTGAAAGAATAGTGAGCAGCGGCTTCTGGTTTTAGGATTATCTCATTTATCCGTTCATCATTCAATGTGACGAGCGCTGAAGATCCGCGGGCCAGTCCATCTCTTTTGTTTGTGAGGACTGTTCCGAATCCCATCATTCGGTATCCCTTCGCCTGATCATTCTGGATCGTGAGATCCTCCACAGCTTTATATTGTGATTTAATGGCATCGTGCTGACTGAAAGGTCCTGGCGTTTTAGGTGACAGCTGCTCGGGACCTCCTCTTTGTCCTCGAGATGCTTCTACTTTTGACAAGCCATAGTCACTATACAGATCAATAAATGAAGGGTAAATATGCTTGCCTTCCAAATTTCTGACTCTGGTTCCTTCCGGAACGGTTAGGTTACTTCCTACAGCATGAATCATCCCATTCTCGATCAGTAAGTCACCTTCTACGATCTTGCCGGGTTCTGTATGGATTTTTGCGTTGGTAAGTAGATATCGGTCAGGACGTTCATCCTGGACGCCATTGATTGTATACAAATCTTGCTGAGCAAATCCTGTAGATAGATAGGTCACCAGGAGAAGTGAGAATACAATTCTAATATTCTGCCGAGTACAACAGGGCAGTTGAATAGAGCTCTTGTAAATCATGCTATACTTTTTAGCATTAGAAAAATGACACTAGTTTTCTGCTAACTTGCAGATCCCTGAAAGGTAATTAATTTGTACCATTAATATATCAGGTCCATTCCACAAATCGATAGCGATTTGTGGTGACTAAGCGCAAAGTATTTACTTTGAATTCATCGCCTTTTCTGATTGCAAATGACTTGTAAAACAAAAGTGAATTAGTCCACCAGCGTAACGCTCTCATTTTACTACTTTACCAACTATATAACTCGTGGTCATATGCGAAAGCTGATTTTTCTCTCTCTGTTCTTCATCGTGATTTCTTGTGAAAATAACGACAGCACTTCTGTTGAAGGTGTATCTTCTGCGGATGTAGTCATTTACGGAGGTACCAGTGCCGCCGTATCCGCTGCCGTTCAGTTATCCAGAATGGGAAAGTCTGTCATCATGGTTTGTCCTGAGACTCACCTGGGAGGATTAACAGCTTCGGGTCTGGGTTTTACCGATACAGGAAACAAGGAAGTGATCGGGGGCATTGCAAGGGAGTTTTACCACCGTGTGTACAAATATTATGATGATCCTGAAACATGGAAATGGGAGGCAAGAAATGAATATGGTAATAAAGGGCAAGGGACACCGGCCATCGATGGAGAAAACCGGACAATGTGGATATTTGAACCCCACATTGCAGAAATGGTGTTTGAGGATCTGGTGAAGGAAGAAAATATTGCCGTGGTTCGAGATGCGTGGCTGGATCGCTCATCTGGTGTTAAAGTAAACGATGGTACCATAGAGAGTATCACCATGGAGGACGGTACCACTTACCGCGCCCATATTTTCATCGATGCTACCTATGAGGGTGATCTCATGGCAGCGGCCGGTGTATCCTATCATGTCGGACGTGAATCACTGGCAAACTATGACGAAAAGTGGAATGGAGTGCAGGTCGGTGTGTTACATCACGGGCATCATTTTGGAGACATGAACATCAGTCCTTACATCGTGCCTGATGATCCTGATAGTGGTGTGCTTCCTCGGATTTCTACCGCAGATCCCGGAGAAAAAGGGGCTGGTGATGACAAGATCCAAGCCTACTGCTATCGCACTTGTCTCACTAAAGTGGAAGAAAATCGAGTGCCCTTTCATAGACCAAAAGCTTACGATCCCAATGAATATGCCTTGCTACCCCGCATTTTTGCGGCAGGATGGAATGAAGTATTTAACAAGTTTGACGCCATTCCCAATGCAAAAACTGACGTAAATAACCATGGGCCATTCAGTTTTGATAACATTGGAATGAACTATGCATATCCTGAAGGTACCTATGAAGAGAGGAAGGCTATCTTGGAAGAGCATATCAATTACCAACAGGGTTTGCTGTATTACCTGGCGAATGATCCGGATGTCCCGGAGGAGATCCGAAGCGAAATGAGCCAGTGGGGATATGCCCGGGATGAATTTGTAGATTCAGATCATTGGCCCCATCAGATCTATGTACGTGAGGCCCGTAGAATGATCGGAAACTACGTGATGACAGAGCATGAGATCATGGGAGATACCTATGTGGAACAACCCATCGGAATGGGATCTTACACAATGGATAGCCATAATACTCAGCGGTACATTACTGACGAAGGGTATGTGCAGAATGAAGGAGATATCGGTGTACATCCGCACCAGCCCTATAGCATTGCACTGGGTACGGTTGTTCCTAAAGAGTCAGAATGCAATAACCTGCTGGTCCCAGTGGCAGTCTCAAGTTCTCACATAGCTTTTGGATCGATCCGCATGGAACCCGTCTTCATGATACTGGGTCAAAGTGCAGCAACACTGGCCGGTCTGGCACTGGATCAATCTGCCAATATTCATAATGTGTCTTACAAAGACTTAGAGTCCCGACTTATCGAGGATGGTCAGGTATTGAGATGGACCAGTCATGAGAATTAAGTTCATGCCCCATGGACTTACGGAAATCCATTTTCACTTGATATCTTTGGATCTATGCTCAATTTTGTGGACTAGATATTGAGTGAGATCATGAGGAAAAGGAGTGTTCTTGGTTTATTCTCCGAGCCTTCAGAATTGCCCGAGTGCTGATATCAAAAAATATTGTTTGGTCGAGCAAAAGAAAATGAAAAGCTGAAAGCAAGCAAGACTGAGGCTACTATGTTTGCCTTTAGAGCAAACTAATTTATACGGTTTCGGAATAAAATTACTTTGGTCCTGTGGACATTGATCTGTGGCTTCAATTGTCTATTTTAGGATGATCCTAAATAAAAACAAAAATATGATGATTGAGAAATTGGGTGTACAGCTCTTTTCGCTTCCAACATTACTGGAAAAGTCTCTTGCAGGTGCCATGCATATGTTATCCGATATTGGATATAGTGAAATAGAAATGTATGGACCCTATGCATTCAGTCATAATTCCGCAAAAGAGCAGTGGGAATCCATTATACCCATGCTCGGATTTAGTGGTAGCGGATTATTTGGAAAGACCGCCAATGAATTTAGCCGCTATCTTCAGGAAAACAGTTTGCAAGCAACATCGGCACATACAGACATTTACACCCTGCAAAACCATATGGCTGAACTTGCAGAAGTGGCTGCGGTCCTGGGCTGGCAGTATGTAGTCCTACCCATGCTACCCGATGAGTTTCGACGAGATATGGATGATTATAAGAAGACAGCGGATCTCTTTAATTTAATTGGGGAAAAAGCTAAGGATAAAGGTTTGAAATTCGCCTATCATAATCATGGTTATGGACTTCATGAGCAGGATGGAGAAGTTCCGCTTATTGTCCTTTTGGAAAATACGGACCCTAACCTTGTTTTCTTTGAACTGGATGTATTTTGGACTACAGCAGGAGGTGTAAATCCCCTGGATTTATTAGAAGATTACCCCAATCGGTACCAATTGCTACACCTAAAAGATATGCAAAAGGCGGTACGGTTTTCCGGAGATGGAAGTACACCTGATCAATGGTTTGAATTAATGCCCTATATGACATCAGCAGGAGATGGAGTATTGGACCTCAAGGCCATTGTGAATAAAGCACAAAATATGGGAATTCAACGATTTTTTGTTGAGCAAGATATGGCGGCAGATCCTGAAACAGCCCTTGCCCGGAGTGCAGCTTTTTTTAAGAAATGATACAATCGAAAATATGGGTGATACACCAATCGTGAAAGGTGAATTTTGCCTAATGAAATTTCCTGGCAAGGGAGGGTGGACCTATGCCGAAATTCCCGGTATACCTATGAATAAGAATAACCCCTTCGGTTGGGTTAGGGTCTCAGGAAAGATAGATGATTTCGTGCTGGAAAAATATAAATTGATGCCCATGGGTAACGGTCATTTATTTTTACCCGTAAAGGCAGCTATTCGGAAGAAAATTAAAAAGGAGGCGGGAGATTACGTAGATATTTACCTTTTTGAGGATGAAAGACCGGAAGGGATTCCTGAGGAATTAGAGGCTTGTTTCGAAAATGAACCTAAGATATTCAGAGATCGATTTGATGCAATGCCTGATACAATAAAAGGCAAATATCTGGACCGCATTTTTGATGCTCGAAGTGAAGAAGAGAAAACTGAAGAAATTCTGAAATTAATGCACATTCTGTCGAGTAAATGAGTGATTTAACAGATACTTTTCGGGAAGCGGATAGCATGGATGCGCCCTTAATCCTGGAATTGATGCGACAATTTAATTGGGAGGCCCATTATGATTTCGAAGAAGATCTTAAAAAGTCCTGTATTTATTTATTCATTGAAAATGGTGATCTGGGTAAAATGTGGTTAATCCTGTCCGAAGGAAATCCGGTGGGATACATTGTGCTGACCTGGGGATTTAGTTTTGAGTATTTGGGTAGAGATGCTTTCATTGATGAGTTGTTTATTTTGAAACCTTTCCGCGGAAGGGGTTTGGGCACTCAGGCAATCCGGTATGTCCAGGATTATTGTACGGGACATGGCATCCAGGCCATCCATCTGGAAGTAGAACCGGAAAATCAAAGAGCGATAAATACTTATCAAAGAATGCACTTTGGTGGTACAGGTCGACGTCTTATGACTTTCAGGGTAGGATCCCAGTCTTGATTATTTCTGGATCAGTAGTTTATTCAAAGACTTTTTTGGCTTGAAAGTTGGTGAATTAAACTCATATTTGATCTCATGAGAAGAAGCCAACTTACCTTTCTTATTCTAGTTTTCTCTATTTATCTGGGGTATTCACAAATAGGTGTGCCGTATATCAATACGTTTCAGAATAGCACGGGAGCTGAGGTATCATTGCATCGTGCAACAGGTGTGCCTGGATTTATTCGTTTTCCGCATCAGCAGCCTATGCTACTCAGTGGGATAGACATACGAGGTAAAGGAGATTCATTCTTAGCCACACATGGAAGAATGTTTGGTGAGAATGCGGAGGAAGAGTTGCTATTTAAGAGTGCACAAGAGGATGCAATGGGCTTTGAACATATGACCTATCAGCAGCAACATGAAGGAGTGCCCGTGTATGGGGCATTGATGCGATTTCATTTTGATCCCTTACAGCGCCTGCAAGCGATCAACGGAGTGTATGTAGATGATATTAAGACCAGTGCAGTACCTGCTTTGTCACCTACAGATGCGGCCACCATCGCTTTACGTGAATATTCCGGTGCAAACCTAGAGATACATAAAAATGAATTGTGTTTTTATCGATCAGGACTGGCCCAGGGTGTGGAAGGACCTACATATCTGGTATATGAAGTAGAAGTCACGAATCATGCGGATATTCGAGAATTCATTTTTGTGAATGCTCACGATGGAGCGATCGTTGATCGATTTTCTGGAATTCATGGAGCACTTAACCGGAAAGTCTACGAGGGCAGTATTTCACCTGGCAATTTAGTATGGGAAGAAGGAGATGGATTTCCGGGATCACTAGATATCTGGCAACAAAACGAAGTAGTGGCTACGGAGCATAGCTATCATTTCTTTTTTCAAGCTTTTAGGTTTGATGGCTTCGACAATGCAGGATCGGATATGATCACCATTAATAATGCACCGATCAATTGCCCCAATGCCAGTTGGAACGGGACGACTACCAACTATTGTACCGGTACTGCAACGGATGATGTGGTAGCCCATGAATGGGGTCACGCTTATACCGAATATACCTCAGGACTGATTTATGCCTGGCAGGCAGGAGCCCTCAACGAATCCTATTCTGATATCTGGGGAGAAACGATTGATTTACTCAATGGGTATCAGGATGAGGGTGAAAGCCTTACAATGCGCACAGGTTGTAGCAGTTCCGATCGATGGCGTATGGGAGAGGATGCCACTGCATTTCCTACCGGTCCTATAAGAGATATGTGGAATCCGACATGTAATGGCGATCCTGGCAAAGTTTCCGATCCTCAGTATTACTGCAGTTCTGGGGACAATGGAGGCGTACATCATAACTCGGGAGTGAATAATCACGCATACGCGCTACTTGTCGATGGTGGCAGCTACAATGGATATACCATCAATGGCCTGGGCTTCACTAAAGCTGCGCATATTTTCTGGCGAGCACAACGGTTTTATTTGACGCCTACCAGTAATTTCTTCGTACAGGCCGATGCATTGGAAGCTTCTTGCACCGACCTGATGGGCATCAATTTGGAAGGGTTGTCTACCACTTCAATCCCTGCCGGACCATCGGGAGAAATCATCACTGAGGCAGATCTATTAGAGCTGCAAAAAGTGCTTGCTGCCGTAGAAATGCGGATGGATCCACCCTGTAATTTCACACCCTTGCTGACAGACCCTGCCACGATCCTTTGTGCAGAAGCTATTCCCGATTATGCCATCTTTTATGAGGACTTTGAGACAGGGCTCGATGGCTGGACCGTATCAGAAGTTCCTACGAATCCAGGTACATGGGAAGATCGGGAATGGGTGCTTGAAAACTCTTTGCCAGATGGGAGATCTGGAAGTGCTGCGTTTGCCGCAGATCCGTTGAACGGCAATTGTAGTGACGATTTGCAGAATGGAATTCTCCGTTTAGAAAGTCCGGAAATAGTAATTTCTGCAGAGGGTACCGATGACATTATGCTGAGTTTTGATCACTATGTAGCCACCGAATTTCTCTGGGATGGGGGGAATATTAAATATAAGATAGGAGTTGGAAGTTGGAAGTTGCTTCCTGAAATGGCATTTGTTCAGAATAGTTATCCTGCCAAACTGAATTCGAGTGGGCAGGGCAATGACAATCCTATGCATAGTCAGGATGCCTTTACCGGCACCGATGGAGGAAGTGTCAGTGGATCCTGGGCGCAGAGTATTGTCAATCTATCATCTATTGGCGTAGGGGATGGATCTACTATACAATTTCGATTTGAGCTGGGCACAGATGGTTGTAACGGTCGTGTAGGTTGGTATGTGGATGATATTCGTCTGTATCAATGTGCCGATTGCATGATGGATCTAAACCTCGCAACAGAGTTAGAAAATATTGAGGCTATGTTTTCAGCCTCGGGTAGTATTAATACCTCGGATACTTTATCAGGTGATGCACATATTATTTATAATGCGGCAGACCATATCGAATTGTCCATTGGATTTGAAGTAGAGGAGGGTGCTGAATTGACGATACGCACGGAAGGATGTGATCCTCCGCTGGATAAATGATTCATTTTGAAAGGTTAATCGTTAATGAATAATGGTGAATGGTGAATGGTTAATTGTGAATGATGTGATATGAGAAATAATATTGTGAAGGATAAAAGTTTTGACTTTGCTGTTCGTATAGTCAGGCTTTACCAGTTTGTATGTCAACAAAAGAAAGAGTATGTGATGAGCAAACAACTACTGAGATGTGGTACTGCCGTGGGAACCATGGTGCGAGAAGCTGAACACGCCGAATCGAGAGCCGATTTCAAACATAAATTATCTCTGGCACAAAAGGAAATTAATGAATCCATGTATTGGCTTGAGCTTTTGAAGAAGACTGACTATTTGACTACCGATCAATACATGGACATCTATGGTGAGGTGGTAGAAATAATCAAGCTCCTTACCAGTATACTAAAAACGACAAAAGCTAACATTAATGGTTAATTTAGAATGATATAATATGGGAAATACACTACCGATCAATATACTAGCCATTAACAATTAATCACTAACCATTAATAATTTTCAGGCATTACCATCCGTTATTTTTTTGATACCAATGTCATGCCTATGTCTACGAGTACCCGATCTTTTCTATCGCTTGCTATGAACTCACTGAAAGTAGCGCTTCGAAATTTCAAAAAATTCAGGTTATATAGTGCACTTAATATAGGCTCCCTAGCCATTGCATTTGCTGCCGTGGTGCTGATTTCCAGTTATATCTACTATCAGAAGTCCTACGATCGGTGGCACACTAATGCCGATACCATCTATAGAGTCACGTACCATATGACCGGTCAGCAGGACTTCGATGTCCATTGGGCTCGCGTACCTGTGGATTATATCAATGAATTACCCAATGAAATCCCCGAGATAAAGCAGCTGATTCGCTTTCAAAATCAGGAGCAAAAATATCTGAAGATAGGCACAGAGACCTATAAGCCACGTCACGCCTATGTGACCGATGCAGCGGTTTTTGATGTTTTCGACTATCCATTAAAGCATGGTACGAAGGAAAAGGCATTGTCTGCTCCCAATTCTATTGTGCTGTCAGCCTCTCTGGCCCGGCAATTATTTGGTCACGATAATGTGGTGGGCGAGGAAATTAGCCTGGTAGGTGACTGGACACCTGAGGAAACGGTATATCAAGTGACTGCTGTCATGGAAGATGTGCCTTCCAATACACATTTGCCTGTCGAGTTATTTCTTTCCTTTTCCGGTCCGGAAGCGCGTACCGGATGGGCTTATGTATATACCCAACTGGAAGAAGGTGCCTCCATTGAATTAGTTAACGATAAAATTGGTGGATTTATCGAAAGGCACGCAGATCAAGATTCGGATATGGCAGTGACATTTGAATTTCAGCCATTACCGGAGATTTATTTGACCTCTAATTTAGCCAGAGAGATCGTACCAACAGGAAACAAGAAAAATGTGCGAATATTTTTTATAGTAGGTTTGTTGATCCTGATTATTGCCTTAATTAATTTTTCCAATTTGAGTAGTGCCCTGGCCATGGCTCGCACGCGCGAAGTGGGGGTTCGGCGAATTTTGGGGGCAGGCAATTTTCAGTTAGTGACCACATCATTGACCGAGTCTGTTTTTTCAAATATACTTGCGGCAGCACTCGGTACCACGCTGGCCTATCTGCTTTTTCCATTTTTTCAGAATCTCACTGGCATTGAATTTAATATGCCGATATATTATTTTATTCTTGGATTATTCCTTTTGGCTTGTGTCACTGGCATAGTGTCCGGATGGTACCCGGCCTGGATTCGGCTGGTAGGTAATTCAATCGAACAGCTAAAATCTAATTATTCCTTCAACTGGTCGGCCGAGGGAGTATGGTCACTCAAGCGTACACTGGTGACAGCACAGTTTGCTATTTCTATTTTGCTGGTGGCTTGTGCTTTATTTGCCTTTCAGCAATTTCAATTTTTATCCAATAAAAAATTAGGTATAGATAAAGATCAGGTACTCGCCATACCTTCTGTGCCAGATCGGATTACAGAATCGTATCCAACATTCAAAGACCAGGTATCAAAAATAGCGGGAGTGGAGGGCGTCAGCGCTTGCATGGAAGTGCCTTCTCGTGAAATCCGTGATGTGGGACCCGTCTCTATATTGGGTGCTAATGAGGAAGCCGTAGAGCCTCCCATGATGGATATTCAAATCGTAGAACCGGACTTTCCGGAATTGATGGGTATGGAACTGGTAGCGGGTGATTGGTCACAGTGGAAGAACTGGCCAGATAGTGGGCCCGGGTTGTCGGAAAGCGGTCTTTCTGCCGCTGAGTACCTGGCAAGTCGACATCGTAAATACCTGATCAATGAGACAGCCATGAAACAGTTGGGATGGCAGGATCCTGAGGAAGCAGTAGGACAGCAAATTTCCTGGTCCAATGGTCCTTTCGAACTTGCCTATGGTGTGGTGCAGGGTGTAGTGAAAGACTTTCATCAGGAGACGCTGAGAAATACAATTGATCCTGTAGTGATGACTTACGAACCCATCTGGCTCCGGACATTTTTAATTAAAGTAAATACATCCGATTTACATAATACCATCGGAAATATAGAGAAAGTTTGGTCAGACCTCTATCCTAATTATGCCCTGGAATATAATTTCCTGGATGACATGTATGATCAACTCTATAGGAACGAGCGGGTACAAATTAGTCTGATGTACATACTGAGTGCACTGGCGGTTTTTATTGCATTTGCAGGTTTGTTTAGCTTGATTGCATTTTCATTATACACACGTGCCCGGGAGTTAGCGATTCGGAAGATTGTGGGAGCTAATATATGGGATGTAATAAAACTCATGGGTAAGGATTATGTGCCCGTTTTTATTATGAGTGCATTCATTGCTATTCCCCTTGCATTCTATGGTATGGAGAATTGGTTAAATGATTTTGCTTATCGTATTTCATTAAATCCGCTGGTTTTTGTCTTTTCGTTGATACTCCTGGCTGTTTTACTGGTCTCTACCATCACATGGCAAGTTTTTCGTGCTACCCGGACTAACCCGATGGATATTTTGAGGGAGCAATAATGCAGATGAAGCTCCTATAAGTGGATTTTGACACATTCAGAGCATCCTATCTAAATCAGAACCATTGGAATCAAATGGATGTTACGGTGGCAACTTGCGGATATCTCAAATCAAATCCTGGATTGATGATTCCTACAGATTGGTAGTTGAAAAGCTTCCAAGAAAGGATCGTGAGGATCTGGAAATGAAGATCTGATCGATTTTAGGTCAAAGGTGTGTGCGTATTTTTACGTAAATTGAGCAATAGCAAATAATCGAGTCATGCGTGGTCAACTATTCTTCCTCATCTTTTTAGTATCTATATTTTCATGTCAGAACAAAGTGGCAGAGACATACTATTTGGGTGAAGTGGACCTGGATGTGAGTGGATCTGGAGAAGCTAAAGCGGCCTTTCAAAAGGGACTATTGCTCTTGCATAGTTTTGAATATGATGATGCACTCGAAGCCTTTGAAGAGGCACAGAAACTTGATGCTGCCATGGGAATGGCCTATTGGGGAGAGGCGATGACCTATAATCACCCACTCTGGTCACAACAAGACTATGAAAAAGGTGTGCAGGCCCTCCAGGATATGGAGTCGTCAAAAGCCCTTGAAAACTTACAACCTTTGGAGCAAGATTTTATTAAAAGTGCAGAGATATTGTATGCACCCGAAAAGACCAAGACTCAACGAGATCAGGAGTATGCTGACTTCATGGGTGCGCTTCATGAAAAATATCCCAACAATCATGAAGTGGCTGCCTTTTATTCTCTGAGTTTGTTGGGTTCGGTTTCTGATGGTAGGGATGAAACGCGCTATGGTCAGGGAGCAGAAATCGCTAAGCAAATTCTCGCAAAGAATCCCAATCACCCGGGAGCTTTGCATTATCTGATTCATTCGTATGATGATCCGGGTCATGCTCCACTGGCGCTAGACGCTGCTTTCAGTTATGCCGAAGTGGCTCCCGACGCCAGTCATGCACTACACATGCCTTCTCATATTTATGTAGCCATGGGTATGTGGGATGACGTTGTACGATCCAACGAACGATCCTATCAGGCCAGCCTCAATAGGATGGAGCGAAAAGACCTGGGAAATGATGCCCGGGGATATCATGCTTTTCACTGGCTTGAATATGGTTACCTACAACAGGGAAGATTTGATGATGCACGAAAGTTGGTGATTGATATGGAAAAGTATATGACGGAGACTCCTTCTGGGAGAGCCAGAGCGCATATGATTTTCTTGAAAGGCACATACCTGACAGAAACCAATAAATGGGATGATGATCCTATTGCCAATATTGAGGTAGATCTCACGGATCTTAATCTTGCAGTGCAGTCCCAGTATTATTGCTTGGAGGGTATGAAAGCATTTCACCATGAAGATGGGGCACAAATACTCGAGATGGCGGATCAAATCAAAAATAACTACCAGCGTGCAGAGATTGTAGCCTCTGATGAGGGCCTGCAGGTTTGCTCTGGTGTCAGCCGTGAAACACCATCCGAATCCAATATTAAGGAAGCGCAAGCCATGGAAGCACAGCTAAGAGCCATGTACCATTGGTTGAATAATGATGCACAGAAAGCAGAAGAGTGGTTGAAGAAATCCGTGGAAATTGAAAATGGTCTTAGTTATTCTTTTGGTCCTCCATTTATTCAAAAACCTACACGGGAGTTGTATGGTGAATGGTTGCTTTCACAAAATCGATTGGATGAAGCCCGAGAGGCGTTTAACGGGGTACTGGAACGTGCACCAAATCGAACCATAGTACTTAAGGCGCTGGAAGGTATCAAAGGAAGCGAAGAAATTTAATTCATCTTTATTCCAAGGCCAAAATTATTTTCCCAACATGCTGACTACTTTCCATGATTTCATGGGCCCTGGCTGCTTCTTCTAATGGAAGTACTTCATGAATAATCGGTTTAAATTTACCTTCCTGGATTAGAGGCCAGACGTGATTTTGTACTTCTTGGGCAAGTGCTGATTTAAATGCAACAGATCGAGCTCGAAGGGTACTTCCTGTTATTTTTATGCGTTTCACCATCATTTGTAAAATGTCAAGAGTAACATTTCTGCCCAGCATTGCATTGATGTGAATCAGTCTGCCATCTGGATTTAAAATATTCATATTTTTTTGAAAATATGAACCACCAATCATATCGAGAATGACGTCGATACCCTGCTGACTTAATTTTTCTTCAAAATCATCTTCTTTATAATTTATTGCCAGGTCGGCACCCAGATCGATACAAAACTTTTGCTTTTCGACATTTCCGACCGTTGTAAAAATGGAGGCGCCCAGAGCCTTTGCTAGTTGAATGGTAGTGGTACCTATACCACTACTTCCACCATGCACCAGTAGACTTTCCCCTGCCTGCAAGCCACCAAGTTGAAAGACATTATGCCACACTGTGAAGGTCGTTTCAGGAATGCCTGCCCCTTCAGTGAAAGCAAGATTTGCAGGCATAGAAATACATTGCCCTTCCGGTACCGCAATATATTCTGCATAGCCTCCACCTGCCACTAGTGCGCAGACCGGCTCTCCGGTTGTAAACTTCTTGACATCGACTCCGCATTGTACTATAGTACCTGCTACCTCCAGCCCGGGAATATCCTGTGGCGCTCCTTTAGGAGCTGGATATTGACCTTTCCTCTGCAGAATATCTGGACGATTTACACCTGCAGCAACTACTTTTATCAGCACCTCACCCACTTTAGGTACAGGTACAGGTCGATAGCGTAATTGCAGAACCTCCGGATCACCCGCTTCCGTAATAACTATTGCTTTCATTTCACTCATGCCTATAGATAATTAAAATGTGTTTTCTAATCTCATTTAGAGACGTATTTCTTCCCTACATTGTAGAAAAAATGAAACACAAATTTGGCCTCCATGGTAGTCTGAAAGCGATAAAGGGCAAAGGTTTTCAACTTGCCGATTTACTATTGAAGGCTTCAGCAGTTCTCGAATCCATAGCTGGATGCAGACTTTATGTTATAAGTGTGGATTCCGATGACGAAGATCTCATTTGGGTGACTGAAGTATGGGATGCAAAGGAACATCATGCTGCTTCATTGCAAGATGAAAGGATACGTTCAATTATCGGCGAGGCTATGCCCCTATTGGATGGTATGCCAGCCGGTGGAAAGACATTAAAAACTCTAGGTGGCTTGGGGCTTTAGATTTAGAGTCCTAGATGAAATAGCTCAAGTTGACATTGCCTAAATACAATCTAAGATCTAACGCTTAATAATCCTACCCATACCTTCTTGGGTCTTGATAACATAAATGCCGGTACTTAGATGAGATACGTCAATTTGATTCTTTTCGGCCAAAGTCTCTTCCAGCAGACGACCGTGCACGTCATAAATTTGAATTGAGGATTCATGGATAGCATGTGAAAAATTCAAATAATCGACCACCGGATTAGGAAATATTTCCAATTGTGAAGAATTTTCCTGATGTACATGGGCGATTTCACTATAGGTGTGCGAACCATCAAAATCGATTTGCTTTAGGCGGTAGAAATTATCACCATCAGGGATATTTTTGTGTCGATACTGATATGATACCGGTACGTCACTAAATCCAGCACCCTGTATGAATGTCAATCGCGTGAACGAAACTCCATCTGTGGAATGCTCTACTTCAAAGTAATCATTGTTTGACTCAGACGCTGTCACCCAATTAATTTCAGCATCAGCTTTGGAAGCCCGGGCTTCAAATTTTGCTAATTCAATGGGTAAAAGAAAATTGCAGTATCTCAAGGCATAGATAGCTGTAGTGACAGTACTGTTACTGTTGCTTGCCTTTGTTGCGACAATAGTCACTTCATCTAGGGGACCATCTATGGAGGTCGTAAAAAAGTTGGCGTCGATTTCTGTCCCCCCTACATTCTGAGGATTTGAGACAGTATTTCCGGTTACATTCCATCCTGACGGTGGATCAAAATTTGAGAAATTGCTGGCATCGATCGAGATGGGGGTACCATCCAGGGCTGCAGTAATTGTGAATTCGTCGCTATAATTGAGTCCTGCCGAAATGAAGGTAAAGTTCTCAATGGGTTCGTAAAAAGATAAGGTATATGTAGCAAAACTCGTGCTACTCCCTGTATTAGTAGGTTGCATATAGATCACATCTCCCAAAGTGGGCTCATCAATAAGTTCGATACCATTTGCCCATGTTGCGCTTCCAGACAGGACCGCTTGAAATTCAAAGGTATTACCCAGGAGATTGGTCAAAGGTAGATCTCCCGTCATTGAATTATCTCCGTTTCCGGTACCATACGTGTAGGTGTTGGACAATTTCTGATCTTCCGTATCATAACACTGGGCTACCAGATCAGACGTAGCAGCGAGTGTCAAACACGCTACAATGCTGAGGAGATGGAAAACGAATTTTCCATTCATTTTTACAGATTTGTGCATTCGTACAAGCTTTTTTATTACAGCTACTTTCTTGTGTGTTTTGATCTATTTGCAATCATTGTCAAAAAATGCGCCACGAATTCTTAGTTGGTTAATTACATAGAAAATGATGCTTCGTAATAGATTGTTATTAATAATTTGAGATTATATATTCGAAATTTTCTTATAATCAGATACAGTCATATTTTCAATTATAACAATATCTTACGCGCGTAAGATTGCGGCTCAGACAAGATTCTATTTAAAGTATGGACAGATTATTTTTGATTTTTTTGTGTTCCTTTTCCGGTTTTGTAAACCTATGGTCTCAGCGTGCTGCACCACCCAATGTTGTTTTGATCATTACCGATGATCAGGGATATGGAGATCTCGGGTTTCATGGTAATCATCATGTTAAGACACCCCATCTCGATGCATTAGCTGCTGAGAGTATTCGATTGAATAATTTCTATGTGTCTCCAGTCTGCGCACCAACGCGTGCCAGCTTGATGACAGGGCGATACAGCTTACGTACCGGAGTACGAGATACATATAATGGAGGAGCGATTATGCAAGGTAGTGAGGTGACGATAGCGGAGATGCTCAAGACAGTTAATTACCGTACCGGTATTTTTGGCAAATGGCATTTGGGGGATAGTTATCCTTCCCGTCCCATGGATAATGGCTTCGATGAGTCTATCATTCATTTGAGTGGAGGGATGGGTCAGGTAGGAGATTTCACAACGTGGTTTCAGGGTGACTCAAGCTATTTTGATCCTGTACTCTGGCATAATGGCGAGCAACAGCAGTATGAGGGGTACTGTTCAGATATTTTCACCTCTGAAGCCATACGTTTTATTCAGGATAAAAAAGATCAACCCTTCTTTTGCTATTTGGCATTCAATGCGCCCCATACGCCTCTTCAGGTTCCTGAGAAGTATCTGGACATGTATCGAGATATCCATCCGGAAGATGGTTTCGATGATGGAAGACCATGGGTAGAAATGTCTGATAAAAATAAGGAAGATGCAAAGAAAGTGTACGCCATGGTTTCAAACATTGATGAAAATGTCGGTCGACTTCTAAATACACTAAAAGAGGACAACTTGGATCGAGAAACCATCATAATCTTTATGACAGACAATGGTCCACAGCAGGTGAGATATGTGGCTGGGATGCGTGGTCGCAAAGGTAGTACCTATCGAGGTGGTACGAGGGTTCCATTTTTTCTGCGATACCCATCGTTCAGTGCCGGAAATTTTGAAATTGATCAAACAGTAGCCCATATAGATATTCTTCCCACTCTCGCAGAGTTGTGTTATGCAGAGATTCCTTCTGACCGGGTGATTGACGGCCGAAGTTTTGCGCATTTATTGTCGCAAAGGTCTAATGAATGGCCCGAGCGAACACTTTTTCACTATTGGAGTCGTAAATATCCTCAGCGATATGACAACATGGCTGTGCAAAAGGGACCCTATAAGTTAGTGGCACACACTGATTATGATGCTCCTCTGGAGGAATTTAGACTCTACAATCTGCATAGCGATCCATATGAACAGAGTAATATCTTGCAGGAGGAGAAGAATATTGCTGCCACTTTAAAATATAAGCTGGATAGCATCTGGTCGGTTCTGGTCACGGAAGATCATTTGGTTAATCCGCCCCGGATTCATGTGGGTACGCCACATGAAAATCCTGTCTATCTCAATAGAAATGATGCCTCAGGTGATCGAGGGATCTGGACTCAGGAGGAAATATTCGGAAAGTGGCTAACAAGGATCGAAGAAGGGCATTATGATATTCGATTCAAATTCATTAGAGAAGTTCCTGCCGGAGGTAAGATGGTCTTGGAGGTAAATACTATTGTTCAAGTTCAGGAGAATGAAATGAATAGTGATATGATCGAAATGTCAAATGTTTATCTTCCTGAGATGTTGAGCGCGGATGTCATTCCATTCTATGAGGAGGGGAGTCGCCGCATCTTCCCTTTCTGGGTTGCATTTGAGCGAAGACCTTGATTTCCTAAGTACGTACTTTCTTTTAGTTTACTTTTTTGGTTATGACACCCGTTCGGATCTTAGGTGTAAGATAAATCGCTTGTAATCAATGCAGTAGGTCGGTATATCTAAATATTGATGTAGATCTTCATCTGTTTGGCTATCACTAATATTCAGTATTAATACTTATAAATACGTAGTTTTACGCACCTAACTACTGAATTAAATACGTACTATTGTGTAGTAAATAAGTAATAATACTTAAAATCGATAATCATGAAAGGAAGAGATATACGATCAGTATGGTTCAGTTTGTGGGGGATAACCCTGTTATTGAGTGCTTGTGCTGGTGATCTTAAAGTACCATCATCAGAAGGAAGTACGAAAGCTATCGCTACGGCGGTAACTGGTGAAATCGAAAAACCCCAACTAAAATTGGGTTTTATAAAGCTGACAGATATGGCACCCCTTGCCATAGCAAAAGAATTGGGCTTCTTCGAAGAGGAAGGGCTGTATGTATCTATTGAGGCTCAGTCAAATTGGAAAAATGTATTGGACCGTGTAATTGACGGGGAACTGGATGGGTCCCATATGCTGGCAGGGCAGCCCATTGCCGCAGGTGCCGGCTTTGGGAGACAAGCTAACCTTGTGACGCCATTCTCTATGGACCTCAATGGTAATGGCATTACCGTGTCCAATGCTATATGGGATGCCATGAAACCGCACGTACCGACGGGCAACGATGGAAAACCACTCCATCCCATCAAAGCCGAGGCGATCAAGCCGGTTGTGGATTCGTATCGAAGTCAGGGAAAACAATTTAATATGGGAATGGTCTTTCCAGTGTCAACACATAACTATGAAATCAGATATTGGTTAGCCTCTGCAGGAATTCATCCAGGTATATATACAGAAGATAACGTACAGGGCCAGGTGGATGCAGAAGTACTCCTATCCGTGACACCTCCTCCACAGATGCCTGCTACCATGGAGTCTGGTACTATCTTCGGATACTGTGTTGGCGAACCCTGGAATCAGCAAGCTGTCTTTAAAGGAATCGGAGTACCTGTGGTCACAAACTATGAGATCTGGAAGAACAATCCCGAGAAGGTATTTGTGATGACCCGGCAATTTGTAGAACGATATCCCAATACGGCTAAGGCACTTACGAAAGCTTTAATCCGAGCCGGTAAGTGGTTAGATACTCCCGGCAACCGTCCCGAGGCAGTAAGTATACTTTCACGCAAAGAATATGTAGGAGCCGATTCAGTTGTCATTGCCAATTCAATGACCGGTACATTCGAATTTGAGAAGGGAGATAAAAGATCACTGCCTGATTTTAATGTGTTTTTCAAATACAATGCTACGTATCCCTACTATTCCGATGGTATTTGGTTTTTGACACAAATGAGGAGGTGGGGTCAGATCCTTGAACCCAAACCAACGGCCTGGTATGAGTCCACTATAAAGGATATCTACAGACCAGATATTTGGATGGCAGCCGCGAGCGAACTATTAGAGGAAGGACACCTGGATGCAGCCGAAATACCGGTGACAGATGGATTCAAACCACCTTCATCAGACTTTATTGATGGTAAGACATTCGATGCTAAAGATCCGCTGGGATATATAAACAGCTTTAAGATTGGCAATCATGATGAAATTAATTAAGAGGAAAAAAAGCATACCCAAAAATATAGTTTATGAATAATATTCGCAGTTCATCCGTGACCATGGGTCAGGATTACATTAAAGGAGGCATAGGTGAAAAAGTAGCCACTTTATTTTCACGGCTCAAGTCTCAAGTTTCTGGCAAAAGTGTGTTAAGATCCCTGAAGTCAATTGGTATCACCACTTTGTCCATTGTAGTTTTTATCACACTTTGGCATATGGGAGCACAGGCTCTCTACCAAAAAGAAGCACAGGTGCTGATAGATGCGGCATATGTGGACAGAGGTGAAGCTGCAGCACAAGCAGTGATCGAGTGTATCAACAGTGGAGACATTAGTTGTCAGCCTAACTCACTGCCTGGTCCCATACAGGTATATCAATCAGCGGTTGCATTATATCTGGATCACCTGAGTCTCCGGGAAGCCAAAGATCAATTTTATAAGGATAATGCAGAAATAAATGCGCAATTGTCTGCAGCGGGGAAACCTACCCTATTGTATACCGGCAGATCATCCTTTATTGATAGAATTATTAAAAGTCTTTTGACAGTTTTTGCCGGGTGTTTGCTGGCCATGATAATAGCGATTCCAACCGGCATCTTGGTAGGATTAAATAAAAGATTGCGCCAGGCTTTAAATTGGTTTATTCAAATATTTAAGCCCGTGTCTCCGGTAGTTTGGTTTCTCCTGGTCTATATGGTTGTCAAGACTTTAAGTCAAGGTAGTAGTATGGATAAATCATTTATCATATCTATGTTTAGTGTAGGACTGTGTTCTATGTGGGCCACACTAGTTAATACTTCCGTCGGTGTTTCTTCAGTGGATCAGGATTACCTTAATGTGGCTAATGTTCTGCAATTAGGTTTCTTCAAGAGAATTTTTAAAATTATTTTACCCTCATCACTTCCTATGATATTTACAGGTCTTCGTATTACGGTATCCGTGGCATGGATGGTGCTTATTGCCATTGAGTTACTGGCTCAAAGTCCGGGTCTTGGTTCTTTTGTCTGGGAAGAGTTTCAGAATGGAGCAAATGATTCTAATGCGAAAATTATAGTTGCGATGTTTGTTATTGGAATTATAGGATTTGCTTTAGATCGAATCATGTTGACCTTACAACGAAGCATGAGCTTTACGAAATAATATTTATCATGGCAATACTTGAATTAAATAGCGTCTCAAAGTGGTACGGTGACGGTCTTGATCGAACAAACGTACTTGATAGTATCAATTTGCAAATTGAAGAAGGAGAATTTGTAGCAATTGTCGGATTTACGGGAAGTGGAAAAACAACACTCATCAATTTAATTGCAGGTCTGCTGGAACCAAGTAAAGGACAAGTCTTATTGAAAGGTAATCCTATCAAAGGACCCGGACATGATCGGAGTGTTATTTTTCAAAATTACTCACTTCTTCCATGGTTGTCGGTATACGACAATGTGATGTTGTCGGTAAGTGAAGTCTACCCTCACTGGACAACAGCGGAGAGGGATCAACATGTTCGGAAATTTATAGAGATGGTCAACCTTTCACCTGCAATCAACAAGAAGCCGAAAGAACTGTCAGGCGGAATGAAGCAGAGAACATCAGTGGCCAGGTCCCTTGCCATGTCACCTGAAATATTAGTGATGGATGAACCTTTGGGAGCGCTGGATGCACTCACAAGAGGAACACTACAGGAGGAAATTCTCAAGATTTGGTCAAGGAATAAGAAAACGGCGTTACTTATCACTAATGATGTGGATGAAGGAATATTTATGGCGGATCGTATTATTCCTTTAAATCCCGGTCCAATGGCTACACTGGGGCCAGAGTTTAGGATTGATATTGAAAGACCCAGGGACAAAACGGATCTCAATGATAATCCTCTGTTTAAAAAGGTTCGAAATCAAATTATTGAATATTTAATGGATCTAGGATCACAACAAAAGGCTCGATCAGAAGAGGAAATAAATTTACCTGACTTAAAGCCGGTGATTCCTAATCGAAAGTTTAGGTTAAAAAAGGCTGTATAAATAGAGATATAATGCAAAGCAACTCCGCTGTGGCAAGGCCACTTTATCAAAATAGGATGCATGCCCATACTAAGAAGGAAGTCATGCTGGATATGGTTGAACTTAAAAAGGTGTATCCTACGCCCAAAGGTGACTATGTTGTTCTGGAAAATCTTGAGCTAAAGATAATGAAGGAGGAGTTTGTGACCATCATAGGTCATTCTGGATGCGGAAAAACTACGTTATTATCCATGATAGCCGGACTTAATGACATTTCTGGAGGTAGTATTCAGGTTGAAGGTGTCCCGATCAAGGGACCAGGACCGGACAAGGCTGTCATTTTTCAATCCCCTAGTTTGTTTCCCTGGATGACAGCTCTTGAGAATGTCTTAATAGGTGTCAATCAGGTTTTTCCTCATGGCTCAAGAAGGCAACGTCTCGATATTTGTAAATACTACTTATCTAAAGTGGGTTTGGAAAAATCGATAAATAAGAAAGCAAGGGAACTCTCACAAGGAATGCAACAGCGCGTGGGTATCGCACGGGCATTTGCTCTCAAACCAAAAGTACTATTGCTGGACGAACCTTTTGGTATGCTCGATTCATTGACTAGAGGAGAGCTGCAAGATGTCTTATTGGAGGTTTGGAATAGGGAGAAAATCACAGCCGTAATGATCACTCATGATGTCGATGAAGCTATCTTTCTGGCTGATCGTGTGATTATGATGACATCGGGCCCAAGAGCCCGCATCGGCAAAATTGAGGAGATTTCATTTAATAGACCAAGATCAAGAAAGGAGCTGATCGAGCATGAAGAATTTTATCATTATAGAAAGAGTTTGATCGATTTTCTTGAACACTAATATGTGTATTATGATATTGCTTTTTCTTAATATGGACTAGACCACTCAAATGAGTTTTATAGAATGAAATTTAGTTGCATCATAATCATATTTTAGCAGCTATATCGCTCATAGTTGAAGTGATGCAAGGCTATTGTGCTCATAGTCTTACCCTTGGTGCGGCAATGAAAAGATAGCGCAAAGAAGTGTTAACCTATAGACTCGATTTGAATCTTACAGTCCCATGAGTTTTGACCCTGATCAGAGCTATTTTGGTTAGCGCACCAGGCTAGGCCGGCATTTCGGATATATTTTGTTACTTTCCGGCAGATCAACTAGAGGGTTTCAATCATGGAATTAGGTCACTTTATTCCATTTTTATTAAGATTTAAAGATAGGTCTGGCGCAATGGTTCCTTCGGAGGAACAAGCAAGGCTTGTGATTTCGAAGGTGCAGGAATTGCTGCAGGAAGGCGCCAATGGAGTTGCCATTCTATATTCTGCAAACTATAGGCAAACGCAAGCGATTCAGGAAGCTTATGCTGCAAATCGTTGGAAAACTGGGGTGACAGGTGCAAATCAGGCTTCGGTCATTCAGTGTGTTGAACATTTGATAGAGCACTCCTTCCAGGATCTGCAGGGAAAATTCCGAGTGGCGCCTATCACCACGATGACTTATGATAATTATGATGGTATGCAGCTCCATGAAGTCGTTCTGATAGACCTTGAAAATATTAAGGCCTTGCTTGCCGGAGGATGGTATGTACTGGGGTGGATGAATCAGGAAACGCAGCCACATTATGCCATAGGTGGTGGGGTGTCAGGAGCCATGGATTCTGAGCTAAAGGACTTAATTCAGCGCGCCTTGGCTGAGTTTGCTATCGAGTATTCTACATGATATGACATTTTAAATGTTCATAGCTTATTACTTTTATCGATATTCTATTAATGGGAATCATCTTAGGAATTATGACCTCCTGGTAGGTCCTTTTTATATGATTTTATTTCAATGAATATATAGCGGGATTGCTAATTTTATTTCATGGGTATGAATGAATTAGCACTGATCAGACCTAATGTTGAGTATGAGCAAAGCTGGATAGCTGCTTTGGGCGAATTTGAGCAAAGGAATATTTCAGGATTTTGGACTATACCAGGGTCTCCAGAGGATATCAGGAAATATATAGAACGAACCAAGATGCAGGAATTCGGACTGGACTTGCCAACGGGATTCGTACCCTCCTCAACATTCTGGCTTGTAAATGATCAGGACTTTATTGGTCACCTTAATATCAGGCACGAGCTTACAGACTTTTTGAAACGGATTGGGGGACATATAGGATATGCTATACGACCCTCAATGTGGAGAAAGGGTTATGGTACAAAGATTTTAACTCTTGGTCTTTCCAGGGCGAAGGAACTGGGTTTAGATAAAGTATTAGTCACATGTGATGAAACTAATGATGCTTCAAAGAAGATAATAGAATCAAATGGAGGTATTTTTGAGGGGAGGACGGAAGGTATAGAACTTCCGAAATTGCGATATTGGATAGCCCTTACGTAATATAGGTCCTTTCTGATGATAAGCAGGAGGATGTGACACAGGATATAGGAAGGATAGATGTTTTATGCAGTATTTTGCTGTAGAATAAGTGGTTTTAGTACTACCAACTTACCATGTCAGAAAAACTGACTGCTTAGATAATGATATTTCTGTAAGCAATGGAATACATATGCTATATTTTGTCTTTTTGTGATTTCTAAGATCACTTTGTCAAATGGTATCGACCTCAAGATGATTGCAAGTACCTATTTATGAACAAATTGTACATAGAGTTCATATTACTATGACGGATTCTGATCCTGATATTCAAAAAGCGGATCTAGGGAGTACTTGTCACTTTTCTTGTCGAACAAAACACAAGTCATTTGGCTATCTTAATTAGAATTGTATCTTTTATATAATTAGACAATTTAAAACCTGTCGTTGATTCGGCAACTCCATTCTATATGACAAGTATCGACTTCACTCACTACGATTTAGAAAACTTTTTTGATGAGATGTTTGTGGGACCTGGTCAGGTCCGAGAGAGTTATTCTGCAATCAGGCAGAAGCTTGAATCTATGAGTGGCCGCCAAATCGTTCAGCTCCAGCATTCCAGTGACCGGTGGCAGCGATCTATTGGCATGACATTCAACGTCTACAATGACGACCAAGGTGTGGAGCGAATTCTTCCACTAGATCTGATTCCCAGAGTGATTACTGCTAACGACTGGTCTGAGATCGAAGCCGGATTAAAACAGCGCATTTTTGCATTGAATCACTTTCTTGAGGATATTTATCATGATCAGATGATCATTAGGGATAAGATTATTCCCAAGGAAGTTATTTATGATTGTCCCTCATTTTTAAAGCAATGCCTTGGTCTGGATGTACCTCGAAAGATCTGGTGTCACATTATTGGTACAGATCTTATCAGAAATGAAAAGGGAGAATTTAGAGTCCTGGAGGATAATCTAAGGACTCCTTCCGGTGTTTCCTACATGTTGGAGAACCGGGAAATATTAAAACGTACATTTCCAGATTTATTTGAACAAATGAATGTACGTCCTGTCGCTGACTATGCGAATCAATTAAGGCAGACATTAGAGCATCTTACAGATATACACACGCCTACTATTGCTGTGCTTACCCCTGGCATGTACAATTCGGCCTATTTTGAGCATGCTTATTTGGCACAGCAAATGGGTGTCGAACTCGTCGAGGGAAGTGATCTGTTAGTCCGCGACGGATTTGTCTATATGCGGACTACCAAGGGATTGGAAAAGGTGGATGTAATCTATCGGAGAATTGATGATGATTTTCTTGATCCTAAGGTATTTAGAAAAGATTCTTTATTAGGTGTGGAAGGTATTTTCGATGTCTACAGGAATGGCCGTGTTGCACTTGCGAATGCACCAGGTAATGGAGTCGCTGATGATAAAGCTGTGTATGCCTATGTACCCGATATTATCAAGTATTATTTGGGTGAAGATATGATTTTAAAAAATGTAACCACCTATCTATGTGCAAGGGAAGATGAACGTAAATATGTGCTCGAGAACATTGATAAATTGGTCGTAAAACGTACGGACGGTTCGGGAGGTTACGGTATGATGATAGGACCCAAAGAAACTAAAGAGAAACATGCAGAATTTGCAGAAAAGATTCGAAAGAATCCTTTGAAATATATCGCACAGCCTATGATTGAATTGTCGAGAGTTCCCACTGTGGTAGATGGACAACCAGAAGGACGGCATGTAGATCTAAGGCCGTACATATTATATGGGTCCGATATTACTATAGTACCTGGAGCGTTGACACGAGTTGCCTTAAAGAAAGGCTCATTGGTGGTCAATTCATCGCAGGGAGGAGGAAGTAAGGATACGTGGGTTTTATATTAATTGATAACTTAAAATACAAAGATGCTTAGTAGAACTGCCAACTCGATTTATTGGATGAGTCGATATATTGAAAGAGCAGAAAACTATGCTCGCTTCATCGATGTAAATTTCAATTTGTCGATGGAAATGGCGCCAGGTACTCCCGCACAATGGGAGCCTCTTGTTATTACCACAGGCGATTGGGATAACTATAAAGAACTATATGAGAATGCGAATAAGAAGGACGTGGTCTATTATTTGAGTCTTGATGAGCGTAATCCGAATTCTATCAGAAATTGCATTGTTAGCGCACGTGAGAATGCAAGGCAGATCAGACCCGAGATCACAAAAGAAGTCTGGGAGCAAATAAATTATCTTTATTATTTCGTGATTGAAGGAGGTGAGGCACATGAACTCATTAAAACAGATCCCCGGGAATTATTTTCCCAAATAAAGAAAGGCTGCCAATTATTATATGGTATTTTCGATGCCACAATTTCCAGAAACGAAGGTTGGAATTTTTCTCGAATTGGTCAATTACTCGAGAGAGCAGACAAGACACTTCGGGTATTAGATGTAAAATATCACATATTACTACCTAGCTCAAGGGCTGTCGGCTCCACCTTGGACATTATCCAGTGGGCATCTTTGCTTAAATCTGTTAGCGCTTATGATATGTATAGACGTAAGCATGGAAGAATTACTATTGATCAGGTAGTGAATTTTCTCCTATTTGATCGCCATTTTGCACGATCGGTCTTACATTGCTTGATCGAAGCGCAAAGTTCATTAAATGAAATTACAGGCAATCGAAGTGGATATACAAATGAAGCAGAAAGGAGAATGGGATCTCTAAAATCTATCCTCGAGTACAATCGCGTGAATGACGTCATTAGTTTGGGCTTGCATGAATTTATTGATGAATTGCAAAAGGAAATAAATGAGGTGAATAATGCAGTACAGGAAACTTTTTTCTTCTCTGAGCAAAAAGTTCAATAATCAGTCCACTTTATTCACGTCGACCCTTACTTGCATTTCCTGCCTTCCACCACTATAAATTATTCCCTTCAGAGGCACAACATCTGAAAAGTCACGACCATGAGCGGCTCGTACATGTTGGTCATATACCAGTAGATTATTTGTTGCGTCGATTTCGACCCAACCTATGTCGGGTACGAAAATTGAAATCCAGGCATGTGAAGCATCAGCTCCTTCCAGTTTGGGTTTTCCGGGTGGTGGTAATGTCTCAATATAACCACTGACATATCGTGCGGCAAGGCCTATAGATCGGACACAAGAGAGAAAGAAATGAGCATAGTCCTGACATACACCCTTTTTATGATCAAAAACTGTAAGGATAGGTGTACTGATTTCTGTAAATCCCGGAGTAAAGGAGAAGTCATCATAAATACGTTTGCATAAATCCAAAGCAGCCTCCAGAATTGGGAGCCCGGCAGTAAAAGATTGTAGCGCATATTCTTTCACTTCTTCATGAAAGGAAACATGTGGAGACTCCAAATAGAACTGACGCATATCATTCATAGCCTGAGTAGTATGAAGCCACCCTCTAACGGTCTCCCAGGCAGGAGTGCTGGTGGGATCCATATCGATCCAGGAGGGACGATATAATTCCACTGTAGTATTTATTTCTGTTATCAGTTTGCTGTGTGTAGTGGCTAATGAGAAATATATAATTTGATTTTCAAAAAAATCCCGCCTTAATGTACGTGTATGTGGTTCAGGTGAAATCTCACAATCAAATGAAATAACTTTTTGATGGGGATGGTCGCAGGGACCCTGGCAGATAAGATTGTGACATAAGGAGGCTGGAAACTCATACTGGTATTCCGTGACATGCTTTACATGGTAGATCATATATCAGGGAGTCTTGGTGGAGTAATAAAGCGGTATATGTCCTGCGTGTGACTAAAATAATTTTGCGTAAACAAATTGGCAGAATCTGTAATAAGCTCCTGTAGTTTGGATAGCATATTGTCCAGGGAAATACGCACGAAATCATCCTCCTCTCCATGTACCAGCTCTTCCAATTCTGAAAGCTGCACATGCATTTTTGCTTGCAATAGGTGCTTTTTAATTTTTGGTATTAACGTGTGTTGTTCACTTTTGGGTAGGGAGTCGATTAATTCTTCCAGATTGTTTATAAAATAAATTATGGACCTGGGTGCTTCTGAAACTCTGAGTAATAATTTTAGTACACTTTCAATGTTAAATCGGGATCGGTATCTGTACCGATAAGTGAAAATGCTATCATTGCATTGAAGGAGTACTTCCAAAAATGTTCGTTCGATGTTATGGGGATGCTTTTGGATAAGCATGGATCGCATCAGGCTAATTGAGCTGAGAGCCGATTCAACATATCGCCCAATATTTAGTAATCGCCAGGTAGATCCTCTTGACATATTGTCAATATTAAGACCATTAAAAGCCATCAGTTTAATCAGCAGTTGATCTAACTCGTCTAAGATTTTGTGCAAGGACTGGTTTTGCTTCAGTGATTCGAGGTCCTCTGTGATACCATCCAGAATTCTCCAGGTATCTACGCTCAACCTGTCTCTGACGGTAAAGCTATTATGCAACATGCGTGATAGGGACTGGGCTAATGATCCTATGCGCATCTCATCCGATGCTACAGATATCAGTTCTTTCTCAGGATCTACTTTTTTCTCCTTCTTTTCCTCTTGTTCCTCCTTATCTCCTTTTCCTACAAAACCCGGGAAGGTGCCTGTAAGGAATGTCAGCGATCTAAATAAGGTGTTGAGCTCGATATCATCCTCAATATTACCATCGGATTCATTGTATTTATTGATGATGATGCGTAATAATCGCACCGCATATACGGAACGCTCGAAGTATCTTCCCAGCCAAAACAGGCTCTCACCCGTTCTACTGGGCATGACGGTGCGAACTGGTTGAATATGCTGTGAAGGCGTTTTATCTTCCCTTTCTTTGCGGGGCTCTCCGCCCAGGACCCATGCATCCTTGCTGACTCCTCCACTCTGGTTTGACACCTTGAATACGCCCGCTTGAATGGAAGTTCTGGCTAATCCCCCAGGCATTACCTGATATCCACCCTTAATCGTGTCCGCTACCACATAACTTCGGAATAAGGCATTTTTGGGAACGATTTCACGATGTCCCAAAGAGGGTGTAGTCGAAAAGGACACCATCTCCTGACCGACATACAGGTAGGGATGAGCTTCTATTTTTTTGGCGAGTTCACTTAATTGTGATTTTGATAGTTCGTTTCCGTAAATCGATCGATTTTCATGATCACGGTAAATATTTTTAATAATCAGCTTTCTAAGATTATCGAGTACAAATTGCTTTTCTCGAGGCTGACCGCACCACCATGTGGCCACAGAAGGAAGCTTAAGGTCCTGTCCCATGATCTCCTTACAAAGAGCAGGCAGGAAGGCCATAAGACCTGGATTTTCCAGGATTCTGCAGCCCATAGGATTTACCATTGCCACCTTCTTTTGCCTGATCGATTCCATGAGACCCACCACTCCCAAATGAGAGTCACCCTTAAACTCAAGTGGATCACAGTAGACATCATCTACTCGTCGCAGGATGACATCTACCTTTTCCAAACCCTTCAGAGTTCTGAGCCAGACATATCCATCGCGAACGGTAAGGTCTTGTCCGAATGCCAATGTATAACCGAGGAACGAGGAAATATAGGCGTGTTCAAAATAAGTCTCGTTAGCTTCTCCGGGTGACAAGAGTACAATTCTGGGTCGATCCTTATCAGTCGGAGAGAGGTCAGACAAGGTATCTCGCATGGTTCGGTAGTAGGAGTGTATTTTCCTCACCTGATATTTTCGGATCAATTGAGGGAACACCCGGGTAAGAGCTGCTCGATTTTCCAGTACGTATCCCGCACCTGAAGGGGCGTCTGCACGGTCATTGAGGATCCACATCTGACCATTGGGACCTCTGGCCATATCGGCCGAGTAGTGTATGAGCTGCTCTTCACTGGGAAGGCGAATCTTGTCTGCCTGCCGTAAAAATCCCTGATGATTATATATCAATTCGAAGGGAATAAAGTTTTTTCTCAATAAGCTTCGAGAACCATACAGATCCAATAAAATGGCATTGAGTAATTGTACCCGCTGCAGAAGCCCTTCTTCAATGGTAGACCAATCCGATTCGTCAAATATCATAGGAATGGGATCGAGATCCCAGGCACGATTACTGGCTGAGGCATCACCATAGACATTATACGTGACCCCATTTTCCCGGAGCAGTCTTTGCACTTCTTCGTGTCGGCCTGCAAGGGCATCTGGTCCCAAAGCATCATATTCGGACAAGAGTTTCTTCCAATGCATTCTCACCTCCCCTTGCGTATTCAGAAGCTCATCAGAAGAAAGTCCCTTTAACATCTCACCAGTAAGGTACTTCTTGAGCATACGAACGAATATAACATTTCATAATTTTCAAATCTGAGAATTATGATCTCAGAGTGTGCTATTTTTTTAGCACCCGGTACATGCGTAGGTCCATGGTATGAGGATACTCAGGACTAATAATTTCAGTACCAGGGCCTTGTGAAGAAGGCTGATACATCTTGGTGACAAATCTACCGCCAGTATTAGTCATAGGTACCGTGGGTTCTACGAGATTGACTGAGTGTCCATAGTCAAAGAATCGTGAAATCCTCCGTGCTTCTGCCTCATAACTATTTACCGGAAAGGTATCATAGCTCCTGCCACCGGGATGTGCCACGTGATACTTGCAGGCAGCAATATTTTTTTCTGTCCACGTATCAAAGAGATCGAACACAAGAGGAGTATCGACGCCTAGCATTGGATGTAGTGCTGAAGGGGGCTGCCATGCCCGGTATCTGATACCTGCCACATATATGCCATGTGTACCCGTCTTCTGCAAGGGGATGCGATGACCATTGCATAGGAGTTGGTATCGACTATCCGTCAATCCGCTAATTCTTATCTGAATTCTCTCTAAGGAAGAGTCGACATATCTGGCCGTACCCATATTTCCCATTTCTTCTCCCAGTACATGCCAGGGTTCTATAGCCATGCGTAGTTCAATATGGATATCATCCACTTGCAGTTCTCCCAGAAATGGAAATCGAAAGCCAAAGAAAGGTTTAAACCAATCAAGCTCGAAATTATATCCTGCATTTTGCAGATATTCTACTACTTCGGAAAGATCCTGTTGACAATAATGGGGTAAGAGAAACCGATCATGCAATTCAGTACCCCAACGCACCAACTTATGTTCATATGGTTTTTCCCAAAAGGTAGAGACCAGCGATCTGATTAATAGAAATTGAAGCATGCACATCCGGTAATGGGGCGGCATGTCAAATCCACGAAATTCAAGAATACCCAGGCGACCGCTGCTGGAATCTGGCGAATATAATTTATCAATGCAAAACTCAGCACGGTGCGTATTTCCTGTCAGATCAATGAGTAGATTTCGGAAGAGGCGATCCACCAGCCAATACGGCACCTTGTCTTCTTCCATGGAAGGTACTTGTTGAAAAGCAAGTTCTAACTCATATAACATTTCATCTCGTCCCTCATCCACCCTGGGGGCTTGACTGGTTGGGCCAATAAATTGGGTAGAAAACAGATAGGAGAGGGATGGGTGATGCTGCCAGAAGGTAATTAAACTTCGCAATAGGTCCGGTCGTCGCAATAGTGGACTATCGGAAGGAGTTTTGCCACCCAGCGTGATGTGATTTCCACCGCCAGTCCCAGTATGCCTTCCATCCAAATTGAATTTTTCTGTGGTTAATCTGGATTGTGCAGCAGCCTTGAACAGGACATCAAAATTGTTTAGTATTTCCTCCCAGGTTGCACAGGGGTGAACATTTACTTCTATGACCCCGGGATCAGGTGTCACCATAAATTTCTGTATACGATTGTCAGAAGGTGGATCGTAGCCCTCGATGAGAATCGGCTTATCCAAAGATTTTGCCGTTTCTTCAATTTTTTCTATCAGAAGGAGATATTCTTCCAGTGTGACGAGTGGAGGAAGGAAAACAAATAATTTCCCGTCTCTTACCTCTGTTACCAGCGCGGTTTTGAATGTTTCCTCACTGACATAATATTTGTCTGGAGCATCTGAGATGTCCAGCTTAATCTCTGAGGGTTTAGTTGCAAATGGGTCCCGACTATTTAAAAGTCGTTCTTTTTGCTCCTCAGATTCATGGATGGATTCCAGGGGGAGTCTTAAGCCAACGGGAGAGTTGCCTGGTGTCAGTAATATTCTTTGCTGTCGCAGATCCCATGCACATGTCTGCCATCCAGATACCGCGGGATGCCGACGAAGTGGCAACACAAATCCAGCAGGATCGGTCAGGCCACGCTGTAAGATTTCAGCTAGCTTCTGACGCTCAAGAGAATTTTCCAAATCCAATTCCAGGGGATCAATATCAGAAGCGACTTTTTGTTCTTCCCAGATGAAATAGAAGGGATCTTCATAGGCAGGCTGCACATATTCGGTGTCAATCCTTAGTTTCTCGCAAAGTGCAATCAGGAAAGTGTGTGCATCATCGGATTCAAAGCCATAATCCTCTGAGAGATTCGCAAGAAATTTATCGTCTTGCCAAATGGGTTTGCCATCAATACGCCAGTAACTAGCTAGCTTCCAGCGAGGCAAAGGTTCTCCCGGATACCATTTTCCCTGTCCATATTGAATCAGAGGCCCATTCCCATAGGCATCCTTTATTTTACGAAACAGTTGATTCGCTAACTTTCTCTTGTGTTCTCCATCCGCACCGCTATTCCATTCGTCGGCATCCTGATTGTCGATCGATACAAAAGTGGGCTCCCCGCCCATGGTGAGCCTCACATCATTTTTCTGGAGATCTTGCTCTACCTGATGTCCTAGTTGAACGATTTTTGACCACTGAGCTTCGGAATAAGGTTTGGTGACTCGAGGCTTCTCATCTATGCGAGTGACCTTGTTTTCAAAAAAGAAAGTGGTCTCACAAGGTTCAGCCATACCGGATATCGGTGCGGCACTCTGAGGTGTCGGGGTACAGGCGAGGGGGATATGACCCTCACCAGCAAATAGGCCGGAAGTGGGATCCAACCCAACCCAACCTGCACCAGGCAGAAAGACTTCGGTCCATGCATGAAGGTCGGTGAAATCTTCAGTGGGTCCACTGGGACCATCCAATGAAGGAATATCCGGCTTCAGTTGGACAAGATATCCTGATGTAAATCGGGCAGCCAAACCATACCGGCGGAGAATCTGAACAAGCAACCATGCACTATCCCTGCAAGATCCAGAGGATTTCGTCAATGTTTCCTCACAAGATTGTACTCCAGGTTCCATTCGTATTCGATAGTTGATCTCACTCTGCAGCGCTTGATTGATTGCCACCAGGAAGTCAATGGAATTCATTCCTACTTTGAGAAGGTCCTTACTTCTTTCAAACCATTGATTGAGAATGGGACTATGATCTGTGATTTCCAAATAAGGATTTAACTCTTTCTGAAGCCCTTCCGGATAACTGAAAGGGAAGGAGTCGGCATATTCTTCAACAAAGAAATCAAAGGGGTTAATGACGACCATATCGGCAATCACTTCCACATCGACTAAAAACTCCTTAACCTTGTTGGGAAAAACCAGTCTTGCCAGATAATTTCCGAAGGGGTCCTGTTGCCAATTGATGAAATGATCATCAGGCTTAATATGCAGCGTGTAGCCTTTGATCGGAGTTCTCGTATGGGGTGCGGGTCGTAGTCGAACCACCTGCGGTGATAGTTCTATATGACGATCATAAGTGTACCTTGTGGTGTGTCGAATTGCTACTCGTATTGACATGTATTCTGTTTAATCGAATGTTTTAAGGACTCAGATCGATCTTCCATCTTTTTGTGAAAATCGAGCATCAAAAACTTTACTTTCTGGTTATCATTATAACCAAAATAAAAGGAAGCCTCATAGATATTTGTACAGAGGGATGGAGGAAATAGCCATAGATTTATAAATTTTGTGATAACCACGGAGATATTAATAAATTTGAGGCATTGCGATTGATCATTGCATAGTAATCACAAATTAGTTTTAGTTCGTCCTTCGATACCCTTATTTCATCCATTTAGAATTGTTCGATTGGCAACTCTGGTTTTTCTTCTTCAATTTTACCGTCAAGTTTCTTATCTAAAAGGTTCCATACATATGTTTCGCAAAGTTGTACTCCTTACACTCCTACTAGCTATCGTTTTTGGATTTAGGAAATATGTTCATTCTAACCCGCCAGAACATCCTCTCTATGGTGAGCCCCTGGGGGCTGACAATGTAGCCTACAAATGGGGTGCCATGGCCTTGGAAGCCACAGCTTTGGATACGGATCGGTTTAAGCCCCGTCCCACGATTACTTCAAGATATCTGGGACTCATATTTGTAGCAGTCTTTGATGCATGGTCCCGCTACGATGCAGACGCCATGCCTGTCTATTTATCAGGAGTGGAAAGAAGACCTGATTCTGAACAGGTCTTAGCCAACAAAGAAAAAGCAATCAGCTACGCCGCATATCGGGCCATGACCGAATACTACTATAGTGATAGTATGCTCTTTCGGGATTTGATGAAGGACCTGGGGTACGATCCAGACAATAGGAGCCTCGAACCAAATACTCCCGAGGGGATCGGAAATCTGGCGGCAAAAGCCGTGATTGAAGCTCGTCGTAATGATGGTTCAAATCAATATGGTGAGAAAAGCACCACCGGAGAACCCTATGCTGACTACGTAAACTATAGTCCGGTGAATTCGCCGGATGAGAATGTCGATCCCAATCGATGGCAACCAAAATACTTTTCGGACGGTAAAGGAGGAAAATTTGCGCCTGGATGTTTGACACCCTACTGGGACAAGGTAAAACCAGTGGCCTTGCAGAGCGCTGATCAGTTCCGACCCGGGCCTCCACCTATGATTGGATCCGAGCAACTGGAAGCAGAAGTAAAGGAAGTTATTGACTTGCAGGCTGGGCTGACGGATGAGGAGCGTGCACTTGTAGAGTTTATGCGGGACGGCCCTTCTTCAGTACAGCAAGCTGGACATTGGTTGATATTTGCTCAGTCTGTCTCAAGAAGGGACAACCATAACCTGGACACAGATGTGAAAATGTACTTCTATAATCAGGTGGTAGCAATGGATGCCTTCATTGCTGCTTGGGATTCCAAAATGTACTATGATTTTGCCCGACCCTACGCATTAGTACATAAATATTACGAGGATCAGGTAATCAAAGCCTGGGGCGGACCCGACCAGGGTATGACCGACATGAAAGGTCAGCAATGGAGACCCTATAGTCCGGAAACATTCCTCTGTCCGCCATTTCCCAGTTATGTATCAGGTCATAGTTGTATCAGTGGAGCTTGTGGAGAAGCACTTAAGATCTTCACGGGCAGTGATGAATTTGGAGAAAAAGTACACCTTGTGCCAGGAGCACTTACTGAACCTAATAATCTGGGTGATACGGTGACCCTATATTTCCCCACTTTCACCGAGACGGCTGAAATGGCCGGTATGTCCCGGGTTTTAGGTGGATATCATATTCAGGCCGATAATGTGGCAGGACTGGAGTTAGGGAGAAACGTAGCACGTGAAGCCTGGAAATTTTACCAGAAACATATTGGCGGATAAACTAAGGCTTTGATTAAGTAAGGATGGACTTGACTACATTTCCATGAACATCCGTAAGTCTAAAGTCTCTTCCCTGAAATCGATAGGTCAGTTTTTCGTGATCGAGTCCTAATTGATGCAGGATGGTAGCCTGAAGATCATGGACATGCACCCGACCCTTGATCCCTGAGAATCCAATTTCATCCGTTTCGCCGAAGGTCATACCGGGTTTGATACCTCCACCTGCCATAAACATGGTAAAGGCATCACTATGATGATCACGTCCAAGAAATCCTTTGCCAGTGCGAGCCTCCATCATAGGTGTCCTCCCAAATTCTCCTCCCCATACGATTAGCGTCTCATTGAGCAAACCCCGTTGCTTGAGATCAAGGATCAATGCACGGAGGCCTTGATCGATATAGGCACAGCTCCTTCGCATCCCAGCCCCGACACCATTGCCCGGTCCGGCACCGTGCGTATCCCAGGCACGGTCATACAGTTGAACAAAGCGAACCCCCTTCTCCACCAGTCTTCTTGCAAGCAAACAGTTTCTTGAGAAAGCATTGTCACCCTCATTGAGTCCATACAAATCCTTGATATAGTCAGGTTCCTTGCTGATATCCATGACCCCGGGCACGGAGGCCTGCATCTTAAATGCGAGCTCATATTGACTGATCCTCGTCAATATCTCAGGATCTCCTACTGTCTCGTGCTCCAGTTGATTGATGGCATTTATAGCCTCGATAGTGGCTTTTCGGTCATCTCTTGAGACACCTTCAGGATTTTCAAGATTCAACACGGGTTCTCCCTCTGATCGACACTGCACTCCCTGATGAATCGTCGGTAGAAATCCACTTCCCCATACGCGCTTGCCAGAGGTGGGTGCACCTCGTGAGATTAACACTACAAATCCCGGCAAATCCTGGCTTTCTGATCCCAGGCCATAGGTGACCCAGCTACCCATACAAGGTCTTCCGGTACGAGGTGATCCTGTGTGCATGAAGAACTGCGCAGGTGCATGATTAAATTCATCGGTATGAACGGCTTTGAGAAAACACACTTCATCAACTACCTCCGAAAACCTAGGAAGATAATCTGAGACCCACGCTCCTGATGCTCCATGCTGACTAAACCTGGATTGAGGTCCCAACATCTTGGGTACGCCTCGGATAAACGCGAATCGCTTTCCCTCCAATAGGGAAGGTGGACATGTTTGGCCATCCAGTTCTTCGAGCAGTGGCTTGTAGTCAAATAATTCTAATTGTGAGGGAGCACCCGCCATATGTAGAAAGATCACATGTTTTGCTTTTGGAGCAAAATGAGGTTTGGGTATGTTCAACCTGCTATGTGCCCAGAGGTTATTATCTATCATGGATCCCAGGGCCAGTGCTCCCAGACCTGACATGCAGTTCTTTAAAAAATGCCGGCGTGTATTGTGTTTTGCCTTTCTAAATTGTGCTTCCTCGAAGAGGTCCATGGGCTAACTTTTCGTTACAAATTCATCGAGATTAAAGAGAACATTGGCCACAAGTGCAAGAGCATATTCTTCTTGAGATGTCTGTTCTGATCTGGCATCTTTACTTGCGGTTGAGTGCAACATCTGCTCATAAAAGTCCATAAGATATGCAAGTCTCTGGGTGGTTATATCCCGCAAAGTCACATGACGATACATTTCTTCAATGACTTCATCCATAGGTTTTCCGGACTCAAAGAAAGTACTGGCCATTGCGGTAGCGGCCTCAAAATATATCTCATCATTAAGCAGGTTTAAAGCTTGCAAGGGAGTATTAGTGGTGACTCGACGAGAGGTACACACCGTTCCGTCAGGGCTATCGAAGGTGATCATATCGGCAAAGGGATCGGTACGCTTCCAAAAGATATACAAAGTTCTTCGATATTGATTTTCATCATCGGTAAGGGCCCAGTGAGGAATGAAGTTGGTTGAGATATTCAGTTCTGGTATTATTACGCTGGGACCTCCTATCTCAGGGTTTAGTAACCCACTGGTGCCTAAGATTTGATCCCTTATCATCTCTGCGGTAAGTCGGGTACGAGAATAATGGGATAACCAGACATTATTAGGGTCCATTTCATGCAGTTGTGGATCGACCGCTGACGCTTGCTGGTAAGTGTGTGATTGTACAATCAATCGAACGAGAGGCTTAAGATGCCAGTCATATTCATGGACCAGTTTGTTTGAAAGCCAGTCGAGAAGCTCGGGGTGCGACGGCGGTGATCCTTGCGTTCCAAAATCTTCGCTTGTCTCCACGATACCCTGACCGAAGAGTCTTTCCCACACTCGATTTACGATAACTCTTGCAGTAAGTGGATTTCCAGGACTCACCAGCCATTCTGCAAACTCTAGCCGGTCTTTGGGAGCTGAAGTGTTATCAGTCAGGATTCCTGGAAGGTTTGGCTTGACTTCCTTGCCGGGTGAAAGCCAACTACCTCTTTCATAGAGATAGGTTTTTCTGGCTTGGTCTTTTTCCAGTTCCTGTAAAATGGGTGTAGTGGTGGGCTTTATATAAGAGAGATCAGTAATCCGCTGTTTGATTTCCGGGTTCAACTTTCTCCAGGGTGCAGCCCTTTTATAGAAAAACACACGATCCAGATAAAACAGGTGCTGAATATAAGTGTCCCCGAGCCAAAACCGGAAGTAGACATCATGTACTCCTGATACTGGTTGGATGTCAGTATTAAATTCTTTGACTAGGTCACGGGATGGTCGGGATCCTTGCCATCCATCCCAGGTGCCGGTTTTCGTGACTTTTACGCGGCCAATTGCCATACTATTGAGAGAATCCAAATGGATGGAGATGTCTCCAGCATGATGTAGCGCGGTAGCAGCATAAAATCCCAATGATTCGACATCGGTAAAATCAATGGATTCAAATTTTACCCAGTTGCTATCCATCACCTGCCAGAGCATATCCAGATCCGGCCAGATTAATTCGATATAATTTCCCGCTACTTGAAATTCTTCCGCTTCCAGGTAAGTGTAGTCTAGACTATCAAGAAGAGACTGGAAAGTGGTGTGCACATTAGGATTAAGCTCAAGATCATAAGGATGCGGTAAGTTCTCGTTTATCCACGCCACTTGTTGAGCAACATATTTTCCTGTTTCACCGGCATAGGAACGCAGTTTGGGTTGCTCATTATAGAGATCCCTATCGACGGCATTGTTAAAATAGGCCATGGAGGTGTAGTAGTCCTTATGGCGGAAGGGATCGTAGGGGTGACTATGGCATAGTACACAACTCATCGTGGCACCCTGCCACACCTCATAGGTTGTGTTGACACGGTCAATTACAGATGCCACCCTGAATTCTTCGTCATCCGTTCCTCCCTCGTCATTAGCGATGGCATTCCGATGAAAGGCTGTTGCGATGAGTTGTTCTTCTGTGGGATTGGGTAGCATATCTCCGGCCAGTTGTTCGATGGTAAACTGGTCATAAGGCATATCTTCATTGAAGGCTTTTATAACCCAATCGCGATAGCGCCATATTTCGCGATTGGAGTCCTTTTCATATCCTTTGGTGTCAGCGTATCGGGCCAGGTCCAACCATAATGAAGCCCAGCTTTCTCCAAAGTGTGGTGAGGCCAGTAAAGTGTCAATCAGTACATCCCAACCTTCCTCATCAATGCTGCGTTTGATTTCGCTTACTTCCTTAGATCCCGGGGGTAAGCCTACAAGATCTAGGTAAAGACGTCGTATGAGTGTCAGGGTATCGGCTTTTTTGCTGACTGATAGTCCCTGATCTTTTAATGCCTCTTGTACGAATACATCTATCGCATTGTATACGGAGTCATTTTTCAGCAGTGAAGGAGTTTCCACATGTTTAGTAGGTAGAAAGGCCCAGTGTTCTTCCCACACCGCCCCCTCATCGATCCATGTGGCTATCTTTTCAATGTCGATTTCGCTAAGGGGGTCACTCTCATGTGGCATTCTTAGCTCCGGATCTTCTGTAATTAGTCTTTGATAGAGTGTGCTTTTTGCATGATTTCCTCGTACGATGGCAGGTATTCCGGAGTCTGTAGTGTCAAAAGCATCGGTCTCAAATAGCAGACTGAAACCCCCATTTTCCCGTACACCTCCATGACAACGCAGACACTTGTCGTTGAAGATGGGTCTGATATCATCATTGAAGCTGATTGTCCGTTCATTTTGGCATGACCCCCAAAAGGAGGTTATTATGATAAATGCCAGCCCAATCATGAAGTTATTATGTTTCTTCACCTTGTACACGGTAGGAAATTAGCAAAAAGACCTTGATAATCTGTGATGCTCCATTATCGTGAATTTTAGAAGAAGTATGCAAGAGTGATTAGAGAATAGGTAAGACTGACTGCTTCTATTTCTTCGCGCCTGCAAGGGCATCCAGTAAGCATATTACATTAAGATTAAGTATCTTCTGTACAGTAATAACTGACATCTCATGCTTTTTGACCTCCATTGCCATAATACCATTAAACCGTATTACATTGCCAATCCCAGCACCAAACATCCTCCCAATCCAGATCACTGGTCGGCTGTGTCACGACTGGATCTTACCAATAAGAAGTATGACTGGATCGTAGACAGGCTGACTTATGAACTTCTTTTTAAAAACCAGGCACATTTCTCTTCCTATCTCGATGGTGGATTTCGCTGTGTCTGCACAGCGCTTTATCCCATAGAGAAGGGATTTACGATGCCAAATAAAGCCTTACTTATCTCGGCCAATCTTTTACTTTTTATTGATGTAAACCGACTCATTGCCTCCATTATCGGTATCAGTGTCCATTCAGTAAAGTCAATAAGAAGTCGTGGGTTTCAATATTTTCCGGATTTACTGAAAGAAGTAAGTCAACTGGAAAAACACGCAAATCTACCCAATAAGTATGCGCCTGGTAAATCTTATCACCTTCTCTCGAATTTTAGGGAATTAAGAAATTTAATTCAGAACCCGAAAGCGATTGGGATTCTATTAACAATCGAAGGAGTGCATTCCTTTATATCCAGAAATACTGTTCCAGCAGATGCTGATCTTGAGCGAGAGGCAATGAAGCCGCACTCGGTCATTATGGATCAATTAATCAATGAAATAGAAATAAACATCACTTTCTTCAAGAAGAGATATCCGTTATTTTTTGTCACATTTGCTCACCACTTTTTTAATCTGGTATGTGGACACGCACCAAGTGTTCCGCGCATAATTTTTAATCAACATGGCTCAAGGGATCGTTATTTAAATCTCGGCATGACCCAGTATGGAGAGGCTCTGATCCATCATTTACTGGCAAGAAATCCAAGGCGTGTGTTGATTGATACAAAGCATATGAGTCCCAGGGCTCGGTTCTGGTATCATAATTTTGTAAAACTGAGAAGGACTCAGGGAGATAATATTCCCATCATACAAAGTCATACTGCTGTAGCAGGGAGACCCAGTCTAAAGAAACATATTTCAAAGTCTAAATTTCAGGAAAGACTTTGGCCATTTGAAAAAATTCCAACTCTGGCAGAGATTCAGAAATCAGTTAATACATCAGCACTCAATCTTTTTGATGATGAGATCATGGAAATAATAGCGTCAGATGGATTGATTGGTTTGATGGTCGACGAAAAACGAATTGTGGGAAAGGCTCTTCCCAAATTTTCGGAGAATTTTAGAATCGTTGTTGGGAAAGATGAGATTATTTTAAACCATCCTGATTTTCAAACTTATAAAGACACTAAGAAACAATTGGGCATTCGCGTACGAAAACAGATGAGACTGGAAGATAAAATCAAACATATCCAAGATAGTCAATCCAATAGATTTAAGAGAATCGAGAGGAGACTTAAAATGGTGAATCGCGAAATCGAAGAAATTAGAGAAATTCTTCGACCTACGACTTGTGCCATTTTTTTAAATCAGGTTTTACATATCGCTAAAGTTGTGGGTAATAGAACATGCTATGATCATCTGACACTCGGAACTGATTTTGATGGAGTGATCAATCCATTAGATACGTATCCTGAAGGGCGTTTTATGCTTCAGTTTAAAACTGACTTAATTGATTTTTGGAATCGACGGATCAATGATATCGGAACACAGCAGTTTAATACTTTACGATATGGTCTTGATCCTGCAGATATCATCGAAAAGATCCTGTGGAAAAATGCTGAAGTCTTCTTGTCGAAATATTTTACAAACTCATATTTAATAGAGGGCACAGGAGCTTTTGCCTAAAAAAAACAGCAGGCCGAAGCCCGCTGTTAATAAAGTATTTTTTCTAATGGTCATGTTAGCTTGCCGGAGCGGGGTAGTTCTGATTTAAGTGTCCTTCCAGCCATATAACACATTCTTCGAAGGTCTCAAAACACTCTTCATAGGTGACTTGTCCCGGTATCAGATTAAATCGCTTAAACATTTCGAGGGGTTGTCCGTGTAGTCCAGTGAAAACTACCTCGATACCGATTCCTTGCAGATAGGTCACCGCATCTTCCATTGCATAGAGACCCGATTGATCCACATAGGGTACTTTGTCCATTCGGATGATCACAATATTTAGATTAGGCAGGGCATTTACCATGTCCTGGAAACGTGAGGCAAATCCGAAGAAGAGTGGTCCGTCAAGGTGTTTGATATAGATTTTTTCACCCAAACGTTTGATAATGTCACCCTCATCTTTCCAGGGAATTTCTCGAGAGAAATCCTTGATAGGAGTAGTCTTGGTACGATGATCCACTACGTCAGATATCTTTTTCATAAATAGAACAGAAGATAAAATCAATCCAATGGCCACTGCCTCAATCAGTCCGATGGTGACGGTAAGGATGAGTACAAGAAACATCACAATCACCTCATTAATCGGCAGGGACGGAATATGTCGCAAACCCTTATAGTCCATCACACCTATACCCACTGTGATCAGTATTCCCGCTAGTACGGCAGCGGGGATCTGAGAAGCAAGAGGTCCCAGGGACAGTAGGATGAAGAGGATCAGTACGCCTGCGACCATACCGGAGAGTTTAGTCTTACCTCCCGAATTGATATTAACAACCGTGCGAATGGTGGCACCGGCACCAGGAATACCTCCAAATAATGCGGCTATGGAATTTCCTATGCCCTGGCCTACAAGTTCTTTGTTGGGATTATGTTTTGTTTTGGTCATATTGTCGGCCACAACTGAGGTGAGGAGTGAGTCAATCGCTCCCAAAGCAGCCAGGGAAGCAGCGGTCAGTATGTAGGGAGATACTTGCGCAAAACTGAAGCTGCCAAAGATGTCCAGATGGAGGTCAGGGAAACCACTGGGAATAGTCCCTATGGTACGATACTCTGGAACGAGTAGAAATGTACCAATCGACACAGCCAGTAGTGCAACCAGTGTACTTGGGACTGCTGTGGTGACCCGTTTAAAACCGTAAATAATAAAAATAGTGAGCAGTGCTATGAGTAGGTCTGTCATATTGATATTCTGAAAAGCCCGGGGCATAAGTTTAAGGGCACCTATGACTCCAGATGCTTCATTAGCAGCCAGGAACGATGCTTCCTGCTGAATGTCTGCCTCAGTGATAGCAGTGGCTCGATTGATAGTTTCCTCAAAGTCTTCCAATACCAAAATATCTTCACCCGCCTCCTCGCGGAGTATTTTTTCCAGAATGAATTCCTCAGCCTCAGGTAAAAACTGTTGGACAAACTGGGTATCTTCTTTTGGATAATACCCTAGCGCGGGAAGTATCTGTGTAAGTAGGATGATAACACCAATACCGGTCATGAATCCTGAAACCACGGGATAAGGGATATAGCGAATGTATACTCCCACCTTAAGAAAGCCCAGGACAATTTGAATAAGACCTGCTAAAAGAAAGACCATCAAGATTGCAGGGAGGGCTCTTTCAAGACTCCCTTCATTAGCGGCTACGATGCCTGCTATTATGACCATACTGACTGCCGTCATAGGGGCAGTGGGACCGGATATCTGCGTACTTGTGCCACCAAACAGGGCTGCTAAGAAGCTGATAAAAATGGCACCATAGAGTCCAGCAGCGGCACCCATACCAGATTGAAGTCCGAAAGCTAGTGCAAGAGGCAATGCGACAATACCGGCGGTGATCCCACCAAACAAGTCACCTTGAAAATGCTTAAAATCAAATCCGAATCGATTCTGCATAAAGTTGCTGTTTTATCTCTTCGATTCTTGGGTTTTTTCTTACCACGTCAGGAATCTCGAGATTTTCAAATCAATTAATTTAAAAAGGTCTTAGATCACAATTGGATTCAATCGGATATTAGTCAGGTGGTGGGTCCGGAATTTCTGGTATATGTAAAGTGCATAGTTCGCGAAAATCCAAACCTTCAATGGTAGTAACTTTGGCCCAGTTGCTAAGTTGATTCAAGCTGAAAGAATTGATTATTATTGACTTATCTTTTGAAGGTTTCTTACCATCTTCCTCAGGTCCTTCCTCTAAGACGTCAATCAATTGTACGATAACTGGTCCGTCTTTGTAAACTGTGGTGGTCAAATATACGCCCACTACGTTCCAGGCCATGGCAAAAATGCTAAGCCAAATGGACCAAAGTCTGGTGGATGCAATCAGTCGATCTAACATTTAGCTTCTAGGGGCAACTGTTTGTTTGATTTTAAGGTACAAAAAGTTTAATGCAATCATTTCTTTATAAGATTCATTCAAGGATTATTTGCATCAAACTGCCATTCAGCTGGCATTCCGCCATTTTTCACCTCTTGTCCAACTTTGTCACTGAGTCGGTGGACCATAATTAGCTAGTTCTTACTCTGATTCATCAAAGAGAGATAGGCAAACGAGCAGGTACAAATGGTTTTTGCCCCCCTGGTCCGGATTTCATACCTATGATTGTGGTTATTGTCTTATTTTGTAACATTAGTTTAAAGGGAATCAATATACAATTCATGGTTAGTCGAGTTTTGACAATAGTCTTTGTCATCATATTGTTGTATGCATGTCAGCCTGCAACTGAAGAAGTGAAAGAAGCACCATTGGTAGTGACGGTGGATAGATCAACAGCTGCTACCTACGCGAGGGAAGTACGTGACAATACAACGTTGCAATTGGCCGATGGCATCAAATTGGAGCTATGGGCTTCAGATTCACTGGCTCCAGATCCAATTGCTATGTCTATCGATGATTTTGGGCATGTATATTTAACTCGGACCAATCGACAAAAGAACTCGGAATTTGACATTCGAGGGTATCCTCACTGGATGACTGAATCTATCAGCTGGCAGGATGTCGAAGATCGAAGAGCATTCCTACATCGATTTTTTGCTCCGGAGAAAAGTGAAGAAAACGAATGGCTCCAGGATCTTAACAATGATGGAAGCCATGATTGGAAAGATCTTGCCGTAGAGAAGGATGAGATCTGGAAGCTTGAGGATCTGGATGGTGATGGCCTGGCTGATCGATCAACACGCATTTTAAATGATTTTCACGATGAAGTTACGGATGTTGCTGGTGCTTTGCTTGTACGCCGTGATGATGTATTTGTGGGCATCGGTCCGGATATGTGGCGAGTCCGGGATACGGATGGGGATGGGCTATTGGATGAAAAAACCTCCATCAGCCATGGCTATGCCGTACATATCGGATTTAGTGGCCATGGAATGTCCGGTGCAATCGAAGGACCCGATGGCAAAATATATTGGGGTATCGGTGATATCGGAGCCAATATTACAACGGCTGAAGGTGTACATCATAAATATCCTAATCAGGGGATCATCGTACGCAGTAACCCTGATGGTTCTGATTTTGAAGTCTTTGCCCATGGTTTGAGAAATACGCATGAGTTTGTATTTGATGAGTACGGGAACATCATCAGTGCGGATAACGATGGTGATCACCGAGGGGAAAGTGAAAGGCTTGTGTACATCGTGGAGGATTCTGATGCCGGGTGGCGAGCCAATTGGCAATATGGTAAGTATACAGACCCTAAAAACAATGATTATAAGGTCTGGATGGACGAACGCCTGTTTGTCCCTCGTTGGGAGGGTCAGGCCGCACATATTATCCCACCTATCATGAATTTTCACAATGGTCCAACGGGTATGGTATACAATCCGGGACATACTCTGGGTAAGCGATGGATGGATAAGTTTTTTTTGGTTGAGTTTGTTGGTAACCCTTCACGGTCACCAATTTGGAGTTTTAGTTTGAAACCTGATGGCGCTGGTTTTGCTTTGGAAGAAGAGGAGGCTGTGGTAACCGGCATTTTGCCCACAGGTATCCATTTTGGTCCAGATGGTGCGCTGTACGCTGCTGATTGGATTAATGGATGGGGGACTAAAAACTATGGACGTGTTTGGAAAATGGATGTCACAGATGATCAAAATGATTTGGACCAGGAACGAAAGGAGACTGCCCAGTTGATGGGGCTTGATTACACAGAGCAATCAGTCGACCGGTTGGACGAGTTGCTGGGATATGGAGATATGCGCATTCGTCAGAAAGCTCAATTCGAGTTGGTGAATAGGAAAAATTCCGACGTATTTGCTGCCGCAATGCAACAAAAAGATAATCAACTGAAGAGGGTCCATGCAATTTGGGGAGTAGGTCAGCTGGCAGCTGAGGATGTCTCTCAAGCAGCAACACTTGTTTCATTGCTACAGGATGAAGATCCTGAAATTGTTGCCCAGGCATCCAAAGTAATAGGTGATGTAAGATATGCCGATGCATCAAGTGCACTCATCAGCAATCTATCGCATAGCTATCCCCGTGCTCAATTCTTTGCAGCACAAGCTTTGGGACGAATCGAGGCTACCGATGCTGTGACTCCTTTGCTTGATTTATTGAGGGAAAACGATGACCAAGATCTTTATATCAGACACGCAGCTGTGGCAGCATTGGCAAGAATAGGAGAAGAAGCTCCCATTGTCGCGTTGGAAGATAGCCCCCACAATTCGCTAAGACTGGCAGCAGTCCTTATATTGAGAAGGTGGTCAAGTCCAGAAGTGGCCAGATTCCTGGATGATAGCAACGAATATATTGTGACAGAAGCAGCACGTGCGATCAACGATGATTGGTCTATTGAGCCTGCTCTGGATGATCTGGCAGCTCTGATCAAAACATCAAAAAGTGACTCGGAGCCGCTCATGCGGAGAGTGATTAATGCTTGCTTGCGTGTGGGCACAGATGAAACACTAAAAGACTTAATAGCCTATGCTCAATCGGAAATCAGTCCGGTATTAAGGGCTGAAGCCCTTGCAACGATTGGTACATGGGCAGATCCTTCTGTAATGGATCGTGTGGATGGTCGCTATCGTGGAGAAATATCCCGGGATCTGGCAAGCGTTCAGCAAACAGTAGAGCCATTTATGGAGACTTTCCTGGCACAGGATGATCCCGCAGTGTTGGTTTCCGTTTCGGAGATGATCAGACACCTGGAGCTCAAAAATCAGAGTGACAGATTGGAATCAATCTTTAAAACTTCGGGAAGTGAACAGGTGCGCTCCTCTGCACTTAATGCATTGGCAGCCTTGGACTTTTCCGATATGGAATCTCTTATCCAACAAGGAATGCAAGATAAGTCTTCAGAAGTCCGAACCACAGCTCTGGGTATGCTGGATCAGCTAGACATCAGTGCTGAAGCTCTGCCAGGCATAGCAGCACCGATCTTTGCACAAGGTACTGTGAGAGAACAGCAACAGATGCTTAAAGTATTGGGAGGCCTACCCCTTTCCAAGACAGAACCGATACTCAAGGATCTTATGGATCAATATGAGGTGAATCGACTTGCACCTGAGTTGGCGCTTGACCTTTCGGAAGCTATTGACTCCTCAGGCTCAGAAGCGCTCATATCAGCATGGGCAGATCTGAGCAAGGGTAATTCACTAACTGAGCAATACGCAGATGCATTGTATGGGGGTAACATGCGAGATGGCTGGAGGTACTTCAATAGTAATCCCACTGGACAATGTACACGTTGTCATTCTATTGGGGATGATGGAGCCACGGTCGGACCTAACCTGAGAAATATTGGAAATCAACTTAGCCGCGAAGAACTATTACAGGCTCTGGTGGAGCCGAGTGCCCGAATATCTCCAGGCTACGGGGTTGTTGTTCTGACGCTGAAAGATGGTACAACAGCGTCAGGGACCCTCGAAGAAGAACGTGAACATGAGTTGATTTTGCGGACTAATGATGCAGAACCTTTGGAAATCGCTAAAGATAGGATCGAGACGCGCGAAAACCTGCCCTCAAGTATGCCACCTGTGACGGCATTCATGTCCAAACGCGAGATAAGAGATGTGGTAGAGTTCTTGTCAAACCTGAAGCGGGAGGAAGAAGGGTAGTCCCTCCAGGGTCGATCGCCACGACGACTTTGTTGGTGTAATGCCTATCTTGCATGTCTAAAAGGTGCACATAGATGAAGGGTAAGATAATAGGTGTATTACTTCTGGCAGCGATGTTGCTTCTCGCGGGTTATATCGCTAACCTTATGTATGAGACGGGCTATTTTCGAAATATAGAACATAAGTCACCGGGGCAACTCCTTTCCTACATCGAAATTCCGGGAGCTGAGGACATGGCTATCAGCCGTCAAGGCCGTTTCCTGATTGTATCATCTGATGATCGGGCGGGAAGACGGGATGGACAAAAATCCCAGGGAGCACTCTATAAGATTGACCTGGATGATCCCACTCTGAGTCCCCGATTGCTGACAAAGGGATTTACAAAACGACTTCATCCTCATGGAATCTCTATGCTGCAATTGGACAGTACCACCCACCGGCTACTGGTGATCAATCATGTGGGCAACTACCGTGAAATGGGTATGGGAGATACCCGTCACTATGTGGAGGAGTTTCTTCTCCGGGGAGATTCACTCACCCATCAGCGAACCTATGAACATCAAATATTAGCGCATCCCAATGACATTGTTGCAATAGGTCCTGTCCAGTTTTATTTTACTAACAGCCAGGGTGCTCGAAATAGGCTCGAATTATTTACTGAAAACTATCTGGGTTGGTCTAAATCAAGTGTCGGATTCTATGATGGCGTTTCATTTCGGAAGGTGGATGATAAGCTACCCTATGCAAATGGTATCAACTATGAACCGTCAAATGATAGACTATATGTCGCCACTTCCCGCGACTTTCAGTTGAGGGTCTATTCACGACAAGTGGGTGGTGCCCTACAGTTGGAGCAACTAGTGGATTGCGAAACGGGAGTTGATAATATCGAGATTGATGATCAGGGTACTCTATGGATTGCTGCACATCCCGATCTCCTGACGTTTGCATCTTTTGCCTCTGGTAGGCAGCCCAAGGCACCCTCAGAGGTCATTAGGGTAACTTTCAATGGTACGGCACATAAATTAGAAACAGTATACCTGGACGATGGTGGCGAAGTATCGGCTGCCTCCGTGGCAATTCCTTTTGAAGACAAACTCTTCATTGGCAATGTTATGGATATGAGATTTCCCGTCATTCAACTTCCCTAGCCTTCTAGTCTACGACTAATCGAATCTTTTCCGCTTTGGTTCGTGCCAGTAGCCAGGACTGCAATTCTGTGAGCTCTGATTTTCGTGGGGGTCTCCTGAAGCGTGCATAGGCAAGGTATGTGGTATCCATTGTCATACTATCAACCTGGGAGATAATAGAAGGTGTGATGGTAAACTCTTCCAGGTTCTGATTAAATGCTTTGATTTCCTGGCTGTAATCAGCTATAGGTAGTAGCTGAGACTTATAACTGATGATTTCATTTTCGAGCAATTTAATCCTATCATCACGACTGCGGATTTGCTGCTCATTTTTTTCATACAGTTCTTCGATGATTCCGGTCTTTAATTGGAGATTCATTTGTTCAAGCGTTGCTCTGTCGATTGACTCATCCTGGTATCCCTGGAGAATATCAAGACTGCAATTATGTAGTCCATAGTTATCAAGCTGAGTCCTTAGACTTTGCTCAAGGTCCTCTGAGATCGGTGCTCCGTAAAGTGTGACTTGAATTTGGCCTCCATTGGGATCATATACAATCTTCCGATTAATGACTTGTGTATTGGTGAATTCCATCTCCTGGTTGATGAAATTTTGGGCATTACGCGTGAAAATACTTTCTCGTACCACTTTTACACCTGTCCATATACTCGGTATTATAGTGAGAATAGCAAAAATCATGATCGATCGCTTGACCCTCTTTTCGCGATCAGGATCCAGAAACTCCTTCTGACGAAATCGAAGTACCTTAACGATCAGATATGTCGAAAGACTGATGAATACACTATTAATGAAAAACAGATAAAAGGCACCAAAAAAATAATTCCATTGACTGGTGGCTAACCCGTACCCTGCTGTACATAAGGGGGGCATTAGTGCAGTAGCGATGGCCACGCCTGGTATAGCATTACTTTTTTCTTTCCGTGAGCCCGCCACTATCCCGGCCAATCCTCCAAAAGAAGCGATCAAAACATCCCATAAGGTCGGGGAGGTACGTGCCAAGAGCTCAGACTGCGCATCGTTTAGTGGAGAAATCCAGAAATATAAAGCTGAGGTAACGACACTGATGAGTACAGCTATTCCCAGATTCTTTAGACCTTTTAAGATGAGCTCAAAGTCATTAATGCCCACACCCAGACCTATCCCCATGATCGGGCCCATGAGCGGGGAGATTAACATCGCTCCGATTACAACTGCCGTGTTGTTTACATTAAGTCCCACAGCAGCCACCATGGTAGCAAAGATCAGGATCCATAAGTTGGCACCTCTAAAGGCTACTCCCTGCTGTATCTCCTCAATGGTTTGCTTCTCAGAAGCCTTTCCTTCAGAGAGATTGAAGCGGTCTTTCAGGAATGCTTTTACGCCGGAGACCAGCATGTTCCAGGACTTTGTACTATCTGTCATACGATCAATTCCTTTTTTGAGCAGATATAATGAATTGTGTACAATCAATCCACCAATTCTCAATCAAATTCCACACGGCTGAGATTCTGAATAATGGGCTAATATACGGATAAGAACCATTTTATAAATTGATTATCAGAAAATTATACATAACTATAACCTGCTATTTATCTACTTTTGCATTTTTTGATTCTAGCGAATTTTTCTTATCTTCTTATCTGCAAACAAACTGATCAACAGGCTACCTCTTCTTTTCAGATAGAAAGTAGCTAAATCAAGGAGATTTGCCTTATTTCTTGGACAATTATCGTCTCATAGCAGACGAATGAAAGATCATGTTTTGTCTGCATAAAACCAACCGTTTAAGATGTTGATGATGCGATGATACAGCATGAAATAATTGAAATTAGTACAGACAAGTCAAGACTCGATATTGACATGATACATAGCTTCCTCACAGAGTCTTACTGGGCTCTGGGTCGGACCAAAGAGCAAGTGCTCCGATCTATTGATAAAACAGTGTGTTTTGGTGTATATATTGATGGTCGTCAAATTGGCTTTGCACGAGTATTGACCGATGAAGTTGTATTTGCTTACCTCATGGATCTTTTTATTGTTGAAGAGCACAGAGGCAAAGGATATGCACGAAAACTTCTAAATCAGATCCTTCAATATGAGTCATTTCTTAACGTGAAAAAATGGTTTTTGGGTACCCGGGATGCACAGGGTTTATACAAGAAGCATGGTTTTACAGAAGTAGATGGGGCCATTGTCTATATGGACCGCCTCATCTATTAGTTAAGAGGCCATGTGATCCTTATCACGTATCAGGGAGAAAGCTTAGCCTATCTTTAGGGTTCAATGGAGAAGAAGAACATTGAATCACAGTGGATTTTTATGGCACTCATTGCTTCGCTTACTTTGGGCCTGGCTCCCTTTGTACCCGAACCTCACATTGTTGGAAAACTCAGATGGGTTTTAGGAGGGGGTAAAGGCATGGGAATGGTGGACATATTTGACCTCTTTTTTCATGGTATTCCCTGGCTTGTCCTTTTGGCACTGATCTTTTTGAAGTATATCAAGAAGTGATTTGCCAGCCTACCTTTTTCTGCTAAACACAGCCTTACTTTTTCTACGATCATCTCTTGATAAGTGTTATATTTAAAAGGGCCGATGGCTGCGCGATGAATCAATTTTGTAACCAATTTTTAATGACCATGAAGAATCTATTTACCACCACTGCTGTTCTTTTTGTTTCTATTTTGATTTTGACTGCATTTAAAGGGAGTGAAAAGAACAGTGACACCTTCGAAGCTGCTCCCATGCTCAAATTTCCCAGTAAGGTAGATGCCATTGTTAAAGAAAAGTGTTATGGCTGTCACAACCCGGAAGGAAAAAGTGATAAGGCCAAAGAAAAGCTCATGTGGGATGATCTTGCTGGTCTTTCGGCGGAAGATCAGGCAATGAAACTCAAAGCCATTAGTAAGGTACTCTCAGAAGGGTCCATGCCACCTGCAAGAATGCTGGAACGAATGCCAGAGAAGGCACTTACTGACAAAGAAGCAAAAGTGATGGCAAAATGGGCATCAAAATCTTTGAAAAAGGCTATGAAATAATCTGAATACGTTTCAGAATAGAGGAGGGCAGGCACTATTCCTGCCCTTTTTTTTGTTATAAGAGGGCAGTTATGATGTTACCTTTTGTAACGATTCCAGAGAATATTCGTCAAATTTATCGAGTATGGATTTCGACAAATCGACGAATATTCCAGCTCATTGATCGATTTTCTGATGGATCTTTGTTCTATTGGAGTAATTTTTAGAATTTGACTTTTCAATGAATCATATGTATTCGGATGGCATGGATGACTACATCGAGCGGCGCGCCCGACGTAGAGTCAAGCAGAAGAAAGGATTTTATGGGCATCTATCTGCCTATGTGGCTGTAGGTATATTCTTCTTTTTGATGAATGTATTTACCATGGAGAATGGAGAGGTATGGTTCATGTTTCCCCTCATGCCCTGGGGTGCCGGCCTACTCATTCATTATTTTTCTGTGTTTGGACTCTTTGGTAAGAATACCATTGATTGGGAAGTCAAGGAGTTTGAAAAAGAAAAGGAAAGGCTGAGAAGGAAATTTAAGGTCGAAGAACCCGAGGATGAATACGAAGACTATTTGGACCTTCAAGAGGCACCCGAAATACAAACGGAGCGAAGATCGGGCAGGTCACGATGGACAGATCAGGATTTCGTCTGAGAATCATACGAATTTTACATGGAGAAAGGATTACTGGAAAAGACAGGTCAGTCACTTGACCACTGGATAAAAGTGGTCAAAAATTCAGGCCTAAAGAAACATGGTGAGATCTTAAAACATCTAAAGGAGCAGCATGGCTTCACCCATGGATATGCTAACTTTGTGTCACTAAAAGCACGCGGTAGTGATGCAGGATCTCAAGCGCCAGGGGACCTGTTAGCAAATCAATATCAGAATAAGTCTCACATGAGACCATGGTACGAGAAGATAATCCAAATCACCAGAGAATTTGGATCCGATGTAGAGGTTGTTCCTAAAAAATCCAGCGTCAGCTTGAGAAGAAAAAGACAGTTTGCGCTCATACAGCCAAGCACGAAGACTCGCATGGATTTGGGAATCAAGTTTAATGATCGGTCGATAGATGGTCGATTAGAGTCCAGTGGTCCTTTTGGTGCTATGTGCACGCACCGCGTACAAATAAAAAAACTTGAAGATATCGATGATGACCTGGCCGACTGGCTTAGGGATGCTTATGAAGAAGCAGGTTAACTTTGTGCATCCACACTTCTACTGATTTACTCGTTTATGAAAGGATTATTTATTGGGCTCACTACCGTGGACCTTTTGTATTCGCTGGACGCATTTCCCCGGGAAAATCATAAGTATAAGGCGCAGCAATCCATGCTTGAGATTGGTGGACCCGCTACGAATGCTGCTTATACTTTTGCGGCATTAGGTGGTGATGCAGTCTTGGTATCTCCTATAGGACAGCATGAATGGACTCCCTTTATCAAAAAGAAGTTAAGTGATTTTGGAATCACTCACATTGATCTGGTCCATAATGAGAAATATCTGAGTACGATATCTTCTATCATAGTCAATCTTCAGTCTGGATCCAGAACAGTACTAACCTCCGAAGCAGAGACACTGCAATATCCCCGGATCCCCAACTTATCAGTCGAGGAGTTTGATGTTTTTTGTATCGATGGATTTTACATCGAAGTGGCAACTAAATTATTATATAAGCTCAAGAGTCTCAAGCCGGTGGTATTTGACGGGGGTAGTTTTAAACCCTCAACAGAAGCATGTCTGGATGTGTCAAATTTTCCGGTTTTTTCCCATCAATTTATGCCTCCGCATCACAATTCACTGGAGGCATACCTTGCATCGAAATCGATCGATACGTATGCATGCACTCAGGGAGAAGATCCTATTATCGGAAGTTTTAGAGGAGAAGAGTTCTCTGTAGAAGTTCCTTCTTTGAAAGTAGTGGACACACTAGCTGCGGGAGATATATTTCATGGAGCCTTGTCGTATTATCTGGTGCTACATGAAGGGGACTTTCAGTCTGCATTGCGGGATGCGGCAAGGGTTGCCAGTGCTTCATGTTCCTATGTAGGGCCAAGAGCTTGGCAATCACATTGGAAAGGATGAGTTAATAATTAGACCGTGATCAGTTTACCTTCGGTAATGGACGCTTCCATGGCCTCAATCATCTTTTGTGCGGTAATCGCATCATCCAATGTCGAAAGGGGAGCTTCATTTTGTAAGATACAGCGCTCTATGACGTATCGATCTATTTGTTCAATGCTGTAGGGATAGGCCAGATAGGTCTGAGAATGCACCTGGGCTTGTCGATTATCCACCCAGTCACGGTAACTGTACCGGGTAGCTCCATGAGTACCGATCACTTTCACCATCATAGTCCATGGATCCCCTGCATGATCATCAGCCGCAAAACTTGCACAGAAGTGTGCTATTGCGTCATTATGCATTTTGATATTGCACATTGCCAGATCTTCTTTAGTCAATTCTTCATAGTGGATAACCGACTTCATGGCGGAAACTTCCTTTGGCTGACCACCGAGATAAATTAAGATATAAGAATGATGCGTAAGTATCTGACGAATCACACCCTCACATCGAGCTGCCACATCCTCGGGATGCTGAATGTTGTACATGATGTAGATGGAGACAATATCGCCAATATCACCTTTTTCAATGATGTCCCGGGCACGCATGATGCTGTCATCATAGATGTAGTTGTGTCCCGGTATACACAGTTTACCTGATTTCTTTGCGGTTTCCCGCAGACTTTCGATTTCTGCTACATTACTGCCGACCGGCTTCTCAATAAAAACATGTTTTCCAGCCTCCAGGGCCATGGTAGCGTATTTATGATGTGCCTCCAGGCTAGTGAGGATGTAGATGATATCCACCTCTGGGTCCTGACAAAGAGATTCTGCAGTTGGATAGATTTTTCCACCGAATAATGCGTGCTTCTCAATTGCGAGTTCTTGAGTTATATTCCAAAGACCACAAAATTTAGCTGATGCAATACCTTTTACAGCCATTCCATGCAGATAAGAAATGTCCCCAGCACCGATAAATGCCACACCCACTTGCTTTTTCATGCGATGGACTGTTTTCTAGAATCCCCTAAAAAGTGGTCGTTCTGGTGCCATCGGAGATAGGAACCATGGAATTGATACCACCATAATAATTAGAGCAATCAAAAACCAGATTGCCATAGTTTTGAACTTGGCACCATGGGACGATGCTCTTTTCACTTTAGCACCTCCAATAGTGAGTATTATAATCGCCAGAAGCATCATGACAGTGTGCTCCATTCCAAAAAAACGGATTTCAGCCTGACTCATGGCATCCTTAAAATTTTGCATGAAGTACTGGATCGTAGGACTGACAAAGTAGAGGATCAATCCTATGACAAATTGAAGATGAGCGCTCAAAACCGTGTATAACCTCAGCTTCCCGTCAGATGAAGTAAAATTGCGATTGCCTTTCCATCCTGTAAAACCACGAACGATTGAAACGAGAAGAAGGATGACTACAACCCATCGGAGAAGGGAATGCAGAAACAGAAGAGTATCGTACATAGTAGTATGTTGCTTTAGATGCTACAAAATAGTATAATTCCCAACAATCTCTGAAGACTTGCTCTAGTCACAACACCGGCATTTTGCAGCATGTTTTACAGGGAAGTTACACGAGGATGCAATAAAACACATCTCGTGCGCTCTTTCGTGCAGTGCGTTGGCGAGATCACAATTGGCCGCTTCCTCGATCAGGATATTGGGGTACAAAATCACTTCAATAAATCTACCGCCACCTTTACCATCTTCCTGCATGATCCCTGTTGCGGTGTCTGTATACTCCACAACCTTGATTCCGTTTTCTGAGCACAAGTGTAAAAAGCAAAGCATATGACAAGCAGATAGTGACGCAACCAGTAGTTCTTCGGGATTGTGGCGCTTGACATTGCCCCGAAATGCAGGATCAGAAGAGCCCTCGATCACCTGCTTGTTGGCTATTCTGATGATGTGATCCCGATCATATGCCTGATAATTTGAGGTGCCGGTACCTCGGTTGCCCGTCCACTCAACAAATGTCTTATAGTGATGTGACTTCATGGTCATTATTAAAGTTATAAGAGTGAGCTTAATCCCGGGTACGTTACATTATCCAGGTTGCTAATAGAACGCTTAATTTTCGCTTGTGAGTTGGTAAATCTGTGATTTTTGTTTTACCAATCTATAGGATCTTAGCTCTTCTAAGACCTCTTCGTGTTCTATGCTGGAGGACCAAAATCTCAGTTGTGGTAGAGATTGAAATCTGAGCAGAAGTAAGGTACGGTTTTCGTGGGGAATGCTTTGTACTTGTTCAAGTGAAATGAAACCTTCAAAGTTCTTCAGAACGTGTTGGGTCTTTTTTATCCATTTTGGAAAGAAATGCATTCCCTCGTCGGTGAGGAAATGTTCGACAACTACAAGAATCATGGAATCACCTTTAATAACTCTTCTAACAAGTCATACTGCCAAGAGTTCGTAATAGTGGAACATCCGAAATTATATACTGCATTCAAGTAAACGGCTATTAAGTGAAGTTTCCCTATCACACAGTTCTTGTGGCTAGTTTGGGAGGTAGAAACTTGATGTGGATGCATACATCATAAAAAAGGCTGAATCAATATCGATTCAGCCCAGACTTTGTGTATTTTAAGTCATAGCGAAAACTGGGAAAAGGATGAGACCCCAGCAGACGCCGTAAGTAAAATAAGTATTCAACAGGATGAATCTGGATGATCATCCTGTCTATTCAGAACGTTTATCTTGGATAAAGATAGGGGTACGAGTCGTCCCAAAGGGATGATATTGTTCATTCAGAATGATGACATAGATCACTATCTTAGGCTTAAGCGCACCTTTTGACCGCTTTTTGCCGCCTCATAGATCGCTTCCACAATTCGAATATCCTTCAGACCCTCTTCACCAGGTACCATGACGGGTTCATCATTGATGATTGCCAGTGCATCGTCATCCATCTGCTTGGCCTGTTGATTTGGTATCGTTTCATTTATCAGTCGACCATCACTGGTGGTACCTTTTACACCATTATAGGCCTGAAAGGGTTTAAGTCCATAGGATCCATTTCTGCAGGTGATTTCAAGTTCATTCATGCTCTCTGCAAATGAAGTTTTACCATATCCTACTGCACCATTTGGGAAATCAAGCGTAAATTCCATAACCTCATCTACTTCTTTAAACAAGTCGGGTCGGGTAGTAGATTGCTTAGCTGTGACCGCCAGTGGTTCCAAACCTACAGAATATCTAAGTGCATTTAAGGGGTATACACCCATGTCATACATAGCCCCTCCACCCATTTCTTTATTCAGCTTCCAGTGATCCGCTCTACTTTCCCTATACCCTGCCATTGCGTCAATACGAATAATGGGACCATAGGGCTTAGTCTTAGCCCACTTCATTATCGTTTGCGTATTGGGCTCATGTTGTACACGATATCCTATACTTAATTTGACGTTGTTGGTCTGGCAGGCTTTGATCATAGACTCGCATTCAGCAGCAGTTCTCGCCATAGGTTTTTCGCACCAAACATGTTTACCTGTATCGGCTGCTTTTATCGCATATTCGGCATGCATACCAGTGGGTAAAACAATATAAATGACGTCGATCTCATCATTACTAGCTATCTCATCCATGTTATCATAATTATAAACATTGGAAGATTTGATGCCGTATTTCTCCTGCCATAAAGGCACTTTCTCTGGACTACCTGTGACGATCCCAGCCAGATGACAGTGGGTAGTTTGCGTCAATGCGGGTGCCAGCAAATCGGTACTGTAGTATCCCAAACCTACCAGTGCCACACCCAGGCTTTGGCGACGTTGCAAGATCAATGAAGGTAGGGTTAATGAACTGATTGCCAATCCAGATTGCTTGATAAATTTTCTGCGACTTTGATTATGGTTTCTTACTTGCATGGTCAATTTCATTTACAGATTGAATACCTTCTGAAACTAACAAATTTATAGCTTCCTACTGATTGCCATCTGCACTGTTTGTTGTGGTAGGTGGACCTCCTTTGATGTACTTAACATGGTGAAAGCGAAATGGTATTGGATCCAACCCAATTAAGATTACAAGATTATACCCTAATCATCATGCTTTCGAAATTGCTATCTTGTTATTGAAATAAATGTGCACATGATGAGTACTAAGTTTGAGGTTGCAATTACCAAAATCGATGAGGAAAATGCAAAGGATCCGAATCAGGAGTATCACGAGGGACAATCAATGCCTAAAGAACTGTTGTATTCGCATCGCATGAGTGAGCAATTGAACTCCTTCGCTCCTGACGCACCAGAGACCCTGCAATTGGCAGTACGTGCGCATCATATATGTCGTTGGGAAATACCACGATCATCATATCCTGATGATCGAACGGGATATCTCCAATGGAGAAATGCATTGAAGTCTTTTCATGCCACCAAAACTGCTGATATTCTGGACGAAGTAGGTTATGATGCCTCTGACATAGAGAGAGTCAAGTTTCTCATCGAAAAAAAGCAATTGAAAAAGGACGCTGATACCCAGGCGCTGGAGGATGTCATTTGCCTTGTCTTTCTTCAATACTATGCCGAAGATTTCTCCAAAAAAGAATCAGAAGACAAGATGATCTCGATCCTTCGGAAGACCTGGAGGAAGATGTCGAAAAAAGGCCAGGAAGCAGCTCTCCAACTTATTATGCCAAGCGCTGTGCGTGCATTAGTGGAAAAAGCACTGGCTTAGATTTGACAAGTCTTAAAACTTTTGTACCAGTGGTTCCTGCTTGCCGATGCTCCCCTGTTCAGAGGAATGTACCTTCATCTAGAGTTTAAGTCCTGGAATCAACTCTCTTCTAATACGTACTTGAACATCACAAAGTTTCACATTTTATACGTATTTGTTCTTATTTTATTAAGTAATAATACTTATTATTGCGACTAATTGGCTTACTTAGTAAGTAGTATTACGCATTAAAATTGTGAACTATGAAGAATATAGTCGTGGTGGGGAATGGCATGGTAGGGTATAAATTCTGTGAGAAATTTGTACAGCAGAATCTTCAAAAGGAATATAAGTTGATGGTGTTTGGTGAGGAGGTGCGGCCAGCATATGATCGGATCCATCTAAGCAGTTATTTTGATGGTAAAACCGCTGAGGATTTAATATTAGCCAAGGAAAATTGGTATGCGGAGCATGAAATAGACTTACAATGTGGAGTGCTTGTGTCCGCAATTGATCGGGTGGAAAAGACAATTACCACGCATCAGAATGAGGTCTATTCCTATGAATATTTAGTTCTTGCCACGGGGTCAGCTGCCTTTGTACCACCGATTGCGGGTGTAAACAAACGTGGTGTTTTTGTGTATCGGACCGTGGAAGACCTTGAAAATATTGAAGGATATGCAAAGAGATTAGAGCAGCAGGGGAGACTGAGGGCTGCTGTCCTGGGCGGTGGATTACTGGGCTTGGAGGCCGCAAAAGCACTTAAAGATCTGGGTTTTGAAGTCCAGGTGGTGGAAATGGCGTCTCGCCTTATGTGTAGGCAGCTTGATGATGAGGGTGCCCTTCTCTTGAAGGATCAAATCGAACAAATGGGCATTGAAGTTCTACTAAATAAAATGACCTCAGAGATTTTAGGTGAAAATGAGATTACAGGTTTAGCATTTTCGGACGATTCTTCCATAGATTCGGATATCTTATTGATATCAGCTGGAATCAAACCTCGTGATGAAATAGCACGTAGCTGTGATTTAGAACTGGGAAGCAGAGGTGGAGTGGTAGTGAATCGTCAGATGCAGACTTCTGATCCTTCTATCTACGCCATTGGTGAGGTTGCTCTCTATAATAATATGATCTATGGTCTGGCAGCCCCGGGATATCAGATGGCAGAGGTGGCCCTGAGCCATATAGTAGGTGATGCTCCAGAAATGGTAGAGGCTGTCGATATGTCGACCAAATTGAAATTGATGGGGGTAGATGTGGCTAGCTTCGGAGATATGTTTGGGCAAAATGGGGAGCATCGGAAGATCACATATTTAAACCCTCATGCAGGAATCTACAAGCGTCTCAATATCACGATGGATGGCAGTAGATTATTGGGAGGAATGCTGGTAGGTGATGCAGCAGAGTACAATATGTTGCACCAATATGTGCAAAACAACATGAAGCTTCCTGGAAACCCTGAGGCTTTGATCCTACCGGTCTCAGGCGAGGGCGCTAGCGGTCCTTCCGTATTAGACCTTCCCGATTTAGCTGTGATTTGTGCCTGCGAGAATGTCACTAAAGGAGAAATCGCCAGGGAGATAACAGACAATGGTGCCATGTCATTTGGCGATGTGTGTCGCTGTACAAAAGCAAGCACTGGCTGTGGAGGTTGTAAGCCAATGGTCAAAGATCTGGTGGATGAGACACTGGCCACAATGGGAGTGGTAGTCAAGAACAACATCTGTGAGCATTTTCCTTTTGAGCGACACGAACTCCATGACATGATTAAAGTAAAGGGTTACCAATCCTTTGATGAAATATTGGATGCAGAGGGTCAAGGTGATGGTTGCGAAGTTTGTAAACCTGCACTTGCATCCCTATTTGCGACAATTTATAATGAAACGGCTAATCGACAAGAGGTAATTCAGGATACGAATGATCGATTCCTGGCAAATATTCAACGAAATGGATCCTATTCTGTGGTTCCGCGAATTCCAGGAGGTGAAATAACACCTGAAAAACTGATTGTGATTGGAGAAGTAGCAGGGAAATATAATCTATATACCAAAATAACGGGCGGACAGCGCATTGACCTGTTTGGTGCTCGATTAGAAGATCTGCCATTGATTTGGGAGGAACTGATCGATGCCGGATTTGAAAGTGGTCATGCTTATGGAAAGTCTCTTCGCACTGTGAAGAGTTGTGTAGGTAGTACGTGGTGTCGCTATGGTATGGATGAAAGCGTTTCATTTGCCATCGAGTTAGAAAATCGTTATAAAGGCATTCGTTCTCCCCATAAATTGAAGGGGGGTGTGTCCGGATGTATTCGCGAGTGTGCAGAGGCCCGTTGTAAAGACTTTGGAGTTATTGCAACTGAATCTGGATGGAATTTATATGTGTGTGGCAATGGTGGTGCCAATCCAAAGCATGCGGTGCTGCTCGCGGAGGGAATTAACAACAAGACCTGTCTCCAGTATCTGGATCGGTTTCTCATGTTTTATTTGAAAACTGCACAACCCCTGCAACGTACTGCAGCCTGGTTGGAAAAGCTGGAGGGCGGTATTGAATATCTGAGGCAAGTGGTCATTGATGATTGCCTGGGTATTTGTGATGATCTCGAAGAACAATTGCAGTATATGGTGTCTACCTATCAATGTGAGTGGAAGCAGGCTGTCGAAACGCCTTCAATCAGAAAAAGATTTTCACACTTTATCAATAGTGGAGAGGGTGATGATCACATGGAATTTGTGAAAATGCGTGATCAAAAAATGCCAAGACCCTGGATTAAATAAACTTACTAATTCGGTAAAATATGTACGCATTACTGGAGAAATATCGGACAGTTGAGAAAGCCGCTGTTAGAAAATGGCATAAGGTAGGAAGAGTGGAAGACTTTCCAATCAATGCCGGTGGTTGTGTTAGAATTAATGATCAACAGATAGCTGTATTCCATTTCGCAAGAAAAGGCAAGTGGTATGCTACTCAGAATTTATGTCCACATAAATTCGAAATGGTGTTATCGCGGGGGATGATAGGTGATCAACAGGGACTTGCAAAACTGGCATGTCCCTTACACAAAAAGACATTCTCATTGGAAAATGGAGAAAATCTAAATGGCGATTTACCATCAATAGCCACCTTTCCGGTCAAAGTATCCGAGGGATTTGTATACATTGGTATGGGACATTAATGGGTGTTCTGGATTTCCGGGGTATCTATCAAACCAGTATGGTGGGTCATAAAACTTATTATGAAGGAGCGTGATGAAGAAATCAGAAGTATCGATCAAAGGGTATTTCGAAGACTTCTGCGCCGCTATTTACTGGCCTTAGGTGCCATAGCATTGATAATTCTCCTGAGCCAGGGGCTAATACAGACCTATCTTTCCTGGCAGGTGGATGATTCGAGGGTCGTCAATGTCGCTGGTCGCCAGCGTATGTTGAGCCAGGCGATCACCAAGGATATCTTAATCCTAGCCTCTGGAATAGCTGAAAGCGAACCTGTAACACAGCGATTGAAGGATAACCTAAGTCTCTGGGAAGCTTCTCAAGAGGGTCTTATTTTAGGTAGTGAATCCATGGGACTGCCGGGAAAGAATTCGGAGATCATAATGTCTATGTTTGAGAAAATTCAACCGGAATTTGAATCACTTCGAAAGGCCGCACATAAATACATGGATGATTTGTCCACTCGACCAGAAGCCGGACATTCTCTGGAGGAAATCCTTTCAAATGCCCAACAATTTCTCGAGAAAATGGATGCCATTGTCTTTCAATACGATCGAGAGGCCCATGGCAGGGTTGTGAAGCTCCGTCGAACAGAATTAGCACTGCTGGTTTTGAGTTTATTGATTCTCTTTCTGGAGCTGTTTTTCATCTTTAGACCGACAGCCCAATCGGTGAGGCAGACTATCAAACAACTGCTCCGCAGAGAGTCTGAAGCGAAGAAAATGACAGACCAGATAGAGACGCTCTATAAGGAAAAGGAGCAGTCTCTGCAAGAATTGAGAGCAATCAACTTTGCTGTTGATCAGGCGGCTTTATTTGCTAGTGCAACCACAGATGGAAAGGTCTTGTATATGAGTCAAAAATTTAAGAAGCTACTGGATGTAACCGACGACGATTATGTTTTGGACCTTCCCGAGTTAATGACTACCAATCCGGGAGAGCAACAGTTTCTGCGAGAACGACTGAAAGTGACCCGATCTCAGATCTGGAATGAAGAAGTGCGCATCACCACCGAGGATGGACGAAGGTTGTGGCTCGAACTTTCTGTGGTCCCTGTAAACCGGAGTGGAGTGGCTCAGGATCTCCTTATTTTATGTTCCGACATCACTTCGCGCAAAGAGGCGCAGACTGAGATAGAGCGTAGGGATGAAGAGAAATATAAAAGGGAAGTGCGTCAACAAAAGGATCGATCAGTGCAGATAGTCGAGGCACAGGAGGAAGAGCGAAAGAGAATCGCCAGAGATATTCACGATGGAATCGGTCAGATGCTTACTTCACTAAAGTTTAATCTGGAATCCATAAACATCCAGCAACCCGCGAAGGCTGGAGATAAGATAGAAAAGCTAAAGAATTTGACGGCTGATCTTATCAAGGGAGTGCGTATGGCGACCTTCAATTTGACGCCACCAGAACTCACTGATCACGGCATTGCACCTTCCCTGATGAAACTGGCCCAGCAGTTGAGTAAACTCACTGGAAAGAAGATCATATTTACAAATCAAACTGATTTTAATGGTCGATTTAACAGTGTCGTAGAGACCAATCTCTATCGCATCACCCAGGAAGCGGTGAATAACGCTATTAAGTATGCGGAATCGGAGCATATTCTGATCCGGTTGACTCATAACAAGGATCTCATAAGCATTGTGGTAGACGATAATGGGAAGGGTTTTGACCTAACTGCTATGGATGAGAATGTGAGTCATGAGGAAGGCTCAGGTATGGGTCTGACCTTTATGCGAGATCGCATTGATTTCATTGAAGGCAGGTTATTCATTCACTCATCTCCCGGTGAGGGCACTCGTATCACCATTAATCTTCCTTTGAAAGATGTTGAATTAGTTTCATGATCCACTAGCCCTACCCATTGTGGACTAAATTATTGCTATTTTGGTGCTAAAATCTCAACCATATTCAATGGGCGATAATAATAGGATCAGCATCATTTTAGCCGATGATCATGAACTCGTACGCGACGGCATCAAAGCTCTTTTGGAGGATGATGAGTCCTTAGAAGTAGTTGATGAAGCATCCGATGGTGATGAAGCCCTAGAAAAGGTTAAGGAACATCAACCGGATCTCCTGATCATTGATATCCGAATGCCCAGGCTTGGGGGTATTGAGGCAGTTGGGCAATTGCGATCCTTTTCAAATCATACAAAGGCTCTGGTGCTCTCTATGCACGATTCAGAAGAATACATTTTGAAATCTGTTGAAGCCGGTGCAGATGGATATTTGTTAAAGGGGACCAGCAAAGAAGAGTTTCTTAAAGCCATTCATACAGTACACCAGGGTGAACGGTACTTTAGCGGTGATATTTCTGATGTCTTTGTCCGTAAATACCTGGAAAATCGAGATGAACCTGTTGCAACTCCGGTATCCGAAACCTCTTCATTGAATGACTTTGGCCTCACAAAAAGAGAGCGTCAGGTACTACAATTGGCAGTGTCTGGAAAAAGCAATCGAGAGATCGCTGAGGAGCTTCAAAAAAGTGTACGAACCATTGAGGCTCACCGCTTTAACCTTATGAAAAAGATGGAGGTTAGGAATCTAATGGAGCTAGCTAACCTGGCTCAAAAATCTGGACTTCTCTGAAAAATAGGTATTCTACCCGGTTGGATACTACAAACTAAGTAAAAATACTTAGTGATTAGAAAGGGATACTTTCATTTTGGTTTGGTTACTTAGGTAAGTACGTATACATTTGATAGTATTATAAGTATAAATACTTAAATGTAGCATTATGAAAACCAATAAAATTGTATCAATCATTGTTGCTTTTACAGCAATTATCTTATGCAATACTGCATATGCACAATTTAAATTAGGAGCTGAGGTACGACCCCGTTCTGAATTTCGAAATGGATTCAAGAAACTTATTGACAAAGAGACCCAGAAACCAGCCTTCTTTACTGAGCAGCGTACACGTCTAACACTTGACTACACATCGGAAAAATCTAAGTTCTACGTGTCTTTCCAGGATGTTCGAATCTGGGGGGCTGAAAGCCAGATCTATAAACCAGGGGTAAATACCTCACCATATTTTACATCCGTCAATCAAGCCTGGGGCCAATTTGATATGGGAAGTAAATGGAAGATGAAGCTTGGACGACAGGAGTTCGATTACGATAATGCTCGCTTTTTGGGCAATCTGGGATGGGCACAGCAGTCCCGAAGTCATGATGCCGTGTTATTGACGTTCAGTGATTCTACCAGTACATTCCACATCGGTGCAGCATTCAATCAGGATGGAAATACACCTGAATACGCAAAATTGTTGGGTACTTTTTATGATCGCCCGGGAAACTATAAGACAATGCAATTTGCCTGGTATCACAAGAATTTCAGGGGAGGAAATCTATCCCTACTTCTTTTTAATAATGGCGTCCAGGCCTTAGACGCGGAGGAAAATCCTGTAACCCGGTTTTCACAGACTTTTGGTGGAATCAGTAGTTTTAATCTGGGTAAATCAAAATTGGGCCTTGAAGGTTACTACCAGTTTGGAAGGGATCCATCTGATAAGAAGCTAAGCGCTTACTTATTAGCCCTGTCTATTGCCAAGCCTATAGGTAACAAACTTGCCATTACCATCGGGGGAGAGTATTTATCAGGCACATCCATGGAAACTAGTGGTGACAAAAATAATTCATTTAATCCTCTCTATGGTACCAATCATAAGTTCTATGGATTTATGGACTACTTCTATGTGGGCAATCCAAGTGCTCAGGCAGGCAGGACAATCGGACTTATAAACCCTTACATAAAGACAAAATGGACTTTACCTAAGGGTGTGTCACTGATGGCGCATCTACATCATTTTATATCACCGGTTACGATTTACAATGATCCTTCGGAACTCGCAGGTGAGACCTCCGGATCTTCCCTGGGCACGGAGCTAGATTTGGTGCTAGCTACCAATGTTGCACCGGGTGTGGGATTAAACGTAGGTTATTCGCAGCTTTTTGCCACAGAATCAATGCAGATCATCAAGGGTGGAAATCATTCCAGTGTTCAAAATTGGGCATGGGTAATGCTCACTTTCAAACCTACTCTGTTTTCCACCGAAATGTAAAGGGAAAAGCTGTAGATCCGTGAGAGGTAGTCCCTGGGGGAGGTTGGATATGACAATTCTCACCGTACATTTTGAAGTGATATATGGTTTGTGTCCTGAATATAAACCAGTGCACAATCCGAACAACCGCATACTGTCTTTATAGCCAGGAGGAATTACTAGAGGGAAGAGTAAGTAATATCTTGCCTCGTATTAAATTTCGAAACCATAGTAACTTCTCCTAGTACCATCGGGGGATCGAACGGTGTGATACCGTCATTGGACTCTACAATAGCCAGTCACCTTAAATTGGTACTGAATGCGAAACAAAATATTTTTGAGTATAAAGAATGATTCATGGATCAGGTATTTAAGTCGACTTGTTCGTATTGTGGAGTGGGATGCGGAATCAAAGTAATGAAAGATAGTCGCGGGCGCCTCAAGGTGGAGGGCGACCCAGACCATCCATCAAACCGTGGCATGTTGTGTTCAAAGGGACGCAATATTCACTATACTGTGCAAGATCGCTCAGACAGACTGCTGTACCCCATGATGCGAGGTAATCGAAGTCAACCCCTTCAGCGGGTGGAATGGTCTACGGCAATTCAAAGGGCAGCGGCCGTTTTTAGATCTCTGATCCGAAGGTATGGTCCAGACAGTGTTGGTTTCTATGTCTCAGGACAATGTTTGACTGAGGAATACTATCTAGTGAATAAGCTTGTGAAGGGCTTTATCGGCACAAACAATATCGATACTAACTCCCGACTTTGTATGAGTTCTGCTGTCACGGCTTATGTAAAGACGTTTGGAGAAGATATTGTACCCATTAGTTACGATGATATCGAACTGGCAGATACTTTTTTAATTGCCGGAGCAAATCCTGCATGGTGCCATCCCATTTTATTTCGAAGAATTGAAAAGCGAAAAGCTGACTTTCCGGATACCCGGATAGTAGTGGTGGATCCCCGAAAAACACAATCTTGTGCCATAGCGGATCTGCATCTTAAGATCATACCAGGTACGGATACGGTCCTTTATCACGCCTTAGCCAGGAGAATCCTGGAAGTAGGCAATGCAGATTTACAATTTATAAAGAATCATACCGAGGCTTTCGAAAACTATCGCCGTCAGATCATGGAGTTGTCCTTACGAAAGGCGGCCAGGATTTGCGGAATAACTGTCGATGACTTAAAGCTTGCTGCAGATTATATTGGAGAATCGAAAGCAATGATGTCTCTGTGGGCAATGGGCTTAAATCAAAGTGTAGTGGGCGTGGATAAGAACTATGCCCTCATAAATCTCTCTCTTTTGACAGGGAATATTGGAAAGCCAGGTGCGGGTCCCTTTTCACTCACTGGTCAACCCAATGCCATGGGAGGAAGGGAAGTAGGAGGTATGGCCACCTTATTGGCAGCCCATGGTACGTTAGCTAATGATGAGGAACGCGAAGCAATTGCCAAGTTTTGGCAAGTGCCTGCCATACGAAAATCGCCGGGACATACGGCAACACAAATGTTTGATGCACTGGAAAAAGGTGACATGAAGGCAATTTGGATTATCTGCACAAATCCTTCAGTCAGTATGCCGCATTCCAATAAGGTCAAGAGAGCCCTGGAAAAAGCCAGGTTTGTTGTAGTGCAGGATATTTCAGATCGTTCTGATACGGTACAACAAGCAGATCTGGTACTGCCAGCCGCTGGGTGGCTAGAGAAGGAAGGCACCATGACCAATGCCGATCGACGCATTAATTATTTACCCAAAGTTGTATCACCTCCCGGAGAAGCTCTTCCCGACACTGAAATAATAAGTCGCTTTGCACGGGAGATGGGCTTTCATGGATTTTCATTTGATAGGCCTTCAGACATTTATGATGAGTGGTGTGCAATGACTCGCAATACGAACATTGACATTTCCGGTCTGAGTCATCAAAGATTACAGGATGAGGGAAGTTTTCAATGGCCGGTTCCTTTTCAGGATCATCCAGGTACTCCGAGAATGTTTACAGACCATGTCTTTTTTACTAATTCACGAAAGGCAATTTTTAATACATCGGTATATCGGGAGACCAGGTCAGAACTTACAAATGAGGACTATCCATTGATTCTCACGACCGGTCGATTAAGAGACCAGTGGCATACTATGACCCGTACCGGTAAGGTCAATAAATTGATGATGCATCAGCATGTTCCATTGTTGGAGATTAATCCAGTAGACGCGGAAGTGCGTGATCTGAAAGACGGAGAACTGGCCGTCGTTGAAAATGAACGAGGTTCAGTCCGGGTGCGGATAAATGTGACTGATAGTATTCGTGAACAAGTGGTTTTTCTACCTATGCATTGGGGTAAAAAATTGGATAGAGCAGACAGCAGGGTGAATAATCTCACGGATGATTTGATCGATCCCGCCTCCAAGCAACCTAATTTTAAATATAGTGCCGTTCAAGTTAAACCCTATAAGAAGCCAGTAGAACGGTTGCTAATCGTAGGAGCCGGTGCGGCCGCTTTTCAATTTATTAAGACCTACCGAAAGGAGAATAGTGACGATTTAATCACCGTCCTCTCAAAAGAGCCCGATCCCTTCTACAATAGGATCTTATTGCCGGACTACATATCAGAGCATCTAGAATGGGAGCAATTAGTGAAAATTAGAAGTGATGAGTTAGATAGGTTGCAAGTAACCGTAAAACATGCAACCATCACAAAAATTGACCGAGATATAAAAGTCATTTTTGATGATGTCGGCAACCGATATCCTTACGATAAATTAATTATTGCTACAGGTAGCCGACCTTTTGTTCCGCGCAACGTTCCTACCCACCTACCGGGAGTTTTTACGATGCGTCAAAGAAGTGATGCAGACAACTTAAAGGAATATCTCAAATTTCAGGGAGCAGCTCCGCGGGATCGTCATGTAGTAGTGGTAGGTGGTGGTTTGTTAGGATTAGAGATGGCGGGTTCTTTGCGCCAGATGGGTATCCGGGTGACTTTAGTTCAGAGAGCTTCCAGGCTAATGCAAAGACAATTGGACAGGTTAGCTAGTAATTTATTGGCTGATATTTTGAAGGAAAGAGGAGTGCAAATTTATTTTGATAACGAGGTGGATACCATCTTCGAAAATAATGTAGACCACTCTTTGATCGTCACACTAAAGAGTGGTAAGACCATTAAGAGTCATGCCATAGTATATGCCATAGGGGTGCGTCCCAATGTGGAGCCAGGTCGTGAATGTGGTCTGGAGTGTGGTAGGGGAATCATTGTCAATTCTTACTTACAAACGAGTGATCCCAATATTTTTGCGATAGGTGAGGTGGCAGAATATAATCATCAAATCTATGGAATTACCGCAGCTGCTGAGCAACAGGCTGATATACTATCTAATTTTTTAAATGGTGATAATAGTATAAGCTATGATGGTTCAGTCTCCATGAATATCTTGAAGATTGATGGAATAAATCTATGCTCCATTGGGAGAATAAAGGTCCCTTCCGACGATCCCAATTATGAAGAAATTATGCTGATGGACGTGAGTCAGCGATTTTATAAGAAATGCATTGTGCATCAGGATCAATTAATTGGAGCTATCCTGATGGGAGACAAATCTGAGTTTGCAGAATTTAAATTATTGATCGAAAATAAAACTGAATTATCAGATAAAAGACAGGAATTATTAAGAGGCAGTCAAAGTGAACCTGTGGTTGGTGCTATTGTATGTTCGTGTAATAATGTAGGAGAAGGCAATATTCGACAGAAAATAGCGGAAGGATGTGAGGATTTTAATAACCTGTGTCAGAAAACAGGCGCGGGTCTGGGATGTGGTAGCTGTAAATCAGAGGTGCAAGCAATATTAGAGGATGTCATGCAACTTACAGTATAATGAGTAGCAGTGTTACATTGAAACAGGTAGCTTCTCAAGGAGATCCACAAAGAACTCTGGATCTGCAGAGAGTACTGATCAAGGGGGGAGTACTATCGCCCAGCGAACTCATCCATATACTGGACATTGCTAAGACGCTGGGTCATCGGTCCATCCACTTTGGATCAAGGCAGGATATTATGCTACCATCATTCGCACTGGAAAAGAAAAGTGTAAATCTTAGGACACTTGAGAATGAGCTTGTATCGGACCGAGACTATCAAAATATTGTGAGTTCGTATGTCACTGCCGATATATTTCCGACAACTAACTGGTTGAATGGATCTTCCTATCTATATATTCTCGAACAATTCAGGTATCAACCCAGACTGAAAATAAATATTGTTGATCCAAAGCAACGATTGGTTCCACTATTTACAGGGCATCTCAATTTTATAGCAAGTGAACTGGAAGACTATTGGTATCTCTATCTGCGATTGCCAAATTATTCTCACGATGCTATGTATCCGGTATTAATAAACAGTTGGGATATTGCTGCCCTTTCTCTTACGATTGAAAAAGTATACAAAAAGGTAAATCATGTCGACCTCCTGTTCGATGAAGTGAATGATTGCCTGGAGTCCAACAATCGAACGATGGATCGGGAATTGGTACTTCCCTTTAGTCCATTTCCCTACTATGAAGGAATGAATAAGATGGATCACGATAGGTACTGGCTAGGTCTCTACTGGCGAAACAATCGATATGATATTCCTTTCTTAAAAGCCCTATGCAATTTATGCCTGGAAGTGCAGGTAGGAAAAATTTGTATTACTCCCTGGAAGTCTTTAATTATTAAGGGCATTCCCAGGAGCTCTAAATTGGTTTGGGAAAAATTACTGGGAAAATTTGGAATCAATATTCGACACTCTTCGCTTGAGCTAAATTGGCACATTCCAGTGGCCAGTGAAAGTGCTCTGCAGCTTAAAAATTTTCTGGTAAATCAGTTTAATGCAGTTGATATTAGTACCTATGGACTGACCTTTGGTATATCAAATAGCGATCGAAAAAAATGGTTTACTTCTATCATCATTGAGGAAAATAGTCTATCTCGAGAAATTGGAGGGTTGGCTTTAAGACCTACATACAACGTGCATTTCTCTCGATGTTTTGACCCTAATGAACGGGACTATGAGTGCTTTGCCCAGGATGTAGATCAAAGTGCCTTACCTTCACTTCTGATAGAGCTCAGTCATCTTTATTTTGATCAATTGGATACAGAGAAACCCCATGCACCTGAGCCAAAGAAAAAAGAAGTGGGGGATGCTGTCAAATATAACCTCTATGAATGCAGAGATTGTCTGAGTACTTATGATAGTCGGTTTGGTGATACGACTCAGGATATTATGCAGGGTATTCCTTTCGAGCAACTGCCCGACAACTATGTTTGCTCAGTTTGTGGTGCGGATAAGCATCACTTTCGCTTGAAACAAGTGATCCCACACTAGTCATCGCTATCATGGGGTCCTGAGGACTCAAATTGTAAATTCAAATTTCTTTCTCCTAACTTTACTATATGAAGAAGTGGAGAGTACTAGTCGTAGGATGCGGCAATATGGGGATATCCCACGCCAAGGCTTATCATGAGATGGAAGCATTCGAGATTGTAGGCCTTGTCAGTAGAGGATCCAACTCGCGTGAATCATTATCCCAATTGCTGGGAGGTTATCCAACGTATGGTGATTTTGAGGAGGCGCTGCAGGATACGAAGCCCGATGTGGTCTCTATCAATACCTACCCGGACACACATGCTGACTATGCAGAAGCATCTCTGCAGGCGGGTGCTCATGTATTTATCGAGAAGCCACTTGCATTGACTGTCGAACGTGCACAAGCACTGGTAGATTTGGCCCAATCAAAGGGTTTGAAAATGGTAGTCGGATATATCCTCAGGGTACATCCAGCTTGGACCCGGTTAGTGGAACTTAGTAAGACACTGGGCAAACCACTCGTCATGCGAATGAATCTCAATCAGCAAAGTGTAGGCAAGGAATGGGAAACCCATAAATCATTGATGAACTCCATGTCTCCTATCGTAGATTGTGGCGTGCATTATGTCGATATCATGTGTCTTATGACCGATTCCAATCCTGTGAGTGTAAGTGCCATCGGAGCAAATCTGTCTGATGAGATAGATGAAGACATGTATAATTATGGGCAGCTGCAGGTACGGTTTCAAGATGGATCTGTAGGCTGGTATGAGGCAGGCTGGGGACCCATGATAAGTGAAACCGCTTTCTTTGTCAAAGACGTAATAGGGCCCAAAGGCTGTGTAAGCATCGTTGATAAGGCTGGAGAGCGCACGGATGGATCTGCAGATATAGATGATCATACCAAAACGGGTGGCTTACTCTTGCATCATGCCTCCAGAGATGCTAATGGTCAATTTGATAAGGAAGATGAATTCTTCAGCACAAAGGATGAACCCGATCATGACGCCCTGTGCTATATGGAGCAGGAGGTACTGCTTGACGCCATAGTTAATGATCGTGACATGTCAGACCATTTGCGAGATGCTGTGAATAGTCTACGCATAGTGCTAGCAGCTGATGAATCTGTCAGAACAGGTAAGACCGTTTTTCTAGATTAGCTATGAGAGTTAATCTGAAAGTGCAAAGGATTCACCACTTTGAATATCCAGATTGCAGTTTTGACCAATACGTATCAGATCACTGCCTACCACCTCAAGACACATGAGGGTTTGGTTAGTCCTTTCCTCAAATAACTCATAAACAATGCGGTCCGTCTTATTTCCATCAGCATCTTTACCTTTTAGGATGTAGTAGAGTCCACTACTCCGTGCTTCTGGTGAACTAAGTACTTTGGGTGTCAAAAGGTACTGATGCCCCTCTTCGGTCTGGGCCAGGTATAGCAGCACTTCGCCCGTAGGATATTCGGTATGATCTGATAGTGTGCCGGCATATCGAAAGGCGGGATAGAAGACTCTGGTAGATCCTAGATTGTCATGCAAGATCCAACCCGTGCCTTGCTTTACCAGCTCGAAACCATTGTTGGCATAGCGTCTTTCAGAAAGGGCAGTAACCTGGACCTGTTGTGGTGATCTACCGGGTACAAATAGCTCAATCACAAAGGAATTTCCGTGGTCCCTTAATTCCATAACGGATTGACCGGGTCCTATAAAGCTTCTTCGTCCCAGTACATTGTCTTTGACAATCCGCTCATTAAGCGAGTCTTCGGTATCCAGAGAACCACAAGCTACGGCCAGCAGAAATAGAAGGACACCCAATATGTATGCAAATTCAGGACGGAATCTCATGTCGTAAAATTACGATACTTTACCCAAATCTGATCTGATGCAGTGTTAGGAAAGCCAGGACATGAGATAATGTGAGAGGTTTCGTCTAGGGATCAGTGATAAGTTGCCGAAATCCTTGGTGGATTTTCGTAGATAAAGGAAGCTCACAATAGCGGCAGAAAGATCAGCAATCGGAAATGAAATCCACACACCATCGATACCCATAAAAACCGGAAGTATCAGGATCAAAGGGATCAAAAAGAATCCTTGTTTGGTTAGAGCAAGAAATAGGGCTGGAAGGGCTTTGCCAATGGCTTGAAAATAAGCAGGACCGATCAACTGAATGGCAAGAAGCGGGGTGGCAAGAAAAGCCATACGCAGTGCTTGAGGAGTTTGATTGAGCATTGCTTCATCGGTAGTGAAAATCTGAACAAACTGGGGTGCCAAGACCATAATGATGGAAAACAGGATCAGAGAAATGGCGGTACCATATTTAATGGCAGTCTGTATTACTTCGAGGACGCGGTCTCCCAGTTTAGCTCCATAATTGAACCCAGCGATGGGAACAAAACCCTGAGTGATGCCCAGTACCGGAAAATTAGCAAACATCATCACACGATTGATGATACCCCAGGTCGAAATACTAAGTTCACCACCGTATTTAAACAGTGCATTATTCAATACAATGAAGAGTACTGCAATTGTGCCCTGCCGTGCTAAAGTGACGGAGCCGATTGCTGAAATCTCTCGCACAATAGGTCTATGAAGAATATACTGTGAGGGACTCACATGCATTTTGGATTTTCCATGCAGAAAATGATATACAGCATACAGTCCACTAGAAGCGTAGCCCACGGTTGTGGCCCATGCTGCTCCCTTTATGCCCCACCCCAGACCAACGATCAGGATCGGATCAAGTATGAGATTGGCAAATGCTGGGACGATCAACGTATACATGGCCACCCTGGGAAACCCCTCGGCGCGGATAACATTGTTAGCACACATCGCCCATGCTAAAAACGGAATTCCAATCAGTATGATCTCAAAATACTCAATAGCTGGGGCGAGTATGTTGCCCCGACCACCAAATAATACCAGGACCTCTTCAATGAAGAAGTAGCATAAGATGCTAAACCCTACTCCCAGAATCAGTGTAAGGACAATCTGATTTCCAAAAGCATGATTGGCTTTGTCGATATTCTCCTCTCCCAGGGCACGGGAGATGATGGATGCTCCACCCACACCGATGGCCATTCCCAGTGCGCTAATCAGAAAGCCAATTGGCATCACAACCGTAATAGCGGCTATACCCATGGAACCCACAAATCGACCCACGAAGATGGTATCGACGATGCCGTAGATCGACATGATGAGGATACCAACAGATGCAGGTATCGCCTGTTGTTTTAGCAACTTGCCTATTGATTCAGATCCGAAATTGGCAGACTGTGACATAGTTCATATAACTGAAAAACAAAATCCGATCCACATTTTAGTCCGCCCGAATTAGGATCTTAGAAGGCAGGGTTAGGCTTCACAGAAGGTTTTCCGCATCTAGGCTCTACTAATAACTGACTTCACTTTTATTAATTGTTTGCATAAAGACGAACGGTTGTATTCTATCGATTAACAGAGAATTTAAGGAGAGCACCTATCCGAATGAATTCAACGAACGAATCGAATGATTTTGTGGATGTTAAACTTTTCTTAATAGAACGATATATACATCTTTGATGCGATGTATCGACATTATACCCGAAATGATATGAGAACAAAATCTGTCTGGCGCAAACACCTCATGGCACGAAGAAATGAGATTACTATGAAGTCCCATGTTCATGATTCTGAGAAGGTATCTGGGCATCTTTGCAATTTAATTGATAAGGAGGTCAATTTTCCGATACATCTATATCTTGCCATGGGTATGGAAATTGATCTTGCAGACTTCATCCATCATCTCCTGGTTCAGAACCTGATGGTGGTTTCCAGTAAATCTTTGCCAGACCAACAATTGGAAAATTTCGTCTTTGACCCCAAACTTCCCATGTCTGAAGGTATGTATGGAACCCAATTTCAGGCGGATGCCGTGATATACGAGGGGCCGTACTCGTATATGATCATACCCGGGCTCGCTTTTGATCACAAGGGTGTCCGTCTGGGCTACGGTGCCGGTTATTATGATCGTTTTCTGGCCCGATATCCCCAGGCGGTAAAGATAGGAGTGGCATATGATTTTCAGTACGTTGATTCATTGCCCCGGGAAGAACATGATGTATGTATGGATGTGATTGTGACACCCAGTCAGATCATAAAGGTGTATGATCGTCCAGAATTTCAATGATGCCAGTCTGAACCCTCGGTTTATTATCGTCCAGGACCTCAGTAAATGAAATAAAAAATTGGTCAGCTGAACGTGCCAGTCTTGGAAATCCACTCTGACGTGAAGGATTTGTTTCAATAAGACAGAAGTTCTCTGAGACTTCACCACTTGACGAGACTAACTTTGCCACTATGCATGCTTCATTTCCCTGTGACTGCATCCAGGAGACCAACACACTTTGATCGTCGTAGAACTCAATGTCCACCCTTCCCAGAGGACGCTGATCGTCTATGATGATGGGCTCAGTGAACGTATGGCCTAAATCGTCGGAGAACGCAACTTGCACTTTAGGTTGGTCATTCGCTTCTGTATACCAGGCTACAGCTACTTGCCCATCCTTCGATGCGATAGCCGGTCCATTCACCGGACATCCACCTATCTGCCAGTGATCCATACTGACCGGAACCGGGATCTCCCATTTTTCCCCATTGTAACGCACTAATGAAATATCTCGAATTTCAGTGTCGGAACGATCGCGGTACACTACTAATATTTGCCCATTCACATAAGTGACATCCGTTTGACAACAATCACACACCATCGAATCCAGCACATATTCCGGGGCGGTGTACCCGGAGTCTGTTAGAAAAGTGGATCGCAACGTCATGGCACCGGCATGCTGATGATGCTCATGGTTTACACCGGGTTTCGTTTCTCGACCATCGAGCCAAACGGCACAGATTTCATTTTCACTCGTCGTTACCATTGAAACAAATCCATGTTCACTTTTCGTCGTGTCCCGATGCAATTGGCTACCAATAGACCAATTCAGACCGGCATTGGAGGATGAAGAAAGCATAACATTATAGTCATAATTTCCCGGTCCACTGTATTGAAGCCAGTGGGCTACGAGTCGGTTTCGATCCGGGTAAAACTGAGTGATCGACGGCATATCTGCCCAATTGACGAACCAATCAGATCCACCCTTAGCAATCGTCCGTATGTAGTCCCATTTAGTAGTGTCCCATCGGGCGTAGCGAAGTTCGACAGCTGTATCTGAAGTGTACTCAATCCAGGAGAGATACAGATGATCATCAGGGCTTGTATGTAGTTGGCTTTGTCCCCCTTCTTCTGAAGGGGTGGTAATAGGTACCCACTCCATGGACCTAATAGAAGGTACAACTTGATTTTGCTTACATGCTACTATACCTGTGAAACACCCTAGGATTATTATCCATTTTGCAACCTGCATAATGCAAGTTACAACTCCTTTGGGATTACCAGTTTACTTCCACTGGAAAGCAAAATACCGTGAAGCAGTAGTCCCAATGTTTGCGGCAGAATGCGGGACATTGGAATCCAGAAATACCAGATCGCCTGACTTTGTTTCAAAATTCCTACCATCAATATGTACGGATACATCACCCGCAGTGATAAGTACAATTTCCTCTACAATATGTGTGTGAGGTGGATGACTTTCGACGCCTGCTTTGAGGTCTGTGACATGCATTTCAAAAGACTCGCACATAGCTGTGGAATGATCAAAGTAATCCCTCCGGCCTCCATTTTCGTGTGGTTTAAACTCCAGATCCTTGAAATCAACCCAAAACGAGCCTCCTGATGATTTCCCACGAGCAATATTCATCGGTGCTTTTGATCGATATTTTATAGTAAAATAAGTGGCGGGATTATTTCCTACGTTTCGGAATCCATGTGTATCACCAGGTAATATCAGGGCCATCGAATTGGGTCCTAACACTTTTTTCTTGTCTTCGATGGTGACCTCCACTTCTCCTTCGGTTATTATGATTATCTCTTCCAGATTATCATGCATGTGTACCGGATGTGACATTTTTTGTGGATCCACGGTGGTTCCAAGCATTTCAAAATATTCTAGATGTGTGGTTGATCCCTCTGAAATATGACGTGATACCCAAGTGTCGTCAAGCTCCGCTTTCAGTTCATCCCAGGCAAAAACCTTGGAAGGGGTCAATTTTAGATCTTGAGCAGAGAGAACGGTCGAAAAAACCAGGCCTGCTATTAGCATCAGGACGTTATTTTTCATGTTTATTTTTCTTTGGCATTGAGAAATATAGTTAGAAATTTTACTTCTTCAATCGATTGTATAAATTCGATGAGCGATATTTCGAAGGGTTTTCCTCTGGATCACATTTTATTTGACCAATTTTGGTCTATGAACAGTAAAGTATCATCATGCGCACCAAGTATATAGTTCTGCAAGCCTTATTCTGTTTGATAATGGCAAACTCGGCAATTGCTGAGGATGGGTACCGTTTGTGGTTGCGTTTCGATCAGATCGAAGATGCTGAACTTCTGGAAGATTACCGGAGTAATATTGAGGGTTGGAAAGTCTATGGTAGCTCATCCACTTTGGATGTCGTCCGCAAGGAGTTGCAGGATGGCCTGACGGGTATGTTGGGGGTTGATGTCAATGAGCTGGGATCTACACTTAGTGGTAGCATGATATTGGCAGGGGTAAAGAATAGTGATCCCTTTCTACGTCAACTTAGTACTCAGGTTGTTTATGATAGCCTCGGAACCGAGGGGTTTGCCATAAGGACTGTGGAGGCCGATGGGAGGTTGATCAATGTGATCACAGCTAACACTGATATTGGCGTGCTGTATGGGGTCTATCACTTTTTGCGAAAGATGCAGAAGCATGAAAGGATCGATAGCTTGTCCATTCAATCGAGCCCCAAGATTGACATTAGAATACTCAATCACTGGGATAATCTGGATCGGACGGTCGAACGTGGATATGCAGGTTTTTCCATTTGGGACTGGCACAGATTGCCTGAGCTAATGGATCCTCGATATACGCAGTATGCCCGGGCCAATGCATCCATAGGTATCAACAGTACAGTGCTCACTAATGTAAATGCAAATGCCCTGGTGCTCAGTCCCTATTATTTAGAAAAGGTGAAGGCCCTCGCGGATCTGTTCAGACCGTATGGAATTAAGGTTTTTTTGACGGCTCGATTTAGTGCCCCCATTGAGTTGGGAGGATTGGAGACAGCTGACCCCCTGGATGAGAAAGTCATCGATTGGTGGCAGAAAAAAGTGGATGAAATTTATCAGTACGTACCTGATTTTGGAGGGTTTCTAGTAAAAGCTAACTCGGAGGGTCAGCCGGGACCGCAAAACTATGACCGATCGCACGCTGACGGTGCCAATCTGCTGGCTGATGCTGTGAAGGATCATGGTGGGATCGTCATGTGGCGAGCCTTTGTATATAGCAATGAAGAGCCTGAGGATAGGGCCAAGCAAGCTTACAATGAATTTGTGCCTCTGGATGGCGAGTTTCGCGAGAATGTCTTGATTCAAGTGAAGAACGGAGCGATTGACTTCCAGCCTCGCGAACCCTTTCATCCGCTATTCGGGGCGTTGAAGGAGACAGCTCCCATGATGGAGTTTCAGATCACTCAGGAATACCTGGGACAGGGTACACATTTGGTGTATCAGGGCCCCCTTTATAAAGAAGTATTGGAAGCCGACACCTACGCCAGAGGAAAGGGATCCACCGTGGCGCGAGTTCTGGATGGCTCGGTCGATCCCTTTGAGACAACTGGCATGGCGGGTGTCTCCAATATTGGGAATGACCGTAATTGGACAGGGCATCTGTTCGGCCAGTCTAACTGGTATGTATTTGGTCGTCTGGCATGGGATCACACATTGAGTGCAGAGGAGATTGCCGAAGAATGGACTCGATGCACCTTTTCAAATGATATGGAAGTCGTCAAACCGATCACCACTATCATGATGGAGTCACACGAAAATCTGGTGAACTATATGACCCCTCTTGGACTGCATCACATTATGGGGCCTGGTCACCACTACGGTCCAGGGCCCTGGGTGAGCCGAATGTCGAGGGCTGACTGGACTTCGGTATACTATCATAAGGCTGATAGTGAAGGTATTGGTTTTGATCGAACCGCCTCAGGTAGTGATGCCATCAGTCAGTATTTTCCGGGAGCACAACCTTACTTTAATGATCCAGAAACTATCGATGAAAAATATCTCTTGTGGTTTCATCATCTACCCTGGGATTTCGTAACAAAGTCTGGTCGCACTCTGTGGGATGAAATCGTATATAGATACTATTCAGGTGTGGAGGCTGCAAAAAATATGCATGATCGGTGGCAGGATTTAGAGGGATTGATTGATGAAGGTCGTTGGGAGCATGTGAATATGATGTTGGAAAGGCAGGTGAATGAAGCTATTTTATGGAGAAATTCATGTGTCCTTTATTTTCAGCAATTCTCGGGACTTCCTATAGGTGCAGAATATGAAAAACCTGCTAAATCCCTGGAGTATTATGAAAATATGCGTCACCCTTATGCTCCGGGTATCAGGCCAAGATGGTAGGCATATTTGACTGTTCTAGTCATAAATACGCTCATCAAGCCATAATAAGCCCAAACCAAGGACGCATAGTAGAAGTCCCCAGTACCAGGGAATGGGTACTCTTTCTATATGAATGTCACCTACTGATGAGGTCGCCAGAGCTCGTTCATTAATAAGTTTTAAGTTCTGACTTCTCTGTACTTTCCAGGTTGAATCGGGATGGACATAGAACCAATGCTTAAGAGTATCACTTGTTAGATTGAGATAGTGCCATCCATCATCTGCAAAGGTTCTTGCAGAATAATAGTCAGCCACAAAGGGAGACTCCTGCATGGCAAGCCTGATACTATCATTCAATATCAATTGAGGTTTGTCTTCCGAAGTAATGACTTGTACGGGGATCGAGGTGTTTCTAAAATTCCAAAAGGGAGTTTTGATTATGCTGGTTTCCTGTGTGGGTGTATAGAAAACAGATAGAAAATCAGTCCAGATTTTCTGATAGCTATTTTCCATCTCATTTAATAGTAAAAGATACGTGGCCTCCATACCTACAATGCCAATCTTTCCTATCCCATAATTTGTTTGATATCCAATAATGTGTCCCTGCGATGTAATTTCTTGGTAAGCACTGGTACTGCTCAACCGTGTTGAATTAATTTCGACTTCTCGATTATCTTCTTGCCATGAGATAGACTCCGATGATTGGACCCTGTACTTGGGAATATCTCGGGCCACCATTCCATTGCTAGGTTTAATTAAAAGTGATAACCCACGATTTTTCACTTCCTCCAGAATGCTTTTCCGATTGTCACTACCCACACTATTCCAGGTGGCAACATCGATGAGACAAAAATCATATCGTAAAAGGGAGGTTTTAGTCAGAGGGAAAATGCTGTGACGTTCTGTATTGGTATAACTATACTGGTACTTATCTTTGGATATTTTTTGACGGATTGTAAATTGCTTACCCTGTTCTCCAAAATGGTTTTTTAGGAAGTTATGCTCAAAAGATGGACTGGAATTTAATATCAGTATTTTCCAGGGTGTATCTTCTTCTATTACGATTGGCAGTTTTTCGCATAATGTATCATTTTCTCCTATTAGATGGAGATCATAAATGAATGGACCGGGTTCTTGCGCTTGCAGCTCAATGGTAAAGTCTAAGTCCTGTAAGGGGCTATAATATTCCGTTCCATCAGGGGTCACGACCTTAACACCCTTGGCATTTACCTGATCTACAGAACCCGTGATTTGGAAGGGACGATAGCTCTTGACCAAAGGGACCTGGACCTCGGTAAATCCTCCCCTTACATCTTTCAAGACCACTTTCTTCGGTATGTCTTTTATCAATGATAGGTCTTCAGGTTCTAGCCCGTTTCCCATGATAGTAAGTGAATCTTTTCTCAGATAGAATTCTGATGTAAGGTATTCGTAGAAGTTCTGGAAAACTCTGTCATATTTCTTCTTCGAAAATGACTCGTTTCCTTCCAGTTTGTGTACGAGTAATACGCTTTTTTTTGTGGTTTTTCGGTTAATATAGGGTTTAAAAACCATGAGAATAAATCCTGCCAAGCTAAGTACCAGGAAAAGTATTCTTCGCGCACGGTATTTAGCTGATATAGGTCTCAATAAATGTGCCCCTGCAAAAATCCACAGGATGATCAGTGATAATATGACTATGTTGACGATTGACAAATCCATCAATCGACAGTTTCTTTAAGCACAGCATCAATGAGGGGATGACTTAAGTAGGGTGTGTCATCAGTGGCATTCGGTAGTTTGGTTATCATTTTACGTAACGCATTGTAAATCAATTCTAAATGCGAGACTGACATCGGTTTATCCGTTTCAAGAATAGATTGAATACGGGTAAGGGTAGAAACCTGAGAGATATCTTCCACCGCTACGGCTGCTACTTCATTGGCAGCATTTCGCAGCATTTCCTTTTCACCATCTTGCAATGAAGTACTTTGCTGAGCGATTTTTTCAAATAGAACAGGAAGGACCTTTCGAATGGCTGGAAAATCTTTCTGAGTTGCAAGGATTTTTTCCTTCTGAGGTTTTGTTATTTCATCCAGTTCACCACTCAGTCTTTTTTCTGCTTCTTTTATAGGCGGAGGATCAAAACCGATACGATGGACATATACTCTTGCATGATTCTTTATTTCCTGCAATAATTTCAGGCTTTTATATTGGTAAGGGAGTGATTTTTCGGGTTCAAAAAGTCGGAGGTAAAGTTCTGAGTCCCACATCTCTGAAAGAGCAGCTTTCAGTTTACTCTTGACAGGCATATCAAAATAAGTGGCTTGATCGAGATTGTCATGGTTATGAGAGAGTGCCTTTACCCAATCAGGTCGACTGGGATCCTCATGCTCGGTACCCCTGGATTCTAACAGCTGATTGGGTTCATCTTCATGATCATGGTTATGGCCAAACTGCTCAAGGACTGATTGACTCCATTCACTTACGTTTTCGTGTCCATCGGGAGCATGATCATGGCCCTCGTGATCGTGTCCGTCGTGATCACCTTCTTCGTTGTCAAGTTCATTTTCTATCGCAATACCACTTTCGGATTCTTCCCCTAAAAATTGACCATATTTTAGTCTCAATAATTTTTGATCAAATCCCAATTCATTGCTCCTTTGATTAAATTCCTCTTGTGAAATTTGATTTTTTTCTGCGATGAGTTTTTCCGTGTCAATGATTAATTGACGTTGACTCCTGAAAAAATCTGGCATTAAATCCACTTGCATTCCTCCATCATCCACCCATTCATATTTTGTGGTGTCTTCTATGATGATAAAATAAGTGGGTGATTTTGCAGTCTGTACATCAAAAGGACAGTTGTCTTTCGCAGCAATATAAAAATACAACTCTGACCCTGGCTCCAGATTGAAGTCTCGGGTGGAAAGTGAATAGGTGTTGTTGTAACTATCAGAATTAGGTTTAAATGCCGGAAGTGCGAATTGTTTTTCCCGGAATTGTACAGCTTCTCCCTGACCTGTGGCCACAGTGGCGAGTATAAATGCATCCTCAATGCCATAGTCGTCTTTTATTTCTACTGCAAATGAGAGATCATAGTTAGATCTAAATGGTAGTCTTTGATACTCATCTAAATTTCGAACGGAAATAACAGGATTTTCATCTTCTATTGTTTTGATACTATAGTATTTTGAGGTCGTCGTGTTGTGTGGACCTACCACTGTGAAATAGAAATACCCATTGTTTATCATGGTTCTGGAAAAATGAGCTTCCGTGGTGGCAGTGACTGTATCCCCTGTATTGCTGATCATCAGCATTTTTTCCAAGCTGCCGCTGATCGATACTTCAAAATCGATGATACTTCCTTCCGGCACTTGCAGTTGGTGACTTGTGCTGCTTGATTTTTTCATGCCAGTATACCCGGGTGGTGTGACTGTTGTGTAAACATCTATGATGGATAAAGTATCGATCGCCTCGAGATCATTACTGAGAATGCCTCGCATTTCGCCGGGAGCACTTCCTTCTGCTGGCGAATGAGATTCAAAAATGGGTTGGGAAACAAATAATATGGTGGTGAGTGACACAATACCTACCATTATGGGGCGGATTATTTCCACACTCCGTGGAATTCTAAATGAAAGCCCGCTAAGCCGTTCTCTAATCTTTATTTGCTGGAGTTTTTCTAGAGGTGATAGGTCAGGATTTTGCTTTTCCAGCAGGTGGCTACTAAACTCCAATCCGGGATGTTGCTCGTGCATTTCACGTTCCGCATCAAGGAGAGTCGGTTTCTTTGAACTTACGAAATGTACTAAATAGCTAATGGTGGCAATAGTCATGGCCCCCGCATACCAAATCGGAATGTTGAAAAGATGTGACGCAGCCCAGGCAAGTGCACTGGAGAAAAGGACACCCACTATCAGATAGAACTGATTTCTTTGCTGCCATTTTACCCGAAATTCCGATGGGCTTCCTATCGTCATTGTCGCTTAATTTTTGTGGACAATATTCGTTCTGCTATCAATAGTATCAACGCAGCGATAAACCAAAAAGATGCAATAGATTGAGGTGCTGAGGTCGCCTTACTTAGTCTAACCTCGGGGTCTAAATGCAATTGATCACGGTCAAACACTGCCTGGTCACTATCTTCAGAAATATATTTACTCAATAAAAGCTGTGTAAGATGTAAGGGAAAATGACTTTCGAGGATAGCAGTTCTATCAAGTGTACCTTGCATTTTTGCCAGAGTTGGACCCATGGGAGTGAAACTGAAAGGACCCCCTTTCTGATTCCATATAATTTGATGACCTCCCATTTCCAGAGATTCTGTACGGTCTTTTATCATTATTTTCCAATCCGATTCCTCATCCAGACCAGTCAGTTCGAGTTCGATCGGTATGGTTTCATTAATACGTTGTAGGATTGATCTCAGTATTTCCAGCTGATTATTTGAGGTGTCCTGGGAGATACCAATCCGCACTGGATCACAGTCTTCATCACTGATAGATCCCCTGATTTTTGCTACGGTAGTATTCGTCAGAAAAGCCTCGGTATTATACTGAATTTGATATAAAGAATCACCGGCACAAATGGTATCTATCGAGGCCCTAGATACAGAGATGGGTACCTCATGTACGGTAATATGTTGACCTGGCATCACCGGTGTTCCACGATAATACCTGTTAAAATTGTGTGTAAATATACGTGTGTTTCGTGCTTTCTTATTGGCATCAAAGAAGAATGACCACATATTGGGATACGAAGTGCAGCTCGTGTTTCCATCTGATTGTCCAATGGAAAAACACTCTATATCGTGCTCTTCAGATAGGCTATCTATTAAGAGGCTGTAGGCTGGATCACTAAAAATGGAATGTTCAACATAGATAATATCGGATGTCTTTTTCGTATTTATCAAGGGCTCTGCAACAGCGGTCACCAGAGCGGCGAGGGCGGCCAGTCTAAGGAGTAGGAGCCACCATTGACTGAGTTGAATCGATTTTGATGATGGAGCTTCTGTTTTTTCTAGAAAGGCCACACTCCCAAATTGAATTAATCTCTTTCGCCTTTTACTAAGCAGGTGAATGAGGAGAGGTACAGCTAAAGCAGCGAGGCCCCAAAGCGCTATGGAAAGCTGAAAGCTCACGCTGCTATCAGGTAATTATATGTGTCCAAAAATATTTTCATAATCTGATCTGCGGGCTTCTGCATCGGCGCCTTTACATAGTGAATACCATATCGGTAAAACAAGTTTTGACACGATGTCAAATGTTTTTGCATGCGTTCTTTGTATTGCTTTCGATACTGTGGCGCATCTACCTCGATTTTCTTTCCTGATTCAAGATCGATGAAGGTTGATCCCGAATCAAATTTTAGATCTTCTTCTTTTTCTCCCAGCACATGAAATACAATTAATTCTGTAGTATGATTTTTTACCTGCTTCAGAATATCCTCTAATTCGTCCAGTGAATAATACAGGTCTGTAATCCATGAATAAATTGTGTCGACTCTGGTAAGATTGTAGCTAGGTATGTCCTGCCGGCTTGAGAGATTGAAAATTCCCCCAAGGCTTTGATGCCAGTGACGCATCCCTGTACCCAGAGGAAACTGAATTTTTGCCGATTCCCATCCAAATTTATCTCCCTGATTGGCGGCAATGAGTGTCATACAAGCACAAAGGATCTTTCCCAGCAGCAATTTGGAAATACCGTCTTCGGCATAATCCATTGATCGTGAATTATCCAACCTACAAATAAATTGGTGTTCGGTTTCTATAAGTGCTTGTCGAATGAAATACTTATCAGTTCGTGCATGCATTTTCCAGTCTATGAGACGTAGATCATCCCCGGGTGTATAAGCACGATACTGATTAAATTCCATCCCACTACCCACTTTCTGACTGCTGTGACGACCGAATAAAAAGCCCCTGGAAATTGACTTTGCAATCCATTCCAATGCCTGGACATTATTTATGATCCCAGGATCTAGCCACATACGAGTCGATTTTTTTAGTAAAGTGAGTTAAGAATTTCTTCGATACTTACTTTTTCAGAAATCCCTTTGAAGTTCAGTATCAATCGATGCTGGAGAGCCGGTATCAACATAGACTTTAGGTCTTCAGGAGTGACTGCATAGCGATGCTTGAGTAATGCATGTCCTTTAGCCGCCAGAATCAATGCCTGACCTGCTCTGGGGCCGGCACCCCATTCTACATATTCTCGCACCATGGTATTTGATGTTTCTGAAGGCCTAGTATTTCTGACCATCTGCGAAACTCGCTTGATCAGCTCCGGTGCAATGCTTACCTGTCGACAGAGATCCTGCAATTCAATGAGCTCTTCGGTAGTATACACGGGTTTGATTTCTGCACTCTTTTTTCCGGTCGTTCGTGTCAGAATTTCTTCTTCCTCTTCGATGGTGGGGTAGCCTACCTTTACAAAAAGAAGGAAGCGATCCACCTGAGCTTCAGGAAGTGGAAAGGTGCCTGACTGTTCGATCGGATTTTGCGTCGCCAGCAGAAAAAATGGTTTGGGAAGTGGATACCGTTTGCCAGCATAGGTGATGGCATATTCCTGCATGAGTTCAAGTAATGCTGACTGGGTTTTTGGAGGAGTACGATTGATCTCATCCGCCAGAATGATGTTGGCAAATACAGGTCCGGGGGCGAACTTGAAGAATTTTTCTCCGTTTTGATCTGTCTGGAGTATTTCTGTTCCCAGGATATCGGTTGGCATCAGGTCTGGAGTAAACTGGATGCGCTTAAATGATGCTGCCATAGCTTTTGACAGTGACTGAATCATCAGAGTTTTGGCCAGACCGGGTACACCTTCCAGGAGCACATGCCCAGAAGCCAGGATACCTACAATGAGCTGATCAATTACCGCGTCCTGACCGACAATGACCTGATGCACGGAGGCTTTCAGGTCATCGAGCTTAGCCAGTAGGTAGTTTACACGATCTTTGATTTCGGTTATTGGTTGGTCCATGATAAGTTTTTCAATCAGGCAGTCAGTGCATACATCACAATATTGATCCCGAATCTGGTATTATCGATTTTGTACCAGCGTTTATTTCGAAAATCATAGTCCCACTCACACCCGTAGTCTTTGTTAGAATACAATACCCCAATTCTCCCATCTATAATGATGGCTTTGAGATAGTCATGTACAAGGTCGTCGCCCCATCCATTCAGTTCTTGTGATGTGGTGGGTGGACCATCAAATTCGAAGAAATTGGAATAAATCTCATGATCATTGGGAATTTTCACCAGCGCTTCAGGGCCAAAGATGTCACTCATCTGAGCCTCAAAGGACTTGGCAAAAAGTCCATCGATATCATGATTGCAATCGTCAGCGAAAACGAAACCACCTCGATTTACGTATGCTTCGAAGTGGTCTCGTTCCTGCTGTGTAAATTGTACCAGTCGATGTCCTGTGATGTAGCAAAAGGGGGCCTGAAATACATTTCGGTCGCTTAATGCTACAATTTGTTCCTGCGTATTGACTGGTATAGTCGTATATTCTACAATGGAATGCAACAAATTAGAGGGCATGCGTTGATCTGCATCCCAATCTCCCGATTCGTACATCAATCGGGTAAAGAAAAATTCACCGCCATTCCATTTTTTCATGCAAGTACCACTTTCCCAAATGTATCAGATGGCATCTGACAAACTTGTGAAGGTAAAGTCTCGCACTTTCATATACGGAATCAAATTTCCATCGATCCTTACTTGCTGACCCAGGGCTTCCAGGTTATTCAACATGATAATCGGACTCTCGTTGAATCGGAAGTTTTTGACCGGATGTTTGATCTTACCGTTTTCGATATAGAATGTTCCATCACGGGTCAAACCGGTATAGAGTAAAGTCTGTGGATCCACGGATCTGATGTACCAAAGACGTGTCACCAAAATACCTCTACGGGTATCCTTAATAAGATCTTCCAAGGATGCATCTCCTCCCATCATGATACCATTGCTAGGAAAAGGAACAGGTGCTACTCCTTTTTGATCGGCCCAGTAGCGGCCATAGGCGAGGTTTTTGACCACACCATCTTCGATCCAGGTCATCTTATCAATAGGCAATCCACCTTGTGTCCATGTATTGGAAGGGGCAAGCTCATTGAATGGATCAGAGTAGATCGTGACTCGCTCATCGACAATTTTTTCTCCAAGCTTATTACCACCCCCTTCTTTCGACATGAAACTCCGTCCCTCATCCGCAGTACGTGCATTAAAGGATCCAAACATATTACCGAGCAATCCAACGGATGCAGCAGGTTCTAGAATCACGGTGTATTTGCCGGGTTCAATAGCTTTTGCCTCACGGGATTGTAATGCCTTATCGATGGCGATTTTCGATGCTTCAGCCGCATCAAACAATTCAACATCGTTAAAATCACGCGTCACCCATCCAGATCCAGATCCGTCATTACTACGCATGGTGACAGTAAAATCCAGCGATGTACTCTTATTATAAGCAAAAAGCCCATTGGAGTTCATCATTGCAGACATCCCGTTAGAGTCATTCAGGAATCCAGCAGCCGTTACATCACTGTTCTTTGCAGGTTCAATGCTGCTGGCAGCTACGGCTGCACGGTATTCAGCATCGATCTCTGTCGTTTTTTCAATGAATGTTTTTGACTCTTTATATTCCTGAGGACCCAATGGCTCCATAAACTCTGGTGACTCAGGCGAAAGCTTCGCCAGTTCTTCCGAGCGCTTCACTACTTTTTCCAGAGAAGCATCATCAAATTCATCAATAGTAGCAGTAGCTGTTTTCTTCCCAAAATTGGATTGAACTACTAGCTGACGATTGGATCTGTGACCTGCTGTGGAAACGGTATTTCTTGCATACCGAATGTTGCCCTGCTCACTTGACCTGAGGTTGACTTCGCAGGCATCAGCAGATGAATATTTTAGTACCCGCTCCATGATTTCACGGGCCTCATCTTTACTATATATAGACATGATTAATTTTCTTTTAAAAAAGTGACTTAAATATTTCGACCCGTATTGATCACATTGACGCCATTAAACCGAGTAGTGGCACAGCCATGAGAAACTGCACTTGCCTGGCTAGGTTGTCCCTTTCCGTCAAAGAAGGATCCAAAGGTGCGATAGTCATTTTGATCACAAATCTTAGCACATGAATTCCAAAACTCTTGAGTATTGGATTGGTATGCTGCGTCATTGACCATGCCCGTGATTTCACCATTTTTGATCTCATAACTTAGGGTACCACTAAATTGGAAGTTGTACCGTTGCTGATCAATCGAGTAAGAAGCTCGTCCTACTAAATAAAGTCCTTTTTCTACATCTTTTATCATCTCGTGGATGCTGTAAGGCTCTGTTCCTGGCTCCAGTGATACATTCGGCATACGTTGGAATTGAACATCATTCCAGCTCTGTGAATAGCAGCATCCGTGCGATTCATTCTGATCAATGATATGTACCTGATCACGAATCGCCTGGTAATTTACGAGGACACCATCCCGCACCAGGTCCCATTTCTTGCAGGCTACACCTTCATCATCATATCCTACAGCGCCCAGTGATCCGACCTGAGTCTTATCTGCCACAAGATTTACGAGTTCGTTTCCATATTTGAAGTCACCGCTTTTCCACTTATCCAGCGTAGCAAAGCTAGTGCCTGCATAGTTGGCTTCATAGCCTAATACCCTGTCCAATTCCAGTGGATGTCCCACTGATTCATGGATAGTAAGTCCCAAGTGATTGGGTTCGAGTACTAGGTCGTATTTACCCGGTTCGATAGATTTGGCACCAAGCATTTCACGTGCCTGTTTTGCGGCGGCCTCAGCATCTGCGATGATGTCGTATCGGTCTCGGTACAGAGTCACACCGGCGCCACCTTCCACCACTCCGGATGCATCGGGGATGAGGTATTCATACCCCATGCCTACAGGGGCTCCCAGTCCCTGGCGGCTTTTAAACTTACCTGTCTGCTTGTCTACTGCAGTCACATTGAAGACGGGCCAGATTCTGTGTACGTCCTGATCAATGTATGATCCCTCGGAGCTGGCAAAATATTTCTGCTCATTGACGGAAAAAATGACGCTGTTCACGTAATCTGCTCCATTCTCCATCGCTTTAGCGTTTGCCGAGAGCAACAGATCTACTTTTTCAGATACAGGCACTTCCATAGCATTGACTTCTATGGGGGTCTTCCATGATACTTCACCATGACCCTTCACAGGCGCGAGGATCACTTCTTCAGTTTGTATCTTGGAATTTGCCTTGGCGATGGCAACAGCCATTTCGGTAGCCTTCATGATGCCATCGGGAGTCACGTCATTGGTAGAGGCAAACCCCCAGGTGCCATTGACAATGACTCGAATTCCTATACCAAAAGATTCAGTATTGACGGTATTCTGAACCTTTGCTTCGCGGGTGAATACGTAGTTATTTAAGTATCGTCCAATCCTGGCATCAGCGTAAGTAGCACCCTTAGATTTAGCCGTATTTAGGGCTACATCGGCCAGCATTTTCTTTTGAGCCACATCCATTCCCGGGTCGACCAGATATTCAGCTGGGACACTACGACCGAAGATGGGAACTGGACTAGCTAGCATGCCGGCACCTAGTCCGGCTACTTGGAGAAAGTCTCTTCTTTTCAAATCCTCTAATTTTTTTGTTAACAAGCTTTTTTCACGACCGACAAATTAAGGGATAAATCCATGATAATCTATCGATTACACTTTTTTTCGAAGTAGTGTAATTTTTTATAGACGTATGAATACTCTATCCAGCAGAGCCAATGCTGTGGAGATTCTGTCTTTTTTGGATCACAAGTGGTCAGAGGGGCCAAATTGTTTCTATATATTCGAACCCTTTTATCTTAAGTTTCAAATATAATCAACTCTATGAATGATAAGAAAGTTGCAATTATCACGGGAGGAGGGTCTGGACTGGGACTTGCTACGGCGCAAAAATTTGTCGATGAAGGATATATTGTAATCATCACCGGGCGCACTGTTGAAAAATTACATGCAGCTGCGGCATCAATGGGTTCTGATTGCAAGCCCACGCCGTTTGATATGAATGATCTCAAAGCCATTCCTAATCTGATTCAGAATACAGTTGATGCCTACGGACGAATCGACGTCCTGGTCAATAATGCAGGGATCAATCGCAAGAAATCGATGCTGGAAGTGAGTGATGAAGAATTTAGTGAAGTGATCAATACCAACCTGACCAGTGTCTTTGTCATTTCACGTGAGGTGGCAAAGGCGATGGCAAGGGCAGGCCGGGGATCGATCATTCACATCAGCTCCATGGCGGCTCAATACGGCATTCCCAAAGTGATGGCCTATACCGCTGCCAAGACGGCGGTAGAAGGGATGACGCGGGCCATGGCAGTTGAACTATCTCCTCTGGGTATTCGGGTCAACTGTATAGCACCCGGTTTTATCGTGACACCTATGACGGCCAAAGCCTTTGATGGAGATCCTGCCCGAAAGCAGAAGGTACTGGACCGGACACCGATGGGTAAGATGGGTGCACCTGAGGATGTCGCCAATATGGCGTACTTCCTATCGAGTGATCAGGCTGCTTTCGTGAGTGGCGAAATCATCAAAGTGGATGGAGGAAATGCCATCGGTTTCTGATCCGTCAGGCATATCCATTATCTTAAGACTCCTAAAGAATAGAACAGATGCAAATTAACGACACTTCCGCGTTACCTCCTTATGTAGCCTCTACAGATCGCTACGATACAATGAAATATAGACGCTGTGGTATGAGCGGCATATTATTACCCATGATTTCTCTGGGGCTGTGGCACAACTTTGGACATGATGATAACTTCACCAAGGCACGGGAGATACTCAGGACCGCCTTTGATAAAGGTATCACACATTTTGACCTGGCCAACAACTACGGACCACCATACGGAGCTGCTGAAGAGACATTCGGTCGAATCTTTGAAAAAGACTTTCGACCGTATCGTGATGAACTTATTATCTCTTCGAAAGCAGGATGGGATATGTGGCCTGGACCATATGGCAATCTTGGATCCCGCAAATATCTGGTCGCCAGTCTTGATCAAAGTCTGCAGCGGATGGGTATTGATTATGTCGATATTTTTTATTCGCATAGGAGAGACCCCGACACACCCCTGGAAGAAACCATAGGGACATTGCATGATCTGGTGAGACAGGGGAAGGCACTCTATGCCGGTATTTCACAGTACAGTGCTGAAGACACAGCTAAAGCAGCCGAGATCTTACAGGAATTAGGTACCAAGCTCTTCATCCATCAACCCCGCTACAGCATGTTTGATCGATGGGTGGAAGATGGTCTTCTGGAGGTCCTGGGTGATAAAGGAGTCGGATCTATCGCTTTTTCACCCCTGGAGCAAGGAGTACTCACCAATAAATATCTAAAAGGGTTTCCAGAGGATTCTAGGGCAGTAAAAGATGCACGTTATCTCAACAAAGATCAGATCACTGGAGACCTGCTGGACAAGGTCAGGGCATTAAATAATATTGCACAGAATCGCGGTCAAAGCCTGGCTCAAATGGCCATTGCCTGGCTACTGAAAGATGAGCGAATCACGACTGTATTGGTTGGAGTCAGTAAAGTATCTCAGTTGCTGGATAACATCGGGAGTTTGGACAATCTTGATTTTTCCGAGGGCGAGCTCAAGGATATTGAGTCTATATTGGCAAAGTAGCACGGTGCAACGAAACTGAGGATCCGTAAAGTGAATTAGTTAATCAACCTTCCCGTGGCATCCAGCACACCGATGAGTCTTGTGTGATTTCGCCTATCCGGAATGTCTTTTGCTACAGAGGCATACCCTAGTTGCATCGACATAGTATTGGCTGGCATGAAAAGGGGATTCGTCACGATCCAGTCGCAGGAAGCGGAAGAGTAGGAAGGCCAGAAATAGGCCGAATACACCAAGGCTCCATCCGCCAATAAAGCAAAAGGTATCCCGGATGTGCTGTGTTCCATGTCTTGTATCTTTTGCATGGCACTTGCACTGATAGTAAAAGAGAATTGATTGCGGTCGTAGCTGATAAAATCTTCGTCACGAAGCAATGCATCCTTATTCAATTTTATGGATGACTCATCAATGGCCCTGCTGCTAGCATTGGATTCATAGCTGTCAATTAAATGCAAAGCGAGTCCCTTTACGTTGATGTACTGTATATTGAGATCACGTTCTTTCTGACAGGCAGAAAAATAGATTGAGAATCCAAGTAGTACGATAATTTGTGGAAGCTTACCCATCTCAGAAATAACGTAATGCTGTGATCCAATGCTGTCTCTAAATATGAAATGAAAAAAATGCGAAATACAATTATTTTCCTGCTCTGCTACACGCTAGCTTCGTCAGTAAATCTTTTTGGTCAGGACTCAGATGCTCTAATTTTTCTGGTACGACATGCCGACCGGCTAGGAAATAATGATGCATTAAGTGATGAGGGTGTCAATAGGTCCCTTGCGCTGGCCCATGTCCTTGAAACGGCGGAGTTGGATGCGATTTTCAGCACAGATTACACGAGAACGATCGAAACCGTAAAGCCCCTGGCTCAGCAACAGCAGCTGGAGATAAAAATTTATGACCCTAGGGATTTGAATAGTCTCATTAGTATCATTCAATCTAAATATGCAGGCGGAAGAGTACTTGTGGTTGGACACAGTAACACCATTCCCCAGACCATGAATGCGATGGGTGTCCAACCTGCACTGGAGGATCTAAATCACGAAGCTTATGATGATCTCTTTCTGGTGACATTAAGAGCAAATTCCCAACCGACTATGGTTGCTCTCCAGTATGGGGTCCAGGATCACCACTGATACCTTCCTAATATTGATGAAAGGCGTCTGATACAAAGGATAACACCACCGGTAGTGATGTACGCCAGTACGTCCATCGATGTCCACCGTCTCGTACACGATATTCGTGTGGAATCTCTTTTTTACGCATTTCAATGTGAATCAGGGAATTGCCTTCATAAAGAAAATCATCATCACCACAATCGATAAACCAGCGCACTGATTTGATATCTTCTGCGTCCATACTTTTCACCAATTCCACTGCATTGTGTTGCTGCCAGTGCGATCTTAATGCATCTTCCGAAAGGTCCTTGTTGGCTTCATTTCGAGCGGCTCGTTCCTTGTACTGTTCAAAATCTAATGCCCCCACATATGCACTTAAAGGACAGGCTGAAGAAAATAACTCCGGATGGTGAAGTGCATACATAAATGAGCCACCACCTCCCATTGAAAGGCCTGCTACAGCCCGATATCGCTTATCACTTTTTATACGGTATGTTTTTTCTACGTAGGGCATCAATTCTTCAAAAAAGAAATCTTCATATCTCCAGCTACCGTCTGGACTGTTGAAATATCCTCGCTGTCCTGTATCCGCATCCGGCATTATAATGATCATCGGGGTTGCTTCCCCGGCATGAATGGCTTTATCAGCAATATGCAACACCTCACCAAACTGTACCCATCCGGTTTGATCATCGCCCGCGCCATGCAGCAGATACAATACGGGATATGATCGATTAGATGTTTCATAATCGGGTGGAAGATAGACAGCAAATTTGCGATCCATATCCAGGATATCACTATGTACCATCATCTCATCGTGCACGGTACCATGCTGGGCTTTTGCCATGATAAAAGACAATAGAAAACATGTGCTAAGTAGAATTCTCATACTATAATTTTTTTAGTCAATGGGTTTTCTCGAGTAAACCTATGTCCTGCATCCCAATCAGCAAGTCTGTCGGGCCAGGCTTGAATCGATTTCAAGTCAGATCTCAAACCCATGTTAACATCGTCACTTGAATTATAACAATCTACAGCGCAGCACATTTAATGTTTTTGTACTCTATGGTCATGTCCCGATTCGGATGTAATTGAATCCCAATAGGACCTTCTTCCGTGGCCGTTTCCGACGTATAATTCATGACCTCCTCGCCATTGAGCCAGACTGTGTATTTATTACCAATCGCACGAACTCGAATAGTGTTCCAGTCCTCCATCTTCAATAATGTAGGAATGTTTTCCGCCTCCACTGGATATCCCTTTCCCGGAATGTAAGGTGAGCAAGTCATATCTCTTTTTAAAGAGCCCGATTCGCCAATTTGAATCTGATCGTGATCGGACCGAATAAATATCCCAGAATCTACAGTACCATCTCCCATTTTAAAATCACACTCTATGATGAAATCTGTATAATCCTTATCGGTCCAAAGTATAGACCCTTTCTTGTCGGGGCCACTTTTAACATGCAATACACCATCTTCCACTGACCACCAAATATTGTCATCCGGCAGGACCCATCCATCAAAGTCTTCGCCATTAAAAATTGTAGTCAGTTCGACATCCTGCAATGGGAGATAAAAAACGACAGCCAGTAGTAAAGTGATGATCTTCATATTGATAGTATTTTACGTTAAGGTTCCCACAATGTCTGCTCGGGGATCATTTTGCTCCCTGCCTGCGGACACGCTGTTTAAGAAAGATATAGTTACAGTATTCTGTTCAAATTTCAAATTGATAGTATCAGTATGTACGTTTTCAACGTACTTCCAGGTGAGCGAAAGTTCATTTTCACTGAGCCAGGTGGCACTTGCGGCAATTTTGGTTGGCACACTGGTACGTCCCGGAATAGCCAGTAAGGACATGGGTTCAACACGGGCATTATCTCCTACGTTCCATTCGTTGATGCCACAGACCACTGTGTGATTACCATGTGTGTCTTCAAGGTCAACCGTACACTTGCTCGATGAAAAGCCTAGTCTCAATGATGCAAGTCCTAAATCATTGGATGGAAATGTGATTTTCTTGTCGCTTACCGCAGCTTGCAGTGCCACATTTTTCTGATGTTGGGGAGGTTGAATGGCAAGTGTATCCAGTGATTTCTTTAGAAGCCTTTGTACCTTTTTATCTGCAGGTAAGGTCTCTTTATCTTTCATGGCCGGAAGTAAATAATCCCACACCAATTGCATAGATTCCGGCATACTGACACTTTCGCTTGTCATGGCCACTACGGCATCTTTCTCCGGGATCACGATGCAATACTGTCCAAAAGCTCCATCCCCCCGATAGCAGCCTGGGGTGCATCGCCAAAATTGATATCCGTATCCCTGAGACCAATCTCCATCTCCTTCCTGAGACTCCGTTTGCTTCATAGTTGCCTCCGCTATCCATGATGCAGGAAGCAGTTGTTTGCCATTCCACATGCCCTTCTGAAGATAGAGTTGACCAAAATGGGCAATGTCCTGTGTACGCACTCTGAGGCCATATCCTCCGGTGTTGATTCCTTGTGGACAAGTTTGCCAATCATGTCCTTCGATACCCAGTGGATCAAAGAGCCTGGGTTTTAGATATTCCATTAGAGTTTCCCCGGTGAGTTTCTGAATAATGGCCGACAACATGTAGGTCGCCCCGGTGTTGTATAAAAAGTGGGAACCTGGCTTATGCATGACTTCTTTAGCCAGAAAAGCTTTAGGCCAGTTACCGTCTGAACTTCGAAGGTTTCCCATGGAGTCCGTGTCATGCCCCGTCGTCATGGTCAGTAAATGTTTCACCTGCATCGTCGCCAGATTGTCGCTCACCTGCGCAGGCTTTTCGTCAGAAAAGAACTTGATCACGGGGTCATCCACCCTCAGAAGTCCTTCAGCAACGGCAAATCCAATAGCAGAACTAGTAAAACTCTTACTCAGGGAGTATAATGTATGCTTGTAATCTTTATGGAAAGGCGCCCAGTGACCCTCGGCGATCACATGCCCATGTCGCAATACCATGATACTGTGGATCTCGTTTCGCCCTTCGGCAGCGCCTTTCAGGAAATCTAAAATTCCCTGAGAGGAAACACCCTGGGCCTCAGGCCCACTACGGGGAAGCATTTTGTCTTTGAAAATAGAATGGGTTTGTGATACAAGGGGTCCTGGTAGGAGGGCAATTGCAGACGCGCTCATTCCTACATTTCGGATGAATTGACGCCGACTCGTCGCATTTTTAAAGGCATTTGTTTTCATAGTAGTCAAAATTTGAAGAAAAGTGCCTCATAAGGATTGTAGGAGGCATAAATTATAGTATTAGAAGTAACGTCCAATCATAGGGTGATCGACAATGGCTCTTTTGAGCTCAAGGAAGTCCACCTCTCCCTGGTGAGACCATACTTTGTTTCCATCAGGATCCACTAATAGCGTATAAGGAAGTGCACCATTCCAATCTGGATCAATGGCTTCAATCAAGGCGTATTTGTCCTCCTGGGCGAATATATAGTTAGGTACTGCCGAATATTCTTTTTCTAAAAATTTCAAGGCCTTATCATGTTGACCAGGCTTATCTGCTGATACTGAAACAAACTCAAAGTCTCTTGCGCCGTACATGCGCTGGAGCACAATAAACTCCGGGTACTCAATGATACACGGCCCACACCAGGTTGCCCACACATTGATCAGACGCAGTTTGTCGCCGCCTTCATTTGATACAATTTTTTTGATGTCATCTACATCCGCTGACTCCAGGGAGACCTCTTTGGATTGCCACTGCTTATCTACGCGTTCACGGGAATCTGTCTTCCATCCCCATTTTGTGGAGCATCCAAATACTTTAGTGGTAGGCATTTCCACTTCTTCACCTGCTAGTACGGCATCTGTAGCAGCACGTAAGTCTTCAGCGTTCGCACTACCTGGCTTTTCTATAGCATCCAGTCTTCCATGATATCTAAGCTTTCGATCTTCGTCGAATACGTATGCATGGGGTGTGGCGACCGGACCGTATTGCAGGGACACAGCTTCATCATCACCATCATACAGGTAGGGAAAATTGAAATTCTGATACTCAGCCCGAATGATCATGTCATCAAAGTCATCATTCAGCTCTGTATATCCCAGTTCTTCATAGAGCAGACCAAGTGGACTATTGGGTGAAATGGCAACAACCTGTACTCCTTTATCCGCATAATCAGAGGTGAAGTCCATCATACGCTCTTCATACGCCTGCGCAGTGGGGCAATGATTGCAGGTAAATATAATCACCAGGGCCTTGGCATCGCTGTATTCCTCCAATGTGTGATATCTACCATCCACTCCGGGAAGTCTGAAGTCAGGTGCTTGTGCACCGATTTCTAAGGTGGGTACTGGATCCTGTTTTTCAATGTGCTGAGGATTCATTATGAAGAAGGGTTTTGCCTCTTCATCGGTTGCCACTTGTTCTGTGTCAGTACTTTGCTCACCTGATTGACAGGCTATCATAAACATGAGTGAAAACAATAGCAGGCACTGTTTAAAGTCAATTAATTTCATTATATCATAATTTTTTTTGGTGGTCTTTCAGTCTGAAATGCTTTGGTTCAATTTTCTCTCAATCCGAAAGCTAATTTAGACAGCTCTGAAGATACAGAAAGTTAAAAAACTATGGCTTGAGCACTTTTTTTCCGAACGATATTTTGTGTTCTTTGCCCTATTGACTTAAGTGATTACTTCTCAACCTGGATACGTATGTTTCGACTTTTTATAGGGTGCTGGATGGTTATGTTTTCGCTGGGGTGCTCTCTTTTGGGTGGAAAAGAAGAAGTCTCACATCCTAATAAGATGTCTGGTTTCTATTTGTCAAATACTCAAATAAAATCGGGATTACCCCATGGATTTCAGCGCCTGGATTATCTGGATGAGGAGCAATCAGGTGAGGAGTTATTAGAGATCACCCAGGCTATCCTTACTGAAATCGACGCGGAGGATACCTATGTCGATCAATTTACTGATAGTACAGGTACAGCTGGATGGCTCATTTTTGTAAACGCTCCCCAGCGTGAGGTAAGTAAAGTGACGACGGCATTGGAAAATCTAAAGATCGAGAGTTTCATGCAGGAACTTGACGAGCGAATGGATACCTGGAACTTCCATAGGAGGGGGAGTACCTTCAGGACAAAAAGACATTTGGAATATGCTAAATACAAGCATATGCTGGAGAATGCTGCAGACACGGTCTATATAACTCGATTTGTTACCAATGTGGGAGATCGGACTTGTACTATTTTTGATCTCAGCCGGTCAGAAGAGGACTTCGAAAGCTTGCTGACTACCCTTACACCAGATAAATGATATTACAATGAGTAAAGAAAAAAAGCAATTTTCTCAAGATAGATTCCAAAAGGTGCCCATCGTGGGCATTCTCAGAGGATATACGCCCTACGAAGTAGAGCGATTGATTCAAATCTATATGAATTGTGGCTTTACTACGATCGAAATCACCATGAACTCCGATCATGCAGGACCAATGATTCGGAAACTGGCAGCAGAGTATGGTGATACGCTAAATGTAGGCGCAGGTACAGTGAGGACTATGGAGGAACTTCACCAGGCATTACATGCCGGTGCCCAGTTTGTGGTGACTCCTATTGTAGAACCTCAGGTTATAAGCACTTGTGTTGCCTGTGAGATACCTGTGTTTCCGGGAGCGTATACTCCCAGCGAGGTCTATCGGGCCTGGAAGTTAGGGGCGACGGCGGTCAAGATATTTCCTGCGGTAACAGGTGGGCTGACCCATATCAAGGCGATCCGGGCACCACTGGAAATGATCCCCTTGGTCCCCACCGGAGGGGTAGGGGCACATAATTTGGGTGACTTTTTCGATGCCGGTGTCTTTGGCGTAGGTATGGGAAGTCAGCTATTCCCGGGTCATCATGTCGAAGCCGGTGATTGGGATCATGTAAGGGCTCAAATGATGGAGGTTAAATCAGCATATGATGACTGGGTTGATAAGGTCAGTAACTGATGGATATGTGGATTAGTACGGACTGGGGCACCTCATCCTTGCGCCTGTATTTGGTTGATTGTGGAGATGAGACCGTCCTAGATCAGTTTGCAAGCAAACAGGGTATCAAAACCATCTATCAGGAGTTTCAGGCTCAGGAAACATGGGACCAGGAGTCATTCTTTCGCCGATTTTTGCAGCGATGCATCAATGATTTTATGTCTGGTCATGATCTTGATTTCAGAGATTATCCTGTCGTGATTTCTGGCATGGCATCTTCTTCTATTGGTATGCTGGAGTTACCTTATACTTCGCTGCCTCTTCATTTGGATGGCTCCTCACTCATAAGTCAATTCCTGGAGGGCACCCAGGAGATGAACCCGCTATACCTCATATCAGGATGTCAAAGAGAGGGAGATGTTATGCGTGGTGAAGAGGTCCAGCTTGTTGGATGGAATACTATTGCCATTCGTCCAGATAAGATCACCTTAATATTGCCTGGTACGCATAGCAAACACATTCAGTTGGATGGTCATCAGGTCATAAATTTTCAGACCTACATGACGGGTGAATTGTATGATCTCATGACTAACCACAGCATTTTAAAATCCAGTACTCTACCGTCACCCAGTGGCGATGATGATGTCTTTTTCAGAAAGGGAGTGAGGATGGGTGCCCGCGGTGTCCTGTCCAATGAACTCTTTCGCATTCGCGGATTTGATCTGCAAGGAATAATGGATGCTGAACAATCCACTAACTATCTGAGTGGCCTACTGATCGGGCATGAATTGGCATCACTGCAAAATTGTAAGGTGTCCATATTGGCGGGAGAGAGGATTCTGAATTTATATCAACTGGCCTGTACTGAACTTAACATTGATACCTACGATACGATGGGATCTTATGAGATATCCAGCCTGGTCATTAAGGGTCAGTCCAGATTTTTAATGACTCGCTAATATCCTGCCAATTATCCTATTTTTAGAAACCTAATATTTTGCTAAAACATGTACCATCACTTACTGGTTTCCGGATTAATTTTATTAATTGCTTTTACCGCTTGTTATACCGCTGAAAATGCAAGTGCCGACGGAGAAAATAACCGGCCTAATATTGTTTTGATCGTTGCGGATGATCAGGGTTGGGGAGATTTAAGCTTCAATGGCAATACCAATTTATCGACTCCGAATATTGATCGACTGGGTGAGGAGGGTGTCTCTTTTGATCGGTTTTATGTGTGTCCTGTATGCTCTCCTACACGTGCTGAAATTTTGACGGGAAGGTATCATGCACGTGGTGGTGTATACGAAACATCCGAGGGCGGTGAACGGCTTGACCTGGATGAAGTCACGGTAGCAAAATATTTAAAACAGGCAGGATATCAGACAGCGGCTTTTGGGAAATGGCACAATGGCATGCAGTATCCCTACCATCCTAATGGTCGAGGGTTTGATGAATTTTATGGATTTTGCTCAGGACACTGGGGCAATTATTTTAGTCCCATGCTGGAGCACAATGGTGCCATAGTAAAAGGTGATGGATTCCTTGTGGATGATCTCACCAATAGGGCCATGGATTTTATGGAAACCTATGTAGAAGATCCATTTTTTGTCTATTTGCCCTACAATACACCGCATGGTCCCATGCAGGTGCCAGATGAGTTCTGGGATAAACAGGAAAGTGCTTCCTTAAAATTAAGACACCGGGACCCTGCCCTGGAGGATACCATTCATACGAAAGCAGCCCTGGCTATGTGTGAGAATATTGATTGGAATGTGGGTCGGATTCATAAAAAGTTAGAACAATTAAATCTCCTGGAAAACACGATCATTATTTACATGACGGATAATGGACCCAATGGATGGAGGTGGAATGGCGGTATGAAAGGTAGGAAGGGTCATGTAGATGAGGGAGGTATTCGATCTCCTCTTTTGATGTACTGGAAAGATCATTTCAACCCAGGTACGAACGTACCTAATATCGCTTCCGCTATAGATTTACTACCTACTCTTTTGGAATTTGGAAAGGTTGATTTCGAACTCGAAAAACCACTGGATGGTATGAGCCTGGTTCCATTAATTAATGGAGCGATTCCCGAATCGTGGGATCGTATGATATTTAGCCATTGGAATAAAAAAGTAAGTGTCAGAAGTCAGCAGTATCTTTTGGATCAGCATAACAACCTTTTTGATATGATGGACGATCCTGGTCAGGATAAGGCCGTCAACGAGGAACAACCGGAGGTGTTGGCTACTATGGTTGCCAGTAAAAATAAATGGGAAGCCGAAGTGCTCAGTGAAATTCCTGAAAAAGACCTGCGGACATTTCCAGTAGGACATCCTGACTATACATACACCCAAATTCCAGCCCGGGATGGAATCGGAACCGGTAATATTGAGCGATCAAATATTTGGCCTAACTGTTCTTTCTATACAAATTGGACCAGTACTGAGGATAGTATCTATTGGGATGTTGAGGTGCTGGCAGCCGGAGATTATGTGGTAGATCTTTATTACACTTGCCCAGCGGATGATGTGGGTTCTCAATTTGAAATCTCCTTTTTGAGTAATTCTCTGAATGGAGTGATAGATGAAGCGCACGATCCTCCTCTCACCGGAATGGAAAATGACAGAAGTCCGCGACATAATTCCTATGTCAAGGATTTTAAGGTAAAAGAAGTGGGAAATATTACACTCGAAAAAGGCACAGGCCGCCTGGTATTAAAAGCAAATAAAATTCCAGGAAATCAGGCCATGGATTTTCGATTAATGATGCTGAGGAGAGTATAGGGACACTTTTTTTATAGGTAATTTTTGTCCTTAATTACTATTTACCGGTAATCGATGCTCCGAGAATTTATTGCTAGTAACGAAAGTTCCTTTTTTCTCATTAAAGCAAACACGATTGATACTTCCCGTCCCCTGAAATCGGTATTTTACACCTATGATTTTTTCCAGTGCAGTTTTAGAAATCGAAAAGGAGAATTATTCAAATTTTAGCTTCGAAACGATTATTAAAACTCCGTCTATTTTCAATCTGCCGCTTATTTAAAAGAAGGAAACTAGGGAGACTAAAAGCTTAATACTATTCCTACGATCCATTGATAATAAGAAATGAGTAGCGGACTCGCGGGCTATATTACCATTTACCAACAATTTGGCTTTATAAAACCCCGGGAAATAATAAATAGAATGATGGATGTTAGCATCTTTCGTCCCAGGATTGTTGTATGAGGACGGTATCATCACTTCCTGCGGCAGAAGCACCGTATTGAACTATGAGTTTCTCTACAAACAGATCGACATACAGAAGATTTGCATATTCCTTATTTTGAGAGACAGCATTCAATTTGGTATGATATGAACTTAAGATTGCCTGCAAGGGAATTTCTACTCCTTGGTTCTTGTTTGTCACTTCTTATTTCCTGTGGATCGTATTCAGCAGAGGAAGAGTCAGAAGATGTCTTTTCGCAATACCTCAGTCTGTCGTTAGAGGAAAGGCAATCTTCCGAGCATGCAGTGGAAGCGCTCCAGACCCCGGATGATCTGGAGGTTACTTTGTTTGCTTCAGAGCCTATGGTCGTAAATCCAACCAACCTGACCGTCGATGCGAGAGGGAGGGTGTGGGTATGTGAGTCGTACAATTATGATGTCCCCGAGTCTGAACAGAAAGAATCAGGAGGAAAAATTAGCATACTGGAAGATACTGACAGGGATGGTGTAGCCGATAAGAAAATCGTATTCTATCAAGGAGATGATGTCCATCTTGCGCTGGGTATTGCAGTTTTCGGTTCTCAGGTTTTTGTTTCACGCAGTCCTAATTTGCTGGTATTTACAGATGAAAATGGAGATGATATTCCCGACGCACAGGATACTATTTTCACAGGTATGGGAGGTCCGGGTGATCACTCGGCGCATGCAGTGGTTTTTGGCCCGGATGGTAAGTATTATTTTAATTATGGAAATGCCGGTACACGGGTACTTCAAAAAGATGGCACAGCGATTACAGATCGGTCAGGGTATGAGATCAATAGCCATGGCAGGCCTTTCCACGGCGGCATGGTGTTCCGATTTGATGAAGGGGGGAAGAACCTGGAAGTCCTGGGGCATAATTTCAGAAATAATTATGAAGTAGATATTGACGCTTTCGGTACGCTTTGGCAATCCGATAATGATGATGATGGTAATAAGGGGGTGAGAATCAACTACGTGATGGAATATGGAAACTTTGGCTACCGTGATGAACTGACAGGTGCATTCTGGGCTCGTCCCAGAGTGGGCATGCATGATTCCATACCGATCCGGCACTGGCATCAAAATGATCCAGGCGTAGTGCCCAATATGCTCTACACGGGGGCGGGTTCACCCGCGGGAATACTAGTGTATGAGGGAGATCTTCTACCGGAACGATTTCAAAACCACCTTATTCATGCCGATGCCGGACCGAATGTAGTGCGAGCCTACATCACGGAGAAAGAAGGAGCTGGTTACAGGGCAAGTATACAGCCAATACTTCATAGTGATCATGACCAGTGGTTTAGACCGGTGGACGTTTCTATTGCACCCGACGGGTCACTTTTTGTGGCAGACTGGTATGATCCGATCGTAGGGGGAGGAGCTGCCGGGGATCGGGAAAAGGGTCGTATTTATCGTGTGGCACCCAAAGGGCACAAATACCAGCCCACCGATACCGACATGACATTGGAAATAGCGTTGGAACGAATCGCCAGCACCAATCAAAGTGAAAGATTCGAAGCATGGCAGAGGGTACATGGTCAAATGGAAGAAGCAAATACACCGTTGTATGAGATATTTACCGATGGAAACAATGCATCTACAAGAGTGAGAGCTTTGTGGCTGCTGGCAAAGAGCGATGCTGGTATACAATATATCCGTGAAGGGCTGGCGGATAGCAATCCGGATATCAGGGTAGCGGCCCTCCGGATGACACGACAGTCTAATATGGACATCATCGAGGTGTTGAAAGATATGAATGATGAATCATCGCCAGAAGTATTGAGGGAAATGGTTATTGCGCTTCGATATGAGGAAGGGCCCGAAAAAGCCGCACTTTGGTCAGATCTAGCATCTAAGTATAAGGGCGACCGTTGGTATCTGGAAGCGCTGGGAATTGGCGTCAATGAGGAATGGGATCTTTGCTTCGATGCCTGGTTGAGTAAAGTGGGAGCATCCTGGGATGACGGGACTAATCGGGATATCGTCTGGAGATCACGTGCAGATGCCGCTTTACCTCTACTGACAGATTTAATTACAGACCCATCTACTTCTGAGGCCGAAAGACTTAGGTACTTTCGGGCATTTGATTTTTTTGGACCCCAGAAGAATCAACATCTCATGAAGTTGCTAGATACGGATCATGCCGAGCGTCGAGACATTATCCTGCTTGCCCTCCAGCAAATCGATGCTGAAAATATCTCGGTGAGCAGTAAGATCAAGCAGGCACTGGATGATGTACTTAGCAAAGATGCACCATCCTGGGAAGCGGTCGATCTCATAAAGAAGTATCAGCAAAGGGACAAGGCAGATTGGTTGCTAGCCTGGAGTGCTGATGCTGGTAATCCGTATATCGGTTTAGAAGCGATGGGTGTACTGGCAGATCCTGCAGGATTCGATGCTTTCAGTGCAATTGAAGCGAAAATTTATGGAGATCCGGATGAGGCCGAACAGGTGATACAATCGATGCGGTCTTCACACAACGGTGAGAGCATGACATTGCTCAAAAAGGTAGTCCTGGATGAAGACCTGGAAATGCCTGTACGGCGTGCTGCAGTGGAGGTGCTGGGTAGTTCATGGGGCGGCGAAGATCATCTGCTGGAAACGGTCAGTTCGTCAAAATTTCCCAAGGAACTTAAACCACTAGCAGGTTCGATATTATTTAGTGTGTATCGTCAGAGCATTCGCGATGAGGCCGAGAAATATCTCGAGCGCCCTTCTTCCGGTACACAAAAAGATCTGCCTCCGCTTAGGGTACTGGTAGCTACGGTCGGCAGCGCAGAAAAAGGAGCCAACGTGTTTACCACCTATTGTGCCACCTGTCATAAATATGGGAGTGAAGGGGTAGATTTTGGTCCGGCCCTAACCGAGATCAGTAATAAAATGGATCGTGAGGGCCTATTCAGATCGATCATATATCCAAGTGAAGGGGTGAGTTTTGGATATGAGACGATCGAATTGACCCTAAAGGATGGTAGCAAAGTAGTTGGGTTGCTGGCCAATGAAACACAAACGGAAGTACAGTTGAAATTAGTAGGTGATATTATTCAGACATTTGCCATGGAAGACATCGATTCAAAGACCGTATTACCCCAATCACTTATGACGGATCTGACACCGGTGCTCACTCAAGAAGAACTGGTGGATTTAGTTGCATTTCTTTCAGAGGCGCAATCTATATGAGGCAAGCAAAAATTCCAATGGTTTTTCGAAATTCGAAGGTCAATCAAGAATAACATTTTAAAGTGTCCTGCTGGACCCTCATGGTTCATTTCTCTTCATGTATAGTCTGTCTTGGATTTTTTCGAAAGGTCCACTGCGTGGGGCGTTCTTTGACAGTGCCTCAAAGAACCAAAACTCTAGTCGGGTCCTACGCTGAAGCTGCTGACCCCGAGAGACATTCATAGGTGGCGATGTCTCACTTTGTCCTGAGTTATGGGGCTCTCTGCCTCGTTGTCTCGTCCCGTTCTAGAAAGCTGGCATAATCGCTGTGTTTTCTTATCCGGAACTCCAAGCTATCATAAATATCGGTGCAATTAAATAGCGGACATATCCGCTAAATACCCTGGTAAGAAATGGTCTTTCGCGGAAGCTTCAGACTCCGAAGTAGGGACAGCACATTCTTTTTTTCCTGATAATGAAACCATTTAAGACGGATCTTTACCACTTCCAAATTCCGGGTACCCGGCACCTGGTACCAATCTTCATCTTTCTCTCAAGGCCACTTTGAATCCGAAGTCCTGCTTTTCTATAATAGGCGGGCAGACTCCCGGTTTTCGGAACGTAGTGAGAAAACAGGGCCGGGGTAGCGGGCAAGCAACATTTTTTTTAGGTCCTATTTGGAATTTTGGCGTTCTGTTATGTTCTTTTAAAGTCTATCTTGGAAATAAAGATTCATTGCCTGAGGCAGTTCGACCAAGCTAATCTCTGACCATCTGGACTGCCAAAAGCTGGCCGCCTGAGGCACCTGGATTTATTTTTATTCTACCAGATATATGTTTAGTTGGATTACCAGGATCCACTATTTTTAACAAAATCTCAGATTTTATGAAATATAATTATCTAGGCAATACCGGCATCAAAGTATCCGAACTATGCTTTGGTACCATGTCATTTGGCGGGCAAGCCGATGAAAACACATCACGGGCTATGTTTAATGCCTGTCGGGATGAAGGCATCAACTTTTTTGATTGTGCAGATGTGTATGTCAAAGGAAGATCCGAAGAGATCCTGGGTCGTTGTATCAGAGATTGTCGGGAGGAGGTTGTGATCACCAGTAAGGTGTGGGGCAAGATGGGTAAAGACGTCAATAGCGGAGGACTTTCCCGGTATCATATCACACAGGCTGTGGAGGCCAGTCTGCGCCGATTAAATACCGATCGGATCGATCTATACTTTGTACATCGATTCGATGAGCAGGTACCGCTGGAAACCACCTTACGATGCCTGGATGATCTGGTACGATCCGGCAAAGTCCTGCATATTGGGGCCAGCAACTATGCGGCATGGCAGGTAAGCAAAGCACTGGGTATATCGGACAGGCAGGGCTGGGCACGTTTTGATTGTATCCAACCTATGTATAACCTGGCCAAGAGACAAGCTGAAGTGGAGATTCTACCCATGGCTAAAAGTGAGAACCTGGGCGTAATCATTTATAGCCCACTGGGTGGAGGCCTTCTCACGGGAAAATACTCTGCAACCCAGCGACCCGATAAAGGAAGACTGGTGGAAAACAATAATTACATGACCCGTTATGGAGCTGAGTGGATGTACCAACTAGCCGAACAGTTTGATGATCTTGCTTCCCAGGAAGGTATACATCCAGTGTCACTCGCCGTGGCGTGGGCTGGTGCGCATCCAGCGGTGACAGCTCCGATCATTGGTGCACGCTCATTGGAGCAACTTCAGCCCTCTTTAGAGGCAGCAGATGTCACCATGACCGAAGACTTGTGGGAACGGATTGCCGACCTTTCACCCGAGCCACCACCCGCGACCGATCGGACGGATGAATTTCAGCGATTACCTTTTGGTGACCGGTAGATTCCCTTAAATCATTATTAGTCAGTGTGTTATGTGTGTTTAGTCGTTTTTTTTGATCGATCCGCACAAATTAAACGGAGGAAAGTTTGTTGATCTAAACATATTATATACATTTATTATGTATTGAAAAACAAACGCGTTTTTAATGCCGAAACTATTTGTCTTAGACACATCCGTTCTTCTCTTTGATCACAACGCGACCAATAATTTTGAGGATAATGACATCGTCATTCCCATTACGGTCCTCGAAGAATTAGACAACTTCAAGATTGGCAACGAGACGAAGAACTTCGAGGCCCGAAGTGTAATACGCTACCTGGATAAGTTATCAGAAACTCAAAATCTTTCGGATTGGATTTCCCTGGGGAAGAGTCAGGGTCGATTGAAAGTAGTGATGGATACGACGAGCGAAGGTCCTGATGCTGACGAAGTATACGGATCACTGAAGAATGATCATCGCATCATAAATGTTGCTTTGCATCTGCAACATAAAAACAAGCGCAAAAAGGTCATACTGGTCACCAAGGATATAAACCTTCGTATAAAAGCTAAAGCCCTGGGACTTCGGTCAGAGGATTATAAAACCGGCAAGGTGGAAGATGTGGAGGATCTTTCGGAAAACTATAATCCAGCGCTGAATAATCTCGACGCCGAATTAATCCGTAAACTATATACAGACAAGTTCGTCGATGAGCAGGGCATCTTACAGGAATCGAAAATGGCCAATGGCTATTATGTACTAAATAATTGTTCACAATCGGCTCTGGCACGATACAACCAGGATCTGGACCGGATTGAGCTGGTAGAAAAAAAGCACGCCTACGGGATTAAGCCGAAAAATGCAGAGCAAACGTTCGCATTAAATGCCCTGTTAAATAGTGACATTAAGCTGGTTGCATTGCAAGGTGTGGCAGGTACGGGAAAAACACTCCTGGCACTGGCGGCAGCGCTCGAACAAAAGAAGAAATACGATCAGATCATTTTATCCCGGCCGATCATTCCTTTAAGTAATCGCGAGATAGGATTTTTACCCGGTGACGCTGAGGATAAAATATCACCCTACATGCAGCCCCTTTGGGACAACCTGAAAGTGATAAAATCCAAGTACCGCGAAAATGCGCGTAAAACAAAATGGATCGAAGAACTGCAGGAAACGGGCGATCTCAGTATTACCGCACTTACTTTTATTCGGGGTCGAAGTCTCACCAACGTTATTTTTATTATCGATGAGGCACAGAATTTAACCCCTCACGAAATAAAAACAATTATTACCCGGGCTGGGGAAGGCACCAAAATTGTTTTCACCGGAGATATTCATCAGATTGATACGCCCTACCTGGATGAATATAGTAATGGACTATCTTACATCATCGATAAATTAAAAGGAAATCGCCTCTTTGCACACATCAAACTGGAGAAAGGTGAGCGATCTGAGCTTGCCAATCTGGCGAATAAATTGTTGTAGGGAACGCTTAGACATGAGGACTTTTTATCTAGTCAATAGAAATTACTAATTTCGTATAGAAAGGCTGTTGGATCTATTGATGTCAATTACGTCATCTGAAAAACCTTGAATGTTCCCCAGATTTCACATACGCCATCATTTACTGAAATTCTCAATTGTAGGAATTTTAATTGCTTTCAATGTGACTGTCTTGATTGGCCAGCACAGTAGACTTTTTCACTTTGGCGAATATGATCAAATCATCTTTAATAATTCTGATTTTAGATTGGTTTTTAAGGATTTGAGGAAAGATACGACGAGACTGGGATTTATCGTTCGAGAAAATTATAAGAATCCCATTCCGATTTTAACAAAGGAGTCCATTGCTAATTCCTTACAGAACATTGTGATACAAGGTCGGACAAATAGTGAAGTCCCCATACTGTATTTGCGATTAATAAAGTTGGAAGTGGCGGAATATGAGACAATTGGAGTCGATTCGAGAATTGAATTAGTTGCCGATTTTGTAATACAGACAAGTGATGGATTTCGTATTGTGGATAGGAAGGGGCTGATAGTTTCCCAAACTGGTAGCAAAGTTTTAAGAAAGCACCGAAAAAAAATAATAAATCTGGTGCAGCAAGTTATCGATGATTTTAATGGAGACGTTACTATGTTGGAAGGCAGGGTTGCTAACAACCGAATCTCAAGTTTGACTGATCTTGGACAGGTTGACTACAGAATTTATGGGGAAGAGTTGAAATTTGGTTTATATGAAGATGTGTTTCAGTTCAGATCGAATAATCCTGCGATCACTAGTGGATATAGGGTAAAATGGGATCCTGCGACTACAAAAGAAAAGATCTTGGTGGAAATTGAATCGGTAGAAACTGGTAAAATCATAAAGGACATCTGGGGTTTTTGTGATGGTCGACATACGTTCATAAAACTTGGTAGAGGGTATTATCTCCTAAAAATTGGTGAGACTCAGGATAGTGTGAGTTTTATTGTCGACACAAAGCGAATTAATGAAGATTTAATCTTTTATGGGGGACTTCTAGGAGGGTCGTTCGGTGCATTGTTGGGAGCTATAATTGCTGAAGAAACTGCCAAATGGGGAGTTGCCAATTTTTCTGTAGATCTTGCTACTGGATGTATCACATCGGATTTGGATCCGACAGTTGTTGCACCAGGTCTTTTGACGATTTTTCGAAATACGAAATCCAAATCGCCCGAAGAGATTACGGTGTTCGTCAATGATGTACCTATAGGTAGTTTATTGGATCCAAAGTCGATGATTGATGGAATAGAAATTAAGCAGTTAGCAGGAAGTGTGATACGCATTCGGCGTGGTATTGTCGAAAGCGTAATGGCAATCGATAGGTTTGAGAATTCAGGAAGTAAACAGCTGTTTTTTGTCGTCGAAGAGAGGAAAGATCGGATTAGATTGCGAAAACTTACATCCGAACAAACGGAATATCACCAGTCAATGATCAAGAGATATAATGTCAGGAAAAAGAAGTAGTTCATATTGAGTAAATTTTCTGCTGTAGATTGAGCGTATGAAATGATCATTCATAAATGAGCCATAGCGAACCAAAAATCAGATACGCAACATTGGAGGATTTTGATGATATCCATGCTATGCTGGAATCCTTAGAGAATACTCAATTTCCTCGACCTGAATTGTTTAGGATTTATGCTCATAATTTAAGCATCACGTCACATATCTATCTGGTGGCAAGTCTTTCCGAAAAATGTGTGGGCTTCCTTTCATGCCATTGCCAATTATTATTGCATCATGCAGCTTTAGTAGGAGAAATTCAGGAATTTATTATCCATGAAAATTTTCGAAATAAGGGTATTGGTCAATTGCTGTTAGAGAAGTTGGAAGCCGAGGCTGCCTATAAGGGAGTTCCGCAAATTGAAGTTACCACCAACAGAAATCGTAAGGCTGCTCTAGCATTCTACAAGAAGAATGGATTTCAGGAAACACATGTGAAATTTGTGAAATAATTGGAGAATTTTCCGGGCAGATATTGAATTAAATGTCTTGAATGATCTTTAATAGCTTGAATAGCAATAACCTTATTTTCCAAATTCTAAATCTCCTCAGCACCCACTACTCGATAAATCCTTCCATCCATTTTCGTGAGGACGTACATTTCATTTTGAAATGGATCATAAGATATTCGTAGATGAAGTCTCCTCAGCCCGGTATAGTCCCTCATATTGGTAGGTCCATCATCTCCCCTGATCGACAATTCATAGATAATGGGATTATCAAAGTTTTCTAATCGATCCATGAAGAACAAACTTCCCGTCACGATATCCCCCAGTATATATTTTCCATAAAGTGACTCAATATCACCCTCATAGATAAATCCACCACTGATGGCGTTGCCGTCTTCGTGGTCATAGGCTATTAACGGATCTATATAATCGTTTTTATCTGATGCGGGTATGTCAAATACGGTCAGAGGGTCGATTAAAGTATTAATACCATAAATACCCTCCCGATAAGGCCATCCGTAATGACCGCCGTTTTCAATGACATTGATTTCCTCGATGTTTTTTTCACCGATATCGGTAGCCAATAAAAGGTTATCATTTAGTGGGTCCCAGCTCATGCGATGAGGATTCCTGAATCCGAGGGCATAAATTTCTTTGACGACTGTGGGATCTTCACTATTGGCAAAGGGATTATCATCCGGGATTCCATAATTTCCATTTTTACTATTTGATCCCAATGGATCTATGCGCATAATGGTACCGAGAAAGGACCTATTGTGACCGGAGAGTTCGGGTTGTTTAATGTTGTTGACACCGCCATCTCCATAGCCAAAGTACAGTAAACCATAGTCAGGATCTTCAGGGCTTAGATTGGGCTTGAAACCCAGGTCCTGCGCCCCATGGGCGAAAGTAGGTGCGTGGACACGCATAAGTTCACGGTAGGTACCACTGAATTGAGGGGCAGATACATCCTCCATTTTCCATTCACCGACGATCCATTGTAAAACAGCTTTTTGGGTATCCGCATATACAGCATGATCTGCGACCTGTCCCTTGTATGTCTCGGCATGTGTGAGATACAAAAGACCATTCTCCAGGTAGTTCGGATGAAAGACAAAACTTCCTAGACCGGTGGCAATGCCAGGACCACTCTGATAGTCCTCAATATGCTCAGTGACATCCAGGAATACCGATGCATGCCCACTTTCAATGCGATATATGATACCACGCTGGTCACTCACGAAGATTACGCCATTACCGGAGGGATGGGCTCGCAACGTCACAATGCCCAGGTCTCCATTGTATCCCTGCGGATGTGGTAATTGAATGACCTCCTCCACTTGGATTGCCAAATTACCTTTTTGTATAGGCGGTGCAAGACGACCTGACTTTCCTGCGTACGCAGTATCAGCTCCCATTATTTGTACCGGGCTGAGATTGTTTTCCTCACTTTCTTGATGTATATATGAAAGTATGCGGTGCAGATCTTCGCCTGCTAAGTGATCAAAAGCCGGCATAGACCGCTTATACCGATCGGCTAGCCATTGAATGCGGGGATGACCCGCCTGCAGATAGGCATTCGGATCCTGAATGAATACCTGGAGACTATCACCCGACCAGATCGATGTCACACCACCCAGGGGAGGACCAAAGCCTTCGGACTGCAAGCCATGACAGGACATACAGTGGATTTCAAACAGTACTTTTCCTTCGGATAGGGTCTTACTATCACTCGCATAATAAGTTTCAGTACCGCAGCTTATGTAGATCAAAAAACCCCAGACCACAATCACAAATGACAGCACCCTACTCATAGTATAAATCTTTAGGTCTACTAATATAGTCCGAATTAAATGTGACTTACATTTTATCGATGGCAAATTGTACTTACTTATGAGTAAGTATGTATATTTGATGCGTGGATACGCGGGATAAGATATTGGACCTGGGAGAGGAATTAATACGTACAAAGGGCTATCATGCCTTTAGCTTTAAGGACATCTCAGTACCACTGGGCATAAAGAATGCAGCTATCCATTACCATTTTCCATCAAAGTCTGATCTGGGGTTGACCATTATTGACAGAACGAATGATCGATTTCTTTCAGAGATTCGCCAATGGTCATCACTTACGAAGGAAAAGCAACTGGCTAATTTCCTCAAAATATATAGTCGAAGCTACCGTCAGAACAAAGTCTGCTTTATGGGTGCTTTAGGGCCAGCATATGACACATTACCTAAAAATATGCAGGAAGGCTTGCAGAGAGCCAGTCATGAAATTCGCTCCTGGTTGACCTCTCTGTTAAGGGAAGGTCTCAGTGAGGGAGTTTTTGCGTTTAATGAAAAGCCGGGGGAGAAAGCGGATTTGATTATTTCGGCGTTGTTAGCCGGACTCATCATGGGGAGAGTGACGGGAGAACCTGTAGTTCTTTCCATTATTAAAAACTTGAAGAAACAAGTCTGATTTTCTTATTCAATATACTCTAATAAGTAAATATGCGAGTAGTTATTACAGGTATGGGAGCCTTAACACCCATAGGAAATGATGTGAAAACTCTTTGGGCCCGGGCTATCCAGGGCGTATCCGGTGCTTCGCTGATTCCCTATTTCGATACTAGCAGATTCAAAACAAAATTTGCCTGCTCTCTAAAGGATTTTGATCCAGCAATGTATCTGGATCGTGCTACGATCAAGCGGACGGATCTGTATGCCCAGTATGCTCTCTGTGTGGTGGATGAGGCTGTGCGCGATGCCAACATTCAATTTGATAAGGGCTCGGCTTTTGATTATGGTGTAATCTGGGGAACAGGCCAGGGCGGGATGCTCACCTTCGAAGAAACCATGCGTGATTTTGTCGAAGGGGATGGCACGCCCAGATTCAGTCCATTCTTTATTCCCAGAATGATTGCGAATATGGCTTCAGGTATGATTTCGATCCGATATGGATTGATGGGTATAAATTATACCACTGTTTCTGCTTGCGCCACTTCAAATACGGCCATCATGGATGCCTATAACTACATTAAATCAGGTAAGGCGAAAGTGATAGTCACGGGCGGATCCGAAGCGCCCATCACGCCCGCTTCTATTGCCGGGTTTAATGCCATGAAAGCTTTGTCAACTAATAATAAGGCATTTGCTCAGGCATCCCGACCTTTTGACCAGGACCGCGATGGCTTTGTGATGGGGGAGGGTGCGGGTGCATTAATTCTGGAATCTTATGAACATGCCATCAATCGTGGGGCCAGAATCTATGCCGAAGTCGTAGGTGCTGCCATGACCGCCGATGCGTACCACATCACGTCTACACATCCGGAGGGCATCGGAGCGGCTCAGGCTATGCGATTGGCTTTGGATGAAGCTTCACTTTCTGTAGGCGATATCGATTATATTAATGCACATGCTACCTCCACAGGCGTGGGAGATTTGAGTGAACTACAGGCATTATCCTCTGTTTTTGGAGATAATCCTAAAGCCCGGATTAGTGCTACTAAATCAATGACAGGCCATTTATTGGGGGCAGCAGGTGCAGTGGAAGCGATCCTGTCCATCAAATCAATCGAGCAAAATATGATTCCTCCCACCATTAATACGGTGCATCTTGATCCAAAAATTCCATTTCCTCAATCCATTGTAGTGGGCAATGCACAATCTCATGAAGTCCGCACAGCCATGAGTAATACCTTTGGATTTGGCGGCCATAATGCCATTACTATTTTTCGGGAAATTTAGGCTCCGCATTATTCTCCTTCAAGCAACCAGCCTACGTACACAATTTTCCACTTTTCGTCAATCTTTTCAAGAATCCGGGTTTCCCGACTTAATCCCGGCATATCAAAGGTGGGATCATCCGTATCTCTACCATACTGATCAAAAGTTACCCAGGCCATATTTTCACCTACCCGGATATTGATGTTTTTCCTGACTGGATTTTGTGGATTGGGTTCTGGGTTTGCCTTCATGTGGCTTGCTGTTCGACTTCCACGTTCTGTCCATCCCTCTACCACGGTGACCCCTCCATCTTGCCACCAACCCATGGTCCGGACATAATCCGCATGCACCCAGCAATCAGCATATGCCTTAAAGTCTTTATCCCAGAACGCTTGTGATTCACGAGATATTAAATCCATGATCTGCTGCTCCTCGAGATTTGATTCATCCCGTAACAAATGGAAACCACTCGCGAGTAGAAAAAAACCTGTGACAGCAAAAACCTTTGAAAATTTAGAAATATTCATGACCGACTTTTTTAGTTCCCATCAAAGGTGTAGGAAAAACTCACCGGGTCATTGTAAAAATGCGGCAATATTATTTTCTCAATACAGAATGCTGGCCAGGAAAGTTAGTTTTCTTTCACTTCCACTTTCCCATCCGGATATTTAGCAAATCGACCTCTCTCCCGGGCATGTACCGGATCATGAGAAGGCCATGGCCATCCACCAAATTGCGTCTGCTGAAATTCATTGAAGGTTGCATAAATTTCCTCCTGCGTATTCATCACAAAAGGACCGTGCTGTACCACCGGCTCATTAATAGGTCGTCCTTGCAGCAGCAGAAAATAGCCATCCTTGTCACCATTATACAGTGTCAATGGCTGATCTGCATGCACTTCAATAGCCTTCTGGGGAGAAATTTCTCGATCCTCTATGGAAACGACATTACCTTTATAAAAATAGAGCGTCCTGTTGATATCCTTACCTGCCGCAGGTAGATCAAGTTGAGCTCCCGCTTCCATTTTAATTGTCCAGATGGCAACCTCATTTTTAGGATCAGCAGCCCAGGAGTCAGGTGCCGGAGCAGGGGCAGTCGTATTTCTATAGTTACCAGCTACAATAGTCACAAAACTCTTCTTTCCCTCTGTATCAGTTTCTTCAATGACTGGAATAGTGTCTGACCAAAGCATGGCAAAGTGTGGCTCGGCGCTTTTCTTATGAGAAGGTAGATTCAGCCAGATTTGAAAGATCTCAAAAGGGTTTTCTTGATCACTATAGACCAATGGAAACATTTCAGCATGTTGTACTCCTTTCCCCGCTGTCATCCATTGTACATCACCTTCTCCAAATCGTCCTGCAGCGCCTAAAGAGTCAGAGTGATCTACATAGCCTCGCCGGGCGATGGTAACGGTTTCAAATCCCCGGTGCGGATGCGCGGGGAATCCTGGTACCTTGCGACCATGATACATCCTGAATCCATCTTTCACGACAAAATCATTGCCCAGATTACGTCCAGCCAGTGAGACATCCGGCCCCATGTCTTCATTGCCCTCCGGGAAAAAATCTTCATGATGTACACAGAAGAGAAAGGGATCGCTGGTCTGCCAGGGGAACCCCAATGTACCTATATGTTTTATTGCCTTTGTGCTCATTATCCTTACTTATTCAGTCTCATTTCGAAACGGATTTTTTTCGAAAATGTTTAAGCCATTCGCAGGAAGGAAATTTTCTACTGCATTGCTCGTTTACTTACGAAGTAAGTACATTCCCAATCCTATGCTAGCGAGATATCTCTTTTTTGCACTTTTGATTTCCTTATTGTCGGCCTCTTGTAACGAAGATGAGAATCCCGACCCTTGTCCAGCGGACGATTTTACCCTCAGATCTTGTGATATGGCAAGTGATATCAATTACCATGTACTGGAAGGACTAGCCAGCTATTTTAGTGGTTCCGTTCACTTTGTGCAGAAAATGGTACCCTATAATGGGGAGACAATCATTGATTATTTGCCGGCTTGCCATGTTTCGATTGATAGTCAACACATTGCTTCTACGCCTATTCCTTCCGATGGATTTCTCTGCCAGGACAGTCTTGAAAGTCCAATATTAAGCTTGGAAGAGATCTCTTGTGTCATAGGGGAAGGTGGACAATCATTGTTTATGGAGCGATTCGGATCCTCTCGCTATCTTGAGGTATCACCCCCTGTAGAAGACGAAAATGGATTCGCTTATATCATTTATCAGGATTCACGATGCTCGATCGAATCAGCCATACTTCAAAAGGTCGATGGTGTTTGGGAAGTGATCTGTCAGCGACAGGTAGCTGTCTGTTAGAGCCGTCGCACTGATACTATGGAATTTTGGCTGCTTGCCTGGCTAATAATTTCCAGTCTCCTCGACTATCCTGCATCCATACCATCAGAATGATGATATCAAATTGTGGTGGTCCTCCGGGCTGGTCCAGATCGGCGATCATGCGGTGGCGTACGATTGCATGGTTGCCAGTGATCGTGATCTGTTGATCCCGAATTTCAATATTGCGAATCATGGTCCAACCCTTCATGAATTCATCTACAAAACCTTGCTTATCCCGAACGGTACCACTTGAATGCACATACACGACTGAATCATGGACAATACTTGCCAGACCGGTACTGTCTGGATTGATCATTAAATCGATCAGCTCATCGATTGCTGCTTGTATGGAATGGGTCGATGTTTGAGCTTGTGTCCAGTAGGATAACATCAGGAGAAAAAGGAGGCTAAAGCTGTACCGAAGTGTAAATCGCATTTTGTGAGGATTACAATTTTTCGTAATTTACTGATTGATCTTGAAACCATCCAGGACATGCAAACGAGTAGTAAATTTTATTACGACGCCTCGAAGGATTTTGAAAAACCGAGCAGATTGAGAAAAATACTTTTCTCGATACTGATAGCGATTACCATTATTTCATATGGAACAGAAATGCTGGATCCTGATATCGAAATCAGTGCATTGCGTTTCGTATTGTATATGACGATCATCCTGACTGGGTTAGTTTTACTCCTATTTCCACCCCTAAATTTCAGACCATTCAGACGAAATAGATCTTCGTATGTCACACTTCAAGATGGACTTTTACAATGGAAGCTGGGTGGCGAGGTACAAAGCGTCTCAATAAATGATGTGAGTCAAGTGCATAGATCTCCCTCTCAGGTGCAGTTTGTGATGAAAGATGGTAGCATTCGGATTCTAGATTTTTACAAGATTGACAACAAGCAAAAGGTCCATGAATTTCTCGAAGTGTTGCAGCGTCAATTTTATCGGAAGACCTAAGTACCGGCAATTTCATAATTATTGCTACAAGTCATATTGGGTGGTTTATCGTAATGCCCCTCTTCTTTGATAGAGATTAGGTTCCTTAAAGAGTTGGATTTTCCACTTTTCTGCTTAGGGTGAGTGTCATCTGCGTCCTTTCTTTTCCCTGTTGTTTTATGATTATCCTGTAGAACGATACGAACTTCATCGTCTGATTTTTGGTAAGGTATCGTGAGATAATACGATAACTGTCCTCACGCATATACATGAAAAAAATTCTATTGGTTTTCCTGATTTTGGTGACGATTCTCCTTGTGTCGGTATATTTATCCGTCAGCGGGAATCGGACAAAAGATCCCATTTGCCACCTGGTAAACGTAGATTCCATATCAAAAATTGACTTTCACCAGTTTGATTCCGTCGAGGTGGCTGCCAGTCATTTTTATGATGCAGATCTCATCAAGAGTTGGATGCAGGGTGAAAACTATCGAAGCTCGTGGAGCACACCTGTCATGATGCCTATCCTATGGCTCGATACTTTTGCAGGAGGATTAGTCGTGCTGGAAGAAGGTGGAGGTCAGCAAACACAATCTGCAGATCTCCAGGATAGTAGTGGGGTAGTTTACACTTTGAGAAGTATAAATAAAAACCCAGACCCACTGATACCAAAGATTGTTCAAAGTTTGGGATTGGAGAACATAGTGAATGACGGGATATCAGCACAGCACCCATATGGTGCACTGGTGGCTGCCAGACTTGCTGAGGCCGCCAATATAATGCACACACACCCAAAGGCTTATTTTGTGCCCAGGCAGGAAAGACTGGGATCGTTGAATGATCGCTATGGAAATCGAATTTATTTATTAGAATATGAATCAGAAGGGCCGATCAACTGGACATCGATGGATTCAATTATCGAGATCATCGATACCGATGATCTACAAGAGATGAAATTGGAACTTGGTGATCAGGTCGGTATTGATACCCTGGGTCTCATTAAGGCAAGGCTATTTGATTTTCTAATAGGAGACTGGGATCGACATGCCAAACAATGGGGATGGGCGATTCAAAAAAATAACAAATTTCTCACCGCCATTCCAATTCCGGCTGATCGTGATAATGCTTTTTTTTATGTTGATGGGCTCATTGCATCAGTTGTGACTTTACCTGCCATCAACCCAGAACTTAGATCATTTAATGAGCGTATCGACTATTTACCCGGTATGATTGAGGATGTAGATATTTATTTTCTTAAAAACATTCCGATTGATTTCTTTGTGACGGCTTCGGAAGATATTCAGAATGCATTGTCGGACTCGATAGTTTTTCGTCAGATCCAACAGGCCTGGCCACAGTCAATTTATGCACTCGAGGGCGTCGATTTTACCGATAAAGTGATCGAACGCAGAAATTTGCTAACCCAATATGCCCATACTTTTCATAGCTATCTTGCTAAAGCGCATTTTCTGACCCATCCGCTGGCAGGTTCAGATGATTTGAAGCTACCGGAGGAATTGATTAAGTGTTTCGAATGCTGGTCTTCTAAGAATTAGTATTTACTAAAATAAGTACCCATGCTCCTACATGAATGGTTCTCTTCAGCCACTCTTAATAAATCAACCACTCTATTCGTTCGTCGTATCGGTAATGATAGAATCAATGGTCTCCAGAACTTTCATCGGATTTTGTGTTGAGTCATTCAATATGTTGACATGCGCTTTAGGCGAGTATACATGTATTTCGGCTTTCCTTCCTCTTGCCTCATTAGAAATGTAGAGTAGCCCCTTATTGTCGAAACAAATACCTTCCGGTTGAATATGAATCGATTTTTTCAGGAACAATATTGATTTCACCTTGTGATCAACGGGGTCGAGGATTACCAACAAGCCTCCTCGGGAGCTCAGAACATAAATTTCCTCACTTGAGGGTCTCACCGCCAATCCTGAAGGTCCAAACTCCTGCAATCTCTTACTCACGACAATGCTAGTGAATAGGCCCTTCTTTAGATCTATAGAACTTAGTTCGTCAAAATTGTCGGAGAGATCAATTTTACTGTAAAGTGTTATTTTTTCAAGATCAATCAAAGGTGCCTGGTAAATATATTTTGTATACTTATCCTCATCTTCCAGGCCTTCATCTTTACAGGCAAACAGTATAGTTTGACTGGAAGGAATATGTGCGATGCCTTCAAGGTCATTGTCTGAAGTGAATTTATTTTCAATCTTATCCAATTGATCCGGATGGGATTTTGGGAAGTAGTGAATATCACCATCACTTTCAAGCATCAAGATTTGATCATCGACGATTTCGATGCCTTCGTAATCATTCTTCTTATCGATTTCAATTTCCTTCTCAATTTTACCTGTGTGTTTATTTATGATGAATATAGCGCCCTTTTCATCATCCACTCCAAGTAGTGCATCTTCTGTAGGATCATACGCAAGTCCTGAGATCTCATTGAGACTCCGAGGTAGTATAAAGGTCGTATCTGGATGATTTAGGGTATAGGGTACTTCATAGCCCTCAGACACATATCCGATGTTGGAAGAATGGTCACGATGACAATTGGTAAAAAGAAGTGGGACCAATAATGCGAAAAAAAAATCTTGTAGTAATTTCATGTTAAAAGTCATAAGGAATCGCGATCATTATGGCAAAAGTAATTAGCGTAATTGCAATTCCGATTGCAAAAGCTGTGTAGGTATATCGTAGCAATTTGTACTTGCGACCTAAGATTTTTCCCAGGTCGAAGAGATGATTAATGATCGTACTTTCCATCACATTTTTACGGGCTATCATGCTCCGCACCGCACTGTTATAATCTGCACGATCCATTTCGTGGAAATTTCCAAAAAAGAATAGACTTTTAGATCCGGATCTCATTGTATCATCTTGGAGTTCGCCTTTTTGCTTACTGGGTTTTGTAGCAAGTGTAGCAAATATAATGGTGATACCACAAGTGATTGCAAGGGTGATGGTAGGTAGGATGTATCGTGAGATGTCAATAATATAACTGGCCATCAATGGGAGGAGCAGCGTCAATATGATCGCATTAATATTGATCATAATCGCAGCTTTCTTGTCGGCTACATTTACAAGGTCCACCTGGTTTCTCAAGGCAGTTTTAAACATAGTTAATGCACCCTTATTATTCGTTAATGATGCATCTTCCCTGAGGTCCAGAAGTTTCCTTTTGATTTTACTGACATTGACTTTTCTCCTGGTTTCTAATTTGTTATTGGCATATTTAGATATAAATTCAAAATCACGAAATTCATTAAATTTTGCTTTTAACCATTCATATCTGCCTAATTTATCCTTCTGATTGATATTTGATTCAATCCACCAATTTTTCAGAAATTTGTTGCAACCTTTACTGCCAAGGTAGCTGTGATGAATATCATAGGCAATAGCCTGAATCTTGTTATTGGGATCGATGACTCCCTCCCTTATAGCTTCAATGTGGTTGGTCACCTGATCAATGAATAGGATAGGATAGCCTATATTGTTAAGATATTCGCGAGCTTTTGTCCCGCTGGCATCAAACGGATCCTTGTAGTCGGCTACATAGCCGGAGTAGAGGAAAAGAATGACGTATCTCAAAACATAGCTCTCTTCTTCACTCAGATTTTCCTTGTCGATAAATTTTTCGGCCAAATCTAGTGAGCAGTCGATATAGTCCCAATTGTGAATATTCAGATTGCTCCCACTATTCTTCATTTGCTCTTCGACGAATTTCGAAGCTTGTTTGAAATGATCGCTATGTTCTATATTGATTTTAGTTAATGCTTCCATAATTGATAATTAAAATTGCCAGCCCAGTTTTACTCTTACTTCGGTAGATTCTAGGCTTTTGTATATACTGCCAGATACTATAAATGCATTGAGAGGACTAATCCATAAGCCTAAACCCCAGTTTGAATGCCATTTCTTAGAGTCTTCATCTTCTAGCCAGACACGTCCGTAATCGAAGCTAGCTGTCAGCCCAATTCCTGCAGGAAAATATTTGGCACTGAGCCGGTCGATTATCTTTATATGTAGGTTGTTATTGTGTGCAAATGTTGATCGACCTCTAAATCGTTCTCTCCGATATCCTCTAAGATAATCTGATCCACCAATGGTGGGACCTTGAAAGAAAAAATAATCACCTATTATCCCATGATACTGAATTTTGGTGGAATATATTAGACGCTTGTTACTGCCTATTCCTTTGTACAGATGATAATAAGGGTTAATTAGAATTTGATTTTTTTGATTGTCCAGTCCTTTTTTAGCAGTGATGTTAAATCCAAGTTTGACGCCATCAGTAACTTTAAGACTACTGTTGAAATTGCTGATATCTAAGTTCAGATATAATCCGGCAAAATGATTGGGGCCACGCATGCATTTGTCAGCAATAAATTCATTAATATATCGATCTTCTATTTGTTCGAGGGTAATACGCTCCCCATAGATTCCTGAAGAAAGTCTACCAAGGGATCCTAACGACCAAATTAATCCAGTCTTGATCGTCTGCAACTGTCTCCTTAAAAAATAGAATGATTTGGGGAGTTCTTGATCATAGGTCGACTCATTCCCCATGCCATAGAAATTGGATTCATATCGTGGCCCATCTAGATTGACATCTAAAAATGTAATCGACTTCCTCAAGGCGTTATATACCTGTAATCCATATTGGATCTGACTTGATTTTCTGGCTGTTGCAAAAGTGACTTTTCCGAAATGAATGATCTCTTTTTGAAATCGATTGACATGATATCGTCCAGAGACACCTATAAAGACTCCATCATCTCTATTTATCTGAAATGTCGGATTCAGACTGGAATAATTTGGCAAAGGGGCTCTCCGAGGAATTTCATCTATATTTTTTTGATCCGAAGTTGATATATTTAATTTGGGAAAATTTATTTTCTGATCTTCCTCTCCCTGCTCGATAATTTGGATATTCTTCGGATGATGGTTGTCAAGGTTTAAATATTCATCAGTACCGTATCCTCCCAGTAGTATGATTTTTGGCTTTCTAACAGTCTTATTTATAATGAGTTTGTCATCGCCCTCCAATGCATGTATCCTCAGTATGTTGACATCTTTGTATACGAAAGTTCTATCCATCTTGGTGATCCAGTCTTCATCGTCTTTTTTTGATTTGATGGTAATCCGTCCAGTATCTTTGGTGTTAAAATGAATAAAGATGCTATCAGTATCATTTGATGCATAGATTACCGGATTTTTGTGAAATTCTTCATAAAAATACGTGGCCGTTTGATCCAATGCATCAAACCGGGTCCATAGTGTATTTGTCCATATCAGTTTATCTTCGGCACTGATTTCTTTTGGCATTTGGTCTATGGCCTCTGCTATGATTTCTTTGGATAAGTTGGACTGCATCTCATGGGATGCTTTTTCCCATTCTGCTTTATCTAAAGTACTTAGTATAATGTGGTCGAGACTACTTGCAGAAAATCCCTGCCAACGGATATCGGAACGGGTAATTTCGTCATCAAAAGATCGCATAGGTTTGAAACTTGGATCATAGAAACGTAGTAATTTGATGAGGGCACCATCAAAATTTGACATGGCCTGATCTCGATCCCTACCCACCGGATAGTACACTTCAAGCTCTTGATTTTTATGATTTTGGTCTCTTGCCCATCTCCACTGGTCAGAATGGCGATCCCAGTCTCCCAGAGTCAGATCCATTAGTCTATTTTTCAGATAATATTTTGCATTGACCTGTAACTTATTTTTGAGAAGATCTTCCTTCATGTCGCTGGTACTGATAATCTTTGTGGATCGGCCCAGGGATTTGCTAGATTCCCAATCGTCATCTGCGCGTTCTCGGAACAGGACCAGTTGATTACCGATCTCGTCATTGTAAGGGGCGAGTTGCTTTTGAGTGGGAACATAGTACACTGTTGGGTTAGTGTGATACAGGCCAAGGGCTTCTTCTAAAACGGGGACTGCAAGAAAGGCGAAAGGATGAGCAGAGGTAAAATAATATTCGATAAAATTTTCAATGAAGGAAATCCGTAATTTCCTGGATAGAAGTTTGGTGGGTCTTTTTTGTAAAGAGCGGATGACAAATTGCTGGTCTTGCTCATTTTTTAATCGTACCGATATTGTCTGCTGACCACCCCCGATTTTAATGGGGTTTAGATCTTTGCCTGCCTTAAGATTTAAGGTTGGTACCTCAATAGGAAGCGCATATAGTGCTGTGTTAAGTTTTCCAGTAAACCAGTCTGCGCCAAGATGTGTAAAATTTTCAGGTTCGTAAATGGTGGTTGTATAGGTTGATGGAAATGTTGAATTTAACGAGTCCTCAGAGACTTCGTCACTTACGATTTCGGGTAGTTCTTTATGTCCTGAAATGAGTGTCAATTGAGGTTGACTTAGGGCTCTCAATTCATAGCGATATTCTTGCTTGCTCGACGTAACATAAAGCACAGCCGGTTCATCTGTAAATTTTGAAGGAGCATCAACATTGAATGAATTTATTTCTGCATTCGAATTTACGTTGATGAAATTACAATTTTCGTGTTCCACAACGGAGGAATGCATTCCGTCGGATGAAATAACCATCAACCTTTGGTGATCTTCAGCCAGGTTTTCAATTTGTCTTGTAAGTGTACGATATCTGGGATGTGGTGCATATTCGTGCGACCTCAGAAAAGATTGAGCTTGCAGGAAATAGGTGCCTAGTAATGGTAAAGGGAGGTAAAGAAAATTATTTTCAGAGGCAAATGGGAAAATATGATGAATGAATTTTTGATTACCACTTTTCTTGTCGAAACGAGCTGGTGGATGGTACATCGTTAAGATCAAACTTTTCTCCTTGTTAGACATTACCTCATCGGCTAGCTCAAAGAGAAACTGATCTCTACTTTGAATTTCACAATTCTTATTGAGGTCGATCTGATTTTCCCAATCTTGGAGATACCATTTTGAATCAATAGCGAGTAGCTCTATATCATCATCAATTGATTTAGATTCGATTTCTCCGCAAGCATTATCAGGAATAAAGACATCATTTTCAAAAGCCTCTTTCAGTAGATCATCGAGGTCTGCGACACCGGCGGGTCCCAGAGTTTCCCATTCTTTTGAACCGGGTATAAGATAGATCTTGTCGCTAAATTTATGAATTGCCTTGAGTAATTTGATATTACAGCTGTCTCCATCTAAAAATCCTCCTACAAATAGGATCACAAGAGGTGCATCTGATATTTCAGTTACATGATTGAGGTGGTTTTCAATCGTTGGGAAAGTTTGGGCATTGATTGACATATTTCCAAATGCCACTATCTGCTGCCAGTCGGCTCCATGGCCCAGTCGCGTCATACCAAGAAAGCACAGAAGGAAACAGAGCCTACCTATTTTCCGGACGATACCGGAATCGAGTGATTGATAATTTGCCAACTTTGATTAATTGAGTTAAATAAAAAGGATGGGAAGTGGTGCACCAGATAGCCCGTGTCACTGACTCTATTTCTTCATTTGCGATCCCTACTATTTTGATACGGTATTTTCATCCGGTACAACGACTTCCAAATCATCAAGACTGTATGTATAGCGATCGATAAGTAACTGTCTTTCCAATGGATCGATTCCCAGTTTCTCATCGAGATAATTTTCAATACCGTCGTACTTATTATTGATGATGTCGAAAACAGAATTAATATATTCCTCTTGTACAACAAAGATATATTCAAGCGTTTCCTTACCTATTAGTACCTTACGACCCCTCCTTATGTTCGCTTGATTCAATTCCCATCGATAATAATTTGACATTAAATACTCATCTTTGACCGTTTCTTCATCTACTCCCAAAGACAATAAAATGATGCTGGTCATTGCTCCTGTACGATCTTTACCTCCTGAACAATGATAAACCAAAGGCACGGCTTGAGGGTCAAGTAATTTTTCCATTACAGGTTTCAGGTCATCTGCAGCCTCATCAACAAATCCTTCCATAAACATTTTAAACCGCTCCTTGGCCTCAGTTCTACGTATCTGATGCAGCACCAACTGGCGTTTGAGTCGCTTATATTCCGCTATACCTCTCTCCTGGGCAATAGGGCTCCTGAGATAGTTGACACCACTGGGGAGACGATCGGGCTCATCTTCTACTTCAATATCGTTGCGAAAGTCAATGATTGTAGCAATTCCGAGATTAGACAAGTATGCCAGATCTTTGTCAGTTAGATCATGAAGATCACCGGATCTATAGATCTGCCCCCATTTTACCTGCCTGCCTTCTGCTGTTGGTATACCTCCAATATCTCTGAAATTTGGTTGTCCCTCTAGAGCAATCAATCGTTCACTCTGAACATATATGGATGTGTCCTTTCCACTTTCATCTATAAACCCAAAGAATAATCGCTCATTTTTAGGGACGTCGTCAATGACCTCAAGGGTATCACCTGAGAATTGTAAGAATGGCTTCTGTAAGAATAATTCTTCTGGGTTTTGGGACTTATATATTTTCCAATCTCCTTTTTTCTTAAAGATAAATTGATAAGTATCTTCATATGAACGATTCACAATAATAGCTTCGTCCAGAGTCCGCTTAGGATCCCCAGAGAATGTGAAAGATGATTTGCATGCGGGCAGCAAAATTAGACATGGAAGTATAGTGACGATAATGATGAATTTCATTGCAGCTATTTCATTTCTCGATCTAACTTGATTGAGCCTGGATTAGTTCGGCCAGGTAGGTATCCCTTCCTTTGGGATTGACACATATTCCTTTACTTGTTGGAGGAATTTATTATTCCTGAGATCAGGAAAAGTCATTGTCTCACTATCTGTGGAATGCCGTTTTTTCCGGTATTAAATCTACTTTCTTACCTAACTTTTTGCTACCTAAGGAGCTGCACCATCGAAGAGTAGACGTTGATTAGGTGATTTCCTCTTTCCAGTCTAATTTTATGGTATGTGTGAACTCTTATCAAATATTGATCACCTTGTGTATGCAGTGGACGATCTGCTGAAAGGTATGGAGCAGATGAAGTATCTCTTTGGAGTCTCACCTTCGCTGGGGGGACATCATCCAAACTTTGCTACACACAATGCATTGCTAGGTCTGGGTGCAAACACTTATTTGGAGATTATTGCTATTGATCCATCGTTGCCACGCCCCACTCAGGGTTGGCCATTGGGTCTTACAGAAAATCAAGAGAGCAGATTACAAACATGGGCTGTAAAGTCAAAGCTTAATGATCCTGCTTTGATACCACCGATATTTGGAACGGCAATCGAGGGTAGTAGATTGACAAGGGCTGGTAAATCACTTGCCTGGAAACTCACTGATCCCTGGGTAATGAAATATGATGGAGTCCTTCCTTTCCTGATCGATTGGGGAGACACGGACCATCCGGCTGCTGACCTACCGCAAGCGGGAGTTTTACAGGGTATGATGATAAAGCATCCTCAGGGAAAGAAAGTTGGGATTTTGTTCGAAAACCTCGACCTGGGCAAAGACTTTGTCCGGCATGGCGAAAATGTCGAAATGATAGCAGAAATCCGACAGGAGGATGGAAAGATCATAACTCTGAGATAGTATGATAGGTAGTATCATGATATGAGGGATATGTTTTTACCCATATTTCAAAAAAAAATAAGTATCGCAACGTAATGATATACAGCCTGTTAGAGGCAAGTAGGCATTTTTTTTTCAAAAAATGGCTTAGGAGAAGGACATTTTCTATTCCGTATGACACAGTATAGTGAAGTAACAATTAAGAATTTGATTAAAGAATCAATCAATAGAGTTTCATACAATCATAGTTATCCTTTTTAAGTTTTGGTAAAATGGGCAGTTCGTCGCGGTACTGCCCTTTTTTGTTTTGCTCCTATTGGATCATATTTACATTGCATTTCCTACTTTTAATGATAGGAAATGAATGAAAAGCACGAATACGAGTACAAGAAAAGGACGAAAGTCTCACTCCCGAATGATGATTTCTTCCAAGTGCCAGTAAGGCAGGTACGATGTCCTTCATGTCAAAATGAAATTCCAGCTACGGATATCAACATTCATGAGAAAGTGGCAAAATGTACAAGTTGCAATGCACTCTTCTCGGTACAGTCTATCATGGATGATTTAACAGACGAACCCTCCATGCGCCATGAAGTCATTCGGCCGGAAGGGATTGAACTTTTTAAGTTTCAGGATGAGCTTGAGATATCAGTCAGACAACCCTTTTTAGTGGGTGAAATTATGGCGGCTGTCTTTATTCCCTTATTCGTACTCATATTTACGATTGCTTTTCTAACAGGAAAGTTTGATGCCACGGCCATGATCATAGCCTGGAGCCTTCTGGCCATCACTATGATAAATCTTCTGCTTCGGAAAAGACACAAGATTCATATCAATGTAGACTCCCGTAACCTGAGTATCGTCTGGAAGCCCCGAAAATTTATGAAAACACGAGTGATTCCTGTTGATGAAATCGATCAACTGTATGTAGCTACTTCTACTGGAATAAGTTCGATTTTTATTGTACTAAATGGAGTAGAGGGGCAAAGACATATAAAAATTCTATCAGGATTGCGGGGCGTGTCCAAAGCAAGATACCTGGAACAGGAGATCGAAAAACACCTTGGCATAAAGAACCGGAAAGTTCCTGAGGAAAGTTAGCTCCTCGAGCTTCATGACAGACCAGGATAGTAAAGGCTAGTTATTGATTTATTTATGAATAGTTTGTTAATTGAAATCAATGAGTAGGGAAGTAGGGAAAGGGATTGACTTAGCTTCTGGTACTTATATGGTGAGAGATCTACGGGGTGTTGTCTCCATAAACACGTAATGCAAATTAATTGCTATGAAAGTTCGATGTACGGTTTTTTGTGCAACTGTTTTGGTTTTATCGGCATCCTATATATCTGCCCAGGTGCTGCGGTTGGATTCGGAAAATCCGCACTATCTAAATTATAAGGGTGACCCTATCATTTTGATTACCTCAGCCGAGCACTATGGGGCGGTTTTGAATCTGGATTTCGATTATGATATGTACCTGGAGACTTTACATGCTCAGGATATGAATTATACTCGAATTTTTATGGGTAATTATGTGGAGGCTGCCAATAGTCATGGTATAAGTGCAAATACACTGGGACCTTCCCCCGGCAGCTTTATAACACCCTGGAAACGCACGGATATACCCGGTGGATATAGTGGAGATTTCAAATGGGATTTGGATGAATGGAATAATGCCTATTTTGATCGATTAAAGGATTTTATCGCTAAGGCCGAAGCCCTTGATATCATTGTAGAGTTGACATTCTTCTGCGCCACATATAATGATGAAATATGGGAACGGCATGCCTTCAATCCTAATAATGTAGTGAATGATATGGGCGTGTTATCCCGGAGTGAAACAAATACCCTCGCCAATCCAACATTGGTATCTTATCAAAAAAAGTTAATCGAAAAAGTAGTGAAGGAAGTCAATGTATTTCCCAACGTATTTTATGAAATAAGTAACGAACCCTGGGTGGATAATCCCAGACAAGACCTGTATCTCCACAAATCGATTCGGCACGGTCAGATTGACAAAAACTGGACCATGTGGGCGGTAGCGGCGAATGAACGAACTATGGCCTGGCAGAAAGCGATGGCAGCTGCCATTGTAGAAGCTCAGGATGGTTTAGAAAACAAACATCTAATAGCTCAGAACTACACAAATCATAAATCGGCACTTACTGAGATTGATTCCAATATTTCCATTATAAACTTTCATTATGCCTGGCCTGAGTCTGTGTATTTAAATTATGGCTGGAATAGACCAATTAATTTTGATGAGTCAGGATTTCATGGTCAGGCAGATAGCAGTTATCTGGACCAGGCCTGGAGGTTTATTTTGGCGGGAGGGGCTGTGTTTAATAACCTGGATTACTCATTTTACGTGGGACACGAGCGTGGTGATGGGGAAAATGATGCACCAGGTGGAGGATCTGCCAGGCTGAGAAGGCAGCTGGCTACGCTAAAGCGTTTTATAACTGAGTTTGACTACATAAAGATGCGGCCTGACTTTGATGTAGTATTTCATGTACCGGGAATGATCTCACACGCGTTGTCAGACCGAGAGAGGGAATATGCCATTTACTTATACGGTAGGAATGTGGGACAGTTAAAACTGAGATTACCAGCAGGCCAGTATCATTGTGTCATGATAGATGTAGATACAGGTGAGACAATACTCCAAAGAACGATGAATGTACAGAAGGAGATTCACAGCTTGAAAATGCCAATGGAGGTCAGCCGGGTGGGTGTTCAGATTCAACGAATATGATGGCGTTTTAGAGTAAGGTAGACTGTGTTAACACTTTGTTAAGGTCATGGCAGGATGTCCATTTTTTCGGGGATCTGCTAAAAAAGCCTTATCTATACATGTTGTATTTAGATTATTTTACCACTTAATTTTACGTTAGTCATGAGGAAATTATTTTCTTACTTATTGATTCCTTGCCTCGCTTTGATTTTTACCACTGTAAATGCACAGGATGGTCCAGCTGCCTCTCCAGCAGCCAAGCTGGAAGCCACAGCAGGAACTACCAAGATCACAATTGAATATTCACGACCATCGATGAAGGATCGTGAAATTTTTGGCGGACTGTTGAAATATGGAGAGCCCTGGCGTACAGGTGCAAATGCACCTAATAAGATTACATTCGACAAAGATGTAATGGTGGAAGGAAAGTCTCTCGCAGCAGGTTCTTATACGATCACTACAGTACCAGGTAAAGAGAGCTGGGAAGTGAGTTTTCACGTCCATGAAGGTGGCGGATCAAATGCTTACTTTGAAAAGACTCCAGCCGTTAAGGTGATGGTGGAGCCTGTGGAACTTGGATGCACAGTCGAGACGTTCTTGATGGATGTTGGAAATCTACGAAACGAAAGTGCTACGCTTGGACTAGCATGGGAAAACACTTATGTACCCATTAATTTGGGTGTTAAATAGGTTTTCTTCACTATACCATAAGATAGAACGACCGTTTTCTTTTTGAGGACGGTCTTTTTTTTTGTCCCTTCCTTTCAAAATCTTCTAAGTATCTACTTTTGTTTACAAAAATTTAATATAGGGTGTTTTTTTAAATAACATATTGATAGTCAGATATGTAGGCTCTTAAAAGACAGCATGGCTCTATAAAAAGTATGTGTCATTTCAACTTTACTGTATTATTGTGTCAATAACCTGACGCAGAAGTATTTATCAGCATGGATCTCACCTTTATCGTAATGTGGCTTGGTTTTATCCTTGCTGCCTATTCTGTAGTTGGAAATGATGTAATTCAGACCCTGGGTACTTTTCTTACATCTAATGAGAAAACACAGAAATGGTACGTGCTATGGGGTTTCGCATCTATCATATTACTTAGCGCGCTTACTTACGGATACTTTCAAGAGGACATATCCTACGGCCGTTTAGCCAAGTTTCAGATGCCTGAGGTCTATCCTTGGTATTATCTGCTACCTCCGATTGTACTTTTATTGATCACTCGCAGTGGAATTCCAGTATCTACAACCTTCATGATACTTACACTCTTTTCATTGAGTGGTATTCCCAGTGATATCTCGAGTTTGCTTTCCAACACTTTCGACACAGGAACCAAACTCGGTGGCATGATTCAGAAATCCGTGATGGGTTATATTGTCTCATTTATTTCGGCCCTGGTGATTTATGTGGCGATATCCCGATTGACTGAGAAACGGTTCCTTGATTCAAAGATTACACCTACGGGTCAGAAGTTCTGGATGGTAGCACAATGGTTTACTACCGGCTTTCTCTGGTTTCAGTGGTTGACCCAGGATCTGGCAAATATCTACATATACTTGCGTGGGGGAAATGATTTATCCATTCTAGGATTCTTCTTTTCTGTGGCCGTGCTACTAGCTTTGTTGGCCTACATTTTCTATATGCGAGGTGGTGCCGTACAGGAGGTAGTGCGACAAAAGTCAAATACTGCAGACATTCGTTCTGCAACATTTATTGATCTCATTTATGGTATCATTCTCTACATATTCAAATACAACTATTTAGGTTTGTTTGAAGCAGAATTACCCATGAGTACTACTTGGGTTTTTATTGGCTTGTTGGCAGGTAGGGAGATTGGCATGCAGCTCAATCTCGATAAGAAAGTTAACATGTCAGTCGCCAGGATGATATTTGCCGATTTGGGTAAAGTATTCTTTGGGCTTATTGTAAGTGTTGTCCTTGTCTTTATTATTAAACTCTTGGCAGGCTAGATGACGTACCCATTGCGGCCCGAAGAGCGGAGCGGGCCAGTATTCGGGTTGAATCCAAAGTTGGTAAGGGAGAGTTTTCATCATTTACGATCAAAGGAATTTCTGTGCACCCTAGGATTACAGCTTCACAATCCTGATTCTTATAATCAGTAATGATGGAAGTGAGTTTCTGTAGCGACTCGGAGGTAGTAACTCCATATACTAACTCATCAAATATTATGTTGTGAACCATTTCGCGATCCTGCTCATTGCCCGTCGTACAGCTTATTCCATATTCTTGCAAGGCTTTTGGGTATACTTTACTTTCGGTCAAATATCGGGTACCTAATAATCCTACCTGGGTGTATCCTGCCTCATGTGCCTGACCAGCAACCTCCCGGGCAATATGTAGCCAGGGAACCTGATCAGCCGTCTTAAGAAAATTGAAGGCGAGATGATTAGTATTGTCAGGACAAATGATGATTTCGGCACCTATTGACAAGAGCTTTTCCGCCGATTTGTCCATGAGACTAGCTAGCCCTTCTAGATTTCTTGTGTCCAATAATTCTATATGGTCACAAAGGGGGAAGGTGTGAAGACTCACTTCGGGGTGTTGATGAGGTCCCATCAGCTTACTGCCTTCGGTGCAAATGGTTTGGTAGCACAGTGCAGCACCTTCGGCACTGACAGCTACTATACCGATATGTTTGGCCTTTGACATGAGCTTATAATTCTTTTAAATCCAGTTTCATATAAATGTCGACACGATCATAGGGAGACCCATCTCCCTGTATTTCTTTGAATCCCATTTTCTTGTAGAGAAAAATCGCTGGCTTCAATGCAGTATTCGATTCCAGATATATTTGCCTGGCCTTCATTTTTAATGCCTGGTCGATACAGGCTTGTATTAATTTTTTGCCGATGCCTTGTCCCTGGAAATTATCATCCACAGCCATTTTCGATAACTCATAGTCATAAGGCTTATTCGCTATTTTTTTCATTGCACAGACCCCGACTACCTGACCGGATGCATGTAGAGCCACCTTGATAAAGCCACCCGGATGAATAATTTCAGAAAGTGGGTTTTTTAATATTTGAAGATCTTCGGGTACGAGTTCAAAATGTCTTTCAATCCAGATTGTATTTAGAGCATAAAATGCTTCTGCATGCTCTTCGGAAAAATTGACAATGTGAAAATTTGAACTCATGATTGCAATGTCAAGGTCCAAATATATGACGAATCAGAAAATGTGATATGAAAAAGGGCTACTTCCCTTTGAAAGTAGCCCCGCTATGAAAACAGTTTGATAAAGTAAGTTCAAATCAATGACAGGGGACCAGAAAATGGCAAGTCCCCTTGCCTCTATCTACCTTAGAGTAGAGTGGTAGGTTCTTTAAATTCACTTAAGGCAAATTTGGCGGACTCCTTGATGGCGGCAAAACCACCTTTCACATCGATCAAGTTGTGGTAGCCTTTGCTCTTTAGGATAGAAATAAAGACCATCGAACGATAACCACTCCCGCAGGTCACATAGTATTCCTTGTCCGGATCTACTTTTGCCATGTTATCTTCCAGGTAATCCAGTGGCACATTTATAGAGTCGATGACATGCTCACTTTCAAATTCACTCTTTCTACGCACATCCATTAGATTCACTTCATCGGTTGGCAGGGCAGCCAGTGCTTCAGCGGTGATAGATTTTACATAATCCAGTGGCTTACCGGCCTCTTTCCAGGCTTGTACACCTCCTTCCAAGAATCCGAGTGTATTATCAAAACCGATGCGCGCCAATCGGGTGGCCACCTCCTCTACTCGTTCTTCATCAGCAACAATGACTAGTTTTTGCTTTACATCTTTCAACGTGGTTCCTACCCAGTTAGCAAAGCTGCCATCTATACCAATATTATAAGACCCGGCGATAAAACCTTCAGCAAAATCCGCAGCATCACGTGTATCAAGAATCAATACATCATCTTGTTCTGCCAGCGTCTCAAATTGTCGTACATCCAAAGGCGTTGTACCTTGAGCTACGACATCATCAATACTTGGATATCCTGTGATATTCATCAAAACATTTTGGGGGAAGTATCCTGGAGGAGGCGTTAAGCCGGTTAAAACCGCTTCAATAAACTCCTTTCTGGTGAGTTCCGGATTTAAAGCATAGTTCGTAGCCTTTTGATGACCCAAAGTATCTGTTGTTTCGTCGCTCATCATTTTACCACATGCAGAACCAGCTCCATGACCGGGATAGACAATAATATCATTGTCCAAGGGCATGATCTTGTTTCTCAGTGAGTCATATAAATGACTTGCCAGTTTTTCCTGAGTCAGTTCAGCAATCACTTTCTGAGCAAGGTCAGGACGACCCACATCACCAATGAATAATGTGTCACCGGTAAATAGCGCTTTTTCCTTACCATCCTCATCGATCAACAAATAGCAGCTACTTTCCATAGTGTGACCCGGAGTATGCAGCAGACGTACCTTTGAATTACCTAACTTAAACTCCTGACCATCCTCAGCCACTATCATGTCAAAACCAGTTTCCATGGTTGTAGGTCCAAAGACAATAGGAGCTCCAGTTTTTTTAGAAAGGTCAACATGACCTGACACAAAATCAGCATGGAAGTGTGTCTCGAAGACATATTTTATCTGAGCATTCCTTGATTCAGCCAATTCAATGTAAGGCTCCACTTCGCGGAGTGGATCAATGATAGCGGCTTCACCGTTACTCTCAATATAGTATGCACCATGAGCCAGACACCCGGTATATATTTGTTCAACTTTCATTTGTCTTATTGTTTGAAAATTAAAAAATGGATAATGTTGTTGTTTTTAGGTTGTCGATCTTGCAAATCGAAGACTTATGGACATCTATTTTTGCAATTCATCATTTCACAATTTTTATAGTTGCAAGGTATGTGCGTTTCAAAATTTAATTTGTGATAGCTGTCACAAATACTGCCTGAGATCTATCATCATAGGTCATGACGAAGATCATTTTCAACTCTCGTCGAGATGGTATTTCACCGTTGAAATTCAATGTAGGGAAACATTACTGAATTTATAATTTTCGAATTATTCAACAGAAAATCAATGATTTATTTATATATATTATATTTAATATAATGCAATGCAGCAGGTTTTTACTGAAATTGGAAATCACAATATGATCGATTTCCGACCCTTACTGAATGAAGGCTTTTATTTAGATTTGAAATGTTCAATCAGGGATACCGTACGAGAGTATACATCCTGAAAGATGACAAAGTCACGCCAAAAAAAGTTTTGGAAAAATTCAACTCGTGAAAAAGCTTATCAAAATTCCATGTTGAAAAATTGATTGAACTCTCAGATCTTGGTAAAAGCCGCACCTGTGCCTGTTGATCAAAGGCCCCGGATGTACTTCGAAAAATCTTTGGGTGCGGTCATCTTTATCTAGGCATATTAACTTTACTTAAGCAGTTTGTTTGTGATCCGGGGCCTTTTTTAATTTCTCTTCCACTCAGATATCGATCGTCTAATCAGGAATGATTCTTGTTTCATGGCTATTTAAAACCATCTAACATGAAACATTTATTTGCTTTAGCATTGCTATTCTGCAGTGCCCTTTCTTTATCAGGACAAGTCGATTCAATCTTTGAAGATGCTGCACTGGACAGTGCTGAGCTACAGGAAATACTTGATACGTATGCGTACCTGGATAGTCTGGAGGCTACGCTTGATTACCAATATGGAGAAATCCAACTACGAGGTGATCTTGCTAGACTTCAAGTGCCTTCAGGATACAAATTTATCGGAGGTGATGATGCTGAGTTGGTTTTGACCGAACTGTGGGGGAATCCACCATCGGATGTGACCAATATGCCATTGGGAATGATTATCCCTGATGAAATGACGCCGCTGATGGATAGCGCTTACGCCATCAATATTACCTACAGTGAAGAAGGCTATGTAAGCGATGCGGATGCAGAAGATATTGACTATGATGAATTGCTAGCTGATTTGAAGGCCTCGACGGCAGAGGCTAATATCTGGCGTCAGGAAAATGGATACGGATCCATGGAGTTGATCGGCTGGGCAAGTACACCATATTATGATCCGGTTTCAAAAAAGCTGCATTGGGCCAAGGAATTAAATTTTGACAACACAGCTGATAATACTTTGAATTATAATATTCGGATTCTTGGGAGAAAAGGGTTTCTCGAAATGAATGTAATAGGGGGCATGTATGTGCTTGACGAAGTGCAATCCGACATCGACCAGATCCTAGCCAGTGTCTCCTTTGAGGATGGCTATAAGTATAGTGACTTTAATCCGGATTTGGACAAAATAGCCGCTGTAGGTATTGGAGGGTTGATAGCAGGCAAAGTGCTTATGAAGGCAGGATTTCTTGCGAAGGCTGGTATATTTCTGGCAAAAGCCTGGAAAATATTACTGGTGGCTGTGATCGGCTTATTCTCCTTATTTAAGCGAATCATTTCACCAAAAAAGAAAGCAGAGATTAGTTAGATGCTTACAACCTTTTCCAGAGTTCTTATCACATAGATTCCGGGCGCGAAACTCATGCCCATCCAGCGGACTGGCGTTATCAAATCGCTTGATCATACGGCCTTCTATGTCATATACTTCACCTGACAGATTGCCGTCAAAGTGCATTTGTGCAAGCTCTTTGCCACAGAGTATTATCATGAACCAGATATTATTGTGATCGGCCAATCATTGGGAGGAGGGTTTAGTGAACATCAGCAGGGCAGCTACCTGATGGATAAATTGATGGAAATGAAGGAAGAACACAGTATTATTGGTAATATTGTTGGACGTGGACTCCTGGTGGGAATAGACCTTGTGACGGATCGGGCCAGAAGGGAAAGGCAACCGCAGAGGCAGAACGGATCATGTACTATTGCCAGCAGGCTGGACTGAGTTTTAAAATTATTGATGGCAATACGATATCCCTGAGACCTGCATTAACCATCACCAGTGATCATGTGGATTTTATCTGTGAAACATTGGATGAGGCATTCAAATCACTATCAAATGATTAGGGTAAATTCTTGCATTATTTTATTTCTGACTTTTCAAACACTTATTCAAGCTCAGAAAACTGAAAATCTTTTTCTTATTACTTTCGATGGATTACGGTGGCAGGAATTGTTTTCAGGTGCTGATGCGGAATTAATTTCCGATCTCACTTACGTCAAAGATACTTCTACTTTGTTAGCTGATTATTGGGATGATGATCCATTAGTTCGAAGGCAAAAACTGTTGCCTTTCTTTTGGAGCACTCTATCAGAAAATGGTGCAATCTATGGAAATCGAGCCTATGAAAACAAAGTGAACTGCAGTAATATATTTTGGTTTTCTTATCCTGGTTATGGTGAAATATTGGGAGGAAAGACAAACGCCGATGCCATACATTCCAATGAAAAAATTCAAAACCCGGATACAACATTCCTGGAGTACTTAAATATGCATCCTGACTTTCATAGTAAAGTGGCGGCCTTTGGCTCCTGGGATGTCTTCCCGTATATAATCAATGAGGAGAGAAGTAGGATACCGGTGAACGCCGGATTCGAAAAGGCAGAAGGTGATTTATCCCTTAAAGAATCCTTTTTAAATGATTTGCAGGACCAAATACCCAGCCCCTGGTCATCAGTGAGGCTGGATGCTTTCACCCATAATTACGCGCTTGAATATTTGGATAAACAAGCGCCTCGTGTAATGTATATTTCGTATGGAGAGACCGATGATTTTGCCCATGATGGTCGCTATGATCATTATTTAAATTCTGCCCATCAAACTGATAAATTTATTGGTGAATTATGGGATTATATTCAACATCATCCGAAGTATAAAGACAAGACTTCATTAGTCATTACCACGGATCACGGTCGGGGTTCTTACGAAGATGGTGGGTGGAAAAGTCACGGAAAGACCTATGCCGGTTCCGATGCCATCTGGATGGTCGTGATGGGACCAGACACGAAGGCGAAGGGAGAGGTAAAAGAGTCCATGCAACTCTGGCAAAGACAAGTGGCAGGTACCTGTATGGACTTATTAAATATGGAAGAATTGCTACCTTCAGATCGGGGTACTTCTATTCTTAAGTAGTGAGTTGGGTGCTGGATGTTGGAAGTTGGGAGTTGGAAGAAGTTGTATTTGTTAAAAAATTTCCGGGACCTTTTTGAAAAAAAAATCCGGACACCGGACACCGTTTAAAAAACAGAGACGTGTATATCTAATAAAAATCCCCGGTACCTGGCACCCGGCACCTGGCACCAAAATACACGGAGCCGTACCTATTTATTAAAAGGCACCGGAAACCGGACAGCGTTTTTAATATAAAAAACTATATCGTAGCGCCTGATAGCTAGTCATGTCTGAGAACACTCGACGAGATAATATTTCTGCTGCATTATCTGGGTAGTATTTTTTGATGGGTTGATCGAATGCGATCCAATCTTGCACTTCCTGTCTAAATGCGGTAGTAATTTTATTCACAACACGGACTCCTATTTTTTTCAAGGCAGCCGCGTTAGCCTGTTGCTCATAATGTCCCTGAATGGGGATGGTCAGTAATTTCTTGCCTAAAAACAAAGCCTCCGAGGGGCCTTCAAATCCCGAGCCCAGTAGAGCTCCCTGACAGGTTCCAAAGGATTCTAACCAGTGTTCCTGATCAATGGGCATTATCTTAAAGTTATCACACTGTATGGGAGTGTCCAGATTCCTTGCAAATATGTGCCACTCTATGTTCTTATTAAAAGAAAGGCATTTGATGAGCCTTTTAGGCTCGAATGAGGGAAGGTAGACTGTATAATGATTACCTGCCTCCGGAATGATATTGCGGATAGCTTGTCGAATTATCGGTGTCTCAATAAAATCATCGTACTTTTCGAAATGAAAACCAATGGCGCGGTCACAAGGTGCGAAATGTCTTAACACCCATTCACCCATTCGATTTTTTTTCGAGGGTCTCGGCGTAGATGCGGATAAGAAAGAAGCCTGATGGCTTATGCCAATAAGCGGAATATCTCGATGCCGGGCAGCCCAGGCTGTTATGGGTTCGAAGTCGTTAAATATTAAGTCATATTGACGCAGATCAATGCTGAGTACATCTCTAATATATTTATGGAGCTGACTTTTACGTACAGTTTTCCACAAATTTATTCCCCCATTATCATGATAGATTAAACTGATACCTCGTTTCTTAAAAGCGACCTCAAAGGGAAGTTTTAATTGGGCTTGAGTACCACTTACCAATACATCAATATGGCCGTACATAGACAATTTGGGTATCATTTCCAGGGCTCTTGCCAGGTGCCCGTTTCCCGTTGCCTGAGTAGCATATAATATTCTTCGCATCTTATTTGCAAAGTTGATTTTGACAAAGCTATGCAATAGCCTTTCAGGAGGTGTGTCGGCAACTTGAAGAATATTATAATTATTTGTAAAGTGTAACCGTATCTCTTCGGTTAAAGCTTGGTGAATTTTTCATAGAGATGATCCGTGTATCTGTCCCATGTAAATTTCTGGGCCCAGGATTGTGCACGCACAGAGTAGTTTTTATCCAGAGGTTCGTTCAGGATTTTTTTCATCGCATTTGATAGCGCACGGTCATTTCCAGTTTCGAAATAGATGGCCAGATCTCCACCGACCTCTGGCAGACTGGAATTTGAAGTGGTGATCACCTTCCCTCCACAGCTTAGTGCTTCCAGGACAGGAAATCCAAAACCCTCATATATGCTTGGGTATATCATGGCGATGGAGTTTGTATGCAGCTGACGAGCCAGAGGCTTTGTGATATATCCAGGTACAATGATGTCTTTGCGATATGGATGCTGATCCAGGTCACGATAGAAAGTTTCCGTTTTCCATCCATCTGCCCCTGCGATAATAAGTTTTGGCTTCAAATGATGTATCGACTTGCGTACGTTCTCGTAGGCGCTAAGCAACGTGGGTAGATCTTTGCGTGGCTCAATCGTGCCCAGGTAGTGAAAAAAGGGGCCATCCACTCCAAGTTCCTCGATGAGGTTTCGAGATGTATCCGGAAAGTATTCCGGGTCACGACCCAGATAGATCGTTTCAACTTTGGCTTTTGTTTTAGGAAAATATGCAATCACATCACGGGCAGTATTATTAGAATTTGTGAGTATGAGATTCGATCTATGCAGTACGCCGGGTAGAAATTGCCGTTGCATCAGCTGACTCAAGTGATCATGATAATGTGGCATGAGGAAAACCGTCATATCATGTATCATCGTCACTCGCAGGACCGATTTGGGCAAATTGAAGGGACCAAAATGAGCGGGTTCCAGCGTAAGGTCTATTTGATGTTTTCGAATGTAGTAGGGGATAATAGCAAATACCCGGAAAGCATCCTTGATAATACCCAGCGCGGAAGGCTCAATAATAATCTGAGTACAGCCTTCTAAGGTAGGGTCATACCAGTCCTTGAATACAAAGATCTCATGCTCACCCCGGTTACGAATCATCGCTCTTACGAGATGATGCGTGTACTGGAAGATACCTGCCTTTTGCCGATCCATTGAATGGGCAATAATTGCGATGCGCATGTGACTACGGGACTTTAGAAGGTCCAAGATATTGCTTTTTGAAATCTCCTACTCAAGACGTGCCTTCCAATTGAAAACAGTAACGCCGAATTCATTCGGCGCACCGTCAGGGCCCGAATCAAAGGCCTGAAAAACTGAACTATTAACCTCATCCTAACATCAAACCCAGTGAAGAAAATCCAGAGAGTATTTTTTGAAAAGTGTAACTCCGATTCATTCGGCGACCCGCCAGAGCCCAAGCCAAGGACTTGACAACAGAACCACCACCTCATCCAGAGAGTTAAACCAAAGAAAAAAAGAAAAGAAATTTTTGAAACCCGTAACGCCGAATTCATTCGGCGCTCCGCCAGAGCCCAAGCCAAGGACTTGACAACAGAACCACCACCCCATCCAGAGAGCTAAACCAAAGAAAAAAAGAAAAAAAATTTTTGAAACCCGTAACGCCGAATTCATTCGGCGCCCCGCCAGAGCCCAAGCCAAGGACTTGACAACAGAACCACCACCTCAACCAGAGAGCTAAACCAAAGAAAAAAAGAGAAAGTATTATTTGAAACCCGTAACGCCGAATTCATTCGGCGCTCCGCCAGAGCCCAAGCCAAGGACTTGACAACAGAACCACCACCTCATACAGAGAGTTAAACCAAAGAAAAAAAGAAAAGAAATTTTTGAAACCCGTAACGCCGAATTCATTCGGCGCCGCTAGAGCCCCGAGCCAAAGGCCTGAAAAAAGAAGCCATCTAGATCATGCTGAGAGCTAGACCTGAGAGACAAAAGGGAGACGTATTTTTTCAAAAACAGTAACGCCGAATTCACGGAGCCCGCCAGAACTCGACCCAAAGGCAAGAAAAACTGAACCACCAACTTATCCTGAAACAAACCCAGTGGAAAAAAACCAGAAAGTATTTTTTGAAAATAGTAACGCCGAATTCATTCGGCCCATCGTCAGGGCCCGAATCACTGGCTGGATAAACTGAACCATCAACCTCATCAAGAATGCCAACCCTGTATGAAAAATGGAAGACATTTTCAAAAACAGTAATGCCGAATTCATTCGGCGCCCCGCCAGAGCCCGAGGCAAAGACCTAAAAAGTCAAGCCACTAATTCCATCGAGAGAGCCAAGCCAGGGAAGAAAGAAATCAATTTTGAAACCCGTAACGCAGAATGCATTCGCACCTCCACCAGCGCCAAGACTTGAAAAAAAAAGTTAACCACTATAAGAGAGAGCTAAACCAAAGAAGAAATTAGAGAAATCACTTTTGAAAACCGGACTGTCGCATTCATTCGGTTCCCCATCAAAGCTCTCACCAATTCCCTTAAAAAGTACATATATTGGAATTTCATAAATGGAGGCAGGTCTATGGGCCCACATGAACAACGTATTGCCAACACCTTCCGGGAGGTAGTCGATTATTTTTTAGAAGCTGCAGAGGAGGAAGTCATTTACAAACCATCCCCTGAAAAATGGAGCAAGCAGGAAATTCTTGGACATCTCATCGATTCCGCTATGCATAATATAGTGCGGGTAGCCGAAGTACAATTTATGGACAAACCGTTTCAACGACCCGGCTACCAACAAGATGCTCTCGTGAAAGCAAATCAATATCAGAAAGCTGACCTTTCCAACCTTTTAAGACTTTTTGCAAGTCTCAATCAGCATATGATGTTTCTGATCTCACTTCAGACCGAAAAAACATTGGCATTTACAATTGAATTTCAGGGTGAAGTCAATAGCCTCAGTTTCTGGCTTGAGGACTATGTAAGCCACTTGGAACATCATGCACGACAGATTGTGACACAGAGATTGCAGTAAATCCTTCGTAGGGGATGCTACCATCGATCTATGATCATTTGGTATATTCAATGGAAGTTGGTTTTTTCGATAACTCAAGAATTGATATTTGTCCAAATTTAAATACTTGTCATTTTTATTGATCAGCGTCATGGCATGTCAACATGCGGAGGAAAGTAATACTGATCCTCAATCCCTGGCAAAGTTTGAACCTCCTGATGGTCAATGTCTGGTATTCGTTGGGCAGGAATTAGAAGCTATAGGAGGGGTATCCGCCCCATTTAACGACGGATACATGGATTATTTTGAAAAACCGGCAGGTTGGACAATGTACTCAGGAATAAACCCAGGGGATACTTCCTTTGGACATGTGATGCAAGGTTTGGATGGAATATTTCAAGTGGCAGATTGGGGCGATGGAGCTAGCAATATTTCGTTGCAGCTGGAGGATGATGATTTTGAAGGCATGGCTCTGGCTATTGGTTTTTGGATGGTAAATCATGAGGAAGAATTAGCGGCAGGAGTGCATGATTCTTTACTGTTAGTTTTTGGAGAATGGCTGAATTCGTTAGGGTCTCGCCCTGTTTTTTTACGCATCGGCTATGAGTTTGCAGGTGAATGGAATGGGTATGAAAGAGAGTCTTACGTGAAAGCTTTCAGATATGTGCGGGATTTTCTGGAGAATATGTTCGTAACTAATGTGGCTTTTGTATGGCAATCACATGGTTGGGGCGAACCTATGGAACTGCTAGAAAGTTGGTATCCGGGAGATGAGTACGTGGATTGGTGCGCTTTTTCTTTTTTTAATCGTTGGGACGAAACCAATATGATAGAATTTGCGCGAAATCACAATAAACCCGTCTTTATCGCAGAGGCATCGCCCACCTTGCCCACTGAAAATGTGAAAATTGACAATATCAGTAAACCAACGATGCTGGGTGATAGTCGGCAAGCACAGCAAGCCTGGGATATTTGGTTCAGAGCTTTCTTCGACATGATACAAGAAAATGAAGACGTCGTAAAGGCATTTAGCTATATTAATTGCAATTGGAAATCACATCCCATGTGGAAAGGAAATCCCGTATTTGAAAATGTGGATGCACGCCTTCAAATAAATCCAATCATTGTGGATAAATGGAAATCAAAAATGAAGGAGGATCGATACGTGCTGGCAAGTGATATACGAGATCTTTGGTGATCCCCGTAACGCCCGAATTCATTCGGCGCCCCGCCAGAGCCTGGACAAAGAAACTGGAAAACAAAACCACCAACCTCAATCAGAAAAATGAACCCAGAGAAAAATGCAGAAGGCAATTTTAAAAAATAACAAGTAACGCCCTATTCATCGGCGCCCTGCCAGAGCCAAGAGCACAAAGACTGAAAACAGAACCACCAACCTCAATCAGAGAAACTTAACCCAAGGAAGAGTAGAGAAAGCAATTTTTTCAAAATGGCAGAACTGCATGTATTATACACCACATTCTTACTTTAAAATCTATACAGTACACCCTCCTCTGGAATCATAAACCGACCATCGGAAATACCTTTCTGTGTAAGCGCCCTTTTTAAATCTTTTTCTGCTTCGCCTTGCCCCTCATCCGCCAGGGCAAATGTACCAAAGTGCATGGCTATACTTTGTGGTGCTTCTATGTCATGAAAAATATCTACCGCTTCTTTGGGATCGACATGCACAGAACTCATGAACCAGTTGGGCTTGTAAGCGCCTATGGGAATAAATGCCAGGTCAATATCAGGATTTTTTTCTCTTACCTCTTTAAACATGACTGCATCATAGGCAGTATCCCCTACGAAGTACAATTTTTTAGATCCCTCGAGGATATATCCACACCAAAGGGTCTTATCACGATCAAACATACCCCTGCTCGAAAAATGTACAGCAGGAGTGGCGGTCACTTTAATATTGTGGACTTCTGATTGATCATGCCAATCGAAGACTTGAACCGATTGATTTTTGAAAATATTCATTTTCTGGATTCCTAGCGGTAGCAAAAAGGTGGGCTCATCACGAGCCATTAATTTTTCCAAAGTGGGAATATCAAGATGATCATAGTGATTATGACTGATGAGCACCATATCGATTTTGGGAAGATCTTCAAAAGATAAACCAGGAGGACGCATTCTTTCGGGCCCCATAAAACTAAAAGGACTGCAGCGATTACTCCAAATGGGGTCAGTCAATATATTGACACCATCCATCTGAATAAGGAAAGTGCTGTGATTGACGAAAATTACTTTTACCTCTTCCGTGACTGCCTCCGCGAGATTTCCTTCGAATTGTCCATTTTCATAATTTCTTTCCCAGGGACCTTTTTTCCCGGAAGTGAGATATCTAAAGACATCTGCAAACCCCTTGGCACTTTTACCATTTGGATTGTAAAACTTCTCACCATCAAAATGGGTATTCGCTTCACCTTGATGACCAGGTTCGGATAGAATCCAGCCTGCCAGTAGAAAAATAGAAGCCAATACGGCAATAGTACTCAGGATATATACCAGCATGCTAACAGTTTTATTGATCATACCTTAGGTTAACTGCCTGCTCGTCCTATTGTTTCATTATATCCTTGATTTTGGTGATAGACTTGTGAGACTTGTGGGTGAGGGTGCGGAAGTCATCGAAGGTGCTATCGCTTGTCATCTTTTTCATGATCTTTTATGTTGATACTTGTAAAATCAGAATCCCATGATACTATGAAACTAAATAACCTTGAGAAGTCACTGCAGAAACTGGTAGACGCTCTGATTGGGCTCGAACCCAAAGCGGATGATATCAGTGCGAAGGTGCATGAATCCAACCGTCTAGGTGCGAAGAATTTATTGCGATATCTCACACTCAGAAGATTTGACCTGCGCAAGATTCATGATTCACTTTCCGAGCTGGGTATTTCGTCGCTGCGTAGTTCTGAGGCCTACGTCTATCACAATACATTTTCAGCACTTCAGTTGGTCCGCCTACTTTCCGGTAAAAAGGCACAGGACGAGCACAAGATAGAATCCATTGGCTATAGAAGGTCCAAGAAGTTGTTGAAGAAAAATGCCAATACACTGTTTAATCGAATCAAGAGAGGGAGTAACACTGAAATCATGGTAACCCTTCCCACAGAAGCAGCCAATGATCCTGATTTAGTTTATAATTTGATGAAATCAGGGATGGAAGTGGCTCGTATTAATCTGAGCCATGATGCGGAACCTATTTGGGAATCGATGGTGCAAAAAGTCAAAGCGGCCAGTAAATCACTAAAAATACCCTGTAAGATATATATGGATCTACCCGGACCTAAAATCAGAACCGGATCGATCATTATCGAGGAAGAGGATGCAAATGGAAATATGAAGCAAAAGGAGTTTATCCGATTGAATGTGGGTGATCATCTCGTACTGAGTAAGAAAGATGTGCAGGCAGAACCCGTAGCCAGGGGAGATAAAAATGAGCTTTTAAGTCCGGCAAAAATTGCAATCACACTTCCTACTGTCCTCAATCATGTAAAAGTGGGTGATCGAATTCTCTTTGATGATGGTAAAATTGCAAGCCAGGTGATACGGGTGGAAGAGGACGAAACACATGTGATCATCAAGCGTACCCCCAAAGAACGCGTAAAATTAAAGTCAGAGAAAGGTGTAAATCTTCCTGACACTACCTTGAAGATTCACTCGCTAACGGCACTTGATAAGGAGTTGATAAAATTTGCGGTACAGCATGCGGATATGATTGGTTATTCCTTTGTAAAAACACCTCAAGATGTCAGAGACTTATATGATGAGCTAGATAAGTATGATGGCCAGGAGATGGGAGTAATTCTAAAGATCGAGAATAAGGATGCTGTAGAAAACTTGCCGCTAATGCTTATAGAAGCAATGAAAAGGCCAAAGGTAGGCGTGATGATTGCCCGGGGAGATCTTGCTGTGGAGATAGGATTTGAGCGTATAGCTGAGATCCAGGATCAAATCATGTGGATTTGTGAGGCCGCGCATATCCCGGTTATTTGGGCCACCCAGGTATTCGAAACGATGGCAAAGAAGGGGAATGCCACTAAGGCAGAGGTCACCGATGCGGCATCAAGTGCCAGAGCAGAGTGTGTGATGCTCAATAAAGGACCCTATGTAGTGCAAACCGTAAAGATGCTAAAGGCGATCCTTATCAAGATGCAGGCCCATTACTCCAAGAAGAAGTCAAAAATGCGATCGCTGGCTATTGCAGAGCGAGCCATGTCTATCATTGAGGGGGGCAGTTCATTGGATTAAAGTCAATCAAGAAAGTATTCTCCTTACACCCTGGAAAGGCATGATTATATTTCATAAAGCCCCTATATATTCTTATTATTAAGGTACCTTTAAGGCCGGAAAAACCAATATTATGACGTCACTTCTACCTGCGTTCCACCTGAAATCTATGCGATCTTTGTTCTTCCTTCTAGGAGGCCTTTTCAGCTATGCCGGGGTGATGGCTCAGCCTACCTTTTCTCAGGTTTTTTCACCTTCCACTATTGGACCTGGTAGTTCATCCTTCTTGATCTACACTATTACCAATGGCGGAGCTATGCCGGTGACAGATCTGGCTTTTACAAACATACTACCTGCCGGAGTCACCATTAATGATCCGGCACTGGCCACTACAGATTGCAGCGCTGCGGTCTTGACGGCTCCGGATGGAGGAGGCACCATTACCTTATTAGATGGAGGCGTGGGTGCATTCTCCTCATGTACCGTGCGTGTAGCCGTGACAAGTAGCATGGTGGGAACGCATACGAATGTGTCGGGAGATTTGACTTCCAGTGCGGGTAATAGTGGACTATCATCAGATGATTTGACGGTTGATGATAGCAGACCGGCTGTATCTCTGTCAGTATCTCCGGGCTCAATTGTTGAAGGTGGAAGATCAACTCTAACCGTTTTGATTGATAACAGCCTTGTCGGAGGTAATACTTTTAATATTTCGACAGGTGTGACCTTACCTTCCTTCGTTGAATTTGCGACACCCGATTTCCAAACCAGTGATTGTGGTGGATCTCTGACTGTGGGGGCGAATTCAATAAATCTCTTTGGTGGATTCTTGACAACTGGATCGACATGTTCCTTTTCAATTGATATCACGAGCTCTGTGCCCGGATCATACGATCTTGTGACGTCCGAGTTACAAAGTAGCCAGGGTGTGGGAGGATTTAGTGTAGCAGAGTTAGAGGTAACTAATACTAACTTCAGCAAGACGTTTTTGAATGATCCAATACCTCCGGGAGGGACTGTAGGTCTGCAATTTGAAATTACAAATGTAGATCGTGATTTTGCGGCAACAAGCGTTTCCTTTACGGATGATCTTGATGCGGTGGTATCGGGTCTAGTCGCAATCGGACTACCCACGTCAGCTTGTGGTGGAACTTTAGCAGGTACTTCAACACTTAGCTTGACGGGTGGATCTATTCCATCCGGTGAAACATGCACTTTTACAGTAACCCTACAAGTGCCAGCTGGTGCAACACCCGGGCAATATCCCAACACCACAAGTAACATTACCTATGATCTTGGGGGAAGCCCAATCTCGAATCCTCCCGCAGTGGATGATCTTTTCATTCAGAATGCTCCGGTATTGACAAAGACATTTTCGAGCTCCACGGTGGTACCCGGAGATATGATTACAATGGATTTTACCATTTCCAATCCGGATGCTGCAGGCAGTTTAACTGATATTGCATTTATGGATGCCCTGGATCAAACACCAGCGGTCATAACAAGCGGTCCGCAAATCGGTGTCTGTGGAACTGGTTTAGTCAGTCAGTTTGTCAGTTCGGGAACAACCTTTATTAATTTTTCAGGAGGTACCTTGCCTCCTGGAGGGAGTTGTACGTTTTCCGTAGATTTCTTGATTCCCAGCGATGCGCCAATGGGAACCTATACCAACACAACTACTGCCATCACGGGGACTAGTGGTGGAGTGATGGTCACGGGCGCACCCGCATCCGATGATCTAACTGTTGTTACTGCTCCTGACCTAATCAAATCCTTTTCGGTGGAACAAACTTTAGCAGGATCAGCCGTGGATCTCACCTTTGATCTGTACTTAAGTGAAAATGCCCCAACCCAAGCATCTGACATATCATTTACGGATGATCTCAGTACATTCTTGACCGGGGCAACTTATGGCATGGTGACTTCCAATACCTGTTCTGGAGGGAATCCAATGATTTCAGGTGGCAATTTACTTACCTTCTCAGGAGCCACCTTGTCAGCCGGAGAAAGTTGTCAGTTTACCATAGAGGTCAATATACCTGCTGCAGCATCGGCTGGTACGTATGTTAATAATACATCGGTGATATCGGCCACGGTGGGAGGGATTTCTACTACGAACACGGCAGCCAGTGATGATCTATTAATCTCGCCGATTTCATTTTCCAAGACATTTACGGATGATCCTGCAGAGCCTGGTGATCAGGTCACATTGGAGTTTACCATTGACAATCAAGGTGTTTCTGATGCGACAGGATTGTCTTTTACCGATAACCTTGCTGCTGCTCTCTCTGGACTTGCAGCAATAGGTCTGCCTATGAATGACGTCTGTGGCGTTGGCTCACAGATATCAGGAACTACCACTTTGATATTAACAGGTGGAAATCTGACAGGAGGAAGCAGTTGTACTTTTAGTGTCACCCTCCAGGTGCCTGCAGGTGCAAGCCCGGGTGATTATCAAAACATTACCTCAAGTTTATCAGGTACGTATGATGGTAGTGCCTTAATTGGTGGTCCGGCCACGGATGTACTTACTGTCCAGGAAAGTGAGTTACTGTTGGAAAAATCATTTTCTTCAGGCTCAGTGGTAGCAGGAGGAAGCTTCCAGCTCACATTTGATCTGAGTTACCTGGGCGGTATGCCTGCCACAAATATCTCATTTACTGATGACCTGGTTTCCATTATTGCAGGAATGTCAGCCACGTCTATAGTAAGTAATACTTGTAGTGTGATGCCCACATTGGGATCCACGATTTCTTTTACAGGAGAAACATTGTCAGATCAGGGTGCTTGTTCATTCACCGTGAATGTCGATGTACCAGTAGGTGCCTTGGCGGGTGACTATACAAACACTACCAGTGCAGTCACTGCTGACGGAGGTATTATGGGTGATCCGGCCACCGCCGATTTTTCGGTGACAGTAAACCAGCGCCCCGACCCTGTCGCAGATGCCGGACCCGATCAAATGATTGGTTGCCATCCGGTAGCGGGAGCTATGGTCATGCTGGTTGGCACAGCTTCGACGCATGTGGCAGCGCTGTCTTACGAATGGAGCGAAGCTGGTATGGTCATCGCTACAGGTGCTACACCTACTGTAACACTGGCGACCGGTATGCATGAAATTGTACTAAGAGTCTATGATGATCAGGGTGTAGATGATACCGATACGATGAATGTCGAGGTGGCAAACATAGTCGACACCAATAATGATATGATGTGTGATCCAGTGGCTAATGCCGGCATGGACCAGGTGATTGGATGTCATCCAGTGGCGGGTGCTATGGTCATGTTAGATGGATCTGGATCCACAAGCGAAAATCCACCCTTATCCTACTCCTGGTCCAGGAATGGAATGGAGTTTTCTACCCTGGAGACTCCATCCCTTATCCTTCCCACCGGAGTACACATAATCACCCTGACCGTATCTGATGTGGGAGGCACTTCCATGGATGAGGTGATGGTCACGGTGCAGGATATAGTGGATACTGATGGTGATGGCATGTGTGATCCCACCGCGGATGCCGGACCCGACCAAACGTTCGATTGTATTGATATAAATGGCAACGAAGTGACGTTAGATGGATCAGGAAGTATCTCTGACAATCCACCCACTACCTTCTCCTGGCTACTCAACGGGATGGAGATCGCAAATACAGAGACAGCAACAGTCATACTGGGCGAAGGAATGCATGAAATCATCTTATTGGTGACTGACGCAGGAGGTTCTGATATGGACACGGTCGATGTAACCATTGCTAATACAGGTGGAACCGATACTGATGGAGATGGAGTTTGTGACCTATTTGACAATTGTGAATCTTACAATCCAAATCAGTCAGATGCAGATTGCGATGGAGTTGGCGATGCATGTGATGTATGTCCAGGTGGAGATGATACGGTAGACAATAATGGAGATAACTTACCGGATTGTGCCTATCCACCGGCGATAGCTGATATTATACCTGAGTGGAAATTTAGAACTAGAATCCTAATTTGTCATTTTCAATATGGGAGGGGAACTACCGAGGCTATAAGGCCCGCATTTCTTAACATCCACATAAATCATGGTGATTACCTTGGGCCTTGCGGCAATGCCAATTGTGCAGAGTTATCTGTAAGAAATCAAACACTCGGAATTTATCCCATACCTTTTGAGGATATCCTGAATCTGTCTTTTGAGACTAGAGAAGGTGGGGAGGTTCGAATCGCTTTAATGGATGCTCTGGGACGTTTGGTCGTCGATGAAGAGCAAATACAAGTACAACATGCAGGAGTTGTGGAGCATCAAATTTCTACAACAACGATTCCTGCGGGTACGTACATTTTACAAGTTACCTTGCCATCAGGCGAAAGAATCACTGAGACATTAATAGGTGTGAAGTAAAGCGTTACGGTATTTTGTAAAAAAAATTGTCGGTATTAATTATGGGATCTTTCAGGAAAACATGTTAATTATATTGGATATAACCTCAATTGCAAGAGCTCTGTCAAACGTCCAAAAGCTAATTAAAATAAAATATAATACTAATGTGGGGTTCTGATGATCACAGTACCCCACATGTATTAATGAGTTAAATTGGGTTAATGACTATGGTCATGCCCATCATGGTCATGCCCATCATGGTCATGTCCATCATGATCATGTTCTCCTTGATCAAGGTCTTCGTTAGCTACATAATCCATGTTGCATACCGGACACTTACCAGGTTCGTCACTACCGCTGCCTTCGCAGTGCATAGGACATACATAGGCGGAGGTATACTCTTTGCCTTGTTTTTCCATTTGTTCTGCACTACTTTCTGAAGCGTTTTCTTGTCCACCACAGGAAGCGATGGTCACGCCCAGAGCCATGAACAAAATAAATACCCAATGAATTTTTAATAGTTTCATGAATCTCAAATTGTTAATCGTTAAAAATATTAATTAATAGCTATTATTGAATCTGTGACAATACCACATGTCAGCATGGCATCCCCAAAGTAGGGGTTCCTGATTTCCGGTACATCGCTTATCCAGTCAGCACCTTTGTTTTCAAACGCCATAGGACAGTACTGGACATAGAGATTTTCAGATTCCACTCCAAAAACTTTTACCACTTCTATCATTTGATCTGATATAAATTCAAATTGTTTTCTTTGCAACTCTATATCGGTCGATTGAGCCAAAATATCTACATGCGATTTCAATGCTGAAGCTTTTTCCATCCAAAATTGGTGTGGACTGCTTTCCAAAAGGCCCATGTTTATATTGTCAATATTTTGTTGCATGTTTTTTGCTGCCGAGGATGTTAGATCGACATCACTATTCACGAGGCTCTTTTTTATATCAAGATAAGCGTGTACGATCGTCATTATTTGACTTAAGAATTCTGATGAGGTAACCTCCCGGTAATCGGGGAGGTCATTTCGGGTTCCATCAGCGGATATCATTCCATTAATCATACTGGACTTGTTATTGAGTTGTGCGGCTGCATCCACTGCAAATGCACCATGAGTCACGATTTCCTCACCGCTTTTTAATCCGTCCAGGACGGTGATATTATCTCCCATATTTTGATCGTCAATAGTGATGTTTCGATATTGAAAGGTGGGGACTTCCGTATCCGGTAATTTCACATATACGACAGATTTTCTTCCCGTCCATAGGACAGAAGTGCGGGGTACTTGCAGGGTTTCTGAGGAAGTCTTGGAAATATTAACCCAGCCTTTAAGGAGCATTCCCGGTTTAAGTAGGTTGCCTGAATTACTAATTTCTGCACGAATTGTGGCGGTGCGAGATGTTGGATCAAGTAATGGATCAATGAAACTGATTCTCGCATCAAAGGATCGTCCGGGATACGAAGGGGTCTGAAAATTGATGGTTTGACCCAGAGAGACATGACCAAGATCCGACTCAAAAACAGAAAAATTTAACCAAAGTCGGCCTGTGCTACCTACCTGATAAATGGCTTGTCCTGCACCTACATAATCTCCCTGGTTCTTTATTTTTTTTGTGACAAAACCGGAATGGTCTGAGTAAAGATCGATGGTAGCTACCGGCTCCCCGGTTTCCACTATGGAAGCAATTTGATCATCTGTTATTTTCCAATTTTTCAATTTTTGAATGCTTGCCTCCTGGAGACCAGCAACCTGGTCTTCAAATTGAATTGCTGTTATCAATTCTTGGGATGCGGCAAGTAATGCAGTTGAGTAGATACTTCCGATTTTCTGTCCTTTTTGTACATACATACCTTCATAATTTATCAGCATAGTCTCTAGCCTCCCGGGAATATGCGCAGACTGAGATTTTAGTGAGCTTTGATCTAGCTCCACTGTACCGTCAACTTTTATTCGGGCTTGTTCCGGATAATCAGCAGAACCAATAATGGTGGTTTCGATCTGCGCCAACTTTAGGGCAGCAGCACTCATTTTTAGAGTGGTCGGATCGTTTGAATTGTCCGTGTTAGCCAGTGGAATAAGATCCATCTCACAAATTGGACACACACCCGGCTCGTTCTGTCTGATCTGGGGATGCATAGAGCAGGTCCATATTTCTGCTTCTGCATGCTCATCTTTACCGACGTGGATATGATGATCATCCGACTTGCTCAGTGTATTCTGCGGATTTATCAACCATCCAATCCCAATTCCTACAACTACGGAAATGAGTATATAAATGACTATTTTCGAATTTTTCATGATATTCAAATTGAGATATTTAATTAAATATCTGTAGGGTCGCGTATCCAATTGCTTTTCGTAGGTTCATCTTACTTAATTGAATCTCATATTCAAGCAAGTCAATCTCAAGTCGTAATATTTCTTCGAGACCTGTTCCCTCTGATGCATATTCTGTTTTCATGAGCTTAATTGTTTCCATTGTAATTTTCTGAAGGCTGCGAATTTTTTCCATACCAATTTCTACATATTCAATGTCAGAAATAGCCGATGAAATAACTGCTTCAAAACTTGACTTAGTATCCTGAATACGTTCTGAAATGGATTGTTGGGTGATCCGTTCTTCTTGCCTTCTTGCTTGATAAACAGATTTATTAATAGGAATATTTATACTACCCATGGGCATGAGAATGTCCCGTCCATTACCTGGAATTTCTACATCAGTCCTGGAGGTGACCAGTGCATAATCCAGACCCAACATTATGGATGGTTTTTGCTCGATTGAAGTGAGTTCTGCCTCCTCTTCTGAGACTCTAATTTGTTGATCTAGCCATTGAAGTCTGGGATGTGCATCTGGAGAAAGAGCTGTAGTGGAAATATTCGAGCTTAATGTAGAGTCCACCAGATCGACCTCTGTGAGTAGCGGCCTGCCAGTCCATCTGTTGATATTTATCAAATATGATTCTCTTTCTTTTTCCAATAGCTCTTTTTGGTTTTGAATGTCGATACGACTTCTTTCTATTAAGAGATTATCACTCAAAGAACCTTTGCCCGATCGAAGTTTAGACTTTGCAAGTTCTTCTAACCCCTCAAGTACCGCCATTTTTCTATTAAGAATACTTTGCTCTTCTTTCACTTGAATTAATTGGGCATATGCTGTTCGGATGGCATATTCAATGTCAAGAATTTGCATAGATTCTAAGGAGGATTTGATTTCCGCTCTTGATTGTGCAATTGACCTTTTCTTATGCAAGAGACCTCTTTGGGGGATTGCCTGCTGTACACCGACTCTTGCTACCTGTGGTCCCAGTCTTGTTTGTACAGGGGATACACCCCACCCCAAAGTGACGCGCGCATCGGGAATACCTCCCACTTGATGGGCCTTTTGTTGAGCAGCCTCATATTCGAGAGATAATGATTTTAATCCATGATTGTTTTGTACCGCAAGATCTATCAGACTATCGATAGATTGTCCAAAGAGTACAGTGGGAATAATTAGTATGAGCAGAAAATAATATTTCATGACTGTCTCATTTTTAGCTTAAATTCTTTCCAAATACTAAATAAAATAGGGACCGTAAACATGGTTACAATTTGAAACACCATGCCCCCAAATGAAGGTATTGCCATAGGAATCATAATATCTGCTCCCCTACCAGTGCTGGTCAAAATTGGCAATAATGCTAATAGAGTCGTTGCAGTCGTCATCATTGCAGGCCTGATTCTACGAAGTCCGCCCTCGATGACAGCTTCTCTGATTTCAGTAATCGTTTTGGGATCGGATTTCTTGAAACTTTCTTTAAGGAAAGTAGCAACTAACACTCCATCATCAGTAGCAATGCCAAATAGAGCTAGAAAACCAACCCAAACAGCTACGGAGAGATTTATTGATTGAATTTGGAAGAGATCCCTGAAATTGACACCCATAAAATTAAGATCGAGAAACCAGGAGGTATTATATAAACCCAACATGATGAATCCTCCGGCAAATGCCACAAATACTCCTGAAAATACCATCAGAGCAATAGGCACCGATCGAAATTGCAAATACAGAATGATAAATATTAGCACAAGTGCGATCGGGACGACCAGTGCGAGTCGCTTTGAAGCCCTTACTTGCTGAAGATAGTTTCCGGAGAAGTGATAATTTACTGATGATGGAATTTGTAGTTCTCCAGCACGGATTTTTTCCTGTAGATAATTATTTGCGTTTTCCACTACTTCTACCTCGGCATAATTATCTTCCTTATCAAAGAGAACATATCCCACGAGAAAACCATCTTCACTCTTTATAGATTGAGGCCCTTGCTCATATCGTATTTCGACAAACTCGTCCAGGGTGATGGCTCCACTGTTGGGTGTTTCAATATATATTGATTTGATAGCTTCAAGATCTCCTCTATAATCCATGGGATACCGGACTCTGACCTGATATCTTTCACGACCTTCTACTGTAGTAGTTAGGGCCATCCCTCCTATGATTGCCTGGATTTGTCTCTGGACACTCATGATGCTCAGACCGTACCGAGCGATTTTGGCTCTATTGATATCGATTACTAGGTAAGGTTTGCCGACAATTCTTTCAGCAAACACTGCCGACTTCTTCACACCTTCAACTTCGAGGAGGTGTTTTTCGATGTCTAACCCGGTTCTTTCAATTGTCTTGAGGTCTGGGCCCTTCACTTTTATTCCCATGGGAGCTCGCATACCAGTTTGCAGCATGACAAGTCGGGTTTCGATGGGCTGCAATTTGGGAGCGGAAGTTACTCCAGGTAGGGAAGTAACTTGTACAATTTCATTCCATATGTCATCTGGAGATTTGATATGATCGCGCCATTGCCTGAAATATCGACCATTGTCATCAATAATCAGATTGCCTTTTTCATCACGTATATATTCATTGTTCTCATACTTGTACCGAATGCGCTGGCCATCCTCGTTCGTTCGGTATTCTGATTTATAAAGAATAATGTTTTCATACATGGATAATGGTGCAGGATCTAATGCACTTTCTGCACGACCAGCCTTACCCACTACGGTCTCCACCTCGGGAATCGCTGTGACCGCCATATCCAGCAATCGCAGGTTCTTTTTATTTTCTTCAATACCACTATGAGGCATCGAAGTAGGCATTAATAAGAAGGATCCCTCATCAAGTGAAGGCATAAATTCTTCCCCCGTATTTTGCCAAATTGTAAATCCAAAGTAGATAAGGCCAACAATACAGGCTAAAAAAAGGACTTTAAATTGCAGCAGGAACCTGAGAATGGAGGTGTAATAGTGAATCACAAGCCAAAAGGTACCCAAGAGGATAGTAATAAACAGAACGATAAAAAATATATTCTGGAAATAAGATTTGTCTACACCAAGTGGCATCCAAATATTTGTGAGGAAAATAACTACCCCCAACGCATAAAGTATACTTAGCAGTACAGAAGATGCCCTTTTAAGGCTTGGATACCGGTTACCCACAAATTCTTGTACTAATCCCAATCCTGAAATAACTGGAATAATTAGAATAGGAGATAAGCCCGTAAAGAAATATGCGAGGATAGCCAAAGTAATGAATCCTATATTGAGGATCCTTCTCCATACCTTGGGCCGATTTCGCACACTTAAGATGGCATGTGAGAGTGGAGGGATAAAAACAAGAGAAACCAAAATGGCAGCAATTAGGGCAAAGGTCTTTGTATAGGCTAGGGGTTTAAATAATTTCCCCTCAGCACCTTCCATAGCAAATACCGGTAAAAAGCTAATAATGGTGGTAGCAATAGCGGTAATAACGGCAGGGGCCACTGCAGTGGTTCCCTTCAAAACACTGGAGAAAAGTTTTTCTTTAGCCTGCTTTCGCTCAATACGTTCGAAAATACTTTCCGTAATGACAATACTCATATCGACCATAGTGCCGATAGCTATTGCAATACCCGAGAGGGCCACAATATTGGCATCTACCCCCAGGTAGCGCATGGCAATAAAGCAGATGAGTACAGCTACCGGCAGCGTGATCGCCACTAGAATCGAGGCTTGTAGATTGAACAACATCAGCAGAACCACAATGATGGTGATTAGGATTTCTAATGTGAGTGCTTCTTCAAGTGTGCCAATGGTTTCTTTGATTAACTGTGTACGATCGTAGAAAGGCACTAGGGTCACCTGTGATTGTGTACCGTCCGCCAGTGATTTAGTGGGCAACCCCGGTGAGATCTCATCTATCTTTGCTTTTAAGGAATTGATCACTTCCATGGGGTTTGATCCATAGCGTGCGACCACTACACCACCTACTGCCTCGGCTCCAGATTTGTCCAGTAAACCTCTGCGGGTCGAGGGTCCGACATACACTTTTGCCACATCTCGTATTCGAATGGGTTGGTTTCCCTTCAGTGCCACGACACTTTCTTCAATGTCTTGTACTGATTTTATATAGCCCAGTCCCCTCACAAAATATTCAGCGCTATTTATTTCGAGGGTTTGAGCACCTACATCAAGATTACTTTCTCGAATAGCATTGATGATTTGTTGCAATGAGATACCCTTGGATTTCATGCCCTCCGGATCGATATCCACCCGGTACTCCTTCACAAAACCCCCAATGGATGACACCTCTGCCACACCCGGACTTGCCGAAAGAGCATATTTGACATAGAAGTCCTGAATAGAACGTAATTCTTCTGGATTCCATCCACCCGTAGGATTTCCTTCCGAATCCCTGCCTTCTAGCGTGTACCAATATATTTGTCCTAATCCTGTCGCATCTGGTCCCAAAGAGGGTTTGACATCCGTAGGTAATATATTGGGAGGGAGTGCATTGAGTTTTTCCAAGATCCGGCTTCTACTCCAGTAAAAGTCGATATCACCATCAAAAATTAGATAGATGCTGGATAGCCCAAACATAGAGTTACTCCTAACACTCTTTACTCCGGGAATACCCAACAGGATGGAAGTGAGCGGGTATGTGATTTGATCTTCTATGTCCTGAGGTGATCTTCCAGGCCATTCGCTAAATACAATCTGCTGATTCTCACCAATATCAGGAATGGCATCCACAGCCACTGGATCACGTGGAAAACCAGACAATTCCCAGTTAAAAGGGGATGTCATCAGGCCGCAGCCTATTACCAGTACCAATACGAGCCAGGTAATGACTCTGTTTTCCAGAAAGAACCGGATCAAATGATGCATCATTTGAATCGTAATTATTATTGGGTTGTTTCCAACTCTTAGGAAAAAAATTTGATGAATAACTCAATGCCCATTCCAGGTCAGGAAAGGGTGAATAACTCCGTACAGGAGGGAGTGACTAATGGCTATAAAAGAAAGGATTGGAACAAAACCGCACGTGATTTGGCTGGCAAAGGTGGCTTGAAGTGTAAGTACTCAGTAATCACATCGGCATGGGTAGCACCTCTTAGTGGAGACTCATACTGAGAAAAGGATGGCAGTGTATAAGTCATCGCCACGTCATACACGAACGAACTGGCACTTAAGTAATCAACATCTAAATTATCGATGATTACTATTTCATTATCACAGCAACCCTGATCCGCATCCATGACCATCATGGAGCCATGATGGGGACAATACTGCATCTTTTGATGACAGGTCTCTGCTTTTCCAAAAAAGCTAAAGTTCTTCAGGGCACCACTACAAAAATGGAGATCGACAGCATATCCCAGAGAGGTCGTGCTTATCAACACAACCAGGCTATAGGCTATCCAGCGATATGTTTTCGTTCGTTGTCTCTGCATTTCTTCAGCTGCAAAGCTACGCCTATTTCTTGTAACAATCAACGCTTACGATTTTTCCTGGGTCATGGTAAAGCAGTGGTATTCGGATCCTTGAAGATGAAGGAGGGGCTCTGCTGATTATTAATGTAGTGAAATTAGGATTGTTTTGATGTGATCACCAATTGTAAATAGTGGTTTCTATTTAGTAGCCCTTGTCTGCTCAAATGTCCGTATTAGTATCTCTTCAACATCTTGACGCACCCACCATTTTCTTTCATCGATAGTTGCTTACTACTGTGTTACCTTCATTAGAGGATATCTTGCAGCGAAGTTAAAACTCCAAGCAAAATGAGGGATAGCTACAATTTGAGATCATACCATCTTTTAGTAGGTGCCTTTTTGGTACCTTCCATTCCGTTATGACTGATCAAGTATCTACCTCCAATAGTACTGAGCTGAAAAAAACATTAAGTCCCATTATGCTTTGGGGTCTGGGAGTCGGCTATGTGATATCCGGCATGTACTTTGGATGGAATCTTGGTCTGGAAAAGGGGGGCACGCTGGGGCTGGGTGTCGCTACTATTTTCATCATAGTGATGTATCTCACCTTCACGTTCAGCTACACGGAGTTAGCATGTTCTATCCCTAAAGCAGGAGGTGCGTTTGACTATGCAGTGCGCGCTTTGGGAAAGAAGTGGGGATTTATTGGCGGTATGGCTCAAAACGTAGAATTTATTTTTGCACCTCCAGCGATTGCGTTTGCTATTGGCGCTTACCTACATATTTTTATACCATCGGTTCCCATCTTGGCCATAGCAATTGTAGCCTATCTGATTTTTACTGCTATTAATATTTATGGTATTGAAGCGGCAGCTTCATTTGAGCTCTTCGTCACGATTCTTGCTATTATAGGTTTAATTTTATTTGCCGGAGCTACATTACCTTCATTTGAACTTTCCAACTTATCAAAGAATCCACTACCGAATGGCTGGGAGGGTGCTTTTGCTGCCTTACCATTTGCTATCTGGTTTTTCCTGGCAATAGAAGGAGTAGCCAATGTAGCGGAGGAGACGGTAAATCCACAACGCAATATTCTCATAGGATTTGGGACAGCAATCCTGACGCTTATCATACTTTGTATCGTCACATTCTTTGCCTCCATTGGGGTTTCAGGTTGGGAAGGTGTCGTATATCCTCCTGATTCTGACATCGCTTCAGATTCACCGCTGCCGCTGGCCCTGATCAGCAGTGCAGGTGAATCGTCGCTCCTGTACAAGGTGGTAAGTTTTATCGGTCTATCTGGTTTGATCGCCTCCTTTCATGGAATCATCCTTGCTTCAGGCCGGTCTACGTATGAATTTGGCAGGGTTGGATTTGCACCACGCTCACTGGGGACCATTCATCCCCGTTTCAGGACACCACATAAAGCCCTCTTGGTAAATATGGCCATCGGGATTGTGGCTCTACTCACCGGAAGAACGGCAGAGATCATTACCATTGCATGCTTCGGGGCGCTGACACTCTATATCATTTCTATGGTTTCACTGCTTATACTACGAAAGAATGAACCCGAACTAAAACGACCGTTTCATGTGCCCTTTTATCCTTTTTCGCCCATTATTGCATTGATTTTTGCATCCATTGCATTTGTGGCTATTACCATCTATAATCCATGGTTGGCCATCATTTATTTTGCGATTTTAGGTTTGACATTTTTGTGGTTTACTTTTACTTACAAGGATCCTAATGAAATGGATTATTAACAAGGATCATCTCTCTAAATCTAAAGTAAATGAGACTTAGTAATAAAGTGGCTCTGATCACTGGAGCAGGAAGTGGTATTGGAAAGGCATCCGCCTTAAAATTTGCAAAAGAAGGAGCTAAAGTTGTGGCCATGGACATTAATGCAAAGGCAGTGCAGGATGTTGTGGATGCAATAATCGCAACGGATGGAGAAGCTTCTCCATTCATCGGAGATGTAGGTAATGAGGCGGATTGTCAGGCTATGATATCTTTTGCAGAATCCCAGTATGGTGCGCTGCATATCTTATTTAATAATGCAGGGATCATGGACGGAGATGATTCAGATGCAATTGCCACAGAAAATGAAGTATGGGATCGTACCATGAATATAAATGTGAAGGGAGTTTTCTGGGGCTGTAAATATGGTATTCCAGCGCTGCTGAAATCCGGGGGTGGATCCGTCATCAATACTGCATCCTTTGTGGCCTTACTGGGAGCTGCAACACCACAACTGGCATACACGGCCAGTAAAGGAGCTGTGCTGGCGATGACCCGCGAGCTGGCAGTCATTCATGCACGGCAAAATATCCGGGTCAATGCTCTTTGTCCAGGTCCGCTTCGTACCGACTTATTGATGGATTTTCTCAATACTGAAGCAAAGCAACAGCGGAGATTGGTGCATGTACCAATGGGGCGATTCGGTGAAGCTGAAGAAATTGCCGATGCTGCTCTTTTCCTTGCCTCTGATGAATCTTCCTATGTCACAGGCATGGATTTCTTGGTGGATGGAGGCATCACTTCCGCTTATGTGACTCCCGAATAAGTTATTTGATGTAAGATATTGTTATGCAAGACCGGTTTCAAGTGATTAGCCCCGTGGATGGGAGCATTTATCTAGAACGTTCCAGGCCATCTGAAGTAGAGATTGAGCAAGCCCTCCTCGATGCGTCTAAAGCAAAATTCCCCTGGAAAGAAACGGCGATAGAAGAAAGAATATCCCTTTGTCACAAGATGCTTGAATATTTGCTGCAAAATGTCTCTGCCATCTCTGAGGAAATTACATGGCAGATGGGAAGACCCATCAAATATAGTCCATTTGAGATCAATGGTGGATTGAAAGAACGTATCGAGTATATGCTGAATGTCGCCGAAGCGTCCTTGTCCCCCTTATGGGTCTCTAATGATGAAAAAGGGAAGCGATATATTACACAGGAACCACTGGGTATTGTATTGGTACTTTCTCCATGGAATTACCCCTTTCTCACATCGGTGAATGCACTGATACCTGCATTGGTCGCCGGTAATACGGTGATATTAAAGCATGCAGATCAGGTTCCCCTAGCTGCCGAGCGATATCTGGCAGCCGCTGAATATGCCGGGTTGCCCAAGGGTGTTTTTCAAATTTTGCACGCGAGCCATGATCAGGTGGCAGATATCATCCGGGATCCCAGGATTGACTTTGTCTCATTTACAGGATCTGTCAAAGGAGGAGAAGCTATCGAAAAAAACATGGCGGGTACATTTCTTTCGTCTGGTTTTGAGTTGGGAGGTAAAGATCCTGCGTATATCAGATCGGATGCTGATCTTGAAAAATCTATCGTAAATACTGCTGACGGCGCTTTCTTTAATTCAGGCCAATCTTGTTGTGCAGTTGAACGGATCTATGTGGATCAAAGTATTTATCAAGAATTTGTGGATGGCTTTGTGGCTGAGACGCTGAAATTAAAACTTGGTAATCCATTCAATCCAGAGGTGACCCTGGGACCTATGGTGAGGAAAAGTGCCGCTGATCAAGTGCGTCATCAGGTAGCTGAAGCCATTCAGCACGGTGCCAGAGCTCTAATAGATGACGCTGATTTTCCGATGGTTGATCTTTCTTCTGCGTATCTCGCACCACAGGTTCTAATTGATGTGGATCATGATATGTCGATCATGCAGGATGAAACATTTGCCCCAGTAATTTGCATTATGTCCGTCAGTGGCGATGAGGAGGCTATCAAGTATATGAATGATTCTCAATATGGACTGACTGCCTCAATCTGGACCCAGGATGCGGTGCGGGCAATCCAGATCGGACAAAGATTGGAAACAGGAACATGCTTTATGAATCGATGCGACTACTTAGATCCCGCCTTGGCCTGGAGCGGTGTAAAGAAATCGGGGAGAGGGGTGACGTTGTCCAAATTTGGATATGGGCAACTCACACGGACCAAATCCTATCACCTACGATATTAGACCTATGGCTAATTTCGAGACGTATCCCAGGATTGCTTTGCTGCAATGTGATCATGTACCTCCTCATCTTCGGCACCTGGGAGGCAATTATCCAGAAATGTTTCAAAATGCTTTTCCAACCTTCGAATTTGATGTGTTTGATGTGACAAATGGAGGACTTCCTGCTTCCTCCATCTCCTACGAAACGTACATGGTCACAGGATCCCGGTATTCTGTGTACGATGACTTGCCTTGGATCGCAGATTTAAAAGAGCTTATTAGATCGATATATCAAAGAGAAAGAAAATTCATTGGGATATGCTTTGGACATCAGTTACTGGCAGATGCTCTCGGTGGACATGTGAAGAAGAGTAGTAGCGGTTGGTGTGTGGGTTACCATACATTGGAGATTTTACAACAAATGGATTGGATGCAGCCTCCGGTGAAAGAATTCAAAGTACTCATGAGCTGTCAGGATCAGGTGACTTCTTTACCTCCAGGAGGTCAAGTTCTGGCAACAGGAGGGCACTGTGAATTCGGTATGTTTACGGTAGGAGATCGCACGATAGGGATTCAGGGACATCCAGAGTTCACACCAGCTTATATGCACGCTCTTATCCTGGAAAGAATGAACCGCATAGGAGCTGATAAGGCGCAAAATGCTTTATCAACCTTGCAATATGTCCCGGAAATAAATCTATTTGAAGTTTGGATGCGAAATTTCGTTGCTTCAAGGTAAAGACAGCTCTTTTTTGATTAAATAAGGTGCATCCAACAGCCTGGTACCGATTGCTAATGAACTGTAACACTTAAATGAGTAGTTTGAATTGGAGTTATTTTGTATCAGGTCGAAGAAGCAATACCGCACATCCCGCAGTCCTGCAGGACGTAAGGCTATTGATGCTTGTCCCGCATTTTGTGCGGGGATGAAGAGCTGGTGCAAAAGAAATCAATTGATGTGCTCGATTTAAATGTTACAGTCCACTAGTTTCCTCATATTTCTTACATTCAGACAAATTTTTCGGAAGTATGCTTGATTTGGGATTTGTAAGTGCCATACTTGCTCAGAAAAGCTTTGAGGAGGTGATTGATTTTGCGGGAGAGCATGGATTTAAATGTGTGGAGATCATGTGTTGGCCAAAAGGAAAGGCTGAGCGACGATATGCTGGTGTCACACACATTGATATTGATTTTTTGGATTCGAATGGTCTTGCACTCATTGAGTCAACCCTTCAAAAACATCAGGTATATATTTCAGGGTTGGGATATTATCCAAATCCCTTAGATCCCGATCAGGAGAAGTCGCATGTTTACGTAAATCATATCGAAAAGTTGATCCTGGCAGCTGATAGATTAAATATTCCGGTTGTAAATACCTTCGTGGGACGTGATCCCCAAAAGAGCGTAGCTTACAACCTTGATCGATTTAGGGAGATTTGGCCGGGAATTGTGTCGCTTGCGGATAGTAAGGATATTAAGATCGGTATTGAAAACTGTCCCATGTTATTTACCGAAGATGAATGGCCGGGAGGAAAAAACCTGGCAACTACGCCAGCGATATGGGACCAAATGTTTGAGATAATTCCTAGCGCCAATTTTGGATTAAATTATGATCCCTCACATCTCGTATGGATGCAGATGGATGAGGTACAGCCGATATATGATTATCGAGAAAGGCTACATCACATACACTTAAAGGATGTGAAAGTATATAAAGACAAATTAGATAAGGTAGGTATTATGGCATATCCACTCGACTACCACTCACCCAAGATACCGGGATATGGTGATGTACGATGGGGAAACTTTTTCTCTGCATTGACTACTATAGGATATCGAGGGCCTGTCTGTATTGAGGTAGAAGATAAAGCATTTGAAAAATCAGAAGAGGATATCAGGACAGCTATTTTAACGAGTCGAAACTATATTAATCAGTTTCTAGGGGCGGTGTGACCCCATACACTTTTTGAAACGCTGACGGTATATGACTTTTCCAAAAAAATACGATATGAAGTATCTAGCTATATGTTTGCTTTCTTGTTTTCAGTTATTGGCATCAGGACAGATGAATAGTGTTGCAGATTCAACACGGATATTTTCATCAATAATGGGGTCTGAAAGTAAACCTGATACTGTCATAATTGGCGACCGGAGAAGCAGAGTAAACGTAGAATTACGAGGGGAAGGTGCTTCTCAATTTAATTTATTGTCGGATGATGATGTACCCGTCATTATAAAGTTTGCTCCCGATCATGGATTTATTGGCTTGGCACAGGCTTGGTTGGATATTAAGGATAATGACGGAAATACAATCTACACAACTCATTTAAAGGGATTAAGTACCCGAGCATTAGAGGGTGAAAATGAAGCGAGTTTATCTGAGATCGTAGAAGCTCTTGGATATCAAATAGAATTAGGATGGACTACTTTAGCAAATCATATTCGACCCGATTTACAGGGAGAAGAAATAGACGCATCTCTATTTGTTAAGGCTGGTCCAGGTGAGGTTCGCATGTTGCCGGTGGCAAGATATTCGCCTCCCTTTATTTTACCCTTTGGATATTATGTTCAATCGGAAAACGGTCCTGTTAACAAGCAAGTAGGTATCCTGGCTGATAGTAAGGAGTATCCAGAGCACCAATCATTATTTCCCGCCCTACAAGATGGAGAGTCAAGCTTTGATCCTGGACAACAGATGTTTGGATTCTACACGACTAGTCCTTCCCATGTGGCTTACTCAGAAGACATTTGGAATATGTTGTTCTATCAGGATCATGCCTCACATGCTGTAAGGACTTTTGCAGTGTCCGATCCCGGTGGAGAGACCATCCCCAATACCTACTTAGTCTGTTTTGAAGAAGCCTCAAATGGTGATTATCAAGATTATGTTTTTTTAGTTAGTAATATTCAGCCGATCAATAATAAATCGCATTTCCAATCACTTTTCAACGGCCGGGATTTTCAAGGCTGGTATAAATTCCTTGAAAGTAAAGGCCGCAACCATGATCCTGATCGTGTTTTCACAGTTAATGAAGGAATTATTCATGATACCGGTATGGAGCTAGGTTATATTATGACGAATAAAAGCTATGATAATTTTCATTTTACATTGAAATTTAAGTGGGGAGAAAAACGATGGCCTCCTCGAGATACCTTAAAGAGAGATAGTGGTATCTGCTATCACGTACCTGTAGATGAGCCAGATCAAGTGTGGCCAGCCTCTGTCGAATGTCAAATTCAGGAGGGCGATGTGGGTGATTTTTGGATGCTGGGATACAGTACGATAGTAATTGATGGACAACAGAATATTCCCGCCCGATATTCAAGATTTCAAAAAAAGCACGATAATGAGCATCCAAATGGAGAATGGAATACAGTGGAAGTATTGTCCTACAATGGGCAGTGTATTCACATTGTAAATGGCATGATAGTGAATGCAGGTCAGTTTTCCAGTTTGCGTCATGGAAAAATATTACTGCAGTCCGAGTATGCCGAAATTTATTACAAGGATATTTTAATTCGCCAGCTGTAATTTCTAGGGTTCCATAATAACTCATCAGATATTAAACTGAAAGAAATAAATGAAAGAAGTAACGGAATTAGCAAAAATGATAGATCATTCCCTCCTACATCCTACAATGACAGATGAGGATCTATTAAAGGGTTGTGAAATAGCAGTAACCTACGATGTCGCTTCTGTGTGTATTAAACCCTATGCCATCCCTCTGGCAGTGGAAGCATTGAAGGGCTCTGGTGTCCTGGTAGGTACCGTGATTGGTTTTCCCCATGGCAACTCCACAATTGAGATAAAGGGCCTCGAAGCAGAAGCCGCTTGCAAGGCCGGCGCCGTGGAGATTGATATGGTTATCAATATTGGAAAAGCCCTGGAAGGAGACTGGGATTACATAACAAAGGAAATTGAAACAGTTACAAAAATTACTCACAAACATGATGGTATTGTAAAGGTCATTTTTGAGAACGATTTTCTTCCGGAAGACAATACCAAGATTAAGCTTTGCGAAATCTGTTCTTCACTTGGTGTTGATTTTGTAAAAACGTCTACTGGTTATGGGTTTAATAAAGGCGAGGATGGAAAATATACATATAAAGGTGCGACCCACCATGATCTAAAATTGATGCGAAAACACTCAGCACCTGAGGTTGAGGTGAAAGCCGCTGGTGGGGTTCGAACACTCGAAGATTTGTTAGCGGTAAAGGCTCTTGGTGTGACTCGTGTGGGTGCCACTGCTACTATCGCAATGTTAGAGGCAGCAAAGAAACGATATGGCATTGAGTCAGGACCTTCCCTTTCTTATGATGAGGCTCCAGGATATTAAAAAAGAATTTCTATGGGTGAAAATTTACGAGTGGGTGTTGCGGGTATTGGATTTATAGGACCGGCACATATTGAAGGACTTCGCAGACTACCTGATGTGGATGTTATTTCTATTGCTCATCACAGAAAGGAGACATTACAAACCAAAGCAGAGCAACTGGGTATCAAAAAATTCTATCAGGATTTTGATGAGATGATCCATAGTGACGGGCTTGATTGCGTACACATTTGTACACCCAATGTGTTGCATTTTGATATGGCAAAAAAGGCCCTCAATGCAGGACTTCACGTGGTCTGTGAAAAACCCCTGGCTACGACTATTGAGGAAGCCCGAGAGTTGGTAAAACTGGCGTCCGATAAAGATGTGGTAAATGCCGTACATTTTAATATTCGGTATTATCCTGTGGTTCGTGAGATGAAAAGAATGCGAGAAAAAGGAATACTCGGTGGTATTTACTCGGTGATCGGATCCTATTTACAAGACTGGCTTTTTCTTGCCACTGACTATAATTGGCGGTTGGAAAAAGCTCAATCAGGAGACAGTCGGGCCATCGCAGATATCGGTAGTCATCTGCTGGATTTAATTGAGTACATTTCAGGGCTCCGAGTCACGCAGGTGATGGCAGATTTTAATACCGTTCATAGTACTAGAAAGAAACCACTAAAGCCTATTGAAACCTACTCGGGACTGCAGTTGAATCCTGACGACTATGAGGATGTACCTATCGAAACAGAGGATTATGCTTCGGTTCTCTTGCGATTCGACAATGGGTCTAAAGGGGTAGTAACGGTTAGTCAGGTGGCGGCCGGTCGAAAAAATCAATTGAAGGTGGAAATTAGTGGTTCCAAACAGAATATGGCCTGGAACTCTGAATCACCTAATGAGTTATGGATTGGCCATCGAAACGAACCCAATAAGTTGTTGATGAGAGATCCCGCTTTATTTGATAGCGAATCAGCAGGTATTATTTCATTCCCCGGAGGTCACAATGAAGGATTTCCTGACACTTCGAAACAGTTGTTTAAGGAAGTCTATGCTGCAATAAAAAATCCAGACCTTCGCATCGATCCTGCATATCCCACCTTTGAAGATGGACTCCGCGAATTAATTCTTTGCGAGAAAATATTGGAAAGCAATCGGGAGCAGAAGTGGATTGAAATTCCATCACATTAGCTGATCGGGAAGATCCAGTCTTGAATAAGGACGTTAAGATCTACTGTTAAGCGTTTTATAACTGCGGGTGAGGTGATAGTAAATAATGAAGTGCTTTCGTCCGCTTACACTGATGAAACCGACTTTATTTTCTACTTTTCATGTTGTCTAAACATACAATCATGAAAAGTTGGATCATTCTCTTTGTTTCTTTTGTACTGTTTTCCTGTGCTGAAAAAAAGGCAACAACCGTGCTTGTCGAGAACACAGATCAGCATAAGAAATCTTCCATGGCACCCTTCTATCATAGTGTGGCATCAGGTGATCCGGACCAGACATCGGTGGTAATTTGGACCCGGGTGACACCCGAGAAAAGTGAAGAAGAGATATCAGTTGAATGGTTTGTTTCCAGCGATGATAGTTTTGAGGATATGGTGAAAGAAGGTGTATTCGTCACAGGGCCAGAGAGAGACTACACGGTGAAAATCCTGGTGGAGGATCTATCTCCGGGATCAAAGTATTATTATAGATTTAAAGTGTCAGATGATGTGTCTCCTACAGGGAGGACTCGTACCGCTCCTGATAATGGTGAGTCATTGAAGTTTGCAGTGGCCAGTTGTAGTAATTATGAATGGGGGTATTTTAATGCATACCGAGCGATAGCAGACCAGGAAGATTTGGCCGCGGTGCTGCATCTGGGAGATTACATTTATGAATATGGCATTGGTAGGTACGGCGATACCTCTATCGGCAGACTAAATATTCCTCCACATGAAATCGTGTCATTGCAGGACTATAGAGATCGATATGCCCTGTATCGTCTTGATGAGGACCTTCAGGCCGCACATCAAAACCATCCTTTCATTGCGATATGGGATGATCATGAGATTAGCAATAATTCTTACAAGACCGGAGCTCAAAACCATCAGGAAAATGAAGGTAGCTACGAGACCAGAAAATCAATAGCTCGTCAGGTATACTATGAGTGGATGCCTATCCGCGAGATGGATCATCATTATCGATACTTTCCTTTTGGTAGTTTGGCTGATGTGATTATGCTGGATGAACGGTTGGAAGCAAGATCACAACAGGCTGATAGCCTGACAGACCCACGATATATGGATCCTACGCAAGCCATGATTGGGCCTACACAGTTGCAGTGGTTTTCTGATCATCTAAACAATTCCACTGCTAAATGGAAACTAATAGGAAATCAAGTGATTTTCTCTTCCCTGGATTGGGGCCGACCCTCTTTTTCCAGAAATCTGGATGCTTGGGATGGATATCCTGTTGAACAAAAGAAGGTGGCTGATTTCATTAAGGACAATGAAATAGAAAATGTCATCTTTTTGACGGGTGATACACATTCTTCCTGGGCCTTTGAGGTAACACTTGATCCTAAGGATGAATATCAGAATGAGGGAGCTTTCGCAATCGAATTTGGTACAACCAGTATTAATTCAGCTAATACCGATGAAAATAACCCCGTTGATACAGCTATTAGTCGTGAAAATAGAGTGATGGACCCCGCATTAAATCCACATCTGAAGTACTCAAATATGCGAGACCATGGATTTATCTTGCTCACAGTGACGGAGGAACAGTTGCGAAGTGAATATATTTTTGTGGAAACAGTGAAGACTCGCAACAATAGTTACCATGTGGAAAAATCCTTTGTTGTACCAGCGGGTTCAAATACGTTGCAGTAGGTGATGGAGTTAATCTTCTTTATTGTACAGAATAGAACGACAGTGAACTGTAGGATGTCGATCTTTTGATTCCTAGCCGTGGACTGATTTAGTCAACCCAATGGTCCTCTGGAATTGTTTGATAAGAGGACGAAGATGTTGACGATATTTATCTATTAAGAACGGTCGTTCCCTGAAAAATGCTATAATATTGGCCTTCCCGCGGAAAAGAATAGAGGATTTCGGCGCGGCAAAAAGTGTCTTGAGGATACCTTTTTCGTTTGTATATCGATATTTATATGCTTCATTTCCATATCCAAAATCTAATGTATTCAAATTATTCGACTGCATCCACTCACCTATAAACAACATGAGGACAGACCCAACACTATATTTACTAAAGGCTTGGCTGTAGGTAGTAGAATGATGTATTAGAGAATCCTGTTGTAGTAAGCCGATACAAAATGCAATGTTCTCCTGCTCTTTGCGAATTGAAAACCGAACCAGGAGATTATCTGCCTCCCATGTAAGAAGAAATGCCTCTAGTGCCTCGATCTTTTTGGGGTCGAGATATGCCGAGGGCGTCGCAGTATCAGACCATCTTTCGATATGACATGCACAAAATGCCTTTACCCAAGCTGATAAATCATCTCGACCTGTGTCCGCATGAAAGGTGACGCCATGTTCCCTGATGAGCCGATTTCGGTTATATCGGTTGGATCTGGACTTGTTAAGCGTCTTTCCTAATTCTGAAGGAGTAGACTTGACTAACATGAGACAGACTGCAGAGTCTACAGATCTGGTAAAAAGAGGACTCGCTCGATAGCTATCTTCAAATGACTTTTGGTAGATTGCCCATCCTGCAAGATTATTGAACTCGCAGCAGAATTTGTTTTGATAAATAGTATCTAAGAGGCCCTCAAAAAACCTTTCCCAGTCACTGGTTGTGGTTTTCTGGTGAAGTATAAAGTAATTATGATCTGATTTTACCTGGCTAAGAAAGAATAAGGTATTATTTGTGATTTTAAACACAGTAGCACCTAGTAAGGCATCACCTCTAAAAAATTGGAAAACAAAAACAGGCCTCGATGTTTTTTTCGATAAGTAGCGCAAGTACTCAGGAGCCTGGAATGGAGATTGATAGAGGCTTAGCTCCCACAGCGCACGATATTCGTCCCAGAATTCATCCGGAATAGTGTGAAGACCGATAAATCGAAAAGTTACAGGATCAGATAGTGTTCGAATCATATTAAGGGAGTATACAATAGTACAAGTCAATTCCTATCCAAAGATCATCAAGGACATTGACAACGTTAGTTTCTGTATCAAAAATCGTGCTGAAATAGTGCCAGATTATATAGGACGGCACAAAATGGACAAAACAGGGGATACAATCTAGTGAGTATAGTAGAATGCAATTTTTATTCTTATCATTATTGTGATAAAAAGCGAATAAATGGATCGAAAATTAAGATGGGGTGTCATCAGTACCGCTAATATTGGCTTGGGTAGAGTAATACCAGGGATGCAGAAAAGTACTATTTCGGAAGTGTATGCTATCAGCTCCAGAAATGCCGATAGGGCCGAATCCGCCGCACGAAAAATGGGGATTCCAGTGTCGCATGACTCCTATGAAGCACTACTGTCTGATCCCAATATTGATGTTGTATATAATCCACTACCTAATCATCTTCATGTCGAATGGAGTATAAATGCTCTGGAGGCAGGTAAGCACGTGCTTTGTGAGAAGCCAATAGGTCTGAACACGGAGGAAGGGCAAAGATTGCTGGATGCCAGCAGGAAATATCCCCACCTGAAGATTATGGAAGCCTTTATGTATCGGCATCATCCTCAATGGAAAAAAGTCAAGTCCTTGGTGAGTGATGGTTCGATCGGAGATCTTAAATCAGTACAATCCTTTTTTTCCTATCACAACAGGGATCCCCATAATGTGCGCAATATGGCAGAAATAGGTGGGGGTGGTTTAATGGATATTGGATGCTACTGTATATCCTTTGCACGGTTTCTGTTTGATGACGAGCCTGAACGAGTAGTAGGGCTCCTGGATTTTGATCCAGACTTCAATACTGATCGCATGGCCTCGGGTATTCTTGATTTTGGTAATGGCCTACACTCAACCTTTACATGTTCTACGCAGATGATGCCGTATCAGCGATGCCTTATAGTGGGGACCAATGGGACCATTGAGGTAGATATCCCGGTCAATGCACCGCCGGACCAGGAGACGAAAATATGGTTGAAAACCCCGGGTATACAACATGAAATAGTGTTTGATGTGGTGGATCAATATCACGCACAATGTGATGCTATGGTTAGGGCTATCATGAATGATACACAAGTACCTACTACCTTGCAGGATGCAGTGGACAATATGAAAGTGATCGATGCCATCTTTGAAAGTGGAAAGTCAGGAGATTGGATAAAACCAACATAGTAACCCAATAAAAAAAGGCAGTCCGCTAGGACTGCCTTTGAATTCCAGTTACTCTTAAAACAACTTACTTAATTTCAATAGTCTTAGGAGGCTGTGTCTTGGCCTCTTCTTTCTTGGGTAACACTACATTCAGGATTCCATCTTCATATGCTGCTGAGACGGAAGCTGCATCCACACTATCGGGAAGTGTAAAGGTCCGTTTAAAGGACTGGAAGCTGTACTCACGACGAGTGTACTGTCCCTCTTCCTGCGTATCTTCCACTTTCTTCTCACTACTGATAGTTAATAAACCATTGTCTAGTTCAATATTAAAGTCTGATTTCTTCAGGCCAGGTGCTGCAACCTCCAAAGCAAAATGATCTTCTGTCTCTTTGATATTCACACTGGGTGTCGTCCATCTCGCATTATCGCTAACTAACGTATTGAAATCTCGGCTAAACCAATCATCCATCCATGAAGAAAGTGATCGAGTGGGGTTACCGTTGTGGATTTTTGCTAATGTTCTCATTTCTATATTTTTTAATTAAAAAATTTCGAATTACACCCATGTATGTACAAGTTGAATGCCATTCAACCATTTACTTACATTTTGTCAGTTATATGAGAATATCGCCCCACGGAGAATGTCAAAATGACATGTGAATGAGTTTCTGTCTGTAATTATGTCAGTTTCCGAATGGATTTAGAGTAAATTATTACCAAAGAGGCGGAGGTGCCTTCCATTTATCCAGAATTTGTGAAAAATAAACCCGAAGACGGTAATAAGTCTGTATTGGATTCTATAAATTGAAATGAGAATCTTCTAAGCATCAAAGAAACTAGTGATGTCACTTTTAATTCATGAGATAGTCTGGAGTCCACCTATACTACCCAGGGTAAGTAATCCAGAGTGGGAAGCTAAAGTGCAGCAACACCTGGGTCAGGTTCCTGATTCGCTTGTCCGGGTATCCAGGAGTGAGTGGATAAGACACACCTTTCTTACCTGGCCTAGATATAAAACGAGTCACCTGGCCTTGCGGTACAAGGACATGTGTGATATCGTGTCTGCTCAGGAAAATGCATGCAGGTATTGCTACGGTGTAGTGAAAGCCCAAATGCGCTTTCTTGGGTATTCCGAGCGCATGATACGTAGCATTGAAGAAGATGTGCTCGGTGCAGAGCTTGATGAAAAAGATCGGGTGTTGGTACAATTTTGCAGAAATCTCTCGAGGTCAAAGCCACGTCCACCCAAGGAGGATCTCGAGAAACTCAGTGTGGTAGGATTTACCGAGTTGGAAATTGCTGAAGCAGTATTCCTCATTATTAACAATTGTTTCATCAACCGTGTTTCTACCTTTATTTCCGTTCCTCCAATGGACTCGATGGAGAAGTTGTCGGTCAGTTTATTGGGTAAAATACTTCGACCGTTCATTGCCAGAAGAATCCGTAAATCGCTATGGCAATATGAAATGCTGGAGGGAGACCTGTCGGAGTACTCAGGATTTGTAAAGGTATTAGCCGGACTGCCTGCAGCCAAAGCTTTCAACGATACCTTCCAGGGTGCTATTCAATCCGATGTGTTGTCTAAAGAATTGAAGGTGTTGATGTTTGCGGTGGTTGCGCGTACTTTACAGTGCCCGTATTGCGAGAATGAGACATTAAATATGGCCCTTAATGTCGGCTTCAGTGAGTCGGAATTTGAGGATGCCGTTTATGCACTTAAATCCAATAAGCTCTCATCAACAGAGGAAAAACTTTTAGCGTGGACTCGAGAAACCATTCATTTTCAAACGGGCCCCATCCAGGAAAGTGTCCGCAAACTTGCCATGGAAGTTGATGAAGTGATGTTACTTGAAGCTATCGGAATTGCAGCTCTTGCAAACGCGGCAGTGAGATTAGCTGTATTGATAAAATAGATCTATGCTGGCTCTGATCCTATTTATTGCAGTACTTGCTTTAAGCTTTCTGGTTGTCAAGTATATAAAACGCATCAGGAGAATGCACCATCTCTTGCAGCATACCACACAAAAACTCGAAAGTATGCAAGTTCATTTTGCCAGATTTGTACCTGAACAGGTCATTGAGCAATTTACGGGGCAGAGTGGACAATATCCCGCGGAAGTACGAGAAGTAACGGTTTTATTTGCTGACCTTAAGGGATTTACTAGCTTATGCGATAAAAGACATCCTGAAGAAGTGGTCTCCATTCTAAATGGTTATTTCCGCGTGGTAAGCGATGCTATATCTTCAAATCATGGTACTGTAACCGAATTGATTGGTGATGGTGTACTAGCACTATTTGGAGCCATACACCATAACCCCTGGCAGGTAAAAGATGCAGTTAAAGCGGCATTGGATGTGCGGAAGGCATTGGTGAAATACAATGATGAACTGGAAACCAAAGCGCTTCCTCCATTGCGAGTTGGTATGGGCATTCATCAGGGTGAAGTTTTGGCGGGAATTATGGGCAATGCAGAACTTAGTAAGTTTGGCGTGGTGGGTGATGTTATTAATGTAGCTTCCCGAATCGAATCGCTGACACGCATACATGGTTGTGATTTACTTATTAGTGAAGATGTGCGAAAGGTGCTGGGAGATGCATATGCGCTCGAAAAGATGCCAGCAAGCATGGTGAAAGGAAAGGAACTCGCATTGACGACCTATAAAGTGATTGGGGCTAGCCAAGTTTCAATTTAGCAATTTATCTTTTAGAATAGATCGCATGATGTCATCTCTCATGTTTCTGCTGATCGGAATGCGGTGTGTATGAATGACTAGCTCATGATTATGCAACGTCTTTACCTTTTCTATTTACAATATTGGACTTATGTGTTCTGAAGAAATTGTTGCTCTGGCAAATGTGTTAAGACATCTTTAAGTGAAGTCAGGGTTAGTTGTTTCTCAGTTTCCGTGAAAATCTGTACATAATTTTCATCCCTTTGATAAAAAGGATGTCGTTAAAAAATATTTTCTCATATCTATTATCACATTTTATGAAAAAATGATCTTCATTATCTTATCTGATTTGTCTGCGTTTCTGCTAGACTGAAAATGTATCAGATCTCTAACTTTTGACACCGCTTTAAAAAATCTATCAAAAGTGATGGGCTTGAGTAAATAATCCACAACATCCCTTTGGAAACTTTCCAGTGCATAGCTAGGATGTGCGGTTGTGACGATAATAAAGGGCAAGGGTCGGATGTTTCTGAGGAACTCCATACCGCTCATCTTTGGCATCTGAATATCCAGAAATATTAAATCAACAGATGCTCTATCACGATAGGACATAAACTCCAGAGGTTGCTCAAAACTTGCCATCAGATTTTAGAATTCTACCTCTTGTACATAGTTTTAAGCCCTTCACGGGCCAGAGGTTCATCATCGATTATTGCACAATTAATTAATTCCATGTGGTCGCTAGACTGTTTGAGGCTGCACGCTCCTGCGTGTCTAAAGTCATCTTGATATGTACAATGAATTTATGGGGCTCTTTCTGTATTTTTAGTTGATGTTTGTCTTTGTACAGCAATTCAAGTCTCCTTTGTATATTCTTCAGTCCAATTCCGCCCTGATTTTCAACAGGCACTACCTGATATGCACAACTGTTGCTACAAGTAATATCAAAGTCATTATCACAAAGATCGATTTTTACCTTTATCCATATATCATCCTTCTTATCCGATGATACATGTTTGAATGCATTTTCAACAAGAGTGTTTAAAATAAAAGGTGTGATTAGAATTTTTGGCGCTATTATAGAAGGTGTTTTTAATTCGATCTGAAGGGTAGTAGGGTACCTCAATTTCTGTAGCTCGATAAACTTCTGCATGTGTTCGATTTCTGTAATAAGCGCACTTTGTTTCCATTGCATTCATACAATTGATATCGCATAAGATCTGAGAAACTGGCCAGTGCATCAGAGGCACTGGATGGATCTTTTTTTATCTGATTCTGTCTTTGTAGTCTAATCTTACTATCATGTGAGCCTGAAAAAAGGTGAGTACACAGCTCCTGATACTTCAAATCAAAGACCGATAGAAACTATCAGGTGGATGAGGACAATGCTTGTCGGTTGGAATACACTTTGTAGTGGTCATTGTGATACAAGTCACATCTTAAGTTGCTTTAAAGTTGCACATTGAATTGTGAATAAATATAGAAGCAATGAAACAGATAAATAATATTATTCTAGTAATGGGACTGATCCTGGGAGCACTTTTTATTACATCCTGTGAGAAGTCGGCGGTTGACGATGATTTGATACCGCGAATCCAATTGACAGAGGTTGAAACCAATGCCTTGTTGTATATGTATGAGGAGGAAAAGCTTGCCAGGGATGTGTATCGATTTAGTTATGAAAAATATGGACTACCTATTTTTAACAATATTTCAAACAGTGAGCAAAATCATTTAGAAGCGGTGACTTATGAGATGAATCGGTTCGGTGTTGATAATCCTTTTGATGAGGTTGAAGGTAGTTTTCAGAATCCTGACTTAATGATGCTATATAAGGAGTTGATTGACCAGAGTAGTGAGTCCCTTCCCTCTGCACTCGTGGTTGGAGCTACCATTGAAGATCTGGATATAAAGGATCTACTGGAGGCAAAGTCTCAAACCGACAATAGCTTTCTGACTCAGATGTATGATAACCTTCAATGTGGGTCTGAAAACCATTTGCGGTCCTTCATGTCGCAATTGCAGGTGGCATCTACTTCATATGAGCCACAGTTTATCAGTAGCGAACTTTTTGAGACAGTACTTTCATCTCCTCACACATCATGTGGATTTGGAGGAAGGTAGTAGAAGGACTGAGGGTGTGGATTGCCCGTTTGGCGGGAAGGTGGGAATTGATATCTGGATAAACTCTCCAAAACTTAGTGCATTAGTGGAACTATTCTAGCTTTGTATGCGATATAAGTCATCTGTGCAGATTGAACTAAATAAGCTATATCGCAACCTATGAATTATGAGATAAAGCTGGTGAGTCCAGATAGCTTTTCGGGTGAAAACCATTGGTACCCAAAAGCATTGAATGCGACGATCCATCCGATGGTTAGTTTTTTTCTAAATCTATCTAAAGATCGGATAGTCAATCGCTATTGTCATCTGCATCCTATGGTCAATCGGGATAAACTGCATGAGATTCTTACCTATCAGTGCAAATATTTTCTCTGGAGTGGAGCAGACCTGATCAATGCTACTTCTGCAACGGGCAAGCGACAGATGGTCGTGATCGAGAATAACTCCTGTCCATCAGGGCAGAAGTCGATGCCATTGTTGGACGACAGTAAGGAGGAAGGTTCGTATCAGTTGCTGGTGGAACGGACTTTTAAACCGTTGCTTAGGTCCCGGGGAAGCTCTAAGCTGAAAGGCAGACTGGCAGTAATTTATGATAAGAATCACATGGAGGCCAGTGGATATGCCCATGTAATTGCAGATGTGATGAATGAGTCTGTCCTGGAGGTGCCGTTCTTTGATGCGCCGAATGCCCAATACATCCGTGTGAGAGAAGGAGTGATTGAGGTTTTCTTCGAAGGAGAGTGGGTGCCCATACGAGGAGTATTTCGATATCTCACCCAGAAACCCTGGAATCGACTTCCACTTAGTAGCAGGACTAAGATCTTAAACCCTATCATAGCATGCCTTGCTGGTGGACGCAACAAGATGGTTGCGGCAAAAGCATACGATATCTACAATACGGAAATACGTCCCTTCGGTCTGAATATCAATACACCGGAAACTATATGGGATGTAACAAAAACAGAGATTCCACTGTGGGTTCAGAAGATGGGGGGACAGGCCGTTATCAAAATTCCCTATAGCAATGCGGGTCAAGGTGTCTTTACCATCATTAATGAGCAGGAATTGGAGGACTTCATGGCCATGGAATTTGAATATAAACGATTTGTGGTGCAAAGCCTTATCGGTAACTACGCCTGGAGCTCTGTGACCCGTGCCGGTAAATTTTACCATGTCGGGACGATTCCCTCTAAGTCCGGAGATACATTTGTCATTGATGTGCGCATTATGGTGAGTAGTACGGATCAGGGAATACGCCCACTTTGTATGTATAGCCGTCGAGCACTGAAGCCGCTTGCCGATACCCTGGAGCAGGGGCAGGATAGTTGGAGCATGTTGGGTACCAATCTTTCAATCAAAGAGGGAGCAAATCAGTGGTCTTCTGATACCAATCGATTGATGTTAATGGATCGTCGAGACTTCAACAAATTGGGAATGGGCCTGGACGACTTATTGGAGGCCTATATTCAGACCGTTCTATCTACGGTTGCTATTGATAAAATGTGTCAAAACCTGTTTAACTCCAAAGGAAAGTTTAGGATGCGTCTATTCAAATCTCTGAATAATGATGAGACGCTCCTCAATGAAATAATGATATGAGTGGATTGCTTAAAGTGTTGATCCTTACGGATCATTCGCGGCACTCAGCTGAAAATTCGGTGTATGCCCTGGCTCGTGGTATGGTACATCATGCTGAAATTGCTAGTGTTGATGTGGCTAGTAGGGCATTGCAAGAAAATGCTGATTTTTTTGCATGTGACACTCATGTACTCTACGCCAGCCCGGTGGATGCTGATTTTGATTTCAGCGAGGATGCACATTATATGCGGAAGGGTCTACGAAAGATAGATACAAAGGGATTTGATCTGGTTTTCATGCGGTTACCCCGACCCCTGAGTGACGCACAATTGAGACACATCGATAGTGTATTTGCGGGCACTGTAATTATCAACAAACCATCAGGGATCATCAATACGAGCAGTAAGGCATTTCTGTTAAACTTCCCATCCTGTTGTCCCCCTATGCGACTGGTCACTTCACTGGATGAGATTCAGGAATTTGCGCAGAAATTTCCTATTGTCCTGAAACCCTTACGAGAATATGGGGGTAAGGGAATTTTAAGAATTAATGGAGAAAAAATCGATGACGGTAGCACAGAATATGATACTACGCAATATCTTAACTCATTGAAACCGGTTATTGAGCAGGAAGGCTTTCTGGCAATGAAATTTTTAAAGAATGTGGGTGAAGGAGATAAACGAATCCTTGTAGTCGGCGGGGAGGTATTAGCGTCATCATTGCGATTGCCAGCAGAAAACTCCTGGCTTTGCAATGTTGCTCAGGGAGGTCGGTCAGTACCTACGGAAGTGACTGAAGAGGAGCTTCACATTGTAAGCGAGGTGGCACCCCGATTGAGGCAAGAAGGCGTGTTGATCTGTGGAATTGATACGCTGGTAGATGATGAGGGTACAAGGGTTATGTCTGAAATCAATACGCTGAGTGTGGGAGGATTCCCACAATCTCAGATACAAACTGGACGGCCGGTCATTAATAAAACACTTGAAATTATATTGAGTCATGCTCGCAGTGAAGGGAAATGAGATTCCAGTAATTCAATCCTTCAATTTGGAGGATACGCCAAGAGGTGTCAAGGGACACTATTGGTTGAAGATAATTTCGGATGGATTCAGTAATCCGATTTGCATACCCTTGATTGTGGCCCGCGGCCTTGAGGATGGACCTGTGTTAGGACTAACGGCCGCCGTACATGGGAATGAATTGAATGGTATATCGGTCATTCAGAGACTACTGAACGATGTGGACGTGCGAGAGTTGAAAGGCACAATCGTAGGTGTACCTGTCGTTAATGTACCTTCTTTCAATCGTCGCAAAAGGCGATTTGTGGATGGGGTCGACCTAAATCATATCATGCCGGGTAAGCCCGATGGTAACGTGAGTCAGGTCTATGCCTATCGATTTATAGACAGATTGGTTCGGTATTTCGATTACCTCCTCGATCTGCACACTGCCAGCTTTGGTAGAGTAAACTCTTTCTATGTCCGGGCAGATATGGACAAACCCTCTGTCCGGGAATTGGCCGAGCTCCAAAATGCGGACATCATTGTGCACAACCCACCTTCTGATGGCACTCTTCGGGGAGCCGCGGATGAACTAGGTATTCCCGCCATTACCATAGAAGTCGGTAATCCAAATACGTTTCAGAGACGATTGATTAGGAGTGGGGTGGCTGGTATTCATAATGTATTGTGTCATCTTCAGATGGTGGACGATGATATTATTAGGGATCCCCAGGATACTGTACTTTGCAATCGCTCTTTGTGGCTATACACAGATGTAGGCGGACTTCTCACGATCGATGTGGATCTGAAGAAAATGGTCAAAAAAGGTGAGACCATTGCGTCAGTTCGTAATATATTCGGTGAAAAGATAAAGCATTATGTATCGCCCTCCGACGGTGTCGTGATTGGCAAGAGTGTCAGTCCTGTAAATCAAACGGGAGGCAGAATATTGCATCTGGGTTTGCTGGATTGATGTTCTTTCAACTCCTGCGGTTGTCAGGATCGAACTGTTGAAAATTATTTAAGTTAGGTTTAAAATTGTTTTTATAAATTTCCTTCCAAAATTTGTGTTTCGTATGAGTAAGCCAAGAATTATTAAAGATTACGAAAAACTTAGTGAAGACGTCCTGGAGCAGATCAAACTTGTCTATCCCATGGGATTTACTAAGCACTTGGTTTCTTTTACCAATAAGGATGGTGAAAAGAAGAAAGGTCTACCGTTTGAAACTGAAGACTATGTGTATCTGGTCAGAATGAATGAGGCTAAAGCAGAAGCGATCATAGAAGAAGATGATGACTATGATGATGATGGCGTACTTAAGAGCAATGTCAAGGAAGCGTATGAGGAAAAGCACGAAGACGAGGACTTCCTCAATGAATTAAATAGCAATGAGGATAATGATCTCGGAGATGACATTGAGGAGGAGGATGATGATGACGACGACAATGAGGATGATTATTAGAGATTGAGTCCGAAAATCCTTCGTCCAATTTTTGTCCTTTTATCAATATTTGCCGAGTAATAGATAGCGAATTCGTTGCGTTTAGGAATTGCTCAGTATTTTTCCGACAAATAGAATTTCCCGGCCAATTTCTTCTACCTTTTGATCATAGGCCGTCGTTTCCTGATCTGTGCCATCAAATGCCTTTGGATCCTCGTATGGGAGCGAGATGCGGGAGTACGCACCGGGAACAAAAGGACATTCTGCATCAGCCTGACTGCACACCATCACTGCAATAAAATCCTTGCTTGGATTAAATTTATCATCATATTTCTTCGAAAACATGGTATGATTATTCCTGTCTTTAGAATCCAGGCTTGCCAGATATCGTGGATTTTCAGCATCTTTTGATCGACGCAGGTAGAACCCAAATCGAAGGACAGCATCCACCATCCTAGGATTGAAGGCAGTAGCTTCTGTGCCACCAGAATACGATGCAATATTATCCAGGCCGTAGTATTCACTTGCCGCTCGCAGCCAAAGCTCAGCCAATTGACTTCTTCGAGAATTATGCGTACAGACAAAAGTGACATTGGAAGATCCCTGTTCATTGATCTGTTGTCTAATTTTATCTGCCAGGATGGTCAATTCCTTTTTTCGTTCCTCATTTATTTCGTCAAATTGTTTTTCGACAGATTTGATGTTTTTCTTCAGAACTGGATTGATATTTTGTGCGACCATATTAATTTGAGTAGTTAAGATAAGTATAATTGTCAGTGTTAAATATTTCATTATGTTAATTCTTTAAATGCCAACTTTTATACTTCTCTTTTCTAAAAGAACATTATCGTACCATGCTCCCTTTAGTTTACCTATTTTCTCTTTATATCCGATCACTCGAAATCCGCATTTTTCATGCAGCTTGATGCTGGAAATGTTATTCCGAAAAATACTGGATTGCAAGGTCCAGATTTCATGTTCCTCACTGATTTTGATCAAGGAATTAAGCAATTGGGTTCCTATCCCTTTGCCCCAACAATTTTTACTCACATATACACTTACCTCCGCCACCCCACCATATACACATCGATTGGACACGGGAGTCAATGCGGCCCAACCACACATACTATCTTCCTCCATTACGGCTATTCGTCCAAATTGAAAGTGGGATCCATCCCATTTTTCCCAGGAAGGTACTTCCGTCTCAAAGGTAGCCATACCTGTGTCGATACCTTCCTGATAGATTCTGGCAACTTCCGGATAGAGTGATTCCGTGATTGTAGTGAATGAGTTCATCATGCCGTTTATTTTGTGTTAGCAACAACCACCACCTGGCGTACATCCAGAGTCGGCTGTAGCGAGATTTACCATAGACTTAGCTTTTTCTGAAATACCACAGTCATTCTTTGCCAGGCAATCTGTGTGTTTTGTCGTGAGCAAAAATCGATCCCCACTAATATCCAGACCATACTTACCGATGGTTTCTCCCTGATATTCCACCTCAATTTCCTGATCCTCCAAGGACAATACTTTTTCCGAAAGTTCAATAATATGAACAAGCTTCTCAGGATGCAGGCGATGGTCATAATCATTGGCCTCGTATAGTTGGAAATTGATGACCGATTCCTTTCGCACAGTACCGCCACAGTCAATGAAGTGCTTGTCAATTTTGCCAACTTCCGTTACGTGGAAATGTCTTGGCACTAGGTTCCCATCCGGTAATTCAAATGCGATAGAATCCATACCCTGAAGATGTCTTTTAATTTCTGTAAGTCTCATAATAGATGTATTAATTGCAATATTACGATAAAGAATGATAAAAAAATATGCTAACAACAATTGGAAGGATCCAATCCTAAGTTAAATAGTGCGTCGAACTTGGATCGGATCTGCTGTAAACGGTTGTAATCTACACAATAGCACATACGGGGTCCATCAATAGTGCCTTTGACAAGGCCTATGTCTTTCATCTCTCGCAAATGCTGAGAAATGGTCGGTTGAGAAAGCCCAATTTCCTCTACTAAATCTCCACAGATGCAAGCTTTTACCTGGATAAGGTGCTGTAGGATTGCGATCCTAGCAGGGTGACCCAGTACTTTCGCCAATCGAGCGATGTCATTTTGAGCATCCGTAAATATTTCTGTCTTCGTTAGTCCCATATGTTAATTGCAATATTACAATAAAGGATTGAATGGTCAAAATGTTCATGGAGATTCAATAAAAAATTGCTGCCGAGGCCAGAAAACGATACAAAGCAGGATGCAAAGACCCATTAAGCTTCTTAGTTTTATATCTATTGACTGTACAAACCTCAATTATTATGCATCACATAATGTGGCAAACTGGGACGAAGAAGATCAAGCGATTGATAAAGAAGAACGATTCAGTAAGATTCTGTCTTTGCTTCCTGATTATTTTAGGGAATGTCGGTTACTCTTTTTCTCAGAATGATCGACCGAACATTTTATGGATATCGACCGAAGACATCAGTCCAGCCTGGGGATGCTATGGAGATGCTTTGGCGCATACACCTAATATTGATGCCATAGCGAAGGACGGCTATATTTTTTCTAATGCTTCATCTAATGCACCCATATGTGCACCTGCACGATCGACACTGATTACTGGCATGTATGCTACATCACTGGGCACACAGAATTTACGATCCGTAGTGCCTTTATCGGATGGGTTGCAGACACTGCCGGAATACATGAAAAATGAAGGCTACTTCACTACAAATAATGTGAAGACGGACTACAACTTTAGTGCGGAAGGTCGGTGGGATGAACTTTCCAGTGAGGCACATTGGAGAAATAATCCGGGTGAAAGTCCTTTTTTCAGTGTTTTCAATTTTATGATTACGCATGAAGGTCATGTAAATAAACCCCGACCCGAGGAGGATACTGACCATCTGAAAAAGAAGCAGGATCCAGCTCAGATGTACGTTCCCCCTTTCTTCCCCGACAATGATGAATTCAAGGAAATAATGGCCCTTCAATATGATCTGATCACGGTCTTTGACGATGAGGTAGGTAAGATCATTGCCGAGTTAAAGGAAGATGGTTTATTTGATAACACGATTATTTTCATTTTTTCTGATCACGGTTACGGATTACCACGCTATAAGCGCTGGCTAAATAGTACTGGACTGGAAATTCCTTTTGTGCTGTATGTTCCGGAAAAGTATAAACATCTGGTGCAACACCTTAGCCTGGGGGTCAACGATCACAAAGTAGATTTCGTTGATTTTGCACCGACCGTTTTGCAAGTGGCCGGAGCATCAATACCAGAGACTATGGAAGGCTCAGCTTTTCTGGGATCCTCGGTGGAGGAGAAACCACATAGTTTTGGATATCGGGATCGTGCAGATGATGCCTATGAGGTAAGTCGATCTGTCTTTGATGGACGGTATCTTTTGGTGCGAAATTATATGCCTCATCAACCCTATGTGCAGGATGTTTTAATTTTTAAGGAGGATAAATGGTCATATATGGCACTTTTTGAAGCAAGAGATAACGGGACTCTGCCCGATGTGGGAAGAAAGATGTTTGAACCCAAGCCTCTTCTTGAGCTATATGATTTGCAGGCAGATTCTCTGGGTATGTTTAATGTCGCTGAGAAATTTCCTGACAAAGTAGCCGAGCTGCAAAAGGTGCTGCATCAACATATTATCAAGTCGCATGACACAGGATTTATGAATGAAGGACATATGATGGTGAGCGGTAGGAAAAAGGGTGTATATGCCTATGCCCGCGAAGACTTTGATATTGAAAATGCACTGGAAGCCGCTGAGCAGGTGGGGCAAATCAGCGACGAGGGTGACCTTGTGGCCCTGCTGACCGATGAGGATCCAAACGTGCGATTCTGGGGACTAATAGCTTGCCAAAATTTCGAACAAGATATGGGGAATGTGAAGATCCAGTTGGGCAAAATGTTGACTGATCCTTCCAAACCGAATCGTTTTATTGCAGCAAGACTCTTAATTGAGGAGGGTGATCATGACCTTGTAGAGAGGGCCTACACTACTTTGTCAAATGCCATAACGGAGGAAGAAGATGAGGTGCTTCAATTGCAACTTGCGATTGAGATACGCAACCTGGGTGTAAAAGCGAAACCTTTGATTGATGAAATTCAATCCACGCTCTACCCCAAAATATCCGGTGAAATATGGGGGCGCTATAGGAGTTGGATGTATCCCATGTTTACCGGCATGGCACTTGATCAGACGCTGGTAAACTGTGGGCTCTCCTATGATTGATCATTAATTAGAGCATATGGTTTTTGAGGAAAAGCAGTTTATCTCATTAGATGGGTATCTATTTTCTGTACAACATGGGCCTAGAGTCAGGTGGACTTTCTTTGGAAGAATTCCGGTATCTTTCCCAGTATCTTTTGTTTTTTGAAAACATCGGGTCATCCTGTAGTTGCATATTTATTCTTGTAGTCGATAGGCGTTATGCCCGCGTATCTCTTAAATACTTCGCGGAATGCCTTTGTGTCATTATATCCCACATCGTACATCACTTCACTGATGTTTTTTCTACTGGCTTCCAATTGTCTCTTGGCAGCCTCCACACGCACTCGCTGAATATACTGTACGACCGTATTGTTGGTAGCATTTTTAAACCTGCGCTCAAAGGTGCGTCGATTTACCGCGATATAACCAGCCAGTTCATCAACCGATAATTTATTATGAAATTTTGTTTCGATTATTTCCTGAGCTTTTAAGATCTCTTTGTCATTATGATTTTTCTGACCATTGAAAATAGTAAACATGCTTTGATCGAAACGATCGATATCAATAGCGAAGAACTTAGCCGTAGTGATGGCCAGGTCCCGAGAAGTGTATTTTTCTAAAAGATAAAGGAGGAGATTCCACAAAGAATTGGCTCCACCACTTGAATAAATACCCTCTGAATCGGATATAATACGACCATCAACCATTTGAACTTCAGGATACATCGATCGAAACAGGTCATAATATGCCCAATGTGTGGAGCATTCCTTGCCATCGGCCAAACCTGTGGCAGCCAACAAGAAGGCGCCAGTACATAGGGAGGCCACTTCGGCACCCTGGTGATGCATAGCAACTAACCAGTTGAGGTAAGGTTCATTCCGTTCGACCGCTGTTTTTATGTCACCATATAGCGCAGGGATGATGATCAGGTCAGTATGAATCACCTTATCAATTGTTTGATCGATTTTAATGCTATACTCGCCATCCTGGGCTTGGACAGACTCGCTGAGGCCCACAAACTGCACTTGAAAGACGGGAGGGTTCCCTTGCATAGAAAGAAAGTCATTGGCCGATCTGAATAGTCGATAAGGAGGTGAAATAGCCTCTATCACACCTTGATGAGGTACTACAATTGATACGTGCATGTGATTGATTTTCTGAACAAGTTAGTGATTTATATTGTCGCATATGCCCCCTTATGTGTCCGTAATTACACATTCCAGTATTGGCTGATTAGTCTGATCTTTGGATTCAATTGAGATTCATCAGTATCTAAAAACGAGGAAAGATATGAGTAAAAGTGTTCGAATAGAAGTGTTAGTGGATGCACCTGTGTCCAAAGCATGGGAATCCTGGACATCTCCAGACCATATTGTCCATTGGAACTTTGCCAGTGAGGATTGGCATTGTCCTTCCGCAAGTGTTGATTTAAGAGTGGGAGGCAAATATGCGGCAAGAATGGAGGCAAAGGACGGATCGATGGGATTTAATTTTACCGCAACATTTATAGAAGTCGAGCCACTTAAGAAGTTGGTTTACCGGTTGGATGACAATCGTCTGATCAATGTGGTATTTAAGCAGGAAGGAGAAAAGACAAGAGTGATTGAACAATTTGAAATTGAAGATCAAAACTCTCCAGAAATGCAAAGACAAGGATGGCAGAACATCCTAAATAATTATAGGGATTACATTGAAAATATTTAAACAGAATAAACATGAGTAGCGTTAGTATTTATTTGAATTTTTCCACCCAGACTGAGGAAGCTTTCCTCTTCTACAAGGATGTCTTTAAGAGTGAATTTAGAGGATCGATAAGTCGTTTTGGCGATATGCCACCGCAGGAAGGAATGCCTCCTTTGAGTGATGAACAAAAGAAAGGTATCATGCACGTGGAATTACCAATATTAGGTGGATTTTCGCTAATGGGCACAGATGCCCCGGAGCATATGGGCTTCAAAATAACCATGGGAAATAATGTACACATTAATTTGATGCCTGATACGAGAAAGGAAACCAAAAGACTATTTGACGAACTTGCTGCTGACGGGAAAGTCACCATGGAATTGCAGGAAATGTTTTGGGGTGATTTCTTTGGAAGTTGTATTGATAAGTTTGGGGTACAGTGGATGTTTAATTGTTCAGAAAAACAATAAACCGTCATGAAGAATAGAATTCATCCCTCCATATGGTTTGATCAAAATGCGTCTGAGGCATCGATATTCTACGCGGGTATATTCGATGATTTCAAGTTGATTGGGGAAGGCCCCGTCTCGGTTACTTTTGAAATTGAAGGTATGCGATTCCTGGGTATTAATGGGGGTCCTATGTTTCAACCCAACCCTTCGATATCATTTTACATTGAGTGTGACTCAGAGGCTGAAATAGATGCAAAATACGAGAGACTTTTACAGGGTGGTAAAGTATTGATGCCATTACAAAAATATGATTGGACCCCAATGTACGCCTTTATTCAGGATAGGTTTGGGGTAGCCTGGCAATTGAATTTGCGATTGGAGCCGAATGATCGTCCCAAGATTACGCCGACTCTTTTGTTTGTGAATGAGAAAAATGGGAAAGCAGCGGATGCAATAGACCTGTATACCTCTATTTTCCCGGAAGGGAGGAATATGGTGTCTTCTCGATATGGAGTAAATCAGGGTAACACGGAGGGATATATTTTGTTTTCTGATTCCGTCATCAATGGTTTTCCATTCATTGCTATGGATGGACCGGGCACACACGATTTTGATTTTAGCGAAGGTGTTTCTTTTGTAGTCTACACGGAGGATCAGGATGAAACCGACTATTTGTGGGATAGTTTGACCGCAAATGGTGGTGTTGAATCCCAATGCGGATGGTTAAAAGATCCTTTCGGTGTCTCGTGGCAAATAGTGCCAGATCGCTTTATGGAGCTGGTTGGGATGGGGCCTGACGCTTTCAAGCGGGTTATGGATGTAGTCATGCCTATGAAACGAATTATAATAGCAGATCTGGAGAATGCCGCTGGACTTTAGATTTATTTCGTTCGGACCACTAGGAAGAACGAATCTACCTTAGCCATAATACTGAGGGTTTAAATTTCATTATCTTCTTATGATTTCCAAGATTTTTTTAGCGAGCAAAATTCTCATGTCTGACTTCTCTTTAACCTGGTTATCTCAACATTTGATCTGGAATATATTCTGACAATTCACTTTTACATTCGGTACAGATTACCTATTTTAACTACGACGCCTAGTTGTAATTAATTTAGCAATCTAATAAAACCACAAGATCATGAATAGTCTGGAAGTAGTTAAGAAAGCGTATAGCGATTTTGACAAGGGTAATTTCGAAGGAGTTTTAGCGGCATTTGATCCCAAGATTGAATGGAGGGAATGTCCTGGAATGCCATTTGTTGGAGGGGATGGGATATTCATTGGACCCAATGCAGTTTTAGAGGGTGTAATGATAAAAATCCCTGTTTACTTCGAGAAATTCTCAATTGAAGTCTCAGATTTTATTTCTGAGGGAGATAAGGTAGTTATGGTAGGATTTTATGTTGGTATAAATAAGGCTACAGGTAATGATTTTCGTGCGAATGCGATTAACTATTGGAAAGTGAAAGATGGACTATTAACGCACTTTTTTCAAGCAGCAGACACTGCTACTGTCATCAGATGATTCCTCGTCCTCTGTTGGAGGTCAATTTCGGCTGTTGAGTGCGGGTTTATGCATTTTTTGAGGCCAGCAGTAGCAATTTTGCTAGTAACTGCAACGAAAGTACCATAAGATTCATTTGCTAAGAGGTACCTTTTAGTGTTCGATGTATTACCGATTCACAACACTAAAGCTTAAGATGATGAACCACAAAAATCTTTTCATTTTCAATGGAATTGTTTGCTTACTTTTTGGCCTGTCCATGATGATAGTGCCTTCTCACATTGTGCGGATTTACGCTCCTGAGGACCCAGGCATGAGCCCCTATTTTGCACTAGTCACCAGGGCATATGGCAGTCTCATTTTTTCCTTGGGTATTGCGCTCTTTCTCTCCATCAAGGCGTCGGAATCCTATGGAAGACGAGCCATATTGATCTTGATCACCGTGGCCAATGCTATATTGGTGTTACTACATGGATATGCAACGATGACGGGTGTGGAAAATGCCAATGGCTGGGGGTTAGTACTGCTGGTTGCCATTCTTGCTGTGTGGGGAGGAAAGCTCTTAATGGAGGAGGAAATCGATTAGCCTAATATTTGGGAGTCATGTACGGCATATACTCTGTTCCTGGTGCGTAAACTAATAAATAATTCCTACTTTCAATGGAAGATGATATTGCCAAATGATTTCTCTGGACGGCTATCATTGAAAGTATTTTCAAATAACCATAAAAAACCAAGAACACATGTCAAATGTCGATTTCGTAAAGGAAGTGTACTCTAATTTTGCTACCGGAAATGTAGAAGGCGTTTTAGCCGCTTTTGACCCCCAGATTGAGTGGCGTGAGTGTATGGGAATGCCATTTGTTGATGATGATGGTATTTATACAGGCCCTCAGGAGGTAGTTGAAAATGTCTTTATGCATATCCCTGCTTATATTGAAGGTTTCGGAATAGACCCTATTGATATTTTTGGAGCGGATGACAAAGTGGTCATGGTAGGTTATTACGTGGGTAAGAATATTGCTACGGGTAATAAATTTAGAGCCAATGCAACGCATGTCTGGACCATTACGGACGGCAAGTTGTCGCATTTTTTCCAAGCAGTGGATTCAGCTACCATCAACAGCTAGATTGATTAGGATCATTTTTTCATTATTTCTTTTAAAATTATTTGTGCAGCCAAACAGCTTCGTGTATATTTGAAGCCAATTAGCTTCATATGGCATTACGACGCGATGTTTTTCAGGCAATTGCAGATCCCACACGGAGGTCAATCTTAATCCTATTGGCATCGCAAGCAATGACTCCTGGGGCTATTGCAGACCATTTTGATTCATCTAGACAGACGATATCTCGGCATATCCGAGTCTTGTCTGAATGTGATTTACTACTGAAAGTACCGCAAGGACGAGAAATCTATTATCACTTCAATGCCAAAGAAATGAAGGAGGTTGCAGATTTTGTAGAACACTTTCGAAAAATGTGGGATGATAAATTTACCATGATGGAGCGGGTACTTGGGAGGGACAATAAATAGCTGTGATGAATACTGAAGTTGTTGCTGACAAGGGGAGTCAGAATATTATTATTAGAAGGAGCTTTTCGGCTACCATACAGAGTGTATTTAAGGCCTTTATGGATCCTACTTTATATGCTGAGTGGGCAGGTCCACCGAACGGTATAATGGAGATCGAAAAATTTCAACCTGAAGAAGGGGGAAGCTATCTGATCCATCAAAAGAATGGGATTGGACAAACTTTTAGTTTTTATGGAGTATTTCATGAAATTACTAATCCTTCTCTTATAGTCAGAACGTCTGAATTTAAAGGATTACCTCAAAAGCTCCTACCAGTTCTAGAAATATATGAGTTCAATCTAAATGATTTAGACAGGACAGAAATTAAAATTACGATTGTCTGTCCATCAGAAGAATACAGGGATGGCATGTTACAGAGCGGTATGGAAGATCAATTTGCATTTATTTTTCAGAGACTTGATGGTCTCCTAAAAAAGAGATGATGAAAGGCATTCTATTTATTATACTTTTCTCTAAAAGTTTTTGTGTTATGGCCCAAAATATGACACAGGATATTTTGTCTCAAATGATTGAGCAAAACAAGATGACGTGCGGATTTTCACTCGATCAGGTGTCTTCTGACAATTTGCATTGGAGACTAAATGATAGCACGGCAAGTATTGGATTCATCTATCGACATATTGGAGAGACTATGAATCTTTTCGGTAATTTTTTAGATGTGCCTTATCACTTACCGAGTACAACCATGGGGCATTCTGATACAGGTCAGGGAAATGACTATTTGGAATCTTTGGATCTAATAGAGAAAGGATACAAGATGCTTAATTATTTAGTCAAAGAAAGGCAAGAATCCTGGTGGATGGAGAAAATAGACACGCCCTTTTTTGGCGAGGTAAGTAGGTTTCGTCTATTCGCTCATGTATTATATCATACTGCCCATCATACCGGTCAGATTGCGTTGACTCTTTCTAGATCTCCTGCAAAATTATAGTGACCTATTCTTTTGGCATGCCATTAGAAACTGTCAATTTGATAAAGCTGTTTGATCTGCTTTTGTAATAAGGAGTTAGGCGTCAGGGCGGAAATCCCTTTCATAAGCACACTTCCCATCCCCAAATGTGCGATTTTTCCGAGCATCCATGAAGTATTGACTACATAGTCTACTTTCTTTCTTCGCGATGATTCAAATTGAGAGAAGGCATCGGAATACTGACGATTCCTGGCATACATATTCGCAAAATAATAGGCGTCTTCAATACCCTGGCATGCGCCTTGTCCCATGTTGGGAGTGGTCGCATGGGCTGCATCACCCAGTAGGCAGACATTCTCGTGCGACCAGGTATTCAGTCTGCTCAAATCAGACAGCTCGTCCTCATGGATATAGTCCGTAGCAGTAATTATTTCACCGACCATGGGTGTGAAATTTTTAAATAATTGGGAAACTTGCTCTTTATTCAGATTTCTATCCCGATCCGACCTGGATTTTACAGCAAACCAGTAGACTAGCTCAGGGGAGAGTTGGGCAAAGCCAAATCGGATTCTCTTGCCCCACATCTCTTTGCTCTTACGCTGTAGTTCTGCAGGCATCTTGTAAGCAGAAATTCCCCTCCAGCATATTTGATGAGAAGTTCGAAGGGTGGCGTCGGGAAATATCGTTTTTCGCACCTGCGAATAGATGCCATCACATCCCAGTAGAATATCCGTCTCAAAGTTCGATTTTTCCAGTGTTACCTTGACTTTGCCGTCATTGTCTTCATGTCGCACATATTTGGCATCATAAACAATGGGTTCAATTTTATTTACAGCCGTCGCCAGGATCTTCTGCAGCTCGGTACGATGTATTGCCAAAGATAGATTCCCTTCATGATCAGAAATAGTTTCAGTACTTACTTTCCTAAAGGGTTTTAAATTACGATCTGTAATTTCCATATTCGTGATTTCGTATCCTGCGTTTGATACTTCATTACGTATACCTAACCAGTCCAGTACTTTTAGTGCATTGGGTTGCAGTAGGAGGCCCGCTCCTATTTCATTGAGTTGGTTACTCCTTTCAAAGACGGTACTTGAATATCCTAACTTGTTGAGTGCGAGAGCAGTGGTGAGTCCGGTAATACCGCCTCCGATAATGCTGATATCCATAATGCTGGTTGTGTCACAAAGATAAGATTCCCGTAGGTTGCTTTCTTAGGAAGGCTCCATTCTAATGGCAATAATTATCGCAGATAATACCGTGATCCCTCCAATGCATATGACTGAGGTGCTGATGCCGAATCTGTCGGCAATAATTCCGGTTAGGATGGCACCGATGGCATAGCCAAGATCCCTCCATAAGCGAAAGACACCAATACTTTCTGCTCTTTGCTTTGGATGGGTAAAATCTGCGATTGCTGCCAGAAAGGTCGGATATACAATGGCAGTACCCAAACCCAAAAGTACACTTAGAAGGATAAATTGGATGGGGCTTTCAGCAAATATCATAGCGAGGATTACTACGCCTTGCAAAAACATACCCCAAAAGAGCATTTTTTTCTTTTCGAAGATATCAGCCATTCTACCAGTGATTAACTGACCCAGTCCCCAAATGGCAGGATAAATGGCCACTATAAGACCAATTTTTTCGAGACTAAATCCCCGGCCTGTCAGGAGGATAGGAAACAGCCCCCAGATCATACCATCATTCAGATTATTGATCAGCCCTGCCTGTGTTATAGAACCTAGATTTCGGTTTAGTAAGGAAGTTTCCCAGAAAACGGACCTTAGTTTTGTGACCTGACTTTCGGCGGCCTCAGTAGCCACATGATGAACTGTATCTCGAATGAAAAAAACACTGATAAGGAGGCCGATCACGGCAAAAGCGATTCCCAGGTAAAAGGGATAAGGTCGAAGACCATACTCTGATGCAATCCAGCCTGTCAGAAATGCTACCAATCCCACAGCGAGATACCCCGATGACTCATTAAGGCCCATGGCAAGCCCTCGGTTTTTCTTACCAACCAGATCTATTTTCATAACCACTGTACTAGACCAGGTTAGGCCTTGATTGATTCCTAACAAAATGTTGGCGGCCATCACCCAATTCCAATCAGGGGCATAGATGAGGAGCAATGGTACAGGCAATCCCAAGACCCATCCTAGAATCAATAGGTTTTTTCGGCCGATCTGATTAGCTAGCCGCCCTGTGTAATAATTGGTGATGGCTTTTGATATGCCAAAAACTACAATAAAGGATAGAATGGCAGTTTTGGCGGCCATACCGAAATCTGAAGCTGCAATTTCTGGAATTAGGGTACGCTCCAGACCTACCATGCCACCCACAAAGGCATTTACGATGACCAGTAGTGTGAATTGTTGCCAGTTTTCTTTCAGACCTGTTTTGACTGACATTTACCTGTAGAGTTTATAGCGTTCTTCTCGGATTAGATATCAATTTAGATCATTTATCAAATGCTGTATATCATTTTCCAAAGTATTTTATAGAAAAACCCTGGCACCCATTCAAGGTACAGGGGGGGTGGAATTCTTTTTAAGCATTTGCTCTCATATTTCTCATAGCCATAGAGAAAGATATCTGATTTCCACCTTTTTTCTTGCCGGAAAGCCAGGGAAGATACATTTTAATGTATTGATTTTTAAGAATATAGATTTAAATCATATTTAAAATCATAATCGAGTCAAGCGGTGGTTGACTCTTTTTTTCTATTGATCTGCAGACTATTATAAACTTCAATCATGTTCTCAGGTTTATCGGTTAGTACTACGAGCTTGTCGCCTGCTTCAATAATAGTAGATCCATTTGGTGTCAAGTATTTACCATCTCTTTCGATCATGGCTATGATGGCATTCTTGGGGAAGTTTAGCTCTACTATTCTCTTCCCAACGGCAAAACAAGTGGGTGTGACAATGATCTCTTCCATAGTTGTCTTGGGATGTTCTTGTAGTAATGCATCGGTAGGTGAAAGTGGTTTTGCTTTTTCGGGTAAGGCCACATGCAGCCACTTAGCCACGACAGGCAGTGAAGTACCTTGCACAATGATCGACGTCACGGAGATAAAAAAGACAATATTGAACATCATATTAGCCTGCTCGATTCCAGCGAGCAGTGGATAGGTAGCAAATACAATGGGCACCGCTCCCCTTAGACCTACCCAGGAGATATAGAACCGACGACGCAATTTCATTCGAAAGGGTATTAGCGACAGAAATACCGCAATGGGTCGTGCTACAAACATGAGAAACAATGAAATAAGAAGCCCTACTCCTATGTAGGGGATAATTTGATTGGGGAACACCAAAAGTCCTAACGTAAGGAATAATATAATCTCCATCAACCACGCAAGTCCATCAAACATGCGCATAATGGTTTTCTTATGGATAATATTTTGATTGCCCAGATAGACAGAGCTGATATAAATGGCCAGAAAACCGTTTCCTCCTACTACATCGGTTGCAGAAAAGGTGATGAACATCAGAGCGATCGTCATGACAGGATATAGTCCTTCGAGCTCTAATTCTATCTTATTGATCACTTCTTTTATGATCTTTCCGAATAAGAAACCAGCAAGCGCTCCCACCACCATTTGCTGTAGCAAAAAAGGTATGACACTAAGCAGTGACTTGTCAGGATCCTGTACCAAAGAAAGAAAGGCAATCGTAAGTACATATGCCATAGGGTCATTACTTCCGCTTTCCAACTCCAGTGTCGGTCTCAGGTTTTTCTTAAGTCCCAGCCGCTTACCGCGCAAAATGGAAAAAACGGCAGCAGCATCTGTTGAGGACACAATGGCACCCAATAGAAGGCTTTCATACAATGTAAGATCGGTAAGCCAATAGACAAAATAGCCCAGAACCAACGCTGTAATTAGGACTCCAATCGTAGAGAGAGCAATACCCTCTCTCAATACCGGTTTTACTGACTTCCAACTAGTGTCAAGCCCACCGGAGAAGAGGATGAAATTAAGCGATACGACACCAATGAATTGAGCGATGCGGGGATTATCAAAATATAAACCCCCGATACCGTCTGATCCAGCCAGCATACCTACCGTCAGAAATAATAAGAGTGTGGGAATGCCAAACCGGAAGCCCGTCTTCCCGGCAACCACACTGATAAAGAGGAGCAGGGATCCTATCAGGATGACATTTTCAATGGTGATGCTCATGGATGATTGGTTTGTTGGCTATCGGTTTTTTCTTGATCTAAGTGAATGTTGTGTCCAGCTTTTGAATAGAACAAATATGTAAGATGATAGATCTTAAAAGATGCAAAAAATCGTGCACTGTCATAGCCATTTTGTGGTCGATTATACTCACATTGGTCATAAGTGCTTCTTCTGTAGTCATTGCTCAGGAAAACCCCCGGTTATTTGTACTGACTGATATTGAGAATGAACCAGATGATGCCATGTCCATGGTGAGGCTTCTCGTGTACGCGAATCAAATAGACATTGAGGGTTTGGCCGCTACGACGTCTATCCATCAGCAGAATAAAGTGGCCACCTGGCGAATTAAGGAGATTGTAGAGGCTTATGGAAAAGTGCGCGACAATCTCTCTGTACATGAGTCCGGATATCCCACACTAGAGTTTTTACAGTCGCAGATCACGGAAGGTCTGCCTGCATATGGTATGACCGCTGTGGGTGAAGGAAAAGATTCTCCAGCCTCAGAGCGTCTCATCGCTGCGGCAGATAGAGCCGATGACCGTCCGCTGTGGGTCAAAAAAAGACAGGACGTCGGATTTAAAGTGGCCTTGAAAGAAAGACGGAAAAAGGGTCTCAGGTTCCCTGTCCCGGGTCGCCAGGAATTTTATAATTACATAGGACTTTGGTTTCAAAGTGAACTCAAATCGGTAACCGCATCCTATGCCAAGGTTTCGGTTGCCAGGTGTTGCTGGTATCCGGAATACAGTTTTGCTGATGTATCCTCCTGAACAACGTGCACCGGATTAATTGTTCATTGAGAGACTTCGCGGCCTCTGCGAGAAGCCAAAATCTATTCACTTAGTGATGTAAGCTCCCTTCGAAGGGGGAAGTTTGGTCAGAATCTACGATTCTGCCACCAAACTGGTGGATGAACAGCTTCTTATCTGGGTTCATGCTTTAAGTAATTTTTTTGAGTATTCAGAAGGTAGAAAATGGCTTTATTTGCTGTCCCGCTACCCCGGCCCTGTTTTCTCACTCCGTTCCGAAAACCGGGAGTCAGCCCCATTTATAGAAAGGTAGGACGTCGGATTCAAAGTGGCCTTGAGAGAAAGCTTGAAAAAGGGTCCCAGGTCCCGGGTCCCAGGTTCCGGGATATCATCTGTCCATGCCTAAATAAGGTGGACCGAATTAATTATTCATTGAGAGACTTCGCGGCCTCTGCGAGAAATCAAAATCTATTCACTTAGCGATGTAAGCCCCCTTCGAAGGGGGAAGTTTGGTCAGAATCTACGATTCTGCTACCAAACTGGGGGATGCACAGCTTTTTATCTGGGTTCATGCTTTAAGTAATTTTTTTGAGTATTCAGAAGGTAGAAAATGGCTTTATTTGCTGTCCCGCTACCCCGGCCCTGTTTTCTCACTCCGTTCCGAAAACCGGGAGTCAGCCCGCAATTTCTTTAGTCTTTTAAAGTGGTAACTTCTTTTGCCCCAATTTCCTGTAGACTGACACTTCGGCGAGGGTTGCTCCCAAACTGCGAGAACGGGAGTCCTGCAGTTTATAAGTAAAGGACGCAGACCCAATTTAATTAGATCAGTAATCCGTATTAACGATATATATCCACTTATTATCCTCCTCGATTTTACTACCACCCTCCTGTATAATAGCCTGTTCAGTTATTTTCCGAATCCTCTCCACGATATCCGAAATTCGATTAAAATTGGGAAGACCATCCCGGGAGTAGTTAATATATTGATCATTAAAGGGCTTTTCCCAGCTTCCACGACTCGGTAGTGAAAGAGGGAACTTATCAGGAATAGAACTGGCCCCGTTTAAAATACCTAATAATCCCCCACAGGTGGCTGCCTGATTATCACAGTCATATCCTGCGGAAGTGGCTATGGCAATCGTCTTTTCAAAATTTCCGTCACCGTAGAGGATGGCCATGATGCCACAAAGACCATTCACGGTGGAACCGACTACCGGGGTGGGTATTTTAAACCCATCGACTTCCGCGTAATAGTTTTCATGGATGAGCTGACGGGTGACTCTCCAGTCATTATTTTCTGTATGCCATTTTTGCACGTTTACTATCCCAGCTTTAAATGGGCTGTCATCCGGAAGTTGGTCAGATGCAATTTGTACGAGTGCTTGTACGTCATTTTCAAAAAATGCCGCGCTATACATCACGGCGTATGCTCTTGTGGCATGAAGGGCCCAACCATCGCAACTGATCCTTCCTCCCCATTCTGCCCGATCTCCCGCCATCTTGGTCATACCCGGATAAAAGGCACCCCAGATCTCATTAATTAGTTGGGAAGTAATGCGGTACCAAAATTCATTGTTCTCACGACTCCCCGTAGCAGGGGGCACTATTCCTTCGTCCATTAAATCACGCGCCCGTCGATTGGCGGACCAGATAAACCGATTGATGTGTTTTTTCCACAGTTGGGTGATTTCCGCATAATTCATGTCGAGGCCAAACTGCTCCACTCCATGTAATGTCACAAATTCGATGTCGGTATCATCATCACTCCAGGATCCTCCCAGACCTTCTTCCATAATATGGGTGTATCCTCTTCGATCATTGATATTCATTTTTAAGTTTATCGAATCGACGTCGCCAAAATTATAGTAGCGGTCTATCAATATAGGTATGGGTTCTTCGCTGTATTGATTCTCAAAAGGGAAGCCCAAATAATTACCCGCCAACTGACCAATCCAATACCCATGAATTTTATTGAGTAAAACGGACTCTTCAATTTTCTGGATCGTCTGACCGTAGACGTTAATACTGATGAGGAGTAGTGGCAGTATAATAATTGCACGATTCATAATAGAAATTGAAGGAAGAATTTATGGTATTAATTTACACGTTAAAATCTAGTTTATGTGAGTATGGATGCAAAAGCAAATAACTTAAAGTGGCAACAGTGTGAAAATTTAAGGCCTGGGAGTCTGGCGCGGAAAGCTGAATCTCCTAGGCCTCATCTTTTTGCATGAACTAAAATATGCTATCGAGTGCCATCGGCACGATAAAAATTCGATCTGGATTTTAATCTACTTGCATCAAAATAGATTCAAGTGCCATCGGCACGACCCATTCACTGTATATTCCTGATTATTCATGGGCTCTCAATACAAATTTATGTCCATATTCATTACCTTCTGACTTAATAGTGCAGGTATATTCTCCGGGTCTGAGATATTCTTTGAAGTGAATGAAATACGGATAATCACTTTCCCTTTCATTGTGGACCAGATCCCATTTCCAGTGATTTAGTCCTGGAAAAGTTTTAATCTCAGTATTAAAAATGGTTGAATCCTGACTGATTTCGACACTAGCGGTACCTGTGGAAGGGGAAATAAAATATACATTCAAAGGTTGTATGCTTTCTAAATCTACATCCCGGTGTGTGGATCTTCGTTTGGGGGCATCGATATCGGGAATAGAAATAATTCTTAGGTCAGCCTCACTAACATCTGATAATAGATCTGCTTCCATTGCCAGATAGAGTGGAGCTAAATCTAACGTGTAAATTCCCCTCCCATGTGTCGCGGCTACTAGTTGCTTTTTGTCCCGGATAATTTCTAAGTCTGCCACTGAAACCATGGGAAGCTTGGCACCCAAAGACATCCAGTGTTGACCTTGATCCATGGAGTAAAAAACACCATGATGCGTGCCTACATATAGGAGATTTGGATATTGAAAGTCTTCCAAAATTACATTCACTGGAGCATTCGGCAAGTTACTATCCAGGGTGTTCCAGGTTTTTCCCAGATCTTCTGAGACATATGCATAGGGGCTGAAATCATCATCGTTAAGACCTGTCATGCAGGTGTATACTCTGTTGTAATCGAAGGCGGAGGGACAAATACTTCGTATGTAGCGATTGGCCAAGCCCTCGGATCGTGCTTCCCAGGATGCACCATCGTTTTCTGTCACCAAAAATCGCCCATCATCCATTCCCACAAAAAGAGTACCCTGCTTCAAGGGAGATTCCGCTATTTCGCCGGCACTGGAGATTTCGTGATGCGTTTCTTCAGTAGGAGAGAGGTTGGGACTAATCACTTCCCAATCTACTCCACGGTTGGTAGACTTAAAAATGTAGTTACCTCCCAGATAGATATGTTTTGGATTATACCTGGACAGAAAGTAAGGACTGACAAAACTGAAGGATAAACTATTGCGATCATAGTCAGCAGGAAGTCTGGGTCTTATGCCTTTAGCCTTATCAGCTATAAAATCCAACCGGCTGACAGCACCTTCCTGCGCACTGAAATAGATCGTGTTAGGATCTTGCCAATCCATCTGCGTCACACATCCGTCTCCACCGCTCCAGGCATCGATCCAGAGATATTTCCAGTCGTAGCCATTTTGATTAGGGGTACCGTAGACGGTCGAATTATCCTGTGTGCCCCCAAATATCCGATAGGGTGCTTGCTGCTCTACGGTAATGGTATAAAATTCGCCACTGGCAATATTATTATGATGTCGCCAGTGACCTCCTTTGTCAAGAGTCTCATAAAGCCCTCCATCATTTCCTATCAGCAGGTGATTTGGGTTTTCCGGATTAATCCAAAGTTCGCATTGGTCGAGATGTAGTGTCTGTGCTGCACTGGGGACTACATGTTGAATCTCGCCACCAATTGTTGCAAAGGTCTTTCCTCCATCCTGACTATTTACCAGGGTGATCCCCAAGGCAAATATTTCATCATCATCCTGTGGATTTACATACATATCACTGAAGTACCATCCGAGCGAAGCAGAAAAAAGCAGGTCTTCCTCATGTGTCCGGGTCCAGGTATTGCCTCCGTCTACAGTTCGATATATCTCAGCCGCTTTGGTGCGATCACTTTTATTCAGATTATCAACCAGGACATAGGCTTTATTTTCATCGGTATAGGATACGGCCAGGCCCATCCGGCCCGTACGGTCACCATTGGGAAGCCCATTGCTGCTGCGCTTCCATGATTTACCGCCATCGGTACTTTTGTATACGCCACTATGGGGCCCGCACACACTTTCACGTAGGGATGTATCTGGATGATTGTCCCAGATAGTCGCATACGCCACATTGGGATTGCCGGGAGCAAAAACTACATCATTTGCCCGGGCATTTTCATTGACGTACAGAACCTTATCCCATGACTTGCCTCCGTCCTCTGTGCCGAAAATGCCTTTAAATGTGGACGGAGACCAGAATTTTCCCATCACAGCTACCAGTACAATGTCGGGGTTATTCGGGTGTACCGAGATTTCTCCAATATGCCACGACTCATCCAGTCCCATGTGCTGCCAGTGATCACCCCCATCATCGGAACGGTAAATACCATTACCCGGCATGGTGAAGTTTCGCTGTTTTCGCAAACTTTCGCCACAGCCTACATAGAGGATGTCGGGATCGGAGGGAGCAATGGCAATATCACCTATGCCTTGTACGGGCTGATCCTCAAAAATGGCTTCCCACGAAATCCCGTCATTTTTAGATCGCCATAGATTTCCAGAGCCAAAGGCTACATATAGCCATCCCGGACGTCCGGGCACTCCCTGCACCGCTTCCGCCCGGGCAGAATTCATAGTAGGGCCGATGGACTTCCACTGGGTTCGGGTCAGACTGGATGAGATGTGATCACGATAGGTATTATATGAAGCTGAAAATTCCTGAGCTGGTAGAGTGTGATTGAACAAAATAGCAATCAGAGAAAAGAAAATTCCAGGATGGATTTTTTGCATTACTAAAATCATACGACGCATTTAGGTAGCTCATCGTAAGATAAAGCAATTTCAACTTTTCAATATCAGGTCGGACATTTAACGCGTGGAATTGTGATGTTGAGACAGATCCTCACCACCATTATTTCGAAGTCGCGATATCATGCCTTTCATTTGAGCGATCTCTTTCTCTTGTGCTTGTATAATTTCATTTGCCAACTTTTTCACCTGAGGATCCTTTATATCCGCATGGGAACTGGTGAGAATAGCAGATGAATGATGTGGGATCATGGCCTTCATCCATTGAATGTCACCAATCTGTTTCTGTTTTCGTAAGCCCACCAGAGATCCAACGAAGAGAAATATGGATAGCGTGATAATTCCATAGTTTAATTTCTTGTTGGGATACATTTTCCACATGAAAAGGAGCATGGAAATAGCCATGGGAGCTACCATCAGGAGCGTCATATAGGTTCTGGTTGTGCTCAGATAAACATGATCCAGTTGAAAAACATTTAAAAACATCACCACATACATTGTGACAAATGAAGTGATCATCATGAAAAGGAAGCGAATATATTGCATGTCTATTTTATAGATAGTACCATGCAAAGGAAGCATTTGTTCACATCTAAGGATTTAACTAATAATGTTGGAATAATCTTCCTCACTGGAAAAGTGCTCCATGGAAATCACCCAAATAATCTTCATTGCAAAGATTATTTTTTGAACGATCGGTATGCGAGTACTTCTTAATTATCTGCTGCATATTGTTGCCGATCTGGCATGCATTATTAAAGTGATTTCCAGGATACATAAGATTAGGGGATACAATACCTATCCCCTGATCTTAAAAAGTTTACAAGTTCTGTTTTACAAAATACGCCATGGCTTTCTGGAGGAATCTTGCAAAGTCGGGTTGCGGTACTCCATTCACCTTGGAAAAGCGATCATCATCCACGTACAATTGCCCTAATCCGGCATAGGCTTCAGCCTGCGTATCCTTCGATCCAGAGGTACCCCAAAATTGACGTATGAACTGGTAGTGCTGTGCAACGAGTACCTGCACCTTGTCGCTGGTGGGGTCGATATCCTTAAGGGCAAATAATGCAGTATTGCAGGCTTCAAAATCTGATTGCAATTTCTTAAAGCCTTTTTTACCTAGACCCATCAGGTGCTTCTCAGATTTTGCGACTATTTCTTCCCCGTAATTTTTTGAGGCTTCCGCCCGATACTTTTGTGCGGTCTCTTTACTAAGACCTTCATATAATTCTTCTGGGTTTTTCATGACCTTTTTTCTTTTTAGATTCTTAATAGTGGTATCAATGGTCTTTTGCAATATTTTCATTCTGAAAATTTCAGCATCAATAGATTGCCTATGTGATTTTAATGCTTTCACTAGATCATAATCCTCTGCATCCAATATCTTCATGATTTCTTTGAGGGTAAAACCCAGCTCGCGATAAAGGAGGATTTGTTGCAGTCGCAGCAATTCAGCGTCACCATACAGTCGGTACCTGGCCTCGGTACGGACTAATGGTTTGAGTAATCCAATAGCATCGTAGTGGTGTAAGGTGCGCACGCTTACCCCTGATAACTTTGCTAGTTTTTTGACAGAATAGTGTTGCATAGCCATTGATTTTACTTGGCAACCTGACGTATTTAATCAGGTCTAGAGTACAAAGATAGGCTATGACGTTACGTTAGGGTCAAATGTTTTTATTGAAAAAATGTAATCAATCCATTATTTCTTTAATTAGGACCTGGACTTGAGTTATTCTTTTAATTCATCATTGATCAATTGAAGTACAGATTTATTGTGATTCTGGCAATCGTAGATTACTTTCTTAATAGATTCTCTTACCACAATAGTCTCATTGATCTTACTTAGAAAGCTCCTGCTTTCAAGAATTTGATCATAGTCGATCGGTATGAAAAGGTCTTCTTCTGTGGCATGAAAGTATTGATCCCACCATCCGTAAAACCCAGAATACACTTCATTGCTCCACTTTAGTTCGATGTCATAGCTGTAATACGTAACTTCAAAAAGGCTGAGAATTTGATCTTTGAGATTCTCGTTTCGAATAATGTCAAATCCTGCATTTTTAAGGGATTCGTAACCGTCTGAGTTGAGTCTCAGTAGGAATCCTCCATGTCGTATTGCCTGGGAAAAGTGATAACTAAGAGAGTCATAATATGCAGGTTTGGTATTAATCACGGATTTTACTGTATCCGTAGAACGATCAATATGCCGAAGCTTTTCTAAAGTCAATTCGATGAGCTGCTCGTTCCTTGATATATTATCGCGGATATCCTCGAGCACTATTTTCTCCCTTTCTCTCTCTTTTCTCCATTCATTCCAATTATTGATCTGAAGAGCTATCAGAATCCCGATGACGACCAGAATTATCTCTCCAATCGCATACAGCAGGTACCTTGATAGTTGGCCTTCCCGGATGAGTTTTTGTCGTATGTTGCGGAAGAATTGGAGCATAGTTTAAAATCTCAGTTTATGCATAATTCCATACAATTATATCCGATTTCTGAGAGCTTGTTCTAAAGTTTTGGCTCGTCTATGCAAGTCCAATGCTGCCCAATATTGATCATTACCTTCTTTTATTAGATCCTTGATCAGTATTTGAAGCTTCTGATCTTTTCGAATGGCTTCAATGATCACTTCTGGTCCGGGAGGATAATTGCATGAAATAGTATGTGCTTCACGTAAGTGATCTTTCAGGTTTTCAGCGATGAGGTGTTTCTTTGTGACCGTTGTTTCTCCATACCGCCAATTGAGGAAGTAATAGTACTCGCTGATCATTACCTTGAGCGTGTCATTCTGCATATCCGACAATATGCCAAGATTATTAATTTCTTCAATAGCCGAGGTGTTAAATACAAAACCCAAGAAGGCATTATTGTGCAGTTTCATGGTCCGATCAATTAGATCCTGATTGATAGTGTCAGGATAACTGCCTTCCCAAACCTCATCTTCAATGTAGTAGTGAGGTCTCATCATTTCTGCCAATGAGTCATGTGATATTCCTGACATTTTAAGCAGGTACTGCAGAGAATGATAGCGGAATTCATTGAATTCCATAGAAATACCGTGTTCCCTAATGTCATGCTTTATAGCTTCGGCAAGGCTTTCCAGGTGACTTGCCAATACGTTTTGCTTTATTCTCCACTCATTCCAGTTATTTATCTGTAGTGCGATAAGTATTCCTATCACTATAAGAAAGATTTCACCGATGGCATAGAGAAGGTAGTTGGACAGAAGACCATCAGTGAGGACTTTTCTACGGATTTTTCTAAAGAACGTAAGCAATGGCTCAATAGATTATTGTACTTAATATAGGCAATTTAAAGGGATACAGGGCTCTACAATGAATACATAAAGGATATGAGGATCGGATAAGGATGAAGCGGTCACATCATAAAAGTATGGCAGTCACACCAATAGCTGGATCAACGCCTATATCCTGAAATTCCTTCATTATTCGATCTAATGATGTTAGAATTCAAAATGCTAGGATTTGGCAAATAGCGCTCAACTTTTGTCAGAATAAGACTAAGACTTATTTCTCCTTTGATTCTAGGTCATTTTAGTCCATGATTGTTTCTTGGACAAGTTTGGTATGACGACTTACCAATTGAATTTAATTAAGGACACTGCCTGTCGCGGGAGTGAAACTTCTAATTGTAATTTCCCATTCTCCCCACTCGAAGGATCTAAAGTTACTTCTTCCAATGATGCGGCTTTATGTAGTGCCGCAATCTGGTCATCAGTGGGATCTTGAGGAGAATTCATTGCTAGCCAGGCGGTATATGCATTGGCATGATGCGCATCAATTCTACTCTCCGTCACTTGAATCGTTTCTCCGGACGGGAGTCCCTGAATCTTTAGCGACACGGGAATTGTGGGTGATGATCCTTCTACATCATGATAATGCCATAGCAGCACTTGTACATGTCGGCCACCCCGGGTTGCAATGGCCTGGACATCACCTCGATTGCGCACTTTATCTGCGATGATGTCAGCACTGCTAAATCCGTGGGGGTTTGAAACACTGATGCGTTGGCGATCTAATTGTGAAAAAAGCTTGAAGGCATTAAACACAGGTAATGCCACCTCATTGGTAGTTAGTGCTCTGAGACCATTAAACCAGGGTTGATCGTGAAAGGTGAAAGCCCAGGATATCGCACCGTGTAAATTGACGTTGTCCTCAGCCATAAGATCTTGCTTTCGCATAAAGGCAGCGGCTGAGTATGCTGCAAATTGGGAAGTAAGTCGATAGGCTCTTTCCGGATCGTGTGTAGCCGGACAACCCGCACACCCTTCGGGATCGGATTCACCGATGTACACGGGCAGATCAGAGAACTCTGGAAAGCTGGCAATTATCTTGGAATAGGTTTGAATCGTGGACAATTGATTCGCTAGATTCATTTCCACCCTTCCTTCTTCATCGACACGAGTGGTGCCTTTCGCATGGAAAGCAATGAAATCTAAAGGCGCACCAGTTCCGCCCGTAGCAGCATTTTTGCCACTGCGACAGTGTTCTAAAAACTCCCGCATAAATACATCTCCATCTCTCCAGCCTGGATCTGTCACGTGGGGTCCTCCCACCTTCGCCTCTGGAAGTGCTCTCTTTACACCGGCAGCAAAATGATCATAGAGTTGAAAAAACTCTTCGGTAGTACCTTTCCAATAGGGTGATTCGGGCTCATTCCAGGCCTCCCACAGCCAACTGGATGCCCGCTCCACTCCGTACCTCTCGCCACAATGCCGGGCCCAGGCTTCGATCAGGTTTTCCCATTTTATGTAGTCTTTGGGAGGGTAGAATGCTCCGCCTGCTAACATGCCTTCTGGCCTGCCCCGAGTCGTGAGCTCAGGCGTATACGGTTCTCCTTGTGAGGATAAATCCTGGGGCATAAATCCCGCTTGTACAAATGGCTCGATACCAGGCTGCGTCAGTACATCCATTATTTTGTCCATGTTTGCCCAGTTGTAGATCGGGTTGCCCTGATCATCTTCCGTGTAGACATTTGTACTAGACCACTTCAGTGCTAATGTCCCATCTCCACTGGTGAGCAAATGATGTACCCTTACCTGGATGGGTTCGGGGTCACTCATTTTAGTCAGCTCCTTTAGCAAGTGCATACCTTCCGGCGTCAAAGTGGTCAAGGCCTCATCATATCCAAAGTAATTCCAAATGGGGCGTAGTTCTGAAATGTTTTCTCCGGCATCCACTTCGATGATTATGGGATCGGGAGACTGAGCAAAACTTCCAGTAACCCAACTTGCGAATAGAGTTACTAACAATATTTCTAGGTGTCTGGCAAGTGTTTTCATATTCACTGTTTATTATGAAAAGGTTTAGCAATCAGTGCTTTAGTGGCAGTACGTTTGGAGCAAACCCATCCATCCGATGGCTGCAGTACGTAGGTCTTTTAGTAGATGTAAGATCATCTTTTTCAAGTTATAAAATCCACTAATGAATTTGTCTGGCTAACCTGACGAAATAGACACCACCAGCCGTATTACCGGGAATCGCCTGAAACTTCACTCGAATCTCCTTTTTGCCTTCAATCATATTATTCGGCAGATTGTATTCTACATGTTGAAAATCTGAAATGTTCCATCGGCCGGTATTATCCTCTGATAGCAGTTTTTCATCGTCTATGTAGATTTCAAATTTTCGACTACCCCACTCGGCTCCCCAGTAACGCACATGTAAAGCCAAATTTTGCTCACCTTGGGTAGACATCAGATAGCTAAAGTAGCCGTCACCTCTCGCCTGACGATAAAACTGATCCTGAGAGTTGCCTGACTGTGATCCTACCTCTTCCATCTGATGATCTGCTTCGGGCTGCTGCTCACCGGGAGCTACATAGTCGATAGTTCGCCTTTCGAGTGCGAGTTTTTCGGCTTCTATGGCTGCAAGTGAATCCAAATAATGTTGATATCCATCTCCGGACAGTGCCAACCAGTAGATCATGTATCGGGAATCGTGAATTTGATAAAATGGCTCTAATACCAGGTCAGCAATAGCGTTCATCATTTTGATGTCCGGAAATGTGAAAGTAAGCGGTCTGTCGGGTACGGGCTTAAGATGATTGACGAGCCTGGACAAATCGTCTTCCACGATGATGGGAGCTTCATTAATGGGTAATTTCTCCCCACTGGCAATGTGGCTCCATCTCCCGTCATCAGCAATCAGTCCTTTTAGGTTCTCAGTCCCCGTCTTAGCTCCCAGTAAGATCGGTCCATGCATGAAGGCCACGTAGTCCTCCATATAAGGCATGGGCTCCAGGTAGTTCTTCATAGGAAGACTAATGGTAACAATGTCACCTGCTGTCCAGGTTCGATTGAGTGAGACGTATGAATGATGGTTTACTGTTATTTCTGCTTTTTGTCCATTGACTTTTATTTCGAATCCATCTTCCCTGAGCCATGAAGGATAGCGAACCAACAGCTCGAAGTCAGCCGTCCCCTCTAGAATGGTAAGTTTAGTTCCTTCCTCGACCGGGAAACGGGTATCCTGGCGGATTTTGACCCCCTTATCTTTCCAAGTCAACTCGGATGCGATAAATAAATTTAGATACAAAGACTGTTCAGTATGAGAATAAATAAACTCATTGTATTTGCCGTGATTTTCCATGCCACTTCCTACACAGCACCACATACCCTGATTGGGTGCCGAGTAGACGCGGTAGTGCCGGGGTCGGGCAGGGGTGAAGTAGACATAGCCACCATGATCCGGATGTTGGGTGGATAGGATATGATTGAAAGTGGCTCGCTCAAAATAATCCATGAATTCCCCTTTTGGCTCCATGCGAAAGAGACCTTGCGTCAGCTTCAACATGTTGTAGGTATTGCAGGATTCAGGGCCTTCTTCTTCCAAAATAAAATCCACCCCGGCCGCCTCACTGGGAAAATGTTCTCTTCGGCTATTGCCCCCGAATGCCAACGAGCGGTTATGAGTGACCGTTTTCCAGAAAAACCGACCTGCCTGATCAAACTTTTTATCGCCGCTCAACTCGGCTATTCGCTGGAAACCTATGGCTTTAGGTACCTGTGTATTTGCGTGGAGATTATCCAGTCGATCCTCTTGCCTAGACATGGGGTCGAGCAATTGCTGGTGCGAAAACCTTTGCGCGGCCACCAAATACTTTTCATCACCGGTCATTTGGTAAGCATCTGCAAAGGACTCCGGCATGCCTCCATGCTCTGTATCCAGCATGGACTGCATTTGCTCCTCTGATAGAGCGGATGTAATGTCTATCCCCCAATCGCAAAAGGCCAGAAACATACTTTTAGCTTCCTCATTTCCTGCATAAACCCAGGCATCTCTCAGTCCGGCATAGATTTTATGAATGTTATACCAGGGAACCCAAGCCCCCCGATAGGGTGCGAAATCACCGTCCTTCAGTGCCAACCAGATAGATGCACTTTGGGGCACACCACCCACGTAGCCGACTCCCCAATCCGCATGTTTCTTTCCATGGGCTTCCTGACAGCGCTTCAGCTCAGCAATCATATAGTCCATGCGCTTCTTGCATTCGGCATGACTGGTAGCGGCATAATTCATTGCCATAGCAGTCAAGTAGTGTCCACCTACATGTCCGTCCAGTCCTTCCCAATTGGGGTAGGATTTTCCCTTTGGCTCCAAGCCGGCTTCTTTAAGATATCCAGCTAGCAATCGATCCACATCGTAATCGAGCAAAACCTCAATATTCAGGTCACGGGCATGCTTAAATGGTCCATCCAAAAGCGTGACATCACTCAGTGGAAATGAGTTTGAATAAAATGCCTGCTGAGATATAGGTACGTCAGTCTTACTTTGCGAATAACTAAACAAATGCAATAAAAGTAACCCGAATAAGTAGGCAAAACGTTTGCTTGCGATTAATTTGAGTTTGTATAAGAAATTCATCAAAACACGATTGGTTGAGATTCAATGATAAGTGTTTAAACTACACAAATAATCTTAACTTATTGCTCATTCGATCCCATAACCATCCTGATTTAATGCAAGAATGTTCTGAACTTGTCACTATGAAAAACATGAACCTACCACCGATCGGATTTTTTCTCACTACCACTATCTTAATGATCTTGGTATTGGGTTGCAACACTGTCCCACCCAGAACAGAAGGACCAGGTGATCTATTTACCGCTGCAGGTTTTCCTTGTGTGACAGCTCACAGCAGCACACGAGCCTTGTTTGCATCCTATAATGGTCCGCTTTACCAATTGACACGTGAGTCTGATGGAGCGACTATGGATATCGGTGTAGTAGAGGCCAGTGCCGGCGATGCTGGAGGCTATGCCAATGCTGCGGCGCACGATGAATTCTGTGCCAATTCCTTATGTTGGATCAGTATCATCTATGACCAGTCAGGCAATGATAATCACCTGATGCAGGCACCTCCGGGTACCTTTGTGGGCCCGGCGAAAGGGGGATTTAATTCTCTTCCCATTGCCGACATGGCTCCCATCACCCTCAATGGTCACAAAGTATATGGCACTTATGTGATGCCTGGTGCAGGTTTAAGAAATAACAATGCCGTGGGTCTTGCGATCAATGATGAGCCTGAAGGTATTTACATGGTGCTCAATGGCGATCACTACTCCAGTGGTTGCTGCTTTAATTATGGCAATACTTCTACAAACAGCAGGGCAGTAGGTACAGGTACTATGTCGACTGTTTACTATGGTACGGCAACCGCCTGGGGAAAAGGTGAGGGAGATGGGCCATGGATCATGTCCGATATGGAAGCGGGGCTTTTTTCTGGCTATGAAACGAAGGAAAATGCAGCTGATCCAAGCATCGACTGGCGGTTTGTGACGGGAATGGTGAACGGTGGTGGGGGCAACCAATGGGAAATCTGGGGTGCCAATGCACAGGAAGGAGATCTGATAAATTTTTATAAAGGAGAGCGTCCACAATCGAAGGAAAATGATCGATACTATCCCATGCACCGTAAAGGGTCGGTTCAGATGGGCAATGGCGGGGATAACGGCAATGGCTCGGCCGGCACCTTTTATGAAGGTGTCATCACTAAAGGATACCCCACGGAGGAAGTTGTACAGGCAGTGCAAGCCAATATCGTAGCCGCAAATTATGCCATACCTAATGTACACTTATCCAGGCTCACAAGTTTTAGCCCGGGTGCTGCACAAGAGCTAACCGTGACTTTTACCAATACATCAGATAAAGCAGCATCAGATGTTCAGATATCTATAAATTTACCTCAGGGCTGGCCCACGGTAGAGCCGCAGACTATTGACGATGTAGGATCGGGAGAGTCGGTCACCTTAGACTTTATGATTTCTTCTCCAACTTCGGCAGCAGCCGGTTATCTAAGTGTAGCGGCTGAATGGTCAGGACAAACCTTTGAGACCAGGCAGCGGGTGAGGACGGTTCCACCTATTAAGGTGAATGAATTAGGTCTTTCAGGTGGAAGTAATCGTACCCATCAATTTCTGGAACTATACAATGCTTCGGATGCCACAGTGGACATTTCAAGCTTTTCGGTAGTCAACACCAAGTCAGAATGGGCTCCCCTCGAACTGGCGAAAATTCCGGAAGGAACTACATTGGGAGCTAGAGAATTTTACCTACTGGGCCTGGCTACCTCTGGATTGATGGCACCCACAAATGCAGGAGATGGAGTGATTTATTTGCGAAGTACAGAAGCCCTAAGTGTGGGTCAAGAAATTGATATTGAAGGTGAATCTGCGACCATAGCCCAAGTGGGTACCGCGGCTTCTGACCTTACAACGATCTTTGTACCAGTATCTACTGGTCCCTGGCTGCAATTTCCTGTCGGCACCACAAATCTACCGGTGACAAATGCCGAAGGTTTTAAAATCGGTGATAAAATTGGGATTGATATCGGCGGCAACTATGAAGTGGCTACCGTGACGGAAGTCGGTAAAGCATCCACTCAATCTAGTTTGGCAGAAGAAGCTAAAGTCGGGGATACCATGATCAAAGTATGGCAGAATGCGAACATGACCACAGGAGATACTTTGACGATCAATACAGGGGCAAGAGTGGAGTATGCGGTGGTTAAAAACGTGATTTCTGTAGTGCAGGCTCCTCTCCGAGGCCGATTTAATGGCGATCCGGGAGAGGTGGAACTGGTGTCACCGCTTCAGAAAGACCACATGCTGGCTGTGGATGTGGCGTCTCCTGGCACTGGCATCACTTTCTCGCCTGCGACACGGTTTGCACATAAAAGCGGGGATGCCGTTCAGGCACTGGGCAGTGGCGTTACTCTTCAAGACGCCTTATCCAAAAACCATGACACAGGAGCTCCGGTCGTGTTACCCGGAAATACTACGGTAGGCTATCAAGGTGCCGTGCAGGCTGATCAGTGGTATGGTTTGCCAATGTCCACGTTTGCCGGATCAGTTAGCCTGATAGATGCAACGGGCGAAGTCGTTATTGACGCCATAGTGTACGGATCGCAGCAAGGCAATTCCAGCGCAAGAGGTACCATTGCCAGTCCGGAAGTTGCCACTCTGGAGGGCGATCAAAGCCAGGGTGGCTGCATAGTGGCTGTGCCCGGCACTACGCATGGTTCCTTTAATGTGATTTATGATCCTACTATCAGAAGTCTGGGGCGTTTCCCGGATGGTAGCGATAGTGATAGCAATTGCGAAGACTTTAAATCCCAGCATATAATTCCTTTGGCTGTTCCAGTCCAGGCGGGTTCTCAAAATATAAAGGTTACCAGCGTGGAAAATTTCTCTGTGGGTGAGCGTATTGTTATTGGAGTAGGTAGCAGCAGCGAAACGTTGGAAATTGCGGAAATAGGAACTCCGGGAGGAACCCTGCTTTCTTCCAGAACCAAAGCGGGTGCTACGACTTTTACAGTAGCCTCAGTCCGGGGCTTTAGTGAGGATCAGACCATTACAATAGGTGAAGAACTTGCGGTTATTGATTCAATAACTCCCGGAAGGCGCAGTTTTTTCAATCCTGCCCTCAATAGGGATGCTTCCATAACCTTGAGTAAACCACTACGATTTTCCCATTCTTCAGGAGAGGAAGTATCCGGTAGTGGCATTACCCTCAGTATGACTTTGCGAAAAAGCCATAGCCAGGGTGAGCAGATAAGCAGTAGTACTCCCACACCGGGTGCGGCAAATGATTATTGATGTAGATTTATCCCCGTTAGTTGTTGTTAGGGATAGATTAGTAATGAATTTTTATTAATGTGGCGCTCAACAGCTAGTAAAGCTCTTATGCCATTTTGTAGGTTATTGTGGCATATCTGCAACGTATGAAATTGGTGGGTCTTGGTCATATACAGTGGTTTTTTGAATAGGTAGGCAATTCATGTTCTTATGCTAACCTCGGTGTAAATGCTAGATTGGTTGAATTTAGGGTTAGTTAAAGAATTGGATTGTATTACTCCAGATGCCTCCGGCGGCCAACTTTTTGCAGTCCCGATAATTATCGGGATGCCTGCTGTCAGCCTTGGTCGGTCACACTATATGATTTTCCACTATGCTCTATAAACTCGCGCATCTTACTCCCCTGCAATTGATGCTCAGAGGTTAGTTCTTATAGGTTCTCCGCTCTATCTCTTACTTTAGCTCATACAGTATAGAGCATGGCCGCTTCAAAACATATGTGTGACGATAGTGCTTTATCTCCAAAGGACCTTACAGCAATTTCGGTCTCTTTTATCCGCTCTCTTTGTTGCTCCTCTCTTCCGTAGCTATGGCTATGGTCGATCGTCGCGCCTCGACAGCGACCAAAACAGCCTCGAAATTTCAGGCAAATCCCTTTGAGATAAAGCACTCGCCCAATCCTGAAGGCAGGAATCTATCCCCCTAAGAACCGGCTTTAGTGCTCATGCAGTGTCAAAATCATATCAAATTATCTGAAGCAACCAAGAGACATACCAGATTTGCCAGCTATGAAATCTATCTTCGCAAAAAATAGAAGGAGTTGCTAAGAACGTTTACAGTTATTGGAATTGCAGAGGGAGTTTCCTATTTGGTTCTATTGGCCAATATGTTGATAACCAAAAATATAGATATTCATCTGTATGAAAAAATACTATTCCCGATGGGAATGTTACATGGTATACTCTTCATAGGGTACATTGTGTTGGCATCAATGCTGAAAGTGCAAATGCAATGGAGTCTTAAAAAGTTTGTATTGGTCTTTATTGCTGCATTAATTCCGTTTGGCACTTTTTACTCGGAAAGAAACTGGGTGCATGAGAAAATATAAATTAATTAATGACCCAATACTCTTTAATAAGAGAATAATTTTTATCCAGTATTTTTCATTCATCGTATCCTCCCACCGGGCCACCAAATAAGGAAACTAGAATAAATTGGCCTACCCTTTTCACTTGGACATTGTAGCGAAGTTCTTATTTAAAAAATCGTGGAATTGACGTGAGCAGTATACTTCGTTTGAGTATTGATTATCTCAATTGATTATAGAAATAAGATTTTTTTATTCCATCTTCAATACCGCGTACTTACCTTGATTCCAGCCATGTACCAAAAGGTAGAGTTGCATCGATCCGTCATCAGCTTTCACATAATGGGGCCATACATGATGTATGTTTGTGAGGATAGGAATATCCAGATCGCCGGGTATAATGGTTGAAACTAATTCCTTACTGGTATGCGCATAAATAGGTGCTGATTTTTGTTCTCCGATAGCTTGTAGCGCATTAAAGAAATAGTGCTCGTCCTTGTAAGAAATATTACAAACCAGACTTTTCTCGGGAATATCCTGAAAGCGCTCTACAAATTCGCCGTCTTTGGTAAATTTCACGACTTGTCCGGCTGCACGGTTTGCTACCAGGACATGTCCATCATGGGCATATACACCATGTGCAGTCTGAAATTGTCCGGGATTATCTCCCTTGCCACCCCAGGCCAGTTTACCCCAATTCCAGGAACCCTCGTTTTCAACAATCGTGAGTATAAAATCCCCTTTGGAGTAGCCCGTAGAAGCATAGATCGTACCATCCAGATAGGTCACATCGGTGACTCCAAAATTACTTTCTTCGGAACTGTAGAATTCATTTGCTTCGGCAAAGTCAAACTCACTTCCAATCGGCTGTACAATGTCACTGACGATAGATCCATCTATATTCAAGACAAGGACCCGCTTTCCTTCTTGTGCTACTGCTAAGTGTTTCTTCCCGTTATGCACAAAGAAGACAATGCCATGAATGTTGTCCTTCAGTCGCTCATCGGATCCGATTTTGTTCCACTCCTTCAGATCAGGCGAAATCGCGCAAAGCCCATACCCAGGTATTCCAGTATATACGATACCTGTTTCCGGATCTTCATTGAAGCCTCCATGCATACCTGCTTCAAACTCACGGGCATCGGCAGGAAATGCATCGGTCAGCATTTCATCCCATGAAAAAATGTAGTCTCCCTGACCCGTCACCAATTTGGTTTGCTTGGGAGGTGAGTCCATGTCGTGACTATGATCATGAGGATGACTGTGATGCGCTAGTTCATGATCATGATGTGTCTGACCCATCAAAGGACTGAACACAAAGGCGAAGGCTACGAGGAGGAATTGAATTTTCACTTCTTTTGACATTTTAACGGGCAGTTTTTCTTTTGCTTAAAGATAATCAAAGGAATGAATTACTATCTGGGGGTTGTCTTATCTGAGCGTACCAGCAGGTCCCAGGTGCCAGGTTCCGGGTCGCCTCAAATCGGTGTCCGGTATCCGGTGTCCGGTATCCGGGTTTATTACGGTAGCCTCTTGAATAATGTGGACCGAGTTAATTCATAGTAAAAGAAGTCAAGATGTCGGATTAAAAGGGTCCCAGGTCCCAGGTGCCAGGTGTCGGGTCGCCTCAAATCGGTATCCGGTATCCGGTGTCCGGTATCCGGGTTTATTACGGTAGCCCCTTGGATAATGTGGACCGAATTAATTCATAGTCAAAGAAGTCAAGATATCGGATTAAAAGGGTGCCAGGTCCCAGGTGCCAGGTTCCGGGTCGCCTCAAATCGGTATCCGGTATTCGGTATCCGGTATCCGGTGTCCGGTATCCGGGTTTATTACGGTAGCCCCTTGGATAAGGTTGACCGAATTAATTCATAGTCAAAGAAGTCAAGATGTCGGATTAAAAGGGGTCCCAGGTCCCAGGTCCCAGGTGCCAGGTCGCCTCAAATCGGTATACGGTATTCGGTATCCGGTATCCGGTGTCCGGTATCCGGGTTTATTACGGTAGCCTCTTGAATAATGTGGACCGAGTTAATTCATAGTAAAAGAAGTCAAGATGTCGGATTAAAAGGGTCCCAGGTCCCAGGTGCCAGGTGCCAGGAATTTCATAAGGAAATAGGACGTCGGATTCAAAGTGGCCTTGAAAGAAAGATGGCATGTATCAGATATAAATTAATTGTCCATATGCATTTTCTACTATATATATGACAAGGGACACGTACGTGAGCCTTATTTTCTTACAGAAGTACATTAGCGGATATTCTGATTCATTTTATTGCACCCATATTTGCGGTAGCTAAGAGTTTCAATAAGAAAATACAGCGATTATGCCAGCTTTCAAGCTCGGGACAATGACAGCGAGGCAGAGTGGCCCCTAAATCTGGACCAAGTGAGAGATCGCCACCTATGAATCTGACTAGACTTTTGCTTCTTTTTGGCAATGAAAAAGAAGGCCCCACGCAGTGGACCTTTCGATAAAATCCACGATAAGCGTCAAATAAAAAGACAGGAACGCCAGACATAAGAACAGGACCAGGAAAATGCATTTGATTGTTGAACCGTAGAATCGTAGAAATGTTGATTTTTTATCTCCCGATATCCAATGGGTAGCCTCGGCGAAGGTTGATCACTATGTTCCGAAACGGCAGCCCGCCCGCTTTCAAAGAATTTAGGCTTCAGAATTGCGGTGGCCCTCACAATACTTTATTTGTACATTACCTGTTGTTCATTCGACCCCCGGCTATTCTGAAACAAAGTGGAAGACAAGCAGATAACCTTCGCAATTAGCTTCGGTTACCACAGGGGCCGCGGATCTAGGCTTATAAAGGATCATCTATCCAGGGTGCCTGGTGCCAGGAAGTTTCGTAAGAATATATGACGTCGGATGTAAAGTGGCCCAAGGAGAAACCCATAAATAGTGAATTTTGAAAAATCAAATATCCGTGAAAGAATCAAATGACAGTCACAAAACATAGAAATCAAACAACTTCTCAAGAACCTTGCTTGGCTCACGGCAAACACCAGGATGTGTTTTTGAACACTGAATGATCGTACTCTTGGCCGCTGACAACCACCGAAACCGTAAAGCAATATCCAATGCACCAATGGGTCCTGCTTCTTGCCCTCCTCCACATATCAGCTCCCAGGCTTCCATATACTTCCTGATCAGGTTGGTATCGATGTCACTGGAAAAAGCATGAATTCTTACATCGTCAATTTGATATTTCATGCCCAGAAATTTTTTTCTTTTTGAAAATAGGATGACTCCAATATTCAAAAATTCTTCTCTTTCCACTTTGGGCACCAGCCGTATCACCGCATACTCGTATGTGACCTTATTTTGCATCTTCTGCCTCATTAACCAGTACGTCAATCATGTTGAGCTTACTTTTCAGGAATTCGACATAGGCATCTCGCATCTCTTGTGTGGTCAAAGGCAAGGATTCTTCCACCAGCCACTCTTCCGGTATGAATGACACGATTTCGCGAATCACTTCTTCGGTGATACGATGTTTGATTTCAGTGGCTGCATCTCCTAGATTATCGGCTTTCTCTAGTAGGACATGATCTTTGACATTGGGAAAAGACCGTCCAAGATGTGATTGCCAGTTATTCCAGTTGTGATGGAAGTATAGGCTGGCACCGTGATCGATGAGCCAAAGTTCATTTTTCCAATGCAGTAAGTTTGTGTTTTTGGCAGTACGGTCAATATTGGTGATGATGCTGTCCAACAACACGACTTTGGAAGCGGACATGGAATCAGCAGGAGAAACTAACGGGTCATATGTAATGGCTCCGGACAGGAAGTGTAGTCCCAGATTGAGACCGACACTAAACTTAAGCAAGTCCTGAATTTCTTCATCCGGCTCGGTCTTGCTAAACGAATCATCCAGCAGCATGAACACCAACTCAGGCACATGTAATCCGATCTCCTGCGCCAGGAGTCCGCCAATCAGCTCCGCAATCAGTGCTTTTTTGCCCTGACCGGCCCCTCTAAACTTCAGCACGTACAGAAAATCATCATCTGCCTGCACAATAGCCGGTAGTGATCCTCCTTCCCGTAGAGGTTGTAAGTATTGCGTGACTTCAACCGTGTGAACTTCAATACCATTCATGGGTCTGAAGATAGGAAAGTATGCTGGGTCAAGGCGGGTGTGATCTGGTTTAGGAGACTTATGATTTCATGATGATAAACTTTAAATATGTTCTGACGAAGGAGACTGGTGTCTCTCTATGCTGCACGGAGTTTTATTCATTTTTCATATTAGATTCATTGAATATTTGTGCAGTTGTAACTTGACCCACAGCTTGGATTGTCTGTTTGCTGATTATGTTGATATTATCGGCATGTCTATGATGATATAACCCAAAGGACCCATTTGATTTAACGTTAATTATGTCGACCATCGGGATATTTGTTCTTTCAATGATGAATCTGTGATCATCTGTGACGAATCCTGTAGTTTCGTTAATAAAGTATTTATCCTTTCCGATTCTTTTTGCAAGGCCCCATATCTGCTCTACCACCTCATTAGCAGACTTAGTAGAAAATCCCTCCTTGCGAAAAGTGGCATTCTTAGATCCCACCATATCTAGTAAGATTCCATATTTGTACTCATAATCAGAAGTAGCTATTTGCTCTGACCAATATTGTGAACCCAGTCCCCAGGTATAAGCGTTCCCCGGTTTATTGGATCCATGATCTTCTGCATCAAATAGTACTATATCCAATCCCATTGGAAGACTAGCCTCTTTAACTAATCTGGCAATTTCTAAAAGAATAGCAACACCACTGGCACCGTCATCCGCACCATCAATGGGTGAGTCGATCATGGCTGTATCCTTATCGGCTATATGCCTTGTATCGTAGTGCGCACAGAGTAGGACTCTTTCTTTTACATTAGGATTGTGAACACCATGAAGGTTAGTTCCGTTCAAGACCTCACCATCGTAAGCCTCCGCCTGGAAATCCTGGCTGGTAACATCGAATCCGTATGCTTGTAGTTTTCCTATGAGCCAGTTGGTACATTTCGAATGGGCCGTGGAATTCATTCTTCTGGGGCCCATTTCTATTTGTGTCAGGATATGATGATAAGCACTGTCTGCATTGAAAGCAGGTATTCTCAGAACGGTCGGCTCCTGAGGTTGCTTTCTTGTGTTGTTTCTGCAAGAAGAAGATCCTACCACAAGCACAAGTATGAATAAGTGAGTTATCTTCATTCAGGATGTATTTATCATGTCATTTAACGGGAGTACTCGAAATAACTGCTACTTTCTTGGTACCAGCAGACGGATATGTCGGTCATAAACGAGGTCAAACACTCCCTGGAGGCCCTGACTTGAAAAATAGTCGAAAATTGATTGTTTGGAAGAGTTTTTGAACTTTTTTTTAGTCTAAATGTGGATTCAAGGACGACTGAAGTATTTTTTTGCATTTGATGAAGCTAATTGATCTAGGCAAGGCGATCATAATTGCAACATGATTTTTACATGTCAGTTTTCCCCTCATCCGAGTTACCTGTTCCCTCAGTTTGTTGAAGAATGACATATGAGATCTACTGTTCTGGGGGTTTCAAACCGACCGGATTGGTGACTTCAAATCAAATCGGTGCTCCAATCTAATCCAGTAGATATTCCTTTGGCTGAAGTAGCAAAAAAGATCTAGACATATAGTGTCATATTTAATAGTCTTTGGTAACTAAAATAGTAGAGAGAAGCTTTAAATAATGAAAAAAGAACGAAAAACAATCTTTCTTTCTGCTTTAGAACAGCATCAGGAGAAGCTACTTAGAATTTGTACGATTTATTCCGAAGGTGATGAAGACACTAAGGACCTTTTTCAAGAGGTGTTGGTACAAATTTGGAGTTCAATGAGTACGTATAGAGGTGATGCGGCTATCGGTACCTGGATGTTTAGAATTGCCTTGAATGTCTGTCTTCGTTTGCAATCAAAGCGTACCAAGAATCAAAATCGGTTTGTAAGATTAGATAGTATCAGTATTGCTAATCTTCGCTCAGTAGAAAATGGAGAAGAGCGAAACGAAAAGCTCCATAGTCTAAGAAAATGTGTGAAAAAATTGAAAGAAGGGGAAAAGGCAATAGTTGCATTGTACCTCGAGGGGCTAGCTTACAGGGAGATTTCAAGTGTTCTGGGGTTGTCTGAAAATCATATCGCTGTAAAAGTCAAGAGAATTAAGTCCAAATTGTTGAACTGTATAAATAAGACACTATGATAGAAGATGAATTGATTAAAATCTGGAAATCATCAAGCAATCAGGAGCGTATAAAATTTGAGAAATCTAAATTAATGATAGAATTACAATCAAGTCTTGAAAACCTAAATAGATGGTGGAGGTTTGGAGTACAAATAGAGGTGGTGGCTGCATGCATTGCGATTCCAATATTTGGTTTTATCACATATTGGACTCCTTTTACGACTACTAAAATTGCATCGATATTGATAATTCTCTATGTGGTTTTTGTGATACGACGATTGATTGGGGTGAAAAGATTCAAGCCAAGCGATTTGGAAAGTGATTATCTTAAATATCTTGGAAAGTCAAGAGAATACCTTCGGGCACAAGCAAATTTGCTTGAAACCTTCAAGTATTGGGGTATGACGCCTCTCTATCCCATCATCTTTCTCTTCGTATTCAATTTTTGGCAAATACCCTCAAAACGCATTGTTATTATTATAGTCTTTTTGATCATGTTGGGCATGCACATTTACGCTTACTTTTTACACAGGAGGAAAGTGGAAAATGAAATTAAACCACAAATTGCAAGAATTGATGCAGTGATGGAAAGTTTACAGGAATAGAATAGGAGACTATTTGGTTCTTAGGAAAATGCGGAGAGGGTATGTGGTGCTAAAGGCTTCAGGACAAAATCGACACGCTATTAATGGTGATTCATTATTTGGCATGTACATTCTGAATTCCATATTTTTTCTCAATATCTTGTCACTTCAGATAATAAGACATCAATCTTATTTGATCCTCAGAATTTCTATTTATCCAATAGTCCTTGCATTAAATTTAAAAAACTTTCTTTTCGGCTTTTTGAGATCGGTATTTTCTTGGCATTGCGCATGACAATGTAACCGCCGTCAGACCTTACATATTCTTTAATGTGTTTAATATTGACAAGGTGTGAGTGATGGGGTCTAAAAAATGAAATATGGGCTAGCATTAGATCGAATTCCTTTAAGGTTCGTGCCATCATTTTTTTACGTCCGTCAAAAAAATGGACAATGGTGTAATTACTGTCAGATTCAAAGGACACAATTTCATCGGGCTCAACAAATTCTATGCTTTCCTTGGTAGATAAGGGTATGAGGCAATTTTTACCTTCTTGTTGGAGCTTCAAATTCTTAAATAACATTTCAAATTGTTCGTTGCTATTTAGCCCCTTGCTCATTTTGGTAAGAAGTTTTTGGATAGCCTCTTGTAGCTCTTGGATTTGTATGGGTTTTAGAATATAATCCAGGGCACTAAATTTTATGGCCTGAATACCAAATTCATCATAGGCAGTGACGAAGATGACATCAAATTTAAAGCCCTCTAATTCTTGAAGAATATCAAATCCATTTAACAAGGGCATTTCAATATCCAGAAATAGTAGATCCAACTCATGGTTTTTCAAATATTCCAAACCTTCTAAAGGATTGGTAAATTTTTCCAGGATGTGTACTTCCGGACAGTAGTTGTCTAACTTCCAGGCCAGCGTATCGATGCTATCCTGTTCATCATCAATAATGACTGCATTAATCTTTGGATTAGCCATACTTTTATATTTATAGGGGAATTTTAATGATCACTTTGGTTCCTGTAGGATTTCCTTTTTTATCTTTCAAGTCTATAAGATCAATCTCATTGTTAATCCCATAAATTTTATTAATCATATCCAGCCTTTCTTTCGTAATTGAAAGCCCAACCGATTTGCGTTTAACCTTCTTCTCCGCTTTTATTTTTTGAGCAGCTTCTCTTCCGATTCCATTATCTTGAATAGTGCAGATCAAAATATTTCTTTCTTGTTTGATCGATACAGATACTTTTCCGTTTTTATTTTTCAGAGGACTTATTCCATGCCAGATAGCATTTTCTACATAGGGCTGTAGAAGCATGGGTGGTATTTCAATAGTATCTAGATTTACTTCCGGACTGACAATCAAATTGAACTCAAATGAATTTTTCAATCTCACTTGTTCCATTTTTACATACAAGGCCAGTGCCTGTAAGTCATCTTCGAGCATGACATAGGAAGATCTGGAATTTTGTAGGATCAATCTGATTAGCCTACTGAAATCATTTAGATACTCGGAGGCCTTTCGGGTGTCATTTCTGATGATACTGGCATCTATAGAATTTAGACAATTGAATATGAAGTGTGGATTCATCTGAGCCTGCAGGGCATTCATCTTTACTTCAGAAAGACGTCTTTCGTAATCAGATCGAAGTTGTTCTTCTTTTCTTACCTGATTGATCTTAAGCCGGTATGATAGATATACTATCGAACACAATCCTATCAATAACCCGAAATAGAAAAGTTGTGTTTTATACCAGGGTCGAGCCACTTCAATCTCCAGCTGATAGGGTTGTGGATTCCAGACACCTTCGTTATTGGCGGCACGGACCATGAAATAATAATTTCCACCATCCAAATTAGTATACGTTACAGACCTGCGATCTTCCGCGGGAATCCAGTTCTCATCTAATCCTTGTAACCTATATTCGAATGTCACTTGATCTGATAGGCTATAGTTTCTGGCTGAGAAGACGATATGGACGTAGTTGTCACGAGCCGCTAGATGCACCTTTTCAGATTTTAATAATTGGCTATAATTAGAAACACTACCCTTATTACCATCTATTCTTACTACGTATGGCCATGGTAATTCATTATTTTTGATTAATTGATCGGGATCCACTATGTAAAAGCCATCTCTACCCCCAATGAGTAGTTGATCATTCGTGAGGAAATGTATTAGGTATTCCGCATCGAAGACACCATAATCAAAGCTGAAAAAGGGATGATTATTCCCAGATCTGTCAATCTGATAAAGTCCCGTAGCGCTCATTGCCCAGACTTGATTTTTTGAATTACAGGCTACACCAATAATCCAAGATGCAAGCCCTGTCTCATATTCAATCACTTCTAATTTCTTCAAATTTGATTGAGCTCCTGTTGAGTCATACATTCCAATACCCTCATGTCCGGCGCTCATCCAGATTTCACCATTGGGACATTCGCAAAAATTATTAACTCTAAACAAACTATTATCCGGTGATCTTTGGTAGTCATACGTGGTGATCATCGTATCGTCAAGATTCATCTTAGCATAGCCTTGATCTAAAGAGATCCATAGCTGATTTCTACTGTCATGCAACCTAATATATGCTGTGGGATACGGTAATTCTGCCGACCAAGAGGTTAGAAGTCCATCGCTGAGAGATAATGAATACAATCCATTTTTTTCCGTTCCAATCCAGGCTGTTTTCTCTTCATCCACAATAATGCTGTTATAGCTTGAAATCATAGGTGGTTGTACGGAAAACCTTCCAAAGGTCCGTTTGTCTACATTGTATAGAGCAATGTTATTGCCTTCCGCTAAAAGAATATGTTCAGGATCCATTCTGTCAGCCCCCCAAATGTTTATTTCTTGGTCCTTAGTTGTAGTAAAGTCTGGACTAATCTCGAGAATGGATCCATTCTGTAAATTGACATGATAGATTCCATCCGTAAATTGGCCGACAACGGTGACATGATCAGGTATAATATTTTCCAATACTTTTCGAGGAAGGACTTTATTGGCCGAATTATTTACGCTTTCCAATGAGACCCATTTAAATTGATTTGCTAATGGATCAACGATTGTTATACCACGAGAATATCTATTCCAAATACGTCCTGCGTCATCTACAAAGTCAACCCCGAACTGAAGATGTAGTTGCTTTAGATTATTCTCCTTCAGTAAGGCAAAGCTATGTGTTCTCGTATTATATAAGAAGAGTCCTTCATTAAAAGTAAGATATAATATTGAATCATTTTTTTGACTAATATTCCAAAGGTGCTGTTTAAGCTTTTTGTCGAAACTCGGATCTTCCAGGATAGGTGCATAATAGGTGTTATTGTCAGGATCATATATTGATAACCCCATTTCCCAAGAGCCTGTGTAGATTTTTTTATCTTTTGCCTGAAAGATGGACATTTTCCGATTTATCCTATATTGATCATCAAGTGAACCCTTTGTGTAGCTGATATGGTTCATTTCTTTTTTTTCCATATCTAATCTAAATAATCCTGCCAATCCAAAACCCCAGAAGATTGAGTCATTCTCGTTGTCCTGAATAATCTGGTCGAGACTAGTTTGCTCTAAAAGTGTATAGTTAAAGTCTTGGTGATTCGTCAATGCTAGGGGATAATGTATAAATTGTTCCTTGGTAATATCAAATTTAACCATCCCGCAGAAAGAAGGGCAGAGCCATATATTACCAGCACGATCGTGCATCATGTCACGAATACCATGTACAACATCATGGTTGGGTTCAAATTGCTGATTCTCCGGTATTAGATAGTGGTTACTATAAGAAAAATCTTTTAAGTTGAGGATGGTTAAACCAAGGTCGGTCCCAATCCACAGAGAATCTCCATGAGGTAGAATGCAAAATATTCTATATCCTTTGAGAAAAGCGCTATCCACTTGTTCCAAATCAAAGGGATATACATCATATCCGTCAAATGTAAAAAGACCATCTTGTGCACCAATCCATGCGATACCATATTGGTCAAACTCTAAGTCATATATGTGGCGATCAGGCAAACCATCTTCAGGCCCCAGCCTGGTATAGTTCTCAAAAGCATGTTGAGCTGAAGAAACTTGCACTAAAGTCAGCCAGATGCCGAGGATGATGAAAAGATGTTTGCTGAGTTTGGCCATCCAGTAAATATAAGTGATTTCATAGCTACACTGAACTAACTCTTATCCGATCACCTGCCTGGCTGAGTAACTGGGAGTTTAACTTATTAACCACTCGAAGGAGGTGATTTGAGCTTCTGTACCTGATTAATTGAGTAGTTTTTCTTAGTGAGATACGCATTTAACCATAAACTGCTAAGATCACCTGGATAATGCCGCTATTAAACAACCAGATAAAAACAAATAGGTATCGGATCAATAGGGGTAGAAATAACTTCGGTTTTGAAATAGATTTGATCCATCAATCATTTTTGAATCTCTTGAACAGAAGGGCATGAAAATTAATAGTGTTCATTTTATTTTTAGTCTTGTTATTCTATTATCTAGTTGCAACAACTCAAAAAATCAGGAATATTTTTCCTCTGTAAATATTATTTCGGCGGAGAATGCGCCAACAATTCCAGATTTTAGCCTCAAGGATCTACAGGGCAATCTGAGGTCAAGCCTTGATTATCGAGGTAAATTTCTTGTGATACACATTGCTACTACTTGGTGCCCCTTTTGCAATGCTGAGGCTCCTTATTTGGAAAAACTTCATAGAGATTATCGGGATAAAAATGTAGAAGTCCTGATTATTGATGTAAGAGAAGATAGGGACTTGGTTTACAATAAATTGGCCAAACGTTTTAACCTCTCATTTCCAATACTATTAGATCAAGATGGTACGATAGCTGCAGAACTCGCTCCAGAAGATGTTCTTCCTGACTTAGCTAGAGATGAAGTGATGCTAGCTTCTAATCTGATTATTAACCCGGAGGGTGAAATCTTGTACATGTCTTTATTGGATTCACAAAATTTCGATGCGGAGTTAACACATTTGAGATTAACTCTGGATGATCTCGTTGCAGCTCATTCCATGCGATTACCGAACTTAAACTCTTTCTATTTAAGAGCAGAGGATTTGGGAATTTTAAGAAGAGGTCAAGAAGCTATGATTTATGCAAGCCTGCAGATTCCGTCTGGACTTTATATTCATTCTTTTGACTCTTTACATCCCAACTTAATTCCGTTGAAAGTGAATGTAGAGTCGCCATGTGGATTTGAAATAGGCGCACCTAAATATCCTCCATACGAGCTGATTCATCTCCAGGGATCTGATATCCCCAATCGAGTATACAAAAATAGAGTGAAGGTTGAGATCCCACTTTATATTGATGGTGAGGTATCAGGTAATCATCAAATTATCGCTCATTTCTCTTATCAGGCGTGCGATAGGACCCATTGTTTTTATCCTGTGACTCAATCCATTGAAATTCCAGTTGACATTATATAACTATCTAAAAGTAAAATGTGATGAGATATCCATTTTCGATATGATCAGTTCTTTCTTAAATTATAAATTTACTATCAATCCGTATGATTCTTCGTTAATATGAGTTCCAGTTTTTGAACAAGGGTCACCATGAAGAAATGAGGCACAGGTCTTCAGTTGCAATATGTTTTGCAGTAATATTAATGTGTATCAGCACTTTCTGTCTGCCCACATTATTTATAGGAGTTTCTTCTTGCACAGAGTCTGACTACAGAACTATATTACATCTCACCAAGGACACCAGGCTATGCTTATTCCATCCGGTGCTAAAAATTTACTAACTCAATTATTCAAAATAAAAATATTTTAACAAATGAAAACTTTATTATTATTTTTTATTCTTACCCCCTTTCTAGGGATGAGCCAGAACATAGTTAATGGCGTAAACGTCGACCAACTGGTTGGTACCATTGAAGCAGTCAAAGGAGATCCAGATATTGCAAAATTCACCTTCAAGTCTCATACTACCTGGATTGATGGAGGCCATTGTGAGACGGAAATTAAAGAGTTTTATGGAGCTAAACAGACCGACCAATCCCGTAAAGAAACACTCAAAATGGTAGGTGATGAACCAGGAGTTCTACTTGGGAAAAATCGCGGCCCCAATGCCGTAGAAGCAGTACTCCATGCTCTTTCCTCATGCCTATCTGTAGGAATTGTATATAACGCAGCAGCTATGGGCATTGAGATTGAATCACTAGAGTTTGAAACGGTAGGAGATCTGGATTTGCATGCATTTCTCGGACTGTCCGAATCCAAAAGACCTGGATATGAAAATCTGTCCGTAAAAATTAAAGCAAAGACGAATGTATCTGAAGAAAAGTTTAATGAACTCGTCGAGTACGTTAAAAAGACTTCTCCGGTGCTCGATATAATAAGCAACCCTGTACCGGTAGATATTGTAACGGGATAGGAATACTGATAAGAAACTGTATCTCCGTTTATATCGGAGGTACAGTTTTTATGCTTATTTGAAGTTGCATCGTACTCCACTGGGAGTAAGACCTGTTGATAGCTTTATTTTTTAGTTCGAGCTCTGCCAGCTCAATTGGTTTTTATCTTTCATTACTTAGGCTCTCATTAATATTATCCTTTAACCTGTTTGTCAATTGATTTAGTTTTAATAATTCCTCTATACTTCTACCTCTAAAAAATCTCCACCTTTCAAGTCCAGCCAATATTTCCTGATCGTTTCGCATAGATTCCAAATCTATAGGGGCTGTACCATATACAAACCTTTTCGATTTATAGGGTTTTAATTGGCTAAGGTATTTATTCCTAAAGTTTTCGTTAATTTCATAATTTCTTTCGACATATTTCAAGAAGAAAGGAATTGAAATATCATAATGTATTTGGATTTGTTTTCGAAGCTCCGAATCTTTGATTATATCAAAACCTCTCGATTTTAGCAAATCAAAAGAAGATAGATTAAAAGTATAAATGGGTCGCAAATAACCGGAACCCCACATCCCGTCAATAGCCGGACTGTACGGTAGCTCTCTATTTAAGTAACCAAGAACGGTGTCCAGGTTGGATTTGGATTGATGAGTAATACTCAGTAAGTTGTCTAGTTGAGAGAGATCTGAATCCAAGGCATCTGAAATCTCTAAAAGAGTAGATCTTTCTAATTTTCTAAGCTTTTTATTTTCATTCCAATTGCTTACCTGAAGTGCTAACAAAATTCCGACCATGACAAGAAGTACTTCACCAATAGCATAAGTCAGGTATTTTTTGAGATTCCCGGTCTCAATTAGTTTTCGTCTTATTCTTCTAAAGAATTTTATCATTAACTAATTCGTTTTGTATTTCGAACGCCAGGGCTATCAATCGAATCGTCCTAGACTTAAAGGTCTTACACACTAATCTAAACTTAACATTTTTCCGCCAGAATGATATCACTTGGTCGATCTGGCGATATGATTTGATAGCTCTTATTAAGAAGAGATGCTCCTATGCCCCGTCTTCAGCTGACCCGGACCAACCAATCGAAGATGAGGACTAATCTTCACTCCAAAGGGGTGCTGTCTCGTCCGGCATCAATTATTGTCCCGAACTGGACAAGCGTGAAATAGGGAGGACGACGGGTTCGGCCGCCGATGGAAATCCAGTCGGAGAATAGACTGAATGCATGGCTGAAAGGTTAAATGGTTAACATGCTTTAACCATTATTTAATTAAAACCGCGTAATATTTGTTGGATTGTTCGTTCTTCCGAGTGCTTTCAGATACCGCAAGTGTTCTATAAATACTTTCGTTAATGAGTAATTTCTGTATGGAATATTGTATGCTAGGGCAGTCGTTTTGATGATTTTTGTAAGCTCATAATAGTGAATATGATTGATAGATGGAAACAAGTGATGAACAACATGTGTATTTAATCCTCCCGTAATCCAATTGATAAAGTAATTGTCTGCGGAAAAATCTACTGTTGCTTCCATCTGGTGTGATCCCCAATCACAATTTATTTTTCCATCTCTATCAGGTAACCGATATTTTGATTCTCCAGTCACATGTACTGGAACCAGTATAAAGCCAATGAAAAAGCCTATTGCAAGGTGCATTACTATATGATAAGCGATTATTTCAATCCAAGAAATGTTAAGAATAATTTTAGGAATAACAATCATGTAACTAACGAAAAAAACTTTTGTCGCAATAAGAATCCATATTTCCTTAACCGGATGCTTACTGATTATTTTATTTCCGAAGTTGTGCTGAGCCAATAGCTTAAAATCTTTAAAGTAAATAATATTAAGGCTCAATAGAGAATATAAAAATGGCACATATAGGTGTTGATATTTGTGAAACCATCTCCGGGTTGAATTAGGATTTAAACGCACCAGACTGCTTTGATCAATATCATCATCCTTGCCAGGTATGTTTGTAAAACTATGATGGGCTACATTGTGTTTTAATGCCCAGAAATAGCTTGAAATACCAGCTGTATTCCATACATAAGTAAACAAACGGTTGATCCATGGCTTGTTTGAAATTGCATTGTGTGAGGCATCATGTGCAATTGAGAATAGAAAGATTGTAATGAAAATACCGAATAGTATAAAAAGTATCGCCAAACTCATTCCATTAGGCTCAGAATTAAGAATTACTAGATACAATGACAACGTGATTAGAAAATAGGAGATAATTTTAACAGTAAAAAGCCAATTTGCTTTTTTTGAAATATTATTTTCTTTAAAATACGCATCAATATTTTCGATTAATACTTTGTAGAATCCATCTTTTGGAGCGTGATCAAATATTACCTTTTGCATAGTCTATCTATGAGTATCTTATTTATAAAGTATCTTGAGTATTTATGGCTATTTATTTCATAAGATATTTTTCTCAATAGCAACTGAGTATTACTGTATTTTCTTATAGCCATTATCGGCAACAGTTTGTATATGAAACGCAGCGTCCGAATGTGATCTATGTTTCATATATCTTGTTAGTCTTTTTCCATTTTTTTACTTGAGTGATTTATTATTTGACACCTTCCTTCGCCTGCTTTGGCAGTCTGGCCTAATCGCAGCGGCAACTGTCCTAAACATGATTCGTTATAACTATGAGCTTAGGATAAAAGCAGTGCTAACATTGAATACAATTTAATATTTAATATTCACAATAGCTATACCAGCTGGTGCGTTCACGAAAGGCTGCTGCAGTAGCGCTGGCATCTGGTGTATTGTTGTACTTGTCTAAAGCCCAGGAAGCCCAATTTGCATCTACAGTAGCTAAATTTTCGCCAAATTGTTCTGCAAAGAACTCAAGAGTTGGTTCAACTGCAGTGTAACTTATATCAAGCAGAGTAGTCCTGCCATAGGTTTCTTCAATGTAGCGGATCCATGAACACCGAAGAGTATAAGCCTGAATATCGCATTCATCATTAAGTTCAAAATGCTGTGCTCTTAGAATGGGATATGGAATAGTATTTTCTGAGAGTATTAAGTCACCAACTACCGCATATTCATTAAACCCATACCAAGGAAACCAGGTTTTAGCAGGATCTATAAGCTGTGCAATGTATTCAGCAAAACCTTCATCTATATAGGGATAATTTGTCCACTGGTAAGGATCGTACTGGATATAATAATCCTCATGAAAGGCATGCACCATTTCATGTGCCAAAGCTCCCAAATATCCATCTTCTTCAGCAGAGTATCGATACAAATGAATACCCAAATTATCAAAATAAGGGCCTTTGGCTGTAAAGTTGCCTTCCATTCTTATGGTTATCTTATTCCTTGGCTTTCGGTTCTCACCTACAATCTCTAAAATTTGAGAATAGAGCGATTCGGCTTTGTTCAATACAGCCGTATTTTCGTCATTTGTGCTTAGTATTGTGTTTGAGTTAAGAATGAAATTATTAGTTTCTAAAATTACAGGTGTTGGTGGGTCATTACCATCACAACTGTTAGAAGTAAGTGAAATTCCAAAATACACAAGTGATAAAATGAGCATTTTAATTGTCATATATATTGATTTATTCGTTTGTTAATATTGAGTTATTCGTATGGTATTTTTGGTTGTTTTACAACCAGTATGAATTTAAAGTGAGATTAAAATCAAAATATTATTATTGGTATTAATAAATATTTTATGATTGACTATAGCGCCCGGACTATCAATCGAATCACCTAGACTTCGAGGTTTTAGCACTAATCTAAACTTAACAATTTTCCGCCAGAATGATATCACTTGGACCAACACAGCCATCATAATTACCACTCTCTGGCACCATATCTATATACTTCCGAAGATTTGAATGCAAAAAGTACAAGTGGTTTGCTGGTTTCCGAAGGCATTAATGCGACCTGTTGTTGTGGTTTCGTTTTATTTATTCATAAAATTTTCCTGCATATAGAAATAAAGCAAAGTTCTTCCAATTTGGCTTTTCCTTTATCAGGTCACTATCTTCTCCAAATGCTTCAATAGCGTCCAAAAAAGGGAAAATTGATCCATTCTCAATCCGTTTGCTCCTGATGAATATGTTGAAGAATGTTTTGATTTTTCTTTTTCACCTTCATCGATTTTATCTTCCTTAAGAGCCTTTACAGCTTGTAAAAAGGAATCTTTCGAGTTCACCTTCTCTATGAGTACATTTAAATTCATCTACATTCCCTTCAAAGTTTCTAAAAAGGTTCCATAAGTTCCAATATCCATTAATTCATCTCTGTCCGTCATTATTCCAAGTCCGAAAGTGCCATCCGTTTCGTCAAGCGTTATTTTATATCCACTTCATCCTTCCTTTATTCGTACTAAAGACTTATTTGAAGCACACTCGAAACCCCAATCACGAACTACAGTATCCCTCCAACCGCATAAGAACTGGTATTTGATGAACCTATTTTGGGTTAGCTGGAGTTCACTTATTTGGCAAAAGAAGGAGAATATTTAAGAGACACCAATTTTAACTACCTGCGATATTCAATGATTCCAGGATAGAATCTATCTCCATGCGGTATGCCTCAAAGGTCCTCCTGCCAAGTTCCCGACAGGCTATAAGGTCTGACAGTAACCCATTCAACTCATTTTTGCTGGCAAGACCATTCCGGAGATTATCCAGCTTTGGTAACTCTATTTCCAAACCTTTTCCCTCTCGCAGGTATGCCGCAGACAAGTTCACATCCATGATCTCACCTTCATTATTCTGCAGATATTCCGTCAGTACTACCCAGTCTGAGGCGTTAAGCAACGGGGCAACTGATTGACGGAACCCCAGATAATATGTCTGGCATTCCCTTTCCAGTTCGAGATAATAGTCGATACGACTATAAAATTCTGCTACTTTATCTTTAATTTTGCCCTCTCTTAATAGTCCAATATTTCCGGTAGCTATGAGTTCCGTCCAAACATCCCGGGTAATGTTTACAGGTGTAAACCAAGGAACCTCCTGAAGCGCTAAAGCCAGTTGTAATGACGAATCTGGAGTAATATTCCCATCCATTACAGATAGGATATACCTGCCATTGGCCAATTGACGTTTATGAATTTCAATTTGAAATATTATCTGATTCCGATTGCGCCTCATTTCGGATCGGAGATTCTCAAGATATTCCATTTCTCTTACTGCATCTTTTCGCTCCTCATTCCAATTATTAACCTGCAACGCGATCAATATTCCAATGACTACAAGAACTATTTCTCCGATAGAATATTTTAAATACCTCCGTATTTTCTTACTTTCCATGAGGTCATAACGTATTTTTCTAAAGAACTTTATCATTGGTATTCTTTATATTAATGAAGCACAACGGTTTTGTGTAGCTGACGTGCGAGTTTAGAAGTATGGACAGTTACACAATGTTGTCACAGATTTAGTGTCCTTTGGTCCAAAGAGGCGCCCCATCCTCCCATTTATTATGAGTCAATCTGATTTTATTTCGGGTCTTTAAGTGTATGGCGAATATTTCCCCATAGATTTGAGGACCAAAATTGACCGGCTTAACCAGTGGTTCCTCATCATTGATACCTCCTTCTTCAGATGAATAAATTATCCATTCTCCATCTGGTGAAAAATGCGGATGGGCGTCTTGCCCCGGATCATCCGTAAGCCTGATAGGGCCTTCCCATTCTTCATTTTCATTCAACTGAAAAAGGAAGATATCCATGGTTTTTACTTTGCCTTCTATATCCGTCCCCTCTCGATCGGAGCAAAACGCGATTTTATCACCTTGTGGAGAGATGACCGGAAAATTGTCTCTGTGTCTGTCCTGGGTAAGATTTTGAATGTTAGCCCTCTCTTTGAGAAAGATGTCAAAATCACCCGTTCTGCCGCTTCTGAACACAAATTTAGAGTTGTCCATTGAAATATCTCCAAATCCATCATTAAAATCTGAATCTGAGATACGTGTCGATTGATAGGTTTCCAGGCTTAGCGAGAAAACATCCCCTTGGTCTTTGGGCTCTCCTCGAAAACTGCCGACCGTATAAATCAATTCATTACCTGATGGGCTAAGCTTTGTGTCAATAACTCTCCCGTTAAATGGATTATAATTAGAGGGCTTAAAAAAAGCATGAATCTGGTTTGCCTCTTTGGTTAAATAGTTTGATTTGTAAAACTGTTCCGGTATTTGAATGACCCGAGGAAGAATTAAAGCCAGTATGAGGGAACTGGCAACACTGAAGATGAGGCTATTCCTAATTGGCTCATAGACGGGACTGGATTTCCTGATTCGTGTAAAGCCAATCCCGAGTAAGAATAAAAGAGCAACCCCGCCCAAATAAATCCGCATGGTGTTTATAGAGACCCTTTCCAGCACATAGAAATAATACAGGATCCAACTTAACAGCCCCACCTGAATCAGCACCAGGGCAGAAAAGAATACATTCGCCCTCATCCGCCTTCCCAATTTCCTGATCCTGTTGTTTCCCCAAATCAACAACAGGAGGTACAAGACTAAAAGTAATGCCGGAACAAATACCCAGTTCGTGATAGCGTCTGTCAGGCTATTCACGTCGCTATGATTAAATATAACTGTAGATTCGACCGGAACGGGAGGAGCGGCGAAAGCCCTACGGATACCAAATAATTCAAGATTTTGATCCCCTATACTTTTCACAAAGGGAGCGCCTTTAACCAATATATCCCCACTGAAACCACCCATATTCACCGATTGATCTTCAGGGGAAGATCCGCCATAGAAAACCAAGATGCCATTATGACCTGCTTTGGCCCCATGAAAATTATGCCCGGTATCGAATAGTGGAGTGAGCTCATTGGCATGCAGGTTCATACGCATAAGTCGAAACTCACCTGCTTCCCAGGTAGTAAAAATCAGGGTGCTATCGTTCAGGATTACAGGTGAGACCGCATTCATGCCTTTAGGGCTTAGCGCGGTTTTATTTGTTCCATCCCGGGTGATGCTAAAAATCCTGTAGAAGCCTTCTTCATCCCCATAAAAGTAAATGAGATCTCCGGTTGCCGAAAAAATTGGGCTTCCTTCCCAGTTTGCATTTTGGGTAACTCTTTTCAGGTTTTCCCCTTCTATATCCATACGATAGATATCGGCTGTTCTTATCATGGAGAAAACAAATCGAGGATGAGCTTTGATGGCATGACTCCGATCGCTGGAAAACAGGATCGTATTGCCATCCGGAGAAAAGGAAGGCCGGAAATCGCCCCCCTTATGTTGCGTAAGATTTTTAGCAAATTGAACATTTATTGTACTATCCGGGAGAAAAGGAAGTCGATAAATATCCGAATTCCCCTCATGGGTAGAGGTAAATACCAGCCATTTTTGGTCGGGAGAAATAGCCGCCTGGTCTTGCATCGAATAGTCGCCCTTAATTAGTGATCGGGGACTACTCCCTTCTGCTACAGATTTAATATAGAGTCCGGGATCGCCCTGTCTCTCGGAGGTGAAAACAATCCATTTCCCGTCCGGACTCATCACTGGATTATAATCCAAAGCTTCATGGAAAGTGATTTGGGTATACTTATCAGTCGATACATCTGAAAGATAAATGTCCCACCCCTGGGGTCGGTAAGAGGAAAACATAACACGTTCCGATTTTTCCAACTGCGACCAAAGTACTGTTGGTATTAAGAGGGATAGCAGTAGTATCAAGTGGCTTACTCTCATCTATTTTTGTTTGGTGATAACAGTTAGTATATGAAACGCGGCGACCGAATCTGATCTATGTTTCATATATCTTGTTATAGTCTTTTTCCATTTTCTACTTGAATGAATTATTATTTATCACCTTCCTTCGCCTGCTTTGGCAGTCTGACCTAATCGTGCGGCAACTGTCTTATACATGATTCGTAATAACCACGAGCTTATGATAAATGCAGGGCCATCATTGAATACAATTTAACATTTAATATTCACAATAGTTATACTAGCTAGTGCGTTCACGAAAGGCCGCTGCAGTAGGGCCGGCATCTGGTGTATTGTTATACTTGTCTAAAGCCCAGGAAGCCCAATTTGCATCTACAGTAGCTAAATTTTCGCCAAATTGTTCTGCAAAGAAGTCAAGAGTTGGTTCTTCTGCAGTGTAACTTATATCAAGCAGAGTAGTCCTACCATAGGTTTCTTCAATGTAGCGGATCCATGAGCAACGAAGTGTATAAGCCTGAATATCGCACTCATCATTAATTTCAAAATGTTGTGCTCTTAGAATGGGATATGGAATAGTATTCTCTGAGAGTATTAAATCACCAACTACTGCATATTCATTAAACCCATACCAAGGAAACCAGGTTTTAGCAGGATCTATAAGCTGTGCAATGTATTCAGCAAAACCTTCATCTATATAAGGATAATTCGTCCACTGATAAGGATCGTACCGGATATAATAATCCTCATGAAAGGCATGCACCATTTCATGTGCCAAAGCTCCCAAATATCCATCTTCTTCAGCAGGGTATCGATACAAATGAATACCTAAATTATCAAAATATGGGCCTTTGGCTGTAAAGTTGCCTTCCATTCTTATGGTTATCTTATTCTGTGGCTTTCGGTTCTCACCTACAATCTCTAATATTTGAGAATAGAGCGATTCGGCTTTGTTCAATACAGCCGTATTTTCGTCACTTGTGCTTAGTATTGTGTTTGAGTTAAGAATAAAATGATCAGTTTCTAAGGTTACAGGTGTTGGTGGGTCATTACTATCACAACTGTTAGAAGTAAGTAAAAATCCAAAATACACCAGTGACAAAATGAGTAATTTAATTGTCATATATATTGATTTATTCGTTGGTTAATATTGAGTTATTCGTATTGTATTTTTGGTTGTTTTACAACCAGTATGAATTTAAAGGGAGATTAAAATCAGAATATTTTTATTGGGTCTTGACTATGCTTAGTTCGACTGCTAAAGGAGCATTATCGCAGAGCTGGTATTGTGTAAAGTTATTCACTAATTCCCTATGTTCAATTTTGCCAATTGGTGTGTCAGTTCTCTCCACCATCCCCAATCTCCTACATGATATATCAATACATGTTGAATAAGAAATATTGTAAAAGCAATTACATAGGGAGATTTAATTCTTCCTTTTTTCTTATCATCAAATATTAATACTAGCAGAATCAGTTCGAATAAGACATAAGTACCTGTAATGGCTGAATTCCAGTTATTCAACACCATGTAAAATATTCTAACAATTCCCGCCGAAAGAGGTCCAAAGATCGTACAAATCATAAATCGAGAGTGATATTGAATATCTTTACGATAAACTACTCCTAATATAACAAACAATGCAAATGGGAGAATTGTAAAAACATCAAGAAATGCAAATTGATAAAGTAATTCACTTGGCTCTCTTGATTGCATCATGAATTGAATCATACGAATCGCACCATAAAATACAATTGGTGCTAAAGCAATTGAAGCCCAACCAATCATTCGATGATACTTCATCTTTCCAAAACGATAAAACATTGGTTGTGCGATCAAAATTATCATCCATAGTGTTCCA
>JBNKUI010000059.1:0-3828 GCA_050298535.1 Saprospiraceae bacterium
ATGTATATCGTCTGCGTGCTCGTAATCTCTGTGCCCACTGCCAGCTCTGTACCCATGCCACCTGACTCCGTGTAATAACCCGGTGATACCAGGTTCGTACCCGTGATCGCTGGCAATACATATGGATACGCTCCATCTGTAGTGCAGTTCGCTACATCTGACAGATCATCTACATCCGGGTTCGCATATACTGTTACCGTCGCTTCCACACTGCAGCCATTCTCATCCGTATACGTGATCGTGGAGGTCCCCGCACTTACTGCCATTACTAATCCACCGTCACTTATTGTCGCTACCGCAGTATTCGACGATACATATGGCATCGTCATCGCTGGATTGCCAGATCCCGTCATCTGTACCGTCCCTGGTAAACCATTCTCCAGCAAGCATACTTCCGCATTCGATAGCGTTGGACTCGCATATACCGTCACGGTCTCCATACAAGAACTTTCCGATGAGTTACCTCCACTACTCGTAAATGTCACTGTTAGATTTATTTCAAAACTACCACCGCTTCCAGGATCAACTTCAACAGATGATCCAGTTAGAGAAGGCGACACGAAAGTTGCTCCCGAAGTATTATTGGTCAAACTCCACAAGTATGTAAAACCAGCATTAGTTGTTCCACTAGTGAAAATCAGATTCCCGTCGTCCTCGCATGTTGACAGATCACCTAAAATCGAACATGGCGGAGGTGGAATAATAATATCACTTCCCTGAATTTGATTATCTTGATTACCTAATGATGCAGTGTACATTACTTCATCAATGGTAGTACATTCGATTCCACCAAGATATACATGGTAAGGTCCACCATTAATGCTCGATGATCCTAAACCATCTCCGTATCCCAATCCATTCATTGAGAAATCCTCTCCAATTGCCAAATGTGTTCCTAAAAGAATCATTACTTCATCTGGATAATTACCCATCCCGTCATCACCAAATGTCCAACATAGCTTATAGGTAGCATCAATGGATCCACCATTGACTTGATATCCGGTAAACTGTAGTTCAGCAGAAATTATATTTTCCCCATATAGTTGAACTCTACGGTCACCACCCAGAGCATCATAAGCGGCCACAATATCGTCTACTTGACACGATGCCTCTGTTGCAGCCACTGGATCGTTGACACCAGTACAAAAACTCGCAGGAGGGGGGGCTGTTGCGTAAGTGACCCCGTTGGAATATAACGCATCAAGGAGTGTTTTGGGATAAGTTTGAGAATTAGTTGGACCTGTAGTTTGTGTTGAAACATCTATCAATGTAGTCCCAGAAATATTTTGGAAGTCACTAACTGCCGAATTATAACTAGTAATAAAGTCGTATGCATGAATATCATTCTTCAATGCCTCATGACTAAGATACAAGCAGAATTCATCACAAGGCATGGCTCCATTTGCCTGGACATCTTGCAGACCCTTCAGGACAATTCTCTGAAGTGTAGAAGTTCCCTCATAGTATGATGATTTAGAACTATTTAGAATACTTCCAATCCATGTAGGAGGAGGGCCAATTTCATTTGCCCATTGAGTAAATTGTGCACCTTGGGATCTTCCCAAGGTTATTGCAATGAAAAGCAATGCAATTGAGATAATAGAAGATCGAAATAGTCTTGAGTACGGTTTCATATTCATAATGGTATGTATAACACTAATGCACGCAACTGAAAACACAGTGCATGCTCCTAATTACTTAGCCTTGTTTAATGGGGTCATCAGCAGGTATGATACCTTGCTGAGTCATTTAATTCTTGGGTAATAATGAAATATTCTCAGAATAATCATACCGATACATTCCGAATTGAAAAGAGGAGTTGGCAGGGGTAGACCTGTTGATCAACAGTCTAGACAATTACGGATTTCACGGTCTATAGAAAGTTATACTGAGAAGATAAGCTGTGGTTTAGTGTATTTGTTTGTGAGTGTGTGTTTAACGGATCTCCAAAAGTTTCAGTGCGTATAATCAATAAGTTCTAGTGTGTAGAATCTTCGGTTCAAGAGTGTTTAAATCACGCCGAAAAATCCTTTTCATTGAGCAATATAGGCATTTCTGTTTAATCCACGGAACTCTATTGTGAAAACTATGCTCCTATTAGCTACAATTTTGACTTACAGCCAGATAATCTGGTATAAAATAAAGGATAAGTGGCTCTGAAGACCGAAAATTTAACGTCAGCAAATAAAATATCTCTACCTTCCTACAATAAGAATCAATGACTATCCTGCGTAACATCAAATGCCATTACTGATCATTCTTCTTGGTATTGTCGCCCTACTGCTCCTCATTGGATGGCTGAAGTTTAATCCATTCATATCCTTTATCCTGGTATCCATTGGCGTCGGCCTGGCACTGGGACTGACAGGTACTGAGGTGATTGCCTCTGTTCAAAAAGGTATTGGCGAATTATTGCAAAGCCTGGTTTTGATCCTGGGATTTGGCGCCATACTGGGCAAGTTGCTGGCGGACACCGGAGCGGCACAAAGTATTACCCAGGGTCTAATCAAGGTATTTGGCAAAAAACGGATTCGGCCTGCGCTTATTCTCACGGGTTTTATTATTGGTATTCCGATGTTCTATGCGGTGGGTTTTGTCATCCTGGTACCTATCATATTTATCATGGCGGCTGCCACCGGGTTGCCCTTAATCTTTATGGCAGTACCTGTGCTGGCTACGCTCTCCGTCACACACGGCTATCTACCACCCCACCCTGCTCCTACTACTGTATCTGAAATGATCTCCGCGGATGTGGGATTGGTTCTACAATATGGGATCATCATTGCCTGGCCAGCCATCATTGCTGCCACTCTATACTCACGCACCTTACAATCTATGCAGGCCGCACCACTTAAAGAGCTCACGGTCACAGAATTACTAGCCGAAGACGAGCTGCCTCCATTTGCCAGTAGTCTGGCCGTAGCCATCTTACCCGTGATCCTGATCTTACTTCGGTCATTTGCCGATCGTCTGTCACTGCCTGACTTTTTAGTGCAAATCATAGACTTTTCCGGAGAAGCGTCTATGGCATTGCTGATAAGCGTTTTGCTGGCGATACCCTTGCTAGGTCTGAAGAAGTTTTCGATGGCTGAGATGTCTGCACAAATGGTTGATGCCTTAAAAAGTATTGCCCCGGTACTCTTGATTATAGCCGGTGCCGGTGCGCTCAAAGCCGTGATTACTGACAGTGGTGCAGGAGACTATATTTCAGAGACGGTTTCCTCCTGGTCCATCCACCTACTACTTCTCGCCTGGCTGGTAGCGGCTATTTTGCGGATCTGTATCGGATCTGCCACGGTTGCCAGTCTGACTACGGCCGGAATCCTGTTGCCCACGATCGCTGCCTCCACCGTACAGCCTGAGCTGGTTGTACTGGCCATCGGAGCCGGATCATTGGGGTTTTCGCATGTAAATGATGGGGGATTCTGGCTCTTCAAGGAATACTTCAACCTTTCGATCAAAGACACTTTCAAGAGCTGGACAGTCATGGAGACCATCGTGTCCATTGTGGGGTTGATTGGGGTGTTTGTATTGCACTACTTATAATCGATATCCGGCTTTAATTCAATAAATATCTGCGTCTTCGTCTGAAATGGTGCCGGGTCCCAGGTTCCAGGTCCCAGGTTGTCCATTGTCCATGTCTAAATAAGGTTGATCGGTTGGCAGCTAAAAGAGCAGATCTAAAAAGCGGGCTGACTCCCCGTTTTCTATGGGTTATGCAAATACATATTGATAATTCTTGTCATACATAGTATCATTTTGAATGATAGCGAATATTCGGTGAATTATTTTATTTCGGATAGCATTTATAACTGACATTTTGTTCTT
>JBNKUI010000060.1:0-4685 GCA_050298535.1 Saprospiraceae bacterium
TCGGCTATGGAAGCTTATCATCAAGCCAAGAATATGGGTCTTCGGCTTCTTCATTGAACGTGTACAAGAAGGTTTTAAAGTTTCTTGTTACTGTAATTGTTCTATTTCAAATCTACTCGACAAACTGCTCAAGGTATTGACGGACATTTTTAGCCTTAATATGTGGATACATGCTGTCTGCGCTAAGTACTTCGGGTCTTGTCTTTAAACCATCACCACTGATCCAGACCGACTTATGCAGTTGAGTAAATACTTTTTGCATCAATGTCTCTGGAGTGCTAGAGCTGGCAATAATGGCATCTAGATCTTCTGCCGATACGGGCACTTTTTCTACCGATTTTCCACTAAGGTCTTCCCAGATTGCGATCATCTCACTCTGTGATGTAGTTTCGTTTTCGATTTTAACTTCCTGATTTTCTGTTCGGGGGTCAGACACAATGGCACTGGTAAACTTGCCGATATCTGGCAAAGATGTCATATAAACACGTTTTGTTCCATCTCCATAAAACTGCACCGTAGAAGGCGGTGCTGTGGGACCAAGCTGTCCCAGGCCAGTTGCCCAGAACTCCATAAAGGCATTGCTGTAAATCATAGTGGTAGGGATGCCTGTCTCCTTGATTTGCTCCTGCACTGAGGCTTTGTAATCAAAGAGATCACAGATACCGGATCCCGTGGAGATGGGATCTACACCAAACTCACTGGGCACAAATCGCTTCACCCCAGCTTCTTTGGCTATTGCCGCCAATGCTACCTGCTGTCCTAAATGATCACCCCCTACTGCAGAGACTATAATATCCTTTCCCTGACAGGCATCCCTTAGTGATGATGGATCATCCATGTCGCCCTCTACGATTTTTATGCCTAGTAGCCTTAGAGGGGCTGTTTTTTCTTTATTGACAAAGGAAGCGGGTCGTAGTACGGCCGTCACATCATGGCCATCTTGTATTAGTGCTTTTGCGAGGTGTGGGCCTAGGTTTCCAGTGGGACCTACTAATAGAACTTTGCTCATTTTTTTATTTTTATTTCACTAAGAAAGATGATTATAAATGTTCTCAAAAGTATTTTGAGTGCAATGGTTGGTGTTTTAGTTTCATCTCTTTACCAGATGAAACCCTAGGGTTTAGAATAAATGAAGTAAAAGATTATTTAGTTCCCGAAGGCATTGGCTGTGGAGTATGAGTGGGACCCGTAACTTTTAAACTGCCATCTTTCAGAATTTTCAGTCGATCTATGTTTAAAGTACGTCCCAATATTTCACCTTTAGCAGGATTTAAAGTGCGGTTCACGTTTTTATTGTCTGTAAGGACATGCGTGTGGTACACTATAAACAATTCAGAATCATCAGGAGATTGGATTATGGAGTTATGTCCAGGGCCTGAAACACCATTTTTCAGGTCTTTGGATAATATCGGGTTTCCTGGGTATTTTGTCCAAAGCCCACCCAATGGTCGATCGGATGTTGCATATCCAATAGCATAATCCGAATCAGCCCAGTGGTTGGCCGAATACATCATATAGTAGGTATCATCGTGTTTGAAAACTGTCATACCTTCATTAGATCGTGCCCACATTTTGTGAATACCCTCCCAATCCTGTTCGGGGTATAGACATAGTTTTGGCTCATGGAGAGGTGTAGATAAATCATGAGATAATTCTACACCGAAAATATGACCCCAGAGAAAGCCATTATCATTCCAATACTCACCAACCGATCCGACCTTTTCAAAATATAGATAGGCTCTATCATCTTCTCTATATATATGCGCATCAATGGTACTATATCCAAAATCAAAAAGAGGCGCATGCAATTCCTCAAAAGGTCCCTCCGGTGATTTGGAGACAGCAATACAGATCCTCATCCCTTGCCCAAATATAGTTTGACCACTACTACTATAAATAAGGTAGAACTTTCCTTCCTGGTAAATGACTTCAGGGGCCCAGAAAGCTTTCTGACCCCATGTGCTTTCCGTCTTTTGAAATATCCATCCAATCGGTTCCCAGTCGACCAGGTTAGTGGATTTCCAAGCACGAAAACCCTCTTCCAAATCGGTAGATGCATATAAATAGTATGTCTGTTCATGACGCAGAATGTAGGGGTCAGACAATTGGAGTGAGGAATCAATGGGATTAGTATATGTTTGCTGAGCGGGGAGACATTGTGGTAAAAAAATAAGGACGATTAGGAGACAGATAACCTTCATAGCATCGTATTATACAGTCAAGATTATCAAGATACGAGAAAGGCCAGGGAAAGTAATGATGGACGATGATGCGCCAATCATGTGGTTAAATCTATAGGATCCTAACAGCTCAAATAGTTAGTCACCACATCTATTGGATTTAATGATGAGTTCACCAGATTCCTCTACCTCAAATCCATGTTCCAATGTGACAGCAATCCCTGCGTTTAAGTGTAAGAAATAGTTGCTTTCCAGCAAAAAACTCCCTTGTAAGCTAATCGTACTCCCAGAATAGTATAAACCTGATATCTGGCAGTCCGGCTCATTACATGAGAGGCTTATCGGAGTATTTTCAATGACATTGATTGAAAATATTACAGTGCTATCACAATCATCTGAGCCGACAAAAGTCCGAGCACAAGTACCTGTATTCAGTGGAATTAGGCCGCAATCAAATAATTCACCAGCACATAGGAGTGTATCGACATAGGTTGTATCAGCATTAGGACAACCAATGTGATTTATTTTTCCAAAAGTGCTGGGACCAATATACCAAGTATCTAAAAATCGCTGAATGCTGTGGTCATGTGGAGTCTCTGTTGTCGTTGTCTTTGGGAATTTGTTGGCCGTTAGACTGGCAGCAGGCCCATCAATAGCTATCAGCTCATCTTCCAGATTATAAGATACAAATTCTAAAACCTGAAACCCAGGCAAGATTGAAAGAGCAAGGCCTCCCTGAGGGCAAGCAAGCTCAGATATAGGTAAAACATAATAGTCAACATGGTGATCATATTCATCTTCACCTGAGCTATAAGAAGCATCCCTAAAATCTATTGTATCAATCACATTGCCATACTGATCGTAGGAATGAATAAAGAGCACCCCTGATAAAAATCCCCGCACTTTCAATTCAATCTTGCAGTCAGTGGCATGAGGACTAATTTCATTAATGAAAGTATGAATTTGTGAGTAGGTTGTTGAATGGTGTAATGCAACCAAAAGGAAAATGATCCTGGGGGAATAGGACATATCTATGATTTTGAGTTAGTCTGCGAAAAGATACATCATTTACCAGAGAAAAGATAAGGTTAGTCTAATTTCATACAGCTACTTTCCTTTCGAGATTAGAAAGGCAGTTTATGCCATCAACCTATGCTCTCATTTTGGAGCAACAGCACCTCATGAAATGAGTTTATCAGAGAATCTGTACAGAACCGGCTCTTATGGACTGGTCAACAGCAGATACAGTTCTGATTAGCTAATGGATTAGTTTTGATTCTAATGCTATCCGGATCAAGTGTGCAGTATTTTTTGCTTCCAGCTTCTCCAATAGATTTTTTCTATGAGATTTGATGGTGTTCAAGCTGATGTACAGCTCTTTTGCCATTTCTTTTCCGTTCTTTCCCAATGACAAAAGTTGTAAGATTTCGATTTCTCTGGGTGAGACTGATCGGAGTTGGGTTCTCATAATGCTGAGTTTTAATGTTTAATTTATTCTGATTATTTAATTATAAATAAATGATATATGAATTATTTTAAAACTTTGTATCTGCGTTGACTACTTTAGTTTATGATGGAGTCAATTGATTTGACTAATTGCTGGGTATAGAATGGTTGATGCTATACTTTCGATGTAATTATAGTACAAGAAGTAATTTGTAGGACAGTATGTAATGCTCTGGCGTTTTCCATTTTTTAAATGATGTCGATGAATGATTCATTTTTAAAATGATTGACAAAGCAAATCTAAATGAAGATTGAGTAAAATTTTATCACTGCCTATCATTTGATCGATGGTGCTTATTAGTTCTGTCGTTTGCTGATTCTGTAGCTCTTGTCGATCCGATTATTTCTTATTCTTTAATCGCTCTGTCACCATATGCAAATGCTCAAGTGAATGGTGTGCTGACTCACTCCATAGTATACAAGATTGTCGGGTTTGGACCAGGATAATTGTTGCAGATATTGGGATTCTTGTTTCACTTCTTTCTGCTGTTATCATTGGTAAAGGAGGTTTTGTTGACATAAAATCATCTATGTGATTGCTTGTATTAGGATTACATTATTGACATTAGATATTACGAAGTCGGAATTGTAGTGGTGTGAGTTTTGTTTCTGATTTAAATACTTTGGAGAAGTATGCGGGTTCTCGATACCCCACCTCAAATGCTATTTCAGCGATTTTTTGATCAGAGGATATTAGCAATTGTTGGGCTTTAGCCATTCTTTGATCTTTCAGGATCTCGGTAAAAGTCCTTCCTGTAAGGGCTTTGAGTTTACGGTAGATCTGGGTTCGGCTGAGATGTAGATGTGTGACCAGGTCTTCAATTTGGTAGGTCTCGGAATGAAGATTCGTGGATATATGCTCGTGTATGGCACGCACAAATTTATTTTCAATATTCTTTTCTACGGGTAAGGTTCCAAATTGTTGATAGTGCTTCCGAATTTTCTGCTGATTTTCTAGAAGCTTATTGATTCGTATGAGCAATTCTCGTTTGTCAAAAG
>JBNKUI010000061.1:0-27668 GCA_050298535.1 Saprospiraceae bacterium
TACACCAGTTCATGCTCTTTTAATTGAGGCATCAGCCAATACAATTGATAATATCCAGATCTTAGATAATATGATCATGGCACTGGACGGAGGTCAAGGGGGTAGCGTAAGTGCCATCACTATTGGTTTTTCTACCGGCAATTTTGACGTCACTAATACAATCATTGATGGCAACATGATCTCCGATATTGATGCTAGCAACTTACCATTTGCATCCTATCCCGCAGGAGGTCGAGGAGCCTATGGTATTTTAATCAACCTGGGATCAGGATCAGGATCAGGAGAGGTCACATCTCCCCAAATAACCAATAATACCCTTTCTGACCTTGAGGGCCTGTGGACCCATGGCATTGGCTTGGAGGGAAATACACCTGGAGCTGATGTAAGTGGCAATGACATTTCCGACCTTACAGATCACAAATCACCCTCAGATGCCATCGCCATCTTTGTGGAAGATAATAATGGTGCCGCCACAACCCGTATAAAAAACAATAACTTTTCTTCCACCTCAATTGGGGTGGCTAATATTACTGGCGTCGAAGTCGATGCACGTCTCAATTGGTGGAGCGACGCTTCAGGACCAGGTCTGATTGCTGAAGGTTCTGGTGTCAGTGTCTCTTCAGATGTACTCTATTGTCCCTGGCTGACCGCCCCTTATGTAGCCGGTCCACCCGTGACAAATAATGCATCCGTGCAAAACATCAATACCGGCGAATACTTCTGTAGCATCCAGGAGGCTATCGACCATGCATCAACATCTGCAGATGATGTGCTGGAAATCCTCGAAGCTGACTATACGGAACCCGGACAAATTGTGATTGACAAGGCCTTAACTCTGCAAGGGCAGGGCAAGTTAATCACAACACTGAGACCTGGGGTTAATACTGGAAGTATTGGCAATAGTAAAGCTTTTATTTTAGTCAATCCAGGCATAGAATTTCATTTGCAGGACCTAACAATCGACGGATCAGGAGTTCTTGTTTACCAAGCCATCAGGCATCAAGGCTTTGGTTCTGTAGATCAAGTAGCTTTTACCGAGATAAAATATAATGAAAGCGGTCCGACCTATCAAGGTGTTGCCGTTGCCGCCTTTGGAAATGGTGACGTTGATGTCACCAATAGCATGTTTACAGAAATTGGTCGTGTAGGTGTACTTTATTTTGGAGGCGGTATCACCAACTCTCTTTTTAAGGATAATATGTATACAGGTAAAGGCGCTGGAGATTGGCTTGATTATGCCCTGGATATCAGTGCCGGAGCAGGTGTACTTGTAGAGGACAATAGCATATCGAATAATCTTGGAGTTGCCTCCTCAGATGGTTCAACTTCCGCAGGTATTCTTGTCAGCACATTTTTTGATCCTGGTACTACTGCTGATATTACTGGTAATGACATCTCTGGCAACTCTACCGGTATTTTTGTGGGATTTAATGATTCTGACGGGAGTACAGTCACTGCACATATGAACAACATCACAGGAAACACAATTGGGGTGACCACTACCAATCAACCCGTTGATGCGACTGGAAACTGGTGGGGAGATGCCTCCGGTCCTTCTGGAGAAGGACCTGGCACTGGCGATGCCGCAGATCCGGATGTTGACTTCTGTGGTTGGTTATTGCAAGCTTATGATGGAAATCCAAATCCCGCAGTAGGGGGGATTCCTGATCCAAAGCAAGTGACTACCACGATTGAGGCTTGCTCAGGCTCAGACTATTCCTTTGACTTAGATACATTCTTTACAAATATGGCAGGGGATCTTGGACAGGTTACCTATCTATATGATGTAACGGTAGTTCCTGATGTAAATGTACTTTCACCAGATCCACGTGATATGGGTGTTGTAAGTACGGACGGGGCTATTAACAATACCATTGTCAATTTTGGCAGCCAATCATTAACTGTGAGATACTCCATTACTCCGACAAGCCAGTATGGTTGTGTTGGGCCAGAGTTTTTTGTTGATGTGGTCATAAATCTAGATCCCCAAGTTGATATTATACCGAATGGAAGCACATCACTTTGTGCTGGTGCAGATCGTGTCATCTCTGGGACAGTGGTCCCTCCTGGCACATACACCTACCTATGGGAAGTGATTGAAGATCCTGCCAACAGTGGAAGTTCTACGATCTTACCAGCAAATGCTCAATCACCGACTTTATCGGTAGCATCGGATGTGACAACGGGTAACTTAAAAATCAAGTTCACCGCTACCAATAATGCCACAGGTTGTATGGCTTCTGACATATTTGATTTTGATGTCGATGCCTTCTGCCCCGTTTCTCCTTGCACCGATCTTATTGATCTGAACAGTGCATATCTTGCTAATGACCCACATCAAAGTGAGTTCCATGCAGGAACGAAGGTGATTGCAGATGGAACCATCACTTCCGGCAACGGTGAGAATATTTCCTTCAAAGCGGGAAATGAAGTTGAATTGCGGCCAATCTTTGAAGTAGAAGAAGGTGCTGTATTCACCATCGATATTGAAGATTGTATTTTAGAAAAAGATAAGCCTGAAGAAATTGAGACTGGTGAGAACTAATTTCTCGAAGAGGTCGACACATGATCATCAAGGATATCCAGTCTCTGCTTTGAATTGGGTAGGCATCAATTTGTAATCGAAGACATGATAGATTTTCTAACTGTCAATGATTGGTGCGTATCTGAACTTACCCTTAGTTGCGAAGAATTTCGACTTTACTTCTTCGCAACTAAGGGATATATTAAAAAAAGATTGAAACTTCTATATTGAGCCCTCTCTGCGAGTATATATGATGACAAAATTCCTATGAATTATTGTCAGGCATATGATTTGCCATTAGGGCTTCTCATAAATATTGGCATTAGAAGCCTGCAATACAAGAGGGTATATAATTTGAATCATCCCGATAACAAGAACAGAATATCAAAGACTTCCAGACACAAGTGAATCACGATCAAAAAATCTCGTTAATCCCTTAATCCTATTAATCTAATGAATCGTACTAATCCAAGTACCGTTCCCACACCAATCCCACCATCCACTCCGTAAGAGTATCCAGCAATATTTCAGCTTGCTTCTCATCATAATGCCAGGGATCATCTCCCGGTATCCCAAACAGGACATTGTCGGGATCACGTCGGTGATCGCCCCAGCTGTTACCTTCAGGATCGTTGGCAGGATGCTCTTCTTTATTGGGGGTTTATCGATATCCACTAGTTGAGGTTCTAGTTGACCAGGAGAGAGGTCTCAAAGATGGCTCCATGGTCCCCCTTGAAAGCCGCTGCTGGACAGGCATTGATGGATTGTACGAGGAGCTGCATGGTGTGCTCTTCGGCTTCCCATTCCTTTTCCAGGGTTTTAAGTGCTGCTAATTGTCGGCGGCCAAAAAGACCTATTACTACTAAATGTTTCATCGATGTATGATAAAAGACCTTGTATGTTCAGAACATACATCGTATATTAGCGTACATGAAAGAAGGAATCTTACATAGAGCCATCACAGCATTCAACAAGCAGGACTCCATCAATGCTACTGTCCTTGACAGAGATATTACACAAACTAATGAAGTCATAGATGCTCAAGTGGAATTTCAGAAAGATGATCTGAAATGGATATTAAATGCTGAGGTGAAGACCAAAATTGTACCTGCTCAGGTAACTATTATTCAGGATCAAATGAAGGACCTACTCCCCTATTTGATAGTTGCAGAATACATTACAACAAATGCCAAGCAGATGCTTAGAAAGCATAAAATTCCATATATGGATACAGCTGGAAACGTCTACCTGGATGCTCCTGGTTTATATATTCTTGTGGATACTGGCCAGAAAAATCGGGCCGAAATTGCAACAGAAAACAAAGCTTTTTATGGTGTGGGGCTGAAAGTGATTTACCAATTTCTGGTGAATCCTGAGTACCTCAATAAGTCATATCGATTCATCTCGGGACAGGCGATGGTTACAATTGATACAGTAGGTAGAGTGATCAAGGGACTACTTCAGGAAAAGTTCATTCTCAAAACCAATGACAAGGAATATGAATATGTAGATAGGCAAAAACTCTTTCGCGAATGGGTGGTGGCATACAACAACAATTTGAGACCCAAACTTAGACAGAATCGGTTCCGACGACTGGAGCCGGATGCAAAATGGCAAACATTACAATTGCCTGAAGACACGTACTGGGGAGGAGCAGTGGCTGCTGATATTGTAACAGACTATTTAATTGCAGATAAGGGCCTTATCTACACAGGCTTATCATTCTCCGAAGTAATGAAAAAACTGAAGGTTGTTCCAGATCAAAACGGTGACCTCCTCATACTTGAAAAGTTTTGGAAAGCACCTTTACACTGTAAGGTTGTTCCTCACATTTTGATTTATGCAGATCTAACAAATTATTCCAATCCGCGATACTTAGAAACTGCTAACTTAATTTATAGAGATCATGTCCAGGATCAACTATAATATGTTGGCAGTTCCGGGATTGGAAGTAGTCCTAATTCAGATCAGCACAGTATGCCAGGAATTGGAAATTGATTTCTTTATTGTTGGCGCTATTGCAAGGAATATTTGGCATGCAATACACAACGAGAATCCACAGGGTACCAAGGATATAGATTTAGGAATATATGTCCCAACCACAGACAAATACAATGCACTTCGAAAATTGCTAGTGGACAGGTACGGGTACAAAATTAGTAGTACCAATTCTTTCTGTCTTATTGATCGCAAGGGTATTCAGATAGATTTGCTCCCATTTGGTGAAATTGAAGAAGATGGTAAAGTCATGATAGAAGGCAAGGGATTGACGCAAATCAGCTTATGGGGATTCCAGGAAAGCTATGACCTGGGCAAACAAGAAGTAAAAATTGGAGAAGCACTTTACAAGGTGTGTTCGATTCCAGCTATTGTAATTCTAAAACTGGTGGCCTTTGATGACAGACCAAATGAAAGAATTAAAGATGCAAGAGACATAAACTCTATCTTCCTTTACTATCCGAAATTGGAAGCTGACCACATTTGGTCAAATCATTTCGATCTTTATGATGGACATTTGCCTCATGACGAAGTAGGTTTAATCGTCTTGGGGAGGGAAATTAAAAGGATTATTGCCGCCAATCTCCAACTAAAGGAGCGCATAGTCAAAATCCTTGATATGGCTTTACAGCGAGAATCAAATCTCTTGGAGCAAATGATAAATGACCCACAGTCTGAAACGCTTACGATGAAAGCGAATTTCCTTCAGAAGATCAAACAAGGTATTATCGACTGATCTGTAATTCTAAGTTATTAGCATTGATCAAAAATCTGAGAAATTCTCTTTCTCTTGGGAGATATTCTCAATTTCACATGTTCTATTAAGCCATTTCTTGTGCATTAAACATCCTCCACCGACCAAATTGACCAATTTTTGTGCATTAGGACCTGATTTTGTCAAGAATTGATGCATTACATGAGGAAAGGCAGGGCAATGATGGGACTTTGGTTCCGACCAAACTCCCTTTGTCAGATAGATATTCCATATCGGAATATGGAATATAATCGTCCGATAGCATATCCTGTCGAGATCCCAACCGTCAGTACTAGGATTCATAGGATTTTCTGATGAATAGGATTTTGCATATCTTCTTCTACTGTGAATCCTGATACCCCTCAGCCCACGAATCTCTATACTGAAGGGTACAGAGATTAACCACCAAAACCATCTATCATGAAGAAACCTGAAATCAAGGACCCACTCACCTACAAGATTATTGGATGTGCCATGAAGATACATTCATTCCTGGGAAATGGATTCCAAGAAGTCATCTACCAAAGAGCACTTGTAATAGAGATGGAAAAATGTGGGTTAACCTACCACAGAGAAATGGAAATGGACATTTTGTATGACGGTATAAAAATCGGAACCAGAAGAGTGGACTTTTTCGTGGAAGACAAAATCATGGTGGAGATTAAGGCAGTAATACAATTAGAAGATGTACATCTATCTCAAGCTATGAATTATTGCGAGGCGTATAATTTACCATTGGGACTTCTCATAAATTTTGGCAGTAGAAGCCTGCAATACAAGAGGGTGTTTAACCTAAACCATCCCGACAACAAGAACAGAATAAGAAAGACTTCCAAACACAAGTGAATCACGATCAAAAAATCTCATTAATCCCTTAATCCTATTAATCTAATTAATCTTACTAATCCAAGTACCGCTCCCCCACCAATCCCACCATCCACTCCGTAAGAGTATCCAGCAGTATTTCAGCTTGCTTCTCATCGTAATGCCGCGGATCATCTCCCAGTATCCCAAACAAGACATTGTCGGGATCGCGTCGGTGATCGCCCCAGCTATTATCCTCGGGATCATTGGCGGGATGCTCGTCCTTGTTGGGGAGTTTTTCGATATCCACCAGTTGGGGTTCTAGCTGGGCCAGGAGGGAGGTCTCAAAGATGGCTCCGTGATCTCCTTTGAATGCGGCAGCGGGACAGGCATTGATGGATTGTACGAGAAGATCCATGGTGTGCTCTTCGGTTTCCCATTCTTTTTCCAGAGTTTCCAGGGCAGCTATTTGTCGGCGGCCAAAATGACCCGTAAAGACTACGGCCAATTTCACATCAAAAGCCTCCAGTCTGCGTAGTGTGTCTCTCAGGATAGAGAGAAAGGTCTCCTCCTTTTCGAGCAGGATCGTCCAGGGATGGTGACCGATACTACCAGTCATACCATAGTACAGAGGAGGCATGACCAGCCCACCACAGGCTTCTGCTACCCGGATGCAGAGGCTATGAGATGTCATGCTATCCAGGCCGATAGGCAGGTGCAGGCCGTGCCACTCAATAGCTCCTAGCGGGATATAGATTATGGAATCTTGCTCCAAGGCATCATAGATCTGATCGGGGTGTAATCGCTCAAGTTGACGGGTAGATTCGGCCATAAAGTATGTATCTATTTGACTGTGTTTATTAAAAAAAGTAATAGGGGTTTTGTCAAAAATAGTATTCTACTACAGTTTCTATTGCATTCTCGCACCCCTGGCCTCTTTCCTTTGGCTGGTACAGTATAGGGCCTTTTTGTTCCAAGATATCAGGTCGACAAATACTATTTATTGGTTTCTGACATCATGACAAACTCATTTTATTTTATCATTCTATTCTCTAATCCAGTGCCTCCGGCGGCCAACTTTTTGGAGTCCCGATGGTATCTATCGTGAGGGCAATCCCGATAATTATCGGGATGCCAGCTGTCAGCCTTGGACAGTCACACCAAGTACTTGTTAATTATTGCCAGTCAGTGGTAAGCATAGCTGCATCATTCTGCTTGCATCTGGCTTGTTCATTTTCTTTTGCGCTGCCAAAAGAAAACGAACCAAAAGAAAAGGCAGGCCTGCATCTTAAAGCTAGAAAATGCTACGGTCAGCCCCTCGCGCGGGAAATCCAAGACGCGACAGTTTTCAAAATAGAGATCTTGGAGTAAATAACTTGGACCACAAAATTTTAACTTTCAGTCCTCGATAGGGTGTCGCTCGCGCATTTCTTCTCTTGCTCACCGCACGACCTTGATTTTCAACCTTTAATCTGCTAAGGCACTCCACTAAAATTAGTCCGTGCTTCATTTTTGAAGACTTTGGAAATGTACTTTTAAAGCATCAAAGTTCTTCTTTCAAAAAGGAGTAACAGGACGTCGGATTCAAAGTGGCCCTGAAAGCAAAATGAAAAAAGGTGCCTGGTCCCAGGTATCAGTTCCCAGGAATTTTCGAAGGGTTGTCACTTCACTAGTACACTGCAGCTGTACATAACGCTCCCCGGCTTTTCTGAAACGAAGTGGAAGACAAGCAGGTAACCTTCGCTATTGGCTTCGGTTACCACAGAGGCCGGGGGTCTACGTTTATGAAACGTATCTTGCCTAAAGTCTTTTAAGTTAATTCAAAGAAGAAAATACAGCGATTATGCCAGCTTTCCAGCTCGGGACGAGGCAACAAGACAGACAGTCGCATGACATGTAACCAAATGAGAAATCGCCACCTATGTCTGACTAGACCTTTGCTTCTTTCGGGCAATGCGAAAGAAGGCCCCACGCAGTGGACCTTTCGATAAGATCCCAAACCAGACTTTCAACAAAAGGGTAGGCCAGACTGACCTCTAGAGACAGGAACAATAGAATGACATTTTACTTTTCTTGCTCACCCGCACCCCCGGCCCCTGTTTTCTCGCAAACTGCGAAACCCGGGGAGTCCACCCGCATCAACAGAAATGCTTCTCAATAGTGTTAAATCTATTTACTTAAAATATAAGGGACGTAGGATTCAAAGTGGCCTTGAGAGAAAGATGGCATGACTAGTAATGTATTTTAATCATTCCAGTGCTTTTTTTTTACTCGCAGATGTCGATAGGGTCACTTGTCGAGAGCCTTATTTTCTTACGAATTAATTGGCGAAAGTAGAGATGCTTTCATTGTAGCCATATTTACGGAAGAAAACAGTGTCAATAAGAAAATACAGCCATTATGCCAGCTTTCCAGCTCGGGACGAGGCAACAAGACAGACAGTCGCATGACATGTAACCAAATGAGAAATCGCCACCTATGAATCTGACTAGACCTTTGCTTCTTTCGGGCAATGCGAAAGAAGGTCCCACGCAGTGGACCTTTCGATAAGATCCCAAACCAGACTTTAAATAAAAAGATACGAACTGTGAGCATCAAGCAGGACCCAAAAAATCTTTTTAACTATAAATTGACACCTGTAATCATCCCCCAAAGTTTTTTGCTTCGCATCAAAACTTTGACCCCTTCAAAGGGGTCTTTCGAAAATATCTTTCTAGGAAATAATCAATGCTTAAGTGGTAATTAGGACGTCTGATTCAAAGGGGTAAGTAGGTACCGGGTGCCGGGTACCCGGAATTTTCGAATTGTTATCACTTCAGTACAACGCTGAAGCTTTTCTAGCGCTCCCCGGCTTTTCTGAAACGAAGTGGAAGACAAGCAGGGGCCGGGGGTCTACGTTTATATTTCCTACCCCTCAATGAGCGATATCAATCGCTCCACGGCTTCCTTCACAAATTCAGGTTCCTCTGCATGATAATCTCGCTCGATAACCTCAATATTGGATGGTAATCCGGCCTTTAACCGATCAAAGAATGCCTGATCGGATTTCTTATCTTCCAATGTCGCGCCCAGCATGGAGTAACGCCCCACACCTTTTAGGGGTATCATGAAATAGGCCTTGTCCTTCGTGTGACTGAGTCGTTGGATGATATCGTCCGCCACTCGGCAGATCTCTTCCTCATTGAGCCTGGGCACGAATATGACGGGACTATGGAAAACGTATTTGTGGTCCTTAAACTCATCGGGCACATGATTGGGTGGCACGAGAATACCCAGGTGCTCCGCTCCTCCCGGACATAATACCTGCGGTAGTCCCAGCTTACCGGCCACAGTAAGACGCTCAGGCCCGCCGGCCCGGAGTACACCAAATACATCATCGGCAATCTCGCCCATGGCATAGTCAAACACTGCACCGATAATGCCCTCCTTCATCATTTGCTCCATCGCTCTTCCACCAGATCCGACCGCATGAAAGACAATCACTTCGTAGCCCGCTTCTTCAAAGTACTCGATGGCTTTGATCGCTCCTTTGGTTAGTATGCCCAGGTTCGACATACCGATCAATGGCTTATCGCCTTTGTGCATATCGAAAATCGATTCCGACTCGGCCATACCGCAGGCAGCTGCGGCCGCATTGGCCAATACTTTTCGGGTAAAGGGATTGAGCTTCAGAATATCACTCACCGAAAACATCATTGTGATATCCTTAATGCCGACAAAGCTAGAAGTATCCCCGGAAGCTACTGTGGACACCATAATCTTGGGGAATCCGTACGGCAAAGCCTGCATGATATCACAACAACTGGAGGTGCCCTGCGTACCCCCCAGGCCCAGCACGGCATGCACCTCATCCTTTTCGATTTTATCCAGGAGAATCTTGCGGCTCCCACCCACCATGATGGGTCCGGCCTCCTCCCGGGTCGGATTCGCCAGCAGCACACTCATCGACTTTCCTCCGGCTTCGGCGATTTCTTCGCGCGAGATATCGGCGGGTATGCCGGGCTCGCCGATGACCCCAATGTCCATCAGCAATGCCTGGTGGCCACGGGCTTCGATTTGTTCCTTAAGATAACCAGCCTCCTGGTCTTTGGTATCGAGGGTTACGAGTACAGCAATCGTCTTGCTCATAAACTTGTCTTTACTTAGTGGGAAATCTTAAGTCGGCGAATTCTTTGGCGGTTTCGTAGACTGCCTTTTCGATAGGAATACGCTCGGTGGACGACCCGGTCCAGATACCATCACAAGAAGTATTATCCAGGATGTATTGCGCATCAGCGGGATTCTCCAGGGCCGCACCGTGTGCAATGAGCATTACATCGGGCTTGATTTTACGCAGCTTGGCATAGACCTCTTCTGAGCGCGCCGCCGTTTCCTCGATGGTCTCTCCGGAGTCATACCCCCGCAGGCCACCTTTAGTCGTACCCGCATGGAAACAAAATACATCAGGCTGTGCTTCCTCTACCATCTGTAGACTATCCTCTTCATCAAAGGCCAGACCGACAGAAACCATGTCCATTTCCTTCGTCAGTTTGAGCAAGTCAATTTCGTTTTGGAAGGTAATCCCACTTTTGGTCAATACGCGATAGATCTCACTGTCCTTATCCACATAGCTGATGGAGGGACCAATATTAGAGGCCGAGAAGACACCCATATTTTTCAGATCCTGTAGGACACAACGCATATCCTTCAGCGGATCATTGGCATTCAGACAGGCGCAAATGAAAGCATCACCCTTAATGGCTGGCATGATGTCTTCACGCGTGTAGTCCATAGTTTGTTTATTAGAGTCAAGGATCGGCCACATCATCGACATTGTACCCATTCCATTCGCCCGAAGCCTGGCACCCGAAAAGGTATTGATACAGTCTGCACCTGCTTTCTCTAATAGGCTGGCAACCAGACCCGAACCTGCGCTGGCGATAAAAATTGGAATTTTCTCCTCTACTTTTTTCCTCAATTTCTGTAGAATCTCTTCTCTTGAAGTTCTTGGTACGATCATTAAATCTTAAATTTTTGTATATGAATATTCATCTAGGTAAAGGGGATGGAAATTACTTAAAAAGATTTGGAATGCCATTTTCAGACTTCAAGAATCAATATCCATTTCAGAAGAAAAAAGAGTAGTTAGACATCCGTAGAATCAGGCCATTAATTTTTCCCATCTCGGAGAAAATATTGAATGCGTATTAACGGGTTTTCGACCCAATACCGGATCGTATCAAAGGCTTAAAATCAAAATGAAATGCTAATTTAGCGATCCAGTGATGAATACGTTTGATGGTGTATTAGTCATTATTTATGACTATAATGTCCAACAAAATTTGCCCCCGAAATCTTTGGATTTATTGGAAATCATATGTCATCCTGGGATCGTTATCCAGGATTTCGAGACATAGCAGACATCATCAACTAATCAACCATCGGGAGACTGGGAGAAGACTAGTCTGCTTTAAACCAAATGAGTTATAAAATCAGAATAAGACATAATGAAGAATCGCTGGAATGATGCCGATGCAAAAGCATGTAATGGAGATCTGTTGAAATTGAGAGTGTATACCTCGCATCTACAGGGTCAGGAACCAGACCTGGTGCTGCATGGCGGAGGAAATACCTCCGTAAAAATTACCGAAACCAACGTCTTTGGAGAGACTGAGGACATACTGTACGTAAAGGGAAGTGGATGGGATCTGGCTACCATTAAATCGGAAGGATTTGCTCCAGTGAATCTTGCCAGGCTGTTGCAAATGGCTGAGCTCGAGACCCTCACGGATATCGACATGGTCAAGTACCAGCGTATGGCCATGACCAATCCATCAGCACCCAATCCTTCAGTCGAAGCCATTTTGCACGCGTTGATCCCATTCAAGTTTGTCGATCACACCCATGCAGATGCCGTAGTGGCCATCAGTAACACGCCCAATGGCGATGCATACATTCAGGAGATCTACGGTAAGCATATGCTGATCGTACCCTATGTGATGCCTGGTTTCATCCTGGCCAAGAAGATTTACGAAATGACGCAGGATTTCGACTGGAGCACTATCGAAGGCATGATACTTCTCAATCATGGAATATTCACCTTCCATGATAATGCGAAGACCAGCTATGACCTGATGGTGCGTAATGTTAGCCTCGCAGAGGATTTTCTCGCCGCCAAAAAAGCGGAAGAACTGCCAGAAACAGCACCTCAAGATCCGGATCTCCTCACCATTGCCAACCTTCGGAAAGAAGTATCTGCTGCCTGGAAAACACCGGTACTGGCCAGTTTGAATGACAATCCGAAAGCAGTCAGCTACAGTACGCTTCCCAACATTGCTGACATAGCGGATCGGGGACCTCTGACGCCGGATCACATCATCCGTACCAAGCGAAATCCCTTGATGGTGGGGTCTAATCCCAATGAAGATGTAGATCAATACGTCAAGGCCTATGGAAAATATTTCGAGGACCATAATCCGGGTAACCTGACACAACTAGATCCGGCGCCACGCTGGGCAGTTTGGCCGGGCAAGGGAACGCTGGCCTTCGGAAATAGTGTAAAGAATCTGAACATCATCCATGACATCTCCAATCACACCATGAAATCCATCTACCAGGCGGAGCAATTGGGTGGCTGGAAGGCATTACCCAAGAAGGATCTGTTTGAAATGGAATATTGGAGCCTGGAACAGGAAAAATTGAAGAAGGGAGCTAAGCCCAAGGCGATGCAGGGCAAAGTGGCGCTGGTGACCGGTGCTGCCAGCGGTATTGGAAAGGCCACAGTGGAATCACTGCTGGCGCAGGGAGCCGTTGTGACCGCTATTGACATCAGTGAAACTATTCATGAATTCACACAAAAAGAGGTGCTGGACATCCGCTGCGATGTGACCGACAAGGCCCAGATGGAGGATGCTATCAAGCAGACTATCATCCAATTTGGCGGCCTGGATATGTTGGTAGCCAATGCGGGAATATTTCCCAAGAGTTTCGCGATTCATGAGATGGACGATGCTACCTGGAATAAGAGTCTGCAAATCAATGTGACCAGCCAACAACAACTCTTAAAATTGACACAACCTTACCTGGCGGCAGGTATTGATCCTGCCATTGTAATCATAGGGTCAAAGAATGTACCGGCTCCGGGGCCGGGTGCTTCGGCATACTCGGTGGCAAAAGCAGGTCTGACGCAGTTAGGAAGAATCGCCGCGATGGAGTTTGGAGGCCAAGGCATACGAGTCAACATTTTGCACCCCAATGCGGTCTATGATACCGCCATCTGGACTGATGAAGTCCTCGAGGCACGGGCTAAGCACTATGGTCTGACCGTGCAGGAGTATAAGACCAATAATGTGCTGAAGACCGAAGTCACTTCGCGCGATGTAGCAGACCTGGCCGTGGCCATGTTAGGACCTTTATTTGCAAAGACTACGGGAGCTCAGGTGCCAATAGACGGAGGCAATGAGCGCATCATTTAGTTTCAACATCGGTCGGCAGCCATCCATCGAAAGCTTAGAAATGGAAGGTCAATCATCGCTTGATGCTTTGTATGACCCTACCTTTATTTATTATATTGCTATCATAGATTGCTGCCTTATATGTCAAAGACCAGAACGGTATTTTATGCTTGCATTACGCTGGGCATTTTGCTTTCATATGCTAGCTGTCAGTCAGATGTGGATGATCGTCAACTGCCGGATACGGTAGATTTCAACTATCACATCAAGCCCATACTATCGGACCGGTGCTTTGCTTGCCATGGTCCCGATGAGAAGGCAAGGGAAGCTGATCTGATGTTGCACACGGAAGAGGCGCTGTTTGCTGCTTTGGATAGTTCGGGGGATTATTATGTAGTGAAGCCGGGAAACCTGGCGCAAAGTGCGGTGTATGATCGTATCAACTCAGATGACCCGGAGTATGTGATGCCACCACCAAGCTCCAATCTCACCCTGGATAGTTATGAAAAGGCACTGATCGAGCGGTGGATCGAGCAGGGTGCTGAGTGGAAGGATCATTGGGCATTTATCCCACCTTCCCGACCTGAGGTGCCCAAAGTGCGTAAATCAAATACCGTCCACAATGACATAGATGCCTTTGTAGTAAAAAAACTGAAGGGTACGAAGCTTCAGCCATCCGAAAGAGAAGAACCGACAAAATTACTGCGCCGGGTTTATTTTGATCTCACCGGACTCCCACCGACTCCCGAGGTGGTAGAGCAATTTGCATCTGATCCTTCGCAAGAGCACTACCTGGAGATTGTGAATGATCTGCTGGCATCTCCCCAATACGGAGAACGCATGGCTTCCATGTGGCTCGACATATCACGCTACGCGGATTCGCATGGATACCAGGATGACCGACCACGCACCGTCTGGCCCTGGCGCGACTGGGTAGTGAATGCCTTCAACGACAATCTATCATACCAGGACTTTGCTACCTGGCAACTGGCGGGCGACTTGCTACCCGATGCTTCGTACCAACAAAAGCTGGCCACTACGTTCAACCGCAATCATCCCATCACCCAGGAAGGGGGTGTAATCAACGAAGAGTACCTGACAGAATATGCGGCCGATCGCGTACAGACATTTTCTACCGCGTTCCTGGGCCTGACTATGGAATGTGCGCGATGTCATGATCACAAATATGACCCCCTGTCGCAGCAAGACTACTATCAACTATTTGGCTTCTTCAACAATGTGAAGGATGAGAAAGGGCAGATTAACTACTTTGACATGGCGCCGGCTCCCAACCTACAGATGCAGGATGAGGACTACGAGCAGCATATCGAACGTGTGAAACGCACCATACTTACACTGGAAGAGGATTTAAAAAAGATAGGAGATCAGGAACAGGAGTTCTTTGAAAGCTGGAAACAAGAGCAAGCGCATGGCATCGAAGCCTCGGAGGACGGCTTACTGGCACAGATGCCGATGGAGTCTGAAGGATGGCTCTTCCCTGACCTGGCTCGCCCGGAGGTGACCGCCAAGGTTAATGTTAATCTTCCACCCAGTATTCCACTTCCTGATAAAGTGCCCGGTAAAGAGGGAGAAGCCCTGCAATTCAATGGAGAGAACTTCCTCACCCTGGGGGAGATCGGAGATTTCGACTGGTATGATGACTTTTCGATGGGCGCCTCTATCTCACATAGTGGTCAGCATAGAAAAACCGCCGGCATCCTTAGCCGAAGAAATGGAGAGCTGAATCGACAGGGATATGATTTCAGTCTCACCCCTACAAACCGGCTGAGTTTTCGCTTGTTGCACAGCATGTATGACGACTATCTGGAAGTGCAGTCCCAAAGGAGCATACCGCCCCATCGATGGCACCAGGTATTTCTAAGTTACGATGGCTCCGGCAGAGCAGAGGGAGTAAAAATTTACATTAATGGAGAACGGCAGCGCACCACTATTGTCAGAGATAGCCTGCAAAATCAAAGCATTCTCAATGGCAACGACCTGCTGGTAGGCCATTGGAATCATCGGGCACGGGAACTGGAAAATTTATACGGATTTAAAGGAGGAAGGGTAGATGATGTTCTGATTTATGACAGAGCGCTTTCTGACCTGGAAGTGCAGTCTCTTTATCAGGGCGGACCGGTGAAAAACCCAGGTAAGAAACCCCTCCTTGAGCATTACTTGTGGAATTACTCGGTGGCGTTTCAGGAGACCCGTGAGCGACTGGACAGCTTCCGGTCCATTGATCTGCACCTGCCGTACATTCCCATTATGGAGGAGGCCGACACCGTCAAGCCCGCCTTCATTCTAGCTCGCGGTGCCTATGATGCTCCCACACAGAAAGTGTCTCGTGCTACACCGAAAGCCGTGTTGCCATTTTTGGAAGAATATGATCAAAACCGATTGGGGCTGGCCCAGTGGCTTTTTGATGAGCAACATCCCCTGACCAGTCGGGTGATGGTAAACCGCTTGTGGCAAATGTGCTTTGGTCGGGGGCTGGTCAAGACGCCTGAAGACTTTGGTAGTCAGGGCGATCTCCCCTCACATCCCGAACTGTTGGATTGGTTCGCTGTTGAGTTTCAAGCCTCAGGATGGGATATTAAGCACATGCTCAAACTGATCGTATCTTCTGCCACCTATCAGCAATCGGCAGATATCGAAGCTCGAGCCCTGCAAATAGATGCGGAAAACCGACTGCTCAGCCGGGGACCCCATAAGCCACTGACGGCAGAAATGATCCGCGATCAGGCACTGGCAGTAAGTGGCCTTATCGATCAACGACTGGGTGGCAAGTGGGTAAAACCCTATCAGCCCGCTGGTATCTGGAAAGAAATGGCCAATCAAATTGGTGAAAACAAGTACCGACCCAGTAAAGGCAAAAATCTCTATCGTCGTAGCCTGTACACTTATTGGAAGCGTACGATCCCACCTCCTACCATGCTGACCTTTGATGCGCCGGAACGCACCATCTGCTCCGTGAAGCGCCAATTTACGAGCACGCCCCTTCAAGCCCTGATATTGATGAACGACCCCACCTACCTCGAATCGTCCCGCGTACTGGCCGAACAGTTGATAGCCACCTCTGATAAAGAGGTGGCCCGTCATATTTCGCAGGCATTCCACAAGATTACCGCCAGAACACCGTCACCGGAAGAAACCAGTACGTTGGAGAGTCTATACCATCGTATGAAGGATCACTATCAGGAACTCCCCGAGGAAGCCACCACCCTACTTCAGACCGGTGCGTCACCCATCACCAACACCATAGATCATCCGACGCTGGCTGCTATGACGATGGTCGTAAGTACCATTTTCAATTTGGACGAAGTAAAACACAGCTAATGAAGAATTCAGGCATGGACCCCTATACCGAATATAGTCTGAATCTCAATCGACGACATTTTCTCTCCAAACTAAGTCTGGGGCTTGGAAGTCTGGCGCTGGGTTCGCTGTTGAGTTGCAGTTCGAAGTCCATCGCACGTCCCCAGCTAAGTAAGACTGGCATTTTAGATGCTCCCCATTTTGCACCCCGGGCTAAACGAATTATCTACCTATTTCAAAGTGGTGGCCCTTCGCAGCTAGACCTATTTGACTACAAGCCCATGCTGACGAAAATGCATGGCCAGGAATTGCCCGAATCGGTCCGAAAAGGTCAGAGGCTTACGGGCATGACGTCCGGTCAAAGCACATTGCCCCTTACCTCCTCACTGTTTGAGTTTAAGCGACATGGTCAGAGCGCACAATGGATGAGTAATCTTATGCCCTATACTTCAGAAATCGTGGATGACCTGTGTTTCATAAAAAGTATGCACACGGAAGCCATCAATCACGATCCGGCTATCACTTTTTTCCAGACCGGATCACAGCAACCCGGACGTCCCAGCATGGGCTCCTGGCTCAGCTATGGCCTGGGATCTATGAATGAAAACCTACCCTCGTTCGTCGTGCTACTGTCGCGTGGAGCACAGCGCCCGCAGCCGATTTATTCACGGCTTTGGGGCAATGGATTTTTGGCTTCGCTACATCAGGGTGTGCAATTCAGGTCGGGTAAAGATCCGGTGCTGTATCTACAAAATCCGGATGGCCTGGATAGCGGGATACGACGGGAAATGTTGGACCATCTCAACACGATGAATCACCTGCATATGGATGATGTGGGCGATCCGGAGATACGGTCTCGCATTGCTCAATATGAGATGGCCTATCGCATGCAAACTTCTGTACCGGAAGCAATGAACCTCAATGAAGAGCCTGATGAAGTCTACGAACTATATGGGGAGTCTTCCAGAAAACCCGGGACCTATGCGGCGAATTGTCTGCTGGCCCGTCGCCTGGCCGAGCGCGATGTAAAGTTTATTCAGCTCTATCATCTGGGATGGGATCAGCATTCCGATTTGCCACGGGAGATTGCATCTCAGGCACGCGATACGGACCAGGCCTCCGCCGCCCTTATCACCGACCTGAAACGCCGGGGGCTCCTGGATGATACGCTGGTTATCTGGGGCGGTGAGTTTGGACGCACCAATTATTCACAGGGCAAGCTCACTGCCACCAACTATGGCCGAGATCATCATCCCCGCTGTTTTACCGTCTTTATGGCAGGTGCCGGTGTCAAGTCAGGCTTCAGTTTTGGCGAAACCGATGAATTTGGGTATAACATCGTCAAGGACCCCGTGCATGTCCATGATTTTCAGGCCACCTTGATGCATTTGTTGGGTGTTGATCATGAAAGGCTGACCTTCAAGCATCAGGGTCGGCGTTACCGATTGACAGATGTACATGGTCATGTGGTGAAGGATATCTTGAGTTGATGCTCGCCAAAGACGTTTGACAAGAGTCAGATAGGTAAGTTCGATGCTTGAAGCTAAAGATCGATGCCTTTTCTAATTAATAGCGACTTAATCCTTAATACACCGTACAGATAAACCGGTTTGCTTGTCAGAAGAGGAGCTTGCGAGTTCACCATTCCCAGTAAAGAGATAGTAATAGGTGCCGTCATAATCAACATGATCAGTCCAGAAGTATGCTACCTGATGGAAATTCTCGAAATCCCCAGTAATCCCGTAACGCCGACCTCCTCCGACTCCTGTAAAACCACTTTCATTTGAGGCCTCTATATTAGGAGGTGACCAATGGGTAAATCCTTCCTCCTTCATTTTACCACCCGAAATTAGCAGACCACCCAGATAGTTTCCCAGTTCATTCCAATCACTGATGCTCGGTACACCCCAGCCCTCTGGACAAATCTTCTTATTGGAGGTTGCTGCATACCAGTTATAAAGCTTTCCATATGGGATTTCGTATGATTCAATATTCCCGAACCAACACCACGCACCTTCAATAAGAGTTCTCCAGACGTTGGGGTCCGTCTCCTGCCTGATGAGCGTAGAGTCACGATATCGGGTGGTGCGAAGATTTTCAGCCATCCAGATCTGATCGCCTAGACGCACGGTCTTATACACGTTTGAATCCACATCAATCACAGAACCCACCTCCATATTTCCCGTCAATGAAATCCAGGTTAATCCATTATAGCCTTCAAAATCAGTCCCAGTCCATCTGATAGTACCCGGCTCAGGATCAGCCTCAACATTCCCTATCTTAATACCACCTTCTACTTCAAGTTCTTTTTCCTGCGCATGCAGGAAATATGGAAGTGCAAGCATAAAAAGAAACAGGATTGGTCTCATGGTTCATGTGTTTTACCTTAATATAAGGACCTTTGCCAGGAATATCAACTCGCATGGTTTCTCCAATGATTCCATCATTAAAATGATTTCTAGTAGCGGAATGGAAAATTTATCTAACTGACAGTCTTTTTCGAGCGCTCATAAAAAAAAGTTAAATCGGTCACAATAGCCACCCACATCACTGATCGGCATTATACTTGCCATGTTTTTGTTATATGATCACCTTTTAATCAAATACTCTATGAAACTTGCAGTTGCCGCTATTTTCAGTTTTGTCTTTTATATCACCTCATTCTCACAAGAGAATTGGGTCATTGATAATGCCCATTCGAATCTGCGTTTTGAGGTGGGTTGGGAAGATTTTTCCATGCGTACGGGAGAGTTCAAAGTCTTTAATGGTACCGTAGTGTCCAAATCTCGAGAAGATCTATCAGATGCTGAATTCACATTTACCGTGGATGCCAGCAGTGTCGATGTCATTGCCGATAGACTGGCGGAACAAATCCGAAGTGACCGCTTTCTGGATGTGGAAAAATATCCTGAAATCACCTTTGTGGCCAGTGGTGCCGAGAAAACAGGGGAAAACACCTATGTTTCAAAGGGAAATCTTACCATTCATGGAGTGGAAAAAGAGCAGGAAGTAACTTTCACCTTGAAGGGCATTAAGGAAACCCGCAATAGCTATATCATGGGACTGGAAGCACACCTGACCGTTGATCGGACGGACTTTGGTCTGGATTGGGGTAGTCCACGGTTGGCAGAAAAGATCACTCTGGTGGGACACCTCCTCTATAAATTAGAAACCGAGGAAGAGGAAGAAGAATGATCCGGTACTTGATATTTGCAGGACTATTCCTCGCTTCCACCTTGCTGGGAGCTCAGGTGCTGACCTTAGATCATGGCGAGGTAGAGTTTGAAACATCAACTATAGTCTCTGATATCGCAGCATTTTCTGAAGACTTTGAAGTCAGTCTTGATACATCAACAGGAGCGTTTGAAGTATTGATTCCCATCGCTTCTTTTGACTTTGAGTACGAGATGATGCAGGAGCATTTTAATGAGGATTACATGGAAAGCGAAAAGTATCCGAATGCTACTTTTAGTGGGAAGATCCAGCAAAAAATTCCTTCACTACACGAAGCATTTACCACTGATGTGACGGGTGATATGACAATTCATGGTGTAACAAAAGCGTTGAGCTTTCCGGTCACATTCACCGAAAAAGATGGAATGATGCGGGTGAGATGTACGTTTCCGATTGTATTTAAAGATTTCGAAGTGGAAGAACCTTCCATCCTCACCAAGTCGGTGGCAAAGGACGTGGAAGTAAAGGTGTCAATTTATCTGAAGTGAGATCCAGGGTCTAGTTTATCCAGCTAGACTGCCATGGTGCCCGGCATCACGCGGGACGGAAAACCCTTGAAACATGGCTTACCTGGCCCTCAGAAGGATACTCGACCTTAGTCCGAAATTGGGCTAAATGCAAACAATCACCCTTTGAGCGTAATAACATTGGGTACATGGGAGAAACCTCTTGCTCCTTCCTTGTACACTGGCCTGATAAAATCAGTGATGAGGGAAGCCTTAGATCAGAAGTCAAGTATTTTCGATCGCTCCAATGGGTGGATATTCCATTCTGCGCATTGCTGTCATATTTATCTTTACTTTTGCGACCTTTTATCCCGGATTATGCGCTAGGGTTTCGTCATGAGAGCAAAAGATACAATAAAGACGGGTGCTCCAAGTTCTTTTTGACTCGCAAACATAGTCACCATTATGGTGAGAATCAAAAAGTACTTATGTACCCGTATTTGCAGTAGCTTTGGCTCGCAATAGAAAGTCTAATGCATAATCCGGGATTATAATCACAGACGTCATTCAAACATGATAACAGTACAGAATCTTGGTCTTCAATACGGCAAACGCATTTTATTCGATGAAGTGAATCTAAAGTTCACGCAGGGCAATTGCTACGGAGTGATCGGGGCAAATGGTGCCGGGAAGTCCACCTTTCTAAAAATACTTTCTGGTGATATATCTCCTACACGTGGGCAAGTAAGTATTGAACCCGGTAAGCGGATGGCTGTGCTTCGCCAGGATCATTCAGTATTTAATGAATATAAAGTCCTGGATACGGTCATCATGGGGCATGAACACATGTATAAGATCATGGTGGAAAAAGACCAAATCTACATGGATCCTGATGCCACCGAAGCAGATGGTCTTCGAGCTGCAGATTTAGAAAATGAATTCGGAGAAATGGGTGGCTGGACTGCAGAAAGTGATGCTGCCCAGCTCTTGAGTAACCTGGGTGTCAAAGAAGATCTGCATCATTTGCCCATGGCGGATCTAAGGGGGGCAGAGAAAGTCAAAGTATTACTTGCACAGGCACTCTTTGGAAATCCCGATCTACTGCTACTTGATGAGCCTACTAACGATCTAGATGCAGTAACCATCACTTGGTTAGCTGATTTTATAGCTGATTTTAAGAATACCGTAATTGTTGTCTCGCATGATCGCTACTTTCTCGATATGGTCTGCACGCATGTCGCAGACATCGACTACCGGAGTATCCGCATCTTCGCAGGAAATTATACTTTCTGGTATGAAACCAGTAAAATGATGACCGCTCAAACTGCCAACAACAACAAGAAAATAGAAAATAAAAGGGCAGAACTTATGGAATTCATTCAGAGGTTTAGTGCGAATGCCTCTAAATCACGCCAGGCGACCAGCCGTAAAAAAGCCCTGGAAAAACTAAATCTTGAAGAAATTCGACCCTCGACCCGAAAATATCCCTTTATCCATTTTGAACCAGAAAGAATGCCGGGTGATCAACTACTGACGGTAAAAGATCTATCCAAGAAAGATGATCAGGGAAATTGTCTTTTTGATAACGTTAGCTTCTCAATGAATGACGGTGAAAAAATTGGGATCATCTGTGAAGACAGCAGTGCACTCACGACCTTTTTCAACATTATCGCTGGTATCGAATCAGCGGATTCAGGTGAAGTAACATTTGGATTGACCATCACTCCTGAATATTTGCCAAACGACCATGGGTCTTATTTTGAAAATGACCAGGATCTGGATTTGATTAACTGGTTGCGTCAGTACTCCGAAGAAAAAGATGAGCAATTCATTAGAGGTTTTCTTGGCAGAATGCTTTTCTCGGGTGAAGAGGTCTATAAGCAATCAAGCGTACTTTCCGGCGGCGAGAAAGTTCGTTGTATGTTATCAAAATTAATGTTGGCACATCCTAATTTTTTGATTTTAGACAATCCTACCGACCACCTTGATTTAGAGTCTATCAGCACACTAAATGAAGCACTCAGGGTTTTTAAGGGTAATTTATTATTGAATTCGCACGATCATACCTTGATGCAAACTGTCTGCAATCGAATCATCGAACTGACACCTGATGGCATGTATGATAGTTTGAAAAGTTATGATGAATATCTGGAAGCAAGGAAAAAGGAAGAAATCTTAATGCATTAAGCAGTCCTTCTATGCATCCATACTGAAATCTTGAAGTTTGGACACCAACAGCCGAATGACTCTTACCTAAGTTATATTGATACTTTCAAGGATTCGCTGCACTGATCCCCCATGCTCTTTTTTAGATTATTGGGTTTGTGTATCAAAAGATACCGTCTTTAAGTATTGGGTTAATTAATTTTAAATTATTTCCAATTAAAACTATCGTTATGGAAACCTGAGATATCTTCCTTTGTATACCAAGTGTTTACTGTCTGCATCTGCATTTAACCACAGAACTTGGTTTGTTGATTATACATTGAAGCAAAAGGTCTTAAACTTTATGAAAACACTTGCCAGATAATGTCAAAAATTAATTAATATCTCTACATTGAGAAGTATTGTCTTGGACGACAATCTGAACCTGGTAATAATTTGGATTGTTTTTCAAATCTTTAAAATAAATAAGAACTTGTTAGTGCCGAGAAAATTACAATCAATACTCATTGACGAAACCAGTTCGGCATCTGAGAATGAAGTGGTACAAAGACCACAGTTGTCAGTTGTTCCTATATCAAATTCTTTGGCATAGAAATCACCTAAAAGAATATATCCTGAAAAAAAAGTTCCTTGTAAGCAGTTTTATTTGTATTTTCAAGAGGACTCTATCATTAAGATAACTCTCAACAAATATGAGAAACTCCGTCCTATTTGTTGTTATGGCTTTCTGGCTGATTTCTTGTGAGATGGACGATGTAGCTATTGTTCCAGAACCTAGTTCCAAAACTCTTGACAATGGATCATATTTAATTCAGATAGCTAATACAACCACTGGGGATACAACAACACTAGAAGGTGAATTTGTGGATACTAATTGGGATAAGGAAAAAGGGTTCATTTTTCTTAATACAGATGAATCACTCAACTGCGTCGGGGGATGCCCATGCTTAAATGGCCCCATAGGTACCGTGACTATGAACATTGGGAATGTTATTTACAATAAGGATAGTAAACCTTTTGCAGTAATTGCTTCAATTGCCGTATCTAAGACCGATGTAGTGTGTGGGACAGCAGAACAATTAAATGCACAACTTTTTGAAGCGCAAGGACACATAGTCGGTGAGTTAGTGGATGTTGAAATCGGTGGTAATTTCATTGCAGCACGGTTTACTGAAATTCCAGTGGACTTGGTGCTATTAAACAGCGCACAACAACCGGAGAGCGCCAAAGTTTCAGGGTTATTTGTAGCGCTTGACAGATAGATTTTGAATCTGCTTTCGAGCATTACTTAGAAGGACAGTAAGATTTGAAATAGTATGATTGAATTACAAAAAGATTCGGAATGAACTAGTATCCATGGTTTTCACTTTACGGTGTACTTAGACCTTCCTTGATTGTGTTGCAGTAAGCGGTCTTGTACATCACTGGTAGCACCTCCATAGTATCGATCTCTTATTTCACTTCATAAATGAATATCTGGTGCTTCATAATAGAAAGGCCGATTCTCAGTGAATCGCCTTTTTGGGTGTGAGATTGACTCTTTTTTCTTACCGTGATATTTACTATCTTCTGGTGTAAACATTTGCGATAATGAAGCACTTAATCCTTCTGTTTGCCATGGTCGGTCCGATGGCTGTTCCTATAAATGCTCAGGAACTGGAAGTGGAAGGAGGTGTCAAGATAGGTGATGTCGCTGAAGAACCCCCTCCCGGTACGATTCGTTGGACTGGAATTGACTTTGCAGGTTGGAATGGCCTCGACTGGGTTTCTTTGACCAATTTACCGTATGAGATTTCATTTATCAGTGATAATGATGACAATGAATATAGAACAGTAGTAATAGGGGACCAAGAATGGATGGCAGAAAACCTGAGAACCGCTTGGTATAATGACAACGTCTTCATTCCAAGAAAAATCTCGGCCACAGATTGAGGAAATACATCAGAAGGTGCATGGTGCTGGTACGATAATGATTTTAATTATGATGTACCTTATGGTAAATTATACAACTGGTATGCGGTAAATACGGGAAAACTCTGCCCCTTAGGCTGGCATGTCCCTTCAACTACTGAGTGGCCAGAATTAGAAGATTATCTTGGTGGAATGGACGTGGCGGGAGGAAAGATGAAGCAAACAGATTTTACTCATTGGGAGAGTCCAAATTCCGGAGCGTCAAACGAGAGTGGTTTCACAGGACTTCCTGGTGGTGCTAGGGTCCTCGGTAGCTTCAACGCTTTAGGTCAGTCTGGCAACTGGTGGAGTAGTACAAGCCTTGGCAGCGACGCCTGGCTGAAGAGCCTATTTTACAGTCAAGTTTTCTTAGGCTTATTCCACCAACAGTCAGAAAAATGGGCTTGCCGTTCGATGTGTAAAGGATTCACCATAATAATTCAATCTGCCCTCCTCAAAGGCACCCTGGTTTTCCTAACTGTCTTCGGGTTGCGCTGCGGCTCCTTCTTTACTTTGATCAAAATGCATCAACGATCCGTCCAGGGGATGGTTTTTGATTTTCTTCAAGATCACCAAAGCTACGCTTTGTGCTCTTTTCATGGTTCTATTGATTGCGGAAATTTAGGAGGAGACATTGATTTATGATGAAATTACTATCTCCAGGGATTAGCTGCGCTGATCCCCTATGCTCCTGGGGTCAAAGACAAATGCGATACTCCCTGCGGTCGACCGTCTTTCTAATTGCATGGTTGAGAAAAAAATTAGATCGGTACACCGAGTTTCTGCAGGCAATGATGAAATATTAATACTCATCTTCTATGTTTGGCTGGAGAATCTAATCGAGAAGTAGGTATGGACTTTAATTTTTTTGTTGGCTGTTAAATGAATGTCCGAAAGGACTATCTGCTAATCGGCTTACTACTTCGGTAAAGGTCTCTAAAGCCACCAACTATCGAAACAACGAAGACCAGGATAAAACTACAACCTAGTATCATCGCATATCGTTTGTTGAGTCTTCTATATTTGTATTCAATAAATTCAATAGGTCTCCAACCAGTTTTACGATCCTCTTCAGAGGAATATCTATAGACGAAGAGATTAAAAGGCCGATTGCCTCCAGCCTGAAAAACAAGTTCAGAATCAGACGGTAGTTCAAAGTTCCACTTCTTGACGGAACCTCTTGGATGTATAAAACGATCTTCAAAAAACAGATAGCCTGATTTCATTATGGTATCCCTGAATTCAACATCCATGAAAAATTCAGGCGGGATTTGTTTGGATGCCACCTGGAGCGATTGCCAGCTCCCTTTTGAAAGCGTGAAAAAATCTATTCTGTAATAACCTTTTTCAAGGTGAGCTTCAAACCTTTCACCGATGCTATATGTATTGTACTCATAAACTGCATTAGCAACAAATAGAAGCAGTATCGTTGCTCCACTAAAGATTAGAAAAGCTTTCCTTTTAGTGCACTTGACTTCACGCCGGATATGCATGGTTTGCACCAGCGCAAACCATGTTGTCAACATAAACAGCATCACTAAAGCAGCCCACCACAATAAATACTTATCGGCTCCATGAATAGGTCTAAGATACGCTCCCCAAAAGACAGCTAGAAAACCGAGAAAAAATAGGCACAGGTATATGGGAGAGAAAAGAAAACACTGGATATAGAATGACCTCTTTACCCGTGATCTAGTAAGTGTAGAACCGCCAATAAGCTCAATTATCAACGTGTAAATTACGGGAGAAATCATAAAACCCACTGCCAGTAGGAGTGAATTGCTGTCTCGGAGATATTCGACCATTGGTATGGCTTCTTCTCCTTGGGTTGGGCTAACAGCGTTAAGGAGACTATTGTAAGGAACGTACTTAGCGATAGTTACTGCCTGCATCAATAGATAGAACATGAGCAGGGTGCTTGCCAGAAGCAACATGATCGGAGAAATGTATTCTTCAAATTTTCTCGATTCGTTTTCTAATTCCTGATCGATATAAGTTGGGACCCACGATGGATTTCGCAGAATTTTGAAGATAGTCTTTGGGATATAAATCAGTGAAAGTATAATTTCGGTCATTAACCGTTCGATCTCTGCCAGAATTTTGTACGCGTTCATCTTTCAGCTTCACTTTTCAAAAAAATGCAAAATCACGGTTTATTGGCCCAAGTTTCTAGTTCTGAAATAGTGATAAAAACTCAAGTGAGAATTCCTTTTGATGCTCTCGGAGAAAGCACGCTTGATTCTTATACCCAAACCGGAGAGCATTCTTTCCAAGTTACGGAAAAGAACGCACGGAAGTAACGTACTAAATAGATTCATCAGAGGAGGGGTTGAAAACGTGTAAACTAACACGGAAGAAGTCAGTTCGGTGCTGAATTGTCAGCTTCCGATTAACCTTGATCTAGGTATTAGCTTGCACAAGGGAGAACTCATAATAGGTACTATCGGTAAGGGTAAATGCTTGAGCAATTACATCTTTCAGTCAATATCGCAGGAAGACTATAAGTTCTGATGTGTCCCCTAGAATTAGAAACTTCGGCTTGAGATAAAATGAAAAATCCCCTTAGGTGAGTTCTATCAGTCTACACATTGAGCTCCGGACAATCGGGTCAAATGAGCAATTGCTCCATTTTGTTACCCTTGCTGGCACTGTTTTGCCCAGATGCTGACAAGCTTTGCTTTATCAGTACTATCATTTTACTGCTCTCTTATGTCCGTATTATCGAGTATTTAATGTCTGCATCTGCCTTGGATCACAGAACTCGGAGTTGGATTATAAATTGAAGTAAAAATGCCATAAACTTTATAACAACACCTTGCAGATAATCTCAAAAATTAATTAATATCTCCACATTGAGAAGTATTGTCTTGGACGACAATCTGAACCTGGCAATAATTTAAATTGTCTTGTGATGCTAAGATCTTTCGACTTCCTATCTACCAACTTCATCCGTTCCCAGACCGGTTTAGCTATAACTTTTTTTTTAACCAATCATTCTCAACCTTCAGCTCACCAATGGTCTTTAGCAAGCGATCCCGTTC
>JBNKUI010000062.1:0-9185 GCA_050298535.1 Saprospiraceae bacterium
TCATAGCGAGACTTAAATATCGAACGGCAGAAGAAGGTGGTCGACAAGGATATGCTGCGTCAGGTTACAGACCGCATATAGAATTTGATCATATTCCGAATTTCAAATCTTCTGGACAACAAATCTTTCTAGAGAAGGAGAAAGTAAATCCTGGTGACAGTATAACAGCTGAAATTACTGTTCTTTCCTATTACGGTTACTATGGAAACATAAATGAAGGGGACACGTTCAAGTTCTGTGAAGGAGCAAGAATAATTGGGACTGGTGAAGTAATTGAAATTGTAAACGATAAATTACGGAACCGCTACTCAATTGAAGAGAAAGAAAATCTTACAAAAAGACTTGAAACTGCTATTGAACTGGCGAAGGAGAATAAAGTTCTGCCTGTTCAGGACAAGCATATCAGCCTTAACGAAAGCGGACATTTACGAATTGGGGGCTTTAGCAAATGGAGTAAACTTAGTTCTATCACAAGACAACGAGCGTTAGAAGAAATTGATGAATTAAAAGACACCTATGCTCATTGGCTTGGACTTACAACAATGTTTAGGGATCTAAACGGCTGGTTAAGACCCGAATATGAACTGAATTATTCAGACGGGAAAAACGGAATTGGAATTTGTAAAGTACATGAAGATAGGGTTGACTGGAACTAGAAATGAAAGGCCAGCTGCCAACAGGGTACGATGACACCATCCCGCCATCGATAGAAAAGACGACAAGAATATGAAAGGAATATTGTACTTACGAACAGATTTTAGAACCAAAGAATAGAACTCGGCGGGACGGTGCATGTACCCCGGCCGTTGTGCTTCATTTTGACAAACCATTAACCAGTGATAAAATTCTTTAGAAAAATCAGGGAAAATCTGCTTTCAGAGGGAAAATCTGCCAACTACCTAAAATATGCCATTGGTGAAATTATTCTTGTGGTAGTTGGAATTCTCATCGCCTTGCAAATCAACAATTGGAACGAGGAACGTAAACTTAAAAAGGTTGAGATCAATCTTCTATACGAGTTAGTTGATGTTCTTGAAAGCGGGACGCTTGAAGGTGGAATTTTTGGAGGTGAACTTGAATTCCAAAAAATTCAATTGGATGCAAACAAAAATTCATTGGCTTCTTGCGAACATATTTTAAAGTATCTTGAAGGAAATTTACCTTATGACGACTCGTTAAAATTTCATTTTGCCAATACACATACACGATATATTGGGCTTATTAGAGATCAAGCCTATCAAAATGCCAAAAATTATGGATTCGGTTTTATTAAAAACGACATCTTGAGAGCAGAACTTATTAGAACCTATGAAACTAATACCCATTGGCTTTTGGAACTTAATAATCGTAACAACCTGTATGAGAATAATACTGTAATTCCCTTGCTTACTGAATGTTTTGAAAGTGTTGTTATGGAAGACGGCGCAGATGAGCAATTTATGATTCCACTGGATTATGAAGCTTTAAAAACCAATTTAAAGTACCTTAATGTTCTCAAAACCACTATGGTCAAAAGAAAAGCATATATCAACTTCCAAGAAAGGCGCTATCAAAGATTGCTAAGAATACATGACCTTCTAAAAAAGGAAATAGCATCAAAAACCTAATAAACATAGAACAGTGATTAAATTTTTTAGAAACATCCGCAAAGCACTTCTCATGGAAAACAAAACCTCCAAATATTTAAATACTGCAGGCTTTTCAATTCCACTTCTAATTACTCCTGGTCGAGTTGGGTTTTCTCCATCATTGGCTTTAGGTAGACCCTGGGAAGAAATCAATAGCCCTGGAAAAGTAATTATCTAAATCTATTCCAGTAAATCTGTTTCCAGAAAGGATTGCTTAAATCGATAACTGATTAGACTCAAGCTTTGAGATTCTTTTCTGCTGCATTTGGGTTTCTTGCATAAGAAGATTTATTTGGGTTTGTTGCTTTTTTACCAATTCAACCAAATAAAGAGTTAAACGATCATATCGTACATCCTGTGGCTTTCCATCTTTGCTATATCCTACCAGATTATTTAGACCGATACTATCCACATCTTCAGCGATATATCCGATTTCCTGATAATCCGGGCTGTGTTCTCTGGCATATTGTACGGGAGACAGATCAAAAATTTTATTCCAAATTGAACTCTACTATCCTAGGATGTTGTTTATTTAGACAACATGTTGTACTTTGGTTTGACAATTGTCACAATGCCCTGTATAAAGACTATCGATGCGATGAGAGTGTACATCTATGCGGACGATCATAATCTACCTCATATCCATGTCATCTACTCAGCATATGAAGAGCTGATTGTCATCCGAACTTTGCAGACCTATGCAGGACATATTCCCCTGACTCAAAGAAAGAAAGTAATTCCATGGGCATCTCAAAACATAGATTTTCTAATGAAGGAATGGAACAAATTCAACTTATGAGAACTATCAAGAGAATCGTGAAAATTCACAAGATTGAAAACTTTAAAGTTTACTGTCTATTCAATAACGGCGAATCGAGGATCATTGACTTCCAAAAGTACTGGAGTAAGAAGAAGACCACAAAGAATAGCTTACATTATCCAATCGCAAAATCACTAGATGAATTTCAAAAGGTGGAACTGGAGAATGGAACCCTCACCTGGAAGAACATTCATATTGAAAGTGAGGAGGAGAATGGAAATCCAGTGATTTACCCATATGATATCGATCCAATTGTACTATATGAGAATAGCGAACTTGATGAGTCCCGGCAAATTGAAATAGGAATGCTTATCAAGAAGACCAGAAAGGAACTTGGACTGACGCAGGAACAACTTGCAGCCAGAAGTGGAACTACCAAGCACTATATTTCAAAACTAGAAAACAATAGAATAGGAATTGAACTATCAACGCTAAAGAAGATCATCGAAGGGGGGCTTGGACGAAGAATGAAGATTAGCATCCAATAATTACGAGCCTGTGACTAACAGGCTGCATATCGCCATCCCACCGTCGAATTGAAAAGATTATGGGATACATTGAAATGATATAATGAAAGGACAAGATTTTTGAACCTAAAATCAGAACTCGGTGGGACGGTGCATGTAGCCGGGACGTCAGACTGCGCAACAACTTATATGTGTAAAACCTTAATATGACCCCTTAAATTCGTATCTTCTAGCATCATAAACCATCCAATCATATGAACGAACAATTTCCAAATCTGTGGATTTGGAATGAAGGTCCGGGAAACCTTCAAGTGAGTAAACCGCGAAGCGGATGGGATAAGCGTAACCAGATGTTATTTTCGAATATTTTTCTATTCAGTGACTCCAGGGAGTATTTCAACGCAATGAAACCTTATATTTATAAATTAGAAAGAATCTTGTTGAGAACTCTTTATCCGGCTCCTGGTGCCAGATTTTAGAGTTATTGCGAGTACTCACGTTGTATGTAATAATTACAAAACATATGAAATTCTTATTTACACTATTAATTTCCATAATATGTTTCTTTAACCTTCTTGGTCAAGAATTAAGAAACGATTTTTCCTATGAAAAATCAGAAATCATACAGGTAGAAATTGTTGATTCCAGAACTTCAATGAACGGATTTAAAATGGAAACTGTGGTCATTCAAGGATATGACAGCAAGTTTCCGTTCACTTACTTCACCACTAGTGACAGTTTTGGGAAGCATGTAATACTTATGCATGGTTTAAACGGTTCGGCTCTTCAATGGTATTACCCGGAATCCAGATGGAGGCCACTGGTTGATAGTCTTCTGACGCTTGGATATAATGTCGCTATTCCTGATGCTAAGTATCATGGCGCCAGGAGCTATGAAAGGAATTTCAAACCTGTTCGTAGTACGGGAGAATATTTGAAGATAGTTGATGAGGCACAGGCTTTTTACGAAGCTAATTCAACCACCATTAGAGACCTAAGGATAATTATTGATTATTTGGGTCAAAGAAATAGAGAGGATGATCTCCAGATTGACCTGGTTGGATATAGTATGGGAGGCGGAATATCGTTGATTTTAAATGCGGTGGATCAGCGGATAAATAGTGTAGTGGCCTGTGTCCCTTCTATGAAATTACCTGCCAGAAGTATTTCGGATTTTAATTTATCCGGGTCAATGGAAAAGCAACTACACGATATCACCTCAATTAATTACAGCCCATTTCAAAATGCGCCTGTCCTATTTCTCATTGGTAAATCAGATCCATTCTCTCCAAAAGAAGAAGCCAATGAATTCATAGCAAACATGCATATTGATGACAAGGACATTGTTCTCTTCGACTCAGGTCACCGACTACCAGACGAGTTCATGAGGGAAGCAACCCGATGGATAACTGCACACAACAAGCGCTAAAAATGAATATGCGATATAGGCGCTTTCAAAGGTCTTTTGTAAACCGAAAACTTAAACTGGTCTAGCAACTTGGGCGCATACTCATTTTAGCTTGGCGTTCTGTTATAACTGTGCATAACAATGGCTATAGCAAATAGGTCGTTAAGTAGTAACTTTTACTCTAAACTTCGATGAATTTCCGGGAGACATGTCCTGGGAAATCATTGATGAGATGGGTAATATTGTTGCTTCAGATGGTAATTTCCCACCTGGTGATGATTTTACTCCTTCGCCATTGGCACTTACTACAAAGGTTTATACACTGGATGTTCCGGATGGAAATTATACTTTGAAATTATATGATAGTTTTGGTGATGGCTTTTGTTGTGGTCTTGGGGGTTATAAGATTGAGCTTATTTACGATGATTTAGTTATTGATGGGCCAGATTTTGACGGTAGTGAATTATCTGTCCTCTTTTCGGTCAACAGTTCGAAGTACCGATTTGTTGGTGGAATGACAACAGGAAGTATGGTAGACTGGTACGATCCAGCTAATTGGAACAGACGTTCTTCACCTAGAGATTGCTATGAAGGTCACATCATCATAGAATCAGATTGTGTTAAAAATGATGGCCTGGAAATAAACCCTCCCAGTGAATTTATTGTAAAAGATGGCGTTCAATTCTCTGTTAATAACTGATGTGACACTATGGAGATTAGAAAATTATCAGGTTCGTCAAATTTTTCGGCTAATGTTCGTTGATCTGTGAAATGTCAATGTAGATTAACAACCTAGCTGAATTATGTGATATAAGTTTGTAATTGTTGGGCACTCGATGAGGAAGGCATTTTTTGTCGCATATGACTGAATACACAGGAATATCAATGGACGCCGACTACTCGTCGACTAATGTGGAAGGTTTAAAGTCGAGCTGTTCATGGTCAGGAAGTATAGGAAGACATTGACCTGAGATCTGCTGCGCCTAACATGGCACGACCACGGTATGCCTCCTTCGTAGGCACAGCACCGTTACTCCAATTCGGAACATGAGTAATCGAACTAAATGATCTGGTAAGAAGCAGAAGTTGGTTGTTTTGTATATTTGATGGCATCAAATGATGGCATCATGATAGAAAAGTATTATGAAGGTACAAGCCAAATCATCAACCTGTCCACGGAAATCGGTAAACTACTGGGAATCGTTGATTCCACGTACTTGAGGAAACCAGAAACCCATCTCAGAAGAGAAAACAAAATCAAGACAATACAGTCCTCCCTTGAGATTGAGGGCAATACGCTATCCATAGATCAAGTCACAGCAATATTTGATAATAAGAAAGTAATGGGTCCACCTAAAGATATTCTGGAAGTGCAAAATGCAATATCTATATATCAAGATCTTGCCAGGTTTGACGCATATAGCGAATCATCATATCTAGAGGCACACCGAATATTGATGAAAGGACTGATAAAGAACGCAGGACAATATCGAACTGGAAATTTGGGAATATTTAAGGGAGATCAAGTAGCTCATATGGCACCTCCAGCCTGGAATGTGCCTAACTTAATGAATAAGCTCTTCGGATATTTGAAAGAGAATGCAGATAACCTGGTAATAAAAAGCTGCGTATTCCACTATGAGATGGAGTTCATTCACCCTTTTATGGACGGAAATGGCAGAATGGGAAGGCTTTGGCAAACAGTCCTCTTGATGAAAGAAAACCCAGTTTTTGAATATCTGCCGATTGAAGCAGAAATCAAGAGCAGTCAAAAGAAATATTATGAAGTTCTATCTGCTTCAGATAAGGAAGGAATTGCAACGCAATTTGTAGAATATATGTTGGAGATGATTAGAAAGAGTCTTGCAAAGCAAGTAGGAGAACAGCGAATTCATCTTAATGATGAAGAAAGGATAATGTACTTTAAGGAACACTCCAGTCTTCAGAATTTTACAAGAAAGGACTATATGGAAATGTTCAAAGATATATCATCAGCAACGGCAACCAGAGATCTCAGAGCCGGCGTCAAAAAAGGTATATTGAAAAGGGTAGGTGAAAACAGAAACACCTACTATGACTTTAGAAATTGAAACTGGAACTTACACTTAGTAAGGCGGCATGCTCGCCAATCGCGTCGCACGGCTCCTTATAATCCACCGCGTGACTTCCTCTTCCAAATAATCAAATAACTTAGTATGAAGAAAAATGGTTTCTTAGCCAAATTTAGTGGGCTTAAGAATTTAAGGATAGATAGTTATAAGTAGATATGGTTGGTATTTAGTCGTTTTTTCCCGCCTTCAGAATTGGGCGAGCGTCACACTTAATGTTTAGGAGCGGCCATGGCCTATACTGTATGAGCAAGTTGGATGAATAGAGTGAGTAGAATGCCAAGGAAACTAGAGGAATCGATGCATGGCTCCTGCGATACGCGAGTTTATAGGGCATAGCGGAAAAATATTTAGTGTGACCGACCAAGTCTGACAGCGGGCAGTTTTGCCCAACTTTTTCTGCAAAAAGTTGGCCGCCGGAGGCATTTGAAGGCAAGAAGATATATAATAGAAGGAGTAGCGTTAATATCTCATGATCAATATTGAGAAGTTTTGTACCTCCTGGTGAATATGAACCTTATTGTTCAAGACCCACTATATTTGTCCAAGACCCAAAATAATGGACGTGCCAGACATCATATTACATTCTAAGATGGCACTCCATTGCAATTAGTCTGAATAACTATACGAGTAACATGTTTAAAAACATAAAAATCCCCCATGTATTTGCTTTACTTGCCATGGTGATTCTTGCGGCAGGCTTGCTTAGTTATGTGGTACCAAGCGGGAGTTTTGAGCGTAAAGAATTAGCCGTAGGGAACCTAACACGTACAGTAGTAATACCGGGATCCTATCAGCCTATTCCGAAGCACTATTCTTTTAAGGGTCTATTGTTAGGTGATGAAGTGGCGGAGAAGGCAACTCCCGTGGGTGTGATGGGTTTTCTTACAGCCATACCCAAGGGATTAGAAGAAACCGCAGACATCATATTTTTTATCTTTTTGATTGGTGGCGTCTTTGGCATTATCAAACGCACGGGCACTATTACAGCCAGTATTCATGCTCTGATCAATAGATTTAACAACAACGGTACTACCCTTACCATCTTACTCATGCTTGTTATATCGGCAGGTGGATCTACGCTGGGTATGGGCGAGGAATTTATTCCACTAGTGCCTGTGTTTTTATACATATCGCATCAATTGGGCTACGATAAGATTTATGGCCTGGCGCTTGTCTTTGTCTCAGCTGAAATTGGCTTTGCTGCGGCTACAACTAATCCCTTTAACGTGCAAATAGCCCAGGGCATAGCCGAGGTGCCGTTAGGTAGTGGCATAGCATTTAGGCTCGTATTTTATGTCTTTGCCCTGACTGTCGCCATCATTTACATGCTACGCTATGGTAGGAGGTTAAAAGCAAATCCAGCCAACTCTTATTTAGACGAAGATGATGTATATGAAGAAGAAGCGATTGAACAGAGTAAGTTGACCAGAAATCACATTCAGATTGTGTTGGTTTGTGCATTACTATTTGTAGGGATACTATGGGCCGTACAGACGCAAGGCTGGTGGATGACCGAAATGGCTGCCGGATTTTTAGCCATGGGTATAGTTACTGCTTATCTGGGCAAGCTATCACTAGATCAGTCCACTGAAGCTTTTATTGAAGGTATGAACGAAATGCTGGTTGGTGCGCTGGTGGTTGGATTTGCCAAAGGGATACAGGTGGTCCTGGTAGAAGGACAAATTATGGACTCTATTATTTACTATGCTTCTGACACCTTGCAGTACTTGCCAAAAGTATTGGCGGCAGAAGGCATGTTGGTATTCCAAACCATTCTCAACTTCTTTATTCCATCCGGGACTGGGCAAGCGGCGACCACCATGCCACTCATGGCACCTTTAGCAGACCTTCTGGGTATAACGCGCAATACCGCTATTTTTGCTTTCACCTGTGGTGATGGCTTTGCGAACACCATAATTCCTACCTCAGGGATCCTTATGGCGATGCTGGGTATTGCCAATATAAAGTTTAAAAATTGGTTACAATTTATGCTCCCTCTCTTTGGGTGGCTCATGGTACTTTCGGCCCTTTTCCTGGCAGTGGCCGTGATAATAGAATACTAAATGGCTTTTGGTCATATCTAGTGATTGTAAGGAATTAAGGATAGATTTTTATAAGATTTGGCCGGATTTTATGGGATTGGATTCCTGCCTTCAGGATTTTAAAACGGTTAGTTTCTCTTGCCCTGTTTGCAAACTGTGAAACTTGGAGTTCCACGGCATTTCTAAGTAGGAGTGGACGTCGGATTCAAAGTGGCCCCCTTTATCGGTATCCGGATTGACGGAATAAAACAGCTTCGATAAGAAAATACAGCGAGTATGCCAGATTTCAAGCTCGGGACGGGAAGTACGAGGCAGAGAGCCACATAACTCGGGATCAAGTGAGAGATCGCCACCTATGAATCCGACTAGACTTTTGCTTCTTTTTGGCAATGAAAAAGAAGGCCCCACGCAGTGGACCCTAAGCTAAGATCCAAGATAGACTATTCATAAAAGACATGAACCATGAGCATCCAGCAGGACCAAAAAAGTGTCTAATTTAAAAATTAGCACCCGTGATCATTCACCAAAGGTGCCCCATGCAATGGACAAGCTTTAGATAGTAATAAGATACCAACCATAAGCATCCAAAACAAATGTAGAGAAAGTAATGCCCACCAGTTTGAGATGCTCGAAAAGGAGAGACCAAGCGTCAGAAAGATAAGAGCCATGCCCGTTATTTCTGATTTTATGCTTTTATTGCCTCAAATAG
>JBNKUI010000063.1:0-301796 GCA_050298535.1 Saprospiraceae bacterium
GTTTTGTTACGTACCACCGGCACGATTTGCTATTTGGGCGGGGTAGTTTGACCCGTGTTTGGTCCTGCTGGGAGCACGTGAAGCCTGTGGTTTGAACTATATAAGTTTGTATGGTAGACCAGAATGTCGGAGTTTACGCAACAGATCAATTTAAAAGAGGTCCCAGCGGGACTGAACCTTGGTTTGATCCGGACTCTAATTATTGGAGCTCGTGCCGGAGGTACGAAAGAATGAGTTGATATTAATGATCAGACCCTGCTGACTAATCAATGATTAAAGCACTGGTTTGAATAGATACTTCTCGTCATATTCGACTTCGAAGAAATCGAGAAGCTCCTTATACTCCTCAAGGAGTGTTTTTTTCTTGTGGTGTTCCTCCTGTCGCTTGATGTAATTGATCACATTCTGGACTGCATCTTTTGAGTAGGAGAAGGCACCATAACCAGGCTGCCATCGAAACTTATTTTTTGTAAAGCCCTTCTTATTGATCCATTCGGAAGAGTCGCCCTTGACCTGTCGCATGAGGTCCGATAGAGACTGTGTCACACGAAGGCCGAAAAATAGATGAACATGATCTCCCACCCCATTTATTGCCAGGACCTTGTGTCCATGATTCTGCACAATTCCTGTGATGTATTTGTACAATGAATCCCTCCAGTCTTTTTTGATGAGAGATTGTCGGTTTTTCACAACAAAAACCACTTGAATGTGGATCTGCGTATAGGTATCCGCCATTGCTGAGGTGAATTTAGATGGTTAAAGAATTAGATGGTAATTCTAATATAGTGATTACGTTTTATAAGTGGTAAGGAGGATCCTTTGTTTCGTACCTCCGGCACGAGTTCTTGTTTGAGCGTTCTGAGTTTGACCAAGGTTGGGTCCCAGCAGGGACCGATGCAGGACCGGGCTGGATTTTAAATGAGGTACTTTCTAACTGGCAGTGGATATTGTTTCGTGCCTCCGGCACGATTTGCTATTTGAGCGGGGTAGTTTGACCCGTGTGTGGGTCCCTCTGGGACTAGGTTAGATTTTAGGATGTTTGTTATCTATTTGAATTGAAGGGATTTTGTTTCGTACCTCCGGCACGACCTTATATTTTAGCGGTCTAGGTTGACCGGTGTTTGGTCCCTCAGGGACCACTTGAAGCCTGTGGTTTGAACTATATAAGTTTGTATGGTAGACCAGACTATCGGAGTTTACGCAACTGATCAATTTAAAAGAGGTCCCAGCGGGCCGCGATCTATAGTATACTTGATGCCTATTCATTATAATCAAGAGGGTGTGAATCTGGACGTAAAATAAATGGTCCAAGCTGGACCAAACCTTGGTTTAGCCCGGGCTCTAAATATTAGGGTTCGTGCCAGAGGTACGAAATATCTTACTCTGACGCTTATTTTTAGTACGGTTGTGGATTGTATGAGGTGAGTTGTATCAATTCATCAACTTGCACATGATTTCATCAAAACTTTCGTTTCCCACTATGCGATAATATTCATCTGCTTCATCCAGTATGTCATTGTGTTTGTGATGATATATCCTGATTCTGCTAGGGTCAACTACTTCGATTTTTCCTTTGGAGAACTCTTTACCTGTGACATCTCTGAGTTCGAATTTAGACCACTTACCTGAAAGGGGGGCTATTTCTATTTTAATTTTTTCATAGTCTGCCAGATCTGAAAACAGAGAAGTACCTTCAATCTGTAAATCATAGTGATGGAGAGAATCGATACATATGGCAACTTTATTAGAATTTAATGATTGCCATTTTCCAATGAAATCGTATTCAGCATCAGGAGTCTTTTCACAGCTGCTGGAATACAGCAGACTAATTACAATAAGTGAGATTTGGAGTGCTCTCATAGTACAAAAACGAAAACCTTTGGATCTTATTTTAGTTCCAGATCTGGTGCTGATTTCAAAGGAGCGGCGTGAGTGTAGTTTTCCTTGGTAGCTCTTTGGTAGTCTCAGACTATATCTCTCTGACGAACGCTTGCACTTCGGCGCGCATATGTACTGCGCGAATGCGATTCCAATATTTAATGCTTTCGAGATGTTTGAAGATTCTTGGCTCTTTTATAGAAAAGGACTCAAGGCTGTAGAGTAAGACAGCCTGGTCGTGCCAGGTGCCCAATTTTTCTGCAAGGTTGTTGAGATCTTCCTTCTTGTTATCATCGACATGATCGAATTTGGTAATAAATAGCAGGTGCTTTACTTCTTTGCGTATTTCATGTAGGATTTTATCACCAGAGTACCGAACATATCTTTGAATACGTTGGTACATGCTGGTTCGAAATTGATCCAGTTGACTAGATTCAATAAAGTGTTTCGTTTTTTTGGATATTTTTTTCAAAGTATTTTTTGAAAAGAAGTCTGTTGCACTTTTTTCGGAAGTGAATTGTTGCAGTGCCTTTGCACCATAGCTGATCTGCTCGGACAGAAAGTAGCGATACGCTTCCACGGTCTTGTCATCTATATTTTTTACCAGTTCTATGTTTACCTGAGCTTCCCGGATGACGCCTGCCAACTTAAATAATCGTCTAATCCTCTTTCTCTCCGATGATTTCAATATTTTATTTTCAGGATCGACCATATGAAGGATGGTCTTCATTTTCTTGAGTGCTACCCGGAGTTGATGAATGTCTTCCTGCTTCGCACGTTTTCTTACACGCTTGAAGTATTTATCAAATTCTTTATGACTGGTTCTAAAAAACTGAAGCATAGTAAAGCACTTTCTTCATAGTACACTTCAGAAAGTTACAGAAAAATGATCTCTATCAATCATAAATGAAGCCTAGGTCATGCCTGTCCATGCATTATTAAGGATATTGAGAAGGAGTTCTTTATAGGTCCAGCCCAGGTTCGCTGCTGCTAGGGCGGTGAGGCTTTGCTGATCTGATCTTCCCGGCCGACCAGGGCCCGTCATGTTGGGTTTTAGATTGATATCGAAGAGTCGTATTGTACCCTTTTTGTCCTCGCGCCCATCAATTCGAATCGGTGCTTTTGCTTTCAGTTCGGACCCTACTAGTGCGCAGGCGGCCATCATTTCTCTTTGACTAGCTGTGCAGTCGGTGGGATCTATGGCATGACTATTTGCAGATACAGCGACAATACCACTGTAGGGAGCAATTCCCTCCTGATGATTGAACCGCGTTACCAGAGGTAAGCACCAGTGACCATCTTTTTCCCTTTTCTTCCCACCGATCTCATAGACTCCTGGTGGCATAACAGTGACGGTATACTCCTTGCCTGGCAGAAAGGCTTCCGCCATAAATCTTGACCCGTAAATCTTTTGTTCTAATAAATGCCCGATATGAATCTGGAGCTCATCATGGTCTCTGATTACTTTCACACCTTGACTGCCACGCCCGCGGATGGGCTTCAATACGATGGGATATTCTGGCAGTTGGGATGCCATGGTGACAGAGACTTCTATCGGCATCACAAATGGAAGACCGATACTGAGCATTCGTTGGTTTGTTGTGAGTTTATCATCAAATAGGGTGACCATCGACGGTTCTTGCCCCACAATTTTATACCTGTCAAGGTACTCTGTAATGGGATGACCCGTAAATAATACCGTATTTAACCAAAATGCATTGGCTCCTTTTTCTAAGGCTTCTTCTATGCCTGACTTATCGTCCGGAAATACCCAGTCATGCTCATTTGCGGCGGAGGGATATTCAACGGGAGTCACCACATCAACTCCCGCTTGCCTGAGATTAAACATGATATCCGCTCCACTGTCTCGGTACCCACCTTCTTTCATAGGTTTTACCACATCATCCACAGGTGGAGGAGGCTTCTTCTGAAATAGCGTGGCAATTTTCAGAGGTTCAGTCAAGCTGTTATATTTTAAGACCCGTCACTTTTCCACCATCATGGTTTCTTTTTGTCCTGGGAATCGCTCTGGTGCAGGTTGCGTAACCATTCCTGTGGCGGCCCACTCTGCACCTCGTTGGAACGTAGTGGTAAATCCCTGGCAAAGCTGCGATTCATTTAGATGTCCCAGCGTGGTATGAAATACTCGCCCCAGTCCATAATGAATGGTCATAAGCATAGGTTCATGTCTATCGGTACCTCGAATGGATGGATCGTTGTAAGCAGTAGCTAGCACGTGCAAATTGCGGGCAGGTCCCCGGAGTTGATCATAGAGTTCATCATCAGTATGAAGCCAGGTAGTAGGTAGTCCTGCCATAATGGGATGTACACTGTCTCTCACCTGAATAGTGAAGGAATGTACATCTCCATGGTGTCCTCCCTTTCCGGGTGAATCATCGACTACTTCTTCACCCGCATCATTGTAATATACGTAGGGACCATCTTTTTCTGTGCGTCCATTCCAACCTCCCAGGCCGATCATCTCATTGTACGCCTTCCAGTTGGGAAATGCATTATTAGCAGCATGCACAGATACGAATCCTCCCCCATTCGCCACAAAATCTTCGAACGCCTTTTCTGTTTTCTCCGGCCATGGATCTCCATTATAGTTGGAAACAACGAGGTCATATTTACTAAAATCAGGAGTAAATGAAGACATATCTTCACCTTCTGCTGGAGTAGTGGCAATATCTACCATAAAAAGGCCCGTATTTAAAAGATGGTCTTTTAGAATCGGGGTCGTTTCGGGCCAGTTCTTATGATTGTTTTGTCCATCGATAATGAGTGCCTGAAGGCGCGGTGTCAAGAATCTCTGTTCTGACATCCAATCTTCACAAACCTTTCTCCAACCAGCTACTGCGCCTCTCCCTTCTCCAAAAGAAAATCCATGTCCGCCCTCTTCATAAATATGCATGGCTGCAGCAACATTGTTTTCGAGAAGCGCTTCGTAATACACGATGCTGTTCTTCACAGGCACTGCTTTATCATCACTGGCATGAATCAGTATTGCTGGTGGTGTTTCTCCTGTGATTTGCTTTTCATTGCTGAAATGCTCGATCATTTCAGCGGAAGGGTTTTCACCGATAAGGTTCGTGCGAGAACCCATATGCGTAAAGGATGGATCCATAGAAATGACAGGGTACATCAATATGGAGAAGTCAGGACGACAGTTTTCACGATCTACTGATTCGGTGGCATTCGGATCTCCTGTATCAAAATGCGTAGATAGGGTAGAAGCCAGATGACCACCGGCAGAGAATCCCATGACACCGACGCGATGAGGATCGATGGCATACTCATCTGCTTTCATCCGGACTAGTCGCATAGCTCGTTGAGCATCCAATAGCGCAACTTTATCACGACAATCCTCTGATTCCCAACGGGGTAGTCGGTTTTTCAAAACAAATGCGGTAACACCCAGTGTGTTAAACCATTCCGCCATTCGGGTGCCTTCCCAATCGTAAGCAAGAATGGTGTAGCCACCTCCCGGACATATTACTACAGCCGTACCATTGGCCTTGGCGGGATCTGGACGATAGACTGCCAAAGTCGGATTATGAACTTTGGACACTACTCGTCCAATGTCGGCTCGTTCCGTCACTTCCATGGTTTGTTCATTAGCACAGGGAATACCTTCGGGAAAAAGTGTTAAAACTTCATCTTGGCCAGATGCCACCGTAGATAGTGACAAGGCAACTAGTAGTGCAACAGCTCGCATATTAAAAAGGTGTTTAAACAGGTTGTAATGCTTAAATCTAGGGATAATTTTGGAAATACCTAGATGGATCATCTCATAAGATTTCTCCGAATCCTACTTAAAGAAGTATCTGTGATTCCGATAAAGGAGGCCAAATATTTTAGAGGAATCTTTTCAAGGAACTGGGGTTGTTCCAATAAATTAAGATATCGCTGTTCAGCATCCAATGTTTGCAGTTCAAGCATACGGTCCATAACCTTCACCAATGCATTTTCTGCATATCGCTGCCCAAAGGTGCGAAGTCGGACATTTTTTTGGTAGGCTTTCTCAAGATTCGACTTAGATATAATTCGAATAATACTGTCTTCTATTGCCTCCACATAGAAGTTCGCTGAAGTACCCTTGTAAAAAGACAACATGTCTGAAATCATCATTCCGGCAAAAGAAAACCATATGGTTACCTCTACCCCTTTTGAATTAATGAGATAGACTCGGAAAGTCCCCTTTTCGATAAATGCAAGGAAGGATGATGGACCACCTGGTTTTACCAGAAACGATTTCGCTTTCATTGGTTTGCTCTCTCCAAAGAGTAGAGTGAGTTCATGTTGATCACTTCTGTCAGTGATATATTGGTCGAAAAAAGTTTCCAGTTTTTTCATAGTGGACTTTTGCTTTGAGAAATACGAATTCACTTCTTGTCATATGACAAGATAGGTGATTGATCCATCCCATAGATTTGTGAATAGTAATCACAATAAAATTCTTTAAAAATGAAGTACTATAATAAATCTCTGTTTCCATTTGAAAGTCGATTTCTGAATATAAATGGTCAGGAAATCCATTATGTAGATGAAGGGGTCGGTCCTACAATATTAGTGAGTCATGCACCAGTCGGATCTTCATTCATGTATCGAAATCTGATTAAGGATCTCAGTAGAGACCATCGATGCATAGCATTGGACTATCCTGGTTTTGGTCTGTCTCCCATGGGTTCTTCAGCTGAGGTAAATTTGCCGTACTGGAGTAAGATCCTTTTTCATTTCATCCATAAGATGGAACTTTCTAACATAATATTATTAGGACATGATACAGGTGGTGCTGCAGCATTTAAGGTAGTGGCTGATCATTCCAGCCTTTTTGCTGGAGTGATCATAAGTGATGCTGTCATTTATCCGGTTCAGGAGTACCCACGTTTGGACCGGATGCTAAAATTCGTGGGCTCGTCATTCTTTCAATGGGTTAATGCATGGACTAATCTTGTAATCAATCTTACGCTACGATATGGAATCCCCACCCGTAGGCTTTCGATAGATGAAGTAAAAGAGTATCGTCGAATCTTTGACTCCCCTGAAAAAAGGAGAAGGATCACTCAAATGCTATCAAGTTTGAGAAAGGAAAAGAGCGTGATGGAATACGTAAAAATTGAATTTGAAAATAATATGAAGGACAAGCCCATTCTTTTACTAAATGGTGACAAGGACCCAGTGTATGAATTAGGGATTCCTGACCGAATAAGGGAATCCTGCCCCTTAACTACCTTGAAGTTGATAGCCGGAGAGGGCCATTTTCCTCATGAGGGCCAACCGGGTTTGATGGCTGAGCACATACGTTCCTGGATATCTGACCTGTCAATCATGTCCCGGAGAGGCAGGCTTGTCCAATGGGCAAATGGTAGTTTGGATTCTAATATTTAGAATATCAGGGTGAAAAATATTATGAAAATATATATGTATTAAAGTGTCATTATTCATTTTGACTTCTTTATTAAAAAAGTATACTTTTGAATTAACCAAATGGTTAAAACAACTAGTTAGTCAGGATGACAAAAGATCAATCTACGGAAGAGCGTATCAAGGAGGCAGCAAGTCGCATATTTATGAAGAAGGGGCTGACGGGAGCCAGGATGCAGGAGATTGCGGATGCAGCATCCATCAATAAGGCCATGCTGCACTACTATTTTCGATCCAAGCAGAAGTTATTTGAAGTAATATTTGCTGACAAAGTAGATGTCCTGTTCATAGCCTTTGCCCGGATTTTCCAATCTGATGGTACTTTTCGGGAGAAGATTGAACAATTTGTAGAGCTCGAAATCACATTTATTTCCACTTTTCCCTTGCTGCCTCTTTTTGTGTTGAATGAGGCCGCAAAGAATCCATCCTTTGTGGAAGATCATATGCGTAGTCGGAAAGAGATTCTTAAAAAGAGTCTTAAGAATACTTACGAGCAGATGAAAAATGAATTTGGTCCGGACATTATTCCTCTGGACCATTTTATGATCAATATTTTTTCGCTATGCATTTATCCCATTATTGCCAGACCCATCGCTAAGGTGATGCTGGATAAAGATGATGCGGGATATGATGCATTTATCGAGAGTCGCAAAAAACATGTGACTGAATTATTACTGCAGACCATAAAAGTCAACTCATGAGTCAGCGTCTACTTATTTGCAGTTTATTGTTGTTGCTAGATGCGGGGAGTGTTATGGGTCAGATCACGCTTGATAAAGCCATCGTTCTAGCTATCCAGAATACTCCCCGTCAAGAAATACCGGATTTGGTGGCAAGCCAGACGGAGTTACGAAATGAAAATCTGGATGCGGAAAAAATTCCGCAGATTTCGTTGAGTGGTCAGGCTACCTATCAGTCTGCGGTAACAGAACTTCCCATTGATATACCCAATATTCCGATTGATCCCCTTTCTAAGGATCAATATCGGTTGCAACTACAAGCCGATCAATTGATCTGGGACGGAGGGGTCCTGAATAATCGGAAGGAATTGAATCAATTGCAGCGTGATTTGGAACTTGTGCAGCATGAAGGCATGCTAGAGCAGGTGCGGCAAAGAAGCATTGACCTATTTTTTACAGCACTGGAGATACGGTCTCAGATACAGGTGATGCTCCTGCAAATCGAGTCCTTACAGACTGCTAAAAACCAGTTAGATATAGGTGTTGAAAATGGGACGGTTCTTCGTATGGAGTCGCAAACAGTGGAGGCGTCCATTATAAAAATTAAACAACAGATTATTGGCCTGGAAAATTATTTGCAGGTGGCTTTGGGGCAGCTGTCTATCTTGACAAACCTCGAAATTCTTGATGATAGTTTACTGGTCGATCCCGGAACAATTCCAATTCCTTCTATGCATGCCAATAATCTGTCAGTGTATCAACAGATTGAAAAACAGAAGCACTTGATATTACGTCAATCAGATCTGGAGGATGCTCTGTCCCGGCCTAAGATTTCTGCTTTCGCTCAGGCTGGTTATGGTCGACCCGGACTTAATTTTTTGGATAATGGCTTTGAACCCTTTCTTCAGGTAGGAATCCGTGGTCATTGGAACCTGGGTTCATTATATCGCCGAAAAAATGACCGGCAACTTCATGTGTTGGATCAGCAAAAACTAAATATCGAATGGAATAATTATAAGGAAAATCTTGAATTGCAGATGGTGCAGTTTGAAAATGAAAACAAGAAATTTAGGGATCTATTGGAGGAGGATCTAAAACTCATTGATCTCCGTGCTTCGATTTCCCGTACTGCAGAGGTTCAACTTAATAATGGAGCACTTCCCAGTGCTGAGTACGTTAGGGTGGTAAATGAAGAATTTGAGACCAGGGCCCTGCTGGCGCTGCATCAACTCCAACAAAAGAAGAATTTGTACTTATGGCAACATGTGGCGGGAGCCTATGAAAAATCTTTTAGCCAATTATCAAACTAGTCATTCATGAATAAATTTCAAAAATCAAGCGAAATGTATTTCCCACATATTCTTGTCATCGTATTATCCATCATGCTGATCAGTTGTGGTGAAGATGAAAACGGACATGATGCTACCGGTACATTCGAAGCTAAGGAAGTGATCGTAAGTGCCGAGGTGCCGGGGAAGGTCTTGAAGTTTCCATTCGAAGAGGGTGATTATGTAGCTAAGGGTGATACTTCGGTCTTTCTTGATTTTATAGATTTTTCAATTCAACAAGCTCAGATCGATGCTACTATGGAGGCAGTGGAGGAGAAGAAGCAAAGCGCCGCACCTCAAGTCGGGATTTATGAGCAGCAACTCATCACTGCTGATGCTGAAATCAGGACCTTGCAGACACAATTAAATACTGCAAAAAAAGAACAGGAACGAATACAGAGCCTTTATAATGCTGAAGCTGCGACAGGGCAGCAATTGGACCAGATAAATGGACAGGTGGATTTTATTGAGGATCAAATACAGGCAGCCATTAGTCGCAAAGCTGTCATTAATGCTCAAATTAAGGCGGCGCGTGATAATACTGCCATACAGAACAGAGCGATCGTCAGCGAAAAATTACCCTTAGAGCAAAGGAAATCTCAAGTGGAGGAGTATATGCGCCGCGCCAAAGTCCTTAATCCTTTGGAGGGTACAATTTTGACAAAATATATTGAAGAGGGAGAGTTTGCAACCATGGGTAAGCCGTTATATAAAATAGCGGATCTGCAGGACATGGAGTTGCGTGCCTACGTGGATGGCTCTCTGCTGCCGACAATAAAAATAGGCCAGGCAGCAACGGTTTTTATCGATCAACCCGATGGTAGTTTCAAAAGGTACGATGCAAAAGTAACCTGGATATCAGATGAAGCAGAATTTACACCCAAGTCTATTCAGACAAAGGATGAACGAGCCAACCTGGTGTATGCCATTAAACTGAATGTCCAGAATGATGGCTTTATAAAGATCGGCATGTATGGGGAAGTCTCCTTTAAAAATGATGAAGAAGCATCATGAGCATTCGGGTCGACAATATATCCAAGTCGTTTACAGGCGATCGAAAAGTCACTGCCTTAGAGAATATATCCTTCCAAGTGGAGCCGGGGAAAATTTTTGGGCTCATTGGACCTGATGGTGCCGGGAAGACTACTCTTTTCCGAATACTCACTACGCTGATTTTGGCCGATAAGGGGCAGGCAACGGTACAGAAGTTTGACGTAATAAGGGACTATCAGAAAATACGAAGAATAGTAGGATATATGCCGGGGAAGTTCTCGTTGTATCAGGATCTGAGTGTACTCGAAAATCTCAAATTCTTTGCCACCATTTTTGGCACCACTATCGAGGAAAATTACCATCTGATTAAGGAAATATATATTCAGCTAGAGCCTTTTCGAGATAGAAAGGCGGGAGCCCTCTCTGGAGGCATGAAACAAAAACTGGCCCTTTGCTGTGCACTGGTGCATCGACCGGAAGTGCTTTTTCTGGATGAGCCCACTACCGGAGTAGATGTGGTGTCAAGGGCAGAATTTTGGGATATGTTGAAAAGGCTGCAGGTAAAAGGAATTACCATCCTTGCTTCTACACCCTACATGGATGAAGCAAGTATGTGTGATGAAATCGCATTGATTCAGGATGGCCAGATCCTGTCTATTAATACGCCTTCCGGCTTGATAAGTGAATTTAATGGCCCCCTTTATGGAGTAAGTGCTGATGATATGTATCAAGTCATGAAGGATCTGAGAGACGATCGCTCTGTGGCATCCTGTCATGCTTTTGGAGCACAGCATCATGTGCAATTAATACCGGGTATTGATCCACATATCATTGAAGGAGCTTTGGAAAAGAAGGGGCATAATAATGTTAGGATAGACCTCATTACTCCGACCATAGAAGATTGTTTCATGAATCTTATGCAACAATAGCACGAATATGTTCAGCATAGAGGTTGAAAATCTTACTAAGAAATTCGGTTCATTTACTGCAGTACATGCCATCAGCTTTGCTGTACAATCTGGGGAGATATTCGGCTTTTTGGGTGCTAACGGTGCCGGAAAGACCACAGCTATGCGGATGCTATGTGGATTGAGCCGACCTACTAGTGGACTGGCCAGGGTGGCTGGCTTTGATGTCTATAAGGAGGCTGAAGAAATAAAGCAACGCATCGGATATATGAGTCAGAAATTCTCGCTTTATTCGGATCTGACCATACTGGAGAATATTGAATTCTATGGAGGCATTTATGGTCTTACACGACAGCAGATAAAGGACCGGGGAAAGGAACTGGTAGAACGGCTAGATCTCAGTGGTGAAGAGAAAATTCTAGTAGCCGAGCTTCCATTGGGGTGGAAGCAAAAATTAGCTTTTTCTATTGCAATTATGCATCGTCCCTCCATTGTGTTCCTGGATGAACCAACAGGAGGTGTTGATCCCCTTACGAGACGTCAGTTTTGGGAATTGATTTATGAAGCAGCCGCAACCGGTATTACCATCTTTGTAACTACTCATTATATGGATGAGGCAGAGTATTGTGATCGCGTAGCGATCATGGTAGATGGTAACATTCGAGCTCTTGATGCACCTCAAGACCTGAAACGGGATATGGGTTTCGATACTATGGAGCGTGTTTTTTATTCACTGGCAAGAGAGGCCACAAGGGGAGAATGAAATGAAGCAGTTTTGGGCATTTGTGCGTAAAGAATGGTATCACATAAGTCGGGATTATCGAACGCTCCTGGTCCTGATCGGCATGCCCATTGTTCAGATTTTGATATTTGGATACGCACTCTCAAACGAAGTCAAAAATACACGCATTGCCATTTTGGATTTTGCAGGAGACACTTATAGTAAGGATTTGACAAATAAAATTGAAGCAAGTCGATACTTTGAAACAGTCACGTTATTGCGATCGATGAATGATATCGATAAAACACTTCGATCGGGTGATGCAAAGATGGTAGTCGTTTTTCCCAATAATTTTACGCAGCAACTTGAGCACCAGCATGAGTCACAATTGCAATTAGTGACCGATGGGTCAAATCCTAATCTTAGTGCCACGCTAATTAATTATGTAAGTGCCATCACAAAAGATTTTCAGACGCAGGTCATTAACGATGTGTCTCTACCCTATCAAATCAATGTGCAGACACGGATGATGTACAATCCCCAATTGCTGGGTGCTTTTACTTTTGTGCCCGGGGTGATTGCGCTTGTCCTAATGCTCATTTGTACCATGATGACATCGGTCTCGATAGTAAAAGAAAAGGAGCTGGGAAATATGGAAATATTATTAGTGTCTCCCATGCATCCTCTGGCTGTTGTATTCTCTAAGGCGGTGCCCTATATTGGCCTGAGTGTTGGAATCCTGTCTATTATTTTATTGCTGAGTGTATTTTTATTGGGCGTGCCCATTTCCGGAAGTATTATTTTACTGTATCTGGTGAGCCTTGTTTTCATTGTCTCGGCGCTGGCCCTTGGACTGTTGATTAGTACGATTACTAATTCACAACAAGTGGCCATGATGATTTCACTGATGGGTCTTATGTTGCCTACTATGATGTTTAGTGGTTTTATGTTTCCGATAGAAAGTATGCCCCTTCCCCTCCAATTGATTTCCAATATTGTACCTGCTAAATGGTATTTTTTTAGCATTCAATCTATCATGATCAAGGGATTGGGTATGGATGCTATTCTAAAGGAATTTCTTATTCTCTGTGCTTTTGCCGTTTTCTTCATAATACTCAGCGTGCGAAACTTTAAAGTACGAATGGCATGAAAAAGATGCGATATATATTGAGAAAGGAATTTAAGCAGATTTTTAGAGATCCTGCAATTCTCCGTCTCATCTTCATTATGCCAGCTATTCAGTTATTGATTTTACCTTTTGCTGCTGATTATGAAATTGAGAACGTGAATATTGGAATCGTCGATCATGACCGGTCGTCTTATGCTCGTGAGTTAGTACGAAAAATTGAATTTTCGAATTATTTTAATCTCACAGGTTATTCTAATTCACAGAAAGAGGCGATGCAGTGGATAGAAGACGATGTGGTTGATCTCTTTATTGAAATTCCTATCGACTTTGAGGCGACATTGGTTCGGGAGGATGAGGCAACGCTCTTGATGGCAGTTAATGCGACAAATGGTACTAAAGGTAATTTGGGTGCCGCCTATGCCAATAATATAATTGGTCAGTTTAACCGGCACGTAAGAAGTGAATGGATTCAATGGCCTGCATTTAATCCTGAGCCTCAAATAGAAGTAGTACATAGTCAATGGTATAACGTGCACAGTAATTACCAACGATTTATGGTGCCGGGAATTTTGGCTGTATTGCTGACGATGGTAGGGGGCTTCCTATCGGCTTTAAATATCGTTAAGGAAAAAGAGATTGGCACAATTGAGCAATTAAATGTATCTCCGATAAAAAAATATCAGTTTATTCTGGGGAAATTAATTCCATTTTGGTTGCTCGGATTTGTGGTCCTCACCATTGGACTTGCCATAAGCTATTTTGTACACGGAATTATACCTGAGCCGAACCTTGGTGTTTTATATGTTTTTGGAGGTGTCTATCTCTTTGCCATTTTAGGGTTTGGCCTGATGATATCCAATTTTACTGATACACAGCAGCAGGCCATGATGGTAGCCTTCTTTTTCATGTTGATTTTTATCTTGATGAGTGGACTCTACACACCCATAGAAAGTATGCCACAATGGGCACAGTTGGTGGCCTGGATTAATCCCGTGACCTATATGGTGGATGTGACCCGGATCGTCTTGCTGAAGGGAGGGACTTTCTCTGATATTCGGTTCCATTTCTTGATAATCACCCTGGGTGGACTGGTACTAAATACCATGGCGGTTTGGTCTTACCGAAAACGAACCTAGTATTTTAGTCAGGATCCATATGCATGGCCGACTTCTTTCTTTGAAGTTGTTGACTGTATTATCCTTTTGATTGTGTAACTTGAGCCGACAAAATTAAATGAACTAGAATCATGAAAGCACTGCCAATTATTCTGATTTCTGCCTTGTCTTTTGCCTTTTTGTATTGTACTGCTCCTGCGAATGCAACTCAGGCTGCCGGGATGATGAAGTCAAAGAACGCTATGGTTGCCAAAGCAAATACATTTCTGGAGTCACTGACTGAAGAGCAGAAAGAGAAGGCCCAGTTGGCTTTCGAGGATGATTTGAGGTCCAACTGGCATTACTTACCCGTTGGCATGTACGAGCGGAATGGTATTTCCATCAAGGAGTTGTCAGATAGTCAGGATGCGCTGGCTTTCGATCTATTAAGTACCTGTCTAAGTGAGGAGGGATTTTCGAAAGCAGAAGAGATTATCGATTTGGAAACTGTGTTGCAGGTTCTTGAACCTGACAATAATGGCAGAGATCCTGAGCAGTACCATGTAGCTATCTATGGGACACCTGATGACGAAGGGACTTGGGGATGGAGCTTTCAGGGACATCACCTATCACTTCATTACACTATCGTAGACGGAGAACTCATAGCAACACCTCAATTTATGGGGGCTAATCCTGCCGAAGTGCGATTGGATGGACCTAAAAAGGGGCTCCGAGTTCTGGCTGCAGAGGAAGATCTTGGCATGGACCTGGTGAATGCCTTACCTGATGATCAACGTAAAAAAGCCATTTTTCTTGAAGAGTCACCTAATGATATCTATACCACCAATAAAGCTAGTGTGACTCCCTTAGAAGACCTGGGACTCAGCTATGGTGAGATGAGTACCGCTCATAAGAAAATGGTGGATGCTATTATTGAGGAATTTATTGATGCTATGCCGGATGAAGTAGGTAAGCGCCGTCGTGCCGAATTGCGTGATGCTGGCTATCTAAATATTAAGTTTGCCTGGGCGGGATCTACAGAAATGGGTGCTGGTCATTACTACCGTCTACAGGGTCCTACTTTCCTCATCGAGGTGGATAACACGCAGAATGATGCCAACCATATACACTGTGTATGGAGGGATTTCAATGGTGACTTTGGACGGGATTTAATAGCAGAGCACCGAAAGGCAAGCCAACACTAGATCAAGAGAAAACCATTGCATGCTTGTTAATTTTGACTCAAACAGCGGCGTAAAGTGTTAATATCCAATTAATTAAAGACACTGCTGGAGTTGAGATTTCGTATTTAGCCAACTTTTTTATTATTTTCGGCATCCTGTTAATTGTTCAACCTAAACATAATTGAGAATATATGAAGACTATTCACACTCTTCTGCTCTTGCTTCTGGCAACGGGTATTACATTGGCTCAGGATGCTGAGGCTACGGCTGCGGGGACATATAATGATGGACTTGCGGCCCTGAAGGCAAAGGAATACGAAACAGCTTTTGAAAAGCTGATGATGGCCATGGAACTTGCCAATCCGGATGATGAAAATGATGCAAAAGTGCTTCGATTAGCCCAGGGTAATGGTGCTATCGCGGCTTACTACTCAGGCAATGAACTGCTGAAGGAGGAAAAATTTGATGAGGCGAAAGCTCGCTTTGAGAAAGGGACTGAATTGAATCCTAAGGCGTACACCTGCTTTTATGGTATTGCGAAGTCATATGATGACCAGGATATGATCGCTGAAGCAGTACCTGCATATTTGAAAGCCGCAGAAGTGGCTGAATCTGCCAATAAAGCAGATCGTGCAGAGCGATATATCAGCCGGGCAGGAAGTATTATCGGTACAAGCTATGCCGCTGAAAATTATGAGCAAGCCATCGCAGGTGGTGAAGCTTTCCTGGCGGCTAAGGAAGATAAAGATGTAAGCTACTATATGGCAAAAGCCCTAATGGCTTCTGGTAAGCCTTCTGACGCATTAACACATGCCGAAAAGGCTGCTGAGTTAGGAGGTGAAGAAGATGAAGGAAAATTCTTGCTTGTACACGCTGAAGCTTTGGAGGCAGTGGGTAACAAGAGTGCCGCAGCAGCAGCATACTTGAAAGTGCCTGGAGGTAAATACTATGATCATGCTCAGTACAAAGCGGGACAAATGGAGTAATTTCAGATCTGAATAGAATAGTTTAATAGATATAAAATGTCCGTTGGCTTCATCGTCAGCGGACATTTTTATTTCTTGCCAAAGAGAATACAATAAAAATATATAATTTTAGGAAGCACATTTCTTATAAAGGGTACACATTCATTTAACTAACCCAACCTCCAGATAGGGGTTGATCTTAAAATTTACGTGTATGCTACAGCTATCAGTACCCATTCCAAACATCAAGGGAAAACAGGAGATCGAAATTGAAATGACCGTCAATGGAATAAAACAGAAGATGCATTTCGTAGTAGAAGTATTTCCCTGGGAACAATGCACTAAGTCAAATGACAATCGGGTAGATTGCATTCGTGACCTGGTCCATGACTATGGCGAAGAGTGGACGATCTATAATATCGGCATTCCGAGTGATGATTATGTTCCGCTTACATTTGTCAAGACAGAAGACTGGATACGGCAACGAGAAGCCATGCTGACTGCAGCCATGGGGTAGACTAGAGCTGGACGATCGTAGTAAACATTGGAAATAGGTATGGAGAAAAAATACCCGGCCTTAGAGTATTGTTCGATTATTTACATTCTCATAGATTGCTACCTATTGGGCTTAGTTGATTCCTAGTAATACATAGATGACAAGGGTAATGACAAATAAGGATATACCTAGTGGATAGGCATATTTCCATTGTTCCATATTGACCGCACCCACATCCGTAATGGTAAAATCATTCTTATTCTCGTAGAAGTAAGAGACTACATGCATGATGGCAATATTTAGCAGAAATTCAATGCCCCATATATGGACGAAATGCATGTTTACCTCCAGTACGAAGTAGAGGATAATATAGAAGAGTAGGCCGAAAAACAGTCCTGCTTTGGCACCAGTCGCTGACACTTTAGGAAAGAAAAAACCTGCGATGATGACCGAAGCCATCGGTACAAAGAAAATGCCATTCAGCTGCTGGAGTAGCTGATAGAGTCCTGCCGGTGCGTTCGCCACAAATGGAGCGATTCCAATAGCAAATACAGCCAGTACAGTTGATACCATTCGACCGATCCATACTACCCTCGTCTCGGAGGCTTCCTTTGCAATATATCGTTTGTAAATCCCCAGACTAAATATAGTTGCCGCGCTATTCAATGCACTGTTGAATGTACTTAGAATAGCACCCATGATCACAGCCGCAAAAAAACCGGTCATCCATAGGGGTAGCAACTTTTTTACCAACATAGGATAGATATGGTCGAGTTGATCGTAGTACTGGTCACCGTAGTAATAGAAAGCGATAAGGCCAGGCAGAACGATGACTAAGGGTATTAGGATTTTGAGAATGCCAGTATATAGAAGACCTTTTTGCGCTTCCTTGAGACTAACAGCACCCAGAGCTCTCTGGATGATCGACTGATGCATCGCCCAAAAGTACAGCTGGTTTATGATCAGGCCAGTAAACAAAACCTGAAAAGGTAGAATAGCCGTTCTACTCCCTGGACCGATTGAGGGCTCATCACTGATTACATTGAATTTTTCCGGGGCGTTGTGATATACTTTCAGTAAGCCATCAAGAATGTGACCGTCCCCAATTTGCCAAAGAGCAATAAAGGGCACAGCAAGTCCTGCAATCATGAGTCCAAAGCCATTGATGGTGTCAGTATAGGCCACCATCTTCAATCCTCCAAAAATGGCATATACAGCACCTACACCACCAATAATCACCACGGTCACCCATATCGCTTCACTTTGAGAAATATTGAGAACTCTGGATACATCAAATATCTGCTCCATATTGATGGCTCCCGTGTAGAGTACTATGGGGAGTAATGTACAGACAAAGGAGATAATCAATAGTAATGCGATAATGGTCCGCAATGCTCCATCAAACCGATACTCAAGAAATTCAGGTATCGTAGTTAGACCCATTTTCAGGTAACGTGGCACAAAGTACAACGCAGCTATTACGAGTGCTAGGGCAGATGTAACTTCCCAGGCAATGATGATGCTTCCATTTCGGTAGGCAGATCCGTTCATCCCTATTAGATGCTCGGTAGAAATGTTGGTGAGCAGCATGGATCCGGCTATGACTATACCGGTGAGGCTCCTACCACCCAGGAAGTAGCCCTCACTAGTATTTAGTTTTGCATTTCGAAGTTTCCACGTGGAGAAAGCAGCGACGAAAGCCGTGAAGGCTAAAAAAGCAGTGAATTGTGCCATACCTAAAAATAAGGAATAGATATCATTTCACTTTGTCATGTATCAAGATCAATTTCTTACCTTAATCGGACAACCCAGCAATGAGAAATGGTACAACTACGAAGACTTTTAATGATAGGGCTGATGATGATCATCACAAGTACTCTCCGCGGACAATCTCCTCAACATAAAGATCTCATATATGCAACAGTAGGTGATCGATCGTTGCTGGTCGATTTGTATCTGCCCGAAGCAGACAATCCTCAGCTGATCGTATGGATACACGGAGGTGCATGGCACTCGGGATCTAAAGAAAATCCACCATTAGGACTTCTGGAGCATGGATATGCCTTGGCTAGCGTCGATTATCGTCTGAGTGTTGAAGCACCTTTTCCAGCTCAAATCCATGATATCAAGGCCTCCATTCGTTTTCTCAGGGCTCACGCTGATCAGTATGGGTATCAGACGGATCCCATATATATCTGGGGATCTTCCGCTGGAGGACATTTGGTTGCACTGGCTGGAGTCACGAATGGAGTGGAAGTGCTGGAGGGAAATCTGGGAGAATATCAAGACCAATCTTCAGATCTTCAGGGAGTTATTAACTTTTTTGGCCCTACTAATTTTTTAACCATTTTACCTCAATCCACACCGCATGGTCTCAGTGTACGAGGACCTGCTCTGGCTCTTCTACTGGGTAAACCTCTCGATCAGGCGGAGGATCTTGCCAGACTAGCCAGTCCGGTATTTCATGTAGGTACGGGAGACCCTCCCATGTTGATAGTGCATGGGGATCAGGATGTTCAGGTCCCGGTCAACCAGGCACTTGAATTGCATGCGGCCTATCAAAAGGAGGGATTACTAAGCAGACTGGAAATCTTGCCGGGTGCCGGCCATGGTAGTCCTGATTATTTTCAACCTGCTTTCCTGGCAAAGGTGGCTACCTTTCTAAACGAAATTTCTAAATGATGATTTATCTTTTCCGAGGACTTACAACCAGTATTCTCCTCAGTTTCACCCTGTTCTTGACGGCGCAAGAGCTGACCTGGCCTATGGTGAAGGAAGAAACTCGGCCGTGGACCCGATGGTGGTGGCATGGAAGTGCTGTGGATGAGCACAATATTGATATCATGCTAGATCAACTGGTAGAAGCGGGATTTGGTGGTGTCGAGATCACGCCGATTTATGGTGTCAAAGGGAAAGAGGATGAAAGCATTGAGTACCTGTCAAAGAGATGGGTAGAGATGCTTCAACATACCCTTGATGCTGCGACTAGACGTGGCATGGCTGTCGATCTTCCTCCTGGCTCAGGATGGCGATGTGGAGGGCCATTTGTAACGGTAGAACAGGCAAATGCCTCATTGAAAATTGATACCCTGTCGATACAGGAGGGATCACACTTAGATCTGGATTTGTCAGATAAAAGAGTGTTGCATGTCAGGGCAATAGAAAAAGAATCGGGTCTTGCGTTAGAAATGACACGTAGACGGGATGAGAATGGTCATTTGCAATGGACACCCGAATCAGGGGACTGGCTGCTCTATATCGTGAGCGTGGAATGGTCTGGTGGAAAGGTGAAACGTCCGGGTCCTGGAGGCGAGGGATATTCCATAGACGTGTACAGCGAGAAAGCTTCTCAACAATTTTTAGACACGATTGCTGCCCGATTGGCATCCATACCTCATGGTTCTATCCGTTCATATTTCCATGATTCTTTTGAATATATGGGAGATGGTACGGCAGAGATATTCTCTTCCTTTCTCAAATATCGAGGGTACAGTCTGCAAGATTTTTTACCTGCGTTATTCGGCCAGGGAAATTCCGATGAAGTATTGAGGATTCAGGCAGATTATCGTAAGACCTTGTCGGATATGCTGCATGACAATTTCATTACTAAACTTACTTCCTGGTCGCATGAGCATGGTAGCCTCAATCGTAATCAGGCACATGGATCTCCGGGCAATATGTTGGATCTATATGGCGCATGCGATATTCCTGAAACTGAAATTTTTGGGCCACTTTCCGGACCGGATGCTGATGTGTTGATTAATAAATTCGCCTCCTCCGCTGCACATGTGATGAATAAGCCACTGGCATCCGCAGAAACCAGTACCTGGCTAGGGGAGCACTTTACTGTTGGACTGGATAGTATCCGCGCTTCTTGTGATCATCTTTTTCTTTCTGGTATTAATCATCTCATTTTTCAGGGTACGGCTTATTCTCCGGAAGATGCTGAATGGCCTGGATGGGTCTTTTACGCATCTGTGCAAATGAATCCACGAAATCCCTATTGGCAGGATATTCCCAAATTGACCGAATACATCACGAATTGTCAATCGATTTTGCAATCGGGAGTATCAGACAACGATGTGCTGATCTATTGGCCATATGATGACATCATTCATGAGGTGGGTCCCTTAAAAAAACAGCTCGCAGTGCATCATCCTGACTGGTTTTACGATCATCCTATCAGTCATTTGGCTCAGAGCCTGGCTCAGGCGGGGGTAGGGTTCGATTACATTTCCGATCGGCAATTAATATCACTGGAAGTGGCTGATCAGAAAATTCAAGCGGCGGGACAGGCATACAAAGCTATCATTGTACCTGAAACACAGTTCATGACAGTGCGCAGTTTTCAGGAGATTGTCGAAATGGCAATTGAAGGTGCCAGGGTAATTTTTCAAAATGATCTTCCCGCAGATGTTTCTGGTTTTTTTTCTCTCGAAAGTCAGCGATCAGCCTTTTCTATTTTAAAAAAATACGCAAAAGAATTACCGATCATTGAAAACGATGATATAGTGGAAGAATTGGTTTCTTTAGGATTGCCTGTAGAACAGGATTTAGCAAGCAAGGGAATCAAATACATACGGCGTGCGACGGAAAATGGTTATTTCTATTTCTTAAAAAACAGTACCGGCCAGAAGGTTGAAAATTGGACCAGTCTGATCCATCTGGAAGATCATGCAGCCCTGTTGGATCCCATGACCGGGAAAATGGGTTCGGTCCCTATCCGGCAGGGAGAGAGGCCTTCCATATTTCTTCAGATACCGCCCGGAGGCACAATCATTGTACATACCAGTGACAACGTCTTCTCCACTCAGGAATGGAATTATATAAAGAGAGAAGATGTACGAATTTCGCTCGATGGCAGCTGGGATGTCTCCTTCGTAAAAGGAGGGCCTAACTTACCCGCTGATCTGACCCTGGACGAGTTACGACCATGGACAGAATTTGGGTCGGATTATGAAAATTTTAGTGGCACAGCACATTACAAAACCACTTTTCATGCACAAGAGCCAGGTGATTATATTTTGAATCTGGGAGCAGTTGGGGCCTCTGCAACAATTGTATGGAACGGGGGAGAGTATACGGTTATTGACGACCCTTTTGAAGTAATGCTTGAGAATGTAAAAGTGGGTGAAAATACGCTCGAGGTACTTTCGACAAATCTTCCGGCAAATAGGATACGGTATATGGATCAGGTGGAAATACCCTGGCGAATCTTTCATGATATCAATTTTGTAAATATTGAATATCGCCCTTTTGATGCTTCTTCCTGGGAAGTAAAACCCTCAGGTCTCCTTGGACCTGTTACACTCACAAAATATAGTGCAGTTAATGATCCTTAGCAGGTTTAAGGTGGCTTGTATCTCAAGCATATGATATGATCAATTTATCAATTAGATAATATCAGGCATGGGTATTGTATTAATTAATTATCTCATATTTGAAGCAGAACTATAGCACATGATCGTTAGTAAAGAGATTACTTATCAAGGACCTGGAGGACCTTTTCAAGCAATACAGTACTATGATGACGCCGTTTCAGACTACCGGCCGGGAGTGTTGGTAGCGCATACAATTAGAGGACAGACTGATTTCGAAAGAGAAAAAGCGAAGGAGTTAGCTAAGTTGGGATATGTGGCACTTGCGATCGATATGTATGGGCAGGGTAGAAGTAGTAATAAGAGCGAAGAAGCAAGATCCTGGATGGATGCACTCAATGCAGATAGGCTGCTCCTTAGAGAGCGAATTCTTTCGGCGGTTGATAAGCTCCGATCCCTTCCAGAAGTCGATCATGATTTTGTCGGGGGTATAGGCTATTGCTTTGGAGGTAAATGCGTACTTGACCTGGCAAGAAGCGGCATCTATATGTCGGGTGTGGTTTCTTTTCATGGAGTGTATGATCCTCCTGATTTGCCGGTACGAGGTCGAATCATGACACCTATACTTCTTTGTCATGGATGGGACGATCCGCTCGCAACTCCCCAACAAACATTAGGGCTCATCAAAGAACTTAATAGTCGAAAGGCTACCTGGCAGCTTGAGGCATTTAGCCAAACAGGACATGCATTTACTAATGAGAATGCGGATGATAGGAGTGGAGGGATGTTTTATAGTAGAAGGGCATCTGTGGCAGCTTGGTCGTCCATGGTTCATTTTTTTCGACAGCGTTTTGGGCGATAAATTGTAAGCCCTGTCCAATTAACCAGAAGCTTATTTTCTGTTGATATTGACTTTTGACTCGTCGATAGAATGAGGTGAAGCAACAAATTCCTCTTCCATTTTTGCCAGCAGATTATTAGTTTTATATGGATGACCACTCGAATCATCTTATCACTAGGACTTATTGTTTATGGTGTTGTCGCCTCTGCTCAACACATTCTATTTATTTACGACATCGAGACACGCCTGCCAGTAGCTGATGCTTTTTTCTTTATCGATAAGACGAACTATGGCAGCACTTCGACCAGAGACGGACGTATAATTATACATGCTCAAGCACAGGAAGGTCTGTCGAGCCACATCTCCCATCTCAATTATGCTCCGTATACTCGAATGCTTCCTGATCTGCTGCGGGATGATACCATATGGCTCTCCCCAACTAATGTAGATCTGGATGAGGTGCAAGTGACGGCCAAAAGTTCCAATAAAAGGAAACGCTGGATAAAACGATTTGAAAAGGATGTGCTGGGTATTCATCAAGGTGATTATGAAGTGACCATCCAGAATCCGGAAGTACTTCTATTTTATGAAGCCGGCAATGCGCTTATTGCCGAAGCAAGGGAACCTCTCGAGATTCTCAACGGTCGTCTGGGATTTAAGATGCTGTATTGGCTAGGGTCATATACCTCCAAAGGAGATTTGGTACAATACCAGGGTAAGACATACTTCGTGGATTTGATGGATCAGGTGGTGGAGGAGAAGGACAATTTAATAAAGCAAAGGTCCCTTGCCCTTGAACATACTTTACCGCATTTTCTACAGAAGGTAGCTTCATTCGACACGGAAAGAGACTATGATGCCTTTGTAAATCGGGTGCTTCCTGATGGGCAGCTGGAGCAGCTTAGTGCATTCAGTCTGGTTCGTTCACTGCATCGCGATCCGGGGACGGATATCTTTGAGTTATCATTTGATGGCGTACTGGAAATCTTGCACTTAAATCTTAAAGCCTCTGCAGCCAGTCGTAACTATAACATCAGTAGTCTGGGACATCGTGCTGAGCGGGATATGATTCAACAGGAAAAGCGGAATGCCGTACATAGCAATCGTTATGAGCGCTCTTACCTCTTTTCTTCTACTGGCAAAATTCGATTTGATAAGTCAGGTCGAATGCTAAATTCATCCGATGTGAAAGAATATGGATATTGGGCACAGTTGGGACTCTCCGACGCCATGCCTGCTATTATATTTGATCAGGATGGATCGCAGGAACAAGTGGATCTATTGCGATTGTTTGAAGGACTGATCGTCGATGAACGTGAGCAGAAGGCAGTAAGTATCCGATACTTAACGGAGCATTGGCGAGATGCTTTTATCCCTCCCATCCTCGAGTTAAAAAGACTTAGCAACGATACCTGGTTACTCAAGGAACTGAATGCATTACTGGAAGAAAAGATAGAGGTGAATTTTGGAACAGATTACGGTGCCTGGATGGCATGGTTGTGGAAAAATGATCCGATTTATGAGCCATTCTATACAGATTTTAAAGGCAAGCTGTACAAGTATATCGATCCAAAGTTTGAAAAGTATTTTATGGGAAGGAATGCATCGGCTACTGTTCGAGTCGATGAAATTTTATGGGGTGGAGTACAGCAAGATGGAATCCCTCCTTTGCGGTATCCAAAGATGATTCCCGGAAAACAAGCTGAGTATTTGGGGAAAGATGATATTGTATTTGGGATCGTCATCAAGGGTATTGCAAGAGCCTATCCCAAACGCATACTGGCATGGCATGAGTTTTTTGTTGATGATTTTGATGATCTGAAGATAGCCGGAGTATACTGTACATTGTGCGGAACTGTGGTGGCGTATGATACGGAGGTGGAAGGAATTATGCATGATCTGGGAACAAGTGGCTTCTTGTACAGAAGCAACAAGCTCATGTATGACAGGGCCACTCAATCTTTATGGAATACATTGGAAGGAGTTCCCGTATTAGGTCCTCTCGCTGGCCAGGATATTCGACTTCAGAGTTATCCAGTGGTGACAACCACCTGGGAATCCTGGCTAGAGGAACATCCTGAAACGTCTGTCCTATCACTTGAGACAGGCCATGAGCGTAACTACGATGAGGGAAAAGCATACCAGGATTACTTTGCAACGGATGAGCTAATGTTTCCGGTGCCCCAGAAAGATAGTCGTCTTAACAATAAGGATGAAGTTTTGGTCATTAGGACTCCTGGTTATCAGAACGATCCACTGGCCATAAGTATCAAATATCTGGAGAGGAAGCGATTGTATGAGGATGCCATTGATGGACAAAATTTTGTGGTGATTACTGCAAGGGACGGAGCCTCTAGAGTATATGAAAGAAAACAATTCAAGTTTGAAAGTTTCCGTCAGGGGATACTTTTGGATGATTCAGGTGATCAGTGGTATATCAGTGAGGACTTTATCAAAAGTCCAGAAGGAGATCGCCTTAAGCGACTACCTGCGCATAATAGTTTTTGGTTTGCCTGGTACAATATGTACCCTCAGACCCGATTGGTCAAATAGATCTATGGGGTAACATTATTAGAAGATAGGGCACTAATCATAAAGTATTTTCACAAAAGATTGACTGAGCGGTAATGTTTTGAATTAGATCTCTATTAAGAGATAATAAATTTCAAAAAACATCAATCATGTATGTATCCAGTGACAGTGCTATGTTATTCAAAGTAAGGCGCAGACCAGACCATCTCCGAATAAGTAACCGCGAGATGGATGTCTTACGACTGATCGGTCGGGAAATGACCTTAACAGATATTGCATCGCACCTTTTCATCAGTAAACATACCGTGATTTCGCATCGTCGAAATTTACTTGCAAAGTTCGGTGCAAAAAATACTGCCGGACTGGTCAGAAAAGCATTTGAGTATGGTTTTTTCAGATTGGAAAATGTTGGACAAACACCTCGAATTAATCCAGAATCCAAATTGTCACAAGCATCTTAGTATGACCCCGCAAGATCATCACAAACACACATCAGATTCCCTTGACCATGAGGCTTAGGAAATACTCGTAAGCCTCATTATTTTATTGTACAGTACTTATTAATGCCTGCACTTCCTTTTCGAGGGCATCCTCTTCAGTAGCTCGGTCAAAATTAACACTGACTCTGAGCGCTCGAAGACCAGAAGCGCCCTGAAGTTCTTCCAGTTCAAGATACTCGATGTTTGGCATCAAATATTTTCTATTGATCAGGTAGGTCAGATGTTGCTGATATTCCTTTAGTTCATTGTCGGAGGAATATACTATGGCAATTTTACCAGGTTGAGTAAGGCGTTCTTTTCGCCCCTTTAAGCGGGCTTTGTCTACACGTTTCTTGACAATCTCATAACGGGCGTTGTAAGCACCATCTACATCAAATTGTTTCTCATCCATTTTAAATCGGATGTCGAGACTTTTTTCCTGCACCAGTATCAAGGATGCAATTTCGAGGTTTACCTTGAATTGGGGTTTTAATTTTTGAAGCTCGTTTTCAATTTCACACGTTACCATGAGTTGCCATATACGCAGATTTTTCAAATACATCGGATGGTAATTCTGATCTTTTACCAGAGAATCACCTACATAAATGTTGTATTCTACGCCATCCGTCTTATATTTCTCAAAGTAGTGAGGAAACATTTCCTGTGCTTTACTCTGTGCATTTTCAAGGTGCATTGAGATTTGATCATTTATCAGACTTACTGTTTCTTCATAATCCTTTCTGTGCTCGTAGACCATGTTGATCTTGTCGTCAATTCGATCTTTATAATTCTTTAGGGATATGCTAACTTTTCCTTCTGCCTCCAGAAATTTAAAAATGGGATCAATTTCATTTTTGAAAAAATCTAACATGGAGGATTCATCTCCTGCATTTAAGCTTTCCTCCAGCCTCAGTGCATGATGATCTATAGATTGTATCAACTGGTCATAGATCATTAAATCTCCTTCTTCTTTAGCAGAGATCAATACATCTTTAGCAAGTTCTAATTGTGTGAGCAGATCTTGCTGGATTCCTTTATCTCGTGATCTGGAGGAACCGCTTATGTCCATCTGTCCGTAGAGTGGATAAACATCTTCAAAGAGTATTTCCTCCATCTCTACTTCCGATCGCTTGCGACCACTTTTATAAACTCGCATAGCTGCATCATAAAACCTCCACTCAACGGAAGGGTGAATGGCCGTACATTTTTCCTTTATGATGGCTTCAAGGTTTGTCAAATAATCGTCTACTGAGTGTTGCAGTGCTGCCGAAAAAAGGGGAATGATACCATCCATCTTCTTCTGAGCAACTGAATGAAGTGCCCGAGGAGTTTCGGATGCTAGCTCAAGAAGTCCTATGACCTGCCCGTCATATGTGAGGGGACTTATCATATAACTTTTTGTACCTGAGTTTCTAATCGTATCCATAAATGTACTTTGCTTAGCAGGTATGAGCGAAATATCGGAGACAGCCATAGGTTGTCTAAGCTTTAGCAATGTCTCTTCAGAACCGCTACAAAAGAAATCCTTCTTTTGTCTGATTTCTTTGCCAGATAGCAGCAGTGAGTTGCATCGCATCTTTCCAATTGAAATGATTTTGTCATCGTCAATTAAAGAAAGGCCCATTTTCAAATCAGGAACTGCAAAAATCTTGCGCAGACTGTTTTCTATATTTTCCAATTTGCTATCATCAAGTAAGGCGTTATGATTTATCAAATCATATTTAATGTTGGATAATGCATCGTCTGCAGTGATGTCGAAAATAGTCAGCAATCCAAATCCATGCATCTCAAAGGAGTTTGGAGGAATCATCTGCTTCCACAGATCAATGTCATTGACGTTGTCCAATAATCTACGAATATCCTCATCTGATAGTTCAGGAGATCGATCTGTAAAGCGCAATTCTGAGAAATCGGCATTAAAGAATGCGCGATAAGTACGAATTATACCAGATGTTGTATCTGGTATATCGAATATCATTGGACTGGAGTGATTTAGATTAATCTTATACCCTACACTTAGCACAAAAGATGCTGCTATAAAATAGATATCTTCCATATTTCGGAAGACTACCGCATCAGCGGCTCCGGCATTCTTTAAGATCCGCTGAAATCGTTTCGTTGGATTGAAAAAGTACCGGTGAAATGGTAGTGTAGCGGATTTGATCTCATTTTCTTGCAAGGCCGTGGGAAATAGACATGAAAACAAGAGCTCAATTTCATCAGGATGCTGCTCTATCAGATCTGTTCCCATAAAGGGTTCACGCAGGGCTGGAACCTTGCTTAGCTTATCAAGGACGTACTTTGCATGATCCTTTTCTAGATCGGTTCCATCGGTCATTTGACCTTCCCAGAATTCAAATAGCTTCCCAAAGTTCACAAAAGAAGTGAAGGGAAGTTCTTCAGCAAATGCGATATCTGGATTCATATGGCTTACTTTATGACTAATGCTTATAACTATAGTATATCTATAACAATAGTATACCTAGTAGGTTGATACTGTTACTGTCTGAATTCAAGCAAATTATATTCCAGTAGACGAAATAGGATCAAAATTACGCTAAATAAGGCCCAGATATCGACAAAATAAATAGATAGGCCATGATTATTAGTGTAAAAATGTAGAAACCTGCAGGGGAAACGGATCCCTCATTTCTTTCTGCAACTCAATCAAGGCTATGAGCATCTGCTCCTTCGTTGCCTGGAATCGAGGTTCATTCGCAAGATCTGTCATCTCAAAGGGGTCATTCTCAAGGTTAAATAGTCGCAAAATGCCGGCGGAAGGATAGGCAATGAGTTTGTAGTTGTCATCGCGTATCATCCGTTGCTTGCTTGTATAGCATCCAAAAATCTGGTTGTAAAAGGACGCGGATCTTTCACCATGGATGATGGGCATCAGGCTATTGAACTCTACCATATCTGGAATCGCTATCTCTGCAAAGTCCAGAGCGGTAGGCATAATGTCTTGAACATATACTTCGCAATCAAACTGAGATTTTGAAATACCAGGTCCATTGACAATGAGTGGAGCTCTGATGCTATGCTCGTACATATTCTGCTTTCCTAATAATCCATGCTGTCCTACAGACAATCCATGGTCGGCAGAGAAAAAGATATATGTGTTGTCCATCTCACCTGATGCCTCCAGAAGGGATAATATCTTGCCAATCTGAGCATCCATATGGCTGATGGAGGCGTAGTATTCCTGCAGATGTACCTTGATAGAGTATTCCGTCCGGGGAAAAGGTGCCAGACGCTCATCCCGGAGTGTGCGTCCACTTCCCATATCTTCATTGTAGGGATATTCCTCCAGGAAATTGGGAGGGATAGAAATGTTTTCTAATGGATACATGTCGACATACTCCCGTGGGGCTTGACGGGGATCGTGCGGTGCATTAAAGGCCAAATACATGAAGAAAGGATCATTTGTGGCTTTTACTGTGTTGAAAAATGATTCTGCATCATCAGCTACGACTTCGCTCCAATGCTTTCCACCTTTCCAGAAACCTCCAAAACTGGTATCCCATGGAAGCCAGTTGTGGTCATTTGGGTCCAAAGGTCGATTGTACCCTGCTTCGGTTTGATTGGGCATACCAGGGCGTATATGTCTCGCATCTCCAAAGACTTGATCTGCTCCAACTGTAATATGCCACTTACCGCTCATAAATGTCTTGTAGCCTTCTTTCTCAAAGAGCTGACTCCATAAAGGCGTATAATACTGTTCCTTCTTCATCAATGAGTCCGCCTGATGAGCATTCCATATGGTGCGACCTGTGAACATCATGGCGCGAGAGGCCACACAGATGGCACCGTTCCAACCTCCCATATTGAAAGCCTGGGTAAATGTAGCACCTTGATTCACCAGTCGGTCCAGGTTGGGTGTCTTAATGACTTGATTTCCCAATGCATGGATAGTATTGAAACTTTGATCATCGGCGAAAATGAATAGAATATTTGCCCGTTCAGGGGTAATGGATTCTTTTCTATTTTTTTGTGCACAACCTATGCTGGAAAATAGGATAGCAAACAAGAGTAGGTAATCAATCTTCATCCATTTAAGTTAAGGACTTATTTTTACTGGGTTCACTTAAGGGGTTCTAATTTCATCGATCTTCCCCGCCACTTCGATCCCGGCATTGAATCCCCTATCACGAAAAATAATTTGTCCTGATTTTTCATTCGTCAGGAGTATGGAAATTTCAGAAGTCATACTTTCTTCAATCCGGCCATCCATAAATCCCTGGATGGGAGCGGCCAATTGCGTTCCAGCTCTGCGTTCGGCAACCACTTCTACAAGTAGGTCCTTTTTTTCTATTTTAACTCTGACTTGTTCCTGGGTGATTTCGCATGAAAGAAGTTTTGATCCATTGTAGGTGGTAAATGAGATGAGATGATCACGAAGCCACAGCCCTCCGATAAATCCGACAAAGGATCCGGTAAGCCAGGGTATTTTGGCGACACTAAATTTTGCAGATATCTTCCGGTCTGAAAAATGATTACTCTGCATCCAAACGTATGCACTGGGGAATGAATGTCCCCAGTCTTTTTCCATATAACCTATTCCATCGGTGAAGTCATACTGTCTTCCTCTCCACTCAAGGGATCCATTCACTTTATGATCCATGCTCACGATCCCATGGTAGCATTCCATATAGGGTACAAAAGAATAGGGGCCCATTATGCCAGGACTGTACCATTTGTTAGGCCATGGAGTTCGATTTTCAAATGTCAAGTGTCCTTTTATAGTAGGTAGGTCCAGGCGGATTTCTCCTGCCGAAAATTCATTCTTATTCAGGCGAATTAAAAATCTCTTGGCATCAGCTTCAAAAACATCAATAGGAAATCTTAGATATTCAGACGTACAATGTATGCCGTCCAGAATTTGTATAAATGCTTGCTGACTACCATTCTCATCCATGGCCACACCAGGAATAATCGCCATGGCTTTCTGACGGTCATTACTTACCATTTTGAAGTACCAACCTTCAAAGTACTTACTTTTTTTGCCCCAACCATGATACATTTCCGGATGAAATAGTGATCGAAGTTTACGGGCAATCATTGCAATATTTCTAAGAGGTTATCGACTCGCAAATATAATCCGGTACGATACCTGTGGTTTTAATATAGAATTCAGCCTGATCAGGAATGGTATTTCCGCTAAGTACTAATGCGGTGTCAATTCCAAATTTGTTGCCCCCGATGATATCTGTGTGCAATGTATCTCCAACCATGAGTACATCATCTTTCACATAATTATTGTTCTGATTGATATGCTGAAAGGCAAAGTTGAATATTTGCGCATCGGGCTTCCCAAATCTGATAAAGGTTTTTCCTACGACATGTTCGATGAGACCAGCAATTCCGCCAATAGCCACTGCAATTTCATCATCAGAGACAGGATAGGTCTTATCGGTGTTAGCTACTACTACCGGCACATTAGTGCGTCGCAATAGATTAATCGTCTTATTGAGGTCTTCTCGCCAGTCAAACCCTTCGTCATCCAGCAGCACAAGGACCCTAATTTCATGCGTCTTTCGATGCTGTAGATCCAGCTTCGAAATAGGTATCGTGATCAAATCCATTGCTTCAAGATAGACCGCAGAATCTTTGGTGCCCAAATAGGCGACCCGGCCGTCCTTAACTTTGTGTCTGAGGTAATCTCTGGCCAGCATTCCTGAGCTAATGATCTTATCAACGGTTATATCATGCAGTCCGTTTTTCTGATAAAACGACGCTAGTTGGGAGGGACTTCTGGATGCATCATTGGTCAGAACATAGAAATCAATATTATGCTCCTTGAGGTACTCAAAGGTGTTTCCAATATCAGGAATCATTCCTGACGAATTTTTTAATACTCCAAAAGCATCAAAAAAAACGGCTTTGTATTGCCGGACAATCTTTTTAAAGGAGTCAATATACATTTTCTTAAATCTTCAATGCTTCCAGTATTCTATCTGTATTAAACTTTTTCTCAAGACTGGGGAAATATATTTCAAAAGCTTCTTGCTTTAATTTGAGTGCAAATCGATCTAAATAGAAATATCTTCCAAACTTGACTACATAATTTAGGAGAAAAAATCGGTAAGCTTCCTTTATAAACCTCACCTCATCCTCAGAAAGAGGAAAGACCTGATGATAATGTTTTAGGAATATGATAAACCGGTCCTCCATCATGGGATCAACCGTATAGCTAAAAATAGTTTGGTCCCCCTCAGATCGAACAACCCTTGAAAAGAAATAAAAATCAAGCACGCGTGTACTCATCCTGAACCAATCGTAATCCCATCTTGCATATAGTTGAGTTTCTTTTGTGACAGAGAAGTTCCCAATATTCCAATCAATAAAAACGGGTATTACTTCAAAGTCTTTATAATGTAATTTATTAGCGTTTTTGAAAAACAGGTCACATTGCCGTCTAATTTCATCCGCCACCATGCGATGTTCAAATTGTCCTTCCTCAGATTCTAAAATTTCAAGGAGATCCAGTAAATCCTTTTCCATGGTCTTGGAGGAAGGCGGCAACACATCCGTCAATTCAGAGCATGCTGCATGGAATTTTGCCAACTCAACTCCTAGTGCTTCAATTTGCCGAATTGAAAGTACTTTCGGTAGTTTTTCTTGTACGCGGATTGGATTATAAAATACAACCCATACATCCACGCCCGCTCGGTTATATCGATAGGTAAAGACTTCATTGTCCTTCGTAAGGGATCTGCCAATAAAATGTTCATAGGGATATAGTAGGTTGTTGGCGAGGACATTAATGATCTTGTGGTCTTCCTTGAAGTGTTCGTAATGGCCAAAATAGGACAGTTTAGCAATGACAAAGGCATTGCGCTGTAGGTTGACTTTAAATACGTGATTAGTGGATACTTTGGCGCTGACGTCTTCTACACTTACGATTCGTTTGGATGTTGTATAGCGATTCCATGCCAGAGAGATGATCGCTGAATAGTCAATAAATCGCATATTCTATATGATTTCGAAGTATCGCTTTAGTTCCCAATCGGTCACAGCCTCCTGAAATTGATTCCATTCCCAAAGACGTGATTTGCAGAAATGAGCTACGAAGGCTGAGCCAAATAAGGCATCAGCTACCTCGGACTCCTGCATTTTTATGGTTGCTTCTTTAAGATTGGTTGGGAGCGTGGTAAGGTTTATATGGTCATAGGCATTTCCAGTGACAGGATCCAGATCCAGTGGAAGTTCATTTTCGATGCCATATAGACCTGCGGCTAGAGATGCAGCAATTGCCAGGTAGGGATTTGTGTCAGATCCCGACACCCTGGTTTCAATGCGAGCACTGGCACCTGATCCTTCGATGACACGATATGCACAGGTGCGATTGTCATATCCCCAGCTTACATGGGTGGGAGCCCAGGAGCCGGGTACCAATCTTTTGAAGCTATTGACCGTGGGTGCAAACATTGGAAGGATGTGAGGCAGACAATGGAGTAGACCTGCCAGATAATGTTGGAAGATAGTAGAAGATGTACCCGATTCATCAAATGCGAAGACATTTTTACCCTCTCTCCAAAGACTTTGATGTATGTGACCACTGCAGCCAGGCAGATCCTTCTTCCATTTCGCCATGAAGGAAGCTGAGATCTTATGTCGATGCCCGATTTCTTTCACACCCTGCTTGAAGAGGATCGCTTTGTCGGCTGCCGATGTGGCGGTGTCATAAACGACACAAGCTTCTACGACCCCCGGTCCAGTTTCAGTATGGATACCTTCAATGGGGACATCAAAGCCATGAAGACCATGCAGTAGATCCCGAATGAAATCGTGGTTCATACTCAATCTCAATAGACTGTACCCAAACATGCCTTTTGTGATCGGAGAGGGAGGTAATGTATCATGATCGGTAGACAATCCCTGAAAGTTAAACCACTCAAACTCCTGAGACATTTTGGGTACGTAACCCATTTCACGACTCCTTTCTTCAATGCTGCGTAGCAATGATCGAGGGCAAATAAGCTTAAACTGTTCATCTGTTGAAAAATCTCCCAGATAAAATTCCTGATCGGCCTCCCAGGGGATGTGTCGTTTTGTCTGGGGATCAATTGTAAATACTGCATCCGGAAAACCTGTATGCCAACCTGTAGCGTCTACACCTGGCTCATAGGTTACATCACCGCTATCCCATCCGAAGACGACATCACAAAAACCCATATGGCCTTCGACTACCTTTTGAAACTTAAAGGCATTGACATATTTCCCGCGGAGGATACCATCAATATCAGTAAAACCAATCTTGATATACTCTGCCTCAGTTTGCATTTTTTGCAGATTTGTTTGTAAAGTGCAATATACTATATTGTGAATAAGCAGCTATTGCGCGATGATTGATTTTGCCATATTGCATGGAATCATTTGGTCGCTCAAAGATTTCAACAGGCTCTTCATTCTTAATATCAAATCTATCAATGAAATACACTTCAAAAAGCATACGTACGTTTATCGGTGCCAAAGACTTCGAAGTCTCATCTCAATTTTATTGCGATTTGGGATTCCAGGAGGCGCGGATAGATGATTCCATGAGTTATTTTCGAGTAAATGATAGCATGGGGTTTTACCTGCAACGATATTATGTGAATGATTGGGTAGATAATTCAATGGTTTTTCTGGAGGTCGATGATCTGGACCTATGCATAGGGGATCTAGAAAGTAGAAAGCTTGATGAAAAGTATAAAGCAGTTCGCTTCACCAGGATTCATGAGAATGATTGGGGGCGAGAGATCTTTATGCACGATCCAAGTGGCGTGTTATGGCACTTTGGAGAATTTAAGAAAGGATAAATTGAATAAAGCATGAGGGAGTTCTGGAATGAAAGGTATGTGAATCAGGAATATGCATATGGTACTGAGCCCAATACTTTTTTAAAGTCAGTAATTAGGGATTTAGCTCCAGGACGCATCCTCTTTCCGGCAGATGGGGAAGGCCGAAATAGCGTTTTTGCTGCTACTCAGGGTTGGAGTGCATACTCATTCGATTGGTCAAAGGCAGGCAAAGAAAAGGCAGAAAAGCTGGCAGAAAAGAGTGGCGTCACGATTGATTATCGTGTGATGGACTTTAAAGACTTAGTTTATCCCTTGGACTACTTTGATGCAATTGCACTTATCTATACCCACTTTACTACGGGGCAAAAACACAAATTTTTAACTAAACTTGGAGGTCATTTGAAACCTGGAGGCACACTTTGTATGGAGGTTTTTAGTAAGGGGCATATCAAGTATCAACATGAGAATGCGGGAGTAGGCGGACCTAGAGATGAGGATCTCTTGTATTCAATGGAAGAAGTAAAAGATCTGTTTTCAGATTTGACCATCAAAATGATTACCGAAACGGAGGTGACCTTACAGGAAGGACGCTATCACAACGGTACAGGACTGGTAATACGTATGTTGGCCCAGAAATAGTGTTTTCTCTGCATACCTGGCAGATGCATTTTTTTCAAAAAAATGTAATATTCTGAGGAAAACCAATTGGTCATGATCAATGTAGCTGATCTACCTGCCTTCAACGGTATGGATATTTAGTATCGTTTTTTGGATTCATGCGGGCATAAGCATAGCGCTTTGGTATTCCAGGAGTTTATGATCTAAGAAATTTGAGAAAATATCACACTGAATATTTACCCTTGATGGATCACCTTGAAAGACTGAAAGAGGGGAACCTGTAAAATAGGTGGCAGGGAGACCACCTATACATTCTGATTCTATTAGAATGTAGAGTAGATGAAATCACGATATGATTCATACTTATAAGAGTAAGAATCTACTTATTACAGTAACTTACCAGTCATATTATGTGGCCAGTATAACTGTTTTAGGATGCACCATTTCTCATAATGATGTAGGATCCGATAATGTCCTAGAATGAATCTCCAGTCAAAAAGATTGTTTTACGAACCTATTTACTTATCAGATGCAGGTTGGTTTCACTATTTAAATTGTGATCCCTGTGTACGCAAGTATCTATGGGATGATGTGCAGATCTCCTTGGAAACGGCCGAAGAGATTCTGAAAAAAAATCAGCAATCTTTTGCTGAGAGCTTCTGGGGACTTTGGAAGTTTAGGTTTTTGGACGACAGTGAGTTTATCGGGTATTGTGGACTATGGCGATTCTTTAATGAAGACCAACCACAACTCCTTTATGTAGTAGCTCCAGAATATCATCACAGAGGACTTGCTACTGAAAGTGCCCAGATGGTGATTAACTATGCCTTCGATACATTGCAATTCGATCACATAATGGCCAGTGCGGATGATGGTAATAATGCATCTGTTCATGTCTGTGAACGACTGGGGATGAACCTTGTGCATAATGAACTAAAAAATGGTCGTCCTACCTTATTTTTTCGTCTTGATAGAACCAAAATACTCGGTCCTCCATTCTGACACTCACCGGATGTGTCTTAAAGGAATGTGCATAGAGAACACCTGATGAGAGTCTTTTAATTCCGATGGAAAAGTGTACATTAATGTGCAAGTAATAAGTTAAATACAAAGATGAAAGATAGGAACCAAAGATCAGATGAGTCCAGGAGATCCTTTTTAAAGCATTCGGCTATTGCCTCTTCATTCTTTATTGTACCCCGGCATATATTGGGTGGCAAGGGTTTTACGGCCCCTAGCGATCAATTGAATATTGCTGCCATTGGTGCAGGGGGAAAGGGGAGGAGTGATATTATAAATGCTTCTGTAGGTGGCCGCGAAAGAGTTGTGGCTCTCTGTGACGTAGATTTCTCCGGCAATGCTAAGGATAGCGTGAAGGAATTTCCGAAGGCCAAAATATATAACGACTACCGTATAATGCTGGAGGAAGAGCCTGATATCGATGCAGTGACCATTTCAACACCGGATCATGTTCATGGCCCTGCTGCATCCCTTGCAATGAAGCGTGGCATCCATGTATATGTACAAAAACCAATGACCCATAATATCAAGGAGGCACGGATGCTCACAGAAATGGCTCGAGAACATAAAATAGTGTCTCAGATGGGTAATCAGGGTGGATCCAATCCATTATTAGGTCTGGTCCATGGATGGGTTGACAGTGGAAAGCTGGGTAAGATTTCAAAAGTGCAGGTTTGGACCAATCGTCCGGTGTGGCCACAGGGCTTTGCTATGCCCGCCCCTGCACCAGATCAAAAACCTGAAGACCTCAGCTGGGACCTATGGCTGGGTCCTGCTGCAGATCGACCCTATATACCCAATATTCACCCATTTAATTGGCGTGGATGGTGGGACTTTGGAACCGGGGCGCTGGGTGATGTGGGATGCCACCTTATTGATATTCCATTCAGAACATTGGGACTTCATTATCCCAAAGATGCTGAATGTAGTGTTGGATCGGTTTATACTCAAATGTGGAATGCAGACTATCATCCCGAAGGTTGTCCTCCTTCTTCTTTTATTACACTGCATTTTGACGCAACTGAGAAAAGTCAGTCACCGATTGAGATGACCTGGAGTGATGGCGGAATTCGTCCTGCGCACCCGGAGATCATTCCTGCAGATGACGATATCGGAGGTGCTAACAGTGCTAATGGTGTCTTGATTCATGGGGAAAATGGAATTATCTCGACGAATATTAATGATAGTTCACCTCTGATGCCAAAACTCTATATGAATGATGGCTCAACGGAATTTGGCCCGGAAGTAGAAGAAAGTGACGAACCAGAATATGGTCATCATCGTAAATGGGTGGATGCCTGTAAAGCTGGCTTTGGAAGCAAGGAGCATAAAGGGCTTACTTCTTCATTTGATTATGCCGGGCCGATGACCGAAACAGTACTTATGGGTAATCTTGCTATCAGAAGTTATATGCTGCAAGAGAAAGATGGCAATCGACCTCATTTTTATGCAAGAAAGAAATTGCTGTGGGATGGGGATAATATGCGGATCATCAATATCGAGGATGCTAATCAATTCGTAGGTAGAGTCCATCGAGAAGGTTGGGAGATGTAAAGTAAATATTAGATACTCAAATAAAAAAAAGTGCTGCTCCGGTATTTGGGGCAGCACTTTTTATGTTGAATATTGTTTTTTAATGTACTATGAAGGGTCTAGATACCTTTTCTTTTCCAAGATCTAACTGATAGAAGTAGGTACCACTCTCCTGAAAATGATCTCGTGAGAGTTCAATTACATTTCTTCCTGGTGACACTTCCCGTATTTCCTGGTGCATCAGTTTGCCTAGCGTATTGAAGATTTGAATTTGCAGAGTGCCTCCTTCTACACTCTCCACTGGAATGTTTAGCATGTCTTTGACTGGATTTGGCCAATGCATCTTCACGTCAGATTTCTGAGCAAATACGCTTGCTTTCAGTGGCTGCGCAGTGGATATCTGGATCATACCAGGATTACTGACCACAGACTGAAAGGTAAGTTCACTGTCAGTCACTAAGATATCCAGAGGATTAGAAATTACTTCAATTTTAGTTTGGGTACCTACACTACCCAATACATTGAAGTCCAGCATCAGTAGGTTAGTATCATTCATAGTGAGTGCATCTGGAGCCATCGAGTGTACAAAGGTTAGGATACCTTCATCCACAAAGCGTGTTGAGTAGCTGGATTCTTCCAGACCCAGCTCGCCCAGAGCTTCACTAATGCCATTAAATTCAAGCACAGATGGATCCCATTGTATACTAAATTGGAGATTTTGAATATCTATCAGGCCACCAATCTTCAGGGGTACTTTGACCGAAGTGGCAGTGACACTCATCGTATCAAAGGACAATGTGACGGTACCAGGTACCGAACGCTGTGTCGAAGTGGTAGCTGATGATCCATCGATATCACCAATCTTTACTCCGATAAAGTCCAGATCGAATTCACTTTCACTAATGTTGGTAAGATCACGATAAGTGGGAAAATCTTCAAAGTTTGCGTTTTCCGGATCTTCGAACGTATGATCGCTGGGGATAAAAATCCAGGGTGAGGCATATTCGTCAAGCTGATCGATATCAAAAGCAATCAGTCGCTTAATGGCTGTTTCATCGGCTACCGTAATCGCACTGCCATCCAGGTCTTTTCTGAGATTGGCTGCTATCAATTGATATGGGGTGTAGAGACCCTCCTCACCAAAACTTCGATTGAAGGATTTGATAAGCGCCAGATCAATCACATTGACACCCGTTCTAAAATCATCATCCTTTAGAGCACCAATCGTATAATCCCCTGGAGTGAGGTTTTCAAAGAAGTATTCACCAAATTCATCTGTACTGTCGGACTGCGGAGTAGGTCCCTCCAATAAAACCAGTACATCTGAAAGGCCTTCTCCCGTTTCCTTATATACCCTGCCTTGCAATGATAAATTTGATTCGATACAGATTTTACTTCCTCGGGTTTCGACAGATATTTGCCGGTCCTCAAGATTATTAAAGGCAAGAGCATCTGAAAACGTAACTTCTACAGTATCTGAGGGAGTGCCTGTAAGCCGCACCTTGAGCACAAATAATATGCTTTCATCAGGTAAGGATAATGCAGTGTCGGCTTCTGAAGATGTCCAAGCAAATTGTAGGCGATTATTTTCGAAGTCGATTTGAATATCCTCAAAGTTTACGGGCAGTTCTTCGTTTAGGAAATCTACATCTTCAATTTCTCCACTGAATGCATCAAAAACGTGCATTTGAAATTGCATGCCAGTCACCTCTCTAAAGTTGGATACTTTCACCGGTACCTCTACGATTTCACCGGCAGTTCCACAAGTGTAGTCAGTGAATAAATAGATTTCTTCAGCAGGATATTCTACATATATCGATTTCCAGCAGTGAAAATATATCTCCGGGTTTGTGGTGCTTACGTACCGTGCACCCACCTGATATAGCGCTCCAAATTCAAGATCGACAAAGTCACTAATGGGAGTGATTACTTCCTCAAAGTCTATTTCCTCCAAAAGTACGTAACTATCAAATTCGTAGCCATCAGGAGTGAAATTGTGGTCCAGATAAAACCGCTGTGTAGTTTCAAGTATTTCACCTGGAGTAATATCCAGATATGCACAGTCATAGTCATCTTCGAGAGGTTCTTCTCCACATAATACCTCCAGTTGATATCGACCTGTGAGGCCATATAGATCCATGACCAAAATGTGATAGGTCTTAGTTGGATCTATATTTGTGATTACGAATTCTTCGTCATAGGGGTCTTCGGCATAACGCATCTTGAAAGTCTTACAAGAAGCATCTTCATAGCCACAGTTTTCGAAGATGAATAAGTCTAAACCTATTCGATCCAGGTCGTAGATTTTAAAGCGTATTTCATGGGCATCATGAGGGATATTACTAACCTCATAAATATCACCTTTGCCTGATATCGAGCCCAGTCCGGGATTAAAACATGACAAATCGTGAAAGTCCTCTGAACCATTATACGTGTCACCTTCAATGGTTTCTCCGCAGTAAATAGGTTCTGCATGTTCGCAGGTTAGTTCATCCTCCTCACAGTATACAGTGAGGTTAAATTCGCCAGTAACATTCTTTGCATCCACCACAATAAAATATTCTTTATGGGGATCAGCATTATAGATCGTGAGTGATTCCGTCTTGGGGCTATGTTGTGTTCTTTCCAGGTATGTCAGACAGTGGTAGTCATCATAACCGCAGTTTTCAATAATAAATACATCGAGGCCTTTCTTGTGCAAGTCTTCAATTTCTACGGTAATATCTTGATGCTCATCACCCTCAGCGTAGATTCGATAGATTAATTCTTTTTCATAAAAACCAGTAAATGAATGTTTGAAGCATGAATAATCATCGTATATGGCATTGCCATCATGCGTATTTCCATAAATTGTTTCACCACAGTATATATCTTCTGCATATTCGCACAAGAATTCATTTCCACGACATTCTATAGATAAATTAAAGCTTCCCGTGACATGGTGGTCACGAGCGTCGATGATGATGTAATATTCTTTGTGTGGATCCGCGTTCTGGATCGTTATTTTTTCCTTGGAAGGGCTATTTCCAAATCGTTCTTTGTAATAGAGGCAATGTTGATCGTATTCTCCGCAGTTTTCCATGATGAAAATGTCAAGACCTTTATGATCTAGATCCTCGAAAGTGATTTCGATATCTTCTGTTTTACCACTACGCCCCGTCACTTTATACATGAGTTCCTTGCCGTAGTAGCCATGCTGATCATGAGAAAAGCAAGAATAATCAGATATGTAGGCATTGCCATCATAGGTATCTCCATATTGCGTCGTACCGCAGTCAATGGGATATGCATCATGACATGGAAATTCTTTTTTGTAGCATTGGGTGGTGACCGAAAATGCCCCGCTGGTAGATTTCCCATCAATAATTAAATAATATTCTTTATCGGGACTGGCATCTTCGATGGTGAATGTATAATGGTCAAAATTCTCCTTGTATTTATAACAGGAGGCATCATATTCGCCACAATTTTCAATAATAAATGCGTCAAGGCCATTTCCATGCTTGTCGTGTACTGTGATTTCGATATCGTGGCCATAATAAATATGGTCCCGGTCGATGCGATAAATGATTTCTTTAGAATGGAATCCGGATAAACTATGGTGAAAGCAACTGTAGTCATAATTATTATTATGACCATATTTTGTATCCCATTCGACATAGTCACCGCATTGGAGATCTATCGCTTTATGGCAATTAGTCGCCTGCACTTGTAGAACCTGAAGCAGCACCAACGTAAAAATGGAAAGGAATCTCAGGTGATCCTTTTTAAGTAAGTAGATGTATTTCATAACTCGATCAATTTTTATTAAATGGATAAGGCCACCACCAATACGGTGGGTGGTCTTACTCCATGTTACTGTGTAATTGATCTATGGAAATGTCCTGCCGCTAGTTAAATTTTAGCTTAACATTGATTCTTCTACTCGTATGTGTTATCTTCAGAATGGAGTGGATTGAAGATCAATTTCTTATTAACTTCATACATCCAGCATTTATAAAACCATCATCCATGAAATCTAAGTTTACCCTTCTCTCTTGTTTATTAGTCCTTGCTTTCGCTTCGACCGTACAAGCACAGTCCAGCCAATTGTCTGTGGGAGCTTATTATATGCCTGCCGCTGTCTTTATTGTTCAACCCAGCAGTAGCGATGGATTGATCCAAAACTCAGTCGATGTATTCGGTATGGATTTTAAGTATAGGATTTGGAAGCGACTTCATGTGCGATCGGGTTTAGAATATAGTAAGCAAGATCTCCGCTCATTCGCGTCTTCGAGACCGATATTTGGAGCCGGTTCCGAAGGTCCGGGACTGAATATCAGCTTTGAGCAATATACAATACCCATCCAGGCATCCTGGCAAATTTCAGATCGACGAGTGAAGTGGTTGATAGAAACAGGACCTTCACTCTCTTTTCTCAATTTATTGGAAAAGGATGATTCTCATTATCTGCGTGATATTGAGACGGTTTCGACAGCAGTTACCTGGACGGTGGGAACAAGGGTTGAGTATGAGTTCTTTGAACGGATATCGATTTATGCTGGTATCAGGGGAGATTTTGGGCTGACCAACCTAATGGATCTTTCCAGTGCAAACATCTTCGCACCTGGAGAAGTGCGAGTTAATGGATTTGGGTCGCAATTTGGAATCTCGTATAGGTTTTAGTCATGGATCAAATCATCTCGCCAGTAGTCAGCATGCTATACACCGGTATCATCTGCATTCCAGATTTTGGATACCAGATCCAGGCCAGGCAACAGGCTCCCATTGTTTAACAGGATTCCGGATTTCTATACCACAAAAAAGGGCATCAGTATATCCGGCACTCTATCCCGGTTCAGATCTGCATACCCCGTGGTGCAAACCCTGCATGTCCAAACCGATCGTTTGTCTCTGATCGACCTTTAAAATAAATGTCTCGGTAATCAAAATCTGCCAGCGTGAATCTGCCGTACTACATCCGTCACCAGGTAGGGGATCATCAATTGAGCGTGGGTGAAAGTAGGAAAAGCATTGTCCAACTCGCCTGGGGAGCCGGAAGGCAAAATCAGACACAAAGAGAACAGGTGCTTCATGCATTCATTTGTACGTGAAAGCAATGTAATGCGATCTGACAATGTACACATGAAAAACTACACCCTGGGGTAGGTAGCTGAACTTTGGTTCATGCTACCTTCATGTTCAAACAAGATTCTGAAAATGAATTACATCTCAAAATACAATGCTGTGATCATCCTAATCCTGGTGGGAGGTTGGACTTCGATAACAAGTCAGAATTTGATCACCTGGGACAAAGCAGGAAATGGATTCTGGCACAATAAGGACAATTGGGATTTGGGTAGAGTGCCGAATGCAATGGATACGGTCATCATCGATCATGATTCAGTGATCGTTGCAGGCGGTGAACATGCGCAGGCATATAAGGTTGTCCTGGGTGAAAATATGACATCAGGGGTCGGCCTGGCTATATTTAGTAATGCAAGTCTCACCATTGTACAGGATGTCATGGATGAAGATATCGGTATAGTGATCGATTATGCTTCATTCTTTAACGCAGGATTGGTAACAGTCATAGCCGATGTTGGCGTTGATATCCGAGCTGGCTCATTAGTTACTAATCAGGATAGTATTTCGGTTACAGCAGGTTCTACTGGCATTACGAATTTTGGTGACATCATCAATGATTCCAATGGATCAATTCTTGCCACCGGGTCTTCCACAGGAATCAGTAACAACGGACCTTTTTTGAATGACGGAAATCTATTTGTCAATAATTGCAGCGACAGAGGTATTTTAGTGAATTTCTACGAATTGGAAAATAATGGACTCATTCATATCCAGAATGGAGCGGAACTGGGCATCGATATCTATCGCGGTCCCCTTTTGAACGACGGTCTGATAAAGATCGATAATCAGAATATTGGAATTCAGACAAAAACACTGCAAACACAAATCGGAGAACTTATAAATAATGACAGTGTAGCTATTCTGAACTGCCAGATTGGACTAAATTTATTTATTAATTCAAAGGTGACAAATTATGCGGCCATCCAAATTCAGGATTGTGGAGTGGGGGTTGAAAATGACAATGGCCATTTTTTAAATGAGGCTTTGGGAACCCTAAATATCTTAAGGATGAGTACATTGTATGGAACAGGGTATATGTCAGTTTCAACAGGATTCTTAGGTTCAGGAGGATATCTTGAAAACTTTGGTCAGATCACTTTAACTAGTTTGTACATAGGAATTGACAACTGTGATGATTGTACTGTGGTAAATTACCAAAATATAGATATTACTTCGTTCGACTTTGGTTTTCTCAGTCACGGTACCGTCATTAATTCAGGTGGTGACATTGATATCAAGACTGGAAATAAGGGCCTTCTGGTTTTTTCCGAAATATTTAGAAATGAGCAAGGAGGTACACTTTCGATCGAAGGATGTGATAATGAATCACTTAGTGTTAAGGCCTATGGCGATTTTGAGAATAAAGTGGGATCTCATGTGGTAATTAAGAAGCCATATGTCGTGCCAATCTCGATTGCCTCCCTGGGCAGCCTGGATAATCAAGGGACAATAACGGTTGAATAGACTTCTAATAAACCTACATTTTCAAGATTTTTTGTCGTATTCGAGATCCATCCTTCAGAGATACATCAAGTATCGAGGTAGAAGAATCCCGAATTACCCATTCGATTTGTTTGATTTTGTTGAGTTTCACTTTATAGCGAATGCGGGACTCGGTTTCAATGGCTATAATGTTACCTCGATAAGCCTGCGTGGTAAATCCTAGACAACTGGATTCGCCAAAGGGTCTGATATCAACAAAATCCTGAGCAGAGGAATCTAGAATAACAGTAAGTAGTACTAATAGTATTAGATGGTGTTGTAGATTCATGGAGCATTGGTTACCAATATTCAGTCACATCACTCTAAAACAAAAATTGTGACAATTCTGCTAGTCAGCTATTTATTGTCACTCAAATCGACCTCTTTTAAGCAGATCGGAGCAATTAGTATCCTAGTGCACTGCCTGGATTTCTCCAATGTCGCACATAAGCTTCAGCGAATTCATACCCGCCTTCTTTGCCACGGAAGGCCTCCATTTTTCCGTGGTCATTAGGGTAGTATTCTCTGATTTTTTGACTTTCATGGGCAAAACAGGCGTCATGCTTGATATTTCTCACAGAAGAAATGTCTACGTAATCTGTGGGAGCAAAATTTTGGCTCTGATCACCCGTGAGGACCTCATAATAGAATAGACTGGGTTTGTTTTCCAGTCGCAGCCACGCATCATAGGTAAGGAGTGAACAAATGCGGTGGTCACGATGCGTATCGATGGGCCAGTGGGTTAGGAGCAAATCTGGTTTCTCCCCTTGTAAAAAGTCAAGCATCATTTTATATGCATCTCGATTACAGTAGGTGTCACCATCGATTTGATCCAGAAAATGGGGTGAACACTTCAGTATATCACAGGCCTTGTTGGCTTCTTCCGTTCGGATCCGTGCCGCCTCTGGATGGCTCGTGCCAGGAATTCCTGCTTCGCCCTTGGTCAAGTAAGCCAATGCCACATCATGCCCTGCTTCAGTGAGTAGGGCAATCAATCCTCCACAACCGGTTTCAGGGTCATCCGGATGTCCCCCTGTTACTATGATCTTCTTTGTATTATTTCCTTGTGTATGGGTTAGGGGTATACCAAAAATGGCTAGAAGACCAGCCGCCCCACCTTGTCTTATGATGTTTCTTCGATTCATGTAGATTCTGGACTTTAAGTAAAACTCATTTTGTGGCTCGAGTAACTGGATTTGCACGAACCATGAATTCCCAGTATTATTAAGGTAAATAAGACTCAATTATTAAGCTATGAAAAAAATAAGGAAAGAGGACCTTCGTCCGGAAGTATTCGAACTATTTGATCAGTATGTGCACTCTAAAATCGACAGACGTCAGTTTGTCGAAGGCATGTCGGCCTATGCAGTAGGTGGATTAACCGTAGCTTCGATGCTCGAGTATTTGCTACCCAAATACAAGAAGCAGCAAATCAAACAAGATGATCCCCGTTTACAATCAGAATTCATTGAGTACGATTCCCCCCAGGGTGGAGGTACCATCAAAGGGTTATTATCCCGCCCGGCAGAGGCTGAAGGTAAATTGCCAGGAATCGTGGTAGTTCATGAGAATCGAGGACTTAATCCTCATATAGAGGATGTAGGAAGAAGAGCAGGCTTAGCCGGTTTTATCTCGCTTGCACCCGATGCCTTGACTCCTCTGGGTGGTTATCCAGGTAATGATGATGATGGGCGTGAGATGCAGCGCCAGCGGGATAGAAATGAAATGCTTGAAGATTTCATCGCGGCTTTCGAGTACCTCCGGATTCATCCTGAATGCGATGGTAATGTGGGAGTAGTAGGTTTTTGCTTTGGTGGCTGGATATCAAACATGATGGCAGTAAGATTACCAGACCTCAAGGCAGCTGTACCCTTCTATGGTAGCCAGCCGGCCACAGAAGATGTTCCTAAAATTCAGGCGCCCCTCTTACTCCAATATGCCGGACTTGACAATCGCGTCAACGCGGGATGGCCAGAGTATGAGGCTGCTCTCAAGGCTAATGACAAGGAGTATATAGCCTACATGTATCCTGAGGTGCACCATGGATTTCACAATGACACGACGCCCCGGTACAATGAAGATGCTGCCAAACTGGCCTGGGAAAGGACGGTGGCGTTCTTTAAGGAGAAGTTGGCATAGACAGAGAGCTGTCTTCGAATCTTATGAGCCGTGCCTACGGCACCAAGTGCTTAAATTTGGGAGTCCTTGGGCCGGATTAAAGTCCCTATAGTGGGAATGGTTCGTGCCGCTGGCACTCTTGATGTTTTTAAGGGGTGGCATATCTGACGTATAGCAATTCTGAAAACAAGAGTATTGGGGCGGACTGAAGTCCGAGAATGGTAATATACCCATAGACAAGTGCCATGGGCACGAAATTTAGTGGGTGGGGACTTTAGTCCCCATCATGGATGATATTCTGAAAGAGTGCCGTAGGCACGGCTCATATCTCTACTAACTCAAAATCAGATTGGGTCATCCGGGAGATAGTCTTCGTCCTAATCGATTTTGAATATTGATCTTAATCATTGTCGAACATTAACGCTGTCAATTCTGACCGCTTTATCATGATTTATATTGGGGGAAACGTACTTGAGATCGTGAAAGACTTAAATTTTTTCACATTAAAGTATGTTATCATGGCAAATCGAAAGAAGACGATTAAGGAAGAAATCATTGCTTCAAAAAAGAGACTACAGGCAATACAGGAAAAAAATGAAGTGGTCCGTGAGGTCTACAGAAAAAAGTTTTCTCTACTAGAAGACAAGGTTGAGAAAGCAATTCAGCTTCATTGGTCTAAAGAATTTCCTGACATGAAGTTGGATAAGCAACCAGCAGCAGAAGCTTATCGGAAGGAAGCATTAACTCGAAGAGCGAAAATTGAGAAAATCAATAATCAAATCCGTTCTGAGCAGAGAAAAAAGCAAAAAATCTTCAATAAGGGGTTAAAGGAAATTTTTGATTTAGGTTTCGCAGAGGATTATCAGAAATACCATCATAATCCCGATATCAGATTTAGGATAGCGGAGCCTGAAATTGAAACCAATCTTTCCCCACCTCCCGGTATCGGTCCAACAAGATCAAGTACAGATGCTTCCTTGGTCGAGCAACGGGAAGGTCTGATTTCTCAAAATATTTTGAGCGCAGCCGTTACAGCTTTCGGAGGAGAGGATACACGCACCAGCTTTATCCGTGCTTATGCTAGACCCACCTTAATATTTAGACATGAACCCCCAATCGCAAGACAATTTTGCCATCACATCAATATTCTATTTTGCTATCAAGGTCTCATTAGGGCAGAGTCTTCGACCGCTACCTACTGGTCCATGTCAAGAGCAATGGAAGGGGGAGGTCAATGCAGATTCTCATATTCTGCCACCTTGAGTCAGGTGATTCGTCACTCATCGGGTAGTATGCGGGTTATTGAGTATGATATAATACCCGAAGAAACGCTAGCGCAGGCACAGGTTTGGGGTGGTATTTTCATGTTGGGTCCCTGGGGCATCAATCTGATGGGTGATCCGGTAAATCGACCCATATCTTTTGCACCAGCAAAAGAGTATCCTTTTCCAGTGACAATATTTGGTAGTGAGGAGGGTGGTGGACCACTTGAGGTTAGAGTTCAGTTTAATCTTGAAGCCTCTGCCAGAAATCGTGAAGCATGGGCTAGTGTTGAGTTTGATCAGGAGGGTCAGTACATAAATGTTTCGGAAGTACTATTGGTTTGTGACTAGCGCTGAATAGTGAGGGGAATATCAAGGCTGCGGTTATTTATGGGGCGTGCCTACAGCACTTTTCATGGGACATGTAGATGACACTTGGTGCTTTAATGGCGCTAGTTAGCTGACTCCTAGCCCTTATGTCATCAATGCAATATTTGAAGATTACAGCGTATCCATAGCCAAGTGCCATAGGCACGAAATCTAGTTGATGGGGACTTTAGTCCACATCATGCTTTTGAAAAGAGTGCCCGTAGGTACGACCCATAAATCTCTTCATTTAACCACCCTCTTCGCAAATTCAGCCACTTGTTCCTTCGCTACCTCCAAATTTTTGAGCTTTGAATCTTCGTCATTAGGTCGCAGGAGCCAGTAGGTCTCAGAACCAATTAAATTTCCACCCTGATCTTTTATTGTTTCCTCCAGAATTCTTTTTGCTCTTTCTGTAGATCCACTGCCGAGGGTTATTGCAGCGACTTTTTTATCGCTGAGGTCCAATGTTTTTATATAGCTGGTGATTTGTTTATCAGGTGCCCAGTTGTACGTGTTAGCGCAAAAGACAAATAAATTAACCAAACGCATATTGACTCGATCCGCCTGGGCTACGGGCATCACTTCCACCTGCCAGTCATCACCTGCAATGGCCGCTGCAAAGGCCTCAGACACCTGCTGATCCAGATTATAAAATGGATCAGGATTATACAGTACTGTTGCGTAATATTGGGCTTCAGGAGACCCAAAATTCTTTCGCTCGCCATCCCGCTGACGCTGAGCAATGATGGTCAAAAATCCCCAGGCGAGTAGGATTACAACGATTGTTCTTATAAGTGTTTTCACAATATTAGTACTTTGTTCGATATGGAAATTTCCTGGCTGCCCTTCGGCTGATACCATCGATGATCTCATTTGAAGGCCTCGTCCAGTTTGCACTTTCTTCAAAACTTACCGACCATAGTGTGAATCCTTCGGTACTAATCAGTTCGTATGTAGCTTGAATATTTTTGGATTGTGAGACAAAGGGTATCCATGGAAATACGTGGGATTGTGTAATCAGATTAAATATGTGCGCTCCCAACTCAATACCGTAGGACGCTAGATCTGACATGTATCTCCTCTTTATGATATGGCCTGATACCACCGCTTGTACCTCTAATATTTCGGCAAGTTCCTCGGGTGGGGTCTTCCAGGACTCCTGAATCGTAATCTCATGATCTAGCAGCTTTTGTTGTGTTGTCCTATAATTTTGAATCTGTACCGAAATTGGCCTCCTACCTCTTCTTGTGCTACCCATAATCTCACGGTACAGGGAGATTTGAAAAGATTTGCTTTCAGCAGCTTCAATTTTAGTGATATCTTCTTGTGTCCAGTCCTCGGGGAGCCTACCTACTAATTCCATTTCAATAGGTAGAATAGCGATTGCTTTATTTGCGCTGGATTGTGCGTCAAAATGGGGTGATATATATTGTGGACTACAACCGAGAAAAAGTATACAAAAAAATGGGATTAAATAGGGGCTGATATTCTTCATTTCAAATCATTTTACATGAAGAATTTAGGCAAGCACTAGAATAAAGCAAATGATGTTAGTATCCTTTGAAAGTGATTGAGATCAACAGAGTCTCTTAGTGGTCATAGAGGGTCAAGATTGACAAATAAATTGAAATCGATTAAGATATTGTCATCTACTTTTATTAGTCCCAGAAGTGGTCTTGGAGTTTCAAGTCCAAAGTCGGATAGTGCCAGGACAGCTGATGAATTAAAGTTGTATCGATTGTTGCCAAGATCAACTGCCTCTACACTTATCAAACTGGATTGTGTGACGTCAGTGATCGTAATCTCGGCTACAGCATCTATCTTTTGAGGAGAGGCTTTGATTCCAACGTCTTCGACGGTATCTGTATAAATTTCTTTCAAGACGACACGGATAAATGGAAACTCTTCTGCCTGCAGGGTCTGTTGCATATCCTTATTCATCGCCTTATTCCCACAATCAATTTCACTGCTACTTACAGTAATATCCGTTCCCTTAAATCGAATATAACCTGATTTATCTTTAGTGTATGTGAATTGCTGAGGGTCGAAGGTGCTTTCACAGCAGCAAGTGAATTTTGTCACATTGCTCGTTCCGAAAATATTTATCTGACTACCTTTTTCGATTACAAAGAAACTACTTTCGAAATCAGTCTCATCAGGGGTCATGGAGAATGAAAAGATAATGATGATTGATATGAGAGGCCAGTTTCTCATGACTGCTGGATTTTTTAAGTTAAGGAGGGTGCATTGACACCCTCCTTGTAATTTGAATTCTTAGATCTAACTTCTCATTTATATTTCGTTAGAATCCCACAGTTGCTTCAATTAAAAGTCCATCGAATTGTCCGCCATTATAGATACTTTCATCCGGGAAGTCTTTGTACTTCTGAGTAACATATTCAGCCTTCAACAGAATATTGTTTGTAAGGAACCAACCCGCACCAAGTTGTACTCGATTGATATTTATCTTTTCGCCAGATGGATCATCTGCTGAAAGAGTGTTATATCGTGCACCCAGATAAAAATTGTCTGTGGTTCCAAATCTGTACAAACCTTCTACAGCTATTTGAGAGGTATTTCTTTTGTCTGCTTCTGCTTCTAAATGATCTCTACCTTTCGCAATTTCAGCAAGACCAAATAACTCTATACCATTTGTTCGATAGAAAAGGTTGCCCTGGAAAGCAGTGACTTCATCATCATATCCGGGATCATAACGACCAGTGGCAAACCATCCGGAGTCACCAGCTCTTTTACCAGGTATTGTCATTACAGAGTAGTATCGTGATCCACTACGGTCTCCATCAAAGAGGTGATTCGCTGCAGAACTTGCGGTGTAGTAGGTAGATCCACTGACTCTGAAGTGTGAATTATCATCCATTACGTTATAAGCTATCTTTGCTAGGTACGTAGGACTTCTACGGGCGTTATCATCGGTTGGAGGTGCGTTGAGTTCAGATATGTTGCCGTTAATCTCACCACCTGTTGCACCAACCATAGCCAGGAATCCTTTATCCTGATAATAGATTTCTCCTCCAATTTCTGTGTTAAATGCATCCAGAATATAATTACCAACAAAAGGATTATATATTGCATTACCATTATCAGTGCGACGGAAGTGACCATCACCATAGTTAATTTCCATGTGTCCTACTTTGATAGTCACCTTTTCCATGATCTTGTCAAATAGGTTACTATTGAGGAAAGGTAATTTGTCAAACTGGATGTATCCTCCTTTTACCCATGCTTCAGAATGGTGTCTGGATGAAAGATAGGTAACCACATTTAACCGAATACCATCCTCTAATTGTGCATCAATATTAAGATTCGCTGTTGCAAGGTTAAAACCAGGTTTTGTTTCTATGATTTCATTCATCGGCTTCGACTCAGCATCAAAAAATGGTTTGTTTGTGCTGTTTAATGCCTGAAACTGTTGGGTGAAATTGGCACCGATTTTTACTCGTTGTCCTTCGTAAGGGGTATGTTCTTTAGTAGTTTCGAAAATTGAAGCTCCATCCTTTCCGTATGGTTTAAAATATTGGATTTCCGCTTTTTGTGCCATGCTCGATAATCCGAAGCCTATCACTACTAAAAGAGTGAGAAGGAATGATTTTATTGTTGCTTTCATGACGTTGGTATTTAGAATAAATTATTAGTTGTTATTTATCTTGCTTTTTTACAGACTACTATAAATCTGATTGTCTCTTATTGTAACATTAAACTCGATAACTACTTCATCTCCTGTCTTAAAGGCACCCATTAAAAATTGAGGGGGTTCAATTTCATGATCAGACATTAGTACTTTCACTTTTCCAGAAAATTCCACAATGTCTTCCGATACTTTGATGCATTGTGCAGTTAGTTGTAAGTCTTTTTTGATCCCTGCTACTTCAAGATTGCCATTGCACTTCAAAGTCATTTGATCACTACCTGCCAGCTTGTTATTTTTTGTTGATCGGAAAAAAATGGTTGGATATAGATCGCTATTTAAAGCTTTGTAGGTGTTTTTCTCCATTTTTTTTCCTTTTTCACTCTTTAAGGAGGTTACTGGTATTTCTACAATGATTTCCTGTAATACAAATTCTTGAGATGTTTTATCATCTTTTATCAGGGTGATCATTGCGTCTTCGGCTGTCATTAGCCAATCATGCATTGTAGAGGTACCCGCTATTGAAATTTTATGATCAATCACAGCTACTTCAGATTGACTCCAAAGAATATTAAGGCTGGAAATAAGGAATAATGCCAAAATTGATTTTTTCATCGTTTGTGATTTATGTCACAATGTTAGTTGAGGAACTTATTCAGGAGAATGACACTTGTCATTCCTGATGATGATCTCAGCCTCTTTCCTGCTTTCTTGTACAAGATTAGTTGTATCCGCCATATTTATTATAAGGTCCATTTTGAATGCAGTAGAATTTCTTATATTACAGGCAGGATAAAGTCCAGCTACTCAAACCGTAAATTGTAGGAAGTGAAGGTTCTCATTGTTGAAGATGAAATGATCATTGCTGCCAATATCTCTATGCAGCTTACCAACTTAGGATACGAAGTGAATGCGATTCTCCCCCGGGGAGAAGATGCTTTGAACCATATTAGAAATAATGGTACGGACGTCGTGCTGCTCGATATTCACCTAAAAGGAAAGTGGGATGGTATAGAGACAGCTCAGGAAATCCAGAAGATTCGAGATATTCCTATTGTGTATCTCACAGCCAATACCGATGATGTTACCTTTGATCGTGCTAAATCGACCCATCCTAAGGCTTTCATCTCCAAACCTTTTAAGAAAATTGATTTACAACGTGCCCTAGAGTTAGCAGCTGCATCTGTAGAGCACGCTGACTATCCGAATTTTGGTCAGCCGTCCGTTCTTAAGGATCGTTTTTTTGTTCGATATCGCGACCGGATGGTTAAGATCTTGTTTGATGATATTTTTTATATCGAAGCCGATCGAAGTTATTGCAAACTGTTTTTAGCATCGGAAGAGATCCTCCTAGTGATGTCTTTAAAAACAGTTGCGGATAAGATACCTGAGGAGGATTTTCTTAGAATTCACCGATCCTATCTAATAAATCTGAAGAGGGTAGATGAAGTTGGAATGAATAGTATCCGGCTTGGCCAATATAGCGTACCGGTGAGTAAGAAAATGAGAGGATCTCTGATGGAACGCCTGCAGCTTCTATAATGTGGGCTCAAATCTGAAATGGATTGCGGTCCCTGATTTATTTAATTTCTTCATAGTGCCATTTAGCTGAACGGTGAGTAACTCAATAAGTTGTGATCCAAATCCAGTGCCATCTATGGGTTTGTCTTGTGCAACACCTACACCATTGTCTTCGACAGAGAGCGTGATATATTTAGCATCTTCTTTTTGTAGTGCCACTTTAATTGTTCCGGATGTAGAATCGGGAAATGCATATTTTAATGCATTGGTGATTAATTCATTTACTATGAGTCCCAGGGGTATTGCAACATCTACGTCAAGTTCTACTCGGTCCATGTCGCAGTGTAGATCAATTCTGTCTTCTGCCCCGAATGAATCTAGAATATGAGAGCTAAGGTTCGTGAAATAATCGCGCATTTCGATGCTGGCCAGATGCTGTCCCTGATATAGCCGCTGGTGAATAATGCTCATACTATGGACCCGGTTTTGACTTTCTACCATCGCATCCATCATTCTGGGGTCATCATATTGTGCCGATTGAAGTGCTAAAAGACTGGATACTGTTTCAAGGTTGTTTTTTACACGATGATGTATTTCCTTCAAAAGGAATGCTTTTTCCTCGTTTTGCCGGGTGAGCAGTTTGTTTTTTTGTTGATTTATCTTGTGGCTCCTGTAGAGGATGGCAGAAATTAAAATGGCCAGTAATGCAATAATAAAGAACAGTGCCTGAATTTTTTTCTGTTGATTTAATTGAGCTTCTTGCAGTGCAATGGTACTTTCTTTTTGACTTACTTCAAATTCGGTTTGTAGAAGGGCAATGCGCTCATCAGCTTCCGTATTGAAGACCATGGCGTTTAAGGTATCATACTTTTCCAGGGCATCGTAGGCTTCTGAAAATCTACCTGCACCGGCATAAGCTTCTGCCAGCATTTTGTATGTCAAACTGAGAAAATAGGCATCACCAAAATCCTGGGTTGCAATTTCGATACTGGTTTTTATACTGTTAATTGCTTCTTCATACCTTTCTTCAAGGTATTCCACCTGGCCTCTTGCCAACCAAGACCGCATTTCCATAAAACCATTGTTGTCCAGCAATCCCGCAAAGTGAATTGCTTTTTCACTGGCATTATATGCAGCATCCAGATCGCCTTTTTCCATATACAATTCGGCCAGAGAAATATAGACGTCACTCAAATTATTGTAGAATCCATACTGTTCGCCATTTGCTATTGACTTTTGGTAATAGATTTGGGCTTGCTCCAGATTGTCTAGAGCCAGGTAGCAATTGCCTACCATATACAGCGTGAAACCGTAATCCAGATCCTCCATCCCGGTTTTCTCAAATTGCTTAAGTGATCGGAGCCCATATTCTAAACCTTTCGCATTCTTACCCTGTTTCCAAAAAAGATTCCCTAAATCACTGTACGCGACTCCGATCGCATGAAAATCCTGCAAGTCTTCACCGATCGTAAGGGCCCTGTGCGCTAGCACCATAGCAGAATCTAATTGCCCGCGTCGTTCGTGGACGTATCCTAGCTGTGTGTAAAGAATGGGCAGGTCTTCTCTAGTCACTTTTGATTCAGCCTCTTGCAAAAGTCTACTCGCTTCTACCAGCCTTTCCATACGGAGCAAGGTGGCAGCTTTGGTTATCTTAAAACGACCTTCCCATATTGGAAGGTTTTTGTCCCGAATCTCTTGTAATGCACTATTAATAAGTTCGAGCGATCGGGTGGTACTTCGCGTATGCCAATAATAGGATAGATCATTGAGTGCTGTATAGCGAATTTCCGGACTTTCAATCGAATCCAGAGCGTGCTCGATGGTCGACAGGTACGTTGTATCAAAGTTGTCGGTATCAATAAAGATCCTCTGGTACTCACTGTTGGTGAGCACAATCTGCGTCCAGCTGATGATTGGGAGTGTGATCCATAATGTGATCCCCAGGCAGAGACCAGGTAGTCTTTTAGTTTTGCTCATAAATATGCAGACGATACTCGAGTCAAGGTACTTAAAAGGGGTAATCTTGCCAAGTCATTGACTATCGGAATTTTATTCGGGAAAGGTTCATCGGTTTCTCGGAAAGAAACCATCCGGCTTCGGAAAAGATCGACGCATCCTAACTCAAAATAGGTGTTCTTGTGAATGATTCAACACAATTACTTAAAAACAAATATTTAGCCTATGAAACGGTACACGTTACTATTCGTGTTTATGATATCTCTTTGCTTCACAATTTTGGCACAAAATAGTGATAGACAACTCTATTTCATACATGAAGATCATGTCCACCCCTCAATGGTTTCACAATATGAGGAGTTATCCAAAGAATTAGTAGAGCTGTGCAAAGAGCATGACTTTGCTGGCTTGCCCTGGATTACGTTTGCAGCCGATGATTATCGATACATTTCTTCGTCACCCATCTCTAGTATGGCAGACCTGGACGGCAACTACTTTGAATCCTTGGAGGCTAAAGTTGGGAAAGAAAAGCTAGAGAATCTCTTTGATAAAATGAACGAGTGCTACAGTATTCACGGTAGTTATATTATGACACTCAGACATGATCTGAGTTATATGCCTACCGAAGGAGCAATGCAAGCACCTGAGGGATTCAGAAGTTTTCTTTTCTACTATATTGACGTGAGTGATTATGATGAGTTTGTTGAAATGGGGAAGAAAATGAAAGAATTGTTCAAGAGCAAGAAGTCGAAATTACATTATCAAATCCTTACTAGCGGCTTTGGTGCAATGGGTACCTATGTTGTAGTATCAGGAGCTGCTGACAGTGCGAGTGAATACTTCGCTATGGTAGAAGAAAATTACAAGACATTGGGCAAAGAAGGAATGCAGGCATTCGGCGAACTCAATAAGATGATCATTAAACAAGATCGGGTGACTGCTGTCGTTAAGCCAGAGCTTAGTTTCCTTCCTGAGAAGTAAAACAGTTTTTAAATGACTCCGTGAAACCAAAGTATTACGTATAACTCCTGAGAGCCAAAATCACAGGGCAGGTCCAGTACCTGCCCTTTTCTTTTGGCAAGAGGTTTGTGATATAATCAAGAATGAGACTCGATGCAAGTTTTTTTAGGCTTCGAACGTTCATATTTTGTATAAACACATTTATCGCATGAAGAAGTTTACAAGCTCTCTAATTGCGAGCCTCTCAATTCTTTTTTCGTTTTCATCAAGTCTGGCTACCACATTTTACCTTGATCCTAATATCGGAGATATCGGTGGAAGTGGTTCATTAGGTGATCCCTGGTCAACCCTTGAAGAAGTCTTTGTTAATAATTACATTGAAACGCAGTCCTATTCTCCATTACCTTACTCATCCAGCTCTTCATTACAAATTAAGAATGCCGGTGCACCCGTAAAAGCAGGTGATACGCTCATGCTGAAGAATGGTTACCATGGCCGCGTAGATTATCGTGGATTTTACAACCAGGATTATGTTGTGATAATGGCATTTCCTGGGCATTCTCCCTCGCTGGGCAGTTTCCATCTTACTTCTACTGAAAAAGTAATATTAGATGGCATCCTAATTAGTCCGGAAGCATCAGGATCACTCTTCTATACTACCTTATTTGATATTGAAAGCCATGGTTATCATGGGCCCAGCCGAGATATTAAAGTCAGGAATTGCACGCTACAAGGTATTGCTAATAGTACTGCATGGGGCATGGAAGAATGGAATGATGTAGGATCCTGCATGCATATCGAGGGCGATCATATGGAAGTAGCCGGTAATGAATGTTTGAACATCAATCATGGCATAACTATGGTGGGGGATCACTCACTGATCAGCGACAACTCCGTAATTAATTTCGCCGGGGATGGATTGCGAGGATTGGGTAGTTACTTGACCTTTGATTATAACACAGTCAAAAATTGCTATGATGTAAACGAAAACCATGACGATGGATTTCAATCATTTACCTCTGTGGGAAATCCATTTAGAGGTAATATTCTGCGAGGAAATACGATAATAAACTGGGAGGATGATAATCAACCTTTCAAAGGTGCACTACAGGGAATAGGTTGTTTTGATGGTCCTTATGTGGACTGGATTGTGGAAAACAATGTAGTGGTGGTTAATCATTATCATGGTATTTCACTTTACGGGGCCCAAAATTGCAAAATTGTGAATAATACGGTGCTTGACAGAGATCTGGCAAATAGCCCTAACGGAACCTGGATTAAAATAAATGACCACAAAAATGGTAATCCCAGCACCCATTGTCTTATTCAGAATAATTTTTCTTTTGGATTTAGTTATGGCACAGAGACTGATTTTATTACGAATTTTTTAATCACCGATTACAGTCATTTTGAAGATGCCCTGAGTGCTGACTTTCATCTCAAATCAGGTAGTGATGCCATTAATGCAGGTACAAATACGAATGCACCCGCAAAGGATCGGGATAAGAAACGGAGACCGGTGGGTACTCAAGTGGACATCGGAGCCTATGAATATGGCAGTCATCCTCCCTGCGATGTTGAGAATCTGACCATTCTGCAAGACCTTTCAGGTTCGTCCAATACTTCCATTTATAACAGCTTAACCAATGGCGCTTCAATCACAGTCTTACCGGGTGGTTCTCAGGTGTTTAATGTGGGAGAGTCTGTTCTTTTTACGCCTACATTTGAAGTGGCACCCACTGCCACCCTTGAAATACTCATGAAACCCTGTAGTCTCGTACCATAGATCAATAAAGCGGTGTGGTGCTAGGTTGGAATTGATGATTGCTTTTCATGAGGTGGTGACCTAGCGCAATGGGGATTGGTATAGGAATCTTAGTAAAACATATCCGAGCGTTCGAATATGGTCCTGGCCGAAAATGGAGATAATGAGTGGAAATTAATCTCTGATATACCCTATATGTCCTAAAGTAAACTACAGGGAAGTCAGAATCAATACTTCCCCGTTGTTTCAAAATAGATATTTGCGAAAGAGAAATTCTTTTCTTGAGAACTGGTGATCACTAAATCTCAATAAATCAAAATTTGAATTCGTAGAGCCCATCGCTTGATTAAATCTTTTTCTTTAGCACAATAGATCGTATTTTAATTGAATGAAATTATACAAGCGATTCTTTTTTCATAATACAATCCTCCTGACGCTAGCTACGATAATTATAGCCTGTAATTCTAGTTCGCCTACGGATACTGCATTAGAAAGTAACTTGACCAAAAGTCCTAATATTGTCATTATCTATGTGGATGACCTGGGATATGGTGATGTAGGTGCCTATGGTGCCACAGAGCTTGAGACACCCAACCTTGACAGACTAGCTAAAGGTGGGGTTTTATTTACTAATGGTTATGCTTCTTCTGCCACATGTTCTCCCAGTCGTTATGCCTTGTTGACCGGTACTTATCCCTGGCGTAATGAACAGGCTAAGATCCTTCCAGGTACCGCGCCTTTACTAATCGACACCGCAGAGATGACCATACCTAAGATGTTGCAAAAGCAGGGGTATGTGACTGGTGTGGTGGGTAAGTGGCACCTGGGACTTGGAGGTGGTCAGGTAGATTGGAATAAAAGAATTTCTCCCGGACCCAACGAAGTGGGGTTTGACTACTCTTATATCATGGCAGCTACTCAAGACCGTGTACCCACTGTCTATATTGAAAATGGTGAAGTAGTGCGTCTGGATTCTGAAGATCCCATTGAGATTGACTATCAACACAATTTTGAGGGGGAGCCTACCGGAAAGGACAATCCTGAACTCCTAAAGATGAAATGGCATCATGGCCATAATAACAGTATTGTAAATGGGATTCCCCGAATTGGTTATATGAAAGGGGGAGCGTCTGCCAAATGGGTAGATGAGAACATGGCTGACACCTTTTTGGTAAAAGCCCAGAAATTCGTCAGAAGGCAAAAAGACAAGCCTTTTTTCCTCTATTATGCATTGCAGCAGCCTCATGTACCCCGGACACCACATCCGAGATTCGTAGGCAAAACGGGAATGGGCCCACGGGGTGATGTAATCGCCGAGCTCGACTGGTGTGTAGGTGAGTTTTACAAGACCCTGGAGACAGAGGGACTGCTGGAAAACACACTGATAGTTTTTTCAAGTGACAATGGTCCGGTGCTTAATGATGGATACTACGATGATGCTGTTGAAAAAATTGGAAAACATACTCCTGCAGGTCCGCTGCGGGGAGGAAAATATAGCTTATTTGAAGCCGGTACACGAGTACCTTTCATCACGTACTGGAAAGGTAAGATAGAACCTTCGGAATCGGATGCTATCGTCTCGCAGATAGATCTTCTTACGTCTCTGGCTGCATTGGTAGACAGCCCCTTGAAAGGACCGGATAGTGAAAATTTGCTGGAAGTATTTCTGGGAAAAAGTACATTTGGACGTTCAGAGTTAGTACTGGAGGCAACATCACGGACTGCTTTCAGGAAGGGTAATTGGGTTTTAATACCTCCCAACGAAGGACCAGCAATCAATAAACAAGTGAACATTGAACTGGGAAATTTACAAGATTACGGTCTTTTTAATTTGGAAACTGATCTGGGTCAGCAACAAAATATTGCAGCCAACAATCCTGATAAGCTTGAGGAAATGATCGCTTCTTTTGAAGCGATCCGGGGAACTGAATTGTGACCTGGCAGACAGCCTGGATTGCAAATCTTTTAGTGTAAAGAATATTGATTACTAACATTACGTTTCATTTATTGACCAACTTAGGGTAGATCTTGTCTACAGGGTACCATTCTTGCCATAATTCAATGAAAGAATGAACCAATTATTCCTCCTTATTTTACTCTTTATCGTGGCATCTGCACAGGCGCAGGTCAGTGAATTTATCCATGTGGACCAATTTGGATATCTACCAGATGCCGAAAAAGTGGCCGTTATTTCTAATCCTATTAACGGGTTTAACGCAGCAGCCTCGTATCAGCCGGGTAACAGTATCGAAGTGAGAAATGCATCTGATGATCAGATAGTATTCACAGGGAGTCCTACCACCTGGAATAATGGAAATACCCAGAGCCAGTCAGGAGACCAGGGTTGGTGGTTTGACTTTAGCGCCCTGACCAGTACGGGCACGTATTATGTTTTTGATCCACAAACCGGCGAAAGATCAGCTCCGTTCGATATCAGTGAAAATCCATACGATCAGGTCCTTAAATCGGCGATCAGAGCCTTCTACTACAATCGCTGCAATGCTCCAAAGACTGCTCCTACGGCAGCTACCGGATGGACTGACGAAACGAATTTTCTCAATGCAGGACAGGACGCCAATTGTCGATATGTCTACGACCCCGGTAATGCATCTTTGGAGAAAGATCTATCGGGTGGTTGGTTTGATGCCGGCGACTACAACAAATATGTGACTTTTGCGCATCAGCCCATGCATCAATTGCTTAGTGTCTATGAAGAACATCCTACGCTCTTCGGTGATGACTGGGATTGGCCGGAAAGTGGAAATGGTCTGTCGGATTTATTAGACGAGATAAAATGGGAATTGGATTGGATGTACAAAATGACCAATAGCGATGGGACCGCACATATAAAAATGGGTAGCATTAATTTCTCACATAATGCCTCAGCTCCTCCCAGTGCTAACTTTGATCCGCGTTACTATGGACCCACCTGTACATCTGCCTCGGCCGCAGCCGCCAGTGTCTTCGCGCATGCATCTTTGGTGTTTGCAGATCAACCGGGTATGTCAGGATTTGCTCAGACCCTTGAAAGCCGGGCTATAGCTTGCTGGGATTATTTCGTAACGCAGCTTACTGGTAATGCCCTTGAGACTAATTGTGACGATGGCACCATCAATGCGGGAGACGCTGATGACGATACAAATACACAGATAGAAAGTGCCCTTATTGCTGCCGTCTATCTATTCCATTTGACAGAAGCGGAGATTTACCATGACTTTTTTAAAGACTACTACAGCACGATTGAACCTATCAGCGTGGACTATTGGGCACCCTACAAGATGCACTATAACGAGGCTCTGTTGTATTACACCACTGTAGCAAATAATGATGCCAGTACTGCACAGGACATATTAAGTTCAGCAGCGACCGTTGCATCCAACAATAATTCATCATTCTTTGCATTTACGGAGGATGATCTATACCGGGCTGAGGCACCGGATTGGATGTATCACTGGGGCTCTAATAATCCCAAGGCCAATCTGGGTAACCTCTGTCATCTGTTCATAAAATACAATGTGGCTTCCGGATTTAATCAAAGTCTGGCTCGTAGAGCTGCTGAGCAACTTCACTACTTTCACGGAGTGAATCCTCTTGGCACTGTCTACTTATCCAATATGTATGGGTTTGGAGGGGATCGGTGTGCAGACGAAATATATCATACCTGGTTTAATGATGGCACGGATTGGGATGATGCGTTGAACTCTCCCATTGGTCCGGCACCGGGTTTTTTGGTCGGTGGCCCTAATGCCAGTTTCTCGGTAGGAAGCATCTCTCCGCCGGCGAGTCAACCACAGCAGAAATCGTATCTCGATTTCAACAATGGATTTCCCGATAATTCCTGGGAAATCACGGAACCCTCTATCAGCTATCAGGCTTCCTACGTGCGGTTTCTTGCCAATTATGTAAATCTGCAGATGACAACGGATTTGACCCATATCCAGGCAGAAAATACATGTATTGAAATCTTTCCTAATCCCACCGATGATCACTTCTATCTGAAAGGGCACCTAAGCAACTATGATATTGGTATTTATAATGCGGCCGGCGAACTAGTGAATAATGTATCTGCATTGGGCAGTCTGGCCGTTGTGGATATTTCTGCATTGACTGCAGGGACTTTCTTTGTCAGGATTGAAAACAAGTCAAATAGCAATCTTTGTGTTCAGAAAATGATCAAACAATAAATTCTGGGTTTTACTCGCAAATACTTAATGTAGAGAATCAGATGTGTCGTATAATTGTTGGATAATTCCTCGCCCATGCGCATCTGCCTTTACTTGTGCTTTCTCATGCCACTCCATCAGTGTCATAAGGCAGATACCCAAACCGATTCAGAGGTTTTTTGGACGCAGACTACTCCTGCCGAAGTCGGATTAAATCCTGAATTGATTAAAGAAGCTACCGATAATGCAAAGCGACTGAGTAATTTGTTTTCTCTGTTGGTTATTAAGAATGGTAAAATCGTGGTGGAGGAGTATTTTTCGGGACATGACAGTCGGGATAAATTTCATCTCAGATCAATCACTAAAAACATTACCTCTGCTGCAACAGCCATCGCTATTGAAAGGAAGGTATTGGATAGTCTCGAGGCATCGATCACTCCTCACTTTTCGCAATACGCGGCGAAGGACAAGGAATCGGTGACCATTCAGAATGTCTTAAACATGCAGACAGGGATCGAGTGGAGTGAAGATGAAGAGGTAATTGCGCTTATTGATCATCTGATTGAAGATCCGATCGCGGATCAGCTGGATCGGGATTTTACGGTTGCACCTGGTTCTGCATTCAATTACAATTCAGCAAATCCTCATCTCCTTGCTGAAATGATAGCAAACAGATCGGGTCAATCCTATGAGCAATTTGTCAGAGAGAATGTATTCGATGCCGTAGGTATAAGTGATGTGGAATGGGAGCGTGATCCTCAAGGTCGGGTATGGGGAGGTTTCGGCCTGCAAATGAGAGCGAGAGATCTGGCGCGATTTGGACTACTATATCTTAATGATGGAATATGGGCTGGTCAAGAAGTAGTACCTCAACCATGGGTGCAAAAATCTGCAGTAGGTCAGACAGAGACTCCATACGAGAACACCTTTTATAGTCTGCAGTGGTGGATATCGGACACCCGAGACACGCCGCTTTTTTACGGCCAGGGATATGGAGGACAAGGCTTACTCTTGCTGCCGGAGCATGACATGATGGTGATCGTTTTTCAAAAACACCTCGTCACAAGCGATATTTCTAGCCGTCAATGGTCTGATTTTATCTCACAGGTTTTTAATCCCATTTTTAGTGCAATTGAATGAACCGAATGATCCGGGAGATAATTAATAATATGGGAGAGCAATGTACATTGGAAGTGCTATCGTTAAGAAACGCACTTGTGTACTTCGGATTTAAAGTTGATCCTAGATATGGAGGTCGAGCCAATGATTTTATCAAAAGTGGACCATCAATGAATGAATGGAATGCAATATTTATTATTATTTAAGTAATTACTTTTTTATGGAGGAAAATTATCTGGACAGCGTCAAGAGACAATTTCTTTATTACCGATCACTAGGTCAGAAGACCTTCAATCAGTTGGCTGACGAGGATTTATTTTGGCAATTTAATGAGGCCTCAAACTCTATAGCAGTCATAGTCAATCATTTGTCGGGAAATATGAAGTCCCGTTGGACGAACTTCCTCGAAGAAGATGGAGAAAAAGAATGGAGAAATCGGGATGGTGAATTTGAAGCCGTTTTACGCAGCCGAGATGATGTGCAAAAGGCCTGGAATGAGGGATGGGCATGTTTATTTAGAGCACTTGAGTCGGTCAACGAGGAAAACTTCGGTCAGGAAGTATTCATACGAAATATGGGCCATACCATTTTGGAGGCAATTAATCGCCAACTAACGCATTATGCCTATCATGTTGGGCAGATCGTATATATCGGCAGAATGATTAAGAGTGATGCGTGGGTAAGTCTTTCGATTCCTAAAGGCCAATCTGTTCAATATAATCAGGCAAAATTTGTAAAGCCCAAGCGAACCCAGCATTTTACTGATGAATTTCTTGATGACGACGATAAAAAAACATAATAAATGGACTTAGGACAATTCTCTGTAAGCCTTACCGTAAAGGATATCAATAATAGTATTGAATTTTATGAAAAATTGGGATTTAAAATTATTGATGGGGGGCATTTAAATAAATCGTTTCCGGATAGCGAAACCTCGAAATGGAGAATATTACAAACAGGTACTACCGTGATCGGACTTTTTCAAGGCATGTTTGATCATAACATTATGACTTTCAATCCTAAGGATGTGCGCTCGCTCCAACGTGAATTGCAATCAAAGGGTATAGCCCCGGTCAAAGAGGCGGATTTAACCACGGAAGGTCCTGAGTCTATCGTATTAATTGACCCTGATGGAAATCAAATCTTGATGGATCAACACTAGATAAAATCCTGCCCTGAGTTTTTCTTACTGATTTTTGTATACCACGCCACCTTTCATTACGAATGGAATTTCGAGTAATAAGGAGATATCTTCTAAAGGATTTCCCCGCACAGCGACGATATCGGCATATTTGCCGGCAGTTATACTTCCCAGGTCTTCTGAACGGCGGGCTAAATCTGCAGCACTTTTTGTGGCGCTGATGATGGCTTCCATGGGAGACATGCCACCTTCGACCATAAAGACAAACTCTTTGGCATTGTCACCATGGTAAGAGACTCCGGTATCGGTACCAAAGGCTATTTTGACGCCGCGCGCATATGCCTTTGAAAATGTTTCCTGAATCTGCGGTCCAATAGCCAGTGCCTTGGGAACGACAAGGGCAGGATAGAAGCCGGGTTCTTTCGCCTTTTCAGCGACAAATCGTCCTGCGGAAATAGTGGGGACATAGTATGTTCCTCGCTCGATCATAAGATCCATAACCTCTTCTGTCATCATCGTACCATGCTCGATACTACTGATGCCGGCAAGGACAGCACGCTTCATACCTTCAGCACCATGGGCATGGGCAGCTGTGTGCATACCATAATCCTCGGCGGTCTCCACGATAGCTCGCAACTCCTCCATGGTAAACTGGGGTCCTGATCCATCCTTGGCCACACTGAGTACCCCCCCAGTGGCGGTTATCTTGATCATGTCTGCGCCGTTTTTGTAGCGCTGACGGACCGCTTTTCTGGCATCTTCAGGACTATTGACGACACCTTCTTTCGGACCGGGATCCTCTTGTAGTGTCTTCTTCATCCCATTGGTAGGATCAGCATGACCTCCTGTCGTGGCAATCGATTTTTCAGTAGTCATGATCCTGGGACCGACAATATATCCTCGATCAATGGCCCCTTGGAGGGAGACATTGACACCCGATCCACCCAAATCACGAACAAAGGTGAATCCAGCCATCAACGTTTTTTTGCAGTATGTGGTGGCTTTCAGGGCGACATCGGCTTCATTCATAGTAAATCGTTCCAGATATCGGTTTGGATTGCTTTCACTTTCGATGTGTACATGCATATCCATGAAGCCAGGCATAAGCGTATAGTCACGCAGGTCCACGAGTTCTTCGTCATCAGAGGGTGAAACGTAGCCATCCACTACTTCGAGGATTCGATCTCCATCGATCCGTATCGATTTTTCTGCCAGAACATCGGCATTTTGTACATCAATGATTTGTCCGGCATGGACAATTGTCTTCTGAGCATTAATAAACGTAGTAAGACCTGAGAGAAAGAAACAAAGTAGGAGATACCTTTTCATGTCGGATTTAATTTATGGGTAAGATAAATATTTTAGACTAGGTATATCAAAAGGATATGATGTATATAACCGGTTGAGTAGCACATATTGATTATGTAAATTATCTTATTTTAAGAGGATCTAATTTAGAAGTGAACGATGGATCGAAGAGACAGTATAAGAAGACTATTGTGGGCATCCGGTACCATTATGGCATTGCCTGCCTGGGCTCAGGGCTGGCAGATTGAGGATGTAGCCAGTTTCACCCACAGTTTTTCACCCAACCAATCAGAGTTATTGAGTTCTGTAGTGGATACCATTATTCCATCGTCGACCGATGGAGTGGGTGGCTTATCAGTGGGAGTGGATGAATTCCTAAAAAAGCTTTTGGAGGAGTGCTATGAAAAGGAGGTCAATGAAAATGTCATGCTTCAGCTTGATAAGCTGCAAGAAAAAGCCCAGGGAATTTATGGACGATCCTTCGATGCCTGTTTGCCTGTAGAGCGTGCATCTCTCTTACTGGCATTTGAAGCCAGTGAAGATGAGGCAGAGCACTCTTTTTTTACTCTGATAAAGCTCGAAACAATTAGGGGCTTCAGGACCAGTCGGCAAGTGATGACTCGCTATCACAAGTACCGAGTGGCGCCTGGATTCTATGATGGATGTAAAAATGTGGAGGTACAATAAATATGGCAAATCTGGCAATAGACTCAATAAAGAAAAGAGGATACGACGCAATCGTGATTGGATCAGGAGCAAGTGGAGGCTGGGCAGCCAAGGAGCTTTGTGATCATGGATTGAAAACCCTGATTCTGGAGAGAGGTAGATACGTAAAGCACATTGATGATTACCCAACGGCTTCCAAAGCACCCTGGGAATTTGAATTTCGGGGAAGTGTACCCCTGGATCGTAGAGTGGGATATGAAGGAAGACGATTTAATGAAGCCACCTTGCACTGGAAGATCAAGGATGATGAACAGCCGTTTATCCAGGAAAAGCCCTTTCGATGGTTTCGTGGATATCATATGGGAGGGAAATCTCTGCTTTGGGCCCGTCAGACACAGCGATGGAGCGACTATGATTTTGAAGGACCCGACCGTGACGGATTTGCAGTAGATTGGCCTATACGTTATAAAGATCTGGCACCCTGGTATGATCACGTAGAAAAATTTGCGGGTATAGCCGGTGATAAAGATGGAATTCCAGAACTACCGGATAGTATTGTACAGCCAGGTTTTGGGTTGAATTGTGTGGAAAAGCACTTTAAGAAGCAGTTAGCTGTGCATTTTCCTGAGCGGCATCTAATTGATGGACGGTGTGCCCATATTACGGATCCTCAACCTATCCACCAGGAGCAGGGTAGGATCAAATGTGTTCATCAGGCAATGTGTAATCGGGGTTGTGTATATGGGGGATACTTCAGTAGTAATGCCTCCACACTTCCATGGGCCCTAAAAACCGGCAATCTTACGATCAGACCACACTCCGTGGTACACTCGATCATTTATAAAAAAGGTAAAGACAAGGCTGTGGGCGTACGGATCGTGGATGCAGAAACGGGTAAAATGATGAATTACTACGCCAAAGTGATCTTCGTCAACGCCTCTGCCCTGAATTCTAATATGATACTTCTGAACTCAACATCCCGACGATTTCCCAATGGCCTGGGCAATGATAATGGGCTCCTGGGCACACATATTGCCTGGCACAACTATCGGGGAAAGGCTAATGCAGTATTTGAGGGATTGAAAGATAAGATGATCGATGGTCGCCGGGCCAGCAACGCGTACATACCGCGTTTTCGAAATGTTTTCAAGCAGGATACCGATTTTCTAAGGGGATATGCAATAGGAATCGGAGGGGGTAGAGGCTATCGATCAGATACCAGCGCTATCGGTCATCAGCTGACTGATAATATTCTCCATCGTGAGATGGGACCCTGGACCATCAGTAGCTGGATGATGGGTGAAGTGGTTCCTATTAAAGAGAACCATGTTCGTCTCAGCCCTGACAAAGTAGATAAATACGGAATACCGCAATTGATTGTCTCTTGTGATTGGACGGATAATGATGATAAGATGACGAGAGATTATGTGGAGCAATCCAGAGAAATGTTTGAGAAAGCAGGGTTTGTTGAAGTATCCGCGAGGGACACTCATTCTCCTCCGGGATCAGACATTCATGAGATGGGCGGTGTACGTATGGGAAAAGATCCCGAAACCTCCTTATTGAATGCTACTAATCAGCTGCATGCTTGTAAGAATGTCTTTGTGACAGATGGTGCCTGCATGACCTCTACAGGTACGCAAAATCCTACGCTTACATTCATGGCGCTTACCGCCCGGGCGGCAAATCATGCGGTAGAAGAATTGAAGAAAGGAAATTTATAAATTCATTAGATTATAATGTGTATCTTTCTGCCTGAGAAGAATTCAAACATACTTTTGACAGAGATATATAGGAGCTGAATACAGTTCCAAATTTATAAATCTGTATATAGAAAGTTTCTTTGGTCAGTCATAGTTTTTGACTGACCTTTTTTTATTGGATCAGTAGACTAATGAATGTCTTATGAGTTCAGGTTCGATGCAAACTGAAGTAGTAATTTATAAGCATTCGTTACATGTAGTTGTTGTCTGAAGGATGTCAAAAGCAAAATACTGGATTTTGCAAGTTAGTAGAGAGGTAACTTTCACTGTGATTGAGATGCAAAGACTTCAGTGGTAGTTGCTGTTGTTAATGCTTGACTTAGTAGTCTTGCATTGAAATTTTGACAAATCGTGCAATTTTATGTTTTGGGACAATGAAATCAAGAGGAAATTAACTGCCGACGAACATTTCTCACCACTCAATTACGTAGTATATTCACATGTAATGGGAGCATGCAGTAAGATATTTTTCATTGTATTCATGTTATTATGGATACATCCCAGCTTTGGTCAAGAATCATCAGTATCTTCTTTCCACCCGCTCAATAGTAAATCCTACGGCATTGCAGAAGGCTTACCAGATCGTTGTGTAGATTACGCATTTATCGATAACCTGGGAAAATTAAACGTTATTCCTTGTCAGCATGTACAATTGTCCTACGGCCAACACATTTATCAAATAGATGGACACGCACCTTTTTTGGAGAACATCACCGTAGACTCCATTGATCCAAATCTCGTCATCCAAAGTTCGGGGATGGTAGGCGACAGCATCAACTTTGGTAGAATGATACGTCTGGGCGATGAAAACGAAGATCAATGGGTCTCAGCTTCTTTTTATTTATTCCACCCGGAAACAGGAGTTTTCCAATATTTTCAAATTGATGACGATCAGGGGAATCCAATTTCGATAGAAAATGTGATTTATGAGGACGGAAAATATATCGGATGTGGCACTTATCTAAGTCAAGGCTATTTGTTTGAAATTGTGGAGGAAGAAATCAAAATACTTTACCAAATTGAATTGGATCAAGAAATTAGGACAGAAAGAGCCCTCCGTCCTTTTATTAAATACAAGGGCAGTTATTTATGGATTATTGACAACGCAATGTATGTATTTAATGCCTTTGATGGGCCTAGTCCAAATATGCAAAATGTGGCGTTTACTTTAGGGACTAATCAGCAAAACGCATTTGCTAAATTGGATGAGCAATTGTTCGTTTACGTAAGTCCAGGCAATGTTTACTTATTAGATAATGCATCGGGCACTTTTTCCAAATGGACCCCAGATTTTCTAGATTTTCTCCCGCAGCGATCCTACCTATTTCAAGATAACCGGGGAAATATTTTGTTCTCCTTTCACAAGGCTAGCAGTGAATATGCTGCTTATCTATTGGATACAAATGGTCAATGGCATGACTACACCGATGTGATTAGAGCAATAAATCCCTCTCCGAACCATTTTGCTACACATCCATTAACTTCTGCCGATTTCACCAAATACCTCTTTCAAACCCTATATGATTTTAAGATTATTGAAGTTCGATTGTCGTCAGGTATTACCGCAATTCCCTCCATTGCTCTCCGTGGGATGGTTGAACTCGGGCCTGGTCAAATCTTTGCCAGTGGTAATCGAATTTTTAGTAAACATGTGTCCGATTGGAAATTGTCCTCGTTCAATACTTGTCCCATTATTAATCATGTAAGAGATGTGCAAATCTTTAAGGATGAGGATGGTGTGATTTGGGAAAATGGTGTTCACTACATCATTAAGCATAACCAAGAAATGTGTGACACTATAGATTATGTGAATCGTTTAGTGAGAATGGTACCACGAGACAATGATCATTTTCTTGTGTTGGATGTTCAAGGTGAATTAATATTATTTAACAAAAAAACAGAACAATTTGAGATTGTCGCCACTTCTATCGGTCAAGAACTAAATATGCAAATGCTACTGGATGATGACAATAGATGCTGGCTTATTGCCAATACCATCGTACAGTATATCAATTTAAATGATCCCACCAGTGGATTCGTTCAATTGGAGCATCCCGAACTTGATAAGAATTTTATCTCCATTGACATAGATGCCAACGGTAGAATTTGGTTGGGTACTTTTTCAAACGGTTTGTATGTCTTTGACCCATCTTCCGATCAACTGACCAATATTGATGAATCCAATGGCTTGTCTAACAATTCCGTTGCTACCATGCTGCAGGATGATGATGGGGATCACTGGATTGGTACATTTAATGGCATCACGATTATTGATCAACATTTAAACATCCTGGGTCAGGTTTATGAAGAAGATGGCCTGGTTCATAATGAGTGCAATCGCTGGTCCGCCATAAAACTGAGCAATGGTGATCTTGGCTTTGGCACCATTGCAGGACTCAGTATTATCGATCCGGCTCAGGTAAAAAAGGACATCACCAATAAACCCCCAAACAAGATATATCTGTCCAGCGTCACCTTACCTGATGATCAGATTGTACTGGGTTCAGCATTTCTGGGGGATCTCCTTACAGATGGCATCCGATTACCCGCCGACAAAAGAAACCTAAAGTTATCCTACGGCTTGTCTCAATACTCGATTCCCGAGAAGAGTATATACGCTTATCGTTTGAAAGGGCTGCACGAAGACTGGAATTATGTGGGAAGCCTTCATGATCTACATCTAATAGATCTCCCCCATGGGAAATACAACCTGGAAATCAAAGCCTGGGATTACCGAGGAACCTCCTCGGAAAACCTCCTGATCATTCCACTCGATATAGCCTATTTCTTTTATCAGAGAGTGTGGTTTTATCTACTCTGTGTGGCATTTTCTGGATTGTTGTTATACATATGGTATCGAAATCAACAGCGTATTCAAAATAGGTTGGAGGCAGAGGTAGCCAACCGGACGGCGACTATTCGTGCGCAAACAGAAAAGCTGAAAGAGATGGACGAAGTAAAGACTCGTCTGTATACGAATATCACCCATGAGTTCAGAACACCATTAACTATCATCCGTGGTCTTTCCGATCAGATAGAACAAGACCCTAACGCACCGGAGCTCATTAAAAGGAATACGGATAGTCTGCTGAATCTGGTCAATCAAATGTTGGATCTAAGGAAACTAGAATCAGGTAATCTGAAACTTCAACTAGGTCAAATAGATATCATTCAATTTTTGAATTACTTATGCGAATCGTATCAATCTTTAGCTCAGGCCCAAAAAAAACAGCTACACTTTCTCCATAATGAAGACGAAATATGGATGGACCTGGATCAGGCAAAGGTAGGGCAGATCATCAATAACCTTTTCTCCAATGCCCTAAAGTTCACAACCGAGGGTGATCATATTTATATACAGGTGGATAAGTTGGTTGCAGATAAAGTGAAAATTCGGATAAAGGATACGGGAATGGGAATCCCGGAAGAAAAAGTGACGAAGATTTTCGACCGATTTTATCAGGTGGATGATTCCATGACCCGGCAGGGAGAAGGTACCGGAATTGGGTTGACGTTAGTTGCAGAGTTTGTGAAATTGATGCAAGGCGAAATTGAAGTCCAGAGTAAATTCGGTCATGGTACTACATTCCAAATCATTCTACCGATCACCAGAAATTCTCCTATGAATAAGCCTTTAATCCAGGAGAATCGATCAGTTAATATAGCTACCCCACAAACACTAACGACGCCTTTACATCAGGATGACGAGGAAAAATATGTTGTACTCATTGTGGAAGATAACCCAGACGTCATTCATTATTTGGGTAACATGCTCCAGGATAAGTATAAATTATTGATTGCCAGTAATGGTCAGGATGGTATCGATCGAGCGTTGCATGAGGTTCCGGATTTAATCATCAGCGATGTCATGATGCCCATCAAGGATGGTTACGAACTCTGTGAGACATTAAAAAGCGATGTTCGTACGAGTCATATTCCTATCATACTCCTGACCGCTAAGGCAGATATGGACTCTAAATTGCAGGGGCTGCGAAAAGGTGCAGATGCTTATCTTCCCAAACCCTTTCATCAGGACGAATTGTTGATTAGGATGGATGCATTGATCAAAATGAGACTCAAACTACAGGAAAGGTATACACAGGCTGATCTTCCACCGGTTTCATCCGATCCAACTTTTGAATTAGAGGATCAATTCATTAGGAATCTGAATAACTTACTAGAGGATCACCTGAATGAGGAGGATTATGATATTCAACGGATCTGCGAAGATTTGCACATCAGTCGATCCCAATTACACAAGAAATTAAAGGCTTTAACCGGTATGTCTTCCAGTCATTACGTGCGAAACTACAAGTTGCTCGCTGCGGAACCACTGTTACTAAATTCTGAACTGAATATTTCGGAGGTTGCATATAACGTGGGCTTCAAGAACCCTAAGTACTTCACGAGGCTTTTCAAAGAAAAGAATGGTCTTGCACCTTCAGATTGGATTGTCAGGCAGGCCAAGAACAGCGATTAATATCATTGAGAGATTAAATCTAAGCTAGATCAGTCCTCTTGTACACAATAGTGTACCCCAAAAACAATACTGCACCTCAAAAAACGATATTTCCCCTTTCAGAAACATGACTGGACTAAAGGCGATAGTCCGCTTTGCATCTTGGGTGAAACAACACAGTTTGGGTGATCCCAGGGGTAAACATAACATTTCCGACACAGGACCAAATCTTCAGCGATTTCATCATCTATTTGCAAAGGTCTCCTATAGACGATTTGTTTAAAGATTTGATGCTGACTTTTTCAAATCAACTGTCGCCTATTCTCGTGCATCCACCGCTGGAGTGCTTTCCTCAACATGGTGTTGATGACAAGGTTCTATGGAAATCTCTATGCCTGTGTTGTGCGTTTAGTGTCTCTTTTTATTCCTTATACCTAAGGAGTACCTCAAAAAACCAAAACCTCCATATAATATCCCAGTCTCTGATGGTTGAGTGTCAAAGAATCTGTGGAGCGCTCTTTGACCTTGACCATTTTTTCTGGAAGAGATTTTACCAAAGGATGGCTTTACAAAGCTTTTTCCGGGGCATATCCTCAAGAATCGAAGATGATGCTCTGGATAATGCCTCGCGAAACTCCCATGGATTCTCATTCTTGCTACCTCTCGACATCCTTTCCTCATCCATGAATCTTTCTGCATTTCAATACGAAATGCTAGAACAATCACTCATGGCCATGTGCAAAGGATTTTACAATGAGGAACAAAAAGGAATTTCTCATCAAAAGAAATTATTCAAGGATGCGCTGATCTATGCTAAGGATATACCGCTGGTAGGTTATGATCGATGGATCAGCCACTATGCTCAACTAGTATTAAAACCAAAATCGAAAACGCATGATTTCTCCTCGTGAAAAACAAGTACTGTATTTAATTGCACAGGAATACACGACTACTGAGATTGCCCAGAAATTGCACATCAGTGGAGACACCGTCAAAACACATCGCAAATCTTTACTCACTAAGGTCGGGGCTCGGAATGTAGCTGGTTTAGTCCGACGTGGCTTTGAATTGAATTTATTGAAATATAGCTCTGAATCATTATAACTCTATCACAATTATGAAAAATAATCTAAGTCTTTCTACTAGTTTGAAATGCAATAATCCTTTTAGATTAATTCATTCAAAGCAATTTTTAGTCGTAATATTGTTATTGCCTTTATCTGTATTAAAGATACAGGCCCAGCTAACGACAGAGACGGAAAGTAAAAAGAACTTTCAGGTAATTGTTTCGAACTGGTCTGTAAATACAGATCACGACCTGGGTAATAACGATGAGACTACTCTTCTGGTTGAGACAACAGAAGATATGAATGGTAAGGCCGACTGGCTTATGCTTTGGGATGGAGAGCCTAATCAGAGCCTTCCGGGGCACTGTATTGATGAAAATACAGATCCTCCATTTACCAATCTATCTGTTATTTCCTCTGTTCATTCTGATATCGGAACTGTGGGTACGGCTAGCGGAACCGAATTCTTCGATTTGGAATACCAATTCTGGGAAAATGATGACGCTCCAAGATGTACTGCAGAAAGCGGAGACGACGGGCGTCAGAGAGGCAGAGGCCTTTATGGAGCTACCGGTTCACCAAATAAATGGTTGGAGCGATCACTGAGCGCTACTGACAGATTAGGTAATTCCACCGTCACCAGTATCAAGTTCCAGACAGCCTGGAGATATCACTATGGAGATAATGACCAAAAGCCCTTGGATTTTGGAACGCTGGCAATAAACGGAGCAAAAGCTCATACCAACTCCATTAAGGTGACACCCAATTTTACTGTTTTAACTAATATAAATACCGTTAATGCATCACCTCATTTAAGTTACGGGGATACTTACATCCAACCCGGAAGGGATGTTTGGTACAAATTTACCGTACCTAGTTCCGGCGTTAAAGTAAGTATAACCAATACAAATCCATCAGCTTTTACCATGTATCTACTGGATCAGGACAGAGACTTGATAGGTTCTTCGACAAATATATTAGACGAATATCTGTGCGAAGGCAATTACTTTGTCGTAGTTAATGCCATTAATAATTCTACTGGCGAATTTAACCTCAAATTAAGTAGCAAAGCCATTGGCTATAAAGATATAGGATCTATTTCTGTCGGTAGTTCAAATATTTGTCCTGAATCGGTCATCCCTATGATTACAGGAACTGATGCCGTGCTGGATGATAACTCAACATCACCAGATAGTTATCAATGGCAAATGCAGGTTGGTAATGCAGATTGGGAGGTTATATCAAATGAAACTGAGGCAAACTTTAACAACCAAATAAATTTAGAAATCGGTAGCGAAAATGTTTCTTTTAGAAGACGGGCACTCACCTGCAGTACTTTTAGCAATTGGTCGAATACAATAACTTTTACAACCATACCTTCCACGGTAAGTCCTGGATCCATTCGGTTATATGTTGATGAAAATCCAAATGATCAGCAGAGTGGTAGTTACTCAATTCCTCCTGGAATCGATCCGGGCAAATTCTATTCCACTAATATGACCGATGATGGTGTGGGAGATCCTCCCGCCGATTTGAATATAGCAGGATCAGTGGAATATATTTGGCAGGATTCAACCATCAGTGGAAGTTGGAGCGATCTGAATGCCCCATGCACCTCTTGCGAAGCATATGACCCTGGGGTGCTATCTGAAACGCACTGGTACCGCAGGATAGCTGTCAATGGATGTGGGAAACGCCAAGCTTCTAATGTCATTCAGATTCAGGTCATTGGAGCAGACGGCGCTTTCGCCGGAAAAGTAACCACAGGACTCAATGGAACCGGTTCACCCATAGAAGATGTCATCATCACTATCGTGCGAGATGGGACAGGAGTAGATGGACATAATCTAGTACAAGACACTTATATAGATACTACGAATAGTGAGGGTGAATATGAGATCCAGGGTATCTATTATGGCTCAACCGAAGCGGATTTCACTATCACACCCAGTAAATCGGATCCTCCACCGGGAGGAGCTCATATATTTAGTCCCACTGACAGGAATTTCAAACTGAGCGCCACTGGGATTAAACAACGCTTAAGTGTTCATTTTCAGGATGTCTCATCTTTTGAATTGAGTGGTCAGGTATTTCAAACTTTTGGTGGGAATACCTGCCCCATGGATACGGTGAGCATTCTCTTGATGACAAATGGGGAAACTGTATCAACTAGTTCGAACGGAGCCTATGAAATTGACATCCCTTATTCCGGTAATCATACTTTAAAGCCCATTTTTAAAGGACATACTTTCGACCCGATAGAACAAACGCTATTCATTGATCAATATACTACCGGAGTTGATTTTCAAAATACACAAACCTATAAAATTTCTGGTGTCTACACGGATGGATGCGGGAATCCAATAGGGTCTGCCAAATTAAGCTTTATATCTACGGATCTTTGTCTGAAGACCGGTGATGGTTCATCCGTTCCTGACATAACTACCGGTGAAAATGGTTATTACGAAATTGATCTTCCTGCCAATTTATACAATATAGGATTTGAGGCCCAAGATGGAGGTACGTACAGTAGAGAGGTTGTAAATAATTATTTCAACAATTCACCTACGGTTGACCTATTTGGTGCGGATCAGACGGTTGATTTCATTTATCGGCCGCCCTTAACCATGACCATAAATGGATTGCCTGAAGTTTCCTGCCTGGGAAATCCACTGGTCGATCAGACTATGAAATACACCTTAAATATAGAGGTATATGAAGGCGCTCTCGGCTCCTGTCCCTTGGACACTGGCGTGTTAATTATTTCCGACTTTGTCAGCGATAGAGGCGACAGTACGATAAAAGTGCCGATTTCAATGGGCATGGCCTCCTATGTGATGATACCCGGAAGTCCTAATATTACACCGGATTTCACTAAGAATATACAATTTGTGGCTAAAAACCTGGAATCAGATGGGTCGGAAGGCAACAATTCAGTTTCCCAGCAACTAGATTTGATCGTATTGGGTGCCCGCGCTCGAGAATCAACATTTGCCACCGTTACGCCCCAAATACCGGTGATGATTTTAAGAGATCCACCCGGTGATCTGAGTTATAGTCATATTCAAACTGCTCAAACAATGGTCACCAGTAATCGCTTTTACACCAGGGAAAGTACAACGAATAATTCCTGGGCAACCGTCAGTGTTGGAAGCAAATTCTCAACTGGCATTGGTTTTATCACTGAATTTAAAGTGACTGCGGAACTGACCGCTTCATTAGAAGCTTCCCAGTCTATATTAAATACTGAAGAGTTATTGACCTCAATAACCAGCACTTCCGCCTTCAGCACATCCGATGCAGAAAATGTTATTGGTGAGAAGGGTGATGTATTTATCGGTGCCGCAATGAACCTTTCCTACGCAGCTGCCGACATCATTAAATTTGACGCAGACAACTGCCGTATTATAGAAGATGTCAACTTGGTGATTGCCTCTGATGGCTATCTACCCAGCACTACTTACGTATATACCAGAGATCATATTAGGGTATCCGTTATACCCAACCTGAAGCTACTTGCTGATAATTCACCTAATCCGGATTCCAGTGCCTATTATCTGGGCCAAATTAAATTGTGGCAGCAAGTGCTAGCACTTAATGAAGAATTAAAAGAGCAGGCAACCTCTTATGGGACCTCTCATAATTACAGCTTTAATGGAGGTGCTGGAGGGATTGCAGAGTCTACCATAGCTCGTGCTACCCAGACAAGAAACGTGGAGTTTTCATTGGAAATCGATGCCGGGGTAGCTGCAGAGGCAGGCATAAAGGTAGCCGGAGCTGGTTTTTCAGGAGGAGTAATGACGAATTTTCGAATGGAAACTGGTGAATCTCAAACAACAACTTTAACCAATGAAGTGGAGATAGGTTATGTCATTGATGATGATGATATCAACGATGTTTTTTCGGTTGACGTGTTTGTTGACCCCGTTTATCAAACCCCCATATTTAAAACTTTTGGCTCTGAAACTTCCTGCCCATATGAAGCCGGGAGCCTGCCTATTGATGATCCGAATATTGTTATTCAAAATCCTGTCCAGACTGGGTTGGATGCCAATACTACAGCAGTATTCACTTTAAATTTATTCCATAACGGACAATCAGAAAACACGAATACGGATACTCGTAAATATCGGCTGGAACTTAATAGTGGAAGCAATCCAGATGGTGCTATCGTTCGTATTGGAGGAATTTCACAGGGGTCCGAAGAATATGATATCCCCAAGGATAATCCCCAACAAGTTACGATTACCATAGATAAAGTACCAGCCTCCCAGATATTTAGTTATGAAGGCATCGAGTTTTTGTTGTATCCAGCATGTTACTCGGCGGCTAGCCTGGCTGATGCTGCAGGTCAACTCGCCTCGGCTAAGCTCTCTGTATTCTTCAATAGCCCTTGTAGTGAGGTAAGCATTTTTGAACCTAACGAAGATTGGTTGATTACACAACAGGATCAAAACCAATTAGATGTCCATATTAAAGATTATGACAAACAGTTTTTAAACCAAGTGATACTTCAGTACAAAATGGCCAATAACAATTCATGGAATATTGGTCTGGTCCTGTCACCGGAAGACTTGAATAATAATAGCCCATCCGGAAGTAACATTGGTACCATTGTACCCTGGAATATTCAAAATCTAGAAGACGGGATATACGATATAAGACTTAAATTGAATTGTGCGGAAGGTTCTACCTTTTCAGAACGTAAAAGGGGCACTATTGACCGTGAAGGGCCCTCCTTATTTGGAACCCCCACACCTCTGGATGGTCTATTTGATCCCTCCCTGGATGAGATCTCAGCGACGTTCACCGAAGATATTCAATGTGGTATGCTGGAAGTTTTACTGCATAACACAAATACCGGTGATCTTATTCCGATAACCCTAGATTGCTTTGAAAATGGAATTACCATTACACCTTCTATTAATTTGAGTGGTTTGTCAGCTGCCAATTATGAAGTAATGGTTCAAAATATAAAAGATCCTTATGGCAATCTGGGCGAATCTGTTAGCTGGACATTTGTCGTGGGAGAATTAGAAACACAACCCCAGATCTGGTATGTCGACTCGGCCATGATAACAAGCGGAGATGGATCAAGCTGGAGCTCAGCCTTTCAAGATATTCAGGAAGCCATAAACATTGCGAAAACGGATGATCAAATTTGGATTGCAAAGGGTACTTATAAGCCAAATACTATTTTCGATATCAATAGCAATGGAACCTTAGAAAGTCGCGAGCAAATGTATTATATCGCCAGGGATATCCAGTTATTTGGTGGATTCCAGGGAAATGAATCGAATTTAAATGATCGGGATTGCGAATTATTTCCGACCATCCTGGATGGCAATCTGGGTAGTATGGCTACTTCCGTCGATAATGCGTTCCATGTCTTATGCTATGATGGCTCAACTGGAAGAAAACTTACCAAAAACGGAATATTGGATGGCATTATCATTATGAACGGAAATTCCGATGGTGGGTATCCACATAATACTGGTGGAGGGATCTATTTAGATGGTAGTGGGGACACTAGCCAGGCGAATCTCACGATTCGTAATTGTCAATTTAAATCTAACTATGGTTATTTAGGTGGAGGGATCTTTTGTGATGGATCAGAAGGAGGTAATAGCAATCCATGTATTATTAACTCCCAATTCTTAGAAAACAATTCTTTTCAAGGAGGAGGCATTTATAATTATGGTTTTAACGGTACAAGCTCTCCTACACTTATTGGAGTATTGATGACTAAAAACAGCGCAAGTAATTCAGGTTCTGCTATATTTAATAACAGTCAATCCGGGATTTCTTCTCCTAAGATAATTAACTCTACCATTGCAGGCCATACCTCACCGGTAGCCGCTTTTGTCGGATATGGCCCCAATCATGTGGAGGCGCAAACCGAATTTCTGAACACTATATTTTGGAATGCTTCCGATGAATTCCTCAACATAAATAGTACACAGGTGACTTTAAACCACTCCATCTTGGATGATGGTACCTCCGATGGAAATGTCATCTATCCGACCGGTGTATCTGATGGAGGCGGTAATGTGGATTTACAACCACAGTTTGTGGACATGGCTACGGGCAATTATCGGCTTAACAGCACTTCCCCGGGCATTAATATTGGCCTGCCGGATACCAGTGGATTGAATCTTCCTATAGTAGATTTGGACGGTCAAAGCCGTATTAATGGACGAATTGATATGGGTGCTTTTGAAAACCCAATCACTGGATGTCCGAAGCACCTGACTTTTATGAATCTTAATTACGGGCCGCTCGATGGCGTTTATACGGCTCAGCAATCCATCACTTTAGGCGGAGGACTGGAGATTGGCAATTTAAAAAATGTTACATTCAATGCTCCACAGGTCTTTTTAAATGAATCATCAACGGCATTAGGCGCCCAGTTGACCATCCTGCAAAACGGCTGTCTTGAATAGAATTTATCACTGAATAAAAAAACTCCCAAATGAGTCATTTAGACGCCTTTTTTAAAATACTGTTAATCCCAATTTTATCCGCTTGCTGTCTGGTAAGTTACGGTCAGACCACTTACTTTGTCACTCCGACTGGTGGAGGTTCCATGGATGGATCTTCCTGGATTAATGCCAGTGATAATTTACAAGATATGATTGACGCTGCTTCAGCAGGAGATCAGATATGGGTAGCAACAGGAATCTATAAGCCCACCATCAAAATGGATTTTGATAATTCGGGAACTGCAGACATTCGTGAAACTATTTTTCATATTAATAAGAACATTGCACTCTATGGTGGTTTTTCGGGTACAGAAACTATGCTTTCTGAAAGAGACTGGGAGATCAATTCTACCGTTTTAAGTGGTGATATCGGGATGGCCAATATTAAATCAGACAATAGTTACCACGTCGTCTTTATTGACGCATCTTCGGGGATAATTAACAGCAGTTGCATTTTGGATGGATTCTATATTAAGGATGGAAATGCCAATGAAAACACCGGATTACATTCGGGAGGTGGGGGACTCTATTTGGATGGTCGAACCAACAGTTGTAGACCCATGCTCCATCAATTATCTATTGCTCATAATAGCGCTACTTACGGCGGTGCAATTTATTTTGATGCAGCCAATGGAAATTGTAGCCCGAATATAACGCATTGCAGAATAGACTCCAATGAAGCGTTCAAGGATGGTGGAGGCCTATATTTACAAGCCGATAATGGATCCATCACCTCCCGTATCAATAATGCGCAATTTAGAAATAATTCAACGGCTAATTATGGTGGTGGGATTTTCCTGTATGTGGATCAATCAGGTACCTGCGCACCAGAATTCTCCAATTGCATATTCGATCTCAATATGGCCAATGAAGGTGGAGCCATAGCCAGTGAATCCCAAAATGGATTTTGTTTTCCCATCTTTCGTAATACAACCATTTTTGGCAATACCGCTAATATGAACGATGGGGCTATCAATAATCGTCAAACTGGGGGCACCTGTGGAACCAGGTTTCTTAACTCCATTTTATGGAACAATCAAAGTCAAATTTCCAACGAAAATGGCGCTACCGTGGACCTTGATCACAGTATTTATGATGATGGAAACGCGAATAGTATTTTAGTTTATCCCACCGGAGTAGTTGCTAATGGTCCAGTCACAGACTTGAATCCAAATTTCAGGGATGAGACCAATTTAGATCTCCGGTTACTACCAGGGTCTCCGGCAATCAATGGTGGAGACAATAATGATATTGGATTGAATATTGTCAATGATCTGGACGGCAAACCCCGAATTATACAAGGGACCGTAGATATGGGGCCTTATGAAAGCCATTGCCCATTGAATAATGACCCGATTTATGTCGACATAGATGCAACGGGCGAGGAGTTAGGAATTTCATGGAATGATGCCTTTCAAAATATTCAAGAGGGTATCGATCATGCCTGCAACTGCGACACCGGTTCTGTTCTAGCTGTCTGGGTAGCTGAGGGCACTTATTTGCCAACTTTCAAATATGGACTCAGTGATGAGCGACTAAGAACCTTCTATATTCCCAAAGATGTTGAGCTATATGGAGGATTCCAAGGCACTGAAAGCATGTTGTCTGAGAGAGATTGGCGGTCAAATGAAGTCGTGTTAAGTGGAAATATTGGAATGACCAACTCCAGTTTGGATAATAGCTATCATGTCATGACTTTGAGTCCTGACATTGGTGATATTACCGATGCATGCATCGTTGATGGATTTCAAGTTATGCATGGACGGGCTATAGGACCTCAACAAGCGAGCAGCTCTGGTGGCGGAATATACATCAGAGGAAATATACAATTTGGCGACATTGATCCAATCCTAAGGAACCTAAATGTATCTCATAATTTTGCAGCCTTTGGGGGTGGCATCTATCATCAAAATGCACAGGCTTCTTTTATAAATAGTATGATATCCAATGATACAGCCGTGTTCGGAGGAGGAGGTGTTCATAATTCTTATGGTGATCCATGGTTTCAGAATTGTATTATTCAGGATAACAAAGGAGGCCAGGGAGGTGGATTTTATCATGGGGGAGAAGGCTACCCACTTTTTAGTAATTGTGCATTTATCTACAATGAAGCCGATGATGATCAACCCATGCCCACATTCAATGGGGGTGCGATCTTTAATGATGGTACAACTCCCGGAGATATACAAGCACTCAATTCCATATTCTGGAGAAATCAGGATGAAATCATAGATGACAATACAGCTCCCATCTTATTAGACCATTGCATTTTTGATGACGATTCACCAGATGGCTTCTTAAGTCTGCCGGCTGGAGTAAGTCAGGTTACCACCATTGATTTGGATCCTCAATTTTTAAACCTGGGCAGTTTCACACCTCCTGTCGGAGGACGTAATCTTAGATTGAGACAAAATTCACCAGGCATTAATGGGGGAAGATTACTTGGACTAGAAACCAATGAAGATCTGGACGGGAATAATCGGATGAATGGATTGAAAGACATAGGACCCTATGAAAATCCCTATGCCGGTTGTCCACAGACCCTTACCCTGGACAATGTATTGTACACGCCCTTGAATGGCACCTACCAGGCCCAGCAGTCCATCCAGCTCGGTTCGGGTATGGAGATTTTGAATACGGCTCAGGTCACGCTGGATGCTCCCGAGGTGCTGGTTGATGAGTCGACAGTTCAGTTAGGTGGACTGGTTGAAGTCCTGCAGGACGGATGTACTGAAGAGTAATCGGAGATATTTAGGACTCGATTTAATTTTGGAGTAATCAGCTATCTTGGTCCTATTACTGCACATGAAGTGCTACATTACGGATCACTATGCTTGATATCGAATCCATACGAAATGATACGCCTGGTTGTAAGGGCAAATGCTTTCTCAATAGTGCCGGAGCCTCTTTGATGCCGAGGTTCGTTTCGGAAGAGGTAATAGCATATTTAGAGCGAGAAAATCAAGTAGGAGGTTATGCCGCGGCCGCCAATGTCAGATCATTGAACCAGGCATTTTATCATGAAGTGGCTGAGTTAATTGGGACGCAGCCGAGAAATATCGCATTTGCACACAGTGCTACGGATGCCTATACAAAGGCACTGATGTCATTTTCGTTTAAGGAGGGAGATATCCTGGTCACAACCGAAGATGACTATGCTTCCAACTGGATACAATTTATCTCTTTACAGAAGCACTTTGGAGTCGAGGTGAAGACAATCGACACCGACCTCTCTGGAGATCTGGACACTCGTCATGCTGAGGAATTAATCTCCTTGAACCGCGTGAAATTAGTAGCGATCACCCATGTTCCTACTAATTCTGGCTTGATTCAGGATGTAGTGGCTATAGGATCGATATGTAGTAAGTATGATATTCCATACCTGGTAGATGCATGTCAGTCTGTGGGTCAAATAAATGTGGATGTAAGTGAGATCAAATGCGACTTCCTCAGTGCCACAGGTCGGAAGTTCCTCCGTGGTCCTCGAGGTACCGGCTTTTTGTATGTTTCTGATCAAATGCTGGAAGGTAAGATGTACCCCTATCTACTGGATGCAAATGGAGCTATTTGGAAGGAACGGGATGACTTTCAGCTGGTAGAAGGTGCTGTCCGGTTTGAAAGCTGGGAGCGATCTTATGCTTTACAGGCTGGATTGACAAAAGCCGTTTCGTATGTAAATAGTTTGGGCATTAAAAATATTGCATCTCGAAATGCACGGTTACAGCACAGGTTTCTAGATGGGCTAAAGTCCATTTCACGGGTGAGACTTCTTGATCGCGGGTCGAATACCTGCAATATTATCACGCTTATTAAGGAGGGACCATCAAGAGAAAAAATGGAAGCTGTCCTTACGGAAGCTAACATTTATTATAGTGTCAGTACATTGGAATGGGGATTGCTTGATTTTCGAAAAAAAGGCACGTCCTGGGCGATTCGATTTTCGCCACATTATTTTAATATTGAAGACGAACTAGACAAGGTTTGCGAAGTGATTGACCAGATGTAAGATTTATCTAATTGTGATTTTTAATAATTGCAGATGCTTAGAAAAGAAGAGTTGGAGGAATTAGTTTCAGCGGGTATCATTTCGCACGATAAAGCGGCTGAAATTCATGCATATTTCCAGGAAAAGCAATCCCAACGACCTAACCGGATTCTGATCGCCTTTGGAATTCTGGGAGCACTTCTCGTGGGGCTGGGTATTATTCTTCTGGTTGCACACAATTGGGACCATTTGTCGAGCGTCGTCAAGACCATTATTGCCTTTGTGCCGGTCATTATATCGCAAGGACTGGTGGGGCATACCTTATGGAAAAGACCTCATCAACGTGCTATGATTGAGTCAACGGTGGTCTTGCTTATTTTGTCGGTTGGTGCGTGCCTGGCTATGATAAGTCAGATATACAATATTCCGGGTACCATTAGCACTTTCATGATGACATGGGTTTTGCTGAGTGCTCCCCTTGTCTATATCGCACAGTCATCGATGGCCTCATTATTAGTGATTCTTGGCATCACTTACTACGGAGTAGACGTGGGATATGATCACCGTAGGGGTCACCTGCCGTACGCATATTGGGGGATTATGCTGATGGTGCTTCCTTACTATTGGAAACTAATTAAAGACTATCCGAAGTCCAATTTCACCATATTTCATCATTGGTTTTTTCCTGGTTCGGTGTCAATAACACTGGGTGTATTTGGATCGGAGCATGGATTTTGGCTATTTCCGGCATATATGGGTCTTTCTGTGATATGGTTGGTTATGGCGGAAAAGGTACAGGGAAAAAATCTGTTCAAGAATGGATATAAGGTACTGGGGTTTGCAGGTGTGTTTATTATTCTGCTTCTATCCACGTTTGATTTTTTTTGGAACGAGGTAGGTGAGATGCAGCGTTTCTTTTCCGGAAGGGAGTTTATGTTGACCCTCTCACTTTTAGCGTTGTCGGTCATCACTTCCCTGGTGCTAAAGAATCTCTCGAAAACAAGTCATTGGATCATATTGGGTTGTTCATTTTTAGTGCTTTTTGTCTTTGGCAGATACTTCCCTACAGCAGCACAGGTGGTTGCGAATTTGGCCATGATGCTTTTAGGAGTGTTTTATTTACGAGAAGGTGCCAGGACCGGGAGATTATCAAAGATGAATCTGGGTTTCCTGATCATTATGGCAGTGGTGTTAAGTCGCTTTTTTGATGGCGAAATAAGTTTCGTCCTGAGGGGACTGGTATTTGTTATCATGGGAATGGCGTTTTTCGGCGCTAATTATTATATGATCAAGCATAAAGCACATGAATAGGAAAACTGTAGCGATATTATTTGCGGTGCTTTGCTTGGCACAGTGGATAGTGCCTGGTAAAATGATTTGGGACAAGGAAAAAATAATGGAAAATGGCCGTGAATATCGATTCCTGGTGCGACCCGTTGACCCTAACGATCCGATGCGGGGTAAATATGTCGTATTAAGTTTTGATCCTCGAACTTTTATTGTCGACGGACCTGGAATGAAAGTGGGTGATCTCGTGTATATTACCTTGTATGAAGATAGTGACGGAATCTCTTATCCATCAGAATTGAAAACTGAACGACCTGATGCATATGTAGATTTTTTCGAGGCAAAAATCAGCGGAGTGAATGGTGCTGAAGTCGAAATTGCCTACCCTTTTGATCGTTTCTACATGGAGGAATCCAAAGCACCCCAGGCAGAAACTATTTTTCGGCAATCCTTTTCAGATCTTTCCCAACAAACTGTGGCAATTGTTCATATTCTGGAGGGGGAAGCAGTGCTCAAAGATGTGCAGATAGGGGGTGTTTCCCTGACTCAGCTTGCTGGGGAATAATCGAAATTTACTTTCGTAAACCTCCGCGAATCGTATTTTTGACCCATGAGCTTATGTGAACGCTGTGTATTATTATTGGCACTTTTGGGATCTATGGCTGAAGGCCATGCCCAGGATAGACGGTTGACACCTTTTGAGCAATCAAATGGTGAGGAGACTGGAACTTATTATGAAGTCATAGACTTCTACCGATCACTGGCTGAATCCTCTGAGGATATTCGTATGGTAGAAATGGGCTTGACGGATGCTGGTAAACCATTGCATCTGGTCATCATAGATCATGATCAGGACTTTGATTTTTCCATCAGTAGGGAAAAGGGAAAGAAAATTCTACTGATCAATAATGGCATTCATCCCGGCGAGCCTGACGGTATCGAGTCATCGATGATGCTAGCCCGGGATTTGGTGCAAGCCAAGGAAGGGTATACGGATGTCGTGGTAGCGATTATTCCCATATATAATATTGGCGGTGCTTTAAATCGGAATCAATTTTCGCGGGCCAATCAAAACGGTCCCAAAGAATATGGATTTAGGGGAAACGCGAGAAATTACGATCTCAATCGAGACTTTATTAAATCGGATACCAGAAATGCCCTTAGTTTTCATGAGATCTTTCACGAGGTTCGTCCTCATTTATTTATTGATACGCATGTGAGTAATGGTGCGGATTATCAATATAATATTACACATTTAGCGACTCAGCATAATAAATTAGGGGGTCCGCTGGGTGCCTTTTTACAGGAGCTATTTACCCCGGCACTGGAAGACGCCATGGCTGCAAAAGGAGAGCCTATCACTCCCTATGTGAATGTTTTTAATCGTACACCGGATCCCGAAGGATTTAGTCAATTTATGGACTATCCGCGATATTCGACCGGCTATACGACATTATTCCATACGTTGGGATTTATGATTGAAACACACATGCTTAAGCCATTTTCGGATAGGGTGGAGGCCACATCTCGATTTCTGTGGACGTGCATGGAATTGCTCAATGAATATGGGGATGAGATCGCTGCTCGAATGAAGTCGCAGGAGGAACATTATAATGCAACCACCGATCATCCCATTGACTGGTCGGTGCGTAAGGATACAGCCACTACGCTCACATTTCTGGGTTATGAGGGTGCAGTCGAGAAGAGTGCGGTGACCGGTCTGGATCGACTGAAGTATGATCCGTCAAAGCCTTTTTCAAAGGAGATACCCTACTATAATGTATTTGAAGTCTCGCATCAGGTGAAGGTTCCTGCTGCTTACGTGATTCAGCAGGGATGGCATTCAGTAATCGATCGACTTACTAGAAATAAAATTCAGTATGAGCAGTTGGAAGTAGATCGCGAAATAATAGTTGAAAGATATGAGATTGTCGATGTGAAAAGTCTGGAAGGTCCTTACGAGGGCCACTTTAGACATACGGATTTTAAAATCGTACCTGTGATAGATACTATTTTATTTCATAAAGGAGATTATGTGTTTCCCACTAATCAATGGGGTGGTAGGTTTTTAGTAGAAACACTCGAGCCGGAGGCGCCGGACTCGTACTTTAGATGGAATTTCTTTGACATGATACTTCAGCGGAAAGAGGGTTTTTCTCCGTATGTGTTTGAGGATATCGCTGAAGATTTATTGCAGGAAGATCCTGCGCTACGTATTGCTTTTCAAAAGAAGAAAGCGGAGGATTCTGCCTTCGCTGAAAATGGTTTCCAACAATTAAATTTTATTTATAAAAATTCCGACTACTTTGAAGAAGCCTTTTCTCGCTATCCTGTCTACCGGATGATTGAATAAAGTGGCTCTTAACAAATTCAGTGGGTATCAGGAATTAGGGATAGTGTATAAAAGATTTTAGCCGGTTTTTATCGGGTTAGATTCCTGCCTTCAGGATGGGACCTACACTGAAGCTCTGGTCCCCATGGGTTGGGCGAGTGCTTTGACAGAAAGCTATTTGCCAGAAACCTAAACTATTTTGGTTGCTGTCGAGTCGCGAAGAGTGAGCAAAGCCATAAAGTGGGACGTCGGATTCAAAGTGGCCCTGAAAGAAAGGTAAAAAGTGGTGCCGGGTTCCAGGTCCCAGGTGCCAGGAAATTTGAGGTAATGAGAACCGTCGTCCATGCTTTATTCAGGAATGGAAAAAAATTGTACTGTCCTTACTTCGGGGTCTGAAGCTTTAGCGAAAGACCCTTTTCTTACTAAACTAATTTAGCGAGAATTAGAATAATTTTGTAGCAGACACATTTATGGGGGGGATAACAGTTTAACCAAGAAAATACAGCGATTATGCCAGCTTTCGTGCAGGGGTCGATGAGGAAAGTAAGGGGTGCCCCATATTCCCCAAAGACCAGAATGTAGATCGCCACCTATGAATCTGACTAGAGTGGAATACTGCAGTCTAATTTTTTGACTCAGCCTATATTCAAACATTCTAGTATTTACACCCACGTTACAACATGAATTTGCTCCATATTCACGAAAGCCACTGTGTTTGACCAAGAACCAATAAAGTATTAATTTCTTGCTATGTCAGAATTTTTCTGATTAAAAGAAAAGATAGGATTAGTCCTAGTCCTAAGAGTATCCAGGTCGTAATGTGCACCGGTGCTTTAAAAATAGGGTCTATATTCCCCTGCACAATGAATCCTGCCCAATAAAAGGGGTGTAAAAGAAAATCGGGTTGGTTTTCAAGAAATGCAAGTTTGGCCGTCCGCAAAGCAGCATCTTTTGAAGATCCATCCGCGAGTTCGGCATAAAAAATCTGCATTATTTCCGATGTTGCCTCATCGGGAGCCGGCCATAAACTCATCACAATACTGGGACATCCCGCGTAGGCAAATGCACGACCCAGACTTTGTACCCCCTCACCTTTGTGTACCTTGCCAAATCCCGTATTACAGGCAGATAAGACCGCCATGCTGGCTGAAAGATCCAGGTTGAAGAGTTCGTAGGCATGGAGATTCCCATCTTCAAGGCTGTCTTGTTCGGAAGAGAAAAGTAGCCGGGATTTCATGGGATTAATATCATCAATGATCGCATGTGTGGCCAGGTGAATCACATCATAACTGCCCGCTTTTTGCTTAAATTCATATTCACTGGCGTCCTGCTGCTTCAGTGATTCTCCTTCAAAAAGAGAGGACAAGATTTCCACTTCCTCAGAGGCGCCCGCCAGCTCAGCCAGACTATCTGAGGCACCTCGTCGATCGAAGGCAAAATCGTTGGTCCGGGCATCTGATGGTGAAAATGAGGGTGCAAATGCTAAAAATTTGCTATCTGCTTTTATATCCTGAGCCCCTACTTCGATCAGAAAAGTGGCTGAGGGCATGTACGAAACCTCGTGTGACTGGATAAGATAATTATAGTCAGGATGGTCCTTGTCCATGAGAAGCTCGAATGGCAGATAACCCAAGGCTTTATCCGGAACCACGATGATTTTTTCATGTCGATAGAGTCCGGATATATTACCCAACAAGGTATTGAATAACTCCGAAGCAGTATTTTGCAATTGATTTAAATCCTCAGACCTATCGGCAATCATCATCCGTATTTGATTAATGGACTCGTCCAGGAGTCCGGAGGCGGATGAGCGGATAAATTGTATGGTATCAGAAGAAGTACAAAGTGTATATGTATTTTCTTCTCCAATAAAATACTCTACCAGTATTGCCTGATCGTCGAGGGTGTTTTGAATAGTTTCGAAATTGACAATTCCCTGATTGTGCTTTAAGCGATAGTACTCAGGGTATTGACTTTCGAAAGAATTAATGAGACTATCGTACTGTGTTTTAAGTGTAAAAATCGTACGCTGTATAGTGTCTAATTCCAAATTTGCCTGACGGGCGTCTGTAAGTTTCTGCTGAAAAAATCGAAGATCTCGTTCGATTTCTTTCTCACGTTCAATAGCTTGGTGGGGGATGCCGGAGAAAGATTCAGCCCTTGACCGATACAAGGCGTTGAGAAGTTGATTTGCCTTGCTCTTTTCGAGCGTATAAAAGGCTTGCTCTAAATATTGCGGGTCCTGAGTTTTGCTAAATAATTCATAACAAGTCCACAAACAAAATTCATATACCTGATCAAAATCCTCTCGAAGTATGCCAGCAGAGATATCGGACTTATAAGTTCTTGAGACCTGATCGAGAAGCTCAATAATGGACATCAGATGATCATAGGAAATTGCCAACAGTAATGGGTCCTCTTCTTCCTGATACTGTAAGTTTAGGATTTTACTTTTGACCAGTAGGGTATGGGCTACCGTCCGGGGATCAGTTATCTCTTCTAAATCGGGGATTTCTGAGAGGTCCAAATCCTTATCGCGTGCGAATGTGTTGATACCTTTCTGCACCAAATTGACAGCCTCTTCAAACGCACCCGTACGGGCTCGTAACCAGGCAAGTTCTCCATATAGGTTTGCTACGCTGGAATGATTTTCACCAAAAGCTTCGATAGCAATAGGTAGGGAAGCTTCATGTAATGCACTTACGAGGTCTAGCTGACCTTTTTGCTCGTAGATATTGGCAAGAATTATATTGTTTGTGGAGATGTTGGGGTGGTTGCTGCCAAAGTTTAAAGTGTTTATTCGGATGGCCTGGTTGATAGCCCACTCGGCAGAATCCACCTTTTCCAGCTCCAAGAAATTGCGTGCCATATTATGATATATTGGCCCAGCTTCTGGTGCAGTGGATCCGAGACCACCCAGAACATTGAGGCCGAGGCGACACTGATGAATACTCTGGATGTATTGTCCCTGATAGCTTAGTGCCTGAGCCACCAGATTATATGAATTTGCCACATTAGGAGACTTATTTCCTATATTATCAAGCTCTATCTGAAGGGCTTTTTCTGCAAAGACCTGTGACTCTTCATAGTCCCCCAACTGCGAATTGATCACTGCCAGACTGGCATAATCATGTCTGAGACTAAGGTTGTTTTCATCCAGTGATTTTCGTTTGATAGCGAGTGCTTCTTCATGTAGTGAAAGAGCTGTTTTTAAATCTCCCATAAGCTCATGCAGAATCCCCAGGTTAGTATACGTCGATGCCAGGTAGGGATGGAAATCCCCCAGCGTTTTCTTATCAATGATTAGTAGTTTATTGAAATGTGTAAGAGCCTGCGGGTATCTACCATTTTGTGCATGAATAATACCTAGTCCATTATGTATGGAGGAAAGTGACTGATCTTCTGGATCCAGGGTTAACAGCATAATGCGCTCTGCCTCCTCATATGTTTTAATCGCCTTCTCATAATCACCTGCAAACCGATGTAGGATTGCCATATCGGACATTACTTGTGCCGCGAGGACACTTTCGGGACCTTCATGAGCCTGGAAAATCTTGATGGCAGCCATATAGCTGACCATTGCTTCCTCGTGCTCTCCCAGTGTTCGAGCGACATCGCCTAATCTGGCAGTGCACTTTCCAATGATTATGTCGGATGATATCTGTTGAGTACGGATTTGGAGTGCCTTTTTGTATGCATTCCTTGCTTCTTCAAACTGGCTATTTCTCCTCAGTAACTCCCCCTGAAAGAAGTGAAGTTCTGAAATCAAAATGTGGTCAGATCCCAGTAAGGATATGAATTCTCGCTGATATTTCTGAATGGAGTCACCCGCAGCTTCATACTGGACACCACGTATCAGGAAGTCAACAATGGACAGCTGGGCTTTACCTAATAACTCAGGCATCGCTACTTGCCGATAAATACTTACTGCTTCCGTGGAGAGCGCCAAAGCAGTATCGTATTGGTTTTCTTCCGCGAGCTGGTATGCCTGCTCCACGAGTGCTGCAGCCCGGGTCGTATCTGCCTCAATCTGACTATGAAGCGGTGCGAGCAAGATCAACAATAGAAAAGAGACATGAAAGATGTAGTTCAACATCAAATACGGATTGATACCGGTAAGATAAAGCATTATTCGCTGAAACCTAAAGGGTAACCTTTCAGACCCAAATGCAATCAATCAAAGAATAGCGGGATGAGTGAGATGGTCCAGAGGATACGAAAGAGTGAATTCGTCATTGATTTGTACTTTGGAGTTAATGAAGAAAGTAACTCAGTATACTCATGATGAATTAACACAAGGGATCAGAGAGAGTGATAGCAATACCCTGGCTTTTGTATACAGTAGCTGGTTTCCTATGATCAGAGATTACATTGGGAAGAATGCAGGTACAGAAGAAGATGCCCGCGACATATTTCAAGAAGGTATGCTCGTGCTTTATGATAAAGTGCAGGTCAGTGACATGGAGTGGAAAAGCAGCTTGAAGACTTTTCTCTTTGCAGTCTGTAGAAATAAGTGGCTTATGGTATTACGAAGAAAAAAAATACAGAATACAGTGGTCGATTTAGAAGGCATTTCTGAAATGGAAAGTGAAGTGGTGGAGGATATTGAAAACTCAGAGCGTTACAAGTTGATGCGAAAAGGATTTGGGCATCTGGGTGTAGAATGTCAGCAAGTTTTGAATCTGTTTTTTGATGGTCACAGTATGAGGGAAATAGCGGAAAAGCTCTCGTTTACACCCGCATATGCCAAGAAGAAGAAATTCATTTGTCAAAAGAAATTGATCGATTTGGTCTCAGCCGATCCTTCGTTTCAAGAACTATACGAAAAATGATTACCGAAAAAGATATAGCAATAATTGAGGCCTATTTAGGCGGTGAGTTACCAAAGAGTGAGGTGGTGGCCGTAGAAGAAAGAATGGAGTCTGACCGGGCTTTCGCATCCAAAGTCGAAATAGTGCGGGATATGTCCATAGCACTTAAGGGTGACGCAAACAAATTTAATGAGACACTGGCATCGGTGATGATCTTGGAGGAGAAGAAAGTCAAGAAAATAGTGCCGTTCCAAAAGTTGCTGATGGTGGCTGCTGCCGTTGCTGGATTGATGGTAGTGTTTTTCTTATTAAATACTTCGGACTCGAAAAATCTTTATAGCGCCTATTTCGAAATACCACCTGAAAATATTATCACCAGGAATAATGAATCCGGCACTACTCTGGACCAGGCAATCAGCGCCTATAAAAGGTCAGAATATGAAGAGGCATTATCCCTGTTTGACCGTATTGAACCCAAGTCAACAGAGGTTACTTTTTACACGGCTATTTGCTACATGGCTGAAGGAAATCAAACCAGGTCCGCGCAAATACTTGAGAATCTTCAGGGCACTGCCGGAAGTCTCAACAGTGCCGTCGATTGGTATTTAGGCCTCAGTCATTTCCAGCTAGGACATGAGGATGAAGCCAGAAAGGTACTAACCAAGCTTGCAGAAACGGACGGTTACTATGCACGACGAGCTCAAGATTTTCTGGCCGAGTGGTAAGTGCTTTTTGCTTAGTCTCCTGATTCCGGCACCTGATATTTTTCTCGTAGGTCGGCCAATTTAGAATGTAGCTCGACCTGTATTTTTTCCATCTGCGGAGTACCATAAAGGTTGTGAAGCTCCTGAGGATCTTCTTCCAGATCAAAAAGCTCCCAGTGATCGATGTCATTGTAAAAATGCGCTAACTTGTATCGGTCGGTTCGGATTCCATAATGTTGCTTGACCATATGCCAACCGTGCGGGTATTCATAGTAATGATAGTATACCGCGTCTCGCCATGTCGAATCCTGACCGGTTGCCATGATTTCTTTCATGCTTTCTCCCTGCATTTCATCGGGCTTACTCACCCCGGCGTAGTCCAGAAATGTGGGAGCAAAATCAAGGTTTTGGACTAATGCATCTGATACCTGGCCTGCTTTGATACCGGTAGGATAGCGCACCATCAGCGGCATCCCCAGACTCTCTTCATAAATAAATCGCTTATCATACCATCCGTGTTCACCCAAATAGAAACCCTGGTCTGAAGTATATACTACTATCGTATTTTCAGCCAGGCCATTTTCCTCCAGGTAGTCCAAAACCCGTCCGATGTTGTCATCAACAGACTTTACACATCGTAGATAGTCCTTCATATATCGCTGATACTTCCATCGTACAAGTTCTTCACCGGTCCGTGGATTTGCTTTGAAGTCTGCATTGATAGGATCGTAATGAGCATCCCACTTCTCCTTTTGAGCAGGGGTAAGTCGATTATAGATTCGCTCCCAATTTCCTTCCCTGTCCACAACCGTGCCTAGACCTGCACCTCCGGAATTGTTATCGCTACCAGGGTACGAGTCTTTATGCAATTTCATATCAGTGGAGAGGTACATATCGGCGATGCGCATATCCGCCTCTCGGGCAGCAGGCCGACCCTCATAGTCATCGAAGAGTGTCTCGGGTTCAGGGAGGTCCTCATTAAATAGATCCAGGTCATCTACATCGGGCATCCAGTTGCGATGTGGTGCCTTGTGGTGGTAGAGCAGACAAAATGGCTTAGTAGTATCCCTGCCTTCCAGATATTCTAAAGCAAGATCAGTAATTACTGTCGTCGTATATCCTTCAATGATTGAAGTATCTGTATCTGTGGCAAACCGTGGTTGATAATATTCTCCCTGACCCAGCAGTACTTGCCAATAGTCGAAACCTGTTGGTTTTGTTTTTAAATGCCACTTGCCGATTAATCCGGTTTGGTATCCGGCCTCCTGTAGAAGCTTGGGAAATGTCAGCTGACTCCCGTCAAATTCATCCCGGTTGTCCCGCAGGCCGTTTAAATGACTGAATTTTCCAGTCAGTAAAGTGGCCCGACTGGGAGCGCATATCGAGTTAGTCACAAAACTATTAGTAAACAACATGCCCTCACTGGCAATACGGTCGATATTAGGAGTATTGATCAGATTACTTCCATAAGCACTGATTGCTTGTTTCGCATGATCATCCGTCATGATGAAGAGGATATTGGGCGCTTTGTCCTCGGTAGATTCGGTAGGCGTGGTTTGACAGGCCACAAGAGTCAGAAAAACCAGGAGGCAGATATATTTCATATGGTCATTGTTTAGAATCAATATACCAAACCCACTGAGAATGTTAAAATATTAGTACAACTGTCAAGACTTATACGGTTAGAAGTGAGCCGGTAAGCAAGTCATTCGCGCAGCGCTGCAGTCAAGAAGCCTAGATCAATTGCAATTACTTGTGAGACGAGTATCGTTCGGTTTTAAACTCAATCCTTATGCCATGCTGATAAAATAATTGCATTGAAGACAGTTTCGTTCGATATCGTTCTTTATCATTCTGATAAATGCTATTTTAACAGTATGGTGAGATGTACAGCTTTTTCATATCTAGTGCTAAGTGCTTTCGTTATTTTTTTTATTTCCTGTACAGAGTCTGAAGTAGTATCAGAAGAGGGAGATGAAATTGACATTCACGTTCCGGAGGGATTCGAATTAGAGGAACTTTTTCACCCCAGTGAATACGAAATGGGTAATTGGGTGGCTCTTGCCGAGGCTCCCGGCAATCGAATCTATGCCTCTGCTCAGTTTGGAGGTATGTACTATTTTGAGAAGCCGGCAATAGGCGAGACGTTGGACTCTACTGACATACACCGCGTGGCACTGGATATTGGCCATGCCCATGGAATGCTCTGGTATGAGGATGCCTTATATGTGGCTGTCAATCGACACTGGCAGGATACCATCGAAACGGGGAGTGGTGTTTATCGCCTTTCTGACCAGGATGGTGATGGAGACCTTGATACCAAGGAAATGCTTATGAAGCTGGAAGGATCAGGAGAGCACGGTCCACACAGTTTTAAAATAGATCCCCAGGGTACCTTATATTTTATCGCAGGCAACAGCACTTTGATTCCAGAAGATGTGGTTGAGAATTCGTTGGTCCCCAACCACTGGGCTGATGACAATCTCCTCATGCCCTATCCCGATGCGAGAGGACACGCAACAGAAATTGATCCTCCGGGCGGTTGGGTAGCGAAGATGACGGAGGATGGAAATTGGCAGCTTTACTCTACAGGATATCGCAATCCATTTGATCTTGCCTTTAATCGTGAGGGCGAGTTATTTGTATTTGACTCAGATATGGAATGGGACTTTGGGATGCCCTGGTACCGGCCTATTCGGATTTGTCATGCCACATCAGGAAGTGAGTTTGGATGGAGGCGAGGAACCGGCAAATGGCCCAAGTACTATCCGGATGCCCTGCCACCGGTTGTTGAACTGGGACAGGGATCTCCCACCGGCTTGTTATTTGGTGATGCACTTAAATTTCCACAGAAATATCAAAATGGTCTCTTTGCTGCCGATTGGAGTTTTGGTACGATGTATTTTGTAGACCTTGAAGAGGATGGTAGCACATACAAAGGATCTTTGGAGCAATTTTTATATGGTGTACCTCTTCCCATTGCAGATATAATAGCCGGTAGTGAAGGACACATGTACTTTACCATAGGCGGGCGACGACTTGATTCGAGAGTATACCGACTGCGATATGTGGGAAGTGAAAATACTGATCCCGCACCTTTGGTAGGAAATGCTGAGTCTGATTCTTTGCGAACTTTGCGTCATACATTGGAGCGACTGCATACCGGGCCACAACCCGGCGCTGTCACTGCCAGTTGGCCCTACCTTGATCATCCCGATCGATTTGTACGCTTTGCCGCTCGTGTTGCATTGGAGACTCAACCTGTCGATAGATGGCAATCTCAGTATTTCATAGAAAAGAAGACATCAAAACTTATTCCACTGACGCTTGCTCTGGCAAGATCTGCAGATCCTGATCCTGTCCTTTTAAGTAGAATTATTTCGAAGACTAAAGAGATAGATTTCGACGATCTGGACCGTGCTGACAAGTTGGATTTTATCCGGGCCATTGAAGTATTACTTTGCAGAATGGGCATGCCCAACGACGCCGATCGAAAAGTCATTATAGATCTTCTCATGCCGTATTTCCCAACCGACGATAAGGCAATGAATCGCGAAATCGGTGAAATCCTTGTGTATCTGAAAGTACCAGAGGCAACGGGTGTGGCCATTGATTTACTGGTGCAAGCTACTGAAGAGAAAGAAGGATTGGATGTCGTAATGATATCGGAAGACATAAGTAGCCGTCATGAAGAATACGGTGGTGATGTCCAGGCAGTACGAAGCAATATGCCGCCAGCACGTGCGATAAGTTATGCACAGCTACTTAGCCATGTGGAAGCCGGCTGGACCCCTGAGTATTATGAGACGTATTTTCAATGGTATTATGATGTGATGAGTGCAAAGGGAGGAAGAAGTTTTAAGGCATTTATGGAAAATATTCGTCTAGCAACATTGGATAAGGTGCCAGAAAATGATCGCCAGAAATACGATGAACTATCCGGTGTGTTTTCACCTCTGGAAGAAATGGCAAATTTACCGCAGCCTGAAGGACCGGGATCTCAGTATAATATGTATGATATCAATCGGATACTTAGAGGCATTCGAACGTATGAAGGGGATATCGAACGGGGTGAACGCATGTTTGCTGCTGCATTGTGTGGCAGCTGTCATCGTATGAAAGGAGAGGGTGGAAATAGTGGTCCAGATCTGACGCAACTTTATACGCGATTTGACCGGGGTGAAATTGTCAATGCAGTGCTAAGTCCCAATGATGAAATCTCGGACCAGTACGCCTTTACATTATTTACCTTGAAAGATGGGACCAAGAGAGCGGGAAAAATCTTCACGGAAGACGATGATAAAGTGGTTATTCTTCCTAATCCTTACAGTAGCTTGGTAAAAGAAGAGATAAACGTAAGTGATATCAGTGAGCGTGGTTTGTCTCCGGTTTCACCCATGCCTCCCGGGCTCCTAAATCGGTTGAATGATGAGGAGATCTTAGACTTGTTTGCCTATCTGTTGTCAGGAGCGAATCCTGAGCATGTAGTATATGGAGGAGAAGAGGGTGAATTAGACTAGTAATCAATTAGTGATCAATCACTACTGTGTCAATGATGTCCAGCAAATCGTCCCTGTATCGTTGAATTTTTTGCTTAAGAATTCTTTTCGAAGTATTTATTTCATGCAGTAGTTGAGTGACACAGGTGAGTGCATTCTCTGTTGACTTGCTGGCAGCCTCAGGTTTTTTCGATTGAGAGATTTCCGTCAAATATCCTGAAATGTAGGATAATTCCTGTGTTCTGATTTTTAATTTGATTTTATCCTCAAAGGGTAGAAGTATGCGAATGACATCCTGGAGCTCAGTATTGAAAGATTCAATTAATTGTAGTTGCTTCTGGAGACGGTTCTTGGCCAGATCCATGTCCGATTGGACAATTTTTTTTAGTACCTGGGTCTCTTTATAAGTGGAACCCATTTTATCAAAGGGAATAATGCTGTTGATTTGATTTCGAATCTCGATTAAGTGCCTTAGACTCTTTTGGCCTGCCGTATCGGCCTCTTCTAGCTCTCTTACCAATCTGGATTTGGTGATGATTTTCTGCAGGCGTTTCCTTAGGAGAACGGACTTGATTCCTTCCAAATAATCACTTTCTAATAGCACCATCTTTCCTATTAGCGTATTGAGCAGTGATGCTAATTCATCACGATTTTTCAGACTATCTCTGAGAACCTGCAATTCATAATCTGAAATTTGCTGTTCCCCAGATAGATGATTTTCAGCCCCTTTTTCCTTTTCAATAGAATGGAGATAATTCCTGGCAGCCTGCCTGATCCTTGCCTTTTTAAGAAGTTGCTGGAGTATATTTAGATGGTCCATTTGATATTACTATTCTCACTGTCAAAGTCGGTTTCTGTAGTGAATGTGCCGGTAACATTTGTGGGATTTCCATTGGGATCCAATGCGGTCAGTTCGAATGCAATCTGTACGTCGGCGGCTTGAGGCCATATTTGTAAGTGATCTATTAGTACCGCAACTTCTCTGAGCTAGGATACTTCCAGAATTGAGTAGAACAAGGTGAAACGCCATGAATAGGGTATATCTAGAAGTCATGACTCCTATGAGTTGAGAATCCGGGTGATTGTAATATAATAGTTGTTCAATGAAAAAACGACGTCAAATATTATATTGACGCCGTCTACTATTAAATATGTACTTGCTATTAGTAAGTGTACTTTATATGCATACCCGGACATGTAATATACTGATATATCTTCAGTATGTTACTAAATACGATGCCATAAAATGGACTCTCGGCAATTCTGCTTTATTCTTAAAGAAAGTCTGACTAAGTTTGGGTTGTGAAAGTCTGACTAAGTTTGGGCTGGAAATGAAAGCTCTACATTATGATGAAGTCATTTTCCTGGAGGAAATTCAATTTTGCGAATACGCTCTCTGCTCTTTGGCACTTTATACTGATCATCCTGGTCGGCTTTATACTGGTTGTTTTGTTTAAAGGTATGCGACAGGATGGAGTGACGATTCAGGCATTTCAATTGCCGAAGCACCTGGTGGAAAGTGGGCTCAATGGTCAGGTATTTGGTATGCGGATCAGGGATCGGGTGGAGCAAATAAAGGTAGAAGTCAATAGTCTGAAGGAAGATAGTACCAGTCTTGATGCACAGCTTAAACCCGACTTAAACCTCGAGGTTTTGGGCGTGGGATTCTCCACCAATAATATGATGTATCATCTTGCCGATCTCTTTGGAGTAGAGAACAAAACTATCTCAGGTGACTTAACCGACATAGACCAAATACTGGAATTGAATCTTCGGGGTCCGGATTTTATTTCAAAAACAATCCTACAGAAATATGATGGAATACCCTTATCGCAGGCCCTTGACTCCTTGATATTGAAAGCAGCCCTGGCAGTATTGAAGCATTCGGATCCTTATCGGCTGGCGGTTTATTATTATAAAACAAGTCAGGACCAGAAATCACTTCAGGTGATCCGTGAAATGATTGATGGAGATCATCCTGATAAGGCATGGGCACATCTTGCTCTAGGCAATTTACACGTCCGTCAGGGCAAGCTTGAGATCGCTATTGAAGATCATCTAAGAGCAGCTGAAATAAAGCCTGGATTTCAACTGGCCCATAAAAATATAGGCTGGAACTACCTTCGGATGCAGCAATACGAGAAAGCAATCGACCACTTCCTAAAGGCAAATGATGCAGGTTCAGATTTCGCCATCAATAATGGGCTCGCAACCGCATACTCTGAGATTGGTCAGTTGGATAAGGCGGATGAGATGTACAGGAAGAATGTAGAAGAATATCCTGATGTACTTTTCAGCTATGGCAATTATGCATCATTCTTAATGTCTCGAAAGTTGGACACAATAGCGGCTGCCAATTTATTCCAGGAAGCTTCTTCCAAAGTGACATTAAATGCCGATTACTATAACTCGATTGGTGGATACCACATCATGCGGGGACAAATTGATTCAGCAGAATTGTTTTTAGGTAAAGCACTTGATTTTGATCCGACCAATATAATCACCTTACAGGCCTTTGCGCAGTTATATGAGGGCCCAAAGGGTGATGACGAAAAAACTCAATATTACCTCAAGGAGTATATTAGACAATTGCAGACTCAGAAGTTTGAAAACGGCATGATTCAATCGGCACTCAATCGATTGGCAATGAACGACTACGAGCATGGTCGTTTTGATTCTGCACTCGTGCATGTACAACAAGCTATAGATATCGCACCCGAAACCGGGTATCCTTATTCAACCCTTGCAGAGACCTATGCATTTATGGGTAATAAATCTCAATTTTATAAAGCTTTGGAAAAAGCCATTGAAAGAGGATTTAGAGTGGAACCCTATATGGATCAGGAACCTTATTTACGATTCAAGGACGAGGAGAGATTTAAAAGGCTAATTTCTAATGATTTCAAAAATTAGCCTTTTAAAACAAAGGGTTGTTTAATTAATTACCCTGCGCTTCCCTCTCAGCCCTCCTGGCAGCCCTTCTCTCATCAAGCTCCTGGATGTATTGATCCAGCTCCGCTTTCGGCATGGGGAGGTCTTCATACTCTGCCAACCATTGACGAAAATCTTTTTCGAAGACTTCATCATCTACGACGAAAGCCTCATTGACATATTCGTATTTATTAGTCTTAATGCAGAAGAAATTAAATTCATCTCGCAGTGCGGTGTACTCTCCGGCAATTACTGTGGATTGCACCAGGTGTGGTGGAATAAAAGTAACACCAGTTTTCTTTGCTAGCACGACATCACCCGGAAGCACGGTTACCCTGCCAATGCGTATCGGACCATTTACACTTTCAATCATCATATCTTTAATGGCGGAAGGATCTGAGCCGCGTATCCATCCATTAAAACCTTCAATCTCGGAGAGCCCCTCAACATCACGTACAGATCCGTTAAAAATGACGCCTCTCTTTCCAGCTTTATAGATGGCATTGCCCAGGTTATCTCCGATGAGTGTCCCTTCCTCCATCTTACCATAGCTGTCAGCTACATACACATCACCATCCAATAACTTGATGATCGGCGCGTAATTAGTGACTGGAGTTTTTGTGCCTTCTTTTTCGGCTTGCTGTTGAATATAATTATTAAAGTCTTCCCTGAGTGGCATGAACTGGGCAGTGACAACACGACCTGTCATCACCTGATCAGGGTGTAATATTTCCCATCCATTCTCAAAAGGGCTAGCAAAGTTTTCAAACTGATTATTGTACCCTTTACGTCTTAAAGAGGCCCAAACTTCCTCCATTGAAAGGGCTTTTAGACGCTCCAGTAATTCGTCCGAAACCTTGGGCCTACCATCCTCGGTTCGTTCTCCCTCCCATTCTGATGTGAGTTGTCGAATATTTTCAGCTGGCCAGACAACATTCTGTGCTGAAAGAGACATATGGAATATGAATAGTGTGAAAATTAATACTTTAAAATGCATATACCTTTACTTTAAGACGAAAAAATGAAATTATGTTGATCACATTTTATCCGAAAGGACAAGGTTCTTAAAGTACAAATTATATCGTTCTAAACACAATCAATTGTATCAGGGACATGCAGGATTTGCTGCCCCAGGTGTTCCATAGTTGGAGGTGTGATATTGATAGGTGACACTTTCCTCTGTAAAACACCAATGGCTCATCATATCGTTATCCGTAGCATTTAAGTACATGGGATCGAGCGATTGACTCCTGCCAGTCATCGATGATTCAATGGGAGCATGATCAATGACAACTCCATCGCAGCTTATCTGAAATGAATCACCACTATTATTCAGGACAATGCCACCATAAATATAGTTATGGGTGATTCCTCCATTATTGGTTGTACTCTTACCAACCGTAATATATCCTTCTGCCGGTACCATCAAAGGACTTCCATTGTTTATGACATGTGACCCTCCTCCGTCGGACAATGTATACCCCTCGATATCAATATCAGAACCCGTAGTATTATAGATTTCTACCCATTCCCCCTCATTATCATCGATAGGAGTTTCAGGATTGACCATTATCTCGGTAATAACCAGGTCGCCAGGATTGATGCAATTCAACGGGGGAGGGGGAGGTACATTGGCTTCCGAGATCCCTGGAACAATAATCCAGTTGCTTTTACTGAGATAAAGGGTATCTCCCGTTAATGAAACACTAAAGGCTTGAATTTCATTGGTGCTATCGGCATCCACTAGCAATGTAGACAGACCTCTTACACCCAGTGATCCATCGTTTTTATGCACGACAACACTATCAGATGTAAGATCTTCGGTCATTTCAGTGACCTTGATAGAGCCTTCAATTTCTAAATTTTGGGAATAAATGATTAGACATGGCACTAGCAGTGCCAGAGTGAGTATGGATTTCATGTTAGATGGTTGTGGTTTGTAAAAGCTAAAAGTTACCGGATTTTCATTTTAAATCAAAATCTATTTAATGGGGTACCCAGCAAATATTAACACCATAGAGTATGCCTCCGAATCAGTCTAAAGATATTTCGCTACCACAAGAAAGAATACGATAATCTGTCTCGTGATAAATAGATTAAAATTACAACGCTATGGTGCTACAAGATCGAGATCTTATCAGTTACAAGTAATGGGGATAGCAGGATAGGATGACTCCAAGCATCGGGAGAGAGATCAAGGATCAATACAAAATGTACTGCCCGGGACTACGCTGTGCGACACTTCGGTGTGAGTAAATCTATGAAGGAATGAAATCAGGAATTGACACTACCAGAGTTAACCCAGAGAAATGTAACCATCTCCTGATATCGCATGCATACGCCAGAAGCGAAAGTCAAAAAAATAGAAGGATAAATCGTTGAGATGATCAGAGTATCGAGTAGATAATATATATGACCAGGAAGTAGGTAAATTGGCTAATGTAAAAGCTAATATGACAATTTGAGTAGGTGATCTAGTTGGATGAAAAGAATCAGTATCTTACATATATAAGTGGTGTGACTCGTTTCTCATGTGCGACCAGGTTCAATCGAAATATCTTCGTCATTTGGGGGTTAGTTTTAATGCCTCTTACTAATTGAGAGTTTACAGCAAGGAACTGGACTAAACAAGGACAATGAAAAATAAGAAATGGAACACTGGGTTAAAGAAGATACTTACAACACGTTTGTCACTGTTATTGGCTACTTTATTGTTATCGTTTTCGGCTTGTAGCGAAATATCGAAGGATACAAATTCACCTAACATCCTATGGATTTATTTAGAAGATACCTCACCGCTACTAGGTTGTTACGGAACGTCAATCATATCCACACCAAATATTGATGCGTTGGCTAAAGCCGGTACACTATACACCCAAGCAATAATGCCAGCGCCTGTTTGTTCAGCAAGTCGATCCAGCATCATCACCGGCATGATGTCAACAACTTTAGGTCTTCATAATCACCATAGCTCACGAACAGAAGCATCTGCTATATATTTACCAGACACGGTCAAAACACTCCCGGAGATATTTAAAGGTGAAGGATACTTTACGTTTAATAACGGAAAGGATGACTATAACTTTGCTTACGACAGACTGGATCTCTATGATCAGGATTACTCATATCATCCTCTTTATGGAAAAAGAGGCGTTAGACTCCCGATCTCCGATTTAAAACAAAAAGAGCCCTTCTTTGGACAGATACAACTGTCCGGAGGTAAGGAAATCTTCTCATCAACATTTCAGGAGAACATTGAAAACCCCGTGGATCGAGATAAGATAGAACTTCCTCCTTACTTACCGAATCATCCCACCCTGATTGAAGAATATGCCAATCATCTTGAGTCCATTCAAATGACCGATAAGAAGGTTGGCAAGATCCTGGATGAATTGCGTGAATTTGGCTTACTAGAGAATACAGTTATCTTTTTCTTTTCAGATCATGGGATGCGATTGACCCGACATAAGCAATTCCTTTATGAGGGAGGTATTCATGTACCGTTGATCATAGCTGATTTTAGAAAGACGAAAGTAATCAGCGCCAATTCTGTAGATGATAATCTGATCAGTGGTCTTGACCTGGGTCCTACTGCTCTGTGGCTGGCCGGTATTGGAATTCCAGACTATATGGAAGGATTAAACTTTTTGGATGAGTCCACGCAACCACGGAAGTTTGTCATTTCAACCAGGGATCGATGTGACTTTACTATCGACAGAATTCGGTCTGTTAGAACAAAAGATTACAAATTCATTATGAACTTTAAGACAGACAGACCGTATTCGCAGCTAACTTATATGGATGTGGATGGAGTAGAATTTGTGAGCGTAATGAAACACTTATATAAAGAAGGTAAACTGGATCCTGTACAAGCGCGATTTATGTCAATGGAGAGACCCTCGATGGAATTATACGACCTTCAGAAAGATCCTTTTGAATTAAATAACCTGGCTAATGATCCTGATTATGCGGAAGTGTTGCAAAAATATAATGATATGCTGCAAGACTGGATTGAAGAAACTGACGATCAAGGACAATATCCCGAAACGGAGGAAGGCTTAAAATTAATGTTAGGCATTTGGGGGAAGCATGCCATCAATCCCGAATATGATACCATACGAGCAAAGTATCCCGAGCTGGAAGGATCACTTTGGGAACTGAAGAATCGAGGATGGGAGTCTGTCACACGATAAAACCGGGGTAAATCCTACCCGTGTATGGACATCCTATCATCAATGAATGATCTGGATCGAATGGCGTTCAACAATGTTTCTATCAAACAATGTTACACCATTCATATATCCGCTTTACAATCATTGAGCGAGTGTAAAAAATGAAAGGGGAGGCGACTGCATGTTTAGGTTGATTCATAGCATCATTTGCTTAATTCATACCATTATAGAGCAGATCAATCGACAAATTTTCCACTATTCGTGTAATTATTGCCAGAACAATTGTTAAATTTTCTATAAAAAAACAGTATCATTGACCTTATAATAACAGAACTAGATGAAATATTGGAAGATCTTATGTCGTAGTATGGGAGCGATCATATTCCTCCTATTCACGCTGTCTACAACGCGAGTAGCAGCAGATGAGGCAAGCAACTTCTTGCCCATATCGGGTACAGTAACCGATGAAGAAGGTGAAGCCCTGATTGGGGTAAACATCCTGATCAGAGGTACTCTTCAAGGTACCATCACAGATTTCGATGGAAATTTCCAAATTGAGGCTGATCCAGGTGCTGTACTGGTTTTTTCCTATACGGGCTTTTCTACACAAGAAATTACCGTGACAGATGCCAGTACCACACTAAATGTCGTCATGACACAGGGTGCTGAACTTGATGAAGTTGTGGTGGTCGGGTACGGTACACAAAAGAAAGCTACACTTTCGGGCTCGGTAGCTACTATTGCTGGTCGTGAGCTGGAAAAATCAATCTCACCCAACTTGGGAACCGCCCTGGGGGGTAAGATTCCTGGCTTGTATGTTGATACCCGATCGAACCTTCCTGGTGCGGAGAGTGCGGGAATTCGGATCCGAGGTACCAACACATTTAACAACACATCGGCCCTGGTGGTCATCGATGGTATACCGGATCGGGCAGGAGGTTTGAATCGCATAAATCCTGCAGATATAGAAAGTATCTCGGTACTAAAGGATGCTTCTGCGGCCATTTATGGAGCACGGGCTGCCAACGGAGTAATCCTGGTAACCACCAAGCGTGGTAAAGCTGGCAAACCCAAAGTGCAGCTTACTTCCAGTTTTGGAACACAGAGCTTGACCAAGGTGCCTGAAATGTTAACCGGTGCAGAGTATATGGATCTGGTGAATCTGTTGAATGTATACAAGTTGCCAGTGAATGAGTGGAATTCCGCCAATGCTGTGCGGGGTCAACCTTTTACCCGACCTAATGGTGAGGTGTTAAATCCAACCTATCCCACTGACAGGATAGAAGCTACCCGGGCGGGAAATGATCCCTGGGCGTTTCCTGATACCGATTGGTTTGGCGAAGTAGTAAGGCAAAACGCACCTACAAATCGTCAGAATCTACAGATCAGTGGAGGAACAGACGCCGTAACCTACTTGGCTTCATTGGGCTATCTGAGACAACAACTCAATTTTAATCGGGCGCCTAAAGGTTTCACACAGTATGATCTACGATTGAACCTTGACGCACGCGTCAGTAGTTTCCTCAAGTTTGATGTCGGGCTATACTCACGACAAGAAAATCGAGAGGAACATACACGGGGTCAGGGCGTCCTGGCAGATCTCATTCGCCAATACCCCTGGTTTCCCGCCTATTGGCCCACCGGTGAATTTGGACCGGATATCGAAAATGGAAACAATCCAGCCGTGCGGGTCACCGACCGGCCTGGTCTCAACACATGGAACACCAACTTCGTGCAGAGCAACCTGGGAGCCACTTTTGAAGTGCCAGGCGTAAAAGGATTGGAGTTTAGAGGTGTGGTCTCTTATGACAAGATGAACCAGGACTTCAAGGGTTGGAATCGGCCATGGGAACTATATACATGGGATGGTGTGACTCGTTCTTCGGAGGGTCTGACCGCAGCACAGCGAGGACCGGGTGATCCCAGTTTAACCCAGGACCATACTACATTGACCCAAGTTACAGCGACATTGACCGGTTCTTATGAACTGGATTTGGGAGATCATTACTTTAAAGTACTTGGTGGTGTCACTCGAGAAGAATCAGAAAGAAGTTACTCGCGAGCCTTTAAGCGCTTCTTCCTGTCCAATGACCTGGATCAGCTGAGTTTTGGTGGAAATGCAGGTCAGTTTTCACAGGGAGAGGGTAGCGAGGTGGCTCGATTGAACTACTACGGACGAATCAATTATAATTATAAAGATAAATATCTATTTGAAGGACTTTTCCGATACGATGGATCTTACCTATTCCCAGCAGATAATCGTTACGGATTCTTCCCGGGTGTTTCTTTGGGATGGGTGGCCTCACAAGAAGGCTTCTTCCAAGATAACTTGTCGTTCCTGGATTATTTCAAATTACGCGGTTCTTGGGGACAATTAGGGAATGATAACGTGGAACCTTTCCAGTTTCTGGCGTCCTATAGCCTATCACAAACGGGTCTGGGTGACGTAGTAACGACCGCCTACGAGACTAAGGTTCCTAACCCAAATATTACATGGGAAACGGCAACCTCTACCAATTTCGGTTTCGATGCGGAGTTTCTAAATTCAAGAGCTACTCTGAGCTTTGACTACTTTGTCAATACCCGTAAGGACATCCTTACACTACCAAACTTAACGCTTCCAGTGTACAGTGGTATTAGTCCACCGGCTCAGAATATTGGTGAATTCGAAAACAAAGGATTTGAATTTACGGCTGGATACGGATCGGCTCGAGGTAGTGAATTGAGTTGGAACGTTTCCGTGAATTTCAGTAATAGTGAAAATAAGATCATTTTCTTAGATGAACCCGAATTAGCGGATCGGCCCTGGCAACGCGAGACAGGTGGTGAGATTGGAAGGCCTCTCCTCTATAAATTTGTTGGTGTATTCCGTACACAGGCAGAGATTGATGCCGAGACGCTGGATTATAGTGGTGTGACACCCATCCTCCGTCCTGGTGATGCCCGAGTGGAAGATATTAGCGGTGATGGCAAGATCGGACCCGAAGACCGGATTCGAACCGGGGGAAGTATTTTTGCGGACACTCAGTTTGGGATCAATACTTCTCTGGGCTGGCGTAATTTTGATTTCAGTATGTTCTGGGCAGGTGCTACCGGTGGCTACAATCGCTACGAGTGGAGCTTCATGTCAGGAACATTGGCCAATGTGCAAAGAGGGGTCTTTGATCGGGCATGGTCATTAGACAATCCAGATGCAGCAGGGCCACGCTTGGCCGACCGGGGAGATCAATGGTATTCAGGTGCAACCGATTTCTCCTTATTAACGAGAGATTTTATACGTATGAAATCCATAGAATTAGGTTATACCCTGGATCCCAGTATTGCTGGAAAAATCGGAGCCGAGAGTATTCGTATTGCATTTATCGGTACTAACCTACTTACGTTTACAGACTTTCCCTTCGATCCGGAAACAACCCAATCTGCATCTCAGGACCAGGATAATAATTTTGCTGAGATTGTTGAAGTTACTCGCAACGCTACAGGTGGTGGACTCAATAATGGGGAGGCTTACCCAACTTTAAAGACGCTTAATGGTTCTATTCGTATAACCTTCTAAGAAAAGACATGAAAAATATATATAGACTTCTAATCATATTAGCAGCCGGTATTTTATTTACTGATTGTAAAGACGACTTTCTGGAAACTACTCCACTCGATCAGATAGGGGAAAGTAGTGTATGGTCGTCTACAAAATTGGCCGAAGCCGCCGTGCTTGATTTGTATCAAGCTACCTGGGCAGGAACCCTCACTCGTGAGGAGACCACTGATGCCTTCACGGATCATGCCGTATTTACCCACCCAGGTCGGGGTGTGGATGGTTATACCGAAGGTAAAATGAATCCTGCCGGAAACTACATGGATATGCAGTGGTTTAGCTGGGATGAATTGTACCCATTTATACGAGCTGCAAATATCGCCATCGCACGATTAACTGCGAATGAGTATGGGTTTGACCAGGGATTTGTAGATCCATTACTGGGAGAGGCTTACTTTATGAGAGGGTATCTCTACGCTCAGCTGATGCGCCAGTTTGGAGGAGTGCCATTGCTGACCGAACCCCTTACTTTGGATAGTGAAGCCAGCAATCCGCGCGGCACTTTTGAGGAGACGGTCAATTTGATTATTTCTGATCTTGATCAGTCCATTAATCTCCTGGCTGATGTGGCACCCAGCACTTCACGTGCTCACCGAATTACCGCTATGGCACTGAAAGCACGGGTACTGACCCATGCGGCCAGTGATCTCTATGAGCCCAGTAAGGCTGAATCAGTATCTACCATTGCTGCCTATGGCAATCGAGAATTGATTGGTTATACCGGTGGTTCACAAGAAGCCCGTTGGCAAGCAGCTGCTAGTGCTGCCAAGGCATTACTGGATGCTACAACTGGGTACAAATTAGACTACAGTGAGCCTGCTTCTACAGAGGAAGCTCAACAGAACTATGAGGATATCTGGCTGCAAGGTGATCAAAATCCTGATTTTATCTGGGGCCGAAGTATTGAGGAATTTGGATTTAGTTCACGAACGTATCCCGGAGGTGACGGCTGGTCGCAGGGTCCTGGAATGGTAGCTCTTTATCATGGTCCCAATGGATATCATGAGTGGGCAGGCACTACGCCAACTGAAGCTTTGGCCTCGAAGTATGCCATGGCAGACGGTACTCCCTTCGATTGGAATAATACTGACCATGCTTCTGATCCATACGTAGGACGGGAAGCGCGTTTTTACGCAACCTTCTTGTACGATGGTGCTCCATGGAAGCAACGTACGGATGATGTAGTAAAGTTTGATAATGTGAACGAAATTCAAACAGGATTCTATACGCTTACTGATGGTACCATCATCAACGGTGTGGATACACGACAAGGACCTATCGAAGACTGGAACGGTTCTCGTACCGGATACTACTTTAAGAAATTTGCGGATCCAAGACTGCCAGCCTCCTGGCCTAATAACTTGCAGAAGGTGGATGCTCCGTACATTCGCTATACTGAGATATTGCTTGACTACGTGGAGGCAAATATTAATCTTGGAAATGAGTCAGAAGCCATCGAGTGGTTGAACAAGCTCAGGTTCCGAAATGGGCTTCCCGCAGTGACAGAATCAGGAGCTGCTCTTCTGGAGCTTTATAAACGTGAGCGTGATAAAGAATTAGTAAATGAAGATCATCGTTTATTTGATATGAAGAGATGGCTCGAAGGACCTTATTCACTGGATAAACAGGTGCAACAAGTTCTAGTACAAGGCACACAGAAGCCTGGTACGGGAGCGGTCACCACCTATAAGAAGGATAGAGACGTCTTTGATTATACATACACACCTACGGAGATTGTATTTGAAAATCGAATCTGGCAGGATCACGTCTACTTTATGCCTATTAGTCAAACAGAAATTGACCGGGATCCATCTCTCATCCAAAATCCTGGCTATTGACAGATGATCTCGAAGCTCATATGATCTACAATGTAGATTAAGAATAATAGATAGGTAACCTCTGTCAAGTATCTTGGCAGAGGTTCTATTACTTTTAGAACAGATGTATAGTTATCGATTATGTACATAAGATTTGCTTTTACTTATGGACTAGCTTTTTTTTTGCTAGTACTGATATCCTGCTCTTCACCAGAGCACCCATCCATTGGCTTTACAAAAATACCTGCCAGCAAGAGTGGTATCGATTTCGCCAACACGCTTGAGGAAACGCATTCATACAATTACTTCACCTACCCCTATATGTATTTGGGTGGTGGCGTTGCCATAGCTGATATCAATAATGATGGCCTGGAGGATATCTTCTTTTCCGGAAATATGGTGGAGAATAAACTGTATCTCAATCGTGGTGATTTTCGATTTGAAGATATTACCGTTTCCGCTGGCATCCAGGGTGATGATCGATGGTATTCGGGAGTAAGCTTTGTTGATATAAATACGGATGGCTTTGTTGACCTGTATTGCTCGGTAAATGGCAAGTTTGGTCCCCATAATAATGAGCTGTATATCAACAATGGCGACAATACATTCACGGAAAAGGCGGCTGATTTTGGCATTGATTGCCCCAATATCAGTATGCAGTCCACTTTTTTTGATTACGATTTAGACGGAGACCTGGATCTCTATGTTGCTAATTATCCCCCTACCTCCTTTGTTGCCCCGGTCGAATACTATCACTATATGTTGGAGAATCACCCTAAGTTTGACTCAGATCAGCTTTTCCGAAATGATGGAGGAAAATTTACCGACGTAACCGAGGAGGCCGGTCTTCGTAACTTTGGATTGAGTTTGGGCGTCGTTGCGTCAGATATAAATAATGATGGTTATCCGGATATTTTCATATCCAACGATTTTAATGCCCCCGATTTTCTCTACCTAAACAATCAGGATGGCACCTTTACTGATATCACAGATACAAGTCTTCAGCAGATTTCCTTCTTTGGAATGGGAGCCGATATCTCTGATTACAATAATGATGGTCTGGTAGATATTTTCCAGTTGGACATGTCAGCTGAAGATAATTTTCGATCCAAGGCCAATATGTCGGCCATGGATCCAGCTGCATTTTATAGCTCGGTAGGTCTAGGTTTAAATCATCAGTACATGTATAACTCCCTACAGCTCAACCAGGGGAGTTTGGAGGGTGAAATTCCCATGTTTAGTAATGTATCCCGATTGGCGGGTGTGGCTTCAACCGATTGGAGCTGGGCTGGTTTGGTTGCTGACTTTGATAACGACGGATGGAAGGATATTTTCGTAACCAATGGTGTGAGACGCGATGTAAACAATAAGGATTTCTATGCGGAGCACAGAGAATTCTTCAACAAAATGGAGAACGACAGTGCTTACCATGGCAAGGAAGAGCAGGTCGAACTGAAAAATTATCTGGATAAATTGCCCTCTCAGAAAATGCCTAACTATATGTTTCAGAATCAGCATGATCTGACCTTTAAGAAGGTAGCCGATGCTTGGGGATTTAAGGAAGAGACTTTTTCCAACGGGGTGGCATTTAGTGATCTGGATAATGATGGAGATTTGGATCTGGTGATCAATAATTTGGAGGATATTGCCAGTATCTATCGAAATGAAAGCAGTAATAATTACCTGACTTGCGAGATAGATGGCGATGGGAAAGTCCTTGAGCAAGGTACCCGACTTTTTCTTTATACCACGGAAGGTTTTCAAATGCAGGAATGCAATCAGGTACGAGGTTATTTATCTTCTGTCACTCCACGCCTCCATTTTGGTCTTGGAGATGTGGAAAGGGTCGATTCATTGGTTATTCAATGGAGTGATGGGAAGAAGAGTGTCTTAACCAATGTGAAATCAAACCAATTTCTTGAGCTTTCTTATAGTGACTTTGAGAAGACAGATCAAGAGAAGGACTTCCAACCTAAAAACAGATTATTTACCAATCGTCCGATGCAGGAGCCTTTCAAACATCGAGAGAATAATTATAATGATTTTGAGATTGAAGTCTTGCTCCCACACAAAAATTCAACCTGGGGGCCGTGCCTGGCAGTCGGAGATCTGAATGAAGATGGACTCGATGATTATGTGGCCGGTGGAGCCATAGGACAGGTTTCAGAAATTTATTTACAGACCAGCCAGGGTGATTTTGAACTGTTAGAGATCCCTGATTTTGTCAAAGACCGGTATCATGAGGATTTAGGTATCGAATTGTTTGATGCAGACGGAGATGAGGATCTTGATATCTATATAGTCAGCGGTGGCAATGAATTACCCGCTGGATCACCCGCGTATGAGGATCGATTGTATATCAATCAGGGTAATGGAGCATTTTCTCGCGCAACCAATGCACTTCCCAAAGTACATGTGAGTGGTCGTGCTGTTTCTGCTTGTGACTATGATCAGGATGGTGATCTTGATTTGTTTGTGGGAGGTCGATTGGTGCCGAGAAACTATCCGAAACCAGCAGCCTCATATATCCTTCGAAATGAAAGTACAGACGAGATACGCTTTGAACAAGTGGAATCGGAGGGCTGGGACACTATGGGTCTGGTCACTGATGCCAAGTGGATTGATTTTGATGCTGATGGATGGCAGGATCTTGTATTAGTGGGTGAGTGGATGCCCATCACTTTCCTTAAAAACAATCAGGGAACATTTGAAAATGTGACCAAAAGTAAGTTGCCAGGAAATACACGGGGCTGGTGGTATTCTGTCGCAGAAGGCGACTTTGATGGTGATGGCGATGTAGACCTGATAGCTGGTAATCTAGGTAAGAATTACAAATACAAAGCTTCGAATGAAAATCCCTTCAAAATCTATCTAAATGATTTCGACCGAAACCGTACTGGAGATATCGTCCTGAGTTATGAGGTGGGAGACACCGAGTATCCGGTCAGAGGAAGACAATGCTCCTCGGAGCAGATGCCGGCGATCAAGATGAAATTTAAGGACTACAATTCTTTTGCAAGTGCTACGCTGAGTCAGATCTATACCACTGAAATGTTGGAGAATTCTCTCAGTTATGAAGTACAGTCATTTGCCAGCGTATACCTGGAGAATGTGGACGGGACTTTTAATATCCGTCCCCTTCCCAATGATGCCCAAATATCGAGCATTAATGAAATGTTAGTGAATGACTTCAATGGAGATGGACATCTGGATGTGGTTGCCATGGGCAATCTGTATAATGCCGAAGTAGAGACACCGCGAAATGACGCCAGTTTTGGTTGGTATCTTGCCGGTGATGGAAAGGGAAACTTCAGATCGGTACCAATGAATGAATCCGGATTGATGGTAGTGGGTGATGTGCGGGGATTAGAATTCATTAAGGTCGAAGGAAAATCCCATATGCTGGTTGCTCGCAACGACGATTATGTGCAGATGATTGAAATTCAGCAACCAAGCGCCATTCTTTAGGTTTCATGATGATATAGTTGCCGATGTATTCTATCATTTGGCAAGGATACTTCAGCGCCTAATCTCTAAGTGCTTAGCCTGGAAATGTGATAGCTAGTTTAATGAGGAAGAGGTCAGGATCACGGTACTGACTGGCATTAAAAACCAGGATGTCTTTTCCTGGCTGCAAGGTAGGTTCATAATGATTTACTGAATCTGTCAAAGACAGGAACTTAGGTGCCGACCATTGTTTGTTTTCCCATTTTATCTGATAAATACCAAGTCGGGGGGAGTCTTTTTTTATGGCTCTTAGCCAAATTCAGTGGGTCTAAGGAATTAGGGATAGGTTTTTAAAAGGTTTGGCCGGTTTTTATGGGGTTAGGTTCCTGCCTTCAGGATTGGGCGAGCGTCACACATATGATTTGAAGCGGCCATGCTCTATACTGTATGAGCTAAAGTAAGAGATAGAGCGGAGAACCTATAAGGACTAACCTCTGAGAATCAATTGCAGGGGAGTAAGATGCGCGAGTTTATAGAGCATAGCGGAAAATCATATAGTGTGACCGACCAAGGCTGACAGCAGGCAGTTTTGCCCAACTTTTTCTGCAAAAAGTTGGCCGCCGGAGGCATCTGGAATAGTACAATCCAATTCTTTAGCTAACCCTATATTCAACCAATCTAGCATTTACACCAAGGTTAACATACAACATGAATTTACTCCATATTCACGAAACCCACTGTATATGACCAAGAACCGTTTTTATCGTGCCATTTTGAAATTCTTGATAATCCCTGTGTGATAGTGTCAATAGATCGATTGTCCATCCTCAGAAATTGAAATACCCTGAACCAGACGATATTTAGGAGATGATAAAAATGAAAGGAATTCATCCTGACTGTTACACTTTGACGAAATTAGTGCTGTAGAATAAAGAATGATGAGTAGTCGAGTGTAGTAGATATTCACGGAGTATAATTTTTTGATGAATTCTCATCTTGATGGGATACACGGTTTACTCCTATGACCACTTCGTTCTTATTCTCTGATTGCAATACCTGAATATTAAAATGTCCCTTTCCCAGTATCGGATGAGTTATTTCGCCTTGGATGTTTTCGGACATATTTCGTTTCTTAATTTCCCAGTTATCCAGTTTCATAATTTCTTTTTCCAATAAAGATATAACCAGGTCAGGCTGCACGGAGTCATCAATTTTGAATTTATATAGCCAGCTATCCTGGTCTCCCTGAGAAAAATGAAATTCACTACTGAATAGTAGCATCATATGTTGGAGACCTATAATAAAATTCTCGGCGAGCTGAGTTCGGGCATAGTCACTGGCTCTGCTCCATTCGTACTCCATGTGATTGGCTATGTTTTGGGCTCTTCCCATTCCGATATATTTTGAGACTACGTGCAGTGCTGCATCCATTCCGGAAGAAAGTCCGGAGGAAGTAACGATTTTGCCATTATCGGTGTATTTGACGTCATTTCTAACAATGGCCGTAGGATAGGCAGAAGATAAATCGGGAATGAGGGATGCAAAGGTGGTAGCTTCCTGACCTTCAAGTAATCCTGCTTCACCCAGAAAGAAGGCCCCACTGCACACAGAGAACAGTATATCCGCACTATCCCTGACATCCTGTATTAGCTTTTGTATCACCTGATGTCCTGGATTGGACTCGGCCATGCCACCACCGGGCAATACCAATACATCGATATCCGGAACATGGTCCGGGGTGAAGTCTGGAGCGATTTTTAATGTGTGACCAATACGCACCTCATCCGATGATAGTCCGATGGTGACTACCCGAAATCCGGCATGCTCAAATACTGATAGAGGACCCGTCACATCCATCACATCGGCACCATTAAATATTAGGATTCCAACCTGGGGTGATTGTATGGAAGCTCGCTTCAATTCAATACCCCGGAGTACGGGCCGCAGTGTCATGTTGCAGGATGGGCAGTCGCCCATCATATCAAAATACTTCCCATCATCAGCACATCCGCAAGGGCTGCACTGGTATTTTATTTCAATTTGAGAAAAAGAAGGAATATGCGGCAGGAGCAAAGCAAGGCATAAAATATATCTCATATCAAGTATTTGGTACGTAAGTAACGAATACCTGTCAGGACAAGCTAGTATGCAATTGCTCTTTTATGTTGCGGGCAGATTAACGATATCGCGATGGTGCTAGTCCTTCGATCTGTTTAAAACTTTTCAGAAAATGACTGTGATCGCAAAATCCGACGCTGTTGGCTGCCTCTGATATGGAATATTCCCGCATGAGTTTTTTTGCTTTTTCCACACGGAGATTTCGGAGGTATTGGAATGGGGTGACACCCCGCACTTTTTTGAATGTTCTAATAAGATGATAAGGGCTGATATGAGCCTCTCTTGCCAGATCCTGCAGGGTGAAACTTTGATCGTAATTAGCATGAATATATTCCTGTGCTCTTTGTATGGCCGGATGTTTTACAGGCTGATCAATATTTTTTTCCTGGTTACTATGTTCAATAAGTAAGTGCATGATCAAGGCGGTCAATCTTTCCTCTGTGCAATCATATTGCTCAGCATAGATGGTTTCTATAGTGTCCAGAATAAGATCTCTAAGGATTCTGCTATAAATGGGAGATGTATCGAAGAAGACAGTAGCTGTGGTAGGGATCTGATTCTGTCCCATAATAGCATGAATTATAGCAGGGTCTATTCTGAATGTAGAATATTGAAGTGCATTTTGTGGGGGAGTAGTCCCACCATGAATTTCTCCTGGATTTATGATGAGCAAACCGTGTTTTTCAACCTGGTATTTTTTGCGCTCGGTGAAACCAATATTGGTACCCTCATGAATGATTTGAAGTGAATAGTGTTCGTGAAAATGACGGGGGAATTCAAAATCAGTATACTGGCTATTTGTAAACTGAAAAAATGTGTTTGCAACAGAAATGTACCTCGATTTTATGTTAAGCATCTAACAGACCTTTACGTTGTGTATGGATTTATAGACGAGGTAGGATGGCCAGTTGGACCTGCTCTAAAATTATGGACTTTGCAGAAGAAAACAAAGGATCTTCATAATACAACTTTTACACCTTCATCTTTGTATATCACATAAGTAAAGCAAATGCCATGAACAGAGAACAACTAACTTTGACTCGCGAAGAAATGAAGGACTTTGGATACAAGGTCGTAGACTTGATTGTGGATCACTTTGATACCCTTCCCGACCAGAAGCCTGTGTCGCGCGCTACCCGGCCTGAAATGGATCAACTACTCATGGAGCATATACCCATGGAAGGATCTGCACCGGAAGAGGTGCTGGCGGAGGTAAGGAGAAAGGTGCTACCTTATACTGATCTATTGACGCACCCCCAATTTTATGCATTTGCACCCAGTCCTAATAACTTTATCAGCACGATGGCGGATAGTATAGCGACCGCCTATAACATATTTAGTGGGGGGTGGATTTCTTCGCCGGGTGGTGCTGAGGTTGAAATTGTTACCATCAACTGGCTGCTCGAGATGATTGGATTTCCCGTGAAAGAAGGAGGGGGGATCTTTACGAGTGGAGGCTCCATGGCAAATCTGACCGGACTAACGGCTGCGCGTAAAATAAAATGCGGGGATGATTTTAGTAAGGGTACCATCTATCTATCTGCACAGACCCATAGTTCAAATTTTAGGGCGGCTAAAATCATTGGCTTTCGCGATGATCAACTTCGGGTCATTCCTGTCGATAGTGACTTTCGAATCGATCTGGAAGCCTTAAAAAGTCAGATAGAGTCAGATAAAAAGAGTGGTAAAAAACCATTCTGCATTTTGGCAAATGCCGGCACCACCAATACCGGAAGTGTTGACCCTTTGGTCGAAATCGCAGCCATTTGCAAAGAAGAAGGTTTGTGGATGCATGTAGATGGTGCCTACGGTGGTGCGGCCGCAATTACTGATCATGGGAGAGAAGTGTTGAAAGGTCTGGAACTAGCTGATTCAGTCACCATTGATCCGCATAAATGGCTTTTTCAACCGTATGAAATTGGCTGTCTCCTGGTAAAAGATCACAGGTATCTTTCGGGTACATTTTCAGATAACCCCGAATATTTACGCGATATCAAAGGAAATGCTGATGAAATTAATTTCTATGAATTGGGGGTACAATTAACGCGACGTTGTAGAGCGCTTAAATTGTATATGTCTATGAAAATATTCGGTGTGCAAGCCTTTAAGAAAGCGGTAGCACATGGTATTGAGATGGCTGAAAGGCTGGAAGAATATCTGAGAAAGGATCCCAACTGGGAAATTTTGTCACCGGCAACACTGGCAGTGGTTACTTTTCGGTACAAACCTGTGGATGTGGCCATGAATAAGGTAGAGCTAGATAATTTAAATCAATATATATCCAATTCCATCATACGATCGCAGCAAGCTATGATAGCCACGACATTAATACGAAATAACGTCAGCCTCCGAATGTGCACCGTAAATCCTCGTGGCACCTTTGAGCAGATGAAAATGACCGTTGATCATCTGACGGGTTATGCCATGCATTATCTAAGAGATTATCCGGAATAAAAATTGGGATAATCCCTGAATTCGTAGGTGCCTGAAGCAGATTGGACTGTGACCTCTGATAGTTCACCCAAGCTTTTAAGCTATTGCATGTTTAAAAATCTAGGTGTTCTAGTTAGAATAATTTGACGGATTTAATTGTTAGAGAACTCAGTTCATCGAATGTACATTTTTAGTAAATATTGGAAGGTTAACTGAAAATCATTAAATCCAATCGATTCACACTTATCTAAAAGGAGTAAATACCATTTGAGTAGTAATTGTAAATGATCTAAAAAGGGGACGGTAAACAAGCTCGGGAAAGACCAGCTAAACTTTTTCCTAATTTAATTTATAGGGCTTTATATAACCGCTATCCTAAGTCATCACCAGAGTAGTATGTTAACGTAATTTCCTTAGGAATCTACTCCAGGGATGACCAGACTTTTTATTGAAGAGTATAAATGATCCTTTCCCTTTAATACTGGATGCGGGAACAAGACCCCAGAATCTCGAATCACTGGAGTGATTACGGTTATCTCCCATCACGAAATAATAGTTTTCAGGTATACGTGTGGCATCAGATAAATAAAGAAATTCATTCGGTGTCGCGTCTGATGAATCAATATTCATTTTTGAACCAGTGACTGGGATACATAGTGGTCCATAGTGGTCTTTGTTCCAAACTTTACTTCTATTGGATGGCCAGATGCCTGATCCCAAGGTATCTGGGATTGCATAATGAATGGCAGCATTTTGAAATCCTTTGACATTTTTGATCTGTTCGAACTGAGATTTATTCAAGTTTGCCAGCACTGTATCACCTCGTACATTCAGAACGTTAGATATGCTATTGGCATCTCTTACAAAGTTGGATAAAGTATCAAAGGTAATAAGATATTCAATCTTGTAAAAGTCCGGCTGTTCAGTCATTTCATTATTGATATATACAATCCCCTTATCTATTGATAATGTATCACCCGGAAGACCTACACAGCGCTTTATCAAGAGTGTACGACTGTCGTCTATCGGAGATTCGAAGATAATGATGTCATTTCTCTTAATGTGCGAGTATCCACTGATTCTATTTCTTTTCTCAGATTTGATCTGGTCAAGTTTTTGCTGGTATCTCTCTAAACCGTTAGTTAAGTAGTACAGTACGTGTATCCAGGGGATATCTGTGATGTGTCTTGGCATTCTGGGCCCGTAAGCCATTTTATTTATGATGACATGATCATTTATTTTAATTGTATCCTCCATCGAACCACTTGGGACGATACATAATTCAAAGAAAAAAAGTCGAACGATAATGGCCATCCCCAACATACCTATAAAATATAGTGGCGTCAGAACAATCCATCTCCATTTTTTCACACGTAGTCTGTGGTCGAACCACTGCAAACTCCGATAACCAAGGTAGATTGATAATATGACAAGCAAATATCCCATCAAATCAAAAATTGTATGTAAGATTTAATAACTGTCAATGATTGATAAACACTATTGAAACGGATCCATAGTCAAGATTCACTCCCCAGGTGTTGACAAGGGTTGATCGTTAACAAAATCGTACATGCACAAGCGCCTGATTTCATAGTATTGTTTAATAATGTCCATCAAGGTTTGATAGTATTGCATTAATGCCTGCTCTCGTTCTTGATTTGCCACGGTGATTTCTGTGTGTGTAGCATTGCCTAAGAGAAATTGCTGTCTGGTGATACTCAGAATTTCATCTGCGGTTATTCTTGCTTCATCTCTAGCAGCAAGTGTATTTTTCATGAGGTCAAAGTTTGTCACAAGGTTGAATGCTTGTCTACTTAATGCTTGCTTTTCTTTCTCTATCTCTAGGTCTTCCTGCAATGCAGCTTCTGCAGCAATCTTACTAGCCAATTTGTATCGTTTATATCCGGTTATGGGTGCCCGGATGGACGCACTGAATATTTCACGATCCAGTAGGGGGTTAAAGAGATTATCCAATTTATCAGCTGTACTATTCAAGCCAAGGGAGGCGGTAAGGTCCAGGTGTATGTCCTTGGTTTTGGCAGCTCGCTGCTGTTCTGCTTCAGCATCTCTGAGCCTTCGTTGAAAATGGTATTGAATATAATTATTTTGGACTGCCAGATCCATGGCTTGGCTCACTTCCAGACTCAAATCCTGGAAGGGTTCGGGGTCAGCCAGCATAATATTGATGCTACGATCTATTCCGATAAAGTCAGCTAGCTCTATTTGAGCCTGACGCCAGGCACTGGTTTCTTGGCTTAGATCCAGATCGTTATTCTTCTGGTCTAAACTTAATCTAAGTAATTCAGTCTTCGTAGTTTGACCCAGAGCGTGCAACCGATTTTTGATGATAATAAGTGAATCTGTCTCAACTATTTTTTGGCGACTGAGGTCCACTTTTTGTTGTGCACTATAAGTCCGGTTGTAAAGATCTATTCCCTCTAAGAGGATATCCTCTCGCACTCTGGCAAAGTTCTCTTTAAATTCAAGGTACAATAGGGACAGTCTTTCCTTTTCCCATTTTAAATCATTGAAGGTAAAGAGAGGGTGGGTATAAGATATTTGCAAAGGCCGTACGAAGTAGGTGGTACTCTTATCAAATTGATCTGTTTTAAAAATATCGAGACGTTCAATGTCTGAACGGATAGATAATAGTCCACCCGTCTTTTCCAATTGATAGTTTAAATCCAATCCGATTCCATTGTACATCGTAGATCGGTTGACAAAAGCATCTGTACCATCAGGAAGGGGTCTGGACTCTATGGAACGATTAAGGTTTGGTAATGTGGCTTCAAAATATAATTGAGGTTTGAATCGCAGATCTGCACGTTGGAAGGCATAATCCTGTTCAGTGGCTTGAGAACTCGCAATCTTAAGATCGATGGCTTCACTAACTGCCATAGCCAGCACATCTTCCAGATCTAGGTGCATCGTGTCTTGGCCATATGATTTAATAGCTAGTAAAACGAAGAGCGAGACTATCTGTACTTTATTTTTCATCGTTTAGAGTTTTGTAAGGTCTGCCTTGGTCGGCAGAATCAATAGCACATTCATGAAATTCGAAACTCAGTCATACAAAATCAGCTATTTCTATTTGTCAACTGGTATAGCATAGGTATCACAAAAAGACTGACAAGTGTTCCCACTACCATCCCTCCAATGATACTTAATGCTAAGGGTCTCTGTAGCATGCTTCCTAAGTCATCACCCCACAGGAAGGGCAATACCGCAAGGACCGTGGTTAGCGACGTCATGATGATGGGGTTTAGTCGTTTTAATCCACCTTGGTGGATGGCTTCGATGACTGACATGCTGGATTTTCTCATTCGATCGATTGTGTCAATTTTTATAATACTGTCATTGATAACAATTCCAATGGTCACTACCATTCCTATGGCCGACATTACATTTATACTAGCATCAAATAACCAAAGGAAGTAAATGGATCCTGCCAGACTAATTGGAAGCTCCAGTAGGACTATCATTGGCAGTACCAATGATTCGAACTGTGCAGCCATCAAGAAATAAAGCATAAGGATGCTCGCCAATAACGCAAATAGAATTTCCTTTATTGATGATTGATTTTCCCTGGTGGGATTCATTATCTCAACTCTAAGCTCCGGCACAGTGCTGGCAACCTCATTTGCAAACTTTTCAATACCAGTATGGTCATTCGTTTGTACCCAGATGGGGACAAAGGCGCCCTCAGACCCTGCAAACACAGCACGTGGCTCCTTGTGATCCTTCACATCTACCAACTGCTTGATGGGTATTCGTATACCATTTTTATTCTTGATCGCATTCTTATTGATGGCATCCCAGATACTTGTTGTGTTACCCTGAATTACTACGGGAAGCTGATATTGAAAACTAGTTATTTGTGCAATTGTATGCTGACCGAGAAGTCTCTTTAATTCACTTATTAGAACACGATGATCAACCTCGTAATAAAGCATATTGTCAGCATCAAGGTGTAGTAAGTAGGATTTGTCCAAAACAGGGGTTCTGAAAGCGGTTTTATTTAAGGATTTAGATTTCAATACTGATAGATATTTTTTGAAAGTCTCGTTCGTTGGACTATTCTGATTGCGTGGCAAATAACAGTGAATCTCTAGGGTGTTCGTTTTCGTAGGGAAAAGCATGTGAAAAGCTGTCTTTTCAGGATAGAAAGAAATTTTGGCATTAGGATATAGTCGCCGTGATTTTTCCAGTATGTTCTCTCTTATATTATCAGAATTGCTCTGCTCCTGATATCGCAGTAAAATTTCAGATCTATTAATATCTCCATCATAGAAGTTATTGAGCAGGTACTGACTTTCTCCCAGATGTGCTTGCCATGGTTCATCAATGCCTTCCAAAAGGTTCGAAACCCTTTCCGACAAAATCTCAGGCCTAAGAGGTTCGTTCCAGGAAATGGCAATTTCCAAAGCTTCTTCTGGTAATTCGGGAAATTGCTCCATCACTACATTTTTCAACAAGGGATAGGTTGCGGCAAGAAAAAGGATAATGGCAAGAGTCAATATTTTCTTATGGTTTAGACAAAAAGTCAGCGAATTTTTGTACCACCCTTCAAGGTAGTGCACCATTAGGTTTTTCTGCTCAATTGCAGCTCGCTCTTTCCTGCGAAGAAGTGTAAAATACAGTGTGGGCAGTAGAACGATGGATACGATATAGGAAATCAAAACGCCAATACTGACAGCCAGTGCCTGATCCCAAAATAAAGCTCCGGCTAGACCACTCAGAAAGACAAGTGGTATAAAGACACTGCATGTTGTCAGCAATGATGTAAGCAGGGGGCGAATCATCTCATTAGTACCTGCAGAGCAAGCTTTGCTCAGAGTATTGCCGTTTTGCCAGTCTTGTGAAATATTATCTAAAACGATGATGCCGTTATCTATCATAAGTCCGAGTCCCAATAATATACCGGACAGAGACAGTAGATTAATGGATACCGAAAATGCCTTGAAAAACAGGAGTGTAATAAGCAAGCTTACGGGGATGACTATAGCTATGAGAACAGGGATGCGCCAGTAACTATAGAAAAAAAAGACGATGCCGACTGCCAATAAACATCCCAAAATTAAGCTGACATAGAGATTGCTGATGGTGACTTCAAGCAGCTTCGTCTGGTCCCTGGAAATGTCCAGGGCTACATTCGGAAAGTCATTTCTTACCTGATCAATGATTTTTAATAAACTTTTTTTGAGATCGTCAAGTGATGCATCTGGTGTTTTGATAATTGCAAGGCTAATCGCTTTTTTTCCCTGATCAACATAGGCTCCCGATACAGGTTGTGATGTGTATTGAACATCTGCAATATCTGACAGGGCCAGGACTCGATCACCTGCCACCAGTTTGATTTCTCTAACCCGGTCAATACTGTGCAAAGGATGACCCAGTTGCACGGTATATTCATAGTTTCGTTCCTTAAGTCGGATGCTGGATATGGGAATGTCTTGATTTTCCAATTCCTGTTGAATGTTACGCGCATCCAGTCCGAGGGAAGTCATTCTATCATCATCAGGGATAATTTTGACCTGCAGTTTTTCGGCGCCGTGAATATCTACGAGGGCTACTTCTGCGAGCTGTTCCAACCGTCTTTGCAGTACCTCACGTGCAAATTCGCTGAGGTCCAGGAAATTGGCATTTGGATGATCCTTCCTGAATCCCAGTGTCAACAGATAGGAAGGTAAGTCTTCTGCCCTGGTCTTTATTACTCGAGGTCTGGATATTATGTCTGACAAATCATTTAGGCTCAGGTCCACCTTTTCATTGGTTTCTATGAAGGCTTTATCCATGTCCCAACCATAGACAAAGTTGATTCTGATTTCGCCTTGCCCCCACTTAGCTTCGGTCGCCAGTTGGACGATTCCATTCATGGTGAGCAGATGCCGCCTAATAGGAGCTAAGGCCTGGCGTTCCACTTCAGATGGACTTTTATCCGGAGCATCTACCTGGATAATCATCACCGGAATATCCAGGTCCGGCAAGAGTGATACATCTAAATTGCGTATACCGATGCCTGCCAGGATTAGCAATCCGACAAAAAGCATAATGACGCTTACAGGTTTATGAATTAAAAATCTTACCAAATTCCTAATTATTTTTTCTTAACTGCCTACTTACAATACCTAATTCCAAAAACACTACTACTCCAATCACCGAAAATACCAGTCCAGCAATAGTACATATCGCCAATGAATACCAGAACGGTTCATTCTTCTCGAATAAAAGAAATGGAAGAAGGCCCAGTACGGTAGAAAATATCGTCAATAGAATAGGGATGATTTTTGCATTATATGCTTTTACGAAGGCCTGAAAACTGCTCAAATTTCTATGCTTACGTATGTTGTTGTAATCATTTATAATAAAAATACCTGCATTAACTGAAAGGCCGGCCACTAATAAGAAAGCAGCGAATCCGCCCTGGTCGAAGCGAAAATTAAAAAAATGCACAGCCAGGAAAATGCCAATAAAAGACACGGGTACTAGTAGTATCGGGACTAGTGCCTGTCGGAGTGAATTAAATAATATGGATGAAATAATGAAGATAACGAGAATAGAGGCCAGTACAATGTACACGACCTTATCTTGGGAGTCGCTCCACCACCATCCTCTTTGGTCATCACTGATTTGATATCCAGGGGGTAGCTGCGCCTTTATCTCTTGTAGCGCCTGTTTTTTTATTTTTTCAGCCAGACGGTAATTGCCGACAAAGTCATATTCGAGGAAGAGTTGATATTGTTGATTATACCGTACTATTTTGTTCTCACCGTGATGCACTTCTAAGCTATTCACTGTATGGGTTTTAAGATATTCTGCTGTATCATTGGCTTGCAGGGTATGTTGTGCAACCCAGATATCATTACTTTGTGGGTCATTTGAAATCACTCGAATGGGCAGTGGATTTTGGTCGGTTTGAAGTATACCAATAGTGCCCTTATCGGGAGTAATATCTCGCCAGTATTCAAGATAGGTTCCTCTTCGTTGAGGTCGAAGATTATTCATCAGTTTCTCGTCAAACGATAGATCAAAATATCGATCATCTGAATCAAAATAATTGCGTGTGGGATTAATAGAAACGTTTTGGATTCGCATGTGCTGCAAAAGATTTTTACGGGCTTCCATGGCCACCTCTTGTAGCTGGTCATAGTTATAACCCAAAAGTCTTAAATGAGTGGTCAGCCTGCGCCCTCTCAATTCATTGTTAAAACCCTGTCCTACACCGTAAATCTGAAAATCTCCTCCTCCGCTATTTACGGCCCTGGTCTCAAGCAAGGATTTGAGATAATACGGGAAAGCACCATCCGCATATTCCGGTCTAAAACTGATTTCGACAGATGACGTATTAGGACCTGATACGAAGCTACTGACCTGTTTTACTTCGGAAAATGATGAGATGTACTCTTCAAAATCTTTGATAATATGGTTTAGCTGTTCAGTGGTGCCCCCAAATGGGACACTTGCTCGGAGAAAAAGACGAGTCTCTTGCTTTTCGGTCTGTGCAAAGTAAAAATTGTCTTTCCGCTTTGTGAAAAGACGGAGGGTGCCTCCCAGATATCTTGATAGTTTTGTATGCAATTTCTCCCCATACCACCCCACCATTACCTCGTTATATATCCGGGCTATCTTTCTTTCTGATTTAATCTCATTAGGTAGGAGAAATAGCGGTATACCAAAAGCAAGGATTAATAAGGTGAGAAGGATCCAGCGCCGAGCTATCCGTCTGGAGTAAGCACTGTACAACCGATTAAATTTCACCAATCTTCTCCTCCTGGACCACGAGATCACGCTTGAGTCTTGCTCGGTAATTATAGCTGGCAGATAATATAAGGAGACCAGGAGCGACACAAGCACATTAATGATAAAAACCCAGGCGAAGTCGGTTAATTGTTCTCGGTATTCGGGAGATATAAAGAAGATGATCGAAAGTGCGCCAATAGTGGTAAGTGTCGCTGCCAACAAGGCCACAAATATTTTTTGGCTACGGTCTTTATAGATATGATCAGTAGCCACAATTAGATTATCGAGCACGATACCTAAGGATAATGTCATGCCTGCAAGGGAGTACAAGTGTAATTCTAATCCAGCCAGATAATATATGATGACACTGACAAGCAGAGATATTGTAAAGCCACTCCAGACGGCAAAAATCTTGAACCAATGTCGGTAAATAATCACCATGCTAAAGAAAAGGATGAGCATCGCCGCTAACATGCGGATGCCGATCGTGCGAAGCTCTTTTGCCAGATATGCTGACCTGTCCATTTCGAGAAGGAGGTCAACGCCTTTCGGTATCGAGTTCTTCAGTTCCGCTATTTTTTTTCTACATATTGAGGCCAGCTTAATAAAGTTTACATCCTCATCTGCATAGAGAGTCATGTTTGTACTTCGTTGCTTGTTAATTCGATAGTACGTTTGCACCATTGAGGGAACGATGTCAATGGAGGCTAGTTCACCAAGCCTTATATTGCGACCTCCCGATGTAGCAATAGGTAGATTTCTTAAATGTTGAATTTCATTCTCCTGTGATTGTTGCCGGGCTATATTTACGGCTACACTATGGTCTTTCCCGTTATAGATAGTTCCAACAAAATGTCTTTCATTGTCTTGTCGTATAGCTGTAGAAATCACCCTGGCATTGATATTTAATTTCGCAAGTTGATTTGCATCGTATGTAATCTGGCATTCGTCTTTCTGCAGTCCGCGTAGGGTGATGTCGGATACACCATCAATGAGGCCCAGGGGTGATACTAGTTTTTGGCGGAGTAATTCTTCCAGCTCTTTGCCGGGGAGATCTGAGATCACTGCATATGAGAGCAATGAAGATTTGGTTTCAAATTTACTGTCGTAGGATATCTGTGGATAGGTCACTTCGCGAGGCAGTTGGGCATACGTCTGGCGAATGAGTACAGAGGCATTTAGTCGCACATCAGCCATGTCAGCCTCTCTGCTGAAGGACATAGATATGCTTCCACGATTTTCCTCAGAAATTGAGGTGATTTCCGTAAGATGTTCCAGCCGGCTCAGTACTCTTTCCAGCAAGGACGTCACTTGTCTTTCGACCTCCACTGGACCTGTGTTTGGGTATGAAAAATCAACCGAAAGTTTTTGTACCCGAGGTGAAGGATTTAATTGAAGATTGATCAATGGTAATAGCATCGCACCCATTATTCCGGCCAGCAAAAAAAGCATTCGGATTTGGAAGGCAGCTCTTACCATTTGATCTATAGAGTGGTGATCAATGAATCAATAACAACCGGTTCGAGGTGGGCCAGGTTAAAATTATTGGAAATGATAACGGTGTCACCTGGCTGGGGTCCATCATCTTTCAGGGTGTAATGGGTTGAATTCTCCTGGTCGATATGACCATATACCCAGTGAGCAACCCCTTTTCTATAAACAAATATGACGTATCGATCTTGTCGATCGAGTACAGCGGATTTTGGCAGTATGCGTCGACCAGGAACGGACTCTTGAACAACTATACTGACTTTCATACCATCAAGTAGCTGACCTGCATTTTTCAAGATGTCTGCATATACCCAGATTAGTCCATCTTCATCCACCATTGGGCTATAGCTGGTCACTTTGGCATTCGACGTATTTTCTCCATGGAACGGTGTGACTTCAACAGCCATGCCTTTACGGACCGCAGCAATTTCTGATTCGAGTACTGGAAATTTGACTTCCAGCCTACGGTCATTAACGATAGTGCACAGTTTTTTATAGTTGGTAACGGGATTTCCCACCTGGGCCTCAAGTTCTGCCACTATACCATTGATCGGAGACTTAATTTCTTTCTCTGACAATTCAGCCCTTTTATGATCGATTCGTTTTTGTAAAGACCGTATGCCAAGTTCTATTTCGACTTTTTCCCGCATTGTTTCTGGCGGTTGGTGGCCCCTATCATATCCTAGAGATAGTAATCTTGCTTCCAGTTGAAGTTTTTTTTCATCCATTTCAGCCTCGATCAATTCATACTCTTGTCGCCATTTTACAGTGTCCAGATTGGCAAGAATCTGACCAACTGACACCTTTTGTCCCCGGTGGACATTCACCTCTCTGATTATCCCGTTAGCGGGAAAGCTTATGTCCACTTTTTCCCTTGATTGGATCTTACCCTGACTCAGTATTTCTTTCTCGAAGGAGTGAATAGAGAGGATAGTAGCATAAACATGGGTGGTATCTTGAGTGACCTCGGCGCCTTCTGTCGCTTGATCAGCCAGAGCTTGCTCTTTAGTGTTACATCCGAAAATACCAAGGTCTGAAGTAATAATGATGCTGCATAAAACAATGTACATCAGATCTCGGCTCTTCATACCTTATACCATTTTTTGGCGAAAAGTTCTGTTCTTCTTCGAGCAAGGGGAATAGCCATTTCGCGTGATAGATATACGCTCCCAGCTCTTAAATCGATATTCTGTACGTAGCGAAGGTTCACCAGATGGGATCGGTGAGAGAGTGCAAAGTCATGACTATGGAGTTTGGCACATACTTCACCAAAAGCTCCTTGGACTACAAACTTTCTACCATCGTTTGAATAAATGTGCAGTAATCCATTTTCAACATATATATGTAAAATGTTGGTATACAGAATTTTGTGCATTGATTTGGGCTGTCTGATAATTAGTTTATCACCCTGGTAAAGAAGTTTACTCATAAGATCGGATTTGGGGACAATGCAAATAAAAGAATTGCAATTGCAGTATTTCGGATATTACGAGTGTGCTCTACTAAGGTATAGATTTGTAGATAATATTCCTAATTATTTAACAAATTAGTTACAGGCCTTTTTAATATCAATATTGTTGATCCGAAATTTATGTTAAGAGATCACGTAGTTGCTGAATCATTTTTACTTCAAAGGATCGTGGCTACCAAATTTCGAATCAGTGACTTGCGTTTAGTATAGTAGACAGATAGCAAATTAATTTCCGAATTAAAATGAAAAACCTGCTTCATAGGTCGACATGTGGAAACTACATTTAGTATAGATGGGCTTTGATCGGGTCGCTTTCAATGAAATAATATATCAAATGGGCTTCCGATCCGCTCATCTAAGAAGTACTACCGTTCAATCGTATATTTAAACCATTCACTTACGGGACCAAGCCAGCTGCTTACAAATAAGACGTAAGATTTGCCTCGACAATAGAACATAGCTAGTTTTCGGTTTCAGAAATCTAAGAATTGAGTCATTTAACACCATCTAAAGCGGCCCACAGTAATGCTATCAAGATAGGTAGTAGTTGGACAGCAGTAGGTTTAATTTGGCTAATCACCTTGGCAGTTTTTTGGCCGACATTCAACAATGGGTTCCAATTGGAATGGGATGATCAATGGATGCTGCTCAATCATGATCTGGTACTTAACCCGGACTGGGAAAATATATGGTATTACCTCACACATTATGTTGATGGCCAGTACTTCCCCTTCAATCAAATATATTACGTAGTGTTATTTCAGGTGAATGGTTTTGATCCCATGGTATATCACCTGGGATCGTTGCTAATTCACATGCTCAATGCGAGTTTGGTATATGTACTGTTACGACAGATTACTAAAAAAATCGAGAGGCCCAAAAAGCATACGAATTTGTTGGTTGCCCTAACCACACTAATTTTTGCAATACATCCTCTCCAGGTTGAAGCTGTGGCATGGATTAGTGCCAGTAAAGTACTGTTATATACTTTTTTTATGCTGTGCAGCTTAATATTGTATCTACGGTATCTTGATAGCGGCAAATATTGGTACCTACTGACTGTTTTACTGGCCTATCTTTTGGGATTCATGTGTAAGGAACAGATGATCATTCTGCCATTATTGCTGGTCCTCTTTGACTTATTTTTTGTTGAAGCTCATATCTCAATAAGTAGACTCGTGCTTGAGAAGGCGCTCTTTTTTTCAATTGCTGCAATTTTATGGTATTTCGCATCAAGATCGGGTATGGGCACATTGGATGTAGCTACCTATCCATGGCATCAGCGTGTGGCTATGGGAAGTTATTGCTATTTCACCTATTGGTTCCGGTTCTTAGCTCCCATTGGTCTATTACATTTTTATGATTACCCGATAGATGTTGGTGAGATGCTGCCTTCATTCTACTATCTGTATATTTTGATGTTTTTTTTGCTTTCCTACTGTATTATGGAATTGTGGCGAAAGCGAGCTCGAACAGTGGTTTTTAGTCTGCTATTTACAATCGTATCTCTTGCCCTTGTTCTTCATATAATTCCTAGTCCTCGCACATACATGGCAGCCGATCGATTCCTTTACATTCCGATGATTGGGATGGGGCTTCTTGTAATCTGGTTGATGGGTTTGACTTGGTCAAGATGGCCGAGCGTAAGACCCGTTTATACTATGGGATTCGTGGCCACTCTCTTACTTTTCCTAGGATTAATTTCTTTTGATAAGACAAAGAAATGGCGTGATTCAGTGAGTTTAAAAAAAGAAGTAAGAGAATATCTCGAACAAAGAAACCTTATCCAATGAGGACGGAAAGACATATTGAGATATCGGTGGTTGCACCATGCTATAACGAGGAGAAAAATATCCTGCCATTCCTGAATCGCCTGGATGCGATCATGTTGGAGACAGGATTCTCCTATGAGGTAATCATTGTCGATGATGGCAGCACCGATCATTCTCAAGAAGTCCTTTGGCAAAATGTGGAAGAATTTCCATTAGAAGTGATATCCCTCGCACGAAATTTTGGTCAACAAGCAGCACTGCTTGCGGGCATCCACAACGCCAAAGGAAGAGCTATCGTCACCATTGACCTCGATTTGCAACAACCACCAGAATTAATACCGCAACTAATTGCACTGTGGCGTCAGGGTGCCATGATAGTACATGCCATACCCACCTATCATCGGTCTGCCACTTGGCACAAAAAGTTGACTTCAAAACTTTACTATAGGGTCTTAAAGGTGCTGGGATCAGATGTTGTGTACAAGGCCAATGATTTTAGAATTTTTGACAGAAAGGTTGGAAATATTGTCAAGGAATTGCCAGAAAAGAATCTTTATCTGAGGGGTTTGTTTTCCTGGATGGGTTTTAAGCAGGACACTTTGGAGTACTTGCATAGGCCCAGGATTAAGGGAGATACCAAATACTCCTATTTAAAAATGTTTAATCTGGCGCTAAGAGGCCTTGCCAGTCAAAGTATTACACCATTGCGAATCGGATTGTTTATCGGCGTTTTGTCCATAGGGCTCGCCCTTGCGTTGATCGCGTGGGCTTTGGTCGTACATTTTTTGTTTAAACAGACAGTGGCTGGCTGGACCAGTCTCGTGATTGTTTTACTTTTCTTTAGCAGTATCAATTTCCTATTACTTGGCATTATAGGAGAATATGTTGGTCAACTATTTATAGAAGTAAAGGGAAGACCCCAATACCTACTTGGTGATGCTCCTCTTATGAAAGATGGGCAATCCATAAAAGAGGTAAACACATTACAGAATTATAGTGATGCAAAACCTGTTGCTCACTATCCTATTGAAAAGGCTTAACTCGATAATTAAAGATATTTTTTAACCTTCAAACAAATTTATTATGAGAAAGATTATTATGATACTGGGACTGGGCTTATTTTTATTTGCATTTTCCACCCACATTCAAACTTCGATTAAGGGTGGTATGCAAATGACAACAAGTAAAGCACTGGCTCAGGGTACTGATAATTGTACTTACTACTGGTATGTTTCACATGAAGTGCTGATTACATGTTCCCACTGCATGCCTCCATCGGGAGGAGGTGCAGTTTTCGCTCAGGGATGTGCAGTGGACGGTACAGGTTGTAGAGAATGTCCATGTCCCTGTTGATTAAATGAGTTAATATTATTTTATTGAAAAGGATGGAATAGTGAATATTGATTCTATTATTCACTATTCCATAATCCTGCTAAATCAATGATTTTGAAATATATTAAATCTACTCTGTTAGCTTCAATCATGTTTGTATTACTTATTTCATGTGAATACAAGGCGTCTGATGAAAGCAATGCTGATATCCTTTCTTATCTTGATTTTGATAATAATACAGTAGACTTGATTAGCAGTTTGAAATTAGCTAAGATAAAGAAGGTTATTAGCTTCGAGTCCTCGTCAAGTGTTCCATCTTTCAAAGCAAGTGATCTCTATTCACTCTCAAGGCATTCAGTTTTTATTTATGCAAGTGGATCCAGATCAATCGCTCGGTTTGATACTAAGGGAGCTTACATAGACACGATTGGAGCATATGGGAAAGGTCCAGGTGAATATATCAGTCCTAAGCAATTGTATTCCGATGGGGAAAAACTATATGTATTGGACAATATGGTTAAAAAAATTCATAGCTATGACATTGCCAATGACCAACAATTTCCTTCCGCAAATTTTAGATCACCCGCCTATGAATTCTTTTCCGATGGGAATGACTTCATATTTTATACTCCTTACAAAACATCTCAATCTCTATTTACGGAGTTATCTGATGAAATGGAAGTGGATATTGCTATTGACAAGCCTACATGTTACGATGTGATCGACTTCGACATTGGTAAGAAGATCTATGCTTTCAAGAATTCCATTAATTTCCTTGATTGTTTATCTGGTTTTGTATATACGAGGCCAATTTCTGGAGATGATGCTCCTCTTCTCAAGTATGAGATTTTACTCGAGGATCAATTCTCCTTGAACAAATGCTCGTCAAGAATATTTGATGAACCTTCTGAGCTTAGTTATAGATTTCCTACTGAGTTTATTGAAACAGAAAAGCACTTTGTGATAAAAATATTAGATAAAGGATTTCAAACTAATACGATTATTAATGACAAGGGATCGAAAAATTTCGTAGTAGGTGATGATTCTCTAATGGAGAGTTCTTTCTTAAATATTCTTCCTTTCTTTCCATCGTATTATCACCAAAATGGAGAGTTTTCAGCCATGGTGGACTATGATTACTTATATAATATTTGTGGATTTAGTCAGGATAGATTACCTTCTGAACTAAAATCAATGTCTGAGGGAGATAATCCTTTGCTAATTATATATGAACTTACTTCGTTTTGATATAGTATGATCCTAGAATTTATTCAATTTGTTAGATTCATCGACATTGACGTATCCCAAAAATGAAGGGAATCTATTATGTTTTGTGGAGGCAAGATCTAAGAACTAGTGAGTTTATGGTCGCAGGAATGTAACTAACGCTCCTTGCCGTATTATACGCTTGTAAAGATCATGTGTGACCTGTGAGTCTGAATTTGTCAAGATTAGCATAGTATCACTATCTGCTTGATTTTTTTGAGGATACCTTCTACATTTCCAATTGTAAACGTCAGAATTCTAAGAAGGAAAGAGGGGATGCCAACTACTGCACTCAAGAAATTCTTATCAAAATATGCTACGCCTACTGAACCTACTAGTCCATGTAAGCATTGCCAACTTTTACAGAATAAACATTCTCAGGGTCTATATTTTAATCTTAATCATAGCTTGGAATTCATGTTCGAAGGATCTAGAGGTAATCCAGTCAAATGCAGATCTACCGCCTAGTAAATGCCTTGTAGGTACGAAGGTGCCAATTGGTATCAGTCTGGTCACTCCTTCCAGGTTAGTATCAAACAAAGATTACTTGATAATATTTGAAAACAAAAACCAGGAGACCTTGGAAGTATTTGATCTAGATAGTTTGCGGCACTTAAAAAGTTGGAATTTTGAAGCCAATGCTTCGGGGAGTCCGCAACACATTTATCAGTATTCCATAGCATTGGATGAGGACAATCTATCATTTGCCATGAATAGCACTTACAATACATTGGGCATCAATCATGGTGAATTATCATTTATCGAATCAAGACCGTTACTGCCACGTTATCTGGATGAGCAACGAGACTACTTTTACCTTGATAGTGGTATAGAAATGTATCATAACGTGACTTTGGAAAATGAATTTCAACACCTGCTGATTATTGATGGAAAGGAAAAACTATTTGGTAGATATCCTGATACAGACCAACAATTCGAAAATATAGCAGAGAAAGAGGATTTTTTTATCACTAAAACTGTCTCCAGCTCCAAACATGGGAGAATTATGACATTTTATCAAAAGATGAATCTGATTCGGATCTATAATTATGCTGGTGATCTAATAAAAGAAATCAGATGCAATTTAGATGAGAAAACAAATGGCCAGGTAGGTTTTGAAGAAATGTATTATTATGCGGAGCCTTATGCTACTGAAACCGCCATCTATTGTATACTGGTGCAAAGAACGCTTAAATCGATTTATAGAGATTTTGACAGTTTCAATCCTAAACTTATTGCAATTTCCTGGGATGGCGAGATCCTAGATACTTTTGAAGCGGATATTCCTTTCATAACCTTGACCGTTGATACCCACCGATCAAAGCTATATGCACTAGATCTTAAAGGTGTTGATTACATTATTTCCTTCGATCTGCCATCAATTGAGTGATTCCATATGCCCATATGATCGCATTTTTTTCTACAAGATCTTGGGGGATCGTGCATAAATGTTGTTGCAGGGATTTCAAAGTACTTTGGTGCTTTAACTTCAAGGACTATCAACGGACTTCGTGTCACTTCGCACAGATGTAATGGAGGCAGATCATATTAATGGTTTGCCAGGCACTATCAAAACAGATTATCCGGTATAAAAAAAGCACTGTACATTAAGTGTTGTACAGTGCTGTCAGATGCTTACTTACTATCTACTATTCTTAACTTTTGACTATTTAAATACTTAGTCAGCAGGTAAACTGAACACTACATATTCTCCTCGAGTATTTTCTGATTGAGGCGGTTCACTGCCTTCCTGATTTGCTAGATTCCAACCTTTTACCTGCGGTGTTGTGGCATTTACCACCAAATAAATTTTTCCATCAACTTCATACATGGTGGGCATTGTGGCTATTCCCAGCTCGGTCTGACCTTTCCACAAAATGTCGCCATTGTCTGCATCGTAGGCGTAGATAGCCCCGTTGGTTACTGTCGAGAAAATCAGTCCATTTGATGTAACGATCATACCCTGACGTTGTGATCCGGTGGGTACTCCTGTATGCTCTTCACCCATGGCCAGTGCCTGTGGTTCTTCACCCAGTGGTCGAGTCCACTTGATGGTTCCTTTATTCATGTCGTAGGCGGTCACTGAAGTCCAGGGAGGATTTAATATGTAGGCAAACCCAAGTCCATAACCTGTATAGTATCGCCGGTCGGGTGCTTCCACTCCTTCCGGATACTCTCCTCCGCCAGGATTGTATACGAAGTTACCTCGAAGTTCTGCTTCTCCGGGGGCTCCCCCAGAGGCAACGACAGGTCCCTCCGGTAAATCTTCCTCTTCAGTCTGCCCTTCGCTACTTCCTGTTGATCGATCCTTAAGTAAAGCCAGGATGTCTCCGATTTCTTCATCTGAGATATGCTGTACTGCAGGCATTCGTCCCATACCATATCGAACCGCCTGCTGTAAAAACTGGATATTGAGACGATCCGCAATACTCAGTAAAGAAGGTCCCAGGGCGGTCCCTGCCAAGTCTTTTCCATGGCAAATTTCACAATGCCTCTCAAAGGCTTCTGCTCCTCGGGCAATGGACTGCTGTGACTCAATTCTCCGTCTAAAGGCTGCAGGAAGCTGAGGAGGTCTTTGCGCCAGTTTATAAAATGATGGATAGGCCTGACTTAATACGTAGACAAGCCCCTTGTCAGGATTTGAGGCTGTGTTACCCCAATTGGCACCTCCTACGGCTCCTGGCATGGCAATAGTCTCGATCGTATCAAGTGGCGTATAAAGACCTTTCTTAGCCTTGCGAATGCGCTCTTTCCAATCCTCATATTCTTCATCACTGAGAAAGAGAGGACTTATATCTTCTACATTGACAGTCTGTCGGGTAAAGGGTGGTAATTGGGTGGGGAACGGTTGTGTAGGCCAGGCCTCTTCACCTGGGATAGTACTGGGAGGTACCGGTCTTTCTTCTATAGGCCAAAGTGATTCACCTGTCTCACGATTGAACGCAAACATAAAACCCTGTTTGGTAGCCAATGCGACGGCATCCAATCTTTCTCCTTCGTGATCTACTGTAATCAATTGCGGTGCAGATACGAGATCATAGTCCCACATATCGTGGTGCACCGTTTGAAAATGCCATAATCTCTCACCCGTCCGGGCATCCAATGCCAGCAGACAGTTGCCAAATAGATTGGCACCATGTCGGTCAGCTCCATAATAATCGTAGGTGGGAGAACCAATAGGGAAGAAAGCAATACCCCGATCCTCGTCTACAGATATCTCACCCCAGCAATTGACACCTCCTACATACCGATAGGCTTCTTCCGGCCAGGTTTCATATCCATATTCTCCAGGTTGTGGAATAGTATGGAAAACCCAGGCCATCTCTCCTGTCACGACATTATAAGCTCGCACATGACCCGGGGATGACAAGTATCCTTCACCAGGTGATGACCCAATGAGTATGAGATCTTCAAAAATCCTACCCGGTGTACGGGAGGCAATACGGCTGATTTGATTGGGATCTTTACTCAATCCTTGTCTCAGATCCACCACACCCTCATTACCGAATGTCAAAATCGACTTTCCTGTCATTGCATCAATAGCTTGCAGGGAATTATTGAGCGTGAAAATGATTCGACGGTCAGTCCGATCTTCATTTTCCCAATAGCTAAATCCTCGGCGTGTAATACCATTGAGCTTGGCATGGATCCATATTTCTTCTCCAGTCGTGGCATGGATGGCCACCATAGAGTTGTCTTTAGCCATGATATACATGATGGTGTCTACTACCAGTGGGTTGTTTTGGTAGGAACGGTCATCACCGGTAGAATAGGTGAATGCAACTTCCAATTGAGTTACGTTTTCTTTAGTGATCTGATCTTGTACAAAAAACTTCGATTGATCGGGTCCTCCACCGTAATCCGTCCAGGTCTTATGCTGCTTTTTTATTTCGCTATTGCTGTCCGGTTGACATCCGATTGCCAACACGATGCAGACTAAGAAAACCAGCGCCCCGGTGACATCCGACTTTTTGTTATTGAACTGTTTTTGCATTTGCTTTCTCTTTTTAGAAACTAGGAGTTTATGTAAAGTACCATCCACCATTGAGGTGAATCGTTTGACCGGTGAGGTATCCATTTTTGACCATCATCACGGCTACATCAGCCACTTCTTCCACGGTGCCAAAACGACCTAACGGTATTTTTTCGGGAGTTACATGGAGAGATCTTAACATATCTGTATCAATCAACGCCGGAGCAATACTATTGGCCGTGATCCCTTCCTTAACCAACAGAGCAGCATATGATCGCGTTAATCCAAGCATACCCGCTTTGGAAGCTACATAAATGGGCCCGGTCACTCCACCTGTCACTGCAGCTACTGATGATATATTGATAATCCGCCCCCACTGATTTTTACGCATATGGGGTAGACATGCTTGCGTCACTAAAAATGCAGATTTTAAATTTACGTCCATGACCTGATCCCATGCTGACTCTGACATGTTTTCCAGGAGATCTTTGTGAACTACTGCAGCGTTATTTACCAGAATATCTATTTTTCCAAATTCCAGATTTATCTTTTCGATCATTCCGGAAACCGCATCACCTGATGATACGTCACATTGAATGGTTATGGAACGCACACCCATGTCTCGCAAATTTGCTGCTGTTTTTTCCGCTGCCTCTTTACTTTTATGGTAGTTGACGATCACATCAATGCCTTCACGAGCAAAGGCGAGTGCTATTTCCTTCCCGATCCCCCTGCTGGATCCCGTGATCAATGCTATCTTACCTTTGAGAGCCATTCTAGTCAGAATTAGGTACTATTAATCAATGCTCGTTTTTGAGCCATGATGTAGCCCAGGTGCAGGGCTTCATGCATCTTCATAAATTGGAGAGTCTCTCTGATGTTTTCGAGCCGAATACCATAGCTGGTCTCATAGGGTGTAAATTCAGTAAATCGATTATTATTGAGATCTGATTCCAGTTTTGAAATATGCTCTGACATATTGGATCTAATTTCCTCCAGATCTTGTCGTGATATTGGACCTTCGGGTTTTGAACCTTTTGCGTACCTCGCTGCAAAATCAGATGAAATATACATGGGTAGGCCTGATAACTTGTAGCATAGTATCTGTTGAGAGGCAATCAGGTGCCCTAAATTCCAGGCAACGTTATTATTGAAACCTGCCGGAATCTTATTAATCTCTTCCAGACTCAGTGATTTGGCAATTTCCAATGCATTCTTTCGGGTCTGCCGAATTTCCATTAATGTTCTCTCTAAATTCATTTATTCGGGAAATTCAATTTCATCATACATTTTATAATTTTCTACACCAGTGGCCGGAGCAAAAAAGCAGATCACTTTCATCTCCGTGTCACCCGTGTTTCTGAGCATGTGTACTTTCCCTTTCTCGAAAAGAACAGCGGTGCCTTCACGAACAGGGCCTACCTCATCTTCGATCATGACTTTGCCCGAACCTTTGATTATATATATCAGCTCCTCACCCAAAGGATGGGAATGAGCCGGCCGAACCGTTTCTCCGGGGGCTACGCCTATGACACACACTGACATATTATCTGCCTGTAAAGAATTTTCGTCTACTAACCATCGCATCATGCGTCCCGGATGTGCTATTTCTGGTATTTCACTTTCATGAAGTATTGTCATACGAAGTGTCTTTGTATTATTTTAAAATTGATTGTACAGTGGTAGCGATCGAGGCCGCATCCAATCCGTAATGTGCGGCTAGTTCCTCATAGGTTCCGGAGTGGATATAATGCAATCCATCTTTTGAGGTGGTATTAATACTTATGATTTTTGAAGGATCAATTGGCCGGTTACCTGCAAATAATATCTTTCGAATATTATCGATGATATATCCATTATTTTGTTCGGCTACAATTATTCTTCTGTCTTGTGCCATAAGCTCCTGGATCATTTTTTCATCGATGCTGGGCATATCAACCACATCAACGGCAATGTTTTTCTCAGCGAGTATACTTGCTGCTTCCAGACATTCATGTACACCTCTTCCACTGGAAATTATTGTGACAGCTGGGTTTTCTGATTTATTAACGTACTCAGATTTTCCATACTCAAACTCATAGTCTGAATCATAGAGGACTTTGGAATCAGCACGAAGGATTCTAAGATAGATCAAGCCTTTGTTTCCGTCCATGATCCATTTCATAATGGACAAGACTTGCTGCGGGCAAGACGCATTTATCACCTTAATGTGGCCTGCCGCGTTCATCATCATCACATCATCATTTCCCATATGCGTGGCACCATTTGCCTGCGTATCAAAGTCAGCTGCGGTGGCAAGGAATGTCAGATCCAGTCCATGGCCCTCAGATAACCATCCATCTGCTTCAATGACTTCAAGTCTTTCCTGATGCCCGACAGCAATTCGTCGTATAAGTTTCCAATCAAAAAATGGGCAGAAAGTACTGACCCATACATTATTTCCCAGAATACTTAACCCCTCACCAATCAGGACCATGTTAGCTTCAGCCACTCCCACATTCAATGCCCGGTATTTATCCACGGACCCAACTCCGGATTGTAATCCACTGGTAGATGCCAAATCAGAATCTACTGAGACGACCCGGTCATCTTTGGCAAAAGTTTGCATAGCTTTTTCAATCACCTTATGGGCTTGGTGAGCATCTCCTTTTGCCAGGTTCGGAAGGTTGTCTTCAGCATATTGTATTGCCTTATCCCGGATCGGTGCTTTCACAGTCTTGACAGTCGAAGGGTTGGAAAGCACTTGCACAGCGCTGCCCTCAACCTGAACAGATAGTCCGATCGAATCAGCATGTGCCCTAATGATTTCTTCTACCTTACTATCAATGTCAATGGTATGCAAGAATTTTGAAAAGTCCGCTACTCTTTTCTCTCGAACTGATGCCTGTGTAGCTAATTCTTGTTCTAGGACATCGGGATCCATTTTAGACTTATGCGTATTGGTAGCACTTGATAGTCCGCCCTCTCCTTTGGTGGCTTTGCAGATGATGGCGGTGGGTTTGCCATTTCGTGATCCGAATTTAAATTGGGCCAGTGCATCAAATACTGTGTGATACTTGGTAGCATCCACTTCTACTACATTCCACCCAAAGCTCTCAAAGTTACCTGCAAGACTATGGTAGGGAAAATGCAATCTGGAGACATCATCTAATTGACCTCCGTTGTAATCGACCATTACGCAGAAATTCTCCAATTTTTTAAACCCTGCATACATGATGGCCTCCCAGACGGGACCTTCTTGCAATTCGCCATCACCAGTCATTGCATATACATCAAATGCGGGTGCTCTTTGACCAGCAATCGCCATTCCTTGCGCCACACCAATTCCCTGCCCCATGGGTCCGGTAGCAATATGGACCCCGGGGAGTAAAGGTCCCGGATGTCCATTGAGAAGGCTACTAATGGATCGGCTATTTTCTAAGAGGTCCTTACTGAAATATCCCACATCACTGTAGATAGAAGCCAGCGTGGCAACGGCGTGTCCCTTGGAGAGTACAAAGACGTCCTGATCTGTCCGAGTCGGCTGTTCGATATCCAGATCTATAAATCCCCCATAAAAAAGGCTCACCATAGGGATCGTGGCTGAAGAAGCTCCTCCGATATGTATGGCGCCATCTATGGCTGATTTGCATTGTAGCAAATTCGAGACTCGAATATCTACATCTTTTATTTTCAGCAGATGCAAAATACCCTGTCTGATAATATCCTTATCGTTTAATAAGAAGTGCAATGTTGATTCTTTTTAATTTTGCGGTATCAAATAATTACAAGATTGACCATCCTCCATCGACGAAATAAGTGGCGCCGGTCACAAAGGATGCTTCGTCAGAGGCTAAAAAATACATGACGTTGGCGACCTCCTCGGGTTTTCCAAGGCGATTAAAGACACTCTTGGACCCCAGAAATGCCTCCGTATCAGCAGGGTCCGGAGAGTCATTAATTGATCCTCGAAGTAGGGGAGTATCAATTGCACCTGGAGTAACACAATTCACGCGAATATTTTTTTCGGCCAAATCAAAAGCCATGCTTCGGGTAAGTGTATCAATAGCTCCTTTTGAGGATGAGTACGCCGCACGTTCGGGTACTGACCGATAGCCCAGGATAGATCCCGTGTTGACGATGGCTCCTTTACCCTGAGGTTCCATTAATGGCATAAAGGCATTTGTCATGTAAAAAATGCCTTTTAGATTAATATCATATAGGCGAGTCCAATCCTCCTCCGTACATTGTGTGATGCTACCCCTTACTTCCAGACCTGCATTATTAATTAAGACATCGGCTCGCCCAAATCGATTTTTTGTTTCTGCTGCAGCTGCAGTTACTTCTTCTTTATTTGAAATATCACAGTGGCAGTAAATGGCATCGACACCCATCGATTTAATTTTTTCTTCTGCTATTTTTCCTTTTTCATCATTTATATCGATGATTACAATATTGTAGCCATTACTTGCAAATTTTTCGGCGGCGGCGAGACCTAGGCCTGAAGCACCTCCACTGACTATCATTACTGGGTTGCTCATTTTATTTTATTTAGTTGTTATCGTTTTATTACAGTTATATCAATTTAATCCGGCTGGTTTGGTTGCCACTTTGATGGCTCCATCCTTTCTATTTTCAAATGTATCCAGAGCTTCTGCAAAGTCTGTCAGTGCAAAACGGTGTGTCATCAGAGGAGACAAGTCGATTCGGTTATTTACCAGCAAGTCGATAGTCTCTGGTGCCGTGTTAGGGTTTGCCCGGTTTCCTATCAGCTCGACCTCATCGAGTACCATTCTTTTAATGGGAAGTTTTGGTGATTCGTGTGGAATCCCAATCATAGAGACCACTCCACCCTTCGAGGCGAGCAGACAGGCTTGGTGAATGGCTTCGGGAGTACCTGCACATTCAAGCACTGCAGGTACTCCTTTGCCATCGGTCAACTGTTTTACTACTTCTAATACATTGTCAGTTCGATAGTTGACAGGTACCGCTCCAAGGACTTCTGCCTTAGCCAGTCTGTCACCACTCCCTACCGCAATAATTCTTCCCGCTCCCAGTGATTTAGCGCAAAGTATAGCCATCAGTCCCTGGGGACCGGTTCCCATAATAAGCACATCATCACCCGGTTGAAATCTGGATCGTTTCACCGTGTATAAAGCAATACTCAGCGGGTCGACGCATGCGGCATATTCCAAGGACATCGTATCGGGTACCTGATAAATACTTTTGATGGAAGTCCTCATATATTCTGCATAGGCGCCCGGCGTATAATGGCCGTACTGTCGATGCCCCCTTTCTTCATGGCCGTAGTTCAGACAAATATTGTATCGACCTCTCGCACAATTCTTGCAGTATCCACAGCCACAGTGGGATATGCCGCAGACTCTTGCACCTTCGTGCCAGCCCAGGTTGTCTGCTTTTTTTCCGCTCTTTACGATGGTGCCTGACCACTCATGCCCGGGTATGAAAGGGAATCCTGTAGGCCAGAATCCCGGAAAATCTCCATTGATTATATGTGGGTCCGTGCCACAGATGAAAGTTGTATCTACTTTACATATCACCTCATCTGTGTCAGGTTTTGGTACAGGAACCTCTTCGATTTGAAAGTCTCTCACTCCATGCAGAACTAATGCCTGCATTGTATTGGGAATCTCTATCGCCATATTTTATTTCTTTTCAGGAACTATGGCCACTCCCCTGAATGGAGAACCCGATCCTCCCTTGATTTTGAGTGGAAGTCCAACAAACCAAAATTCATGACTGGGGATTAAATCCACCTGTGCCAAGTTTTCAATATTTAATATCTCGCGTTCGCGACATACAATGTGTGCGGGTTGTTCCTTTACGACGGCCACTTCCTGGTAGCTGTCAATGCTTGGAGCGTCCGCACCCACAATCACTGCACCCAGGTCATTTAGATATTCCATGGCAGTTCGTTCGACTCCGGGATAATTTTTAATGTATTCGTAAGGTTCCGTCCATTTTTTATACCACCCCGTGTAGTAGAGCACTACAGACTGCTCTTTAATGGTCACCCCTGTTTTTTCAATGGCCTCTTCGATATCATCTCGAGTGATATAACTGCGAGGATCTTTATGGGAAAAGTCAAACCAGACGCCGGGTGCCATAAACCATTCCAACGGTAATTCATTAATAGCCCGTGCGTCAGGCTCATCCACCACATGATTTATGGCATCCACGTGCGTGTTTGAATGATCACACATGGTGAATCCAACTACTTTGTACGAATACGGGGGCTTGGTAAGTCCAATTTTTTGTACTTCTTCATGCGAAAGATGGTCCCAAATCAAAGTGCGCTGGTGTCCAATGAAAGTGGGGTCTTCCGTACTTATCGTGTGACTGAGATCAGTCACCGTGCAGTCCATGCCCATGAAATTCATCTTTGTCTGGAGACGAAAAGGTGGGCAGAAAGCTTTTTTCATGTATTTCCTAATTAATTCGCTTAAATAATGCTACATGGCACCGTCCCAGGTGCCAATGTCTTTTCTCTTTAATTCATTTTCATCAAACCAGCGCGTGGTGACCGCCTTGGTTTCTGTATAAAATCGTACACCATCCTTTCCCATGACATGTAGGTCACCAAAAAAGGAATTCTTGTGGCCGGTAAAGGGAAATATGCTGATAGGTACCGGTATCCCTACATTGATACCCACCATACCTGCATCGGTCTTTTTGGCAAACTCACGACTGTAATAACCATTTTGTGTAAAAATGATAGAGCCGTTGCCAAATTGATTACTATTCATAACAGCCAGACCCTCTTCAAAATCTTTTACCCGTTTGATGCTGAGTACAGGCCCAAAAATTTCTTCATCACCGATGGACATTCCTGGCTTCACGTGATCAAAAATGGTGGGGCCCAGAAAAAATCCGTTTTCATGACCAGCTACTTTGTGTCCTCGTCCATCCAATATTAATTTAGCACCCTGCTTAATTCCTTTTTCAATCCAACCCGTTACTTTTTCGTAGTGAGCGGCTGTGATCAGGGGACCCAATTGTGAACTTTTTTCATAGCCTGGACCCACATTGAGTTCTTGCGCAAACTGCTTGATTAAATCAACTAATTTATCCGCTATGGATTCCTGAGCTACGACTACAGGTAGTGCCATACATCGCTCACCGGCACATCCATACGTCGCATTAATTATACCACGAGCTGTACGCTCCAGAGGCGCATCTTCAAGGACCAGGGCATGATTTTTTGCTTGACATAGTGCCTGAACTCGCTTCCCATGGGTAGCTGCTTCCTTGTAAATAAATCTACCGACCGCGGTAGATCCGATAAAAGATACTCCTTTTACATAGGGATGTTCAAGTAATGGTGCTGCCTCATCATTTTCACAAGTGACTATGTTCACAACGCCCTTAGGAAGCCCTGCCTCATAGAGGAGCTCTAACATACGTAGGGAAGTGAGTGGTGTAATATTGGATGCCTTTAGGACGAGGGTATTGCCAGTAGCAATACATAAGGGCATTAACCAACCCATTGGAATCATAGCCGGAAAATTAAAAGGCGCAATTCCTACATATACTCCCAAAGACTCGCGGTACAAGATCGTATCAAAACCACTGGAAGCGTCCATAAGCGACTCTCCCATCAGCAAGCTGGGAGCCCCGCAAGCTAATTCGACGACCTCTTTTGCTTTTAGAACATCGCCGGCTGCCTCACTCCATACTTTTCCATTTTCACGTGCTAACATCTCAATGAGCTCATCCACATTTTGGTCGATTAAGTCACGGAACTTGAAAAGCACCTGCACTCTCTTTGTGACGGGGACATTGCTCCATGAACCATATGCCGCATGCGCCGCTTCAATGGCGGAGGTCACTTCACCGCGGGTACATTTGGGCACCAGGGCCTGCACGCCACCTGTGCTTGGATTATAGATTTCAAAGAAGTTGCCTGATTCAGAGAATACAGATTCCCCATTAATAGACACGGGTACTTTTTTGATTTCTGTGTCAATCATAATTATTTATTGTGCATTAAAATTTATAGCCTAAGGTTTCTAAATACTCTTTTGAATCCCTGGCAGCCTGACCAGGTTCGCGTGGAGGTGTCTTTTGTCCACTATAATCCAGTTCGAACATGATTTCTCCAGCCATGCTGTCTTTTTTCTTTTCCAGCATTTTTAAAATCTTCTTGATTTTGACGATTCCCTCACCCAGGGGAGAATATCCAACATAGTATTCTCCACCTGAATAATCTTTGAGGTGGACATGCTCAATTAATTCCATGAAATCCTTGCAGATCTTTACGGGATCGGCACCCCCCTTTTCTAGTTGACCTACATCCGGACCAAACTTCATATATCGCGTGTCCAGATTTTCCATGGCAAAATACACCTCTTCGGAAGTCTCAATTGGAGTTCCTGTATGCGGATGAAGCGCACATGCCAATCCTATGTCATTTACTGCCTTGGCATAGTCATTCATAGAGTCTATGATGTTTTTCTTATGCTCCCGATAGTCATAGTTGGTTTCAGTTCTCCACCGATTGTTTACGGGAGAGGGGCAGTACTCGATGACCTTGCCTCCACTATCCCGGGTCAGTTTAGCCCAGTGTTGTAGTTTTTTGATCTCATCTTTTCGCTTGGATGGATCGAGTACATCACAAAGACAAAACGCGGATGTAATCGGCACCTTATATTTTTCTACGATATCAGAAAACCCACCTCTTTTTTCTTCCCAATCCTGGATTACAAATCCGAAGGTCTCAAATGAGTGGTATCCTATTTCGGCCATGTCCTTCAGGGCAGGTTCCAGATTGTCTGGTCCGTAACCCCACAGTATAAATGTAGACCCAATTTTAAATTTCTTCTCTTTTGCGAAAGCCATGGTAGGAGAGAGGGCTGCGAGCCCTCCCAGACCTGCGGTCTTAATAAAATCTCTGCGAGAATATTGGTGATCCCTATTCATTTCTTATTCATTTTTATTTAGCAAATGTCACGATACTGGCCCCTCCAATTAGCATGAGAGCACCTACTAGTTTCATCAGTGATATTGGTTCTTGAGGAGACCCCAAAATGCCAAAGTGGGAGAAGACCATTGCCGTGATAATTTGAGCTGCGATCATCATTACAAAGGCAGGACCGGCTCCAATTTGTGGCATCACCCATGCAATACCAAATACCAACGCGGCTCCCATAATACCGGCAGTGAGTAACCATACGGGTACTTCCCTAAGCCGTGAAAAGACTTCAGGTTCCCAGGAGGTCAGACCGATAATAATGGCAGTTACTGCCCCGATAGTCCAGAAAATGGCATTACCCATTTTTGCGTTTCTCACGATTACCCCGACTTGGGCATTCATGGCAAGATGTAAAGTGAGCACAAATCCAATAAGGAGCATTAATAAGATCAAGTACACTTTCATAGCAAGTAGTGTTTTAAAAAAATCAATAAATATGGTACTTGACTGACAGTTGCAGCAAGTGAAAAATGGTCACAGATTAGTTTCGGTTGTGGGGAGAGGGTCTTAGGCTTGTTCTACTTCCATCGGAACCTGAGCACCCAGCTCACTACTGATTCCATTGGCAATTTGTATTACGATTCTTGCAGCCTTTGGAAATCTACTTTCCGGCATTCTATTCAGTGGAGCAGATATTCCCAGAGCCGCCACGATCTTTCCTGTTACGTCCCGGATGGGTACTCCGATACAACGCACTCCTAAATTATATTCCTCATCATCGATCACATAACCACTGGGTCTGTACGTGTTCAACTCACTGACAAGAGAGTTTATACTCCGAATGGTTTTATGCGTTCTCGGTGCCAAGGGATCATCACCTAAAAGATGCACTACATCTTCGCGACTATGATCCAGTATCAATGCCTTACCTACTGAGGTGCAATAGATAAGTCCTGTATCTCCCTTCTTGACGGTTACTCCAATGGATTGCGGACTCATTTCGTTGTCGATGATAATAGTCTGACTACCTTCTAACATAGCAATATGAGCCGTTTCGCCGGTTCTCTCAGCCAGTGATAGCAGATATTTTCTCGATATTTGCATAAGTGTATTTCTCCACGAAGCTCTGTTTGATAATGTCCTGATAGCAGACCCAAGAACAAAGGCCTTACTATTCACTGGATTGATAACAAATCCACGTCTTTTCAAAGTGGCAAGTAGGCGGAAGATACTGCTACGATTCATACCCAGCATCCTGCTCAGTTGACTGATAGATACCGGAGATTCACTATTTCCAATGATCTCCAAAATTCGAAGACCCTTATCCAAACTTTTAATTAACTGTGGTTCTGCCATATTGGTTGCTTTTTGTGCAACATTGTTCTGCAATAAGAAACAATATAGATTACTGGAATTGAATATGCAAGACTTAACCAGAATTAATTTTTGTGATTTGGGTGATATGTGTAGTAGTATTCGGAATGATATACATGACACAGAATATCATTTCTATTTGTGTTTACACAATCGATTGCGTAGAAATGATTGATTTTTAGAGGATTATAGATGTCGGGGTAGGTAAGTTGGAAAGGAGGTAAAAAAAAAGTACCGACTAGCGATAGTCAGTACTTTTATCATATAATAATGTGAAAAAGCTCCGCGCCTATTGGTCTCCGCCGACTCTTTGAGACTCTGCCTCAAGTCCGGTGCGTCGTTTGCGACTTTTGATATTCTGATTTCCAAAATTGTAGTTTACACTTAAACTCACCTGACGACTATCATAGTTTCCTCTTCCGGTAGCCAGCAGACCATTAAATTCTGAGGTGCCGGTCCATCCTGATTCGTAGAATATATCCTGCGCACTAAGTTTGACATTCAATTGATTGTTAAAAAACTTCTTTTGGAGGCCCAGGTTCAGACTCCAACTAGGGTCATATCTGAAGACACCTCCCCACACACCGGGTCCGGAGTACCATCCGGATACTTCAGCCACGAAGCCTTTGGGTAGATTGAATGTGCTCTGTTGAAATATATTATAGCTCCATGCTTGTACATCCACAATGGCCTGACCCCCATAATCCGCCTGATTATCGAGGTGCGACAGACTCCCATTTATAAACAGGTTCCATTTGTCGGTAATTTGAATCGGGGCACTTACATTAAAGCTATACACTGATTGTGTGGCTAAATTAGCCCAGGTGATGAAGTTAGCACGGCTGTCTTCCTCACTGGGACCAATCAGTCTGGTGATTTGGTCATTGGTTCTGCTATACGACAGCTTGAAGTTGTATCGGTACGCCAGCGTATACCCAATCTCGTAATTGTTGACAATTTCAGGTTGCAGGAAGGGATTTCCTTGCTCAAATGAAAGTTGACTTAGCTGATTTCTGAATGGGTTTAAGACATTATAGTCAGGACGATTTATCCTACGGCCGTAATTTATTGATAACGTATTTTGCTGTGATACCTGATAGGTAAGACCAATAGATGGAAACCAGCTTAAATAGTTGAAGTCAACGGGTTCCTCTTCAAGTTCTGGTATGAAGGCTTGTAAATTTCCGGTGGCATCAGTGAGTTCGGCTCGAAGACCTGTCGACAGGTTCCATTTTTGACCCAGTGAAGTGGAGTAATTAAGGTATCCGGCATAAACACTTTCATCATAGTCAAATTGGTTAGACCGTGAATCATTTCGAATATCTACTCCGTCAATCTGGTCAAAGAATAGAAAAGTATTGTCGGTGTTGACTTGGCTCAGTTTCGTACCGGCACCCAGTTTTCCATTTCCCAAGCGGGTTTCGTGGTCCAGTTTGAAAGTGTAGATATCAATATCTCTTGGCGTATTAAACGTGTTGATTATTTCCGTTAGGATCAGATCTTCACCCGGATCAAAGTATTGATTAGGTTGGATTCTCATGCTTGTATTTCGGTAGCGACCGTAGTCTGCATCAATATTGATCGTGGTTTCATCCTTAACAAATCTGTAGTTTAGATTGAAAGTATTTTGTACTCTAACGTCGTCGGCCTGGTTGTTGGCGACCAGAATGCTATCGACCGGACTTCCAGTAGCTTGCTGACCAATTTCGATTCGATTGGCGGAGCTGTTATCACTGGTAAAGTCCCTGCCGGTAATCAGAAATCCCAATGTATGTCCCTTGCCCAGAAACAAATCCGTGCCTAGCCGGTAGTTTAAGCCGTCCCAGCTTCGCTCCATACGATTAGTTTCTACTAACTCCAGTTGATTTTGAAAGCTAGTGAAATCCATGGTATTGTAGTTGGTGCCTCCATTGTATCCCACGGTTCCGAACACATTTAACTTGCCATTCCGATAGTTTCCACTGGCACTTGCATTGCCTCGAAAATAATCTCCTTGTGTAGCATTTGCAGTAAGAGACCCATTGGCTCCTTCATTTTCATTCTTCTTTAATCGGATATCGATAATTCCTGCATTACCCTCTGCCTCGTATTTAGCTCCCGGGTTGGTGATGATATCCATACGATCGATTTGCTCGGCAGGAATCGTTCGTAGATAATTTGCAAGGTCCTCCCCACTAAGAGGAAGTCGCTTGCCATCTACATATAGGAGTACACCGGACCGGCTTAGTACCGTGATATTTTCATTGTTATCTACCAGGACACCGGGAGCCTTTCGTAACAGTCCAATGGCATTGTCTCCAGCACTATTGATGGTGCCTTCTACATTGAAGACAGTCCTGTCCGGTTTTACTTCGACCATGGCTCTTCTGGCAGTCACTGTGGCTGTGGCAAGGTCTACCGCTTCGGCACCAAATGACAAAACACCTAGTTCAATAGGTTTATCATTTTGGACGTGCAAGTCTGATCGGGTGACATCTGAATAGCCTACAAAAGAGGCTTTTAGAAAGTAGTTGCCCTCCGCCAGGTTTTGGAATGCAAAATTTCCCTCCTCGTCCGATACTTCTACTTTCACGAGCGAACTATCTGCCTTGGCATGGAGCGCTACATTCGCAAACATGACGGGCGCATTTTCATTGTCCATCAATTGTCCTCTGATAGAGCCTGATTGGGCGTGCAGCATTATCATAAGACAACTGGCAAAAAAAGTAAGTACAAAAGTTTTCATTGCTATATTATAAATCAGTGCAAAGCAACAATAACATTTGCCCTCAGTCAGGTTAATTCGATGAATGCAAGCATCTAATCTTCCAATAGACCTATACTGCCATGAACTACCCAGAAATGGGTTAATATTCGAACGATTTGTTATGAATTAGCCGGTCGGTAGGTGCCAAAGCTCCAGATATATCCCTCTGGATCCTGGCAGGTGTAGTCCTTCCCTCCGTAGGGTTTTTCAGTAAGTGGTGCTATGATGCTAGCTCCTTTACTTGTTGATTTTTCATAATGCGTATCTACATTATTTACAGGAATATAAATACCCATGGTAGTCTTCCCATCTATATCGTCAGGGACCGTCATATAGGGTTGCAATGGGCCCGGATTATCTTCCGAACCAATCATCAATATAGCACCGGCATACCGTAGTTCGGCATGGTCTACCCGATCCTCCTGGGTGTGCATCTCTAAAAGCTCAAAACCGAATGCATCCTGAAGCCATCGTATGGCTTCTTTGGCTTTCTTGTACGTGATAAACGGTATCATCATTATACTCTATTTGTTCATGCAATATTAAGAGTATAAAGTACATAGGAATTGTATGCACACGCCAATTTTCTAAGCTTCAGTACTTAGATATCCCAAATCTTTCGTTTTCCGTCTATGGTATTCTCCTGGGCTAAGGCCTGTCAACCCTTTGAAGTCATGTATGAAATGCGACTGATCAAAGTACCCAGCCTCATACGCAACAGTAGACAAGTGGCAATGCGTCTGATTTAGAAGATGTATCGCCCTTCGATACCTGACCAGACGTAAAAAAGATTTGACTGAAAATCCGGTCAGTGATTTGAATTTTCGTTGGAAACTTCGAGTTGAGAGATGTACCTCATGGGCAAGGGTATCCAAGGGTAGTCTTACGGTTTCTTGTTCGAGAGACCTAATTAGTGACTGTAACTTGAGAAATTCTTCGTTAATGTTTGTAAAACATTGGATGAGAAATGACTCAATTTTAGAGATACAGTCCAAGACGGAAGAGCAGTCTAATATCTCATTTTCAAAAAAATCCTGCGGTAGGCCAAGCTGAAAGGGTTAGGCATATTGGCATACTAATTCAGATGTGGGAATTTTGAAGAGTTGCTGCACTGCATAGGGGTACATATACACACCAAAAATGCCAAATTTCTCTGTAGTAAAAAACCTCTTAGGCTCAAGATTGGGGCCATACAGCAGGATGCCGGGATCCAGATGATTATGACCTTCCTGGGTGAATTTTCCCTGGTAGTGAAAAATGAATTCTACACCACTATCTGCCATGGATCGATGATAATAGGGGACAGAGATAGTGCCAGTACCTTCATATTGCCAATAAAAACGGACAAATGGTTGAAGTAATGGTGATGGATTAAAAGTTCGGTACATTGAAATTGTAGGTACATCTAAGTTACATAATTACGTGTACCTGTATTTAACTTTATGGAATGGGATTTCTCTACGTCTCTTTACTTATGTTGGCATAATACTTTGGTGCTAATTTTGTACTTCTTCAGTCATACCACACTCAACGTAAAAAGGATGCTTATGAAATTACTGCGAAATGCTCTTTTGCTGGGTGTGCTTATATTTTCCTCTTATCAATATTCCCAGTCGCAAATTCAGTTGCTCAATGATGAGTTCGAAGATGGAGGTACGTTGCTGAATTGGAAAAATATTAATCAGGAAGAAGGTTGGGGTATTAGTCAGTTGGAGCAATACAATATAAACGATTCGGTTGTGGATGCCTTATTTCTCTTGCCCAGGACGGAGAGTTGGTTTGGTGAGTACCGGGGTGCCTTCTTGTATAAATATATTTCTGGCGACTTTGTCTTGACGACAGAGGTGACGGTGACCGGCAGAGATGGTGTGAGTCTACCCTCGAGTTCGTACTCGCTGGCAGGTATCATGATTAGGGAGCCAGTGGAAAATCCGGGAGGATCCAATCAACAAAATTATATTTTCATGTCACTGGGTCAGGCAACCGGGCCAGGAAATGATTTCGAAATAAAAAATACCTGTAATAGTAATTCCTGTCTCGATGTCGTACCCATCACGAGCAATACAGCACAAATAAGATTGGCAAGGCGTGGTAGTCAGGTGATTGTTCTTTCCCGATTTCCCGGACAATCCTGGGTGGTGAGAAATGTGTACGACCGCAATGGAGGTGGCCAATGCCAGGCTAATGGCACTCTTATGTGTCAGGCTGCATTTTCTGATACCTTGCAAATTGGTTTTGTGGCATATACCGACTGGGAAAAGGTAAATAGCTATACGACAGAATTCCATAATACCCATACATTACATCCCGATACACTAGCCTTGTTGCCGGGCGGTGATCCCACCACCGGAGTCTCTTTCAATCCGGATGTCAGGGCAGATTACAAATATGTTCGATTTGATTCGCTGGAAGTTCCGGCCGTTTATAGTGGAATGAATTTCACCACCCTGACAGAACTCCAGATGCTGGAGTTTTTATCCTTTGAAACCAGCCCTCATTGTCCGGATGATTATTTGATTTCGTCTGCCCTTGAAAACACTTATATACATATTCGAGCCAATCAAATCATCCATGCAGAAAATATGGTGCAAGATAATTCGCAGGTGACCTTGCATGCACCTACCGAAATACAATTAAATCCAGGGTTTGAAATCGAGTTAAACTCTGTACTAGCGATTGAAATGGATGGTTGCCTGGAGTAATGCCTGGGCAGCTATTACAACGTTAGTATTCGATCTCATCTTCAATAAAGGCGTGTACCACAGATTGAATCGATTCATCTGCTCTGAACCCTAGTTGTAGACCTCGTTGTGCATCAAAATCAGGCATCCATCCTCCGACGATGCGCTGTATCATGGGATCTACTTTCCACTCGATAAGCTCAAAGGCTTTCTGTCCACCTATTTCCCGTACCGACTCCGCCATTTCTTCAACAGTAAATGACTTACCAGGAATGGTGAGGCGTCTGTTCCAACCAAATGCTGAACCAGGAAGATTGGCTCCCAAGAGCAGTGCATCGACGGCTTTGCGAGGTGAGAGAATATACATTCTGCTATCTGCCGTGACAGGACAAACCGCTTTTAGTCCCTTTAGCGGTTCACGAATAATGGAGCTGGCAAAAGTAGAGGCTGCTTTATTAGGCTTTCCAGGCCTCACTACAATCGTGGGTAGTCGCAGTGCACGACCATCCACAAAGCCCTTTCGACTGTAATCCTGCACCAATAATTCACCCATGGTTTTCTGTACTCCATACGAAATCATGGGAGTAATAATGGTTTGATCATCTCCAACCTTGGGCAAATCTCCACCGTATACTGCAATGGAGGACGCGAAAACAAACATGGGGTCTGCATGACTGTGTCGGGCAGCTTCAAGCAAATAATGCGTCCCTTTTAGATTGACATCCATACCGAGGTCGAAGTTGGTCTCAGCATCAGCACTGACTACCGCAGCCAGGTGGTAGATGAGGTCCATGTCATTAGTGACTAATTTACCAACCTGGACCGGATCCCTGATATCTCCGACTTCGATGGTGAGTCGGTCATCATCCGGTAGACCTACAGGAGCAATACGGTCGAAAAGAACAATTTCGGACCATTTCGCATCAGCTGATAAGGCAGTTGCCAATTTTTTGCCCAGGAATCCGGCGCCTCCTGTGATCAATACCTTCATACCCTTCCGATTTTCGGTGTGGACGAATATAAAAACTTTATGGAGCAAACAGGGCTTCAGGCTATTCTGCTGTTACAATTTATTTTAGGATCTTGGGAGGCCAAATGAACTAAAATATGCTTCGTAAGTGCCGTTATTCTATCGCCGGGTATTTCCTGATCTTTTGTCTGGCTTTATTATTAAGTAATTGTGGTGAACCGCCTCAGGCTGATTCTTCCGATGAGAGACCGAATATTCTCTTTATTATGTCGGATGATCATGCTTATCAGGCCATAAGTGCTTATTCAGATAAGTTGATCCAAACACCGAATATTGATCGGATTGCCGAAGAAGGCCTTTTATTTACTAATGCTTGCGTGACTAATTCGATTTGTGCCCCTTCCCGGGCGGTGATTCTCACTGGAAAGCACAGCCATCTAAATGGAAAAATCGATAATCGTTTTCCTTTTGATACGAGTCAAATTACTTTTCCTCAGATTTTTCAACAGAATGGATACCAGACCGCCATGTTTGGTAAACTGCACTTTGGCAACAGTCCGAAGGGATTTGATCAGTTTAAAATTCTACCTGGTCAGGGTACATATTACAATCCCGATTTTATCACCAAAAATGAAGGTACGATCCGGGTAGAGGGCTATACTACCGATCTCATTACTGACATGACACTCGATTGGATGGAAGAAGAACGAGACCAGGAGAAGCCCTTTCTTCTGATGTATTTGCACAAAGCACCACACCGTGAATGGCTTCCTCCAGAAAGGCACTATAAAGACTTTACCCAGCGGACCTTCCCGGAGCCAGCTACTCTTTTTGATGATTATGAGGGGCGGGGAGCGGCTGCTGCCAATGCAGAAATGAATATCCTCACGCATATGAACTGGGCAGGGGACTCAAAGTTGTATCCAGAAGTGATGGATGAATTGGGTATTGCGGAAACTGCCGACTGGGATAAAAAAGCTTTCGAGCGCGAAGTGGGACGACAAAATGAAGAACAACGTGCCAAATGGGATGCCGTTTACAGACCCATTAATGAGGATTTTAAAGCACGGTATGCCGATATGAGTCGCGAAGATCTCATGCGCTGGCGATATCAGCGATATATGCAGGACTATCTGGGTTGTATCGCCGCCGTAGATGATGGGGTCGGACGGGTACTGGATTATCTGGAGGAAAGCGGATTAGCAGAAAACACGCTGGTAGTGTACACTTCCGATCAGGGTTTTTACCTGGGAGAACACGGATGGTTTGATAAGCGATTTATTTATGACGAATCGTTTAAAACGCCTTTACTAGTGCGCTGGCCCAATGTCATTACTCCCAATACCACCAATACGCAGATGGTTCAAAATCTTGATTTTGCTCAGACCTTTCTGGATGCTGCCGGTATCACAGCTCCGGATGATATGCAGGGTGAAAGTCTCGTACCCTTATTCAAGGGAGATACAGCGGACTTCAGAGAGGCAATATACTATCACTATTATGAGTATCCTGCCGTGCACATGGTCAAAAGACATTATGGTATAGTGACGGAGGATTATAAATTGGTGCATTTTTACGATGATATCGATGAGTGGGAATTATATGATCGAAAAAAGGATACACAGGAAATGAAAAATGTATATGATGATCCTGCCTATGCCGATGTGGTGGCTGATCTCAGCCAGAAGCTTGCGGATCTCCGTGTACAGTATAAGGATTCGGAAGAGCTGGATCAGATGTATATTGATATGTACAAGGACTAGCGTTTTCGATTCCGATATTTCAATTCAATTATGGGTCAAGTAAAAATTTACGGATTAAAGAAATCATTGCATCCGATACGTGAAGCCATGTCGGATATCATTCATGCCTGCGTAGTAGAAGCTTTTTCGTATCCACCGGAGAAAAGGGCACATCGATTCATATATATCGAAGAGGATAGCTTTTTCTATTTCGATACACGAAGTTCGATGCATACGATTATTGAGATATTATTATTCGAAGGTCGATCCGTTGAGGCGAAAAAAAATCTTTACAGACTATTATTCGAACAGTTTGAAGAGAAGCTGAATATTCTACCCATTGACCTCGAGATTACGTTGGTTGAGACTCCTAAACATGATTGGGGTATCAGAGGGAAGCCGGGTGATGAACTTCAATTAAATTACAAGGTAGAAGTGTAAGTTAGAATACGTTATTCCTGACGGCATTCGACATCCAATTTGGTGAGTCTTTCAGCCTGCGCTGTCAGGTATGTTATCAAACGTCATCCTTCAGAGGAGCTACATTTGGATGCCATACAGTTACAGAAGCATAGCTTCTAGCTGTTTCGAAAAATACTAGGGTGATTTATGGGTTTCTCCAGTATTCCTTATCAAAATCTACCGGATACCTGAATTTCTTCTTTAAGGATTTTCCTTATTCATCGTAGCCTGATGTTGCATAAGCCACCTTTTTTTCTCCATTAGAAATCGCAAAGCAACTGTGTCCAAGGGCTCCACCATAATTTCAGAAGAGCTCAGATCGGTTTGGATGTGAATGGAGACATCTTCTTTTGAACAGGAAAATGATGTCAATATGGTAATGAGAAGGAACAGAAGTAATGGCTTGGTTTTTTTCATGACTAATAAATTCACATAATAAAGAAACAAGTTTCAAGAAGGGCTTATTGTCTAAGCTGGCTTTCGAAACTTATTCAAAATCCATTATCCTGAACCACGCGGGTCATTGATTTTGTAGCCAAGATGGAAGTAGTTTGAACAAATGTTGGTATATCCGCTGACTACAAAGGATCTATTAAATTGGTAATTTCCTGACACACACATTTTTCTTCATTTTATGGAAGGGGCCGTATCTTGATCGTAGCTAAGTAATGAGTTGTATGATGATTCGAATTTCGCCCTTGCTGTTACTGATATGTGTATTTGGCTGTGCCTCTGGTACAGGACCCAGAGGGGTAAAAGATAAAGTAGCCAAACCCAATATCATTTTTATCATGGCGGATGACCTGGGTTATGGTGATCTGGGATGTTATGGACAACAAGTCATTCAGACCCCGCATATTGATGCTTTGGCGGAAAATGGGCTGTTATTTTCAAATTTTTATGCGGGTTCTCCGGTGTGTGCCCCTTCCAGAAGTGTGCTAATGACAGGACTGCACACCGGCCATACCACGGTCCGAGGCAATTTTGGAAAGGGTGGTGTGCGCGGCCTGGGAGGAGGCGAAGGTAGAGTACCTCTGGAAGCAGAGGATAAGACCATAGCAGAATACCTGAAGGAAGCAGGATACTTCACGGCTATGATTGGTAAGTGGGGACTGGGTGAACCCGAAACCACCGGGTTGCCAAATGACCAGGGATTTGACTATTGGTTTGGCCACCTAAATCAACGAAGAGCGCATTCGTATTTCCCGGATTATTTATGGGAAAACACGGAAAAGTATGAGATACCTGAGAATGCCGGTGGGCAGAAGAATACCTACTCACATCAACTCATGACTGACAAGACCCTCCAGATCCTGGAAGCTGTGGGAAAGAAAAAGGATCCCTTTTTTCTCTATCTACCGTATCTACTGCCCCATGATGCCTATGAAGTACCAGAAGTACATGCCGCTTACGTTACGAAGGACTGGACGGAGGATGAGAAGGTCTTTGCCACGATGGTCACTAATCTCGACAATACTGCGGGAAAGATTGTCGATAAGCTGAGAGAGTTGAAAATTTTAGACAATACCTTGATTGTCTTTACTTCTGACAATGGAGCCGCTCAAAGATGGGACGGTCGATTCGATAGCTCGGGACCATTACGTGATCGCAAAAGAGATGTATACGAAGGAGGTATCAGGGTCCCTACTATCATGTCCTGGCCAGCGCAGATTGATGGAGGAAAAACCAGTGGCTATAAAGGAATGTTTGTGGATTTCCTTCCGACATTCTGCAGCCTCTCCGGGATTCCGATACCGGAAAATACAGATGGAAACGATTTTTCCGATGTGCTTCTTAATCCAGATAAAATGGCACAGGGAGACGCCTGTACGTTATACTGGGAGTTTCATGAACAAGGGGGCAAACAAGCGCTGCTATCCGGAGGGTGGAAATTAATCCGACTGGATGTGCATGAAAAGGGATTTCATAATGACCTGGAGTTGTATAACCTTGTCTCGGATCCGGGAGAGCAACATGATGTCGCACCGCAGTTTCCTTTTCTTGTGGACTCTTTAGAAAAGGTCATGGATGCAGCGCATATACCTAGCAGAGCATTTCCATTTGGATCAGAAGAATGATTACTCAAATTCGACATCTGTAATTTCCAGATCAAACCAATGAAAGGGTCCTTCATCCAGTTGCCAGATCAGCTTTGCCCGGGTGGGAATTAGGATCCCATCAAATGACTCATAGCTATCCGTGTCGATTTGAGCTTCCCAGGGTTTTAATTCAAGTTTTTTCCCAGTTTCATAGTACCTTTCAGCCGTGACTTTAGAGATGAGTCCTCTTTCATTAAAATGAAAGACAGCCTGCACCTGATTCTTGCCATCATCAAAAGTCGCTCGCACCTGATGATTATTAATCGATTCCCAGGTCACATAATCATTGAGCATGGCGGTAGGGTACCAAATCATTTCAGATAAGAAGCGGATGGAGGCACTTTGACCGATTTCCGGACTTTGGACATTTACAACGGGTATCAGTGAAAATGCCTTAATGAGCATCTTACCATCTCCACCCTGATACAGATCCCTTCCCTCCAGGGACATTTTACCATCATCTGCCTTTAGATGCCATACGAATCCTGGCCTGTTCGTCACAGCAAAGTGGGTTGCCTTGCCTTTTATCCAATCAGCGTTCGGTTTTGTCCTTAGTAGACACACCTGATGTACATGCACCTGTGAGATGGGAGCAGAGTGGGGGACTCCGACATTTTCCAGGTATCGTGATATCGGTGCAGGCAAATGCGCTATATCTTCCGAACTGATGGTACTAACGACATAAGGCTTGACAGCACCAGCCAATTTTCGAGTATCCTCATCAATTATTTTTTGGAACGAGTACGAACCCATGGAAAGCAGGGTGGGAAATAATAAAATTAAATTAGCCAGGGTGCCATATCGGGCATCTTTCCAGAATAGGAAAATTAATATCTGTGACAAAACAATTGCAATCAGTGAGAACAACCACCATCGCGATGATTCCTGCAGATACATGACAAATGTTACCAGAAAAAACAAAGCTGTCGCCAGCCAGAGAACACCCAGGAGTTTTTGTGAAAAATCTGAATACCGGATCGAAAACAGTGACTGATCTATCCAGTTGATTTCAAATGCATTTAAAAATCCCATGACATGTATTATGCCATGAAGTAGCATGATGATTGCAAAGATTATCTTCATTACCAGGGCGTTAATTCAGCACCTGAAATTATGCTGGATGAGCACAAGTTAATATGACATCCGTCAGCTTGATATCTGATACGTGTGGATTTGAACCTTATAGCCATTGCTGATCTTCATAGATCAGAAAACTAACATGCCAGATTCTTGCCGAGGCAGGCCTTCAATCAAGTTTGTTGTGATAAATCATCACATTTTTTCGAGATGACCACAATTTGTCTATATTTCGATCACCTAAGGTGAATGATCCAATAGACCAACTCACTGTAAGGCATCCTTTAGAATGATATTTTATATGAAAGTGGCTATTCACGGAAATTAGAATTCTCGTTGTTGGTCAGGGTACTATCAGTCCCAGTGGATCTTTCGGATAGAAATAGATTGCATGTATACGCAATAGCAAGATGTAATCCTTGTTTGACACATTATCTATAGATAGTCCCAAAAACAAGGAAAACCAAACCTTTTTAGGGGAGTGCCACCATACCACTCCCCTTTTTTAGTTGCGGGGCCCGTAGTGTGTTTTCTGATTTCCTTCCACGGCTCCCAGGTCCGGTGCGGAGCCCTGATACGAATCATTTATGTTGGGTAGCACTACTCCTCGGTCAGAAGCAGCACTGCCGGTCTTGAGATGAAAGTCATATCCCTCCCTTGAGTATACCTTGCCCTTAGCGGCGGGATCAGGTTTTTGCGCAGATACGAATATGTCATAATCCAATGCAATACCATGCGTTTCATGGCCTGTGCTGGCTTTGAAAGCTTGAAAATCATTGGCATCATAGGACGTCAGCTCCGAGATGTCGACATGGTTCTTATCAGACGTTGCCGGTGCTTTCCAGCGAAAGGAATCCTCCATATCCTTTATTCGATAGCCGTTGTAATCCAACGTAGTGTAGGTAGTGCTGGTGCTTCCACTAAAGGAAGGTCGCTGGTCGGTGTGTCCCAGGAATAGGTTATTTCGAAAATGACCGTTGGAAATCGTGTTGAAGCTTGTCTCGGCACAGAATGTATTATGATAAGCCAGGATGCCTGCAGGCCGGATCGTATACTTAAGACTGGTCCCTTGCACCTGGTAGATGATATTGCGAATGAAATATACGGGACCGCCAAATACCGGTTGTGCGCTGAGACCGGCATGATAGGCATTAAATCCCCGGTTTTCAAAAATCCGAATATTGTGTACACCACCATCTGCCTCAATAAAATCATCTGACATATTGAAAATATCATTTCGGTAGATATCAATAGAAACACATTTTTCATCTTCTGCATCTTCAGGTAGTCCATGCGTGTCTACACAAATACCATCATGAAAAAAAGAAATGTCATTATGACAAATCACATGACTTTGACCATATACTTTCACGGCAAAGTACGAGGTCACCGGAGCAGGGTGCTCAAATCCATACCAACCGTGCAGTGTATCGGGATCATGACGGCCTATCATTACATTATCCGCTATATAAAAGTCGCGTGACTGCTCACTATGTGTCATCACAGCAATGCCTACATCCTCGATCCTGCAATTTATTACCGACAGTCCTGAGCAGCCCTTCACATGTTTTAGGCCTGCATAAAAGGCGATATCGGTATTTCGAATTTCCAGCCCTTCGAAAATGTGGTAGTCAGCAGCCATGACATCAAATAGTCGATACGCACCCGCACCATCAAAAATGACAGGACCATCTCCGGCAGCTTTGATGGTAATGGGTCGCTCGGAGGTTCCTTTCTGAGTCAGCACATAGGCTCCATGAAATTGTAGCGCCAGTGGATCCACATAGTTGAGCAATTCACCCTTATAGGTGCCGGTATGGACCATTATGATATCGCCTGGTTGTACTCTCGCGTCTGGCACCAGCCACCAATCACCCAGATTGCCACGGCCATAATATGCCTCATTCAGGCCGGTGAAAGCTGGTTCTTCTCTGGGGCCTTCATACCCTGGCGGATATACATGGTATACTTTTCCTTCCGCATAAGGTTTGGGGACTGATTTTGTTTGTATCTGCCGAACAATAATAGAGTCTCCCACGATGCCATCAGGATCCCTGATAGTAAACTCGCAAGTATATTGGGTGCCAGGCTCCAAATCGAAAATACTACCTGCAAAAGCATCCCTCACCTCGTACATCCATCTTTGTTCGTGACCATAAATTGTCTCACCACCCATCCTGAGCAGAGGTAATGCCTCACGCCAAATGTCTTCGTTGGACTTACGAAACCGAACGGTCACAGCAGCATTTCGATTTTTATCACCGTTAATTTTCCACTGAAATCCGGCACACAAGAGGGTAGGAGGTTCGACAATAAATTGGTCGCTCCAGACTTGATTTTGAGCATCTACTACTTGCGCAGGTCCTTGATTTAGAACGATGGTCAATAGCGAAATTAAGAGCAGGAATATTTTCACTCTTTGCATCTAAACGATTTTACATTGGCTGAAAGTTAAGGCCGATTGAGAATAAGAAAAGTAAGTATTTTAAATCATCTTTCCACAGATTTGATCCTTGTAGAAACGGTCCTCAGTAATTCATCGGATTTTCCCTCCAATGCAATAATGGAATCAGAACGAATGAATGCTTCTCTTCCCCTGAACCCCAAATAATATCTCCCAAACCATCTCCATTTAAGTCTGCTACCCGGGGAGAGGAAAATGTACCAATGGTGGGAAGTTTCTTTGACCAGGCATACTGTGCGTGAATCTCAGAAAAAGTATGAATGATTAAAATGGCACAAAGAATTCTTAGCAGCATAAATTTGAATTCGCAAATCTCAATGTACTTATTCTCTGGATGAGGAGGTAAAAAGATCGGCATTTACAAATCGAATATTCCCGATTCGATGGCTTTCACGAACAAAAGCAGCCAGACTTTCTTTCATGGTTGCACGATTAAAGTCACCCGTAATGATCAATTTATATCCATACGTGGAAAACTTCTGCAGGATGTCCCCAGCTAATCTGGTTTTTAGTTCGAAAAAATCAGGATGTATCTGGTCCTTACTTAGGATTAGCCCATCGGTGCTTTGGCTCATACAAATAGATATTAATTCTGTGCCATCAGAATTTTGGGCGATGACAGGATCTGCTCCCTCTAATAAGGACCATCTTCCCCCATCAAACTGAATTGTTCGCACCTGATTTTTTGTGGTTATTCTACCTCCAATGCCGATAAGATATTCCCAGCCATTTGTTGCAATTGGAGTTCTATCAGCTTTGCATCATATTTAGCGTTATTATAGCTGACAGATGCATTCAGGAGATTTAATTGAGCTTGCCTAAATTCTACTGAACTCACTTGCCCGATATTGAATCGTTCCTCAGTTCGGTCGAAGTTCGCATGACTCGTTTCGAGATTCACCTCTTCTGACTTGAGAATAAATAAGGAAGTCTGGTAGGCTTCCCAAGCATTTGTAAGATCTCTACGAAGTTGCAGTTCCACTTGATCTTGCTGCAGTCTTTGTGTCTCAAGAGCGATCTGGGTATTTTGTTCTCTGACCTTTCTCAAGCCACCATCAAAAATGTTCCAACTGAGATTTGCCCCGAGATTAAGACCTCTGCTCGTAGAAAAAGTCGTAAATGCTCCCGGAGGATTATCTTGAAATGAGAAGGTATATGAGCCATTTGCCGAAATTCTTGGTTTTCTTTCGCTTTCAATCACTTTGAGATCATAGGCTGTGATGTCATAGTTCTTGGCTAGTAATAACAGGTCTATGTTTTGTGCCATCGCATCATTCAACAGCGAATCGAACTGAATGTCACTATAATTTACCGTAGTATCCACCTGAAAGTCTGCATTGAGATCGCTGGCAAGCAGGACATTTAAGTCGCGTTTGGTATTTTCCAGCAGCTGCAAAGTATTGAAATAGTTTATGCTGTCACGTTGCACATCAACCCTGGCGTTTAATACATCCAATCCAATGCCTTGACCGTAGTCAAACTGGTACTGCACTCGTTGAAGCCGGTCATTTGAAAGGTCGATAGTCTGTGCCAAAACATTGAGATTGGAGGTGAGTTTAGCAATCTCATAGTATAAACTTATGATCTGTAATACATTAATTTCTATAGTTTGACGGAGCTGTAGATTCGAGAGGTTTAGGACTTCTCTGAGTTGTTCGAGGGAAGTGGCTCTCGCTTCATCATAGATCACATAGTTGGCATCAACCGATGCATTGGCTCGATAGGAAAAGGCATTCGATACTTTGTTTTCCCCTCCATTACCAAATTGTTGTTTACTACTTCCCAGGTTTAAGGAAGGTCCTCCTGTAGCATTGATCGTAGGTTGGTATCCCAGTGCTGTTTTCGTAGCGTTATTAGCAGCTACCTGAATATCTCTCTCTGCCATCTGGATACCATAATTATTCTCGATAGCAATCCGGACAGCCTGGTCTGGAGTCAGTACAGATTGACTCCAACCGTTTAATGTAATCATCAACAAACCTAAAACGACAATGTATGGTAATACTGGCTTTAGACCCTTCGATAAGTTGTCTAAATTCATCTGATTTCGTTTACTTAATAAATTCAAGATTCGTATCACTTGATTTTTATGGTGGATTAATAGTCAATGGACTACTAAACTAGCTCTAGATGTTCTTCCTGTTCGGCTTTCTTCTCTCTGACGGCACGTTCCATTTCCTCTCGAGTGGGTTTTACCCCGGTAAATAACCACCTTCGCCCTACTTTCAAGTAGTTATTTAACGATAGTAATAAGGGTAGCATCAGTAGCGTAAGTAATGTGGCCACACCAATACCATAGGCAATTGATATAGCCATCGGGATCAGAAATTGTGCCTGTCGGCTGGTTTCGAAAATGAGTGGTGCTAGACCTGCAATCGTGGTAAGGGAGGTTAGGAAGATTGCACGAAACCTGGACCTACCTGCTTCGTACAGTGCATCCTCAAAAGATAGACCCTCCTTGAGGAAGCTGTTGAATTTTCCGATAAGCACCAGACCGTCGTTTACCATAATACCAATCAAGGCAATAATACCCAACCAAGAAAGCATGTTAATGGAAAATCCATGTACCCAGTGGCCAAAAGTTACTCCCATCAAACTAAAGGGAATCATGATGAATAAAAGTAGAGGCTGACTGTAGGATCGGAATGTAAAGGCTATAATTGCATAGATCAGAAACAGAACCGCAGGTACCACAATGTTGACCGATGCCAGCAGTTTTCCGGCTTCACGTCTTTGACCTTCATATAAAGGTGTGACGGTCGGATATCGAGCTAATATTTCGGGCATGACATTTTCACGGATACCAGCTAGTATATCAGTGGCGCTTTCATCGCGATCCTTTAGGTTGGCTTCGATACGTATCTCCCGCTTACCTTCCAGGTGATTGATGGAAATGTCTCCTCGAGCAATGCTGTAGTATGCGATTTCACTCAGTGCCACTCGATCTTGGTTGGGGGTTACTATCCACATGTCATCAAGGTTTTTGATCGACGAGCGATTATTACGGTCATATCGTACCCATACTCGTATCTCGTCTTGGCCCCGCTGAAATCGTTGTACACTCTGACCAAAGAAGCCACTTCGCACTTGAGACATCACATCATTATACGTCAGACCCATGAGGTGAGCGCTCTCCTTCAAATCAATCTTAATCTCTTTTATACCCGCTGGATCATTGTCAGAAATATCTTTCAACTGTGGCATCTTGGCCAGTGCCTGCTTCAATGCTGTCTTTGCGCCTTTTAAATCCTGAATGTTATTGCCCACCATGGAAAGTGAAACTGGTTTTCCACCAAAGTTTCCTCCCGAACCGTATTCAATACTTTCGACACCATAGATGGGTCCGACTTTCTCTTCGATGGCGTTAGCAATTTCGATGGAGGGAAAATCTCGTTCCTCTCCGGGCAGCAGGTTTACTTCTAGTGATGCGTTTGCTGTACCGGGTCCAATACGTCGAATGGTGTTTTCTACCACCTGTTTTCCGGCGGATTGTTTGACTGTAAAATCGTCGTTGACAGACCAGGCTGCTCGCTCTATCAATGTAATAATTGAATCAGTAATAGACTCTGTAGTACCCTGAGGCATGGATAGATTGATCGAAACACGATCACTGGCAATCGAAGGGAAGAAAGTAGTCTTAACAATTCCACCACCGATGGTTCCTATGCTGACAATCAGCAACGCAAGGGGTATGGCAAATCCCAGGAATTTGTAGGTCATGAAAAACTGTAACACCGGTGCATATATTTTGTCTCGTAAGAAATCCATAACGGCATCACCAAATCGATTTATCAAAAATCGTTTGCCCTGCTTTTTCATGGCATTGGAATGGGCAATATGGGATGGAAGTATGACCAAAGCTTCTAAAAGTGAAACACTCAGTGTGATAATTACGACCAAAGAAACTTCTGAAAAGAAATTTCCAATTCGTCCATCCAGGAAGAAGAAGGTCGAGAAAGCTACAATCGTAGTAAGTATTGCGGATATGATGGGAGCCATTACCTCCATGGTACCATCGATCGCTGCTTTTATCGGGCTCTTGCCTTTTTCATAATGCTGATAAATGTTTTCCCCAATTACAATCCCGTCATCAACCAGTATTCCGATCACGATAATCATTCCGAAGAGGGAAAGTACATTGATCGTCATGGTAACCGGTGCAAAAATAAACATCCCAAAAAAGGAGATAGGTATACCGATCGCCACCCAAAATGCTAAGCTGGGTCGCAGGAAGATCGACAACAATATGAGAACTAACAAGATCCCCATTCCTCCGTTTTCGATGAGAAGTTGGGTACGTTGTTTCAAGACTAGTGAGGCATCTCGAGTGACATTCAAATTGACATTGGGATACTTTTGATTGAAACTGTTGATGTATTCTGCGACCGCATCGGCATTGGAGATGAGGTCCTCGTCGTCAGTGGCGAGCACTCTGACCTGAACCGCAGGATCACCATTATAATAGAGTCGGTCAGGCACTTCTGACCAACGATCTCTCACCGTTGCCACATCATGGAGGCGAACAACCTGACCCGATGGATCTGTGCGGACCACGATGAAATCAAGTTCATCTCCATAGTAGGATCTATTGTTGGCTCGAATGAGGTATTCTTCAGTCTCTGTCTTTATGTTACCTCCGGTCGTCAAAATGTTTGAATTGGCTACTGCCCTGGCTACTTCACTAAATGTAAGCTGATACGCTCTTAGATCTCGTTCCCTTACGGCTATCTCAATTTCCTCTTGGGGAAACCCTGTGATGTCTATCTGGGAGACACCATCGATGGTTCTGAGATCGGATTCGATATCTCTGGCGATTTGCTTGAGAGTCTTTAGCGGAATGTTGCGGCCACTTACTGAAAAACTTATTGCCTCGTTGCGGTTTTGACGCTTGGCTATTACGGGGGGTTCCATACTCGGTGGAAAGTTAGGCACCTGATCCACTGCATTTTTCACATCCTGCAGGACTAGATCGATATCGTAGTCCTCCAGAGCTTCCACTGTGATAGTGGCAGCGTTCTCACGAGACACAGAAGTAACTCTGTCTACACCAATGAGACCTCGCAGATTCTCTTCAATTTTCAGTACAATACCTTCTTCCATTTCCTCGGGTGAAGCACCGGGATAGGAGGTGTTGATCACTATGATATTAGAAGGCATAACGGGAAAGAATGATGATTTGGTGGCGCGAATACCTGCCAGACCAAATATTATCAGGGCAAACATCATTACGTTGACAGCTACCGGATACTTAATGAAATAGGCTACTACTTTCCTCATGGTGAAAAGGTTTTTCTAATTAGTTTGAGTAAGGTCTTCCAACACTTGCACCAGCATGCCCGCATAGGCTCCGGGTACTGGTTTTGACAAGATCTGTGTTCCCTCTTCGACCCCTTTGATTACCACCGATTTTTCCTTAAAATAGACCGGATTAACATCCATCACCTGGAGGATTGTATCCTCGACATAGAATAGCTGGTTCTGCTCCAGCAATAGCTTTCGGTCTATTTCAAATGCATCTTTTTCTTCACGGGCTTCCAAATCAGCTTCCAAATACATGCCCTCACGCAAGCCTTTTCCACTTACCCTTATGAACACAGGGATGCTTTGTGTGGCTTGATCCACCACGCTATTGATTCGGATGATCTTACCAGTCCATTCTTTGGTTCTTTCTATATCAAAAAGATTCACCGACTGCCCGACAGCAATCAGATCTGCATAGGCAGTATTTACAGGTACATTCAGCTCATACACAGAGGGGTTGATGTAGGTACCCAGTTTTTGCCCTGCTCGGATCAGTGTTCCTGGAGTGACCAAAGCCTCTGTCAACACGCCATAATAGGGTGCTGCCAGGGTATACTTCGCCATTCGTTCCTCGAGATTCTTGGCGGCATAGTAGACAGAGTACATATTGCGGCCTGTGATGAAAAGTTTTTCCTTTTGCGTCTGTGGCTCAGGAAGATCCTTAATAGGTGCCTCGAGATCGAATTCATTGACATATTTTTCCCAGGCTGGGAAAGCCTCTGCAAAATCAAGACGTAAATCGGGTAGCAGTAACACTATCTGATTGAATAGGTTACTTTTTTGAGATCGCAAGTTGGCCATATGTTCGTCCGCATTGAGATTCAATAGAACATCACCTTTGTTATAGTGCATCCCTGCTTTAAACTCTTTTGCACTGTATTCAAAAACTCCCTGCACCTCACTGAACAACTCCATGCGGTTCTTGGCAGTAAGTGTCCCATTCGTTGTGATGGTGATCGGAACATTCGTATTTCTTACCTTTTGCGTGAATACGGATGTGATCACCTTGTTTTCCCTGGGAGCTGGACTTCGTCGATTTTCTATGAAGTTTTTGGCTAGGTATAGCGCACCTACCAATAAGCTAACTCCGAGAAGAAACAGTATGATTTTTCTGATCATGTTCTATATCGATTTACAACTGTGTTCCTGTTTTCGTATATTATGCAAAATCCTTTCCAGTATATTATTCACGGTATCTATTTCGTTTCGGGATATCCCCGACTGCATCTCATCAAATGCCAACCGTATCGTGGGGAGGGTCTTTTGATATATCCGTTTGCCTATCTTTGTGAGAAAAATTCGATTTATCCGTTTATCAGATGGATCCTGAATCCTTGTGACCAAACCCTTTCTCTCCATATTGTGGATGAGCCTGACCAATGAAGCCTTGTTCCTTTCAGTAATCGCAGCCAGGTCAATCTGAGGAATTCCATCCTTCCGGTGTAGTATTTTTAATAATACCCATTGCTTACTGGTTAGATCGATCTGACTTTGTTGCAGACTTCTTCCCAGATAAATACCCATCATCTTGGCGGTCTTGCCAATTGAGGGTATGAGGGTTTCTTTAAAATCAAGCTTTGAATATTCCATGTAAGTCCTTAAACGCGAGTATAAAAATATAGTTGTCTATGCAACTAATTTTCTCTCTGATAGCGTTTCATGGCGCAAATGAAGGGATATATAATGGTTAGATATGTTAAAGTCGACCATGGGTAAGTATTTGTAGACAATGCTTTATTTCGAGGCGATAGATACTTTAGCTCGATTATTTTTTCTTCTTGCTCGATCTTGCCTTCGGATTAAAGGCTAAACAAAGATCCAGCCAATGACTCAGATCTTCATCCATATCAAAGCCATCGGGATCAACAAATACATATCCTCGCATGGGACGACCAGTAAAATCCATAGGATGACATCCCGACCTTTTCAAAGCATCGCCTGATGCATCCTCACCGATACGTGCCATCAATAGATCGATTTGTTTCTTCTTATCAAAGTGAATACCGCAACACATCTTATCCTCCACCATAAAGCACAGGCCTCCCATCATTTTCTTGGTGATAAATGAGATACCGCGACTCTGAAAGTGTTGCTTAATCCTATCTGCCAGAAATTCATTGTATGCCATAGCCAGTCTTTTTTCGAAAACTCCTGAGAATTCGTTTTCAATGTAAGTTATTGTGAACATCATCGGTTCATTCAAAAGTACGGTGTTTTCAAGTAGAATACCTATCAACATCATCGACAACTATCCAATAATCGCGGCAAATCCACACCCATAAAAATTAGATTTAGTGCCGAACAACAAGCCGATCAGAAATTTACCTTCCAAATTTTGATGACTAAAGCACCTCCCTTCCTATGCAGTAGTATAGTCATTGAGAATCGAACAGAAGGAAGGTATGGAAGTTAGATTCATAAAGGTCTAATAATGGGTAAGTATGATGTGGAAAGAGTCAGGCCAGAAATCAATTTTGAGAAAAAAGTAAAAAAAAAGTGAAAAAGGTCAGGACATATGCACAAGCTCAGGACACAGTAAGGTGTAGAAACGATAAATAACCATTAAAACTTAAAAAATGAGACAGGAATTTAACAGTCAAATGGAAGCCATCACATGGATAGCAGACTATGCAAAATCAGAAGCCCATTTTGAAATCATGCGTGAAGAGTTAACATTCAACCATATCTACACTGGCGAGTTTTTCATCCACCCAAATCACGTGGACATGGAAGTAATTATGCTTGACGAGATGAATAATGATATAACCTTTTAATCAACCAATAAAATCGAAAGAAAATGAGACGAGAATTCAATAACCACATGGAAGCAATGAACTGGCTCTCAGATCATTCGCGAAACGAAGCCCATTTCGAAATTATGCGTGAAGAGTTGAAGTATAATTTTGTAGATAGCGGAGAATACTTTGTAGATACCACTTTTTTTCAATAGAAGATATAAGAGATACAGCAGACCCTGACCCAAGATCAAGAGCAGACTCCAAGATTTTTAGACCTGCCCCCAGCTTATCTTTCTTAAAACACCAATTTAAGCAACCCCACCATCTACTACCTATATTCCTGTTAATCAACACCCTACATATTTTTTAAGGATGGTATGGCATGTTTTATGCTGTACCATTTTCACTTTTCGCCCATGAAGAGTTGAAGACCAAAGAGATCCTATCGTAAACGCACAGACAACTAAGTGGATAGAGGGACTAGCACCCCTAACTAGTGTTGTGTTTTATGCCTCCATACAGATTGTATGGTTGCACTGAAACCAATTTGAATGAAATCAGCAATTAGGATATGTATGAGTGTTCGCATCTATATATGTGCGGCACTGCTTCTGTTCGCTTCATCAAATCTTATAGCTCAACGGGGATTTGAGTTCGGATATGTCGTGAATAATGCCGGTGACAGTACACAGGTTGTGATCATAAAACCGAAAGGAGATAAGACACCACAAGAGGTACAGTTTTATCATGCGCGGACGGGTACCATCGTGACCCTTCCCGTGACTGAGGTGCAGTCATTTGGAGTTCCCAATAAGTATCGATTTGAACGACATCGCGTAGATATTGATCAGTCTTCGCAGCAGAAACGCAATTTGTCCGATCATCCATTTCCAGAGTGGGTACGAGAGGTTCTATTCCTGAAGGTCATTGTGGAAGGTCCCGGATCGTTGTATCAACTCAATGATGGGGTAAATGAGCAATACTTCTATACACGTGAAGACAGCCCCGTCGAGCAACTGGAGTTCAAGAATTATATGGACAGGCAAAACAATGTTGCGAGCTATCGTAGGTTCGAACAACAACTTCTAGAGGATGTTGCTTGTAGTGGATCTCATCTTCTTAGAGTAAAAAGATTGAGATTTAGCCGGTATCCTCTGGAAAATTACTTTCGAAGGTTTAATGATTGTATGGATCGTCCATATCGAGTGTACTATGATAAGCCCGACCAGATTTTCTTTGCCAAGCTTACCCCAGGTATTGTAGCCGCCGATATGCGGATGTTTTATGAGGCCGATGAATATCATTATGGTATGACCACGAGTTTATCTCTGGGGCTTGAATTGGAAGGTAAGTTGCCATGGGCAGAAAAATCTTTTAGTGTGCTTGCAGAACCTCGTTTTCAGTCCTTTAGCGCAGAGCTTCGCGAGAATGAGACCTCAGCTATTAATTACAATTTTATCGAGGTGCCTGTAGGACTTCGTTATTACTTCGAGACCAAACGTAGAATACGTCCCTTCGTTGATGCACACTATGTACCCCGGATCTCCCTTGACTTTGCTAGATCAAGTTTTGCCGGTCAAAGTCTAAAGCCAGGAGATAGTTTTAGTTATGGTGGCGGAGTAAATTGGGGTTGGTTTAGCACAGCTGTACGCTGCTACACTTCCCGGGATGTGGTGTCTGATTATGCCAATATGGCTTCCACTTTTCAGCGTGTCGAACTGATCGTCGGAGTTACTGTTTTTTGATACGAGCTGGCCTAAATACTGACTTTCCAATTATTTTGACAGGTCCTATTAAACCTGTAGGTTTGAGGGGTGCTTCACCCAGTGGAGTAGACCACGGAGAAGGTAGTTTATCTATATTTGATTGGATTCGTCTTTCTTCAGGTTTCTTTCTTCCATCCCCTACCAGTCGGTTATTGAGCAGTGTTGCCACTGAAATCACAAGTGTATTTTCCCGTTTGATACTATCTGATATATCATAAAGAAAGGGATAGAATGATCCTGTTGCCAGCGAGTCACCATTAATGGTCACATCGGCCACTTCATTCACTTCTCCCAGGTCTAAGAGCCAGACCCGGTTTGTATCCGGATCATCTGTAAGACTAAACGTAGTTTGATATTCGATGATACCGGCATATGTGCTGATCCCTTGATGAATGTGAGTATGCAAACTGGAAAGTTTGTCCATTTCTATCTGTTGAGGAGCGTCCCAGCCCTCTTCAAATGAGACGGTCCAGGAGTTTGGCAGGGAAATATTCTCATCCCGCATACTATGAAAAGCTAATTCACTCCCATCAGAATATTGGAAGTTATATTCCCCGTCACCCGATGTTTTGATTATCATTTCATCCATACCTGGTACGAAGGAGTTTACCTGGAAAAGGTCTCCACCTTTCTTTGATTTTACAGAGGTGATATGCGGTGATGTCTTACCTTTTTCAAAGGCAAGAATAAATGCCCCGTGCGGCGCCCAGGCGATTGGAATGGTTGTCATCCCTTCTGATAGACGATACATTGGAATATCCATCACCTGACCCGTCACTGGATCCCAGAGTGTTGGATGTCCCATCGATCGAAAGGTTACTTCTCCTACACACGAGGTGCTATCTGTATTTCTGACAAAGTAGAAATCATATGAATCAGTGACCCGATGTATATATTCCAGATTGATTGCCTCACCATTGGGTGCAGAATAACTAAAATCCTGGGGTATATTTTTTTGTTGAAGTACATCTTTTGCGGACTGTCCCCAATAGATCGAACCCTTTCCAATTGAATGAACACCCGTAGGGGATCCGTGACCGTCGCCCCATAATTGAGAGAGGATAATCCGTAGTGAATCCTCTTTCTGCTGATAGTTATGAAGCCCATATACTTTCGAAGGAGGGGGACAGACAATCGTGGCTCCATTCTCCACAAGGTCTTTCATCTTTTTTAAGACATCCAGGTGCATGTTTGGGGATTTCTTTACGACCAGGATACTGTAAGACGGTCCGTGTGGTAATGTAATTCTGCCATCTTTAGTTTCCATTCTATTGATTAGGACATCGCTATTTACCACATCATAATCATAGCCTTCACCCAACCATTCAAAGGTCCTTTTATGACCTACAAAGTTAGGTGCCTCATCTCCATAATAGTAGGCTACATCCGCCACAAAATCACCCTGCTGCAAGATATAGCTGATACGTGCCAGGTAATCATTCCAGGCTCTGGATTTTGGCCACCAGGCCCGATGCGTATTCATCACCGTTCCAAAATTATAAATCCAGCCTGGATGACCTGCTTTTTCAGGTATGTGAGGAAAAGTATGATATACAATCCGGTTAAGTCCTTCACAAAAGGCTTTGTCAGCTACGGGCTTTAAATCCATCGGCCCTTCCTGCCACAACCACACACTCGTGAAAGATTCAGCTTCTACATATTTCTTGTTGTAGATGTGCGCCGCACTAGCTATCCCCTTTACGATTTGCAGTTCGTCCATATGCTGTTGACCTCTGGGATGCCGGTACCAAAACTCACCCCTTGGGATATCTAACTGCCCCAGGGCTTTTAGGTCCTCGAAAGGGACGTTGTGCACCGGAGGACCAGGTCCTCCTGCCTCGGCAACGTAACCTATTCCATGTTCATGGCAGAGCTCGCTTCCTAATTTATAGTGATTATTGATTATTAAGTCAGAGAGTGTTTTTCTAAAGTCATATAAGAATCTTTCGGTGTATTCGGAATCTTGAATGCGAAAACCGTCGAGAGCAGGCAGAAGGGGGGTAATATCATATCCGCGAAGATTCATGAAGTCCTGGGGTAGGGAGGGAGTCCACGCCGCACTATTAGCCTCATAGCTATCATTGTAAAAGTATTTCAATGCATCAGATGAGAGTGTAGTCTCTAGTTTGTCGAAGAAATATTTCATGTGAAACTGAGTAGCCTCTGCACTAAAGTGATCGATCATCAATCCCTTGCTGTTGGTTCCTGGTATAGCAAGTGGTTGTCCAGTAGGCATGCATGTGTAGCGTGTAAGCATCCATACACCGGGACGACCTTCCCATTCAAAATCGGATTGGTCCAGGTATTTCGACAAATTGATCACTTCTTCGGTACGAATCAAACTATCACTCCTTAGCGGGAAAGCTAAGAGCGCAACATCTTGACGAAAAGCCGGTAATCCATCTTCCTGAAATTCAAGCATGCGATCCCGTCGTCCACTGTTTCCTCTTGAAATATATTGCTCCATTTGAGGGGGCGGTATCTCAATGGATCCTTTTTCTCCTTCCTGAATTACCACGCTACTTCTGAAAAGACCCATCACTCCATACTCCTCAGGTATCCAACTGCCTCCAGCATTCCAACTACTGGCAATGGTAAGTCCCATCTCCATATCATATGCAGATCCTAACGACACGGCGTGCTGTATGGCCATCAAGGAGCTATCACCCATAAATGCTGGTCCGGGAGGAACCACCTGATTAGGATCAACAATCATTCCCACATCCCAAATGTCAAAACCTCCCAATCCCTTCTCGACAGCCTCTTTGATCTCAAACCGAAGCATATTGGTGTCGACATTGCCATTCAGCCAAGTCCAAAGTGCTTTGGGTCTGGCTTCCACCGGAGGATTTTGAAACATTCCCTTCACATCCACAGGCCGTTGATCAATTCCTTTATCAGACTTGCAACTGACAATGGCCAGGATGAGGAGCAGGAGAGAAATACATTTCATGCCCTTAAAGAAATTTAGAAAATATGAAATTTGTGTTCTGCAGTTTGTTGAGGAGTGATGTTTATCATCGCGACAGTTGATGACTTACAGTTAATATATGCGTCTTCCACTGAACTTTTGTATGGTGATTAGGATTTTACATATATGCAGGATACAATGAAGGTGTTTTTTGAAGGAGAAACCGCAGTGAAAACTCAGGATCATTTTTACGATGTACTGACTCAGTATGAGCCATTGCGAAATCATAATATTTATGTGAAGACACGCCCTCTGAAAAGAACGACCATGCAGGCGCAACCTGTCATCAATCTTAATTTCTTTTCACCCGCCCAAAGGGAGTATGTGATTCATGTATCCCCTAATTCTAAGATTGATCCTTCCGTCAAAACGAGTGCCATGCCTTCCGATGTACTCCGAGGGTGGTTTGCACATGAACTAGGACATGTAATGGATTATTTGCAAAGGTCCTGGGGACAAATGGTCAGATTTGGTCTGGATTATTCGTTTTCAAACGCTGCTCGAATTGGTATGGAAAAGGCAGCCGACATCTATGCAATCAGATATGGTTTCGGAGAGGAAATAAAAGCTACAAAAGACTTTATACTCAATCATGCAGATGTTGATGCACGTTATAAGGCACAAATAAACAAGTATTACTTAAGTCCTGCGGAAATCGAGGAATTGCTTGTACAGGTAGAAGAGGATGATAAGTCCCCTTCGGAATTGTTACTTAAATAGTGCTTTATTCCACAGTGAGGAAGTTCAGAAATTTCCGCATTTTTTCTGATGTCATAACTTTGGGAGTCTTTACCTGACCACCTTTCTTTTTTTGAGATTCCAGAAATTGATGATATTTCTCCTTTGAAATCACCTTTACCTTGACAGCTTTCAATGCTTTGGTCCTTGCTACTGCATAATTTTTATTGATACCTTTTAGGATTTCATCTAGTTCAGAGGTGACATCATGGGAGGCTTTCCCATCTTCAGTAGCAAGAATCCATTGATGGTAATATTGATCATCTTCATTTTTAAGGGCTGCGACTGAAAATTCAGTAACTGACTTATCTGTTTTTTTACTAAGTTCCTGAATGGCGTCATTTATTTTTTCTTCAGAGAGTTGCGAACCTACTACATTGAGAAAAAACTTAGTGCGTCCGGTTATTTTAAATAATCCCTCCTTTTTGGACGAAAACCGAATGGTGTCGCCAATCATATATCTCCAGGCACCTGCACATGTCGAAATTAGCAGGGCATAATCCTGACCTTCTTCCACCTCTTCCCAGTAGTGAATTTTAGGTTTTTCCAGCAGGTTACCCATACTGTCAAATCCTCGATCATCGAAGGGAATAAATTCATAATAAAGATTGTGATTGAACGCCATCCTCATGTCCATACTTTCCGGGCCTGATCTGTAGCCAAAGAAACCTTCGGAAGCCAGATAGGTGTCGATAATGGTCAGGGGGTGGGAAGTGATCTTTTGGAATGGTTCTTCATAGGGATCGAAGGCCACACCACCCGTAGAATAAAGAGTTAAATCTGGCCAAATATCATGTATGGATGTCAAATTGTGTTCTTCAATAATAGCTTTTAAGATGATAAGAATCCAGGATGGAATTCCCACAATAGAACCGATGTCCCAGGAAGGTGCCTCTTTTACGATGGCCTGAAGTCGCTCATCCCAGTCTCCGATTTCGGCGATATCTTTTCCAGGTCGATAAAAGAAATCATACCAACCAGGAAAATTATGCACATTGATGCCACTAATTTCTCCTTCCTTAAATCCGTGAACGCTTGAGTTAAGATCAGCGCTACTACTGAGCACAAATACTTCTTTTTCAAATAAGGTGGCTGGAAGATCGAATGAGGACAAGTCTTTTACAAGATCGATTCCCACTTTCCTCATGCTGCTGAGCATATCCTCAGTGACAGGGATTCGTTTACTCTTCTTTCCAGTAGTGCCACTACTGAGTGCAAAATATGACGGCTTTCCGGGCCAGGTAATATCCGGATATTTTTGTTGTTGGCTCCACCATTCCTCAGCCATCCGATGATAGTCAAATATAGGAACTTCACTTGCAAAAGGTCCTCGCGGATCGGATACTTCCAAAAGATGACCAAATCCATGATAAAGACCAAATGAGGTATCTTTTGCTGAATCCAGGAGTCCTTTCAATTGCTTTATCTGTTGCGATTGAATGTCTTCCTGCCGTGTGGGGAAATTTGCACTGAGTTCAATGCCTTGCTTAATGATATTTCCTAGTAGTGCCATATAGATAAACTATTTGATGCTAGTCATACTTTGATTCTTTTACTGTTGTTCGCAATTATTTCGGAGAAAAAGTGTGTGCAGGGGGTGACCTTTTGGAATAATTAGGCACTAAACAAAAAGATTACTTCAATAACCATGACAGCCAAAACCACACCTATTAGCAATATCACCCGCGAATTGGGTGAAATGGCCTCACAACATTATGAGGAAGCCAGGAATGATATTTCACGGGTAAAAGAGTCCATTGAATTGAACCGAAAAGGTCAATTGTCGATCGCAGAAATGCAGGTCGATGAAGAGCGATGGGAGCGCAGGGTAGAACGTGCTGGTGCACATGCGTTGGAGAGAATAAATGGAACGGCAGATTTCCAAGAGATAGAAACGGTAGCGAAACTCATGCGTCTTGCAGAGAGCGTTTGTAAAATCAACATCCGATCTCGGTATAAGGGCATGGGGTCTGGAACAGGATTTTTGATCGGTCAAAATCTTATCATTACTAATAATCATGTGCTCCCATCACAGGATATAGCACAGTATTCTACGGCCCAATTTAATTACGAGTTGGATGCTCTGGGCAATCCCAAACCTACCTTTACATTTCGATTAGATCCAGAAAAATTCTTTACAACTTCATCATATAAACGAATTGATGGAGATCATCATAGCGGATTGGATTATACCATTGTTGCAATCACAGATGTATCTCAGGAAGGAAAATCTATTGCCGATTTTTATACATCAAAGCTCGATCAAACACTGGGGAAAATAGTGGATGGTGAAAGTTGTGTTGTCATTCAGCACCCCAGGGGAGACTTTAAGAAGGTGGTTCTAAAAGATATCCGCTCGCTTATATGTAAAGATCATTTTCTCATATATGAGTCCGATACCCTTCCTGGATCCTCCGGTAGTATGGTAGTAGGTTTGGGTACAGGTGAGGTGGTGGCTCTTCATCATAGTGGTGTACCGCGAAAAAATCGTCATGGACAATGGCTGCGCAAGGACGGATCAGTCGTACAGCCGGGTGATAGTGATGAGGATATAGATTGGATAGGTAATGAAGGTATTAGAGTTAGTAGCATTTTGAAATCCCTAAAAGAAGTGACGCTTCCATCAAATATGCAGTCTATTAGAAATAGTTTATTTGAAGCACATCCACTGGATAACTTGGTTCAAAATGGAAAACCTAAAACGCCAATGCAAAATAGCTTGGATAGCCAGGCAAGATCCTCCAATCAACTGCAAGAGACATTTATTCGAAGCTTTGAATTAGAACTATCTGATGTTTCCAGTATGCAGGAAGATTGGCATAAAAACTGTCACAGACTTGTACCTGGTCTGGTTTCTGTAGAACCCCTGTATCCATTATCCACTGATCCATCGCATCGGAGACTTTATTATATAAAAGTCAATACGTCAGAAAACCCCTGGATTTTTGCTTCGAAGATTGAAGATAAGCCGCAGGTACTCACTTGTACACCTGATTTAGAAATGCTTACCGATGTACAAGCAGAATTTAGGAGAGATACAAATAATGGGATGAGTGCAACTGAATCTTTTTCTGATGGAGTTGCCTCCTGGGATGAAAATGAATCTGCTTTTAAAACTAAATGGATTTATGCCAAGCACACTAAGAATTTTATTAGAGAGCCCAATGAAGATGGATACCGAAAATGGAATCACGATGCAGTAAATTATGAGCCCGATATTTTAAATCATATACAACATCTCAGTAAGATTGACATTGTTCAATTGGATACTGGATATTCTGATCACCAAAAGGTGAAAAATAATTTTGATCTCAAACATGACGAGGATTTTATTGATGGTGAAGACGCACGGGATGAATTCACCCGGGGTATCTTAAGGCATCCCGGGCATGGCACTCGTACAGCCAGTATTTTAATTGGGCGACAATCAGAGCGCATAAGCAATGATGGAAATCATGGAATTTTAAATAATATATCCAAGAATGAATCCATTCCAAAGGTTATACCTTATCGGATCGCACAATCAGTAGTATTATTAAATCGCGGTAGGAATTTATTTGATGCAGCACTTCATGCCATTAATTCGGGTGCTGATATTATGTTCTTGTGCATGGGAAGTTACCCACGGCCCATGTTGTATAGTATTGCCAAGACCGCTTACTTGAGAGGAGTGATTTGGGTATGTGCCGCTGGTAATGAAGTGGAATCCGTAGTGGCACCTGCTGTCTATCCTGGTACTATCGCCGTAGCGGCATCGAATCCTGATGACAGGCCCTGGAAAGGATCTTCCTATGGAGATGCTGTCGATATTGCTGCGCCTGGAGAGGATGTGTACGTACCATTTAATGATCGACATGGCAATGATATTATGGCTTTTGGAAGTGGTACTAGTTACGCTACTCCACATGTAGCGGCGGCTGCTGCTCTATGGAAAGCAAAATTCTATGATGATTTAATTACCCTTTCAGAACCATGGAGGATAGTAGAACGATTTCGGATGTGTCTCCGACTTTCAGCTAATAGGCTACCAAAGCAAGAAGGCAATGAGGTAGAAAATACATGGGACGAACGATATGGTGCTGGCATTCTGGATATGAAGCTGTTACTTTCTAGGGATTTATATGACCAAGTGAAGGGCAAAGAGGTGAATGCTTATAAGGAGGTGGATGATGGTCCAACCTGGGACCTGGGTGTTCGAGAAGTCATTCATTTTGTTTGGCAAACGTTGCGTAAGAAATTGACACCTGGCCATGAGAGTTTTGTGGAGGAATTTTCACCCACAGATCGTGCTCGTTTGAGTCTGGAAGCACTATCGCCTTCCAATGTGGATTCATTGGAATCATCTGATAATATCTCTGAATCTCAGGCAACGCATTTGATCAAAACCTACTTTGAAAGTTTTTCCTCTGAGAATCAATACCATAAAATATCAACTCATGGATAATTTTTTCGATCTACATGTGCATTCCGTTGTGAAAAATTTCTTGTCGGAATACGAAGAAAAAATTCCATCAAATGCCAGTCCAGATAGGTTTAGACATGAAGTGGAACTTTCAAGAGGAGTTATGCGCTTCCTTGACGATGTCGTCTTACACCTGTTGAGATCCCAGAGTTGTATACAACAAATGGTGGAAGGAAATGTGTCAGTAGCCGTGGCAAGTATTGCACCTTTAGAACTGGGGTATGCAGGTAGTGAAGGGATATTTGGCAAATTATTGAGAAGTGATTGGACCGAACCTTTGGATCAAACGTATTTCAAGAAAGTCTCGAAGGGTGAGATATCTTATTTCAATTTGTTCTGTCGAGAGCTGGATGCTTATCGAGAAATTGTAAATCACTCTTCAGACTTACATTTTATCAGTAGAAAAAAGGCTAATAATAATTTGAAGAAGAATTCTGTTGGCGTTCTTTTCAGTATGGAAGGCGGGCATGCACTATCCAGATATAATGTGGGCCAAACGATAAAGCTGGATGCGTTCGAGGGATTTAAGGAGGATCATCCACTATTTAATTCCCTGATAGAAATCGACGAAAGGAATGGTAATTCAGGCAGGACATCTGACAATTTCAAGAGGCTTTTTGAAGCCATGTGGAATGCAGGTATGGACATGTTATATCTGACACTTACTCACTTAACTCATATCAGTGAGCAGTACCTCGCCACTCACGCATTCGGGTTAAAATTAATTAAGCATCCCGCATTTTATCCAAGTGGAGGGGGTATTTCGGATCTTGGCAAGGAGGTAATTGATGTTGCCTATGAAATGGAAATCAATAACAATAAAACCCCCATATTGATTGACATTAAACACATGAGTCTTCAGTCACGTTTGGACTTTTATAAATACCGCAAAAATAGGGGATATACCCTGCCCATTATCGCCTCGCATATGGGAGTTACCGGTTATTCCATTAAGGAATGGAAGGATGCCATTAATCGTGATAAATGCCGGTATCACTATGATCAGGGTATACGCACAGTCAAAACATTAATGGAGCGTAAGACAGCAGGTAAATGGGGCGCTATAAATCGGGAATTTACCTTCAACCCATGGTCAATAAACCTGATGGATGAAGATATCGTCGCCATCTTGAAAAGCGGTGGATTGATAGGATTAAATCTAGATGTTAGAATATTAGGATTCCAGGCAGGTGTTGGACTCGGTGCAAAGGAAAATCCTGAATATCTATCTACTGCTGAATTTAGCACGCATTTTCCCCAGATTGATGTGCTATCATTTCCTCCCGTGACATCAGAAGAAATGGTGGTGGAAGAGGAGTCGTGGTTAGTTCCGACGAAAGAGGATCGACATCCACTGTGCCTGTGTTTTAATATTATTCACATACATATAGTTGGTTCCCTAAAGGGTAAAATTACATCACCCCTTTCTCAGATCTGCCTTGGGACTGATTTTGATGGCTTGATTGAACCTTTAAAAGTATGTAGGGAGGCAAATGAATTGGATAATTTGGAATATAATCTTACAAAATGGATGCCAATTGCCGCAAAGGCCTATCAGGACGAAAACGGTGGACCGAATTATCTATACGACATATTTGAAAATAAAAATCAGCTTGAGCCCATCGTACGTGGAATTCTCCATGAAAATGGAACGCGATTCTTGAAACGATGGTTAGTATCTGATTTTTAATCAATCCTACTTCTATACGCTGATTTCGATTCATGAAGTTCAAGCCCAGTATATCGAAAAGATCTTGGATCGTTCTTGCCACACTTTTGATTGTTGGACTTTTGTTTGGTCTGTATTTTGGAATTTATATCCCAAACAGAGCGAAAAGAATTACTGCCGAGAAATTTAGACAGATAGATAATATCTCTGAAAATATATCAGCATATTTTTTCAATCTCTATAAACAGGAAGCACTTTCCAATACTGATTCTGATAAGTTGGCTAAGAAGGTTGTCGACGCCAGAGATACATGGTTTAAGAATGCGGTTACTCAGTATCTTAATCTTTGGCAAGAGGAAGGAAAGTTTGACGAGATCATCCTCATGTCCAAAACGGATGTTATTTACCAATCTAGTAGTAATGAGGTCTCTTTCTCCTCGGATACGTCCCTCATGTCCCTTAAAGGCGGATTAAAAACCACAGGAGTTTCTGACGTTTTTATTTCTGAAACTCCATATAAGGCTTTTACGACGCATTTTTCGATTGATGATGTTATAGGACTAGATGAGGATCATGACAGTTTTTTTCTGACCGGACTGATCACAGCACAGGAATTCATAAAGCTTTCAAGAGAAGTGCCTCGCTGGTACTTGGTTCAGGCATCCATTATATTGATTATCCTCCTGATGAGCATGCCATGGATCAAGCTCATGTCAATGAATGAGATTGAAAGATTATATCGATCCAATATCGTTTGGCTTACGGTGGCATCTGTCTTAGGTATAGGTATGATAGTACTAGTGTATTCTGCACACTATGTTCGATTAAAATCAATTTATCATCTGGAGGCTGATTTAAGAAATCTATCTCAACAAGTGGAGGATACATTCATGCATGAGATCCGAACCAAGGTATCGGCCCTTCGGACTCTGGATAGCAAGCTATGGAATTTTAAAAGTACAATCAATGGGATTAATAGGTCTTCAGAGGTTGTGCCTTCGTCTCGCAGGGTAGATTCAATCGAAATTAGTACAAAGGTGGATACTATCACTGATTCTATTGTCATGGCATCGGGGCAGATCGAGAAAATATATCAGCAAAGTGCACATTTGTCCAATTGGAAGAGTTTGATTTGGATGGATCAAAATGGTTATGCCCGAACTATTCTCTTTCCTGAGGATAGGGAGGACAGCGATCCAATATATCCACTTTTGCTTGATAGTCGTGACTATTTTAAGAATACCGTCAGAGGAGAATACTGGTATTTAGACACTGTACCATTCGTACTACAATCGATTCGATCCTGGAAAGATCAGGCTTTGGAGGGTATGATTGCTATTCCTACACAAAGTCTTCAGAGATATAATGGGGATACCACTTACCTAACAGTGGTTGCCATGGGGAGTAGATTCTCTTCAGTAATGGATCAAGTATTGTCTCCTGGATATTCTTTTGCCGTGATTGATGAAGGTGGAGGGGTACTTTTTCACTCTGATGCAAGAAAAAACTTGCAAGAAAACTTTTTGGAGGAAACCAGATATTCTAAGGACGTACAAGCGGCTATACAGGGTCGAACAGACCGGACTTTTAGGATGTTGTACCAGGATCGGAACTATCAGGCTCACATCTCCCCAGTGACAACTTTACCTTTGTCAATCGTAACATATTATGATTTGGCTTATGAATACTTGCCTATTAGCCAGATTATTTTTGTGGTTTTTGTAATGCTGATCCTTCTTCTGCTTTTACTATCCTTACAAATAGGTCTTCTCTATTTATTAAAATTCAGACCCACAAAGCTCCGAAAGCGAGGTTTCCTACTTGACTTTCTAACCCCTTTCAGATGTGCTGCATCAGATCTATTTATGGTGAATATAACCCTATTATTTGTCTTGATTTATATGGTTATTTTGTCTCTTTTAGTCTATTATTTTTCGAATCAATTTGAATATTCGATAGCTCCCTTGTTCATTCTTTTTGTGTCAAAAGTGTACTTGTTTGAGTTTATTCACAGAAATCTAGATAAGAGCGACAATAGAAGAGTGGTCAGGCAGTTTCGACTTGTTTCATATGTATTAATTTTTGTCCTTAATGCATATTACTTCTTTTATTTCCATATGCACATGCAATTAGTAATTGGCTGCCAAATGGTTTTGTTTCTGGTAGTAGAATATTTTAGCGCTAAAAGAAATCTGGGAAGTACGCTTTATGACCGCTGGAGGGAAGTGTGTCTGGGCAAACTGCTGAGCCAGCATTCGACATTTTGTGTTCTATTATTGGTTTTTATCAGTGTTTCATCTGTATACTTTTGTTATAAGTTTGCTAGTCGGACCGAGCGATTATTGTGGACAAAGTATAGTCAATTAGAGACGGCCAGGTCGCGAGAAGTGGCTGAGGATGGACTAGAATATTCTGGAAAGACTTTATACAATCTATTCAGCGATTCCTCGACACTTAGTCAGTTTAAGACTGATTACAAAAGGGTGGTGTCATATTTAAATAATTCGATAAGGCAAGTCGACTCAGTATCATCAGCAGGATGGATACCTATAGACTATAGGATTTATGGCAATACATCTGAAAACGAGCTTGCACAAACGATACAAGAGGAACTGGTCCTGGGCTCACATGAACTCCTGAGAAAAGTACATGCGTATGTCCGTCAAAGCGCAAGTGATGGATCATATGAGTGGGGATTGAATGAGCTTGACAATAATGTCTTCTACTTAAGATATCGGGCCAAGGATGGAGAAGAGTTTTATTTCTCATCTACCCTGAGTAGTCCTAAGGGTAAACTGATTTTTAAAGTAGGTTTTTCAGTTGCCATCCTCTTGACTCTATTGGGTATCTATTATTTGATCCAATATTCTGGATTTAGGATCTATTCACCATCTTTTAGGAACTTTGTTTCTCCTAAAGAAATAGAGCTTAGCTTTCTTAAGGATTGCAATAACAAGAGGGTCTTTCTCATAGATATGCCGTATTCCACCATGCGGGATGTGTTGCATAAATATTCTACGTCATTAAGAGACCGAGGAATTTTGTACGGTACACTTAGCTTCAAGGATATTGGAAAGCAAGACTTCGAGACACAGTTGAATGAAGTCGTCAGGCATAGACAAGTGGTAATCATTAATGACTTTAGCTTTAAATCCAATAATCACAATGTCTGGGATCAGAAGCTTGACATTCTTGAAGACCTTACACAAGACCCCAATAAACAAATTATACTTGTTTCAGAGACACATCCACATATGGTGGTGAAATTTTATGAAATAATGATTTCTAAATCATACGATAAACAGTGGACAAAGGATTTTAGAAATGAGTATCAGTCGTATAGGCATGCGAAGACACAATGGCAGCAGTTCTTTACCGGGTTTGTAAAAATATACGAGCCACTCAGAGAGGATGTCGATTTCAGGACATCGTTAGATCAGGGAAGTGAGAAAATTATCAGAACGATCAGTGATGAACTGAGATTTGGCACTTATTTGCGCACACTTGATCCCTTGATAAGGACTTACTGTTCCAGCCTCAAGACAGAAAAAAAGTGTCTGGATGAGGAAGACATCATTTTGAAAATCCAAAACCTAGCAGAGCTGTATTACTATTCGATATGGTCTAGTTTGAGCAAGGATGAAAAGTTCTTGGTATATGATCTAGCTATCGACGGATTTGTAAATACTAAGAATGATCAGGCGATTCGCATACTTATGCAGAAAGGCATTCTCAAGTGGAAGAAAGGTTTTGAACTGATGAATCAGAGCTTTAACAATTTTGTATTGACTGTTGTCGACAAGGAAATGGATCGGTCAATGCGTAAGGAAATGTTACGTAAGGGTAATTGGAGTGTGCTACAGCTTGTAATTTTAATATTGCTGGTTAGCATAGGTATATTCTTGCTTTTGGGCAACCAACACCTGGTCAGTAACATTCAGGCAGCACTAACAGCGATAGTGGCCGTGGGAGGCCTTCTCCTAAGGTTCCAGGGTATTCTAGGATCATTTTCGGGTGCTAAGCAACCCTCTTGATTTTCTACTCGTCCTTACCCATGTGAAACTCTTTTTGAAAGCTCTGTGTACTGTTTTCTCCCGGAGATGACGTTAGAGATAGAGACAAACCAGTACACAACCTAAATTACGAATACCATTGCGTTATCCCAGTCATCCCTGGATGTGCTTTCTGTTGGTACTGGTCACCATGCGATTGTTTGGTCAGGCTCTTCCATTAGATAGTACATCATCGATCATCCTGCAGGAAATCAAGTCTGCATCCTCAGACAAACAAATACAAAAGCTGTTTCAGGAACATTATTTTGAGATCAGATATGACCTCCAATTGTTTAACAAGGCAATGCTCTATCTGCTCGAAAATGGTCGGGAAAGAGCTGCCGTACAAGTCCTGGAAGTCAACCCCTTCCTTATGTCCCAGCACAACGAACAGGCCATGTACCATTACTATCGTGGTATTTGTCAAATGTTGGACAAGAGAGGGTGGCCCAACTATAAACAGGCTGAGAAAAGTCTCAATCTTGCGGCTAGGTCAATGAGTCGCTCTTTTGCCCCCGATTATGGTTTCTTTTCAGATGTGGAAAATGCACGCGGATATCTGTCCGTCACGGCCCGTGGTATTAGCACAGACCCAGACAAGGAGCATGTTTGCATTGTACGTGATGAGTTTATTGACATGGCTATCTATCACTTTCGAGAATCATTAATGTACAATCCTGAAAATGCCTTTGCACAACGAAACCTGGACACACTCTACGCAAAACTTAGTATGGCAGGACTTCCGATTCCACCTCATCATTATCGCGAGAACCTGATGGCAGGTCAAGCGGTGGCTTTTGATTCCCTTGATATTGACTCACTGCACAATACAGAAAATCTTCCGGTACTGGACTACCGTTTATTGCCAAAGAATTATCAACTCATACTTTCCGAATTGTCACAGTACGATGAGATCATACTTTGTATGGACTTAAGTGGCAGTATGGATGATCCGGTAGGTTGGGGGCCTGAGACCTCCAAATTTTCAGTAGCCCAACAGCTTGTCCTATTTATCACATTGCAGATGCGTACCAATGTTTTTCTGGGTGCATTGTCGGTAGGGCAGGAGTGTGACATAGAAAGCGCCGTACTCAATTATCCCATCGCCAGTATCAGTAGACAGGAGATGATGCTGAAAGTCGATGCGGTACGTCCCTACGGATATACGCCCCTGAACACCCGGTTAAAAATGACCAAGGAAATGTTTTCAACACGACGTAATAAAAAATTGGTTTTTCTGCTAAGTGACGGGATGGATACTTGTGACGAAAATCCCAATCTTTGTAACACCGCGGCGATGCTTTCCAATCATGGCATTGATCTTTCAGTGTTTTCGTTCATTTATGAAGACCTCGAAGATGAGGAATCACGCACAGCATATAGTATTTATACTTGTATGACCAATCCTTCTGAGGGAAAAATCTATAAAATTACTGCCGATGGTGGTTTGCAGGACGAAATTGAATACGAGCCAATTAGTAATAATACACTCGTATTGCCTGTGATGGATACTTCATACCTGTGGAGAAACAATCCCGGATTATTTCAATTTGATATTGAAGGTGTAATACCTCCCGTTGAAAACATGATCAATTTTGAGCAGGCAAGAAATAATTGAATCCAGGATATGGTAAGAGGACTTTGGCAGGTATTAACCAAAGTCCTCCGTTTAAATGATTTAATTCTTAGAAATTAATATCCTTGCCGCCAGCGACGGTGATTTCTGTACCTGTCACAAAGCTACTCTCATCAGAAGAAAGAAATAGTGCAGCTTTTGCCACTTCATCTGCTCCTCCAAACCTTCGTAGTGGAATCTTTTGTTGAAGATCGGTAGCGAAGGCATCGAGGGCTTCCTGGTCCATGCCCATCTTTCCATAAATAGGAGTATTGATAGGACCCGGGCTGATACTGTTAACCCGAATTTTCTTATCAGCCAATTCAACGGCGAGGCTCCTGGCCAATGATAATATAGCTCCCTTGGAGGCTGCATAGACGGAGGCACTTGAAAATCCGGAATGTACCAGGATAGTAGCATTGAGTACCACGCTCCCCCCTTCACTCAGTAGGGGAGTAAGCTGTTGTAAGGTGAAGAACACCCCTTTTGTATTGACATTCATCGTTTGGTCATAAGTGCTCTCGTCAATGAGCTCAAAGGGTTTGAACACGGCAATGCCAGCATTGGCAAAGACAATATCGATGGATGAAAAGATGTTTTTGACTTCTCTTTGAAGTGTGAGCAGATCTTCCATTTTTCCGGCATCCGACACGATACCATGAGCTCCACTACCTAGGTCCTGTACGGCTTTTTCTACCGATGCCGCATTTCGGCCGGTAATGATTACTTCGGCTCCTTCCTTGATAAATAATTTTGCGGTGGCAAGTCCAATTCCACTATTCGCGCCTGTGATGACGGCTTTTTTACCTTTTAATTTCTGCATTTGATCTTAATTATTATTTATTCAAAGATCAATGCTTTAAAGGACCCTAAATTTTGCCTTTATGCAAAAGTTGTGATTTTCAATCAATTTATACCATCATTAGCTCCTGATGCCTCATTAAGAGCTGCTTGGGTGTGATCTTGTATTTTTTGTGAAAAGCTTTTATGAAGTGAGGAATATTAATATATCCCACATCGTAGGCGACATCGGTTATTTTTTGATCCCGATCGGTTTTTAAAATTTCGTAAGCTTTTGACAACCTTTTTTCGATTAACCATTTTTTGGGAGATGTGCCGACCATACGTTTGAAGTCACGACGAAATGCTGCTACTGATCTTCCGGTGAGATAGGCATAGTCCTCAATCGTCAGTGGTTTGTGAAAATGGTTTTCCATAAAAGACTTAATACCAACTTTTTCCTTGTTATTTAAAGTAGACAGAGCATGCACCAGACAAGTGCTATCCACTGTAGAATTTATTAAATGCAAAAACTCAAATAACTTCATGTGTGTGAGTTCAGTAGGATTTTTCTGCTCGCCGTAAAGTGGTAAAAGTGTATTGATGAAAGTGGATATCTTGTGGTTGAAGTCGAGTTTGAGATTTGAAATACACTTGTCATTTGTGAAATGCATATCATTGACCTCTAAGAATTTGTCGATGATGGGCTTGGTGAAGAAAAATACCATAGCCTCAAAATGTTCATCATCAGGTACGATATCACTGATAGAATATAGCCCCTTCGGTAGAAAAATTAACTGGTTTTTTCGTACCTCAATCAATGGGTGATTTTCAATTTCTATACGCAACTTTCCCTTCAGAACTGCCGTAATGGCATGAGTCGAAACATAGCCTTCCTTCGAGTAGATGCTATCATATACCTTCTTATGAATGATACAGGCATTTCCATCAATCATTAATTTTGAAACATCCGGCGATTCGTAAAATCGCTGGGGTAGAAAATTCAGCATGGTGCTGTTCTTTTATTTACAATTAGGATATGATATTCCTCAAATTTCATGTTTTAAAACTGTGGCAATGTCGAAAAGTTGTGTTTTTCGCTCAGAAGATCGGATGTTTCCGCTGGATGAATCACCGTGGTGCCTTAAGTTGAAACCACAAATCAATGGCAGGAACACAGGATTTAACGGTTTCCTCATATGGAGTTAACCTATATTTTAGATGAGGATCCTAATTTTACATATTATAAAAATGTATATATGATTCTTGCGAACCATCATGCTCATACCAACTTCAGTGACGGGATAGGTGATCCCGCTGATTTTCTTCAGTCAGCTATCGATAAGCGTCTCACCGCATATGGATTTTCGGATCACGCACCGATTCCCGGATTCGATCTTAGTGCCATGAAAATGGAGGATCTGCCAGGATATCTTGATAGCATAGATAATCTTCAGGCAGAGGCTGGAGATAGAATCCAGATTCATACAGCGCTGGAGGTGGACTATATCCCGGGCGTTATTGACATCAATAGTCCTCATATCGTAGATGCAGAACTTGACTATACGATTGGGGCGGTCCATTATGTGGAGTTCTTTGAAGATGGATCACCGTGGGGTTTCGAAGCGAGTGAAGAGCAATTTCAGAGAGGAATATCAGAGCTATTTAGAGGTGATATCCGTAGTGCCATCGAACGATACTATCAGTTGATTAGTGAGATGGTATTGCAGACCACTCCGTCTGTTGTGGCGCATTTGGACAGGATCAAGAGATATAATACTGGTGGGCGATTCTTTGATGAAAGATCCGAATGGTATCGTAGAGCGGTAAACGATGCATTAGACGTGATAGCAGAATCCGGGTCCATAATGGAAGTGAATACGAAGGGATACTATAGCGGCCAAACCAAGGAGACCTACCCGGGCGATGCCATTCTTCGGGAGGCCTTCAAAAGGGGTATCCCGGTTCACTTAGCTTCTGATGCCCATCACGAAGACCATATCATTTCAGGTTTCAGGTGGGGAATGCGTCTACTCAGGGAGGTGGGTTACCGGCAGACTTCTGTGTTTCTGGATAAGACCTGGCAATCTGTACCATTACAGAGACCTAGGCTCTATGTTTCTTAAGACTACTCCACCTGCGGATGGCTAGTGTCTGCGTTTATTAGCTTGCCAATCATATGGTAAGTCTGTAGTTGACTACTTAGTTCGATAGGTTCAAATCCTACATATTGATTTGTTTGTTCCTGGTCAATGTATCTTGCCTTGGCGCAATCACTTAATTGAATATTGATCATCGACCGAATGCTGGTAAAGATGTCATGATCCATGATGGGCGCCACCACCTCAATGCGATGGTCAAGATTTCTGGTCATCCAATCGGCTGATCCGATATACATCTTTTCATCTCCGTCATTACAGAATATGTAGACACGTGAATGTTCTAGAAATCGATCGACAATGCTGATGACTTCAATATTTTCACTTTGTCGCTCCACCCCTGGTACCAGACAACAAATACCCCTAACGATTAATTTAATTTTTACTCCGGCATTATTAGCACGATATAGGGCTTCAATCATTTGTGGGTCCTGCAGGCTATTAAGTTTGACGATGATGTAAGCATCTTTCCCTGACAACGCATTAAATATCTCTTGTTCAATCATAGCAGAAAAGCGTGATCTCGTGGTAAATGGTGACACCAGGAGGCGCTTTACTTTGGGAACAATTAAGCGTCCGTCCAGCACCTGAAATACCTGATTTATTTCTGAAGTGATTTTTTTTGCAGCGGTCATCAGGCCAATGTCCGTATAGATCCTGGCCGTCTTTTCATTAAAATTTCCCGTACCTATGTAGGCGTATCGTTTTACTGCGTCCTCCTTATTAATCTTTTCAATAAGCATGATCTTTGAGTGTACCTTGATCCCCGGATAGCTAAAGATTACCTTAACACCCGCTTCTCTCAATCGCTTACCCCATTTGATATTATTGGCCTCATCAAATCGCGCTTTTGTTTCGATAAAAGCTGTGACTTCCTTTCCATTCTTCTTTGCTTCCAAAAGAGCCTTAGCAACGCTTGAATCTTTACTGACCCTATAGAGTGTAATCTTAATTTTATTGACTTCAGGGTCAACGGCAGCTTCTTGCAAGAGCCTAATGACGGGATCAAAGGAATGATAAGGCATGAAGAGCGCCCGATCCTTGGCGTCGATTGCGTCCAACATGGAGTCGAAGTCTTCAGAAAAGGATGGAACGTGTGGAGGTAGGGATTCTGCGGATAGATTGACATCAGAAGGATTAGGAAACCCAAAAAAGTCTTTTAAGTTGTGATAAGTGCCTCCCAGTATCAGGTCTGTATCGTTCGTGTCCAGTGCTTTTTCTACTTGCGCTATCAGTGCTTCCGGCATCTTTGCATCTATCAAGGTTCGCGTGTACTGGCCGGTATCCCGATTACTTAGAGATGCTTCTATTTTCTGCAATAAATCACCAGAATATTCATTTTCGATGTAAAGTTCTGCGTCTCTAGATACCTTCACAGCATAAAATGAAGTCTGATATTTATTCATTAGACAATATTTCAGGATATCGTCGACGAATGTGATACGGAAAAAATGCTCAGAAGGAGGAAATGTATAAAAGCGATCCACAGTATCTGGTAATCCCACCCAAAAAAGTTGATCGCCTAAATGGCCTACCAGGTAGATGGCTTCATTCTTTAATGAAATCTGATCCTGGGATCTTGTTTTGATCACATCCAGAGTATCCAGCCATTTTGATCCTGTGTCGAGAGAAATGGTTTTCTCTTGATCTGCAAAATTTTCATGTCCAATCAGGTGAATATTATGGGCTTTCAGTTCGGGTAATATTTGATCACGAATGATGCTACCGAACCACTCCTGTTGCAGATCTACCTCCTGCTTAATACTCTTCAGCAATTTGTTGGGCTTGGTAATTAACTTTTTTCTCAGTTTCTTATTCAGTTTTTTTATCTGTCTGATATCTGAGACTCGTACTTTGAAGAATTCATCTAGATTTGATGAAAATATGGCCAGAAATTTGATTCGCTCGTACAGAGGATTTCTTTGATCGGCAGCTTCCTGAAGTACCCGTTGGTTGAATCGAAGCCATGAAAGATCTCTCGCGAAGAATTTTGTTGTATTAAGTGTCATTTGAAGAGAATGTATGCTCGTTGAAAATACAATCTCTTTCACTCTTTTAGTACTTTTTTTAGTTGAGAACTATGGTGGGTAGGAAAAGCATTTACGTATAATTTTTGTTCGGTTTGTGATTTCTTAACAATAGGGTCAGAGTGAAGGATTGATGGGGGGATTGTCTAGATATTATCATTCAGAAGGATGGGGAGAAATAGAATGAAAGCTCTTTCAGAAAGAAGGAATGTTGACTCATTTTTTCTGCAAAAGCAAGTCACTCCGTAGCGAATGTTTTGATATTGAATAACATAACTACTGCAGCAAGAAGACTCATGTGCAGAAGGACGACTACCTTAAAGAAAGGATGCAGTTCATCTCAACATCATCGATTTCGGCACCCAATTTATCATAAAAGTCAATGGCTGGTGTATTCCACCGACTCACCTGCCAGCGCAGCTGGGCACAGTCCTCTTTCTTACCCATATTAATTACATTTTGCATCATCCTTGCTCCAAGTCCCCTACCTCTTGACCCTGGTCTTACGTATAAATCATCCAGATAAATGCATTTACCCGTCCAGGTGTGGTAAGTGAAGAAGTATGTACAGTAGCCGACGATCCGTCCATCATGTTCAGCGACAAAGCCTTTTAGAAAGTCTTGCTGAGCTACTATTTTGTCCAGCGAATTGGTCATTTTTTCCGGAGTTTTCTCAAAATGCGCAAATTCCTCAAATAACTCGATAAGAATAGGAAAGTCGCCAGCCTGAATATTTCGAATCCGATGGGCCATGTATTTTGATTTTTCGTAAAAATCCAGCTTTACCTGCAATGATCCAAAAAGAGTTTTTTTGGATGAGAATTACTTGTTAATTATAGTGGACTCCTGAAATTGAGAGAGGAGATGTCATTTGGACATCTACTATTAAACTGTCATTCCCTGGCCCATTAGAAATCAGAAATATCTCACTGATGGGTGGATCGGTATAGACACAGGAGTTGCACAGGACTTCAGCGGTGAAAATACATCGCTGATTTGATAGCCAGGTTGCCAAAGACTCTAACTGTTTCTGATTGATTTCTTCAGAAGCGGGTTCGAAGTTAAATTGAGTCACGTAGCGATTGAGACTTTCCAGGAAGCAGGTCTCAGCGGCAATTTGTGACAGTTGACACATCTGGCAGGAATTAGCATTTTCCTTTTGACATGCGTGCAACAGGCCGGTGAAGATGAGAATACCCGTCAATTTTAAGATGGAGTGGAATAATGCTTTCATAGTCTTTCTATTCCAAATGGAACGAGTTTAGCTAATTTTTTGATGCCCTCAGTGTATTCTCCGCCTGCAGCATATTTTCTATGCCCTTTATGAGTGCATCGGGATTGTACGAAATGCTATTAATTCCTTCGGATACCAGAAACTGTGCGAATTCAGGATAGTCACTTGGAGCTTGGCCACAAAGTCCGATTTCAATTTGATTTTGCCGTGCCGCTCCAATAACTCGCGATAGCATCCATTTTACAGCTTCGTTCTTTTCATCAAAAAGATCACTGATGATGGCACTGTCACGATCGATGCCAAGCGTCAATTGTGTCAGGTCATTTGTACCAATACTAAATCCATCAAAAATTTGAGCAAATTGGTTGGCTAGGATCACATTACTTGGAATTTCAATCATCACATAAATCTCCAAATCATTTTGTCCCTGCGATAAGCCATAGGAATGCATGATGTCGATTACTTTCTTGCCTTCTTCGACAGTTCGGCAAAATGGTATCATCACTTTTACGTTAGTAAGACCCATTTGATTTCTAACCATTTTAATAGCCTCACATTCCAGTCTGAACCCCTCTCTATACAAATCACTATAGTACCGGGAGGCTCCCCTAAATCCAAGCATTGGGTTTTCTTCTTTAGGTTCAAATGGTTGACCACCGATCAAGTTAGCATATTCATTTGTTTTGAAATCACTCATTCTTACGATTACCGGTCGGGGATAAAAAGAGGCAGCAATAAATGCAATAGCTTCCGATAATTTCTCTACAAAGTATCGGCTTTTGTCAGGGTAATTACGGGTCATCTCCGAGATCCGAGATTTGACAGCTAAGTCCTCCAGAGTATCATAATTTAAAAGTGCCAGTGGGTGAATTTTTATACTATTATTTATTGCAAATTCAATGCGCATCAACCCTACGCCCCTACTGGGATACTCGTTGTATTGTAATGCTTTGTCAGGATCAGCAAGGATTAAATATGGAGATGTGACTGGAGATTTAAGTTTGTCTATATCAGTGGCCAATTCTTGCCATTGTAAACTTCCGGCATAAATTTTTCCCACATGTCCTTCCGCACAGGATACGGTGATCTCATCACCGGTTCTTATCTTTTCTGTAGCGTCAATGGTACCAACGACTGCCAGTACACCTAATTCTCTGGCTACAATTGCAGCATGACTTGTGCGACCTCCTTTATTCGTCACGATCACCGAGGCCTTTCGCAAGGTGACATTCCAATCTGGATTGGTGATGTCAGTGACCAGGATCTCTCCTTCTTTGAGTAGATGCGCCTCCTTGGGTGATTTCAATACACGAGCTTTGCCAGACCGAATTTCATGTCCCACCGCTCGACCGGTAACGATTAAATGACCTTTCTCTACAATCTTATATTCCTTGAATTCCATTTTCTTGTCTGAAGCAGATTTCAAAGAATGTATGGTTTCTGGCCTTGCCTGGACTATATAGAGTTCATTGGATATTCCATCTTTTGCCCATTCGATGTCCATGGGCTTTCCATAGTGCTGCTCAATGAGTAGGCTCCATTTTCCCAATAATTCAATTTCCTCATCAGACAGTACATATCGATGCATTTTTTCCGATGGCGTATCTATGTTTTTTACAGGACGATCTGATTTTTGCTGGGAATCCGCGTACACCATCATTCGTGATTTTTCTCCCATTTTCTTGTAAATTATGGAACGCTTTCCCTCCATAATCGAATGTTTAAATAGATAAAACTCATCAGGATTGATGGCTCCTTGTACGATATTTTCTCCCAGTCCCCATCCACCTGTGATGTATATCATATCTCTGAATCCAGACTCTGGTTCTATAGTGAATGCAACCCCGGCACATGCAAGATCGGATCTCACCATTTGTTGCACGCCAACAGAGAGCGCCACTTGCATATGTTCAAAGCCATTATTTATCCGATATTTTATGGCACGATCATTAAATAAAGAGGCATAGCATTTTTTGCATGTACTTAGTAGGGTATCCTCTCCAGAAATATTCAGAAAGGAATCATGTTGCCCCGCAAAACTTGCCGAAGGAAGGTCTTCGGCGGTGGCGCTGCTTCGGACAGCTACCGAATAACCACTTTTTTGACCTGCTAGTATATGGTACGCTTTTGTAATTTCCGCCATGAGTTGATCCGGCAAGACGCTGTTTAATATCAATGAGCGTGCTTCTTTTCCGATTTCTTCCAGATTATGAAAAGAGACTCTGTCAATAGATGACATGAGGGAGGCCAGTTTGTTTCTTATTTGATTATACTCCAAAAAGTCCCAGTAGGCTTTTGCCGTTGTAGCAAATCCCTCAGGTACCCTAACCCCGCTCGTACGTAATGTATTATACATCTCGCCCAGGGAGGCATTTTTTCCACCGACTAATTCTATGTCATCCATGCCAATCTCTTCGAACGATTTAATATATCCGGTATTTTTCATGTTTGTTCGATTTTGACTTCGGGGATACTTACGATTTCAAATGTGGTAGATGCAAGTACTACAGCACCATTAGTAGATTGAATGGCCTTTGCAATGCCCTGGTGGAGTTCATTTTTTGTCTTTCTTCTTTTCCGGTAGTCAGAAATAAATCGAAGATTAAACTGCATCCAATTGTCGGTCATGGATAGGCTTAGGGTAGGTTGTACAATCGCATCTTCAATGTAGTATTTTTGTACTATCTCCTTCCATTTTGCAATGGATTGAGATACATACTCAGCCAGTGTATTTTGCGCACATTCAAGAATAATCTTCTGAGCTAGTTCCATGTCGGATCCATAGCGTATGGGTATATTTATTTCATCCCAGATGAATGGAAAGTCTTTTGAGTAGTTATAGACAGGACCTCGAAAGACAAATGCATTACTCAACTTCACAATGCGGCCGCTATAATTATCACTGCTGATCCATTGACCTATTTCCATCATAGTGGTATAAATGCTGTCTATGTCAATGACATCGCCTTTAATACCGTTTATTTCGATACGATCACCGGGTTTATAAATCTTACTAAAAAATATGTAGATCGAGCCTGCAATACTTAATATTAACTCCTGTAGGGTGATGGTGATACCAGCCGTAAGTAGGCCTATAGCCAATGTTAGGTCTCGAATTGTGCCGGTGAAGTATGAGAGGGAAATCAGAACCAGAAGGATGTATCCAATGAGTTCAATACCTTTTTGTGATTTGTAACGCGTACTCGTATTAGGGAGATTCTTTCTGAGAAATCTTCTCAAAAACTGAACTACTAGTAGGATAGCTATAACCCATAAAAGATATTTAAGCAGTCCCACGGTTGATGGATATGCTTCTGTCCATTGCCGAAAAAGCTCCAGTGGATTCATGACCTAATAGTTGCCTACTAAATATCAATCCTAATGAACGGGTACGGGATGATTTATACCATACCATGCAGAGATTTTGGTCATGGTAGTAAATAGTATACAATAAAAAAAAGCTGCACTATGAACATAGTGCAGCCTTTTCTACAAGGCATTTATTTTTAACCTATTGTATTACTACTAACCTCTGGTAGATCACTTGATCACCTGTCAGTTGGAGTACGTAAGTACCTTTTGGAAATTCACTTGTATAGATGGTATGTGTGTTATTATCTATGAAGTTATTGTAGATTGACTGTCCACTTATATGAGTCAACTGCACATCTTCAAAGTTGAAATTTTGATCCAGAATATTTACTTCCATATAGGTACTGCTGGGATTGGGATACACCTGAATCCTTACGTCCTGCGCATCAAGTAATTGGACGGAGGTAGTGAGGTCTGGAAGGAGTATCGCATCAATTACGTGTACCACCCCATTATCGGCTTCAATGTCAGCAACTATTACCATTGCATCATTAATACGTACCGTATCACCTGATATAGAAACCGTAACGTCTGATCCTTGCAATGTTGTAGCTTCTAATCCATCGGATAGATCGGTAGAAAGGACTACATCACCTAGTACATGATAAAGGAGAATTTGAGTTAAATCACCGGACGGGTCAGCAAGGAGCGTGTCCAGAAGGCCTGCAGGAAGAGCTGCAAAAGCATCATCAGTTGGTGCGAATACGGTAAAAGATCCTTGTGAGTCTAAAGTGCTGGTAAGCCCTGCCGCCTCTATAGCTGCTTCGAGCGTATTGTGCACTTCGCTGTTTGCTATGATGTCAGCCACTGAATTTTCAAGTGAAGCAGGTGGCAGGAGTACAGCATCAATGACATGAACCACCCCATTATCAGTCGATATATCGGCTGTAGTTACCATCGCATCATTGATTAAGACGGTGTCACCATTAATACTAATAGTCACTTCTTCTCCCAGCAAAGTCATGGCTGTCATGCCATCTGAAAGGTCTGATGATAACACTTCAGCTCCCAGCACATGGTATAGTAATATATTGGTAAGATCGCCACTGGGATCAGACAATAAGGTATCTAACACCCCTTCCGGCAGCATGTCAAAAGCGGCATCTGTAGGTGCAAAAATAGTGAAGGGACCGTCTCCTGATAGTGTCCCTACAAGGTCTGCGGCTACTACAGCAGCCTCCAATGTCTCATGAACAGGGCTATTTACAATTACATCTACAACTGAGGTGACAGGGGGTACCAGCACTGCATCAATGACATGTACGACACCATTGTCTGTCTCAATATCTGCTACTGTCACTTGTGCATCGTTGATAAATACGCCATTCATATTAATTGACACGGTAATGTCTTCTCCGAGAAGTGTTGCGGCAGTCATTCCATCTGAAAGATCTGTGGATAACACTTCAGCACCCAGGACGTGATATAGTAAGATGTCAGTAAGGTCTCCACTAGGGTCTGCCAGGAGATCTTCAATCATACCGGCAGGCAAAAGGGAAAATGCAGAATCAGTGGGAGCAAAAACAGTGAAAGGACCATCTCCTGAAAGCGTCTCCGCTAGATCAGCTGCTATCACGGCTGCTTCCAAAGTTTCATGATCGGGACTATTCACAATTACGTCAACTACGGTAGTTACAGGTGGTACCAGCACCGCATCAATAACGTGCACTACCCCATTATCCGTCTCTATGTCCGCTACGGTCACTTGTGCGTCATTGATGAACACGCCGTTCATATTAATTGTGACAGAAATATCTTTTCCCAGGAGGGTGGTGGCTTGCATTCCATCCGTTAGGTCGGTCGAAATCACTTCAGCCCCTAATACATGGTAGAGCAGAATGTCGGTAAGAACTCCACTGGGATCTACCAATAATGTGTCCAGGAGACCTTCTGGCAGAGCAGCAAATGCGGCATCCGTGGGAGCGAATACAGTGAAGGGTCCATCTCCTGATAAGGTCTCGGCCAGATCTGCAGCAATTACCGCTGCCTCTAGTGTATCATGATCTACACTATTCACCACGATATCTACCACAGTGATCCGTGGAGGAATAAGAACAGCATCTATCACATGTACGACCCCATTATCGGCTTCAATATCAGCTACTGTTACCAGAGCATCATTAATCATGACGGTATCACCGCTGATAGAAACTCTGATGTCTTTTCCTAGAACAGTAGTCACTATCTGTCCATCCGATAGATCAGTAGATCTGGCTTCGGCAGCAACCACATGATATAGAAGGATGTCTCGAAGTGACAAAGTATCAATAAGTAATGAGTCAAGCAATCCTGCAGGAAGAGCAGCAAATGCTGCGTCCGTGGGTGCAAAGACGGTGAAAGGACCTTCGCCTGAGAGTGTTTCGGCTAAATCTGCAGCTATAACCGCTGCTTCTAGTGTTTCATGATCCGCACTGTTAATCACAATATCTGCGACCGTATTTTGGGCGAGTGACCCGAAAGTGAATAAGAGTGTGCACATGAAGATGTAAAGAAGTCTCATTGCTTTAAGTTTTTTGATTATCAATCTTATAACTTCAAATGTGCTCAAATGTTCAACTTTTAAGTGTTAAAAATTAGACAAAATGATAGATTGTATGCTCAGAAATGATCTGCGAAAAATGGACAGCCGAACAGCTGTCCAAATTTGAATCTATTGTAATCGATGCGTATGTCTTACAGTAAAAGTATCAGTAACAGAATTACAATCAGAGCTCCACTTCCAATGTAGATTCCTCCACTGACAGCCTGCGCCTTGGCATCAAGGGCTTCAAGGTCACCCTTGAGCGCCTTAGCTTCTGCCTTGATGGCCTTCTTCTCGGCTCTGCTATTAGCATGCTTTTTCTCCTTCTTCAATTCTTTTATTGAGATCAGGATGTCATCGGCTTTTGCCTGGAGTCGATCCAGATAAGCTTCCCGTGTCTCATTCTCCTTGATGTTATATTCATCGCCAATTGTAGAGGTCGTCGCAAATGAAGAAAGAGGCATCATAGATAGCGTCAAAATCAGAAGGGGAAGAATTCTTTTTAGTGTATTTCTCATTTGTAGTGATTTAATAATTGAAATTTGCCTGCGTTACTACAAAAAGAGATCTATTGTTCGATGGGAATGTGGTGAAAAGTAAATTATTTAGTATCGGTTGAAGAGGAGCTTTGTCTCTGAGACCTATGCGGCCAGTACATACTTATTGATCAACATCGTCACCCGTGTACCTCCTTCGCTATCTATGTCAAGGGTGGCATCCATTTGTCCTTTTAGTACCTGGATAAGGCGATACCCAAAGGAGGCACCACGCGAACCAATTTCACTTCCAATGATACCATTGCTAGACCCAGGTACAGTCTGATTTTCAAGTGATTCTGTAATGTCTGATTTTGGAAGAAAAGAGAATAGCTATAATTTTTGAATAGGATTGGGTTGGGCTATCATTTTTCTTCAAAATCGATTTATAATTTTGCCTGCTTACAAACTGTAATTCTAAATATATCATGCGGACTTTATGCTTTGCCATCTTTGTAATAAGTTCATATTCTGCTGTTTATGGTCAGGTGCCCCAAAGTGGTCTTTCGGGTGTTGTTGTAGATGCAAGTACAGGCAGTAGTCTGCCCTACACAAGTATTCAGGTCTTTTCTATTACGGATACTACGATGGTAGCAGGAGGTATCACAGATGACGACGGCAGGTTTTCCATAGAGGTGGGTGAGGGTGAGTACTACCTTATGCTGGATTTTATGGGGTATGAACGTCTCGAAACAGGAACCTATCCTTTGGACGGTAAGTCGCTGATCGATGTTGGCACTTTGACTCTGACTACCTTGACTAACAATTTGGATGAGGTGGTGGTGCAGGCTGAGAAAAGCACAATGGAACTGGCACTTGACAAGCGAATATTTAATGTAGGAAAGGATCTGGGAAATGCTGGAGGTTCGGCTTCTGAAATTCTCAACAATATACCCTCTGTCACTGTAGATGCTGAAGGAAATGTGGCGCTGCGAGGGAGTACCAATGTCCGCATCTTAGTAGATGGAAAACCTTCAGGTTTGGTAAGTTTTAAGGGAGGTGCCGGCTTGCAGCAGTTGCAGGCGAGTCTCGTGGACAAGGTTGAAGTGATTACCAACCCATCTGCACGATATGAAGCAGAGGGAATGTCCGGCATTATTAATATTGTCCTCAAGAAAGATAAAAAACAGGGATTTAATGGTTCTTTTGAATTGACTGGCGGCCATCCCAGAAATATAGGGGGATCAGCTAATGTAAATTATCGAAAGAATAACCTGAACTTCTTCATCAATTATGGCATCTCATATCGGGTACTACCTTCGAGAAGGTCCTTGTACCAAGAAGTATTTCACAACGATACTACTTTCATCAGCAGACAATCTTTCGAAAGTGATCAGAAGGGATTTGCCCAAAACATCCGAGGTGGCCTGGATTACTTCTTTAGTGAAACTAGTATTCTGACGGCTTCCTATTTATTCAGAAGAAGTGATGGTCAGCGCTATTCTAACCTACTATATGAGGACTTTCTTTTCAATACTGATCGGTTGGTGAGCTACACCGATCGGATACAGGATGAAGATGAAATAGAACCTAATAATGAGTACGCTCTTACCTACAAGAAAGAATTCGAAAGAGAAGGCCATGTATTTACAGCGGATGTACGATTTTTAGACAATTGGGAATCCTCCGACCAATTATTTACGCAGGAAACCTACAATCCTGTAGGTCAGCAGATAGGAAGTTTGGTGCAATGGTCACCCAACGACGAGACAGAAATGTCATGGTTGTTTCAGGGAGATTACACCTATCCCTTTGGTGAAAACGGAAAATTTGAGGTGGGCGCACGATTAAGTTTACGAGACATCACCAATGACTATCTCGTAGCAGAAGAAAATGAGGCAGGTGAAAGAATTCCTATTCCCGAATATGACAACAGCTTTATTTACGACGAAAATATTCATGCAGTATATGCTATCTATGGGCATGAATTCAAGAATATATCCTATCAAGTGGGACTGAGAAATGAATGGACAGATATCGAAACGATTCTAGAGGATACCGACGAACGAAATCCAAGAAAATACACTAACTTATTTCCTAGTGCCCATCTTACTCTTAATCTCGTAAATGACCATGCCATCCAGCTTAGCTATAGTCGAAGAGTACGACGACCTGTTTATCGTGAATTGACACCCTATTTTACTTTTGCAGATAGCCGTAATTTCTATAGTGGAAATCCCAACTTGAACCCTGAATTTAGCAACGTGTTTGAACTGGGGCATGTAAAATATTTTGACAAGGGTTCTTTCGCATCATCTCTTTACTATCGTCAGACAGATGCTCCGGTACAGTCTATTCGATTGGTTGATGAAACGGGTTTTTCAACCACCAAGCCTGAAAATTTGGAAACCGCAGAAGCAGTCGGATTGGAATTTACAGCAGGTTATACACCCACTTCCTGGTGGAAACTCGATTTTAATTTTAATTTATTTAATGAGCAGTTGCGTGCGGGTAATTTTGAAATGATTCCTGATATTGAGACCACCACCTGGTTTGCCCGGCAAACCTCCCGCTTTGATATTTCTAAGACGGCAGATCTTCAAATTCGCGCAAACTATGAAGCACCCAGAAAGATTTCACAGGGACGCCGCAAGTCGATATACTTCTTTGATTTGGCTTTTACTCAGGAGATATTTGGAGAAAAGGGCAGATTAACTTTCAATGTGACGGATATCTTTAACAGTCGAAAAACACGAACAGAAATAGAGGGACAAAACTTCTTTACGGATGCCTGGTCACAGAGAGTCGTGCGGCAAATTAACATGACCATCAGTTATCGTATAAATCAATAATATTTAAAGAATCCCGGATTTTTCAAATAATCTTGTAACTAAAAATTCTTTTCCACGTCTTATGGGTAGCAGTTAGCACTGTAATGAATGACCACTAAGACATGATTAAGAATTACCTGAAAGTTGCTTTTCGCAGCTTATTGAGACAGAAGTCCACGTCTCTTATTAATGTATTAGGACTTGCGGTGGGCTTGGCCTGCGGTATTCTTATATTATTATGGATACAGCATGAACTAAGTTATGATACCCACCATCAGGATCATGAGTCCGTATTTAGGTTGACTTGTCAGGTAAATGATTTGCAAGCAGCTATTGTTCCAGCTCCCATGGCACCTACATTGTCAGAGCAATTTCCAGAAGTAGAATCGGCGGTTCGTTTGTCCATGTTTCGGTCTCAACTACTCAGTGTGGATGATCAGTTCTATGAAGAAGATCACATTTTATTTGCGGATTCAAATTTCTTTGACCTTTTCTCAATAAATCTTATCGAGGGAACCACGACGGGTGCTTTGGATGATCCCCAAAGTGTCATGTTAAGTGCACCAATGGCTGAAAAATATTTTGGGACAAAATATGTGCTGGGTGAAACAATAAGGCTTGATAATAAGGATGATATGGTTGTCACGGGAGTGTTCGACAATAGCAAAAACGCATCACACCTTGATTATGATTTTCTCATGCCGATGCGATATCTCTACCGATCCGAGAATGATCTGAAGAATAATAGCTGGGATAATTTTAACTGGTATGGATATCTAAAATTGAAGCCAGATGTAATGATCGCATCGTTGGAAGAACGCATAAATAATACTTATAAACAGTTTGAAGATGAGTTGCAGGTTCACTTTATGTTACAACCATTAAAAGATATTCACCTGAAGTCATCTTTTATCGGTGATGTTCCTGGTGGTGGAAATATGCAATACATCTTTATTTTCAGTGTAATTGCCATTTTCATACTATTGATTGCCTGCATTAATTTCATGAATTTAAGTACCGCCCGATCTGCACGGAGAGCAAGGGAAGTTGGTTTTAGAAAAGTGGCAGGCGCCCGACGTGGACAGCTTATTAGACAGTTTCTTGTCGAGTCGATTCTTGTCAGTTTTATTTCATTATTAATAGCACTGATCTTTGTGGGCGTTGCCTTGCCCTTTTTTAATGAGATCACAGATAAATCAATCTCATGGGAGTTCATTGGAATGGGTCTTGCTTACAAGATTTTTATTTTGGTGGCAATTATAGGGTTGCTGTCAGGTAGTTATCCCGCACTGTTTATGTCAGGTATTGCTCCAGTCAAAGTCTTTAATATACAACGAAGCCTGTCAGGTAGTAGCAGGTGGTTTAGGGATGCTCTGGTAGTTACACAGTTTATTTTTTCCATTATTTTGATTGCAGGGACTATTGTTGTGAGACAGCAACAACAGTTTATTAAAGAAAGGAATTTAGGATATGATCGGGAGAATCTCTTATATATTTCAATCAGAGGTGATCTGCGAGAAAATAGGGATGCACTTAAAAATAGCTTGGAAAATGATAGGCTGACAGCAGATTACACTTTGGTTTCCTCAATTCCCACTAATTTGTTGAACGCTACCATTAATATTGATTGGCCAGGTAAAGACCCCAATGAACAATTGATTTTTTCCGCTATGGGTGGGGATGAACATATGATTTCTGTCTTTGATATGCAGCTCGCAGCCGGGAGGGCATTTGAAAGGGGACAGGATCATGAAAAACACCGCTACATTCTGAATGAAAAGGCGGTTGAGATCATGGGCCGTAACCCCGGGGATGTCATTGGTGAGACATTTAATCTGTGGGGAAATGTTGGGTCTATAGTGGGAGTAGTGCAGGATTTTCATTATAAACCTATAGTGCAGCCCATCGAGCCACTGGTGATACGGTATAGGGAGGATGGAGACTTCGCTGTAATCAGAGCTACCGCTGGGAGCACAGGTGAGACAATAAAGGTTTTGGAGTCAGTCAGCCGGGAGTTGAACCCCAATTATCCTTTCGAATATGGATTTATTGATCAGGATCTGGATAATCTCTATCAGTCTGAAGCACGTCTTTCTACAATCATCAACATATTTGCCGTTATAGCGATTTTTATTTCATGCCTGGGACTGTATGGTTTATCAGCTTTCTTAGCCGATCAAAGGAAAAAAGAAGTGGGAGTCAGAAAGGTTGTAGGGGCATCGGTTTTTCAGTTGGGATTTTTACTCTCAAGAGACTTTACGCGCCCTATTTGGATCGCTATGTTGATTGCTCTACCGCTTGCCTACTACTTCTTGAGCAGATGGCTAGAGCACTTTGCATATCACATGGATTTAAATTGGTTTTATTTGATAGGATCCTGTCTGATTGCCTATGTTATTGCTACGATTACCGTAAGTTTTGAGGCTATGAAAGCTGCATTAGCGAATCCAATAAAGGCACTTAGATCTGACTGATACTAATCATTCAGAAATAAAGTCTACCAGGTCTGAGATGTGGTTGGCCTGGTGTCCACTCTCAGTGATAACTGATGTGAAATTGTCTTTCGAGGAAAGCTTGTTGATTATATCCTGAGCATTAGATATGTCCACGGTCTTATCATTCCTACCATGTATCAGAAGAATATTGGCGTCGATATATTGGCAAAAGTGCAGGGGGGAGCTCTTTATTATTTTCGTTCGAATTTGATTGACTGCAGTGTCTCTGCTTAAAAACTGGTATTTATACTGCATTCCAAATTTATTGTAAACGGCTCTGTCGAGAAAATCTGTGGGTCCCGCTTGAGTGATTATGTTTTTGAAAGAAGATTCCCTCGCGCCTGCTAAAAGTGCCACCGTGCCCCCACGACTGATACCATAAATAGATATATTCTCCTCGTCGATCGCATATTGTTCACGGACGAGTTGGAGGAATCGCAAGGCATCATCAGTCGCACCATCAAATGCATCTCCAAAGAATCCATCGGAACAAAATGCATGTTTACCCACACGTAGACTCTGCCCTCGAAAAGAGGGTATGACGAGGAGATGATCAGGAAGTGATTTCGAAAGAGCACTGATTATATAATCTTTCAGAATATCGACATGAGGATTAAACTGATCTAGCCCTTCTACCCACATTAATACAGGGATTTTACCTTCCGCAGGAGGAGTACGTGGGTGAATGACGGCTCCGTAATGCTTTGTACCTTCTTTATAGTGCCCAATAATGTCTGTAGCTCTTCCATTGTGGATAGACAGATTTAGAACGATCTGAAAACTGTCACTACCTGTGTCGAATTGATCCCACTCATTCCATATTTTGTCTAGTTCAGGCTTTTGGGCTGGAAGGAACAAAGAATCAAGGTCTATTTCTTGGTCTATGCTTGAATAGGTGATGCGTTCTTCACAAGGATCTTGGTGCCATTTTCTGTATGCGAGGATTGCTGTCAATACCAGCGCTGTAAAAAGAACGATCTTCAATTTTCTGTACATCAATTTGAATTTCAGGACTAGCTGATGCAATGATCTATAATGCGGCTCTCTGATCAATCATCAAATTACAATCTTTTTAGGGGTCATATGGTAAATGTGATCGTGAGTACTTTTTGTGCACACTGCATAATAGTTTTTCGCAAAGGAGTCCTGATATTAGATGCGAAACTTCAGAGATTAATGAATAGTTGCAAATTGATTTGTGGATTACTGATCATGGTCTGGTTTGCATCATGCTCGGCAAGTAATCATGTAGAAGCACCAGAGCAGCTGCGATGCCAGTACATGGATCATCCGATGGGGCTTAGTACAGATGCACCCTTTTTCAGCTGGTGGATGGTCTCCGATCAGGAAGATCATTATCAAACAGCTTATCAGATTTTGGTGGGTCTCGATTCTGTCAGGGTAGTGCAGGGAGAAGACCCACTTTGGGACAGTGGAAAAGAGTCTTCGGGCAATGCGATACAGGCTGTATATGGAGGCCCTGCGCTTTCTCCCGGCACTCGGTATTATTGGAAGGTCAGAATCTGGGATCAAAATGGAAGCGTCTCTGACTACAGCGAGGTACACTGGTGGGAGACCGGACCTGAATGGACGGCTGACTGGATTTCAGACAATAGCATACCTTTTGAGGAACCTCAAACTTATTTTGAAGATCATCCCTCACCCCTGTTGAGGAAGTCCTTCGACCTCACAGCAACACCGACTGAAGCCCGGCTTTTTATCAGTGGCCTGGGTTACTATGAATCCTTTGTCAATGGTCAAAAAATTGGTTCTTCTGTACTGGATCCAGGCTGGACTAATTATGGTAAACGTACACTTTACAGTTCGTATGATTTGACAGGACAGGTAGTGCAGGGACAAAATGTATTGAGTGTCATGCTCGGCAATGGCTGGTATAATCCGATGCCCATCCGCCATTTTGGCCGCTGGAACTTGAGAGAAATATTGACCGTCGGTCAACCTAAAGTAATTGCCGAGCTTCACCTTACATATTCCGATGGTTCGAAAGAGGTGGTTCTTACAGATGAAACCTGGAAACATGGGGACAGTTGGATTCTCTATAATGACGTATATCTGGGAGAGCGCCAAGATGGACGATTGAAGGATAAAACATGGAACGAGGTCTCTTTTGATGACTCTGGATGGGCATCTTGCAATGTCGTCGATGCTCCTGCAGGGAGGTTGGTCCCACAGCAGCAGCCACCGATAAGAATTACGGATACAGTAGAGCCTATTTCGGTCAATAAATTATCCGACGGTTCACAGTTAGTCGACTTAGGACAAAATTTTGCAGGCTGGATACACATGAAAGTGCAAGGAACGGCCGGCCAGAGGATTAAATTACGCTATGGTGAACTATTGTATCCTGATGGTTCGCTCAATGGGATGACAGCCGTCACGACCCAGATAAAGAAGGGAGGTATCAAGGGGGGACCCGGTGTGCCGGAGACGGCCTACCAGGAAGATGACTATATTGTCGGAGGGCACGAAAATGAATTTTTCCAGCATCATTTCACATTCCATGGCTTTCGCTATGTGCAAATTTGGGACTATCCGGGTGAGATTAGTCAAGAGGATATTTATGGTCTGCGATTAAATAGTGATCTGGTACAGGATGGACATTTTACGTGTAGCAATAACGATTTTAATCGTATCCAGGAAATTACCCAGTGGACGTTTCTCAGTAATGTCTTCAGTATTGAATCGGATTGCCCTGCGAGAGAAAAGTTTGGATATGGTGGGGATATGGTGACGGCAGCTGAGGCATATATCTTCAACTACGACATGGCAAATTTTTACCGAAAGACAATACGGGATTTTTCGGATGATGCCAGGTCAGGAGGTGGAATGACCGAATGCGCTCCTTTTAATGGCATCGCTGATCGCGGCGTGGGCGATGAGACAGGGCCGGTGGGATGGCAACTGGCGTATCCCTATCTACAGGAATTGCTTTACCGATTTTATGGAGACATCGACATCTTAAGAGAGCAATATCCTCACACCGAGCGATTAATCGAATTTTTAGAGAAAAGTGCACCCGACCATATAATTGAAGTGGGCATTGGTGATCATAACTTACTGAATGAGAAACCGACCACATTAACCAGTACTTTATTCTATTATCACATGGTGCGTTGCGCTAAAAACATAGCAGGGGCTTTGGAGGAATTTGAAGATGTGGAGTATTACGATGAATTGTCCAGAAAAATTAAAACAACTATACTCGAGAAGCTCTACGATGCTGAGTCTGGATGCTTTGCTAATTGTAATCAGACGGCTCAATCCATTGGTCTGTGGTATGATATTTTGGATGCCGGGCAACAGGAAAAGTCCTTGAAAAGGTTGGCGGATTCGATAGATCGCCGTGAAGGACATTTGAGTACCGGTATTTTTGGTACCAAAATGATGTTGGATGTTTTTCGGAAAGAAAATGCCTCCGACCTGGCATATACGTTAACCAATCAACCGGACTTTCCCGGCTGGAGAAATATGTTAGCAAACGGAGCAACTACCCTTTGGGAAAGTTGGAGAGGAGGAAACAATGGACCTTCGCATAATCATCCAATGTTTGGATCAATATCTGAGTGGTTTTATCGTAGTGTACTCGGCATGAATCCGGCTGAAGATGCGGTTGCCTGCCACAAATGGATCCTTTCCCCTAAACTAACAGAACAGATAATGTCAGCTGAAGGTACGTATCAGTCTGTGAGAGGAGTGGTGAGGAGCGCGTATACACGCAACACGGATCAGTTGGTTTGGAATATTGAGACACCGGCCAATACCTCCGCAGTGCTCGAAATTCCTGTCTATGGTTTTGAAAGTCCCAGCATTTCTGTAAATGGTAGAAAACTCAATGCCGAGATCAACTCCCGGTATCACCCAGTGGAAATAGGAAATGGGTCATATGAAATCATTGTACAATCTTCTAACCAGGAATAATCATGATTTTTAGTCGAAGAGCCTGGTTGCAATCAATAATCTCCATGTTGGGGGTTCCATTGTGGTCTTCGATGAAAAATACGCTACAACAGGATAATCTCATCGTTGAGGAAAATCGAAAACAAGGAACCAGAGACTGGATGCTTTCTAATCCCAGTGTTTCTCCTCCCCATCAGTTGTGGCATATGTTCGGACTTCGTTCGATACCGATAGAGGGCTATTGCTCACATGCTTCTATACAAGTAGGTGAGAACCTGCAATTCTATGTAAGTACGGACCCTCATACAGATTATTCTCTTGAAGTCTTCCGGATGGGTTACTACGGTGGGCTCGGAGGTCGTCTCATGCACAAGGCCCCCACCTTGCAGGGAAAACGACAAACGACTCCCGATGCAGGCCATAATCGCGTCATCGAATGTCAATGGGAGCCTTCCTATCAAATGGAAATTCCAGATAATTGGATCAGCGGCGTCTATTTGGCTAAGTTGACAACATTGGATGATCGACGCCATGATAGTTACTGTATTTTCATTGTCAGGGACGAACGACGATGTCATTACATTTTTCAATGCAGTGATATGACCTGGCAGGCCTACAATCGATGGCCATACAATAATTCACTTTATTGTACAGAGAAGATCGATTGGCATATTGGGGAGGGCGTGGATGTTTCGATCAGAAGACCATATGCAAAGTATACACAGCTTGTAGATCAGAACCTGACGATGGGAAGTGGAGAATGGTTCTTGACAGAATTTCCGTTTGCCTTTTGGATGGAGAAAGAGGGGTATGATGTGTCGTATATAAGCAACTGGGATACTCACTACCGATGCGATGACTTGATGCGGGCGAAGGGATTTCTCTCTGTGGGACATGATGAATACTGGACAGAGGAGATGTATACCGGAGTGAAAAAATGTATCCAAAACGGTCTCAATGTGGGTTTTTTCTCCGGAAATAGTGTCTTTTGTAAGATCAAACTGAAGCCAGGTACTGATGGCAGCCCCAATATTATTTATGAGCGAGATGGACGATTTAGTCCGCGCGAAAACACATTAATTGGAGCACATAGCCACAACATTGTGGTGGGTGGTGCCGATTTGATTTGTAGAAAGCCCGGGCATTGGATTTTTGAAGGTACTGGAATGAAGACAGAGGACCGAATTCCAGGTCTTATAGGTTGGGAGTTTCACTGCGATCCTGCTGACATAGATGGATTGGAGATTATTGCAGGTGGACCGACTGACAATCGAAGGTTTTTGCAACCTGATGAAAAGTTAGATAAAGAGGGTGAGTACATGATCACTATTTATCCTGGCCCCAAAGGCAATTTTGTCTTTAATGCCTCCACTTGCTGGTGGGCGGATGGTCTCTCAGAACCTCCAGGTTACAAGCGAAGTGACTGGTATCAGAAACGCTTTGGGCCTGATGATCGGGTGATTAAAATGACCCAAAATATTCTGGCAAAAATGCTAGCCTGAATCTCCTATCAGAGTTCTTGTCAAAGGAAAAATGAAACACAATGGATTGTTTCCATTCCCAACACGCCCTGAGTAAATAAGTGTTAAAATTTTTAAAAACTGCATGCAGGGGTTGTGGGTACGAAAAAAATCGTACACCTTTGAGGTACGATAAAATTCGTAGGCCATGAACGAAAATAATCCCACCCAGAAAGAATATTTGATTCTGAAGGTACTTTGGAGGCTGGGACCTTCGACGGTGAGAGATGTGCATGAGGAGCTTATTGAGACACCTGGTGTAAAGAAGGTTGGATACACTACCACCTTAAAGATGATGCAAATGATGCATGGCAAAGGATTTCTTGACCGAAATGAGGAGGGAGTGAGCCATATCTACAAAGCCAATATTTCAGAGAAAGAAGACACGGAGAAAATCCTGGATGAAATGGTGGATCGTCGTTTTAGAGGTTCTGCCAGTAAGTTAGTCCTGCAGGTGCTAGGTAAGCACAAAACCAGTCAGAAGGAGCTGAATGAGATTCGTGCATTTTTGGATGACTTAGAAAATGAGGACGATGTTTGCTGATTTATTAAATACCCATTACGACGTACTTAGCCGATTAGCTTTGACCATTGTCCATTCTTTGTGGCAGGGAGCACTGATTTTTGCAATATTGCAGATTGTCTTATCCTTGTTAAAAGGTACTACAGCATCTATGCGATATTCCCTGCTTAATGTTGGGATTATCGCCCTACTTTCATCTTCCGTAATCACCTTTGTTTTATTGGGTGGTGAAGATTTACATTTGGGGGCAAGCGGATTACCTAATTCTTCGAATGCTCTTCTGGCAGGAGGATCTGAATTATTTTATTCATTCAACGCATCAGATTCTGTCAATTTTTTGACTAAATGGAGCATTTACCTTTCTGCATTTTGGCTGGTAGGTGTTTTTATTTTTCTAATAAAATTACTGATTGATTTTTACTGGGCCATTAATTTACGAACCAGTGGCCTTAATCCAGTGAATAGGGATGTCATTCGATTATGTGATAAAATGAGGAGAAAAATTGGAGTGTCAAAAACCGTGAAAATATTTGAATCATTTCAAGTGGATGTACCTCTAGTCGTCGGTCATATTAACCCCTATATTTTATTACCGGTGGGAGCTGTCATACACCTTTCTCCATTAGAATTAGAAGCAGTCATCCTACATGAGTTATCTCACATCAAAAGAAATGATTACATCGCCAATATTCTCATGATGATCACAGAGGTCGTACTATTTTATCATCCGATCTTTTGGTGGCTCAAGACAAAAATCAATATCGAAAGAGAAAACAGGTGTGACGATATAGTGATATCACATGTACCGCCGAAAAAATATGCAAAAGCTTTGCTAAAAATGGAAGAATCAAAGCACCAAATTCGATTAGCAGTGGCATTAAAAGACAATAATAAATTTCATTTATTGAAGAGAATAAAAAGAATCTGTATGAAATCAAATCATGAATTTAAAATAGAAGTGGGGAGAGTAGTGACAGCTCTATTGTTGGTGGGAGCTTTCGCGGTCTTTGCCTGGGCAGACAATGAGCTTAAGCAAGAATCTTCAGAAGGGGATGAGGTGGTGACTTCATTGACTTCAGGGGATGTATCATTTGAGCCTGATGAATCTATGCCGATGGTCCTTGATGTTGAACATCCAGAAACGATACAAGATTTACCGGAGCCAGCTATTTCAACAGACTCCCATACCGATACAGTACCTCCCTCTATGCCCAATATCGGCGATTATATCAATACGGAAATCAGTGAGGAACTCAAGCATGAGCTGGAAAAATATCAGGAGGAAATGATGAAGTGGCAAGAGGAAATGATGGTTGGAAACGAGCAGCTGCTGCAGCAGCAATTGACTATGGCGCAGGAGATGCAACTTGAAAAAACTATGCAGGAGATGCAAAATATGCAAAAGGAGCTGATGCATCAGGAGCTGCAAGAAAAGCTGGTGCAGGAGGAAACGCTAAGGCAAACCATGGAGCAGCTACAGAAGATGGAAATAAAAATGGCTAAAGAAACTCTCGAAAAAGTAAGAGAACAGCAGGCAATGATGCAGGAAGAGATGCTCAAGCTCCAGGAATCAATGCGTGCAGCCGAAGAAATCAGGTCAAAAGAGCTGAAGACCAAAATGAAAGCGGTGGAGGAGATGCATAAGATGAAGGAGAAGGAGATGAAGGCAAAGAAAGAGATGCTTAAAGAACGTGAGAAAGAACTGAAGAAATTCGGTGAGGCACAAAAGTTACGCATGGAAGGTATGCATGAGGAATTGCTGCAATTGCTGATGAAGGAGGGGTATCAGGGTGATTTCCAAAATATGAATTGGGATATGGAAGGTGACCTACTACGATTGAATCAAGAGACTTTGAGCAAAGATCTTAGTGAAAATTGTTTACAGATCCTTAGGAAGTATGATTTTAGTTTGGAAGGAGCGTCCTGGCAAATAATGAAGCAAAAGTAGTCCGATTGGTCCTTGACCTTAACATATTGACCCCAAAACATCATGGATTTCTGAAGAAAGTGTAATAAATTAGGGGGAAGTGAATAGCAGTCCATCCTAAAAGATCACTTAATGTTGAACCTTCAAAAATCTGTTGCAATTGTTTTATTCTCAATATGTAGCATCGTTGCAAAAGGTCAACATTCGGAGCGTATTCTGCCCAATTGTCCGATGGATATCATTATCGCATTGGATTTTTCGGCAAGTGAGCGAGCATTTATCGATGAGGTGCAAACGGTCTTGTATGCAATTACCAGCCGATTTGAATTGCATCCCAATAGCCTTAAGATTGGTATTATTTCTTTCAATCGTGGAGCTCAGTTGATCCTTCCACTTACCGGAGATACCGATAGTCTGATACAGGCTATTGATGAGTTAAGAATACCGATGAGTGTCTTTGCAACGGACATTCATGCAGGGATTGAACTGGCTAATAGTGAGTTTAGAAGAGCCTCAAAAGAGAGTGTTCAAAAGTTCCTTGTATTAGTCTCTGATGGCGATCCGCATGCACATAGTCGGGGATTTGGTTTTCAACAGGATCTGGTGAGTATCGAGCGTATTAAGTATGGAGATCCCAGCGAAAAAGTGGATCCCGTCCATGTCTTTACTTTATATTCAGGAGAAACCTACCCCTCACGAAATGACTTTAGGGAGTTTGTAAGACAAGAGTCTATTCGTCATATGCAGAAACTATCCAGTAACAAGGAATCTTTCTTTTTCTTTAATGACTATCCGGAGCTCGTCAATCTCTTTGAGCAAATCAGCAGTTGCCTTTAATACGTAGGAGTCATCTCATTATCTACTACCAGAATGAAATCTGCCAGTTTTTTGTTGTCGTCCGATAGCAGCAAATCTGAGTCTGTCACGGTCGCGATGGTTGCATATTTGAGATCAGGTCTTGCTCGTTGTAGATACCACAGTATCCCTTCATAGTTTTCACTATGATAAGTACCATTCAGATGTAGAAACTTTACCCCTGAAGCCATATTATTAAGTATCCGCTCGGCCATAGTGGCATCCTTCAGTGCCTGTGCTTTTGCAATGTGTTCTCCTCCGTGATCCGCCATCATCTCCAGCATGTTTTTATATCCTGGAAGTTCGGGATCAAAAGCAATGGGAAGTGATGCCATTAATTGCTTCTCATCATCGGGTACTTCATCTAACCCTTCAAATCCTTCATTAAACACCAGTCGTGCATACTTTCTCGGTACATTGGAAGCGATGAAGGAAAGATTTCGCTCTTTGGCCAGCTTTAGGATGGGAGCATAGTCTGTCGCATGATTTGACCATAGAGATGTGGCAACGGAATCCAAACCTTCTTCGTCCAGTTCGCCGGCTAGATATTGATTGATAGCCTTCTGATCATTCGTCTCCACCATTTCTGCCCCGATTGTAAGGGATCCTCCTGCTGAAAGATCTGCGGCTAGTTCCCATTGGAGCCAGTGACAGATAGGATTATTATGAAACTCTCCGAAAAGGATGACATCCGCTTTCTGAAGTTTCTTTAGCATCTTACCATAGGTCACCTTTTTTCCCTTACCAGTATACAACTGGTACGCTGATTTTCTTTGTGCAGAGGCTGTCATGAGAATACATCCAAGTAATAGAGCTAGCAGATAAATCTTTTTCACCATGTATCGAAATCATTTGATCGTGAGACGTACATCTCAACAGGTAAAGATGCGATTATTTTCATGAATTACTTCTCTGAATATGTATGTCCGACAGAGATGATCGGCGTCTCATCAGTCTCAATATGATGTATTATTCTTACCTTCTTAAGACATATCAAATGTAAGTGATGAAATACTATATTCTTTTTTATGAAACGGTGGAAAACTACGTCGAGAAGAGGGCACCGTTTAGATCTATTCATCTGGCGAACGCCAAAGCTGCAGTGGCTCGGGGTGAAATCGTAATGGGTGGAGCCTTTGATGAGCCGGCTGATGGAGTTGCTATAGTTTTTAAGGTGCATGATACATCGGTCATTAAGACCTTCGTTGAAGAGGATCCATATGTGCAGAATGGCCTTATTAGCAAGTGGTGGATTCGGCCATGGAATGTTGTCGTCGGCACCGCAGTTTGATTTATTATCTGATTAAATAAGTGTTAATAATTTTCTGAAAAGACATAAATGATACGTTTCTCGGTTAGATAATAAAAGAGCGATTATAGTAGACAGATACATAACCTGAATATTGATCAAAGATTATGAATCATCTACCAGTTCGTACCTCCGTTCTATTGCTTATTCTAGCAATTTTAATGAGTTGTAGTAAGGAAGAAAATGTGATTTCTGACATTCCTGCAACGGTCATTGAAAATGACGAAAATATTCTGATATGTACCGAATTATACCCGGAAGACCATTCGAGAGCTTTTGGGAGTAAACAATTATTCTGGGATAAAAAGATCTTACGTGTACGTTTTTTAGAGGGATCAAGCTACGTGCAAAGTAAAGTAAAGCAATATGCACAGGTCTGGTCGCAATATGCCAATATTACCTTCGAGTTTGTAAAGAGTGAACCCAGTGATATTCGAATCAGTTTTGATAATTCATCGGGGTCATGGTCTTATGTGGGGAAATCAAATAATTACATTTCCTCCTCCCGTGCAACTATGAATTTTGGCTGGTTTAACAATAATACTAGCGAAGCGGAATTTCGTAGAACCACGTTGCACGAATTTGGTCATGTGCTGGGTCTTTCACACGAACACCAGCATCCTCTCGCAGATATTAATTGGAATCGTGAAGCCGTGTATGCATATTATGCAAGGACTCAGGACTGGTCTGCCTCAGATGTGGATGCCAATATATTTAGAAAGTATACTACTGCCACCAGTAATTATTCTGAATATGATCCATTGTCCATTATGCATTATTATATCCCAAGATCATTAGTACTGGGCCCGTGGACCCCCACCTCCAATACTCGATTATCTTCTACGGATATCTCATTTATTTCTGCCATGTACCCGGGCACTGGTACAGAGCCTGAGGAACCCGTACTGTTGGACTGTAATTGCCCGGAAGATTTGGTGTTGGTCGCCTGCGATGATTTCGAATCCTATGATGAGCTGACTTTTTTAAACGCCGAGCAATGGAGTAAGTGGTCTCCCAACTCGGGAAATGCAGAATTTCAAACGTACAATTGGGGCAAAGTCATTAAAATGAATTATTCCGATGTTAGTAATCCTGATGTTTTATTTTCACCGGGATCATTTACAGAGGGGCAGTACAGGTTGTCTTGGGATATGTATGTTCGTCAGAATTCATCGGCTTATTTTAATATTCAGAAAAAGGAAGTCGCCGGTGAAGAATTTGGTGCCCAATTTTATTTTATGGGAGACCAATCGGGTACTATGTATATAAACGATCAGGAAGTGCCATTTGATTATTTACAGGAACAATGGAATAAAGTTGGGTTAGTATTTGACTTTACGAATAATCAAATGATTTTTGAAATAAATACAACATCGGTGGCTAGTTGGCCACTGTCGTGGAGTGCTCGGACAGAGTATGGAAGTTCACAATTTAATGCCATCAATTTTTATGCGGCTGATGAAGATGCACAATTCTGGCTGGATGATTTCTGTATGAGTGATATCGATGGTTCGGTAGGTGATGTGGCAATGACTCCCCTCCAAAATAGCAATTTATCAGCACCATTAAAATAAAAAGAACAGGAGCCCGGCAGAAAGAAGTTGTGTAAAGTCACAAGTGGGCCTTGTATGTCGGGCTTCCTAATTTTATCCACGAAAAGGCAAGTTTGGGGAAAGCATCCCAGAGGTTTTTGCGAAGGTCACGTAATTCCTCCAGCGTTCTGAATGCCTGTGTAGTGGCGCTGTAGATGCGTTTTCTTTTTCCTCCACGTTTCTTGGTTGCATCACCCAATGTGGAGGTGAGAAAACCTTTTTCCTCCATGCGTTTCAGCGCCGATTGGATAGATCCAACACTCAGTGTATTACCCAGGCGATCTTCCAGCTCAGATTTGATGGCCACGCCGTAGGCATCTTCCTTCAGTACAATGACGACCATTAGTACCAACTCCTCGAATTCTCCCAGTTTCGTGATCTTCATGCTATCATTCGTAATTGCAGTAAATATAGGGAAAAGTGATGGAATGGAATTCTCTATACTGGATAGGAGTAGCATTGGGCTGCTAATGATTCATGAAGTAGTCGATTGTCTAAGAGTTTAGTCGAGTTGAGTATTACTCTCATCATTAAAAATGGCCTACTTATCCGATCATAATGAGTTGTTTCCAAATCCTCAGATTAATTACTACCTTCAGTCGGCAATTTTTATTTGAGATACAGGGCTAGATTTTATTTGCATTTTTAAATGGGAGAGCTTAAGCCAAAGAAGGAAGTGACGATCTATGATCTGGCACAGCAGCTGAAATTATCTCCTTCCACCGTTTCCAGAGCACTTAGAAACCACCATTCGGTAGGTAAGACTACGCGCAATACAGTTAAGCAACTTGCGAAGGACTGGGGTTATAGACGCAATAGTATGGCGGCCAACCTTCGGAAGAGGGATTCGAATACTATTGGTGTTCTCGTTTCATGGATAGGTCAACCTTTTCAGGCCAGACTCATCAGTGGAATAGAGGAAGTAGCCAAGGAGCATGGTTATAATGTTATCATTTCGCAGTCTCGGGACTCGGTATCGCTGGAAAAGGAAAACCTTAAGGCGCTATTCGATAGCCGGGTATCAGGTATGGTGATATCCCTGGCTATGGAGTCGGAGGACTATAAGCATTTCGATTTCCTATATGAGAGTGATACGCCAGTGGTTTTTGTAGATCGCACACCCAAAGTCGGTGAGCTACAGCGGGTAGTCATAGATAACTACGACGCGGGTTATAAAGCCACTCAACATCTCATAGAGCAAGGATGTATAAATATTGCCCATGTAGGGGGTGCCCAACATCAGGATATATATGATGGCAGACAACGAGGCTACCGAGAGGCCCTTACCTCAAATGGTCTTTCTGTTAATGAAAGGCTGATTGTATACGGTCAGGAGCTCAATATGACGGAAGGGATAGGCCTGACAAAGCACCTGCTGGATACAAATCTACCTATTGATGGTATCTTCTTTGCCAATGATCAATCAGCTGCCTCTGGAATTTCCTATCTCAAAGAACAGGGTATCAGAATACCTGAGGATATTGCCGTTATGGGTTTCAACGACGACCCTATATGTCAATTGATCGATCCACCCCTTTCTTCAATTACACACCCGGCACGAATTATGGGCCAAATTGCTGCCCAAAGGGTTTTGCGGATTAAGGAAGAGTCCAAATTAGTACCTCAAACTGTCGTTCTTGGTACTGAAGTCGTGGGTAGAGCCTCTTCTATTCGCACCTAAAATTTCTCACCTTCTGATTATAAAAACCACTTGAATACCATCTATTCAGAGAGTTTATGGTCACTCATTACCTGCTGACCAAATTTTCTATCGATTGGGGAGTGATCGTGTACCCATTCCAGTATTTAGAGTGAATTAAATTGACAAAAACCATAGAAATCGTTGCGCGATATGCAACGAACAAAATATATATCGGTAATTTCTTTCTTTTTACGCAATCGATTGTGCATAACTATGATAAATGCATATATTGTCCCAGTAAAAGTCCTGAATCCATCACTTCAGAATCAAGTGTTAATAATCTAATCCTATTATAGAATGAAGTACAACTTTACTGCTCGTTATCGAAACTTCAGAGCATGGAAATCCATGCTAACTGTGGTGCTGGTGATGGCGACTTATTCGCTATTCAGTCAGGTCACAGGTCGTATCCAGGATGCAGAAACGGGAGAACCTCTGATAGGTGCTACCGTACTCATCGTTGGAACATCTACAGGAACTGTAACAGATTTTGATGGAAATTTCACCATTGACGCAAATGAGGGAGATGTTTTATCAATTGGATTTACAGGGTATGCTTCACAGGAGATTACTGTGGGCACGGAAACCAATTTGGACATACAGTTGACACAGGGTATCAATATCGACGAGGTCGTCGTGACAGGATACTCCAGTCAGCGTAAGAGAGATATCACAGGGGCTGTCTCCGTGGTAGAAGTCGAAGAAATTAATAAAATTGGGGCAGTCTCCAGCTTTACACAGAAGCTTGAGGGGCAGGCGGCCGGTGTGACTATTTCCACATCGGGTGAGCCCGGGGAAGGTACTACGGTGAGAATTCGTGGTATTAGTTCATTTCAGAACAATGATCCACTCTATATTATTGATGGAGTACCCGTTCAGGATGCGTACAATACCGGGTTTAACCCCAATGATATTGAAACGATTCAGGTGCTGAAAGATGCAGCATCAGCATCCATCTACGGAGCACGTGCCAACAACGGGGTAATTATCATTACCACCAAGAAAGGTAAATCAGGTCGTGCACAGGTCACCTACGACGCCTATGTAGGTGCTGCCAGTCCTGCCCATAACATGGACTGGATGATTAAAGACCCTGTGGACTATTCTAATTATGTTTGGGATCGGTACGAAAATGCTGGACTTGATCAGGATGCAGCGAGCCCCTACTCTGTGGGCAGAGGACAATTACCAGACTACATCTTTCCGTTTCCTGGTGCTGTGGATGAGTCTACATATTCTTATCCAGATAATATTATCATAAGAACTAATAAAGAAGGTACCGATTGGTTTGATGAGGTATTCCGGACGGCGCCTGTGACTGAGCATAATTTGGGCATTGCTGGAGGTTCTGAAAATGCGAATTACTATTTCTCAGCCAGCTACTTAGATCAGCAAGGAACGATGTTGTATAACTACTTCCGTAGATTTTCACTCAGGGCGAATACCAGTGTTAACGTGGGACCCTTCACACTTGGTGAGAACATCTCATTAACAAGGTCCAATAGTGTGGGTCAAGATCGAGTAGGTGGTGGTAATCAAGATGAGCAAGGCATCATGTCCAACCTGTCCAGAGTACATCCACTTATTCCTGTTTATGATGTGGGAGGAAATGCCGGAGGTAGCAAGGGTGGAGGACTTTCTGGAGGCAACTCGGTCTTTTCCCTAAAGCGCGCAAAAGACAACGATGGTACTTTCTATCGAATTCTGGGTAACGTCTACGCTGAGGTGGACATTATTGAAGGTCTTCGTGCGCGAACCAGTATCGGTGCAAACTACTTCAACAACTTTACACAAGGATTTAACTTTCCTGTGTACGAAGCTCGACAGCCTAATACCGGTAATGGTTTCAGTGAAAACTGGTCAAATGGCTATAGCTGGACCTGGACGAATACATTGACCTATGATCGAACTTTTGGAGAGAAACATGATTTCCAATTACTATTAGGTTATGAGGCCATCAAGAACGAAAATAGAAACATTCGAGGTGCCATAAATCAATATGTGACCTTTGATCCTAATGCCTGGTATGTGAATGGTGGTCTGGCAGATCCAGAAACGCGTGCCGTTAATTCCGGAGGTGGATTTAGCTCATTGGTGTCTGCTTTTACTAAACTTGATTACGTTTATGATGGCAAGTACATCGTCAGTGGAACCTTAAGAAGAGATGGGTCCTCTAATTTTGGAACAGAGAAATATGGTTGGTTCCCTGCCTTTAGTGTGGGTTGGCGAATTGCCGGCGAGCCCTTCTTACAGAATGTCGGATGGCTGGATGACTTGAAAGTGCGATTTGGTTGGGGTATCACAGGAAACCAAAGTGTACCTGGAGGTAATGCCTTCGATCGATTTGGTGGTGGAACTGCTTCGACTTTCTATGACATCAATGGTACAAATAACTCCATTGTCGCTGGCTATGCACTGATCAATCGGGGTAATTCCGGTACCAAGTGGGAGGAAAACATCTCCAAAAACTTTGGTCTGGATGCATCATTGCTAAATGGAAAATTAGATCTAGTATTGGACATATATAGTCGAACGGTAGACGGTCTTCTGTTTCCAGCTGCCCTACCCGGTACAGCAGGAACAGCAGCCCCAGCATTCGTTAATATCGCATCCATGCGTAATGATGGAGTGGATATCAGCCTTGCCTGGAGAAATCGAGTAAGTCCTGATTTTAGCTATAATGCTTCTGCAGTTTTCACAAAATATCGGAACGAGGTGATCAGTATTGATGGAAGTTCTGACTCTTTCTTCCCAGGTGGATTTGATTCACGGATTGGAATTGTCAACTTTAATCAGATCGGACAACCCATTTCTTCTTTCTTTGGATTCCAGGCGGATGGATTTTTCAATTCGCAGGCTGAAGTGGATGCCCATGCATCGCAGGATGGAGCCGCACCCGGTCGAATTCGATTTAAGGACCTGAATAATGACGGGATGATCAATGACGATGATAAGGGAGCCATTGGCAACCCACATCCAGATTTCACGTTAGGACTAAATCTTGGATTTACCTATAAGAATTTTGATTTCACAACATTTTTATACACATCCATAGGAAATCACATATTTAATTATGAGAAACTATTCAATGTATTTAGTTTCTTCAATTCGAATGTGCGTAAGGATGTATTAACGGATTCTTGGACACCATCAAATACGGATTCAAAATATCCGATTAATGATTTGAATGATATATTTAGCATTCAACCAAGTACATTTTATGTGGAAGATGCATCCTATCTTCGAGCCAAGAATATTCAATTGGGATACACATTCCCGGAAAGTACATTTGGAAATGTGTTCTCCAGCTTGAGAATCTATGTACAGGCACAGAACCTCTTTACGATCACTGGTTATGAAGGGTTAGATCCTGCACCTTCCAATTTTGGAATCAATAGTGGATCTACTGGTAGCGCTGATTTATGGACAGGTTTTGATCTGGGTAATTATCCAGCCAGTAGAACCTTCATGTTTGGTGTGAATGCAAAATTTTAATCAATTGACTTTAATCCGCTTGGTTTAAATCAATTAGATGAATTCAAAAAAGAATTAAAAAATGAGGAAAATAATATTAGGTGTATTGGCAAGTTTACTAATGGGAGTAGTGATGTACTCTTGTAAGGAGGACTTCCTTGACGCTCCAGCCCAGGCTTCTTTGGATGAAGGGACCCTGGCTAACCAGGATGGTGTCGAAGCAGCTTTGATTTCGGCTTATTCGATGCTGGATGGTTGGAACAATGACTGGGGTACATTTAACCCACCATGGGCTACGGCCGGTAGTAATTGGATCTTTGGTAGCGTTACAACAGATGATGCGTATAAAGGTTCGGATCCTGGCGATCAACAGGAAATACAATTGATCGAACTCTTTCAGTGGCAGCCTGCCAATGAGTATTTCAATATCAAATTTCAGGCCCTTTATGAAGGGGTAGCCAGAGGAAATGCAGCACTGAAATTGATGGCAAATGCTGAGACAATCACTGACGCTGCTCGTATTGAAGGTGAAGTACGTTTCCTCAGGGCGCATTTCCACATGGATGCCTGGAAATTCTGGAAGAATGTTCCCTATTACACTGAGGTGGATGAGGATTTCCGAAAGCCCAATAATGCGGACATTATTCCCAATATCATGCAGGATTTTCAGTTCGCAGTGGATAATCTGCCTGTAGATCAATCTGCCCCAGGGAGAGCGACCAAATATGCAGCGCAAGCTTACCTGGGAAAGGTCATGATGTATACAGGAGACTTTTCTGGTGCCAAGGCTCAGTTCGATGCTGTGGTAAATAGTGGTAAATATGAGTTGATGCCTTGTTTCCATGACATATTCACCACATCCGGTGAAAATGGAAGTGAAATGGTATTCTCTATCCAGGCTTCTGTAAATGATGGTACTGGAGGAGGTGAAAATGGAAACTTTGCCGATCGACTCACTTTCCCGCACGGGGGTAGTCCTTTCGGATGTTGTGGTTTCCATCAACCTTCACAAAATCTGGTGAATTTCCATAAAGTGGACGATAATGGTCTGCCTATTGGAGATAACTTTAATGATGCGGATGTAACAACCGATGATCTGGTAGATCCTCGACTGGACTGGACCGTGGGTCGGGATGGTGTACCTTTCCTTGATCACGGCACACATGAACCTGCCTGGATCCGGAACAGAGCATTTGCCGGTCCTTACAGTGTTAAGAAATTTATTTACGCTGCCGGTGAAGAAAGTACGGTAGGTTGGTCGAATAAACAGCTCAATGCTGTAAATCTTCCCATCATTCGTTATGCCGATGTTCTCTTGATGTTGGCAGAATGTGAAGTGGAGGCCGGGAGCCTGGAAAGAGCACGCGAACTGGTCAATATGATCCGAACACGAGCTGGGGCTTGCGCTCAGGGTCCTGATGGTGGAGTAACGACTATTGACGATGCCGGAATCACTTGGGCCAATTATCGTATCGGAACTTACGATGATCCCTGGACGGATCAGGCCGCCGCAAGAAAAGCTGTACGGACAGAGCGACGATTGGAGATGGCGATGGAAGGTCACCGTTTCTTTGATCTGAAGCGATGGGGTGTGGCTGAACAGGTGATTAACGATTACCTAGCCGTAGAGAAGACAAGAAGAAATTACTTGCAATCTAGCGGAGGAATGGAAGCGAGACATAACTTGTTCCCTATTCCATTTACACAGATCCAGTTGAGTGCTGTGGATGGTACTCCTATGCTGACTCAAAACCCTGGATACTAATGACTAAGAGTTTGTCTATTTAGACGATAGTATATTTCATTTGGTTCCGTACCCGTGTGCTGCTAAGTGGCCCTAATCACTCAGCGATGTGCACGGGTATCTTTTTTTAGATCCCCCTTATAAATACATGAGTAGGTTGGGGACTGTGTTAGTTTTTTATACATTGTCAGAATGACTAGATATCATTTATTTATCATCTCTCTCTTTTTAGTAGTGGCTTCATGCGATCGGTCCACTGAGCCGACCTCAAGTTCTATCGCGGTGCAAAGTGAATCTGCCTTGTTCGAATCATTGGATTCGAATCAGACGGGTATAAATTTCGTGAATGAGGTACATGATGGTGAGGAGTTCAATGTGCTTACGTACCGTAATTTTTACAATGGAGGAGGTGTGGCTATTGGGGATGTAAATAATGATGGGCTTAGTGACATTTATTTCACGGCTAATATGGCTCCTAACCGTCTGTTTCTCAATAAAGGAAATTGGCAGTTTGAAGATATTACAGCTTCAGCAGGAGTGGCTGGAGAGAAAGCCTGGAGTACCGGGGTGGCCATGGCAGATATTAATGCGGATGGCCTGCTCGATATCTATGTTTGTAATTCGGGAGATGTCAAAGGTGATAATAAGGAGAATGAACTCTTTATCAATAATGGAGATCTGACTTTCACAGAGTCGGGTGCATCCTTTGGGTTAAACGATCAGGGGTTTTCTACGCATGCTTCATTCTTCGATTATGATATGGACGGCGATCTGGATTGCTATCTTCTCAATAATTCTTTTAAGGACCCTGAGCGTATGGATATTTACCGGCAGACCCGGGAGGAAGTAGATGCAGAAGGAGGGGATAAATTATTACAGAATAATAATGGGGTATTTACTGATGTCAGCGCATCTGCCGGTATTTATAGCAGTCCGATTGGATTTGGTCTGGGATGTTCAGTCAGTGACCTCAATGGTGATATGTGGCCTGATATATACATAAGTAATGACTTTTGGGAACGTGATTACCTATATATTAATCAACAAAACGGCACCTTTAAGGAGGTGTTGACTGATAATATTGATCTCTGTTCAGTTTCTAGTATGGGTGCAGATATTGCTGATATTAATAATGATGGCGCACCGGACATATTTAGTACGGACATGCTGGCCGCTGACAATTATCGTCTTAAGGCCATGACCATGTTCGACCCCTATCATCTTGAAGATTTAAAATATCGGTCCAGTTTTCACTACCAGATTTTACAAAACTGTCTGCAATTAAATAATGGAAATGCTGAATTTCAGGAAATAGCCAATCTATCAGGCGTGGCTGCCACCGATTGGAGCTGGGGCGCCTTAATTTTTGATTTTGATAATAATGGAGCCAAGGACATTTTTGTGTCCAATGCGATATATCATGAAATCATGTATCTCGACTTCACCAACTTCATTAATGATGAAGATGAGGTAAGAAAAATAGTCGAGGAAAAAGGTGAATTTGACTGGCGTGATTTTGTGGAATATATGCCCAGCAATCCACTTTCAAATTATGCATTCTACAGCAAGACCCAAAATGGCGATATACCGATGTTTGAAAATCAGGCAATAGAGCTGGGATTGGGACAACCGGGATTTTCAAATGGTGCCGCATACGGAGATCTGGATAATGATGGCGATCTCGATTTGATTGTCAACAATGTAAATATGTCGCCTTTTATATACAGAAATGGAGCTACTAATAATTTTGTCAAATTAAAGTTGGAAGGTCCTGAGGGAAATCCCAATGGCATTGGTACCCGGGCAACATTGAAAATGGGTGCTGAAACACAGGTGCTCCAATATTATCCATCGCGTGGATTTGAAAGTGCTGTAGAACCTGGACTTATATTCGGTATCGGTACACACAATATAGTGGATGAACTCGAAATCGTTTGGCCGGATTTGAAGAGGCAAGTCCTTAGAAATGTTCCGATAAATGAAGAATTTACCATTAGGCATGGAGACGCTACCGATATATTTGTTCCAAAGCAAAAAGTAGCAGATCCTCTTTTTACATATGAGCGGGATGTAGTAAAAGGAGAGCATAGACACCAGGAGAATAGATATAATGATTTTAACCATGAGCGACTTCTTCCCAGAATGATCTCAACCGAAGGTCCTCCCATAATTGTGGGAGATCTGAATAATGATGGGCTAGATGATTTTATTTTAGGAGGAGCAACGGGAGATCTGGACAAGATCTTTATGCAGACTGCGAGTGGTTGGCAAAGACAGTCGGGCAGTTTATCAAAACTTTTAGTGGAAGATTTAACTTTTGAAACGACCTGCGGGGCGATATTTGATGCCGATGGCGATGGTGATAATGATATTTTATTGGGATCGGGAGGTAATGAGCCCTCCGGAGGAATCGCTGCCTTTGTGCTTAGATATTATGAAAACAATGGTGATGGTACTTTTCAAAAAGCGGTAGAAAAGACACCGCCTGCAGCTGGTAATCTGGCGGTGATCAAGCCAAATGATGTGGACGGGGATGGTGATCTTGATCTGTTTTTAGGTGCAAGAATTGTGCCTGGGAATTATGGCTTGCCGGCTCGCAGTTTTTTACTGATTAACGAAGGGAACGGTAAGTGGACAGATCAAACTACCCGTGAAATTGGATCACTGGGCATGGTGACGGATGCCGTCTGGTCGGATTCTGATGGTGACGGAGATGACGACCTGGTGGTAGTGGGAGAGTGGATTCCGATGATGATTTTTGAAAATAATGGTGGAACATTTACACTTTCTCAACGACAAACCTCCAAGCCATATTCTGGTTGGTGGAACTCATTGCTTGCAGTAGACCTGGATGGTGATGGCGACGATGATTATGTGGCCGGCAATTGGGGACTAAATAGTAAGTTTAAAGCAAGTGATGATAAACCTTTGACGATGTTTGTGAAGGACTTTGACGATAATGGCAAGTCAGAGTTTATCATTAATTGGTATCCTCCTGCTGATGAAGAGTCCTTTCCATTTGCTACTAAAATGGATATCACTGCACAGTTGCCCCATTTGAAAAAAGATAATCTCAAGTATGAAGACTATGCACACAAAAAATATGATGATCTTTTTTCGACAGAAGAACAGGAAGGAGCTTATAATTATAAAATCAATGTTTTAGAGACTGGGGTATTCTGGAATGAATCCAATGGATTCCGATGGGAGCCTCTTCCTCTGCCCGCACAAATCGCTCCGGTCTTTACTATTGTAAGCAGCGATTTTAATGGAGATGGAATTAAGGATCTCTGGTTGGGAGGCAACTTCTATGGATTAAAACCTGAGGTGGGGCGACATGATGCCAGCAAGGGTGTATGCTTGATAGGTAGTGCCGAGCGTACTTTCTACCCGGTGTCTAATGAAGATACAGGACTCTCTGTCGAAGGCGAGGTAAGAGATGCTGTGATAATATATCACGAGGACAAGCCGTATTTTTTGATCAGTCGAAATGATATGGAGTTGTTGGTGGTATCTCCACGAGCCCAATCGATTTGATTTCTCTGTACATGTGTATGAATAGCAGAGGGTTAAATAAAATGGTCAACACATTTACTTTCTGTTTCTTTGTCCTCCTATTATTGTTACAGGGTTGTAAGCAGGACGAAAAAAATGGAGAACACAAATTATTAGTCCAAAGACACTGTGGTAATTGCCATTTGGTGCCAGATCCTTCCGCACTGGATCGTTTGAGCTGGACAAAAGTTCTGTCCCAAATGAAGCGGGAAATGAAGAAAGCACAATACTTTGTGGATTCATTGGAGTGGCTTACTATACAGCAGTATTACTTTCAAAAATCGCCCCAGGAGCTTCCTCTGGCGAGAGGCAAAGAGAAATTGACAATTCATACAGATTGGCAAGTTCATAGCGGATGGGGGGCCGATGAAAAGATGGTGCCAGCAATAACAATGCTCTCTGCGGTCTCTGAAAATCACGTGCTCGCAGGTGATGTTAGGGGGAATATTTTTTCTATCAACGAGACCGGGTGTGAGTTGGTTGATTCCATCCAAAGTATACCTGTGGATGCTATCCAATCAGAGGATATCCTGTTTTTTCTGGCCCTGGATAATCTTATGCCTTCCGTAGAGAAGACCGGAAAAATAATTTCGAAGAAAGAAACAGTACAAAAAATTGAAATTGATTCTCTCGATCGACCTGTAGATTTTCACGTGGTGGATCTTGACAATGACGCTCAGGTTGAATTCGTAGTGGCAAATTTTGGATCAACAATTGGTTCAACTAATACCGGAGATTTAAGCATTTATGGATATGATGCTTCCCACACCCTTGGGTTGAAATTCAAAAAAGAATTGCCGGGAGCCGTGCGCATACAAATTCTGGATTTTGATCGGGATGGAGATGAGGACGTTTTTTGCTTATTCGCTCAGGGTCAGGAGACTCTATTTTATTTTGAAAATAAAGGCAATCTATCTTTTGAAGAGCATTTATTAATTCATCTGAATCCTGAATATGGATCTAATGATTTTCTGGTGGCAGATATGGATAATGATGATGATTGGGATATAGTGTTGACAAATGGAGATAATGGGGATAATACCCCTGTGCATAAACCGTATCATGGTGTAAGAGTTTTTGAAAATTTAGGTGCACTGAAGTTTGAAGAATCAGTTTTCTATCCTGTGAATGGTGCGTCACGGGTACTTTCCACTGATTATGATGCAGATGGAGATCAGGATTTGATTGTACTATCCATGTATCCGAATCTGGCTTTGTTTCCCGAGGAAGTACTTCTTTATTTTCAAAATGAAGGAAAGCTAAGGCTTACTCCATCTTTTATTTTCAAAGAACCCGACGATAAGTGGATACTCATGACATTGGCGGATCTCGATCAAAATGGAAAGAATGAAGTTATTCTCGGAGCCAATCACATGGTTCAAGGTGTCTTGGTACCTCCCAGATTTTTAAATAGATGGAGAAACATTCCCAGCATTATGCAAGTGTGGACTACTAATTAACTATTTATCCAGTGTTACCACGCCAGGCATCTGGTGTATCTCCAGTCCAACGTCGAAATGAACGAATAAATGCACTCGGGTCACTGTAGAGCAGAACCTCGGAAATAGTTTGAATGCTCATTTGAGTGTTTTCAAGAAATGCATATGCCTGGGTTCTTCGATATCTATCCAGAATCTCTTTGTAGGTGGTCTTTTCAGTGTGTAATTTTCGTTGCAGTGTTCTCGAACTTAGGTTGAGATGTTGTGCAACGTGCTCGAGGCTGGGAAAGTGGTCATGGGATAAGTAAATCATGGCTTGTTCCACAGCTCTTATAATGCCGTGGCCCCTCTTTAGTTCCTCAAGTCTCTTTTCAGCATGTTTTACGAGAATCCTTAACAGCTCGTAGTCTGCTGTGCTAATAGGTTCTTCTACATGTTCCCTTCGAAACAGGATGGACACTCTGTCTGATCGATCGTATACAGGACAATTAAAAATACGTTGGTACTCATGACGGCAAGATGAAGCATCCCAATAAACATGGATGGATAAAGGATGATGCTCATGATGGGTCAACGCACGAAACTCACGCAGTGTAAAAGCAAGATACCCTTCAATGGTGTGTCTTGCTGCATCAGGATGCTTCTGCTTCCAATCGGGCTTGGGATCTATAATTACTTCGTAGTAGTCTATCCTTTCTTCCAGTGACATGGGTAGAGCACTACATCCCAGATTAGCAAAAGTGCAACAGTATTCTATGGCTTCTTTCACCGTAGCACAAGTTTGGGTTATTTGACCAATCAACCCGGCAGCAGCCAGATTGAGGTGCTCCCCGGCATGGAGTCCAAAGCAGGGATCTTCTGCATGCAGTGATGCAGAGATTACGATCTCGCTATACATGCTATCACTTACGATACATCCTTCTACATTCAACTCTTCTTCTGTCAAACCAATTTGAGAATAGAGACCAGAGGTGTCAGCACCTTTTAGTTCAGCAAAGCGAATCAGATTAAGTACAAATCTTCCATTGAAAGCCATTCTGCAAAGCTATGTAATTTATCATTTTGGCGCCAAATGTCAATCGAGTGTCAGTAGCTGTCAATATACAGGGGTATACAAATACTGAAATTTGAACTATAAAAGTAAATGCAATGAAAGAGATAAACACAGGCATACAAATCAAAGGGAGCGCATCTAAAATCTGGGAAGCACTATTGCAACAGGAAAATGCAACTTGGAATCCATTTATACAGAAGATGGAAGGGACGATCAGTGAAGGATCTACAATCCATGTCACATTGAAAGGGCCTGGATCCAATAAGACGATGAAGTTTTCACCAAAGATTGTGAAATTTGAGGCAAACCGGGAGCTTCGCTGGCTGGGACATCTCTATTTCCGCGGGTTATTTGATGGTGAACACTATTTCATTCTTCATGATCGTGGTCCCAACCGTGTGTATTTTGAACATGGTGAACGATTTAAGGGCGTTTTATCAGGACTCATTTTCAAACTAATTGGACAGGAGACCCGGGACTCTTTTATTACAATGAATAATGCATTAAAAAAATACGTAGAAAATGAATCAGCCTAGCAACTCAAAGACATTTCTAAAGAATGTACTGAGGATCAATGCCCTCTTCAGTTTTAGCTCAGGAGTCCTTACTACAACTTTTTCCGGCAAATTGTCTGAGATTATGGGATGGACTTCGGCTACCATTTTCTATTTTATGGGGCCTATTTTATGTGGCTTTGCTTTATATGTCTGGCTTCAGTCTAATCGCCAGAGTGACAGTCATATTAAGATGATTATTTTTCAGGATCTACTTTGGGTGATGTCTAGTGTTATTGTGATGTTTACAAATCCTTTTGGTATCACTGTTGTAGGACTTTGGCTCATTGCCATAGTAGCATTGATTGTATTGGATTTTGCACTTCTCCAGATGTGGGGAGTAAGGAGAATGACTAAAATGCGGAATTATTAGTATAGGAGGAGAAATTAATTTCCAATCTGAATTTCTCCTCCTGTATTTATATTTTCACTCGCTTCGTATGGATTCGACAGGATTCGAAATAGCAGCTCTTAAGCTCTGAATACTGACGGTCACAAAGGCAAGAATAATCGCAATGATTCCAGCAATGACAAACGTCCACCAATGAATATCAATGCGATAGGCAAAATTTTCTAACCATTTGGCCATCGTGTACCAAGTAAATGGAATGGCGATGATAAAGGCAATACCTACTAGCTTCAAAAATCCTGTGGATAGCATCGTGACCAGATTGGTGGTCGTTGCACCCAGTACTTTTCTTATACCTATTTCCTTGGTTCTTTGTTCTACCACATAGGTAGACAAGCCAAATAAACCGAGGCATGAAACAATTATTGCTAATAGTGCAAATACCAAGGCAATCGTGCCTATTCTTTTTTCTGCATCATAGGTGCGAGCAAAGGACTCATCCATAAATTGATAAGAAAATGGTTGACCCACAGCCATCTCACGCCAGGCAACTTCCATTTGATCTAAAAGTTGACTACTGGCACCTGCCTCATATTTAAAGGCAATGTGTCCCGTGGATCGTCCCAGGAACATGGCTAGTGAACTGATGGGTTCTCGTAGTCCCTGAAAATGGAAATCTTCCACAACGCCAACAATCGTGTATGCCTGAAAGTCTTCAGGTGATTGAGGTACATCCACGCCGTCTCTTATTCCATAGATCTTTTCTCCTATGGGCTCATCGTATTGAAGGACTTTGGCCGCACTTTCATTGATCACGATGGCCGTGCTGTCACTTAAGAAATTACGATCAAAGAATCGACCATTGAGGAGCGATAGATCCAATGTCTCCAGATAGTCATGATCCACTCGCCATTGTTGCATGTTGATCAGATTATCTTGTCTAAATTCTGCAGATTTGCCAAAGGTAGAATTGCTTCTGTAGGATGGTATCGGCAAATATCCACTCACTGTAGCTGAACTGACATAGGCATTCTGCAATATTCGCTCCTTATAGGCTTGTAGGTTTTGACCAAGTGCCTGAGCACTATTTAATACTACAATTTGATCCTTACTGTAGCCCAAATTTTTCTGTTGGATGAATTTTATCTGCTGGTAGATAAGAAGCGTTCCAATAATTAAAACTGTAGCGATGGAAAATTGTACAACTACCAGACCACTGCGCAGAAAGTGATGGCCTTTTTTGATAGTGAAATTTTGTTTGAGTGATTCTACCGGTTTGAATCCGGAGAGAAATAATGCGGGATAACTACCAGCTAGTAAGCTGACAATTATCGTTCCTGCCACGATGGACATCCAAAACGACAAGGAGCTGTAGGGAAATGCCAAGTCTCTACCCGTCAATTCACTAAACCAGGGCATGATAAAGATGGAGACACCCAAGGCCAACACTACAGCAAATATTGTCACCATAAATGATTCACCCAGAAATTGATTGATTAGTTGACTTCGACTGCTTCCTAACACTTTCCGCACCGCAATTTCTTCAGCACGTTTAGTAGATCGTGCCGTGGTTAAATTCATAAAATTTATGCAAGCGATCAGTAGTACGAAAAATGCAATCGATGAGAAAATCCAGACATATTGAATATTACCGTTTGCCTGGAGTTCATCAGACTTATGCGATTTAAGATGAATATCTGCCAGAGGCTGTAAACCCAGACGCATGTATTGTCCCGTGGCTTCAAATTCCTCCAATGTGAGACCTACAAACTGACTGGTCAGCTCCCCGACTTTTTCTTTGGATAGATTAATGAATTTTTCATAGAAGTCATGGTGGTTGGTTCCTTCACGTAGTAGAAGGTAGGTGAAGAAATTATTACTTGCTCCCCAAAGCGGAATTTCATTAGCAATTTCCTCATTACCATTCATGGCAAGTAGTAAATCAGCATTGAAGTGAGTGGTGGCAGGAAGATCTTCAAATACCCCCGTGATTTGAAATCTATCTTCATTATTTAGCAACAGCATTTGATCCAAAGCAGCTTCAGGCCGTTGAAAAAGCTGGGTGGCGAGCGATCGTGAAATATTTACCGTTTGCGGCTGTGTAAGAGCACGTTGTGGATCTCCAGCAATTATAGCCACTGGAAATAGTGTGTAAAAGCTGCTATCGACAGTTAGGGCCTCATGTACGGTGATATTTTCATTTGATGACCCATCTACTTTCACCAGGTGTCCTCCATAATCTCTGAATCGACACCAATTTTCAATATCGGGAAGGATAGAAGCAGCATCCGGGGCAATAACGCCACTGGATTCAGCCGATGAAAGAATGTTCCCCCCTATACTACCTTCCATGGTAATGCGGACTATGCGATCGGAGTGGGGATTCCATTGATCATACTTCAATTCATGATTGACGTAGATAAGGATCAAGAGGCAACAAATGATCCCTGTGGATAGGCCAAGAATATTTGTGATACTGAATAATTTGTGGTTCCAGAGGTTTCGAAATGAGACCTTAAGATAATTTCTAAACATAGTGAGAAATTTGATTTGGTTGGCGAAAACGGTTGTTAAACAGAAACCAGATATTAGTCTGATTTCCTCGAATTTTGAGAGATAGAGACAGGAATTATAGCCCTTATAATAGGTAGAGACGGATATTTGATGCAAGGGTTACAGTATGGTGTTGATTACTCTCCAAAAGAGTGGATTTTTTTTCTTAAGGCCAGGGCAATCACAAAGATATGATGCCATTCGTTGTAACTCTATGAAGGCTGCTGGGATACCCAATTTGTTGCAACTGTTGATTACTTTAGGTGCAATTTCCTATTTCACATGGGTGGCCTGCAATAAGTCTGATATCCACACAGACGAGGAGATTTTCATGGATACGACGGTGCAGGAAAAAATAGTTCCTCTGCCAACTCGTGAAGGAGTCAGGGATTTCAACCTTAGTGTGGGTAAAAGGGATGAGACACTACCATTGACTCATGACCATCAGTGGGAATGCAGTATCTACGTCCCTGAGATTGCAACGACTGATACAATTCCCATTTGTATAGCGTTACACGGCGGCAATGAAGAACCAGGTGCAGCAAAAAGGCTAATGGATGATCTAATCTATCCCGCTTTAAAGGATCAGGACATCATGTTGTTTGCACCAATTGGAGGGATTTGGTGGTCTGAAATTAACGAGCAAAGGGTAGATCTACTGGTAACGTACATTAAAGAATTCTGGCCGATTGATACCGGAAAAATTGTAGTGGTGGGATACAGCAACGGTGGGACGGCATGTACGTATTTTCCCAGTAAGTATCCTCAGATGTTCGATGCTGCGATTCCCATCGCGGGAAATTTTGAGGGTAAAGAATGCTTGCCGATTCCTGCTTATTTTATTCATGGTAGTGAAGATGAGAATTATAGTGCCAGTGATTTAAAATCAAAAATTGACAACCAGATTTCAAAGGGATGCCAAGTGCAGATAGACCTTATCATGGGATACGGACATGGAGGGGGCCCGCTTGTCGAAACTTCGTTAAGAAATGCTGCACTATGGTTGAAAAATGATGTCTGGTAGATATTTTCAAGACGATACCTATATATTTGAGGTCATTTACCTCAGAAGACAGAAGCATGTTGGACATAATAACTAAGAATTTACCTGGTTTATTTGTAGTTCTGATGATCTACCATTTCTGTTCCTGTGCATCGCCAAAGGAAGATCCCCGGATTCAGGAGGCAAGGGAAGAACTTTCGGAAATACTAACCTTCATTCCCAGGCGGTCAATGGACAGTGACAGTCTCATTACGGAGGCTGAAAAATTGGATTACGAAGGCTACATGTCCTTGATAGCGAACCTAGAATCAGGATACAAGGATGTCATATCGAAATCCCGAGCGAAAAAGGAACGGGATGAGAAGATAAAAGCACAATTTGATCTAAGGGAAGGGTTTCACATTAAGACAAAGTATGCAGTACAAGAGTCTATGGACGATCCCGATAGCTTTGTACACGAAGGTACTACTCATATAGATAAAGGTGACACCATATATATATCTATGAGGTTCAAAATGCGTGATCCAGGAGGTGTAATTAGATCTTTTCTTATTGAGTCAAAAGTTGACATAGACGGTAATGTCCTGGAAGGTGATATCAGTCAAATACCCGAATAAAGTATGATCATACTACTCGCAGACCTGTGGCTTATATGACAATTTGTAAGGAAATTACTATAATTGTAAGGAGATTACTAAAATTTCATATTTAAAATATTTGATTTGAAATGATTTTTTAGTAGATTACGTAAATCTTTCGTTAAGGAAGACCGAAAAACCATAGCAATGTCAAAAAACCAACAAGGGGCACTGTCCCTAACAATCTCCCCTAGGTATTTCTTAATACTAGCCACTTTGTTTTTTCTGATTCCGGTTATGCTTTTAGCACAAACTCCAACGCTGACCATTGCGGAGTCCTATCTTGACAATACGATCGGCATCGGCAATAAAACGACGCTCACGATCACTATTGATAACAGCAGTGGATCGCTTGCCGATATGATCGATATGACTGATGCACTTTCTGCTAATACGACTCTCGCATCACCGCTCAATCTGGAAAGTTCATGCGACGGTGTTGTCACTGCAGTTGCAGGTGGGTCCACGATAGGTCTTTCCGGTGCTCGTTTAGGAACAGGTAGTAGTTGTACTGTACGAGTGGACGTGACCAGTAGTGTGGATGGAACGCATACGAATGTGTTAAATGGTTCATCAAGTTTAGGGGTCAGTACTACAACTACAAGCCCACTAATGGTTGATGCTTCGTCTGCTGCACAGATCTCAATGAACTTATTACCACAAAAAATAACGCCAGGAGGTCAATCCACGATTTCTCTCATTGTGGTCAACCCATCAGCAGCACTTCTACAGATTTCTTTTAATATGGCACTTCCAGCTGGTATTACGGCGGCAGCCATTCCAAATGTCACTTCTTCCTCGACACTGATAAATGCCTCTCTCGGGGTGACTGGCCTTAGCGTATTCGGTACTCTAACAGCAGGTGAAACGGCATTCTTTACACTGGATGTAAAGGCTGAGCAAACCGGCATATTTGGCTTTAAGACCAGTTCGATTCTATCTGCTGGTAACCCCAGAGGTTTCGCAAGTGCAAGCCTGGACATCCCTCGAGAAACACTCACTATGACTTTCCTTGACAATCCTATTATTGATGGAGACCAAACAGATCTTGAATTCACCATTACCAATTTCAGTAGGAGTGAATCTATTTCCAATATTTCTTTTTCCGTAGATCTGGCTTCAGCTTTAACTGGTTTGTCGGCAATCAACTTACCATTAAATGATGCATGTGGGACCGGATCATCAATTTCCGGAACGGGAGTCGTAAGTTTTTCCGGCGGAAGTCTGGCTAGCGAGTCTTCGTGTACATTTACGATTTCTGTGCAGGTACCTGACGGTGCTGCCAGTGGCTTGTATTCAGTGCTATCGAGTGCAGTTTCTTATGACGAAGGCGGAAATCCAGTTAATGGAAATGTTGCGGGTGATAACCTAAGCATCATTGAAGCACCGAAACTTACAATGGAGTTTACGGATGATCCAACGGCACCGGGAGATTTCGTGACAATCGAATATACCATCGAAAACACGAGTCTATTAACGATGTCCGACATCAATTTCGAAGACTTTTTTGCCGAGGTATATCTTCTTGAACAAACACTGGCCACAGCAGACTTTTGTGGGGTGGGGTCCATGATGACCTATACACCACTGCTTGATGCAGGTTTTTCAACCGTTCCCCCAAAATTAGCGATATCAGGTGCAAGTCTCGCTCCGGAATCTTCGTGTACTTTTACTGCCATCATGCAAGTACCCCTCGATGCTCCGGATGGTGTTTATCCCAGCGAGACTACGGTGATCACTGCTATGTTGGATGGTCAAACAGTTACCGGGCTTCCCAGTTCGGATGAGCTGGCTGTCCTTACAGCTCCCATCATGTCGAAGTCATTCGATAATGAGGTCGTAGCACCTGGTGACAACCTGGTCATGACTTTTAGCATTTTCCATGCTGAGGACGCTTTGGGTGATGCAACCGGGATCAGCTTCAGCGATGATCTTCAAGGTTTTATCCCAGATCTCACTTTAGTTGGTTCACTACCCACGGATCCTTGTGGAACCGGTTCTGTTGTCGCTATAGACGGCTCCAATGTGCTGACCCTCACCGGCGGCAATATTCCACTTGGTACAGATTTATGTTCATTCAGTATCACCTTGCAGGTTCCCGAAACAGCTACTCCTGGTACTCAAACGAATACAACGAGTGAAGTAAGTTCGGTCATAGGCGGATTTAATGTAACCGGTGAACCGGCTTCTGCAGAAATACTAATATCCCCCTTTTCATTAGAGCTGGAATTTACAGGAAGTCCAATCCTGCCGGGAGGCACTGCGGGATTGAGTTACACGCTCACAAATTTTTCTGAATCTCCAATAACCAACATCATTTTTACAAATAGCCTCAATCAAGTATTATCAGGTCTGCTAAAAAATGCGGGTCCGGTGGTAAATACTTGTAGTACGGGAACAATTGGTGGCAATGCGTCCACTATCCAGGCAACGGGTTTTTCGTTGCCAGCAGGTGCCGGTCAATCTTGTTCAGTCAGTATTTCTCTAGACGTACCTTTATCTGCTGTTGAAGGCCTGTCATATCCGAATGTAACATCCATCGTGCAGGGAACATTTGAAAGTATAGCCGTCACGGCTGCTCCAGCAACGGGGAGCCTGGATATTGATGTAGATGACAACTCCTTGAGTTTGACGAAATCTTTTTCCGGAGAAGCGCTACCCGGGGAGATGGTGGATCTCACCTTTAATATTGGCTTTGCGGGAGGCTCGATCCAGGAAGTAACGAATATCAGTTTTACCGATGATTTGAATACTACGCTCACAGGTTTGACGGCTGTGAGTATAAGTAATAATTCATGTACCGGATTTACACCGGGTGCATTTCCCACAAGCTTGATTGCATTTTCCGGCCAAAGTCTGACATCAGGCGGTGCATGCTCATTTACTGTTCAACTACTGGTGCCAATCAGTGCCGTCTCTGGAGAGTATTTAAACACAACCAGCGACATTACGTCAACCGAAGTATCCGGTGATCCGGCTTCTGCTACCTTATCTATAGGGGTAGTGGATCATGAGCCAGCTCAGGCGGATGCCGGACCTGATCAAACTGTCCAGTGCAGTGGCGTGGGTGGTACGAATGTAATCCTGGACGGATCTGCATCCAGCTCAATCCACCCACCTATCGCATCCTATACCTGGACTGAGGAAGGATCAACTATCGCTACTGGAGCGACCCCCACTGTTAGTTTGACGCAAGGCATTCACATTATTACACTTACCGTTGTTGATGCATTCGACGCGGCTGTTGACCAGGTGATTATCACAGTGGTTGATACAGAAGATCCGATGATTACGTGTCCCGATGGCACAGGAATATCATTTGACCTCTCAGCAGATGCAAATTGTGAAGCAGTGTTACCAGACTATACCACCGAAGCCACATCTATCGACAACTGTGATGGTTCCCTCACAATAGTTCAGACTCCTCTACCAGGAACAATACTATTGGGGGCAGGTACTATGCAGTTGGTGACATTGACAACGATGGATGGTAATGGAAACGGAGCAAGCTGTGATTTTACGGTAGAAGTAGTCGATCTGACTAATCCAATGATAACATGTCCCGGCAACATTACCCAGTCAGCCGCTGCTGGAGAATGCAGTGCCGTAGTGACCTGGACCGATCCCGTGGCAACAGATAATTGCGGAACCGCATCCGTTGAATGTTCACCACCATCCGGTAGTAGCTTTATTGTTGGTACCACAACAGTCACCTGTATTGCTACAGATGGTAGCGGAAATACGACTATGTGTACATTCGATGTAATCGTCACCGACGATGAAAACCCGGTAATTACCTGTCCGGCTGATATCGTAGTCAGTAATGATGCTGGCTTGTGCGAAGCTGTGATTGATTTTTCAGTGACAGCTACTGACAATTGCGACGGTGTTTCAGTTTCATCACTTCCTGCAAGCGGATCATCTTTTGTTGTTGGTACCACTTTGGTATCCAGCACCGCTCAAGATGCTTCTGGAAATATGACCTCTTGCTCTTTTAATGTCACTGTAAATGATGATGAAGCACCTGTAATAGCAATAATCGGAGACAATCCGTTGACCGTGTTTAGATTTAGTGGACCATATATCGATCCGGGAGCAACAGCATCGGATAATTGCGATGTAAGTCCAGCTGTTAGTACATCAAATAACGTGAATACTAATTTAGTGGGAACGTATATGGTCAACTATTCGACCATGGATATAGCAGGCAATATGACAACAGCATTACGAATAGTGAGTGTAATCGATGATCCCACTGCCGTAGGCCACGACTATCTCCTGTTGGCTAATCATAACATAACTGCTGGTCAGGTGCAAGGATTAGATGGAGCCATGCATGCAAATGCAGCAATTTCATTGGCCAATGGATTGGGTAGCAGCCAGGGCGGACCCACCATTTATGATTCGGAACTAACGGCTGTATCTCAAATTAGTGTTGGAAGAAATAATGTAGTTAATGGAGATATCACTGCTCCTTTAGTATCTATTGGAAATAATACAGTTGTAAATGGGACTGTCCTACAGGCGAGTGTGACAGCGCAAGCATTGCCTGTGCTATCTTTTACAGCCGGTGGAGCCAACACAACCCTAGCAAATGGCGCCACATTGGCATTGGCACCGGGAAGTTATGGAGCATTGGTGGTGGGGAATGCAGCGACCTTGCAATTGTCTACTGGTGATTATTATTTCACCAGCATTTTAATACATGACAATGCTCAGATTCAGGTAAGTATAGCATCGGGACCTGTTTCGATTAATTCTACAACACAGATTATTATTCAAGATGATATTGCGATCACAATATCTCCTGGAGGTGATTCGGAGAGTGAGTACTTAAAGATTCAGTCCCTGACAGATATATTTATTGGTGATGGCTCAAAGATACTGGGTCAGATAATAGCACCGAATGGGCAGGTGAATGTAGCTGATGATGTGATTTTTCGAGGATCGATATGTGCTGATTATATCAATATTGGAAAATCCGAAGTCTTACATCATGATGCATTAGGGTCTTCTCCCAGCATAATTTTCATTCCTTCTCCCCCTACAGCGGAGGTAAATGAAATATTTGTTAAACCAAATCCTTTCGTGCACACCCTGGGACTGACTGGCAGATTCGATAGTCTGTCTAAGACAGGAATCATCCGCATCATTGACCTGGCAAATAGGGAAGTTTATATGAGAAAATTCGATAGTAATACTTATGATTTTGAAATAAACACCAGTAGATGGAATGCCGGCATGTATTTTATCATAGTATCAACTGATGGGGTATTGCAGACTACAAAGATTCTAAAAACTAACTAGAAAAGAACATTTAAAAGCCAGTATATTGCTACACTAAATTAATTAGTAAGTTGACAAGATTGTGAGGACAAGAGAAGACATACGGAATTTGCTAAGATCGGCTAGGCATTCTGCTGTAGGCTGGATGTTACCTTTACTGGGACTTTTGCTGTTTCCCACCATGCTTTCATCGCAAGATAATACAAGCAGTAATGTGGATGTGATTATTAAGAAGATAGAGGGACTTGAAAACACGAAAGACGCCAAATGCTATGCTACAGCCAGTAGATTGGAGGATTTCATGTATGGTACACCGCTAGATAACCAGGCTCGCAATTTGAAGATTGAGATTCAGAAAGAGATTGCAATGTTTATAATGGAGAAGGCATCTCAAAAATCAGTGCAATTGGGTCTTGACTCCATAGGTTCTGATCAGGTGAATTCGGTAACAGACTCACTCTCAGTGCTTGGAACATTGAAAGATGGCAATATCTTTTACAAAATAGATTCAGGATATCTGGTCATTAAAAAGATTGATTACGATCAGTATTCCTCGGTTGCATATGGATACCGCGCTATTTTATCCGTTCAGCAGGACCTCATGTTTTCCTCTGTTGAACCACTGTTACCCTTGTCGGAGAATGCCGTTTCCAGTCTAAACAGTTATCTAAACATTGCGACATTAGCAAGTCTCCAGTTGGCCGATGCTTATGCAAGAGATGAAGGGGCACGTTTAATAACAGAACCCAACATCCGAGCCGCATGGACCAGAGCATTAAGTAACGGACCGTATAAGCAGGAATTATTTACTTATGAGTATCCGAGGCTTTCACCCTCCGATATGCACTCTAATAATCAGATACTTAAGCAAATTATTCAACAAAAACTAACTTCATACGAACAGTATAACGCGCTCAGCCAGAGTGTATTTCTAAGGAATGTTCAGGTTTTCTTTGCCAAACAGAGATGGCCTGTAGATGAAGAAGAATCGACTGAGCTAAAGAACTTTTACCTGGAGTCTCTAATAGCCTTCACTGAGGAACTGATCAAACAATCAAGTAGGATCACTGCGCAAAGAGAAGATCAGATTATTCGGGTAGCTGACGTACAGTTAGCCCTCCAGCTACTATTACCCCACGAACTGAACTCATTTGAGGATGTGGTTTATTTTCCTAACGACAATGAGGGACGTATTCGAGTTGAGTCATATGATCTGGATGCCTTTAGAGATGGGGGTATACATTGGCGCATTCTGGACTATGCCATCTCAACCGAGAATTCGGAAGCGAGAACTATAGATCCTCATGCAGCCGAGCTTATTGTCGAGGGGGTAGCCCAATTGGGAGTGCTGGTATTACGACTTGCTGGAGCACAGTCACAAGAAGAGGGTAAGGAAGTGTTGGATATGAAGGATTTAGAGCAGGGATTCCAGATGATACAGGACTTGATCGATGAGTATCCCGGTGAACCAGAGCAGCCAGAGGAGTATGGTGGAATATCTTCATCACCTTCCTCAGAGACCAGCAGTGAGAACCAAGTATTCTTCGATGTCACAGATGAAGTTGGAATAGCATTTGAGCACAAATCAGCTGACTGGCTAAGCAGGAAAATTCGAAGTTATGTTTATTCGGAGGAAGATCGCACCGCTAAATTAGCTATTCCCCCAGCGTTTGGGGGTTCGGGAGTGGCATCTGAAGACATAAATAATGATGGCTTGGATGATATTTTACTACTAGGCGGTTTGGGCAATAAGTTATACTTAAATAAAGGTGATGGGGCATTTGAGGATGCCACAGATACCTATCAAATTAATGTTTGGGACGAGGAATCCAAATCCTTTGGAGAGCCACGTCAGCCGATTATAGCTGACTTCAATAATGACGGTTTCCAGGATCTTCTAGTGATCTACGTAAATGGTGGTCATCAGATGTACAAGAATTTTAGAGGAGAACATTTTCAAAACGTCAGTGCAATTAGTCATCTGGGGGGCAACGGAGCTGTTGCAGGACCCGCTACAGCATTGGATTTTGATAACGATGGACTACTGGACATTTTTATTGGTTACTTTGGAAACTACCTAGATGGAGTACTTCCAACGCTGTCAAGAGACAATCAAAATGGAATGCCAAACAGGCTCTTTCAGAATATGGGAGATTTCATGTTTCGCGAAGTAAAATTTACACCAGATGTTGATACTGATAATGGGTGGACGCAAGCGGTTGGTCATACGGACATTGATCAGGATGGACGGCAGGATTTAATCGTGGGAAATGACTTCGGAGTTAACCGTTACTACCTTAATACACCCGACAGAGGATTTGTTGAGATGGGTAAGCAGTGGAAAACGGATAAGCCTTCCTATACGATGAATGTTGGTATTGGAGATGTTAACAAGGATCAGTTTCCTGACCTGTATATTTCCAATATAGTGGTTATGCAAAAAGAGGAAAAGTATGTCAGTCCAAATGAAAATACGGTCATGAAATTTAATCCGGAAAAGATGCCCAACATCAGGACAGTGGAGGCTAACGACCTGTTTCTATCGAATGCAAAGGGCGGCACTTTCTCCAATTTTGAACTGTCCGATGCTGTGGGAAGGGGATATGGAGCCACAGGATGGTCCTGGGATGCTGATTTCTTTGATTACGATAATGACGGCGACGAAGACTTGTATTGTCTAAATGGAATGAATGATTTTAGTGTCTACTCATCTGAAAATCCATTTTACTATAATGCACAAGATTCTAACCAATCAGTAACCTATGCACAAAGTAATCGTGAGAAAAATGTCTTTTTCGTTAATGAAAATGGTATCTTATCTAGTAGGTCTCAGGGATTAGGAGCTGATCTGGAAAGTAACTCACGGAGTGCCAGCTATTTGGATTACGATGGAGATGGAGATCTTGATATCATTATAAACAATTATCATGATCGTGCTGTCTTCCTGGCCAATAGGCAGGAGACAAAAAATAACTGGATCAAAATCAAGCTTGTAGGAGATCCGGAAAGTGGAGTGAATCGAGATGCAATTGGCTCATCTATTACAGTCGATACCGAAAACTACCATGGGCTTTGGCGGGAGGTGCATAGTACGACCGGATATTTATCCGTGCATCCTAAAATGCAGCATATCGGACTGGGAGGCGATGAGCAGGCAGATGTGAAAATAAAATGGAGTGATGGTAGTGTGAAGACGCTGTCAGGACTACAAGCCAATAATACATATGTGATTAGATACCCCAATATTATTGAAAATTAACTAGATTTAAGTTGCGTATAACCTTTAGAAAATCTATATGATGAAAAACTTACTAACCATTCTACTATTAGTGGCCTTGGTCCCCATGGCGACAAGCCAAATTATTGATCATGATGAACCAAGAACTGCGAGGGATATAGTGCATACCGATGACGTGATCATCACATTTAGTGCATGCGTCGGAAATGACTGTGTTAATGGAGAAAATTTTGGCTTCGATACGCAGCGACTTAAAGAAAATAACCTTCGGATTCACTTTGATGATACCAGTAATTCAGCTTCTTTTCCTAGCCGTGACTGGCGGATCGTAATCAATGATTCCAGCAATGGTGGTGATGAGTATTTTGCCATAGAGGATGCCACATCGGGTCGTCAGGTCTTTCGGGTCGATGGCAATTCCATTTCGAATGCATTATATGTTAATAGTGCTGGAGATGTGGGTATTGGTACAGATGCACCAGTCGTGGAAGTCCATGCTGTTGATGGCAACACCCCGACTGTTCGCCTCGACCAAAATGGAAGCAGTGGATTTACTCCTCAGATTTGGGATATAGCCGGTAATGAGGCTAACTTCTTTGTAAGGGATGTGACGAATAGTAGTAAGTTGCCATTTAAGATTAAGCCGGGTGCTCCCACCAGCAGTATTTTCGTGGCTGCTGACGGTGATATTGGTTTGGGGACGGAGAGTCCGGATGCGGCCTTGCATGTGAGAAGGACAAATTCGAGTGTCGATGAGTATCTACATGTGGAAGGTGCAGGGACTGTTTTTACAAGATTGGAAAGTACAGATGGTGGATCAGTACAGATTAGGATGAAGACTGATGTTGAAAACAACAGGAGACTGGTAGCCGAAGATAACTCAGGAACAGTCCAATCTCAAATTGCTATGAGGGATGCTGGAATTATTGACTTTTTTGCAACAACTGGAAGTACATTTACACGACTGACAGCAGGTATGTCTGGTCTCACTGCATCATCATCACGTAGTTTAAAGGACAATATAGTTCCATTGGAAATCCCTGACATACTTGACCGGATTGCCAAAGTTCCTGTAACCAGATATAACTGGAAGAAATCTCTTGTTGGAGAGGAAGTATCAAAGCAGGAAGTCATCGGTTTGATAGCACAAGATTTCTTTCCAGTTCTCGAACATGGTAAAAATACTGAAATTAATGGCCAAGATGTTCAGATGTCTCTCTGGCTGGGAGTTCAGAGTCTGTATGAGAGAGATCAGGACTTAGAGAGAAAACTTGAGGAAAGGGATGCCAAGATTTTGGAATTAGAATCGAAAGTTTTGGAAATCTCATCGAAACTAGATGAAATTTCTGCACTAATCGAGTCGACTAGATCTCAAAGTGTGTTCTTGAGTAAGGGAAATGAAGCCTTGATGCAGAATTATCCAAATCCATTTCTTACGGAGACTACCATAGAATACTATGTCCCGAAGGGTTCTGTATCGCCAGAAATACAGTTTTCAGACGTTAATGGTAACGTTTTACAGACCTTAAGACTTCAGGAGGGACCAGGAAGAATTAATTTGAAGGTTGGGGATTTACCGACGGGTACTTATCTTTACTCGCTCATACTTAATCGCAAAGTGATTTCAAGTCGAAAATTGGTTGTTGGGAAGTAGTTTTATATGATAGTTAATCGTGATATTATTTATCATCCTCCAGGAATGAGAATGACTTTACATCTGTAAAGTCATTCTCAGATAAATCTGTCTGGGAAGTCATCATAGATGAAGGCAATATATATATGTAGAAACACACCTCCTTGATGTCATTGACAAATCTACCTGTTGTTATTGGAGGAATTGGAGGCAGCGGTACCAGACTTGTTGCCCAGATATTTGAGAAAAACAATTACTTTCTCGGGGCAAATCTTAATGCGTCTTATGATAATTTAGACTTTTCTAGTCTCTTTCCCGAACTGAGAACATTATTACAAACTTATGGAAGGCAAGATATGGTGGTTAAGGCCCATATAAATAGTGTACTACAGAATATACGAAAGAGAATTATTTTTGATCTCTATAAACTTGGATATCCGAGATGGGGTTGGAAAGTACCTACTAGCTTCTTTATACTGGAAAGCCTAAAGCTACACTTTCCCACAATGTGCTACATTCACGTTATACGGCATGGTTTAGATATGGCCTTCAGCTCAAATCATAATCAACTTCATAACTGGGGATTTTTCTTTAATATTGATTCCTCAAAGGAACCCCTGGAGAAGAGGTTGCTGAGTTACTGGATACGATCGAATGAATTTGCAATTTCTGAATGTCAAAGATTGTTTGGGAAACGATACTTCATTTTCAATTATGACCGGTTTTGTCAACAACCTATCCACGAACTTCATAGACTAAGTGATTTTATTGGCTTTGAGTTACATGGAGAGGAAGTAGTCAATTATGATTTAACTTCTTCCTCTATAGGAAGATACAGAGCTAGAGACTGCTCAGTTTTTAATTCGAATCAGTTGAATATGGTGAATAAACTGGGATTTCCAGTATTTCCAAAGGAACAATGATATATGAGCTCAAAAGTGGTGTGTGTTTTAGGCATGCACAGAAGTGGAACTAGTTGTCTAACAGCAAGTCTCGAGGAAGCGGGCCTGTTTCTAGGGGATGTTTCTCGAAAAAATCCTCACAACATCAAAGGAAACCATGAATGTCAAGATATTGTGGCGCTTCATGAGGATGTTTTACAATTTAATTCTGGATCCTGGGATAACCCACCGAAGCAAGTTTTATGGACGGATAGCCATAAGCATAGGAGGGAAAGGATAATTTCTAAGTTTGCAGAAGAAGATTATTGGGGATTTAAGGATCCAAGAACTATCATTACTTTAGAGGGTTGGCTGGAGAGATTGCCCAATTTGAAAATTGTAGGAATTTTCCGTAATCCAATATTGGTTGCCATTTCTTTAAATGTAAGGAACGGAATCCATCTTGAGGAGGGTCTCAGATTGTGGTCGTGGTATAATGAAAAGTTGCTCGAGTATTACCTACAGGAGCAATTCCCGATTATTTCTTTCGACATGAAAGAAAAATTGTTTATTGTTAAATTATTTGAATTGTGTAGAATTTTGGAGATGCCTTTAATACCAGGTAAATTCACCTTCTTTGATTCGATGTTAAGATCGAATGTATCAATTTATGATCAAATTAAAGTACCCATAGAGGTCATGGAACTTTACAAGAGATTATGTGATATCTCAATATAAATTCTAACTATATGATAGTTGCAAGTCAATCACCGTCCAAACCTAAACTATCAATTGTAGTGATTATTTTTAATATGCAGCGGGAAGCCGATAGAACCTTATATTCTCTTAGTAGCAACTATCAACAGGAAGTGTCTAGTGAAGACTATGAAGTTCTGATAGTTGAGAATGGATCTGACAGACCATTGGAAAGTAATGTTATTGACAAATTAGAGTCAAACTTTCATTATTTTTACTTGAATACAGATAGCTTATCACCAGCAGCCGCCATAAACTTTGGCGTTGCAAATTCTAGCGGCAATTTGATTGGTGTCATGATTGATGGGGCAAGAATTTTATCTCCTGGAACTTTAAAATATGCATTAAAAGCCTTTCTATCATTCACGAATCCCGTTGTAGCAACCTTGGCATGGCATTTAGGGCCAGATATTCAGAATCGATCAATTGAGAAGGGCTATAGCTCTCATTTAGAAGATAAATTGTTACAGGATATAAATTGGCCCAGAGAAGGATATAGGCTGTTCGAGATATCAACTTTTGCTCAATCAAGTAGTGATGGATGGTTTGGTTCTATTGCCGAAAGTAATTGCTTCTTTCTTTCAAGGGATAGTTTTTCTAGAATAGGAGGTTGTGATGAGCGTTTTACAAGCATTGGAGGTGGTTTGGTGAATCTCGACCTTTATAAAAGAGCATGTTCAATGACAGATTCAGATTTGGTCATTATACTTGGAGAGGGTACTTTCCATCAAGTACATGGAGGAATCGCAACGAATGCTGAGATTACACTCTTGACAGAACGATGGAAATATTGGCATCAGGAATATAGGGATTTAAAAGGTGAAGATTACTCGAAGGTTTCCAAAAAAACCAACTACATAGGTCATTTTCATCCATCATGCTTGTATTCCTTACACCAATCTGTCAGAATTGCTTTTGAGATTAATGAGATGTCTGACCCATGTCAATAGTTGTTTACATGGCAAATAAAAATTTCTTTATTAATGAGAGTAGTTTATGACAGTGATTGGCCATTTGTTTTCGATCACGACACTTTGATATTGAATGCAGAATCGAAGAAGGAAGAATATAGAAACAATTCACCTTTCTCACATGTGGTTCTAGATGATTTTCTTCCTAATTCGGTCTCCGAAAAACTTCTGACTGTTTTTCCCCAACCATCAGCTCCCTTCTGGTTAGATCGATCAACTAAGCATCAACCTGGTAAATTAGGTGTGGGAAATGCAAGACGGTTAAACGATGCAAGTCCATTTCTTCATAATATAATCTTTGCCTTTAATTCCAGTGCTTTCATTGATTTCTTAGAAGTTCTGACTGGCATTGAATCCTTAATTCCGGATCCTCATTTACAGGGTGGTGGCATCCACCAAATTCTTCCTGGAGGAAAATTAGCGATTCATGCTGATTTTAACTATAACAAGAAATTAAAACTCTATCGAAGAGTAAATGTACTACTATATTTAAACAAGGATTGGCAGGAAGGATACGGAGGACACCTCGAACTGTGGGATAATCAAGCTTCCGAGTGTGTTGTCAAGATTACGCCCATATTTAACAGGTGTGTGATATTTAGCACTAGTTCAACTTCATTTCACGGACATCCAGACCCACTAAATTGTCCACAGGATACAACTCGAAAGTCACTTGCATTCTACTATTATTCCCGAGATCCTGAACAAAACGAAGAGGTTGCTCATAGAACTCTCTGGCAGGAAAGACCAGGAGAAGAATTCTAAATTATTAGTAGTGTTAGTAGTGTTCTGTTTTAAGTATGTGATTTCAAGAAGATTGAATATAGTGAAACTTAGGAGACTAAGTTCTTATAAACTTAAGCATTGCTTGTCCTCGAGGATGATCCCAATCTCCAATATATTTAACAGTGAGATTGGTGCCGGAGCAGATTTGTTGAAATATTTCATATTCATAATGAAAGCTATTCTTATCGAAGTAAGTTACAATAGGCGGTTGGGATTTGTCGTGAATGATTGGTTCTAAATTGAACTTTCCTTTTGGATTTTCCCAGAATGTTGCAAAAAAAATTCCATCAGGTTGAAGTATTTTATCAATATTCATTATGCATCGAATAATATTGTTAAGTGGTAAATGAGTGAATACTGATTGTGCTAGGGCATAGTCAAATTTTGTTCCAAATGATTCAAAATCAAAATCTTCTATCAGTTTTAGAGTTGGTGCCTTTGCTTCCAAGGAGTTTACTCTTAACTCTACCTCTCTTGCAGTTTCCAGAACCTTTTCATCCCTGTCAATTCCAAAATAATTACCCCTATCGAGATATGATATGAAGTGAATCCCACCTCTCAGTAATCCACATCCAACATCAAGAAACTTGTGTTCTGGTTGTAATCCATTCTTAACTAGATACTGAAACTGAAGTTTTCCAATTTCGTCCCAAAATCCCCATCGATTTCGATGGCCCAAATCATTAACCATAAGCAACAAATAAATCCCTAGAGGGTTAATTTATGAAAGTTCTATTTAATTCACCAGTGATGATAGATCTCATTTGGATACTGATCTACTGTAGTAGTAGTGAGCATCCCCCACCCCCCCCTCTTGCCCTTTCCCCAAAAAACTATTACCTTTTACTGACAGTAGCTCAGTATGAAAGTGTACACCCGATTTGATACGTTTCTGAAGTGTTGCCTGCCTTGCCTGTTTACGATGGCGCTGGCGTATTACATCCCGCTGACCGCACAGACTACCGAGATTGGTTTGGATGATTTCTACATCGCAGGGGAGACCGTGCGGACGGGAGACGAATGCTTTCGTCTGACGGAAGATTATGACTGGTCTTCCGGGTCGATCTGGTACCGAAATCCCATAGATCTGAAGGGGTCTTTCAATATGGAGCTGAAAATGATGTTCGGCTGTGAGGATGTGAGTGGCGCCGATGGTGTGGTCTTTGTTTTTACTCCGCATGGGGGTGTGACGGGTCGCCGGGGCGAAGGGATGGGATTCAGTGGGTTGCGGCCTTCCTTAGGCATTGAGGTAGACACCTGGGAAAACGATCATTTGGCTGATCCTGCCGAAGATCACGTGGCTATCATGCAAGATGGTCAGGTACATCACTACTATAGCCTTGCTGGCCCCAATATCATTCCGAATGTTGAAGATTGTCTGCTGCATGAATTTGACATCCGTTGGGATCATACCACCCAGAATCTGAGTGTACACCTGGATGGACGGCGCATCATTTCCTATTCGGGAGATATCGTCAATGAAATATTTCTGGGAGAGTCCAAGGTCTTCTGGGGTGTCACGGCCGCTACCGGTCGATACAATAACCGACACGAAATCTGTTTTGAAAAATTGGAGTTTTCATTACCTCTCGATGAAATGGTCTTTGATGACGAGATGCAGAGTCGGTTACTGCGTCATGAAGTGATGACACTACAGAATTTGAAATTTAACTCAGGAAGTACTGATTTTGAGTCTGAGTCTCTTCCGGATCTGCACCGCCTGATCAATCTTCTGAGGGCAAATCCAGATATGGAGCTCGCTTTGGAGGGACATACCGATAGTCAGGGCGGAGAGCATGCCAATCAGTCCTTATCCCTGGCTCGTGCCAATAGTGTGGCCAAATACTTGATGAGCAAGGGTATTTCTGCCAAGCGCATTCATGCCAAGGGATATGGCGAACGATATCCCATTGCTGAAAATGACACGCCCGATGGGCGCGAAAAAAATCGCCGGATTGATTTTTACTTGTTTCAGCCGAGAACCTGATCCGTATTTTTTCTCTGTAGATTACTAAATCAGCTACTTTCCATCGGCTGGATCGCGAAGATTTTAAGATTTTCCATTTTCCAGGGCGCAGCATCATCATTTTCCGGATCCAGGGGTTCTGTTTGAGTAATCCGTATAAATCGCCCGGCAGCAGGGTTAAACTTCACATGTGTACGACGCTCAGTGCCAGCTCCTGAAAAAATGGGGTCACCCCAATTTGTTCCATCTGTAGATACATGAATTTCATACTGCCTCGGATGTGTCTGCAAAGGGGGAGGACCATTCCTTCGGAAGCCTCGTCGGATCTCCGGGCTTTCAAATTCAAGCTCGGTGAATTGTACATCAGCTGGTAACTCAAGTTGAAACCACATGCCCGCGTCCTGTTTCTCTTCACTGGTCCATCCCTCAAAGGTGAACGCACCATATGGCTTGCCGGTACCACCAATTCTGGCAAGGCCTGAATGGCTTGCTGTAACGTTCCATGTGTCAGGATTAGGCACAAGTTTGCGTATTGATGTGCTGATCAAATCATGAAATTGATAAGGGGCCTGACCTTCAGTAGATGCTCTCACGGCCGCTACTTCTTCAGGACTAACTACGGAAGCATCATTGCCGAAATTGGTGCGTACAAAGGATGCAACCGCGGCTACCCATTCGTCAGAGTTGTCTGCCATGGGCACCATGATACCGCCCGTATATGTTGTCCCCTCGATTTCTCCCATTAGTCCTCGCAGCACCACCTTCAGCAGATAGTCTGGATGGTCCACCATTCGAGTAGAATTGGAAAGGGAAGGAGCCATTAGCATATCCCCGACCGGAACACCGGTACCCTGCTCTCCATGACAAGTGATGCAAAGCTCATTGTAAATCTCCTGCCCTTGGTTGATGACCACTTGTTCTTCTTCAGAATATTCAGTACGAGGCGCAAAAAATCCGGGTCTCGCAGTTGGATTGAGCACTTCCTTTCCTACGATCTGTACACCTCGCTCAGGGTATCGATTCATAGCACTCTTGATGGCCGCCTCACGACCATCTACTTTTAGGAAACCAAGAGTCATCATAGCTTGAATAACCACTTCAAAGTCAGGATCATTCGTGAATTTGAGATAATCCTGCCCCAGTCCCTTGTCTCCATTTTTATATAAAGTCTCACTTACTCGGATCGCCATCTTTCGAATATCCGGATCCTTGTCTGTGAAGAGCTTATCGATCACTGCCCTACTTAAAGTACCCAAGCCCTCAAGTGTCCACATGGCATGGTATCGAGCCAATTTATTTTCGTGACTTAATGCCATATCGACCAAAGTAGGACTCACGGTAGTATCTCCTCTATAAATCAACTCTTGCTGAGCTAGATCGCGCCAGATTCCATTGGGATGGGATAGGTGCTCGACAATTTGACTTGGGGTTTCATCCAGCATTCGAGGTTGGGTCTCATCTCTGCCCAGACCTTCATAGGTGATCCGCCAGATTCTTCCCAGGCTGACCACTTTGTCGAGTTGGTATTGCTCTATTTTGGCCCTTAAGTAAGATCCTTTCTGAGCCCACTGACCTTCCTGAATAATGCCGTGGTACATGTCCACCACATACATACTCCCATCAGGGGCTGTGGCCATATCCACCGGTCTAAATAGTGGATCAGTTGACTTAAGAAATTCTGACTTCCATTCCTGATAATAGTTTTTTAGTTGAGTGACTCCCTCTGTGACAATGGGGTTACATTGTCTGACAATGCGGGCTACTGGTTCTCCATAGAAATATTGGCCCTGCATGGCTTCTGGCCACATGTGCCCTCTATAGACATCATTTCCTGAAGCTCCGGTCACCTTGTTGAGTGAACCATCCGGCTGTCTCACGGCGCGCATACCACCCTGCATGTCGGCCAGAAGTATAGGAGCTCCCCAGGGCACATCAAAGCCCTCTTCAAATTGATCTTCTACTTTAAAGTTGCCATAAAGTACAGGAAACTGAAAGTAGGAGGGTAATCCGCTAGAGCCTCCCTGCCACCAGATCTTACCTTCATTGTCCTGTACCGCACCCCATTGGGCATGGTTAAACCCTGTGTTCTCACGAATGACTCCATTAGGCGTCTCGCGTACCCTAAATGTATTCACCGTACTGTACAACCAATTGTCCATGCCTCGATAGAGGAATGCTTGTTGATGTTCAACATTCCCGGAGCGACCAAAATCGCCGGTGAAAAACTCTTTAATATCTGCCTTCCCATCACCGTCTGTATCGGTGTATTTGTAGACATTGTCCTGATTGGATTCCATAGTAAGGACACTGTTTCCTCCCAGGGGAAGCACAAATCGGGGGAAAACGAGACTGTCAACAAATGTGGAACCTGTCTCGTAATATCCGTCATTGTCCGTGTCCTCCCAACGAGAAATGCGGCTGATGGGATCCAGTTCGTTGTCACTATCTGCCGTGAGCATGTAGCTTCGCAGTTCGAGTACCCACATTCGGCCATTCGCATCAAAAGTGATCGCCCCTGGCTGTTCGATCTGTGGATCGGTGAGTACCGGCTCGATCTTATAGCCTGGTGGCAGGATAAATGTGGATTGTTGCTCTTCCACTGCCAGAGGCTTTACAGGTGGTTTGGGTTCAAGATCAATCCCCTTCCAGTAGGGTGATTCCGGATTGGCATTTTCAGGCATTTCAACTTTTAGATAAGATTCCTGAGTATTAGAGGAACTACTACATTGGTAGAAAGTAATTGCTCCCAAAAGGAAAAAGCCGATCGTGTAGATGACTGCGGCATCATTTGGAAATTTCTTCATTTTCTAGGCAACTATTCGATTGCCATGAAATTATGAATATAGATTGATTTAGACGGGGTTTAGAGTTCATGAATCGTCAGATAGGCAGAATGTAGCGATAAATCGATGTGATTCAGGCGATTGTCGAAAGAGCATATATTATTACCGGGATGCGGCAGCCTTGACCCCCAAAGTTTGTAAATTGACCTTGGTTCCACTGTGGAAGTTGTCAAAGTGAATTTATGTCAGATAAGGATTGCCTAGACCAATGTAAGAAGGAAATTGTGGAAATACTTGCTTTGGGTGATGAGCAGGGAAATGTCAGGACTAGAGACCTGGAGTATCTCATGACCGCCATTGAATCCAAATCCGGCATCAAGTTGAGCCTCTCCACACTAAAGCGTATATGGAGATCAGATGATGACCGGACTCCTCAGCCGGCTACTTTGAATGCCCTCGTATCTATTTTAGGCTTTGACTCATTTCAGGATTATAAACTCAGTATATCGGAGACGGAGAGCGATGACAAACTTCTCAATATTTCGAGAAGGTTTCCTATCGGTTTTACTATCGCAATTTTGATTATGGGCTTATTTACAGCCTATAGATTTTGGAGGAATTACGAACCTCCGATCAAAATACATATCGCGGATCCAATAAAGTTTACTGCAGATAAGACCGTGGATCAAGGAATCCCCAACACGGTAGTTTTTCAGTATGATGTTACGGGTGTCGTGGCTGATAGCTTTTTCATACAACAATCATGGAATCCCGCCAATAAGACATGGATTGATACTGCAAACCACTTTTATTCCTCCACTTATTATACACCGGGTTATCATATGGCCCGTCTGATGGCCAATGATTCCATTTTAGCCTATCAACCTATTCACTTGCTTTCGGATGGATGGTTTCCGTTAGTAATGTATCATGTGGGTGATGTCGAGCCCATCTACATTCCACAGGATCTTCTAAGGGATTCGGATTCATTACATCTTGATTGGAATGATCTTGAGAATTCCGGTGTGGATCTCTCGGAGGACTTTCTTTTAAGGTATTATAATGTAGGAGATTTTGAAGGGTTGGCTTCTGATAATTTTAGATTGGAGACAAAATTTAAATGTGATCCGTCTAGTGCGCCCATATGTCCCAACTTCCAGATCATGCTCATTGGAGAAGGAAATGTATTCTATGTACCCGTCACGCAGCGGGGCTGTGAAGGAGAGCTCAGTCTTTTGGTAGGTGAGCAATACATGAGCAACCGCTCGGACGATTTATCATCACTGGGTGTTGATATCTTTGAATGGAATACGGTAGAGTGGCAGGTTATTGACAAGCAGGTAAGTATTTCACTCAACGGAAATGAGGTCTTGGCATTCGAATTTCAAGAAGACTTTGGAGAGATTAAAGGGATTATCTACACCTTTAATACACTGGGGGAAATAGCTTATACACGACTGCTAAAGGGTGATGAGGAGATTGCTCTAAGTCTACGGTAGCTATTTTTTGAAGTCATCTGCATAATCTCGGGCAAAATCTTTTATGGTGTACGAGCTTGCATTGGTGATTACTTCCAAGGCCTCTGATGGCTCACTTGTCCCCTCTGCAATCCATTGCTTATTAAAGGCTATAAGATCGTCGACCAGCCAATCAGGAAGACCGGCTGCCTTCATCCCCTGCTTGTGTGCCTCGGGGGGAATGGCTGCCGCCTGGATTTTCAAACCGGTTTCCTTTGATAAGGCAGCTGCAAACTCATTGTAATCTACAGCTTTTGGACCGGTCACATCGTAGGTGCCATTATCGTAATCGGTGGTTGTAAGGCACTTGTATGCTGCTTTCGCAATATCTCGGGTATCAATAAATGGGATTCTCGTTTCTCCCAAAGATTGAAAAAATTGTCCTTGTGCTTTGATGGTGGGAATATTCATTAGCATATTTTGCATAAATGAATGAGGCCTTAGAATCACGTGGTCTATTCCTGAGTTCCGTAGATGATCTTCTGTCTGCCCATGCCAGTCACTCAAATGTATATCTGATCCGGCTTCAGCTCCAACCACCGAAATTTTGACAATCTTAAGTATACCTTTTTCCTTGGCAATATCTATAAGACCATTCTGCCACTCGACTTGCTTTGGATGCGGACTGGTCACGAGGAAAATCTGATCTACCTCTTCCAATATGTTTTCAATCTTCGACCAATCACCTAGTGCACCTATCACAACATCCACTCCGGAGTCTCGCATGATGGCGGCTTTATCTTCAGACCGTGTCATTACCTTGAAGTTTTGCGCACCTTTCTGCAATAGCTCCACCAATGATTGTCCAATGGTTCCCGTGCCTCCAATTACTAAAGTTCTTAGTTTCATTTCCGTTGGTTGATCTATGTAAATTAAGATATTTCGGGGTCAGTTTGTTCATCATCCGCCGATTTGTTGTTGTGATCAGATACTGTAAATTCCAGTAGTGGTATCTCCCATATGCGCATTAACTTTACATCATGACTTCGAATACAGAAAGGAATAGTAGACGTTTCTCATGGTGGTGGATTGCCATTGCTGGACTGTTTATCATCACAGCAGTAGTCCAACTTAGCGAAATACGGCATAGATTCTATCAAACTCAACTTCCTCATATCTATGGAGAAGTTTCTTTAGATATTCAATCCATTTCGCAGAATCCCCCTTTCGAAGTGCAGTTGGACTATGATGTAAAGAAAGTACTTACAGACAGTATGATCCTCTTAGCCCCTGGATCAGATTCGATACGAAGACCTTTGCCACAGAAGCAATTTACTAAGCGTATCATGTATGATTTTCCAGGATTTTATCAGCTAAAGATTTTCGGTAATGATTCTAGCATTCTTCAAGAAGATCTGATTGTATCGAGTCACGGATGGATAGCCTCTGTTCAGCATGACTATTCAATAAAGCCAATCTACTTTCCATTATCAAAGTCTGATGGGCTGCGGATGACAGCGGAAGGTGTAAACGAACTCGGAAAGCCCAACTTCTCGGGTACCTACTGGTACGTTGACGACCTGGAGGGATCTGCAGAATTGGATTTCAGTATGAGCCTACGGTGGAGCGGGAAAAGCGATGAATGCAACAAATTAAGAGTAGTGATCTATGGGAAAAAGGGATTTCTGGCTATCCCATATGCGGACGCCCAATGTGAGGAGGAGCAAACACTTTTAATAAATGGCAGATCGGTGTCATTTGACTTTCACACCCTATTATTGGATGAAGATCTTATCAAATTGGATGTAGGTCTCCATGAGAACTTGTGTCTAATCACACTAGTCGATCAAAAAATCTTCGAAGGTGAGATGGAAACACTGGGAACTATTATCGGTTTTAGTATCACAACCAACCAGGCATTAACCATTGAAAAATTGGATATTCAATCATCAGATGCAGGCTTGCAGGCTGCGATTTTATAAACAATAAAAAATAAGTACTTTCAGATCATGTCTTAGTTAAAATGATCACCTCTACTCTTTAAAACTGCAAATATGAAGTCACACGATAAAGATCAATCCAGACGAAAATTTATACAAAACTCCATGGCAGCTGCGACAGGCATTTCATTGGTGGGTATTCCGGCTAATCTTCAGGGGATGGGCCGGGAAACAACTCCGGCGATCAGGACAGACCGTACAAGAAAGCGTGCTGCAGGAAAAATTAGGTTTGCTGCCATTGGCTTGAATCATGGCCATATTTATGGACAAGTCCAGGCAATGCTGGATGCCGGCAATGAATTCGTCTCTTTTTATGCCAAAGAGCCTGAATTAATTGCACAATTTCAAAAGCGGTTTACTGATGTAAAGCTAGCCAGGAGTGAGTCCGAAATCCTAGAGGATGAGTCGATACATTTGGTTTGTAGCGCAAGTATCCCGGTAGACCGTGCGCCTTTGGGAATTGAGGTCATGAAGCATGGTAAAGATTATATGGCTGATAAACCCGGAATCATTACACTGAAGCAGCTCGAAGAGGTAAAGAAGGTGCAAAAGGATACGGGCCGAATCTATTCAATAATGTACAGTGAGCGCCTTGGGAATCGGGCCTCCGTAAAAGCGGGTGAATTGGTTATGTCCGGTGCAATAGGACAGGTGGTACAAACTATTGGTTTGGGACCCCACCGGATGCGTCCAGACACACGACCTGATTGGTTTTGGGACAAGGAATACTTTGGTGGAATTCTCACAGATATTGGTTCACATCAGTGCGATCAATTCCTTTTCTACACAGGCTCAAAAAAGGCTGAGGTCATCAGTTCTCAAGTAGCTAACATCAATACCGACCGTGCAGAAAACTTCGATGATTTCGGAGATATGCATGTGCGGGGAGATAAAGGTACAGGCTATATTCGTATTGATTGGTTTACACCCGATGGTTTGGATACCTGGGGTGATGGTCGACTGACCATTCTCGGTACTGAAGGATATATCGAATGCAGAAAGTATATAGACATTGCCGGGCGTGAAGGTGGTAATCATCTCTTTCTCGTGACTCAAAAAGAAACAAAGTATATCGACTGCAGTGAGGTAGATATGCCTTATGGAGTGCAACTCACAAACGATATTCTCAACCGTACAGAAACCGCGATGACACAAGATCATTGCTTCTTAGCCACCGAGCTAGCATTAAAGGGACAGGCCATGGCAGAAAAATTTACGCTTGAAAAGAATTGGTAATGATGAAAAAGATTTGCACTACTAGTATTATGTACCTACTGGCACTCCACTGCCTACTTTGTCAGACAGCAGAGTCAAAAATGTATCAATGGGAGGAGGCCAATCAAGAAGATACTCGATGGGGAAGCAGATTCATTGTCATGGATGCAGAAACCAGAGATTTTTCACGAATCACGGTGATAGGATATTCACTTGATAAGGGACAAAAAATTTCTGAGGGATTGACTTCTGATGCAGAGCAATTACTGCTGGTAGTTGGTGGTGAAGCTGAGGTTTTCATGAAAGATATTACCAAATCGATGAAACCGGGAAGTGCAGGTCTGATAATGCCCGAAGAGGAGTGGTCAATTGAAAATCAGCAAAGAGAGCCTACAACATTTTATGTAATATCATACATAGCTAAAGAACCGGTGAATATCAGACGAGGCCAGGAAAACGGGGGCTCACAATTATTTCCTTGGGATGATTTGCCTTTTCAACCACATGATAAGGGTGGGATACGTAGGTATTTCGATCAGCCCACAAGTATGTCCAACCGTTTTGAGATGCATACAACGACACTTAATCCCGGACTTAAAAGTCATGATCCTCATACACATCGGGCTGCCGAAATTATTATGATGATTGAAGGCAATACGGAAGAGCAGATTGGAGAAGCGTTTTATCGAGGATCGGTAGGAGCTTTTTATTTTCTGGAATCCGAAGTGCCACATGCCATAGAGAATGTGGGAGAAGAGCCAGCCACCTATTTTGCTTTTCAATTTGAATAAACATCTCAATTCAATCTGAGTTTTTGATGTTAATTCAGAGTTTGAATATGAATCTCTGGCGAGGTCTTCAAGGTCAAAAAATTGTAGCTTGGGAAGAATCGGTATTCCGTACAGCTGTCGGGATAGCTTTGGTGATTCTCAAAACGTCAACTAAGCGCCTATTTTATGGGTATTGCCCTTGATTAGCTAATGCATATCCGGATTTAAATACTTCTTTACATTTGTCGCCGCCAGACAGAGTGAGCAACCATGAATCATTTGAGGCATTTCTTTAAGGATCGGATATCGCTGGCCCTCGGCATGTCTTTTCTTTTACTTGGATTCATCTTTGGATCCTGGGCATCCACCATACCCTATCTAATGGACCGACTCATGCTGGATGAGGCTCAGCTGGGCATGTTGTTACTAATGCTGCCTGCCGGAGTGATTATCATGAATTTGGGTTCTGTTCCACTGCTGATAAGATTAGGTGCCAGCAAGCTCACCCTGATTACCTTACCTTTGACTGCGATCTTATTTACCTTTCCCCATACGGTTCCAGGTATATTTCTGACAGGGTTAAGCCTCTTTGTAGCAGGTGCGAGCTTCTCAACGGCAAATATGGCAGTCAATACCTGCACCACGAATTATGAAGATCAAAATAATATTAAGATTATCTCTACGGCGCATGGACTCTGGAGCGTGGGGGCCATGCTGGGTGCTGCTGTTTGTAGCTTATTGGTGGGTAATGGAATTCATCCATCATGGTATGGATTGGGACTATGTTGCCTCATAACGGTTGCAGCAATTTCATTCCTCCGCGATAATCTGGAACAAGTACCCCGGACCAGTCACCTCCATAAAGTGGAGGACAATTCCTCTCCTAAGTTTGCCATGCCAAACGCGGCGTTGTGGCTCCTCATAGTCATCAGCATCTGTGTCAATCTAACAGAAGGCACTATGGTGGATTGGTCTTCGGTCTACATGGCAGAGGTCGTAAATGCACCCGAGACCATGATAGGTTTCGGCTATGCCGTCTTTGCTTTTTTTATGTCAGCGGGTCGCTTTTTTGGTGATGCTTTAGCCTCCCGGTTCTCAGGCAGGAGAGTGTTGCTAGTTTGCGGCGTGCTTGCATTTATGGGATTGAATATTTGCATATGGAGCCATTCAATTGTACCTGCGTTGATGGGGTGTGCCATTACAGGGGCGGGTGTTTCCATGGGGTCTCCTATGCTCTATGCGGCTGCGAGCAGGGTCCAGGGAATGAGTCAGGGTGTAGGGTTGGCGACTATGAATACATTTGCCATGTTGGGGTATTTAGGAGGACCTGCACTGTTGGGCTTTGTAGCCAGAAATTACTCACTTCCCACTGCATTTGGCGTGGTTGCTTTTGCCACATTAGTTTGGATAGTCGTAGTACGGTTTAAGGTGAAATCTCAGTTTGAATAGCTTTACTCTTTTATGAAATGTGTGATACCACTCCTGTCATGGTTGTGAAAATAAATGAAATAGGATCCAGAAGGAAGATCAGAAACATCCAGTGGTCTTTCTCGTGAGATACTTCCCATATCCAATGCACGACCTCCTTGATTAAACATTGTATAAGAATAAATGACATCGCTGTTATCTCTCAAGTAAATTTTATTTCTGGCAGGATTGGGAAAAGTCTGGAGCCTAGATAATTGGTCGCTTACTATATTTGTGATCGGACTATTAGTGACTACATAGTCCATACAGAAGTAGGCAGGAGTATTAATTCCAAAAGCACCGACGTCACTAGAAAATAGTGTAAACAGGACACTGTCTACCATCCCGAGTGGTGATAGATCGATAGCGGTCCAGTCGCTAACAATATAATCATTGCTATTGTCCTCGAATCGATAATCAGCAAGAAAGAATTCAATACTGTCAGTTTTTAATTCACCATCCAGGTATTTTTTGATCGACACTTTTAGAAAATCAGGATCATCCCCTGTTTCTCCTCCAAATCTTTTGGCAAACTGGTCACCATCCCTCATGCTGAGATAGGTATATGTGCTATTGTTTAGATAAACTGTGTCGATCACAGTGGGAGAGTGCGATGGATGTATCTGCATAGTTACAGGGAGAAATGCAGATGTGATTGCATAGGTGTCACTTTCTTTTGCACCTCCACCGGCGATGCAACTATACTGATTGAGAAATCCCGGTGTCATAGTGTCCTTTTTATTAGAGATGGCCCAACCTCCCCAGGAATCAAAACTATGGTCATATGAATTTGGAAGAAAAATAGTAGAGTCCAAAAATCCTCCTGACCCCATTAGACCATTATCAAAAGTGTCATTTGCTGCGAGAAATTGTTCGAAGTCATTCAATATTTTCTGACTAAAGACAACATTGCATATCGCCAAAAAGCTGATAATTGTAACTGTTTTCATATTTATTTCATTCAAGGATTATTTTGCTACCAATCGTAAAATGAGCTCCTGGCATGGGCCTTCGTTCGATGATCTGATAGGATTTATTCCAGATGTTTTCGATCGCCAGGAATCCGCGAAAGATTGCTTTTTTTAATTGCCATTGATAGCTTGTGTGAATGGATCCAAGATCATATCCGGGAAGACTATCATTGATTCCATGATACTTACCTACAATTGAATGTTCATATCTGAAGTCAAATGCTCTTCTTACAAATTCAAGTGTGATCAGTAGTCTATGTGTAGGAGTGTAGAATAATTGTTGATTTTCATCGTAAAGTACATTAGATGACTGATTGGTAGATCGAATGAAATCGTAGGCGATCTTTTGAGTCAATAATCCTCCCCACATAGGTGTACCAATGCTGATACGGCTTTCTATTCCTCGGCTCCAAACGCTTGCTACATTTTGCGCGCTTACAAAATTATCGCCGGGTTTAAAGGCCCATAGGATCCAGTTTTGGATACTTCTGTTAAATCCAACCAGGTCCAAAGCCAGTCTATTTCTTCTAGTAGAAAAAGCAATTTCCTGGCTCCATCCTTTTTCTTCTTCTAAGTCCGGATTTCCTCCGGGCTGCCAGTAGTAGTTATTCAAAGTTGGTACGCGAAAGTTTCTATTGATTTTAAAAGAAACACTTTCCTTAGTGCTCAGTCTTAATGTTGCACTTGCTGAAGGCAGAATGGGGGAGAAGGTTCCGTCGATGAGTGTTTGACGTACAGAAAAATTAATGTCAATACTTCGTCCGGGAACTAGATAATTTGTAAAAAAGGAAATACGATCTTCTGATTCCTTTCCTACGTAATTATTCGTGGTGGCTGAATTGTGTAGAAAAGAAATTCCCAAATTAAAAAGATTTTCATTCCATTCCTTTTGATGCTCCGCCTCCAGAAAAAAACTTTGGAACGTATTGTTGCTTTCAAACTGATCGTAATATTTTTGGTCCTCTGATATATATGAGGCCTTTAGCCAGTAGATACTAGCATCTCCCTGATGCCGTAACTTTACTAAGGACCTCAAGGCCTTATCTTCAAAAGTGGCAACACTTCTGTTTTGCACGGTAGTGGGGGGGATTTCCCGATCACTTTCCTGATACCAGAGATCTGCCGTTAGAGTGGTCTTATTGTCTAATCGGAAGCCGAGACTTTGCATGATGTCTTGCTGGCGTTTCGCCGCATGTTTCAGTTTTTCTCGAGAATTGCTTTGTCCACGTAAAAAGCGAAAATCATTTTGAGCTTGGTGATGGTTGATACGGGTTCGAGATGACCAATTTCCTTTACTAAAATCCCATTGAAACATCCCTGATCGAAGACCGAAGCTTCCCAGATTCATGGAAAGACCGGCACGGTGCCCCTGAGACCATTCTAAAGCATTATCTAGGGTGATAACACCACCGATAGCTGCACTGCCCCATTTGGATGAATGGCCACCTCGTATTAATCCCACCTGATCCATGAGGCCAGGCTGTATCAGTGATAGATCTACTTGACCTAACATGGGACTTTGTATCGGCACTCCATTCCATAGTAATAAAGTCTGTTCTGCAGAACTACCTCTAATGGAGCTGGTAGCAATCCCACTACCACCAAAAGACTTTATAAAAATTCCGGAAGCCGAATTGAGAAACCTTCCTAGGTCGTAAGGAGGTAGCTGGGATGGTGTTTGCCAGGTCTGGGAGGTAGCCTGTAATTGATGACTCCTGATAGATGAGTCGGAGACAGTGACAAGGGGAAGCTGAACAATCGAGCTATCCGATTGGGAATTGATGTCTACCATAGTCCAGATGGCCAATATAAAACAGCAAATATTAACCCTATACATATGACAATAAATCATCATGTATGCATCAACTTGCAAAGTCATGAACAATTGGATAAGCCATCCTCAAGAATGAATATCCATGAAATATCAAAAAACTCAACCTCCGAAGTTTTGTGACTTATCTGAAAAGGCAGGTCTTCTGGCTTACTCCAGTCCTGGAAAACCTTCCCGTCAAATCATTGACAGTGGCGTAGAAGTGTTCCGGACTATTGGGAGCTTACAGCAGCGGAGACTGCTTCGGACTTTCACCGAATTCCCTATTATGCCCAATAAATGCATAGGGCACCTATTTCAGATTCAAAGGTATGACTTTTAACCTTATATCATTATCTCTTATGAAAAATGACGATTTAGCATTTTAACATTTTGTTCATGATTTACATATGATCGATCTAAGTAGTTGATTATTAAATGATTGTATGTTTTGGGGAGACTGCGCTGTTTTTGTTCAAGGTGTTAGCGGCACGGTTTTAGAATAGGTTAGCGTAACCATATCAGCTGTAAAGTAAGGTATGCGATAGGGGAGGGAGTACCTCATCGTGATTGATAAGCGAGTAATTTTAAAAGGACTTGGAGAAATGTACTATTTACAGCCATGATCTTTCGTATAAACAGGTAATCAAAATAATAAGAACCCATTTGCCTTCTGCGGAGATCAATGAGCATGAGATAAAAAATGGAATGTTGATAATGGCCAGGGTGAAGAAAGGTTTCTTCACGAGGCCAAATATCTTGAAGATCGTATTCAAGAAAAGGCGTCATAGATCGGATACGCTGAGTAAAATAGAGTGCGAATTAACACAGAAACTAGCGGGCCTCGTGGAACGTATTGAAACATTACCTGCTGAGAATAAAAATATTAAATCTCAGTTGATTCATAAAGTGAAGTCTATAAATATTGAACTTCCTTTTCAGGCGGAACCTCTGATTACTGCAGAATTTAAGGAGGTTTTGAAAGAACTATCACAAACAGGCGATGCGCTTCTCTATGTTCATCCTAATCCAACCCTAAAACGGTCAAAAGTGCCGTACTTCGCTGATAAAGATTTTAATCTCATTCTGGATGAAGAAGGTCACTCCGAGGTCTCTAATCTTGAAGTGAAAATTGATGAAAGATATCAACCTCTTGAGACGGAAAATTATGATCAGGAGCAGTTGCTTAGAAAGGCTAACTCTGAAGATTTCATGCACTTAAACAACATCATTGTTTATAAGCACCTTCCGTGTATGCCCAAGGCCAAGCATATGTCCACGAGGTCAGTTTCGGAGATTATTCAGCGCGCGTACTGCCTGTTAATCGTCGCCCTATATGGAGAGGGAGAAAATCGTCAGAATATCATGCGGATGATTATCGAGTTAGGTGTTACTGGCTTTACTCCGCTCGAGATGGAACTCCTCTACAAAGAGAATCTGACAAGGAAGGAGCGATCAGATAGTGCATGGCGATATGAAGCTTTGAATGCCCTGTTATGGGCTCTACAAAAAACTGAAGTGCTTTCCTTCCCATCTGATATCTGTAGTGTCGAGGGGATTTTGGGACTCATGGTGCATAAATCCACCGATGACTTCAGGTCGAGTTGTGAACTCAGACAGAAGGATCAAATCATGGATTATCTGGATAAGATATATCGCATTCACTGGACTTGTGTTCATGAAAGGATGCATACTCAGTTAGATCCACATGATGTTCATCCAAGGATTGTATTTGAACGATACTATGCATTGCGCTGGCTGCTGAAATATCAGGATAGAGACTGGGATGATATCCAGGATGTCATGTAGAATGGAGTCGATCCAGTAAATTTCCAGTAAATTTTCGTCAAATCGGCGAACAAAACAACCCTCTTGGATATAGAATAGAAGAACAATCTTCTTTTCGATGCTAAAGCGATTACTTTTTTTTCTGGTACTAAATTTTGGCGGACTGGCTTTGGGAAGCATATTTACCAATCCAGGAGTCAATTCTGACTGGTATCAAAACCTTGAGAAAGCACCATGGACACCTCCAGGCTGGGTATTTGGAGCTGCCTGGACACTCATAATGGCTTGTTTTAGTATATATCTTGCAATTCTGTGGCCGAAAATTGAGCAGAAGTCTTCTTTGATCGTACTCATCATTATTGCATGGATGCTGAATGTCGCATGGAATCCCTTATTTTTTGCACTCCATCAGGTCGCGATCGCACTGGTTACCATTTCTTTGCTTCTCATGGTGATTTGTTTTTTCCTTTATAAATATTGGCCACAGCTCCGACTTTCTTCTTTGCTTCTGGCCCCATACATCATCTGGTTGATGATTGCCACCTCACTCAATGCCTATATTCTTTTGAAAAACCCTTTGTAAGGAAAATTGTTGTGATTTATTGCTAGAACAATTGAGCAGTAACTGAGTTATATTTTTAATTAATCCAATTTGTAAATGGGAAATTTCTTTGTGGTGGGAGGCTCTTCAGGAATAGGAGCACAGATAGTCAAAGATCTGGAAAGTAATAACCACTTTGTTTATACTACCTATCATACCCATCCTCAGACATCTCGAGAGAAAGTTAAATATCATGCACTTGATGTAACGAAAGATCAATTTGAATTACCAGACTTTCCCGATAGATTGGAGGGCGTAATTTATTGCCCAGGATCAATAAATCTAAAACCTTTCAATCGTTTCTCTGTGCAAGACTTCGCTGATGATTTTGCACTACAAGTTCTTGGGGCAATTAAGGTTTTAAATTATTCACTACCCTCGTTGCGGAAAGGAGATAACCCATCTATTCTTCTTTTTTCTACTGTAGCCGTTCAAAAGGGATTCAATTTCCATTCACAGGTGTCGACTTCAAAGGGTGCGATTGAAGGTCTGGTTCGATCTCTCGCAGCCGAATTTTCACCTGTCATACGGGTCAATGCCATTGCACCAGGCTTGACTGATACTCCCCTGGCATCCAGATTGTTGAGTACTGATAAAAAGCGTGCCTCAATGAATGAAATGAATCCATTGAAACGTGTGGGGAAAGCAACTGATATTTCAGGTCTCGCCATGTTTCTACTGTCGGACGCTGCAGAATGGATTACCGGACAAATTATTCACTCGGATGGAGGTATTTCTGTTATCAATTAATGCATATGCGACCTAAGAAAAACTTACCGAGCAAAATTTGTCCCATATGTGGCAGACCTTTTCGCTGGCGAAAAAAATGGCGAAAGGAGTGGCCCAATGTAAAATACTGTAGTGAAAGGTGCAAAAAGATAAAGAGACGGCTGCATGTCATCCGCTAATCTGATTTTTCCCAACCAATTATTTGAGAAATCACCTCTGCCGCAAGATTCGGTCTGGTACATTATTGAAGAGTATCTATTTTTTGATCAGTATAGTTTTCACAAACAAAAATTGATTTTTCACAGAGCTTCGATGAAGTTTTATGAAGAATTTCTGCGCAAGAAAGGTTATCAAGTGGAGTATGTTTCATCTGATTCCCAAAATTCAGATGTGAGGACACTCCTAAAATATTTGACCAAACATGGTACTGACGTCATTCATTATATCGACCCGGTCGATGACTGGCTAGAAAAACGTCTTGTCAGGACAGCAGGTGATCTGCAAGTAGAGATGAAGCAATATTATAATCCTGGCTTTCTCTTGGACAGAGAGGAATTGAAGGAATATTTTTCAGCCGCAGATACTTCATTTTTTCAAGCTAATTTTTATAGGGGTCAACGAACTAAGTTTAGAATTTTAGTCGATGACAAATTGAAACCGATAGGAGGGAAATGGAGCTTTGATAAGGAAAATCGTAAGAAATATCCTAGTAAGAAAGAACCTCCGAAGATTCAAAGGCCTGAGAAATTGTCTTATTGGGAGGAGGCGGTGCATTATGTAGATGATTTGTATGCTGACAATATAGGAGAATCTGCAGGTGATTTTACATATCCTCATACCTTTAGTCAAGCAAGGAGTTGGTTTCAGGACTTTTTAGAAAATCGGTTCGAGGAGTTTGGCACTTATGAAGATGCGATTGTTTCCGAAGAAAACATCTTAAACCATAGTCTACTTAGTCCCTTGATTAATGCTGGTTTATTGTCAGTAGATTTTGTTTTAAAAGAGGTGAAAGATTATGCATCGGAAAACGATATCCCTATAAATTCTTATGAGGGTCTGGTTAGACAGTTGATCGGTTGGCGGGAGTTTATTCGGGGTGTTTATACTTATAAGGGAGGAGAAGAACGCACAAAAAATTTTTGGAGTTTCTCACGTCAGATTCCTTCATCATTCTATGATGGATCTACAGGGATAGTGCCCGTAGACCAGACCATTAAAAAAGTACTCCAGACTGGCTATTGTCATCACATTGAACGCCTGATGATTCTCGGCAATTTCATGCTACTCTGTGAGTTCGATCCCGATGACGTATACCGTTGGTTTATGGAGTTATTCATAGATGCATATGACTGGGTGATGGTCCCCAATGTATATGGTATGAGTCAATTTGCTGATGGAGGTATGATGGCCACTAAGCCTTATATTTCAGGCAGTAATTATGTTTTGAAAATGTCGGATTATTCAAAAGGAGAATGGACATCTACTTGGGATGGACTGTTCTGGAATTTTTTGCACCAGCAGCGATCCTTCTTTGAAGGCAATCCTCGTCTATCAATGTTGTTAGGAACCTGGGATAAGATGAATGAAGAGAAACAAAATACCCATCTCACTAATGCCCAGAATTTTCTAAATTCTTTTGATTTGTAATTTACTGTACTAATAGTTCTTATGAAGCTTACTCACGTGGTACCCTGGGGCAGAAATATGCAGGAATACATACGCATGTTCAAACTTTCTGCTGAAGACCTTAATAAAAATATCCTGAGTGTAGGTGATGGTCCAGCAAGCTTTAATCAGGAGATGAAGGCTCTGGGAAGAAAGGTGATCTCAGTTGACCCTATATACCATTTTAGTAGTAAAGAAATTCAGAGCAGGATCGAAGAAACCCGTAAAACGATTTTACTGCAGATGTCTGACCATAGTACAGGGTATATATGGAAAGATATTCGAAATGTGGATGATCTGGAGAAAATTAGAATGGGTGCCATGAACATTTTTCTCAATGACTTTGCTCGTGATACTAATCGATACTTGCCGCATGCATTGCCTGATACACTTCCTTTTGAAAAGAGTTATTTCGACCTTTCATTAAGTTCGCATTTCTTATTTCTTTACGATCATTTGGGAGTAGAGTTTCACATCCGATCTATCACAGAAATGATGCGAGTAAGTTACGAAGCTCGCTTTTTTCCGTTGCTAAACCTAAGGGGACAGAAGTCCAAGGTGCTTGATAAGGTCCAAACTCACTTTTCGTCAGTGCTTCACATGTCTATTGAGAAGGTGCCCTACGAATTTCAAAGAGGTGCTAATGAGATGTTGGTTCTTAGTAGAGCGAAATAGTTTGATATTCTTGTGATCCAATTCTGATTAATCTCAATAAATCTTGCTTTCTTGTAGAATCCAACCATTAGTTGTCCATTGAATAGATATCGTAAAATTTTGGTAATTCTGGGGCCTGGTTTGTTATTAGCCAGTACCTCCATTGGCACCTCACACCTGGTTTTGTCGACAAGAGCCGGGGCGCATTATGGTATCGTTTTCTTTTTTATCATCTTATGTGCACTCATTCTGAAATACCCTTTATTTGAGTTTGGTCCTCGATATACGGCTGCTACAGGTAAGAGTTTGCTTCATGGCTATGCCGATCAGGGAAAGTGGGCCGTTTGGCTATTTATTCTCATTATAGTACTAGACATGTTTGCCGTCACAGGTGCTATCACCGCAGTTTGTGCTGGTTTACTGACATCATTCATAGATCTAAAAATTTCAGCTACTCTACTTTCAGCGCTGATTCTCATCATTAACACCGTACTTCTGGGTTTTGGAAAATTCCAGGGACTCAATTTCTTAATAAAGGGCATTTCCATACTTCTATTCCTGTCATTACTTATTGCTTTTGTTTCCACCATCATACAGGGTCCTAATCTGCCTCTGGGAGAGCATGGTTGGCATTTGTCGGAATTGTCCACAGGTGCCGGGTTGGCATTGACTATTGGCCTCATTGGATTTATGCCGACTGGGCTGGAGGTATCCACGCTCCATAGTATTTGGTCAGAAGAACAGATTAAGGTTATGGGTCGTAGACCTACCCTCAAGGAAGCTCTTTTGGATTTCAAAGTGGGTTATGTTTTTACTATAGTTACTGGATTAATGTTTGCCTTGATGGGTGCCTATGTTGTGTACGGATCAGGACAAAGACTGGAAGGTAATTCTACCCAATTTAGTATCTCGTTGCTGGAAATATTTACAAAGAGGGTGGGAGCATGGCTTTATCCCATTTTGGCAATTGCTGCATTTGGTACTATCTACGGTACATTAGTGAGTGTTATGGATGGTTTTGCCAGAGGATTTCTAAGTGGAGTAGAGTCTTTGAAATTAGGGTGGGAAAGAAAGGATAGGACAATTCTGTCTCTTCTTCCGGTCCTGATTTTGGAAGCTTTGGGTGCATTTCTCATGTTGACATTTTTTAAAGGGGGAATGGTGAAAATACTGGATGTGGTCACAATATTAGTATTTCTGACGGCTCCCATCATAGGTTTTTTGAATCTTCGTGCTATTCAGTCTAAAGAAATACCTGAACCCTTCCGACCTGGTGCGCCTCTCATTTATCTGGCATATCTAGGTAATGTAGCAATGCTCATAACCGCTATTTATTACATAGTAGATTTGCTGTAAATCCCTTGTGAATGCAATAAAAGAAGCTATCCAAATCCTTCAGTTTGGATAGTCATAAAATTAATGGTGAAGTTTTGGGATTTCGTGACTGAGGCAATGCAGAGTTCCAAATCCCCAGACCAGGTCCAAAGCATGAATCCCAATTATATTATGTTTTGGCATCACCTCCGATAGAATGCCAAGTGCCTTACGATCATTAGGGTCATTAAAAGTTGGAACGAGAATTGCGTCATTCAGAATTAGGAAATTAGCGTAACTGGCGGGTAGTCTAATGCCCTGGTATTTAATGGGATGAGGCATGGGAAGTTTAATCACATTTAATTTCCCGCCATTAAATAGTCTTTGTCCCTCCAGTATTTCCAGGTTTTTTGCCAAAATTTCATAGTTTTCGTCTGATGAATTTTTTTCATCGACCGTCACTACAGTATCAGTACTGATGAATCGACAAATGTCGTCGACGTGTCCATGCGTGTCGTCCCCTACGATTCCTTTTTCCAACCATATGGTTTGTTGTATACCCATTACTTCCATAAATAATAATTCATAGTCATTTTTGGTAAAACCCTCATTTCTTACTTGGATGGAAGGATCCAGTAAACATTCTTCTGTTGTAATTAATACATTTTCTCCATTACAGTCAATTGCACCTCCCTCAAGAGTGATGGAGATGTTTTTGAATTGAGGAACTTCAAAAGGTATATTCAGGTGGTGACTTACAATTTGGGGTATTTTATTATCTAGTTGGTAATTATCATACTTTGCCCAAGCGTTGAAATCAAAATCAAGTGCCAGTGATTTTTGATCTTGCTCGATAATGATGGGTCCAGAGTCTCGCATCCAATTTCTATTCGTCTCCGCTATAAGGAAATCCACATTTTGTATGTCCACGTGAGATCTGGATAATAGTTGAGATACTTTTTTCTTCTCGCTCTCATTTTGTATGATCAGAATTATTGGCTCATACTCACTTACTTTCTTTATAAAGTCAATAAAGGCCCACTTTATGGCCTGGTATTTTCCCGGCCAGTCATCCACATTGTGAGGGAAACACAATAAAATCGCTTCGTGCGTTTCAAACTCAGCGGGTAGTCTACGGTTCATACTTAATGCTTGCGTTATGCTTAGGAGGGATCGATAGCTCTCTTCGTAATTTGTCCATAGGCATCGATTCTTCGGTCACGGAGGAAAGGCCAATTTCGGCGAATATCTTCCATGTACCGCAAGTCAATATCGGCCGATATTATTTCTTCCTGATCCGCACTCGCCTGAGCAATTATTTCGCCCTGCGGTCCAGCAATAAAGGAGGAGCCCCAAAACTCTATGCCAGGCGTGTCGGGTATGGGTTGCTCATGTCCAAGGCGGTTACAAGCAGCAACGTAAATTCCATTTGCTACTGCATGACCACGCTGAACTGTTTGCCATGCTTCGAATTGCTGTTTGCCAAAAGCTTCTTTTTCGTGTGGATGCCATCCAATCGCTGTCGGATAAAAAAGTACTTCTGCCCCCTGTAGTGCTGTAAGTCTGGCTCCTTCCGGGTACCATTGGTCCCAGCATATGAGGGTTCCTATTTTTCCAATATTTGTATTTATAGCTTTAAACCCAAGATCCCCAGGAGTGAAATAGAACTTTTCATAGTAGGAAGGATCGTCTGGGATATGCATTTTTCGGTAGAGGCCTGCTTCTGTGCCATCAGTATCAATGATATATGCTGAATTGTGATAGACGCCTGCCATTCTTTTCTCAAAGAATGGAATAATGAGTACCACACCCAGTTTCTGAGCCTGTGCGCTGAATGCACGGAAGGAATCTCCATAGAGTGGTTCAGCTAAATCGAAATATTCAACATTCTCGCTTTGACAAAAGTAGAAAGAGCTATATAGCTCAGGCAAACAGATGACCTGTCCTCCCTCTTCAGCTGCCTTTTCTATCCATAGCTGACTTTTGCGAAGATTATTTTCAGGTGTATCATTTAGACTTATCTGAATGAGACTGATTTTGAAATTACGTGACACGTTGGTATAGTTTTTAGAGCAGTAAAAGTAAGAAAGCTTTGTGGGTAGATGAAAATAATTACAGTCTAGAAACAAGCCATACTATCGGGGACTACACTGATAAAACTTCCATTTTCATCGGCCTGACTCACAAACCTACAGTCCTCTCGGGGTATATCTTCTGAAGAATCGTCCAGGCAGGATATACTGCAAAATTGACCCGTAATCGTATCCGTGGATCCCTGCAGATCGGATAATACCATGGTGTAATCAAATAGACCGTTAAATATTATATTAGAAGAATTACGGGGCGTCCAGATATCAGTCCAGCCTCTTACCGGTATGTTAGATCGGTTTATACCGAGAGATCCATTGGATGCAAGCACAGAGAGGGAAAGGATCCGCATTTCATCACTGCTGTAAATAGAGAAGGCATCATTCAATTCATCATTGTTAGGTGAGATGGCATTCGGAATGACAAATCGCTTCTGACCCAGGGTGTCTTCTACGTAAGGAATACCACAACAACCTTCATAGATGCTTGGTTCTAAGGATTGAATCTTATCACAGGATAGAATGCTTCCTGTAGTGGCTATAATCGCTACTATGAATAGAAATCGCATATTTGGCACAAAGTTACTAATGCTCATTCCGGGGTTTTTATTGTCGTGGTGATGAAGATAAATTTGGAATACTACTTTACAAATTCTCTAAGAGTTCTCCAGGACTGTCATCAAATAGTATCTATAAAATTGGGGTAATATATTTGGAAGTCGTATAGATTTATCTGGACTTATGCAGAAATCAACTTGTTCTTAACAAGGACGAAATGGCAAGGTTTTGTATGATGGAATTCTTGTTGGCTCTAAAATGATTCTTGGATTTACTATCAAAAAAAATTAAGCCTCAGACCATAGTTTCCTGGCGTATCTCAAATCTTTCTTCATCATTTCAAATATTTCTTTGGCGGATTTTCCTTCGAGCTTTCTGACACCGTGTTCTACGCCACCAAGATCATACTCGTAGTGGATGGTAGTGGGTACATTTATTTTGTATTTTTTTAGCAATGAAAAATAGCTTGGGAAATCTACCATTCCTTCTCCTAGGGGGACATTTTTTATTTTCCATTTTCCATTTGATTTCTCCCAAATAAAATCCTTTAATACCAGAGTGTTTATTTGTGGAGCAATAAGCCTGAGGCTGTTTTGCCAGGAAGTGCCTCCCTCCACCATAGCATGTCGTATGTCATACTGACAACCAATGGCATCCACTGCAATTTCCTCTAATAGATGCCAAACTTCCCAGATTTCGCCACCGACTCGCAGTCCTGCATGGTTTTGATAAGATCCGGAGATATCTAATGACTTGTTTAGAGCCGCCAGATCCTTCATCTGCATATTTAATTCTTCAAGACTTTTAATAATAGGTTTATTGTCGTTAAAATCAACGTAGCCTAGTCTGTAGAATTCCATATTTAACCTTGACGCAATCTCTAGTACCTTCTTATCGATGGGATTATTAGAGTCAGTGACGGCTGTGGCCATCATATCGCCAAGCAAACCGACCCCTCTAATTTTTTCAATGGCCAGGGGAAGGTTGTCTTCCACCTCCTCAGGTAAAACATGTCCCCCGGGACGTACCGTGAGGTCCACACCATCAAAACCCATCTCAGCAGCTGCCTCTGCCATGTCCTGATAATTTAAGAACTGAAGGTGCTTGGAAAAGACATGTATGGAAAGCTGTTTTTCCTCTCTACCCGGCAGACTAAGAGGCAAAGGTATGAGGGACCCGAGCAAAGCGCCAGTACCTGCTTTAGTAAAATGTCTGCGGTTCATTTCTTTGACTACTTTAGATGCTCAAAATAATCAAAAAAGGTGTGATGAAAGCCTCGATGCTTACTCCAAAGTATACAGGGGTGGTAGTGGTACATACACTACAAAAGAGTAAACCCAATTTTCATTTTATATTTTGGTTTGACTTTGCAGGACCTACGATGACTGGAAGTCACTAATCTTAAAACATGTACATCGGTCAATTTGGTCATGAGTAACACAGAAAACTTTAGTCATTATCAGGTGCATGGATTGTCCATGCGTGATGCAGAAAACTGGTTGTGAAGGAGGCATTACAAAAGAATTGATTTCGAAGGGCAGGATTTAGAACGTCGACGTTCTGGGGTAATAGAGAAATCTTTTACAAGATTGCATTTCAAAGTGATCAAGATGTTTTCTACTGCGAAGGGTCTTACGGTGGACTGCTTGTAATAGAGATCCAAATGACTTCTGATAGTATTGGAATACGTGGGTACTGTCCCTGGCTATTATTTGGCTTGATGAACATTAAGTGGTCATTCAAGCCCAGACCGCGCTTATGGATGAAATATAGGAAAGGGCTACGAAGACCTTAGTGCGCTAGTGAGTTGGCTGGATCAATTCGGATTATGATTGCTGGTTGGTCCTCACAATCGTTGAGATGATAGTCTTCAGTTTCCTGATTTATCTATCTTCAAATTTTCCTCAAACTTGGGTGTAAGATTTTTCCGATATTTTCAGCCGGATCGATTAGTACCCGTCCGGGCTAAATTATAGTACATGCGTTCAATTTTGATCATTGCAGTGATAATCATCTTGATGGTACTTGGTAAGAAGTATATCCTTGATGGTGAGTCAAATACGAGTCCTGCTGCGGCAGTTTCAGCTAATCGGGGAGCTTCGGCTTTACCAGTGGATGTATATATTGCCACAGAAATAGAATCAGCTAACACGGTCTATGCCTCAGGTACCGTGCTGCCTAATGAAGAAGTAGCTCTTCAGAGCGAAGCTTCCGGACGTCTGGTTCAACTCAATATTCGGGAGGGTAGTTATGTTCAGAAAGGTGAGTTAATTGCTAAGATTGATGATAGTGACTTACAGGCACAGCTTCGAAAATTGAACTTTGAAGAAGAACTCGCTAAGCAGATCGAAGCTCGTCAGAAGAAGCTATTGGATATAGATGCCATCAGTAAAGAGGAGTATGATATTGCGGTCAATAATGTGAATACGCTAAGTGCTGATAAAGAGCTTCTGCAAGTCAATATTCAAAAGACGGAAGTCAGGGCGCCATTTTTCGGGTTTATCGGATTTAAGAATATTAGTATAGGCACGTATTTGACACCAGGTGTGGATATCGCCATTCTCGTACAGACAAATCCTGCCAAGATTGATTTTTCGATACCTGAGAAATATGCATCACTCTTGAAAGTTGGACAGGTGGTCACCTTTGAAGTCGATGGAATCGAAGAGACGTTTGAATCAAGAGTCGTTGCGATTGATCCCAAAGTTGACGAAGATCTGCGCACCCTACGTCTAAGGGGTATCACGGCAAATGCTGACCGCAGACTCCTACCGGGAATGTTTGTTCGTCTCACGGTCCCACTAGGGAAGGAAGATGTGATAATGGTACCTACAGATGCTATAGTGCCTATTCTTAAAGGCAAAATGGTGTATGTGATGCACAATGGAAAAGCTATGGAGCAAGAGATCACTACCGGTATTCGCACAGATCAGAACGTGCAGGTGAGAAGTGGTTTGAGTGTTGGTGATTCGGTGATCGTAAGTGCATTGATGTCTCTCAAGGCTGGAATGGATGTCAAAAGAGAACAGATTATTAACCTTCAATTGTAGAGTCTATGTCTTTGCCCACGCTATGTATTAAGAGGCCGGTTCTGGCAATTGTGATGAATCTCATCATCCTGCTCTTTGGGGTCATTGCCTACAAATCCCTGGGCGTTCGTGAGTATCCATCTATCGATCCACCTGTCGTTTCAGTCAGAACTTCCTATCCAGGCGCTAATGCTGATATTATTGAGTCCGAAATCACAGAGCCACTGGAGAAGGCTATTAACAGTGTGGAAGGAATCCGGACTATAAGTTCTTCTAGTAACCAGGGGTCGAGTTCGATTCGCATTGAGTTTGGTCTTAATACTGAAATGGAACAAGCTGCAAACGATGTTAGAGATAAAGTATCTCAGGCTGCAAGAACCCTACCCAGAGATATTGAAGGCCTTCCCATAGTCAGTAAGGCAGATGCAGACTCTGAGACAATCATGGCCTTTACGCTTGAAAGTCAGGACAGAAATCTTTTAGAGTTGAGTGACTATGCGGATAACGTCATTGCTCCTCGATTTGAGACGGTCAATGATGTAAGTGGGGTCCGAATATGGGGGATGAAGCGATACTCTATGCGGATATGGATGGAGCCAGATCGAATGGCCGCACAGGGCATTACAACGCAGGATATTAAATCGGCTCTTGATAGGGAAAATGTAGAACTACCCAGTGGAAAATTACAGGGGAATACCACCGAGTTGACGGTGAAAACGATAGGAAGATTCAAGACTGAAGAAGACTTCAACGACCTTATTGTTAAGACAGTAGGTGAGAAAATAATCCGACTAAAAGATGTGGGATATGCTGTACTGGGTCCGGAAAATGAGGAGTCAATACTACGAGTGAATAATATGCCTCGTGTGGGTGTGGCTATTCAACCTCAACCAGGAGCTAATTATCTCGATATTGCTGAAGAAGTTAACAAGCGTGCGGACCTGATACGAGCGGATCTCCCGGATGATATGAAGCTTTATAAATTCCTGGATTACACCACCTTTGTGGAGAAATCGATTCATGAAGTACAGGAGACTATTTTTATAGCTATTGGGCTTGTAATTTTCATCATATTTTTCTTCTTCAGGGACTGGATCATCGCTGTACGGCCGTTGATTGATATCCCAGTATCTCTTATCGGCACGTTTTTCATCATGTATTTACTTGGCTATTCAATCAATGTACTTACACTATTAGCAATTGTGCTGGCTACGGGATTGGTGGTGGATGATGGGATTGTGGTTACCGAGAATATCTATAAAAAGATTGAGGCAGGACAGAACCCGATCGAAGCAGCCATTCGGGGGAGCAATGAAATTATGTTTGCTGTAATTTCAACATCTGTTACGCTGGCAGTCGTGTTCCTACCCGTCATTTTTATGGAGGGATTTGTGGGAAAACTCTTTCAGGAATTTGGCATTGTACTGGCCTCCGCGGTCATAATTTCTTCTTTCGTGTCACTTACGCTTACACCCATGCTCAATGCTTATTTGATACGGAAGAAAAGTGAACACAATAAGTTTTACAGGATGACTGAGCCATTTTTTGAATGGATGGAATCTACTTACAAAAATGGCCTTACAAATTTTGTTGATAAAAGATGGATAGCCATTCCCATCCTCTTGTTGACAGGTGGTATGATCTATTATTTCGGATCTCAGCTACAATCAGAACTGGCGCCGCTTGATGATCGAAGTGTGCTGCGTGCTAATATGACGACGCCAGAAGGATCCTCTTATGAATTTATGGATGCCTATGTACAGCGCGCAGCCCAGATGATGATGGATTCTATTCCCGAGAATGTTGGTGTGATGACCTATACGGCACCTGGGTTTTCGGGAACAGGTGGCGCCAATACTGCATTTTCCAGGGTGACACTGGTAGATCCCAAAGAAAGAGAGCGTACACAGGATGAGCTCACTACATTCCTCAATGCCAAGTTTAAAGAAATGCCTGATGCAAGGGCCTTTGCAAATCAGCGACAAACCATTGCACTTAATAGGAGGGCAGGTCTCCCGGTTCAATATGTCGTGCAAGCTCCCGATTTTGAAAGACTACGAGAATATCTGCCAAAGTTTTTGGCAGAAGCTGAGCAAGATCCAACATTCTCCATTGTGGATATGGACCTTAAGTTCAATAAACCAGAACTGGAGGTGGAAATAGATCGCGAAAAAGCCAAAAGTATGGGCATATCTGTGGCGGATGTGGCCAACACAATGCAGCTGGCTTTTGCCGGACAGCGCTTTGGTTATTTTAATATGAACGGTCGTCAGTATCCGATCATTGGTCAGTTTGATCGAGCAAACCGGGATGAGCCTCTGGATCTCAAAACACTTTATGTGAAGAATAATCTGGGTGAGACGATCCAGCTGGATAATATCGTGGTAACTTCAGAGGAAAGCAGTCCACCCCAACTTTATCACTATAATCGGTTTCTCAGCGCTACAATCTCCGCGGGTCTGGCTCCCGGCAAAACCATAGCGGATGGTATCGAGGCCATGGATCGCATCGAGGACAAATTGGGGGACCCAAATATAAGAACGGAGTTAACCGGAAATTCGAGAGACTATCTCGAGAGCTCTAATAGTACCATGTTCTCATTAATACTTGCCTTGATTCTGGTGTACTTGATTCTAGCGGCTCAGTTTGAAAGTTTTGTGGATCCGTTCATCATAATGCTTACTGTTCCACTGGCAATTGCCGGGGCAATATTTGCGCTTTGGTTTTTTGATCAAACCCTCAATATTTTTAGTCAGATTGGAATCATCATGCTCGTGGGTCTGGTTACCAAGAATGGGATATTGATCGTGGAGTTTGCCAATCAGTTAAGAGAGAAGGGGGCTGGTATAAGAGAAGCTGCCCTGGAAGCTGCCTCATTGCGCATGCGTCCAATCGTCATGACGACGCTGGCCACTTGCTTGGGAGCGATGCCAATTGCATTAGCATTGGGATCTGCCGGAGCCAGTAGGATGTCGATGGGCATTGCGGTGATTGGTGGTTTGATTTTCTCATTGAGTCTCACTTTATATGTGATTCCAGCCATGTATACCTATCTCACCACTTCAAAGAATTACGAACGTCAGGAAAATATTGAAGTCATTGCACGAAGCATATAATCGTAGCAGATGGAATTTCTAAGCTTTTTCCGAAAGAGAATAACACTAAATATGAGATTTTATTTCGTGCCTGTGATCGGTTTGTTTTTCTCCTTTTCCATAGGTCAAAATGCACTCTCACTGGAGCAAGCTATCGAAATGGCATTATCAGAAAACTACAATGTAGAAATTGTGGAACTTGACCAGCAGATGGCCGATCAGGCAGTGTACCGGTCTAATGCTGGTTTTGGTCCTGTCATCGATTGGACGGGAAATATTGGAGGAACGGTCAATAATGTAAATCAAAACTTCTTGGATGGAAGGCAGGTAAATCGCTTTGGCCGAAGCATTTCACCCAATACGAACATTAATCTGGGTATGACTTTGTATGACGGTGGCCGCATGCAAGCCACCCTCAAAAGATTACAGAAGATTAGTGAGTCAGTCAGTGTAGAGTCTCAGTTGACTCTTCAGGATCTTGTCACAGATGTAATGACCACCTATTACAATGTCGAGCTGCAAAAGGCTAGGGTAGAGTACCTGGATACTATCATTGGTTACTATGAAGAGCGATTACAAATCACCGAAGAGCGGTGGCACGTAGGGCGGGGATCTAAAATTGATTTCCTTCAATCCAGTACAGACCTCAATGCACAGCTTTCAGAACAATCTGTGGCACAAAATCTTCTCCGAAATGCAAAGGTCGCTCTAAATAACCTTTTAAACAGGGATTTAAATACAGCATTTAATGTCGTCGAGTCAGGACTCCTGAACAATACCTATGATCTAGGCCAACTAATCGAAAATGCCCGATCTGAAAATCGTGAACTTCTGATGTTGGACAGACTTCGGGAAATAAGCGAACTGGAAGTTGAACAGATCGCTTCAACGGAGAAACCTACTATAAGTTTGCGAAGTACACTGGGGTACTCATACAGTAATACCAACGCTGGTTTTCTCCTCTCTAATAGCAATGCATCCATAAGTACGGGTGTAAGTGCCGTTTGGAATATTTTTGACGGGCACCATCGAAAAAATCAGACAACTATTGCGAGGTTGAATACTGAGAGAATCGACCGGCAGCATGATTTGTTGGAACAGCAGATTTTGACGGACCTTACACAGGCATATAATCAGTTTACAGCAGACCAGGAATTATTAGAATTCGAAATATCAAACGAGGAATTAGCAGAGGAAAATTTAACGATTTCCGTTGAAAAATTTCGTTTAGGGGATTCTAGTATTCTTGAAGTCAATGAAGCACAGAGGACCTATAGTATTGCCCTCAATCGCTTGGTAAATGCCGAATTCAATGTCAAAATGTCAGAGTTAGAACTCCTGCGACTTTCAGGTTCACTTGTCAGATAAATTACCAGCAATTTGACGAAATAATTTACACACATATTCAATGTGGATAGGTGTAGTTCAGATCCCAGTTTACACCGTACTTATCCGTCAATTTCGCATACTTGGCACCCCAAAACTGTTTCTCTAAAGGGAGATGTAATGTGGCACCTTCTGAAAGTGCATCATAGGTGTTGTCTATTTTCTCTTCACTTTCGAAATCTATGGAGATGGAGTGCACTCCATGATTAGCCACTTTCGCGCTGTCTGAAAAATAAATCATTTCATCCTGAAAATGTACCTGACCATGCATGACCTTTTCTTCAAAACCGTCGGGAATGGGCATACCCCCGGGCGCTTCCTTAAATCGCATGAGGGAAGCAATCTTTCCATTAAATACAGATGTGTAGAATTGCATGGCTTCCTCAGCTGTTCCGGGTAGATATAAATAGGGAATTAATTTCATGAGTCCTTTTTTACATAAGGTAGGAAAATAAAAAAGACAAGCTTAAGTAGAAAGCTTGTCTTTTATTAATGTGTAAAGAACTCTTTTTTATTCAAAGAAAGGCATGCCTTGGGTCGCATATTTGCGCATACCCTCCTCATTAATATCGACGCCGATACCAGGTGCTTCGGAGACCGTAACAAATCCATCTTCGATTTTTGGACCATCATAAGTCACAATTTCGTCGAACATCGGGTTTTTGTGGAAATATATTTGCCATTCCAAAATCATAAAGTTTGGTACAGACGCACAAACGTGACAGGATGCCATCGCACCCAGGAAGGACGCTACCATATGTGGAGCAAATGGCATGTAGTATAGGTTGGCCAGGTTGGCAATGCGTTGTCCTTCACCTAATCCCCCGACCTTTTGTAGATCCGGCATTATGATATCGACGGCGCCCATTTCCAGCATTTTTCTAAATCCGTAAGCCAGATAGACATTCTCTCCTGCACATATGGGTGTGCTGGTAGAGTCTGTTATTTTCTTATAGGAATCTATGTTTTCGGCTGGTATTGGTTCCTCTAGCCACATAAGATTGAGCGGTTCGAGCATCTGAGCGACTCTTTCTCCTGTAGTGGTATCATATCGTCCATGCATATCAGCGCAGAGATCCACATTGGGTCCCACAGCTTCACGAGCTGCTGCAATCTGATTATACATCCGTTCCAACTCCATTTGATTGGCGGTCCAGTTATAACGGTCGTACTTATTAGGATCATTGCCCTGATCAAGATCAAACTTTATACCCGTAAACCCCATATCTTTTGCTTCAGTAGCATTAGCGGCGAAATCCTCAGGAGTGGGAAGCCTAAACTGGTAAAGTGCAGTATCACAATAGACTCGTATTTTATCCCTGAATTTGCCCCCTAGAAGTTGATACACGGGTACTCCTAGCGCTTTACCTGCCAGATCCCACAGAGCTGTTTCCACCGCAGAAAGGGTAGCTACATACATACCTGATTGGGCACCTGCAAATACGCCGGCTCGTCTGATATCTTCAAAGAGTCGATGTACATTCAGTGGATTTTTATCGCGGAGCATTCTACCAAATCTTCTCACGAGGTGATACGCACCACTGGTAGCGTCCACACCCTCACCACATCCATAAATATCCTGATTGGTGTAGATCTTTACAAATAAGCCATTACCGCCACGGATAAAGGCACACTTCACATCAGTGATCTTGAGATCAGATGGTGCAGATGATAGGGAAGTTTTCTTAATGGCACTTTCTAATCCTGTTCCAAAGGGTGCCATGGTGGCGAGGGTAGCTCCTACGGCACCTTTCTTGAAAAAGTTTCTTCTTGAATTTGTTTTCATAGTTCTATTTTTATCAGGAACCGATTACCAGGTTCTCGTCTCAAGGAATTTTTGAATTTGTTCTTTTGCTACCGGTAACTCATCTATGTGATCATTCAACCATTGTGAAAAATCTTTTTCAATTTCCTCAGTCCAACGGTTATCGATTTCAGCTGCTAAATATATCTTCTCGCGAATCCTTGTATGACCAAATAAATCCCGTAGTCTCACGATTTCCGATGTCGTCACCACGCGTTCGGCTAGATGAGGTGGAATGAAAATGACCCCTCCATCTCTTCCCAGTACCACATCCCCTGGCATTACGGTAGCCATGCCAATTCTGGTAGGACGGTTTAATGAGATCAGTGTGGTATTTAATCTTCTGTCGGGATTGTTTAGGTGGTGAGAAGGATGATAACTTCTTACAAATGCGGTCATACCCTCCAACTCTTGTAGGCCATTGATATCACGGATAGCACCGTTGTATACAAAGCCATTTCCTGAGTTTGCATAAATAGCATTACCTACATTATCGCCAATGGTAGGGCCGTCCAGATGCGCACCAAACTGATCCCCGACATATACATCGCCGGGTTGAAGCATATCGACTGGCCAGGAGTTTTGCGACTTAATTCTGCCTTCCTCGTTATGACCGATATCATCGATTACACGGTGAATATCGGGGCGACCGGGCATGAACGTGGCGGTAACGGCTCTGCCTACCAAGACATTCTGCGGATTGACCGTGAGCCATCCTTCTTCGTACTGATAGTTAAAGTTACTTCCCCGTAATACGGCCCAGGCTTCTTCAAGTGTCACCAACTTCATCCGTTCCAAGATGTCGTCGGGAACTTTTGGCCTGCCGTCGTCAAATCGCTCACCTTCCCATTCGGGAGTGAGACGTATAAGTTCATCTTTGGGTATTTGCTGAGAAAACAATGTCCCTGTCAGGATTAGCGCTAAAAGAGTTAATAGTGGGAATTTCATAATACTTAGTTTTTAGGCCTAGTACTCTTCCCAGATGCATCCCGGCAAGGAAGTTCGGGCGTTATTGAGTACAATAGCACTATTTTTAAATTTCTTACACGTGTACGTTGGAGGAATGAACAAGCTTGAATAGTTAAGTTGCTTATTTTCTTGGACAAAAATTAATTTAGTCATCCCTCTTCAATAATAAAATAAAATATGGAAATATGAGAAGTGCATGTCTAATTAATTTGTTTTTAGGTCCAGTTGTTGCACTATATGCACAACAATCCACTCTTTCACGATTATAAGTGCTTCAGTATGAAGAGGGCGATGGAGTGGGGAAGGTGTAGTAGGGTCTGAATACCCGTAATCTTGACTACCTGCTCAAAACCGCCACTAGACCAGGCATATTTTGTGGAAATGGCATAATGGGGTGGTACAGTGGTTCGATTTCATGTACATTCTGAAATGTGGGTCGCTATGGACACAACGCTACCCGGAATTGATAAAACAGGAAATACCATGGGCCGGGGGAGTTGGGGATACATCTAATCATTGACTGAAACAGTACGTTCAACCTCACATTTCTATTGTTTCGAAACTGATCATACGAAACCGATCTGGAGGAGAACTCTGAATTTCGGCATTGTTTAGCCCGCCAATAGGGGAATGATCCCTTGTGGCATTCTTGAGCTATAGAGCTAACCCACGACACAATGGACAGCTTGGTATGCGTTCGTGGGACGATTGGAAAGCGATAAATGCAGGAACGATCGTTATCATTGGAGCCAACGATGGATAATGTATTCCTCTCGCTGCAGGTTTTAATTGGGCTTCATGACCCACCTCTATAGAAGATGACCCATTGACGCTGAAGGCATATAATCTGTAAGTCAGCTGTATCCATAAAAACGCCAAAAGCCTTGGTAGATAAGTGGACCCCAGGACTGGGCTTTGTAAAGGAAAAGTATCCCATTATCCTCACCGAAATTGGTTTCGCAGGAGTAAAGGAGGAAGGTGTACATATTCCTATTCCTGTCATATGTGATGAATCATATGGAGATGCTATCAAGGCCTATTGGGATGCTCGGGATATTTCTTACGTAGTTTGGGTGTTCGATCCGATTTGGGCTCCTTGTCTTTTCAAAGACCGGGACTAAACCTCTACACGATAGGGGATCAATTTTAGGAAAAAATTGCAAAGCTATTACTAGTATCAAGAATGTAACTCCGATACACCTTATGACTGACTTTAACATTTGATTCCCGTAGCTGGGCCGCTTAAGTGCAATAAAAATGCTTTTACCCGGTTTTTATTAAAAACCAGCTACATGCGGACGCTCCTTTTACTTGGTTTATTGTCTTACCACACGAGTATCCTTTGCCAATGTAGTATTAGTGCCGAGTTTTTTCTTTCCAGGGCTGAACTACCCATGCTAATATCAACTGACAATCTTCTGGCACCAAATGTGACAACCCAATCTGGATTTGGATTTGAATTAGAACAATTTGTTTCGAAAAACATATTTATTGCTTCCGGATTTAAATTCTTAAATCTGAGTTCGACATATCAAGTGGATGGAAGTGGTGACCGCTTTGTGGTTCATACGAGTCTGTCCAGTATCCCTCTTTTACTGGGTTTTGTAAAACCTATTGAAAAATGGCAAATTGCTGTCGCCTCAGGTGTTGACTGGTCTTTTTTACATGATTACGACGTGTATTTTATTGAAGGTCAGGATCTGTTTGGATCCATTGATCAGATTCATAATCAGAATTTAAAAATAGATCATTTTAGTATTGCTACAGAAATTGAATTTCGCAGAAAAATTAATCAATTTATTTATTCTGTCCTTGGTATAGGTTACCAGCATGGTATTGGAAAATTGAGAGCCGAAAATCGCATTTTCAGTCTAAATCGATTTGATATGAAAATGGGATTAATGGCTTTTCTGTGAAAAGTTGAAGTAAATACTACCCAAGATGCGAACACTCTTTATTGGCCTTGTACTTCTGAGTACAATTACTGTCTCTGCACAACAGTCCTTCGGCCTTGACTTGTTTATTGCGCATGGCCCGGTACCTCCTGCTGTTCAATCATTAAAGACTTCGGGTGCAACGGATCTCGTTCGTGCCGGGATAGGGTTGCGCTATCAAAAATTTATTCGTGATCAATTTTTTTTATCTGCAGGATTAAAAACCTATGAATTGTTCAGCGTATATAACGTACACGGTCATCCATATGACTTGGGGATGGAAAGTAATTATCTCAGTGTTCCTCTGGGTATAGGTCTGGTAAGGGATTACGGGGTATGGGCTGCCGGTGGAGTCATTGGGTATGAGTACCAACGTGTCACAAAGATTAATGCTCTAAGAATCATTGACGGCTTCAATACAAGTGCGTTTGAGTTGCAGACAACATCATTTGACCGAAATCTGAGCTTCTTATCTATTGAGTTTTTTGTGGAACACTCTATAAATAAAAGTTTGAAAACAGTTTTTGGATTAAGTTTCGCTCATAGTATGTCCCAGGTGAATTTTGGAAATAGGGTCTATCCCTTGAGTCGAATTCAGTACCGGGTGGGTATTATGATGGATATTACAAGAAAGAGTGTTACAGAAGAGTAGTTAATCTTCGAGTAATTTTATTTCTACTTTACGAAAGTCAATCGGCTGACCTTCACTTTGCAGTGCAATGTACCCTTCCTTCAGTGGTGTGCCATCTATCTTAACCTTAGGATCATACCTTTCCACAACACCACCTCCGATTTGAGGTTTTGAGTATTGTAGTACCGTATCTCCCTCGATGATATGAGTGACTAAAGAATCTCCCAATACAATCAATTCAGCGCGAACCCAGGCATCTTTGTCATAGGTTTTTGCAGAGGACTCAATGATATGATCCTCCACTAGTGCCCCTTTGTATTCTACATGCGTACCGGGTGAGCACATGTTGCCCGTAGCTCGAGGCTCACCATCGCCCAGACCAGCTAGAAACTGTAGCTCGACGGAGATCGGCCAGTTTTGTTCTTTAGGCATGGTGCTGGGATCCTGGGAGTGAAACATTACACCGCTATTCAAGAGTGTGTATTCGGGAGCACCTGGGAATAGCTCCCCCGTAAAGCGATATTCTACCACAAGATGATAGTGAGAAAAAGGTGTTTTATAATACAAATGTCCAAACCGATCATTGAAATCCTCACCATATTGATCATAGCGAACCTTGATTATGCCATCTTCTACCCGGAAGGTGTTTCCAAAATTGTCCCCCGACTCATAGTGATGGATTTTAGCGATCCAGTCATTGAGATCATTGCCATTAAAGAGTGAGATCCAGGACTCGTTTTCCTGGGAAATTGATTGAGCATTCCCCTTCTGTTGAGAAGGGCTGGTCTCAATGCAGCTAAAGAAAAGGAATGTTGCTATAAGCAGTACCAATAGGGTAAACGTATATCTCATGTCATGTATTTTCAGATGACCCTGCATCGATGGTCGACAAGGTACAAACAAATGGCAATTGTTATGGCGCTGAAAAGACGGTGTTACTCAGAGGCAATACGGATATCACGTTCCACCTGTGGTGTCAGATGCGACCAGGAAAAGTAATTAAGAGATATGTCTTCAAAGCCAAATACCCGGCTCTCCCAGTAAGGCACCCGACGATAGTGTTGATCGCCGATGTAGCTGAGCTTTCTCCATATGTCGAGACATTCTTCCAGGTATTTAACGGCTTCCTTTTTGTCCTCTGCGTTTTGAGTCATACGACCTCTGGCCAATAGGATCCCTGCTTTGATTTTGGTGGCGAAATACTTTCCCAGACCTGACCAGATATGTATGTCGGCCAGTTCTTGTTGTAACTCAAAAGAAATATTACGCGTTTTTTGTTCAATTTGACTAGCAAGCATTTCTCCCCGTTGAGAATCGGCAATTAACTGATTTGCTAATTCATCTGGTGTTGTCACATTGGCGGGTGGGCTATGTCCCTTCTCCAGCATTTTGACGTAGTCGATGATGGAAAGGTATGAGGTGTCAAGTGTTTGGTGGTGAATTAATTCATCAATGGAAATAAAAGGATGCACTTTGTCATTTATTCCGTATCGTTCGGCATGCATTGGTGCCATAAATCCTTCCGAGTACAAAGTGTAGTCCCAGGTGGCTTTGAAAAATGTAGCTAGCCGTAAGGGCATCCTGCTCACATGCTTGAAAGCGTCAACCAATAAAGGTCCATGGTTGGATCCGTACTTATCTGAGGCCATTTTTTCAAAAATCTGATCGGAAGTATTCACATTGTATAGAAGTCGACCCCAGGTGGCATAGAAAAGCCATTGTCTTTCAAATGCATATTTCCACGACGCATCGTTATTGTCCCGGGTGAAATAATCATAGGCTGGAATATATCCTTCGGATCCTATGTGATAGCCATTCACGTAAGGGGCATCATTATTGGCAATGTGTGTACGGATAAAATCTGGGTCTCCCCATCGCAAGATCCAAAAATCCTCATTTCGGATCATCCATTGAATGCGGAAATTGTCAGGTGTAGGTTGCCAAAAACCAGTATTTACTTCCCCTGACTCACTGGCATGTGTAATCATCAACTTGGGTGATGAGTGCCCATGTGACCAATTAAACTTTACTTCGGTCAAGGTGGTGTAGGCTAGATCCGATTTGTCCAGCATCTCTCGCATCGCATCTGATGAACCAGAGAGTACCGCCCTGTGTAAAAATTTTACCGGTCGTTTGGCTGCTTTCATGCCCTCCACGAAAGTTTGATAAATCCATTCTTCTCTTTCTTCGGGTGTCTGTCCGTTCATCCAGTCAGCAAGAGTGACTCCCAGGCCTGAAAGGTCTTGATACTTATCAATAGTAGCGGTTATGCATTTTCTCGTATAGTCAATGGTGGTTTCTGAAAGATCATTATATTCCTTTAATTCATGTGCATCCGCCATAGATTTGGGAATGACAATATTCCAATTGACCACAAAAACTTCAATCCCCCTTTGCTTCGCCATCGCAAAAAGCTGGTTCCAAAAACGCTCCCATTCCTCCATTTCAGCATCTGAAAATGTGCAAGCTGATGGATATTCAGGGATCCGGACCATATAATTGAAAGGATGTTTATTGTAGAGTAGCAGCGTGTTAAATCTGTTATCCTGCATCATGTCCAGGAATCTTTCCCAATACGAAATATCCCTACAGTCCTCTAGATGATATTCCATACTCTGACTTTCACGGTAGGGACTCCAGGGGAGATTGTATTTTATAGCGCGCACTTCAAAGGATGGTTCCGTCAGTCCCGAAGTGATGGATTGCAAATGATCTATCGCCATCGACTCTGCAATATCCATGGCCCCATAATATCCTCCTACTGCACTGGATATGCTCATCGTGATGAGGTTCTCATCCCGGTCGATGAGATATGATTCACTACTGATCTCGGTGTCGTTGGGTTGATAGAGAACCTGGATTTTAAATGCTGATACATCTGCTCGATATTTTCTGTATGACTCTTGCAGAAGATCTATGCATTTCCTAATCTCAGTATAACTCGCAGGGTCATAGTACACCTGAGCCATTGCCTGCTGGCATACAAAAAGGAGTAGAATGGAAAATATTTTTTGCATAGCCGGGATATATAGTCTTTTAATAAAAATAATAGATGGTTTATTATTCGATTGACTACTCTTTAGGTATGATCAATCCATCAAACTGGGCAAAGTGATCAAGATTAAATAGAACGTGGCCATTTTCATAGGTAAATGGAATTTCGTTTTCCTTAACCATCGAATAGATAGTTTTCGGTGTGAAATTAACACGGACTCTAAAATGAATATTTTCGATTTCAAGTGGGCTAAAATAAGTATTGCCACTGAAGCCTGTCAGATTAATCAGGTGAATGATTAATCCATCCGGTTCATCTTTGTCTATGTTTTTTGGTAAGTTCTCAGTGTAGTATTGTGGGACGATTTCTACCCGCTCGTGGGCGTCAGTCTGTATTAGGTCGTAAGCCTGAGGGTAGGTGATGTCAATAAGGTCGAGCAAGATATCCTTATGCTGCTCATATCCATAGCGGTAATATATGCGTCCCAAGTTGATAGGCAGCAATACTCCGGCACCTTTGCCATGTGCCTTAATTGCAACCGCGTGGTATCCACTATATTGATGTCCACCTATTTTCTCTGGTGGTCCTGGTCGTCCCGGAGTATAAATGGGGAGTAGTTTTTCATCGGCTGCGGTGAAATCATATTTTCCCAAATTATATTTCCAAAATAACAGTTCCTGTTTTTGAAAGCGGTTCCAGACTTGTTTTCTCCTGGGATTTAAATAATACCCACTTCCTTCAAATTCAGAATGTCTGACCTTAGCACCAAATAGGTCTAAGAGGCCATTTTTGTTTTGATGTAGCGTTTGATTTGTTGCAATGATTGTCGTGCCATTTTCCATTAAATCCTTTAAAAAAGAAATGGATGCTTCGGGTAGATTTTCTATTTGAGGCAGAATGAGAACGCGATAGGCACTTAGTCGTTCCTTTAATTCTGGTATTTCTTCTGCTTCTATAATATCAAAGGCAAGGTGCGATTCCTTTAACATGAGTTGAATCCCCCGATATTCCTCAGCAGTTTCTCCGCCGGGCCAATAACCCGGACTGATGATACAAATCTCTGCGGGTGAAGTGTACTTGCCAAAATAAGGTTCAAACTTCTTATGATGCGCATACATCGCTTCCCAGGCGGGAAAGTTTCGTTCGTCTTCATAATCTCTGAAATCACCCATCAAACTCATATCTAAGCCTGAGCCAGCTGCGAGATTTTCTGCAAGACGAATGATGGTTTCTTCAGGTTCAATGGCATTGTACCGAGATTGAAAGGATATCTGTTGAATACTGGCATTACTGACAATGTGATTGGGATGTGATAAGCCGGCACTGGTCACATTATCAAAGGCATTATAAGGAAAGTAAGGCAGGCCGTGTGTCTGACTCTCGTGCCGGATAATGTCTACATAGTCGTCCATATAGGTGCAAATCGCTGTTTGCGAATTTTTGGCCTTTACCGCATCATGAATCTTCTTGATCCAGTCATCTGCAGTGAATGCTTTGAACTCCTGATATTTCTTGAACACAGGGTCGTCAGGATTCTCTTCGGTTGGAAGGTCTAATCCATTACTCCATTCTTTGAATCGGGATTTGTCATATTCGTTTTGGTCAATACCATGGTAAGTACCTTCATATGCATTTCGGGTATGGTATCCCGGCATATTGATGAAAATCCCATCGATGAGAAAAGAATCCATGACCTCCTCGACTATCTGGATAGACATTTCCTGTACATATGGCGCATTGATTGATGCCAGGTACATGTCATCGTTAGTGATACGATCTCCAGTCGGTGATATATAGCTCCAGTCCGGGTGTTTTTCAAATATGCTCTCGTGAAATCGACTAAAATCAAAACGGGTGATGACCCGGATATCTCTTTTGTGACATTCCTCAATAACCCGGTGGAGCATCCCGGGCTGCATATATGGATTAGTATATTGATTTTCAAGTTGCGTATCATAGAAGGCCATAATGCCTCCTCCATTAATGATAAGTGTGTTTACCGAAAAACGCACTAAATCAATAATGAGTGAGTCTACGTTCAGCTGCGCCTCGTATGCAGGTAAGTTGGTTTGCATCACCCGCAAATTGTTTCGCTTCCACCAGGGCATGTCAGACGGCCATGTTTTGACATCGGCAGCTGGTGTAGGGGCGAATGTTTGGGTGAAAGAGGGGATTGTTAGTAAAGTAACTGATAGGAGGATGATTATCCATCTGATCTTCATAGTAAGCGAATTGATGCTGATCATGAAGTTAAGGCTATTCCACGGAATGGGCACTGATCCTGATCACAGCCCGTATGAAAGACCCTTCAGAGCTATGCCTTGTATGGTGCAGTCGACGGTTTCTGCTTTGAATGTACTTTAAAGTGAGGGTCCAAATAGATTTTATGAACGGAAATAGAATCCAGACCATATATGGATGTTCCCGCGTTAGTGCAAAGAGTGTCGATGATTGCTGGGGCGAGGAGCTGATGCAAATGACTCAGACAATCTATGAGACCTCTAAACAAAACTCTACTTAGTCGCTACTCCGGCCAAACCCTAGCTCTCGTGGATGGTGAAAAAGCTTCTTGACCCTATGTTTCCAGCCCTTATTCACTGCAAGATTCTTTGCTCTAATGATATGGTGACATATTCGTCAAATAAAATACTGTCCGGCTATCACCCCGGCTTCCATAAATTGATGGAAAAGTTGATTGTGATTTTCACTCGTTTCAAACCTGAGTCAACATATGCCCTACCACGTCACTTTTATTCTTTCTGACAAGAGTGACGTGCTGGGGATATGAAGTTGATTATGCCCCCAATAATTTTTCAGCAAATCTCGATAAGTGTTTGCTTGGTCAATTTGATATCTAGCCCCAGGGCTTCCAATTGTAATAGTAAGGTATGTAATTTTAGATCTTCTGGTTTTGCCAGCACCAGATGCCCTTCCTTATTTCTTTTTACATCATTTGAAGATAGTCCCATTTTCTTTAGTTGCTGTAAAACTGTATGTTCTAATTCTATGGGATTACCTAACGACTTTTCACAGCAAGCTTTGTGAGTGATCGTATTCGAAACTGAAATAACCATATCCTAAAGATTTTAGATTTATTTACGTGATTTAATTTATTATTCACCTTGACCTAAAGAAAAGCCGCGTGATCCATCAAATTCATACAGATTCTCGGTTTTTATGACATCAAATCCTGCCTGGTGTAAGGTGCCTAGTAGATGCAATAGACGTTCAAAGCTTATGGGTTGGTAGTGGACTGGATTTCCCTTTGATTTTGTCTCTGATCCCACGAACCTGCATCGCCAATGATCAGTACAGTAGGTATACTCCTGCCCCTCGGGATACACCTTTACACCACGATTCGTTATCATTTTTAGTTTCATTTGATCCATACAAAGATTTTCTAGATCATTGCCAATGACTTCGGGATTAGATCCTTGCCAATCAATAAATACATCAACACCTACTAACACTTTTTCTGTTTTGGATCGCTGGTATTCATTAATTGAAATCTTTCCCGAGCCTTTTGCAAGTTGACTTGGAGTGAAATTTGAAGGCTTTTGATCTAGTCTAGAAATTATGGCCTCGCCAAATTCCTTGGTCCCCACTTTCCGCTTACTCCAACCTTCCTTGTAGAAATCGGCCGTATGGATGCCCTCCTCAATAGTGGTCAGCCAGGCATTTTTTACTTTATCAGCAATTTCGGATTGTCCAATATTTGCCAGCATCATGACAGCTGCATTGATTAGTCCGGAGGGATTGGCAATATTTTGCCCTGCAATGTCAGGAGCGGATCCATGTATGGCTTCAAACATGGAGATTTCTTTGCCAATATTAGCTGATCCTGCCAGTCCGACAGAGCCAGCCTTTTCAGCGACGATGTCCGATATAATATCGCCATATAAATTAGAGGTAACCACAACATCATATTGCTCTGGACGAGTCGCGAGCCTGGCAGCTCCAATATCAATAATTTGCGTATCTGTTTCAATGCGAGGATATTCCGAAGCCAACTCATTGAACACGCGATGAAACAATCCATCGGTAAGCTTCATGATGTTATCCTTTACCATGCAGGTAACTTTCTTTCTTCCATAGGCTTGTGCATATTCGAAAGCATACCTAATGATTTTCTCACATCCAGGACGAGTGATCAATTTCAGACATTGCACCACATCTTGAGTCTGTTGGTGTTCAATACCTGCGTATAGGTCTTCCTCGTTTTCTCGTATAATCACAACATCCATATTAGGATGACCCGTATGGATAAAGGGATCCAGGGCACTTACGGGCCTCACGTTGGCAAATAGTCCAAGAGATTTTCTCAAGGTGACATTGAGGCTTTTATATCCTTTCCCTTGAGGCGTTGTAATGGGTGCCTTGAGGATCACCTTGTTACGCTTGATAATATCCCAGGTTTTTTTCGCAATTCCTGCTGTATTGCCATCAAGATAAACCTTCTCTCCCAGCTCAATAAATTCCGGTTCAATCTGAGCACCTGCCTGCATAAGTATTTGCAAGGTGGTTTCCATAATCTCAGGACCAATTCCATCTCCCATCGCAACTGCAACTTTTGTGGCTTTTGGAACCTTATGAGTTTCTTTAAAAGGTAAATTTAATTCCTTAAGCATTTGATAAATTTCGACGATTAATTAAAAATGATTAAAGGACTTCTTATTTAGTTATCATGACTGAGCGAAATTTCCATATGATGTCTGACATGAAGGTGGCAACTGGACATTTTTGCTTCTTTCAGTAGCGATTTTATTTCGCTCTTTTTCGCCTCCAACTCGGCTATCTTTTGATAGTAACTATCCTGATCACAACCATGGTCTTTGATCCAATTGCTAAGATTCTTGAGTTTGTATCGATTTATTTGTTCGTCAATAATCTGAAGGAGTGATCCACCAATTTCAGAAGGGTCAAAACAGCCTTCGATTAGCTTAGTCTTTTGATCTAATGTTAGTGTTTCCATAAATTTTAATTGCATTTAGTTTTTATTTCTGTGAAATAATTAGATTTCGATTAAATATTTTCTTGTTTACTGGCATGGAAGAATAGTATGCTGCTAATGATTGAGGAACATATTATTGCTTCTCTTATAAATAGGTTATTTATGAAGCAAATACCTATCCAGGACCCAAGAAATAGAACTACTAAGAAAATCTGTAAAATGGATTTAATCTGAGATTTTTCTACTTTGAAGACTTTCTTTAGCTGTTGACTTATACCAGTCATATTCAATCTTTTAATTGTGGTTATTTAATGATATCTGTATTTGATTAATTTCGACGGCAAAGATGTCTCAAATGACTAATATATTTAAATATATAATACTTATGTTTGCCATAAATTAAATTTATGTTACTGAGTATTGAAAGAATTTCAAAAGTGAAATCTTATCTTGTATGCCTTCGACTTTAAATGCTTAATATTATGGTAAATAATAAACTACACATTACAATATTATATAATATGTAAGGGAAGAGACCTCTTGCAGTACCTATGCCAAATCGTGTCATGAAGCTGTAAAAGTGGTGGAAAGTAATATAGGGTGCACTGGAATCGTGTGATGTAAGATTAGACTCCGATCATGGGCTTTGGTGGAAAGATATCTGTATTGGGAGCTCGACAAGTGTCCGAAAGTGTGTATTCTTGTTACTGTGCTTTTTAGAAACAATCGACACCAGCCTTTTCAAGGAAAGTGTCCTCAAGAAATTAAGGTCTGGTAGTGCTACTATTTAATGCTCTAAAATATTGAATTGAACTTGATTCTATGAATTTCACTTTACATCAGCTGGAAATATTTTTGGAGGTAGCGCGTCAGGAGAGTATTACCAGAGCCGCCGAACAACTATATATGACTCAACCAGCTCTTTCCATTCAGCTCAAGAATTTTCAAAATCAATTTGACATACCGTTAACAGAAAAGATTGGAAGGAGAACATGTTTGACTGATTTTGGAAGATCTATTGCCGATATCGCAACAAATATATTAAGTGAAGCAGAGGAGCTTAAATATAAGACCAGGGAATACGAGGGTCTCCTTACCGGAAAGCTTACTATTTCTTCCGCGTCGACAGGTAAATATGTCATTCCATATTTTCTGAGTGAATTCATTCGTGAATTTCCAGGCATAGATCTCACTTTAGATGTTAGTAATAAGAAGGAGGTTTTGAAGAATATTAAGAATAATGAGGTGGACTTTGCACTGGTTTCGGTAGTTCCTGAAAAGTTGTTGATTGAGGAAGAATTGCTATTAGAGAACAAACTCTATATGGTAGCCAGTACTCCGAAAGTTTTAGAAGAATCGCCTTTAATTTTTCGGGAAGATGGATCGGCAACACGAGGAGCTATGGAAGCGTATTTTAGGAATCCAAGGAAAAGAAAAAGTATCGAACTTACCTCTAATGAAGCAGTGAAACAAGCTGTGATCGCTGGCCTTGGTTATTCTATTCTACCACTAATAGGGTTAAGGAATGAATTATTCAATGATCAACTGTTTATCATACCTTCTGAGGGATTACCCATTATTACTCATTGGAGATTAATCTGGCTTAAGAATAAAAAGTTGTCTCCGATAGCAAAGACTTATCTGGAGTACATTCGAGATCGAAAGGAGGAGGTGATTAGAAAACATTTTTCGTGGTATAGTGAATTCGAGATCTGAATCTAACAAGCCAAAAAAGTTTGGGAGACGACAGGATCTATTCGCTAAGCAAGGTGACCAAGGCAGTTTCATCTTCTACTATCTTAGAAAATCTTCCAATATCTTGATTGATGAAGAAGTTGTCGTGCAGATCATCGTTGGCCGTAGAAACTTCACCAATGATGCATTGAGAGGAGACCGGAGCAAATTCATGATAGATTCCAGGTGTCAGTGTAATACGCTCTCCCGCTTCCAGGATTAAGGAATTACCATTGAATACCTCTACGGTTGTGTTGTTTCGGTTTATCGGGAAAGATTTACCCACTCTTGATTCATCGGGTAGCCCATGCCAGAGGATGAATTGCATGCGTCCTGTCCGTACTATGATATCCTCCTTTTTGATCTTGTGCATATGCATCGGTGTGGTTTGCCCTGCCTCAGCATACATCAGTTTTTCACAGTACTCAGGTTCTTCTGCCAAATTTATCAGCACTAGACCATACTTTTTGAAATCACCTAACCCAAAATCAGTGATGTCCCATTTGGGGTTGGGAGGTAAAGTCCAGCAATTTTTCTCAAAAAATGCGGATGCACGTAGATAGGCTGTGTTAATCTCCGACCGTTTCAATCCTTCTCTATACTAGTGGAATTATTTTGCTAAACAACAGCGTTTCAAAGAGACCCACCAGACCAATCAGGGCATAGGTAGTGGTCCAAAACTTAAGAGTTTGTTTTTCGGTAAATCCACTGAGTTTGCATATGACCCAGAAACCACTATCATTCATCCAGGAAACAAAGGCAGATCCGAATCCTATCGCCAGAAATAAATAGACAGGATGATATGGAAGATCAATGGCACCACCGGTGGTCAATGACACAATTATTCCCGCGGTAGTAATCATTGCCACGGTACTCGAGCCCTGTGCAATTTTCATAAGAGCGGAAATAATCCACGCCAGTAAAATATAGTTGATTTCAAATCCACTTTCAGCTAGTGAACTGATCCACTCACCGATGCCTGTGTGACGAATCATACCTCCGAAAGCTCCGCCTGCACTGGTGATAAGGATGATTACACCCGCAATCTCAAGGGGTTTTTCCATAGCTTTGGCCAATGCTGTCATACCCCAATTTTTCTGCTTGGCTAAGACCCAAACAGCAATGATAGCACCGGTCAGCATGGCGACATTCTTATTGCCAACCGCATCGATGATGAGCGCTAGAGAACTCTCAGGTGATGCGATGTAGTTTTTTGCTGAAGCGAGGATTATTAAGAATAATGGAATGACAATGGGTAATATTGCCGCTGTAAAACCAGGTAGTTGAGATTCATCGAGTGTCTTTTCTTCTTTTTCAAAGGAGGGAGGGCTAATGTCACTGCCTTTACTGATATAGCGCGCAAAGTAGTAGCCAACAATTGCTGGTAAGATACCAGCCAGAAGTCCCACTACAATGACAATGCCCAGATTGAGTCCTAGCTCCTCTGCAATAATCAAGGGACCTGGAGTTGGAGGTACCAGGGTGTGAGTGATCGCTCCTCCAACGGAAACGGCCAATACATAAAGAACATAGTTTTTCTTCATGCGACGTCCCATTGAATAGGCGATTGGGACCAGCAGGAAGAAGACCGTGTCGAAGAAGACGGGTATACTTAGAATGAAACCGCTGATAAGTAAAGCACCTGCAGCATACTTTTCACCCATGACATCCAGAAACTTAATAACGATTTTCTCTGCAGCACCGCTGAGGGTTAATGCCACACCCAGAATTGCAGCAAGGGCGATGACCCAGGCGATCTTGCCCGCTGTCGTACCCAGCTCCGTCATTGTAAGCTCGACAGCACGCACAAAATGATTGCCTCCGGACCCGGGCAGAAACTGATTACTAAGTGCACCCACAAGTACACCAGCGAGCACCAGAGAAATAAAGGCATGCAGTCGAACAACAGTGATGAGCAATATGACTGTGATAATACCTATCAGGAGTACAATGATAGGCCAATTGGGATTAACAATTTCCATGTAAAAGTTGATTCTTCAATGCTAAGTAATCCTTCAGAAAAGTTGAAGTGTTGATCAAAATGACTGAAAATATGAAAAAATTGAGGTTTGAGCAGTGCCTGGTATAAATCTCTCCTCCTAGATTCCCTATGTCATCAATTGTCTTGAGGAAGAAAGGCAGTGGATCCTGCAGATCAGGTGGATACTCTGGCACAAATTCAAATCAAGTGTATCAACTGGTTGTCGAGGTGGTGGACTGATGTCAACCTAAGTTGAAGAGTCGTTCAATGAAAAAAGCACCTCGAAATACGAGATGCTTCTTCCAGAATATTACTTCTTACGTTCATTTATTGACTCCAGGGCGGTGTGATGCCATTTGATCTGGCGTAGGCAATCAATTGACCCTTGTGTTCTCCTGAATGCTCTAATACAACTAGCATGGCACTCAATTTGGAAAATTTACCAAAAGGGAGCTCGACTTCGTCACCGAGACTTTCGGTTTCTACTTTGCCAAAGGCATCCTTGGCGTAGTCGAAAGACTGGTTTAGAGCGGCGATGATGTTCTCTTTACCCTTGATAGAGCCCATAGTCATCATGTCTACACCCTCGGGAAGTTCAAATCCCAGGTTCATCATGATAAAGTAGTTGGCCTGAGCGACGTGAAGGATCGCTTCACCTACGGAGCGTACGCCATCTGCCGGTCTCCATTCGTATTGATCTTCGGTAAAGGCCTCAGCCAGGCTGCCCAGCTGATCGTGTGTTCTGTTAAAGATACCGGTGATACTTTCCTGGGCCAGGTTGTCCTGCGCAAATGTAAGGGTTGTACTTAGGCAAAAAAGAAAGGCTAATAATTGTTTCATACTTAGTTAAGTTGATGATCAGATAATTAATTTGCGTTAGATTAACCAAATTTTGGCAGGTTTACTGTCAAATGGTTGACCTTCTGGTACAATATTAGCTTTCTTTTAGCATGATTGTGGGAGAATCTTGACTAAATACTCTTATTCGCGCCAAATGCATGACAACAGCTCAACGGTGTGTTTTTTTTAAATCCGTCAAGCGCTGGTTAATCAATTAATTAGCCGATTTGATACAAATTGATTCCAATTGGCCACCTGTTCTGCCTATTTTGTGGCTTAAACGTTCAAACATAACCTCTATACATATGAAACAATTCTTTACTTTATTCATTACTATTTGCTCATTAGTCCCCATTTTCGGGCAGCAGTCTGTTGCCCGGCAGTGGAACGAACAACTGCTGGAGGCGATTCGGAAGGATGTGAGTCGTCCCACTGTACACTCCCGAAATCTTTTTCATGTATCAGCAGTAATGTATGATGCCTGGGCAGTGTATGATACGAAAGCAAAGCCCTTCTTTCTGGGAAATCACGTAGGAGACTATGATTTCTTGTATGATGGGGTGATTGCAAATGATACCTTAAATATCGAAGAAGCCAGAAATGAGGCGATTAGCTATGCGGCTTACCGATTGTTGAAGCACCGATTTGCCAATTCTCCTGGAGCAGCGACGACGCTGCCCGCTCTGGATTCATTGATGATAGCTCTTGGATATGATACTTCATATACTGAGACTGACTATACCAACGGAGTACCGGCAGCTCTTGGAAATTATATCGCCTTGAGTTGTATGGAGTTCGGATTTGTTGATTACGCAGACGAGGCCACAAATTATGGACACTCCGATGCATTCTATGCACCGGTAAACGATCCTTTGCAACCTGAGTTACCAGGGGCACCGGGTCTTTACGATCTGAATCATTGGCAACCATTGGCGATTAATGGAAATCCCGCAAGAAGATTCTTAAATCCACACTGGGGAAAAGTGACACCCTTTTCATTGACGGAAGCTGATCTGGAAGTAGCACAAAAAGACACGAATGAGTATTACCTATACCATAACCCGGGTGCACCTCCCACGTTGGATACAGCCACACTTACAGGTCTAGAAGATTATTATAAATGGAACTTTGCATTAGTGGCAGTGTGGTCAGGACATCTTGATCCTGCCAGTGGTGTCATGGTCGATATTTCTCCTGGATCTTTGGGTAACCTCAGTAGTCTGCCTGAGACAGAACAAGAAATGCGTGAGTTTTACAATTTCCTGGATGGAGGTGTGACAGATACCGGATATGCAGTAAACCCAGCAACGGGTCAGCCCTATGAACCACAAATGGTGCCCATGGGAGACTTCGGTCGGGTGTTGGCTGAGTTTTGGGCTGATGGACCGCGATCAGAAACTCCTCCCGGTCACTGGTTTACCATACTAAACTATGTGAGCGACCATCCTTCCTTTGAAAAGCGCTTTGAAGGGCAGGGTGACATTGTCGACGATCTGGAATGGGATGTGAAGTCTTATTTGATCCTGGGTGGTGCAATGCATGATGTAGCAGTATCAGTTTGGGGCATCAAATCATACTATGATTTTATTCGACCCATCTCTGCCATTCGTGGAATGGCAGCGCTGGGTCAGAGCTCAGATACCAGTAAATTATCGTATCACAAAGGTGGCCTTCCCCTGATCGAAGGACATATCGAAGTAGTGGAAGAAGGAGATGCGCTCGCAGGTGATAGTAGTGAGCATGTGGGAAAGATTAAGCTATATGCCTGGCGAGGACCTTCAGCGCTCACAGATGAGAATTCGAATGCCGGTGTGGACTGGATCTTGGCTGAAAACTGGTGGCCATATCAGCAGCCTTCTTTTATTACACCTCCCTTTGCGGGGTACATATCAGGACATTCAACTTTCTCCAGGGCTGCAGCAGAGGTCATGACTCTTATCACAGGTGATCCTTATTTTCCTGGAGGTATGGGGATTTTTGATGCACCTCAGAATGAATTTCTGGTTTTTGAGGAAGGTCCATCCATTGATTTGGAATTGCAGTGGGCTACCTATCGTGATGCCTCTGATCAGGCAAGTTTGTCCAGACTGTGGGGCGGTATTCATCCCCCTATTGATGACGTGCCTGGTAGAATGCTGGGTAAGAAAATTGGACCTCAGGCCTTTGACTATGCGCTCACATTCTTTGAAGGGGAAACGGTCTCAAGCCGGGACTGGAAACGCAGCGAGCTGACAGCTATCCGCAACTTCCCAAATCCTGTAAGTGAAGGTACTACCTTCGAATATATCGTGAGGGAAAGCAGTAATGTCCGCATCAAAATATTTGATATTTCAGGACGTGTGGTATATGAATTGAATGAGGGAAACAGGGCTCCCGGACAATACAGAACCACAGAAGACAATCTGGCTAGCAAGTTAAGACCCGGTACGTACTTCTACCGAATGGAGTCTCCACGTCAGATTAGTACTACCCAAAAACTAATGATTTCGAGCAGTAGATAGTCTATATAGTTTAGTAATTAGAATTATTTGATTTCCAACAAGATCCGAATGTCAGTGGCATTCGGATCTTTTCGTTATGGCATCTTTCCTCCGAAAAAAATGCTTAGTTTCGATTGCTAGTTAAAGTTAAGTATGCGCTATACGGATGTCCTCATAAGTATTCGTCAAATCGTACGCTCTGTAAACCTGGAGAGCAAGCGAATCGAAAAGGAATACGGTGTATCAATTCCGCAGCTTCTCTGCCTCAACTTCTTAAGTGAAGCTCCCAATTATAAGGCTACTCACAAAGAGATAAAATCCTTTCTGCAACTCAATGCCAGCACGGTTACGGGTATCATTGCACGTCTGGAGCGCAAAGGTCTGGTGGCTAGATTGCCTAGTGAAAATGATCGAAGAGTCGGATATATCGTACTTACAGCACAGGGTGCGGAACTTCTTCGAGAAGCACCTGAGCCATTACATGAAATCGTAGCGGTCAAACTCAAATCTCTCTCAGACGACGATTTAGAAGATCTACGCAATGCTTTCGATACCATAATTGATTTTCTCGGAATTGATGATGTCTCGGCTGCTCCGATCATTACAGCAGCAACAGACATAACGTCATCAGAAGAAGTGAGTAATCCTTAGTCAAAATCGTGCTCGGTTGTTTTGGACAAAATGGTGACTCTCCCTGTCGATTGTTTCTATAGAAACTATTTTTGTATTTTCGCGTTACATTTGAGATTTGTTTCGATAGAAACCGTTTCATTTCCAGCTGAGAATTTCATGTTGTCAATGATACAGTATGATCTTATTGAACTGATTTTGAGATATTTAAATATTACGAAAGTCAAGGTATATAGATGTCTGATTTCACATACAAATTATTTACTCCCTTCGACCCCCTTTCAGAGGTTCAGGTTGCTAAAATAGCTGAGTTTGTGCAGTCGAATCTTCCACTGGAAACTATAGAGCGGAAAGCAGTAGAGCGAGCTATGCAATATGCCATGAATCACGATGATTATTCAGGTGGTTTTGTACTCTTAATGTATGCAAAGGGTACACAGATAGCCAGTGTGGCAATTGTCAACAAGACAGGAATGAACGGATATTTTCCGGCCTCTATTCTAGTCTATTACGCTGCTGATCAAGGTCTGAAAACCGAAGGCCTGGATGAAAGAATGATCAGATATGTGCTCAAGATCTGTGAGGGGGATGTGCTGATAAATTTAGAAGGTCAGGAGAAGTTTTCTCATTTGTATACAGAGGTTGGATTTGACAACAGACCATTGTTTCTCCGCTATCCTCGCGAATCGGTTTCCTACAATTAATCCCCAAAAAGATAGTGATCAATTATGATGACCACCCCATCAGTTTTTGGGAGTTACTTACTTCTTTATTGTTATAAGGACAAGTCAATCTGCCCGCAGACTATTGTCAGGCACATATCTGTAACGATTCTCAAATTTTGCCTTCTAATTTCATTTCTGACGCCGGGAAGATTAATGGCTCAGGGCATACCAGCTCCTACATTCTTGAATGAGCCTGAGCTCAATTCAAATTCAGGTTATCTGAGTCTGAATTGGGAATACGCAGACTCCATGGATATTTCATTTGTAGTGGAAGTGTCGAGAGATAGTCTTTTTAAAGATACTCGTG